>NZ_JAQSVC010000010.1 GCF_029603165.1 Galbibacter pacificus
AATATCAACGACGATAGTTTGTTGGATAACAACCTGGATACCCTTGATTACAAACAGCTCTCGCAAACGGCCATGCTGGGGATAAACTATGTAATATCCCAAAAAGAGAACCTGCAGCAAAACATCAACTTCAATTACAATGTAAACGATGTGGCCAATGAACAAAACGGAGTGGTCAGGATAGGAGACGCCTCTATTTTTCATAATTTCAATACGGCCTACACCATGGGTTTCCCAAAACAACAACTGAACGTTACCGGGGCCCTTAACGCCACGTTGAACACGATAGGAAGGGAAGATGCCACGACCTTTGGCCCCACATTGAGCGTAAATAAAAGCTTTTTGAAGAACACATTGAACACGGGCCTGTCTTCTTCATACAATACAACGGACAACACGTCCGGGAAAACATCAATGATCAACATACGGGCCAATGCCGGGTACAGGCTGTTGGAGCGGCATAACATCAATTTGAGTTTGATCCAGCTTTTTAGGAACAACGATTATCAGGAGAATGCAAGCGGTTTGAGCGAATTTACGGCCACTCTGGGCTATAATTATTCGTTTAACCTTCCGCCGAAGTTTAAAAGGGAGAAAAAAGATAAAAGATTCAACTTTACCTACCGCGAATATTACTTTGAAGGGGCACACGATAGCATAAGCCCGCAGGTGTCGGCAGTTTCAAAAGAAGAAAAATTCAGTGCCATTTTAAATATCAAAGGTATAAAGTCCAATTTGAAATTTTTAGAAGGGATTATTTATCAAACAGAAGACGATAGCGACAAGAGATACAAGGAAGCTGCCATGGATTACTTGAAGTATTTATACGACCATAAAGACTTTCTGGACACCTATAACGAACTGGCATTTAAAGGGCTTAAAAAACTCTATGAAGAAGCAGTGGAAATGAACTATGTGGTAGAAAAAGAATATTTTGCCCTGCAGGCAAAGGTAAACAGTGCCAAAACCAAAAACGCAAAGGATATAACAGAACTGAAAGTGAGGGAAAAACGATATGTGGCCCATACCTATATGATGGAACAACTGCATACCATCCATTTTGATAATATTTTAAATGCCGACCCGCCATTTAAGGAATTTAAGGACAAGCACATCTCCAAAGTATTCACCATGCTCGAAAACGGAAAAAGCAGGGAAGATATCCAAACATACCTGGAAATACAGTTTGCCGATATGTATCATAAAAAGGCTCTAAAAGGGCAGTAAGTCGACATAGAATGTTATAAATGGTTAATGATTGCATATAAATATAATTGTATTTTGGTTGAGATTATATAAATAAAAAATTTAAGGAATAATCATAAACTAACAGTACGAACCTGATCCACTTATGAACACAAATTTCAAATATCAAAGCTTTAAGATCAAAAAGAGAAATTTCTTTTTAATGGTCCTGCTATGCGTATTGTTTTCAAAAAGTGGATTGGCCCAGGTCTACCCCGTACAGGTACACACGCAGCTTATCCCGCCCTATAGCTTAAAACTGTCCGATTACGTGACCGCACAGAGCGACAAGCTCATCGCCAACGTGCTCATGACCGACGTGAACGAATACAACCGACAGCTCAGGTTCCGGCTGACCATCAAAGGGAACGGGCTCAACATCCGTTCCAATGATTTTGTCATCGGTGCCAATCCCGTCTTTGCCGATGGGGGCGTTCCGTTAAGGCTCACCAATATCGACCTGCGCCCGTATTTCGAGCTCCAGAACCTACAGGGCATCACCCCGCAGCAATACAACAGCCCGCTACCGGACGGCAATTACAGTTTCTGTTTGGAAGTGTTCGATTGGGTGAGCGGGCAGCGGCTATCGAACCCGCAACTGGGGTGCGCCAATGCATACCTTATTGTCAACGATCCGCCGTTTTTAAACCTGCCGAGAAAAGGGGATTTGGTAGAGGCAAAGAACCCGCAGAACATTGTTTTCAACTGGACGCCAAGGCACCTGAACGCCACCAATGTACAGTACGAGTTTGAGCTCCGGGAACTATGGGACACACAGATAGGCCCACAGGCCGCTTTCTTGGCGAGCCCGAACCTCTACCGGACCACCACCCGTAACAATACCTTGTTATACGGCCCTGGGGAAACGCCGCTTTTGGAAAACAAGACCTATGCCTGGCGGGTACGCGCCTTGGTGAGCGATGGTATCAGCGAGACCTCTGTGTTCAGGAACAATGGGTACAGCGAGATATTCTACTTTACCTATACGGCCGATTGCAGCGCCCCCGGGTATATTTTGGCAAAATCGCTCAGCAGCGACAGCGAGGAAATCACCTGGCAGCCCAACCTGGACCACCAGGCGTATAAGGTACAGTACAAAAAGAAAGGAGTGCGCGGTGCGGTTTGGTTCGATGTCAACGCCATCAACCCGCAGGCACGCATCTATAATCTGGAGCCGGGCACCACCTATGAGTTCCGTGTGGGCGGGCAGTGTATGCTACCCGTTGCCAATCAGGAACCGAGGTATACCTACTCGGCGGTACAGGAATTTACCACACCGATAAAAACGGCAGACAGTTACTATAATTGTGGCATAGCCCCCGAAATACGTATCAGCAACAAAACCCCGCTACCAAGCCTTGCTGCCAACGAGGTGTTCACCGCCGGCGACTTCCCGGTAACGGTAAAAGAAGTGGAGGGGCAAAACGGGACCTATAGCGGGGCAGGTTATATTGTAGTACCCTACCTGGCCGATACGAAAATAGCCGTAGAATTCAATAACATCCGCATCAATACCGATTACCAGTTGTATGCAGGAACATTCTATACCACATATGATGCTAATTGGAGCAATGTGGACGATGTAAGTGATGAACTAGAGGCTATTGGGGAGATTCCCGAGGCTATTGGGGAGTTGGCGGATATAGTTACTGAACTGTTGAATTTAGATATTGACAAGGCAACAAGGGAGCAAATTAAGAAATTAACCGAGAGTTTTGTAGACGGGGTTGAGAATGAAGATTTGCCAGAAGATTTAGCAAATTCCTTAACCGATGCAGCCAATGATTTCGAAGAGAAAGGATTGGCCGTAAAAGATGCTGAAGATAAACTCAAGGAAGCACAAGAATCGGAAGACAAAGAAGCTATAAAAGAGGCAGGGGAAAACCTGAACACAGCTAAAGAAAACTTTAATGAAGCACAGGACAACTTAAATGATGCAAATAAAGAGCGGGAGGAATATTTAAAGCAATTTAGTGACATTGTTAGAAAGGCAATAAAAGAGATTTATAGGGAGTATAAGGAAAAGGAGCTGGAAAAGGAATATTTTTCACAGTTGGACAACTTTACCGTTTTAAGTGGGCAAAAAGGTGTTTCTGGTGGGGGAACCAATTCAGATATCGTTGTACTGGATGTAGCCATAGTTGATACCGATTATGAGACCGAGCAGACAAAACAATACGATGAAGTCTTGAGGAAGTTAAGCATTTATTATATCTGTAAACTGGTTATAGAAGACCCCGAAAGCGATTATTATAAGCGTTTTATAGCAATGGCAAAAGCTAATGGAAGCGACCTTTTTAAACTGGCAAAAAGTGAACTTGACGGCGGGAAGTCAGAACTGGAAGTCATTCCAACAATAAAAGAAGAGATAATAAAAGCAACCTCAAAAATAACAGGTTACAATGGTTAAGAAATTATTATACATACTGGTTTTTCTATATAGTACATTGTTATGTGCTATAGATATTCCTGCCAACATTGAGGCACAATACAATTATTTGACAGCGCGAAACGCTTCCATAGAAAATTCGATAGAAGGAACAAAAAAGCCATGGTACATTATCTTGAAGGACGGAAACCTGTCCGACCTAAAAGCGTTGATTAACGATATTGATGTTAATTACGAACGTTTACGGATAAAATCGGGATTACTTGCTATAGATGAAGCCCAGGCCATAACTATTAACGACTATTTAACAACCATTAACGCAAAAAATTTACTTGAGCTGTATGTAGCACTTGAAGACGGAAGCCCCATAGTAGTGCCCATTACGCTAGCAAGCGGGAAATACACCGAGGAAGATTTAAAAGATTATTATCAAAAATTCTTGGATAGTACACCCACAGCTTCTGCAGAAGGGTATGACGCTCAGGTTATTAAACAACAAATAGAAAGCCGGTTTCAACACGATAACTCACTATTAACCAATTATGAGAATAAACTATCCAGCGAAAAGAGCTATAAAATTTTATTGGTAGAGTCGTTGTCGTTATTGAAGAACAAAGCAGATGTTAAATGGAAGGTATCGTCGTTGTTGTCCTACACCAATAAAGGCAAAAATCCAATTGATAAGGAAGCGCTGACTGAAATTTTAAAAGTAGATAATAAAACATATCATGCCGATAATTCTATAAACAAGCTGCTTAAATACAGTACCAATTTCTACAAATTAGTATATGGAGAACTGCCAAATGGCGAGGCAATTGTTAATGAGATCTCAATAAAAAAACCATTTGAATCAACTATATGTGATTATCTTCCTGAACACAGTACAGTAGATGAATATGGGGTAAAAGAGGCAATCAAAAAATTAAATACTGCACATGGGAAGCGTAATGCCATAACTGATATTGAAACTCCACGGAGTAAAGGCAGTTTTTATCACCTGGTAAATGTTTCAGAAGGAGATTTAAGCGGGAAAGCAGAAATTATAGAAGATAAACTGTACCTGTTAAAACAAAAAACAGGAGTCGACTTTTATGTGGTGTTCCAACCTGTGGCCACAAAAATGAATTTGCAAGCTCGGGAGGAATTTGCGAAACAAGTACTGGAAGGAAGTGATTTAAAAGGAAGCGGTAGTACAGTACTTATAACCGTTCCCTTTTTAGATATATCCCCAACGGCAAGCCTGAAAACTATTAGTTGTATCCAGCCAGGGTTTGTACAGAGTTCTCCATCTTTAGTTTCATCGCAAAGCTTTAAGGAAACAACCGACCTGTTCGATTATGTGTTAGGTGCGTTTACAGCAATGGAAAAGCCCGTTTATTTGGTACGCTATTTTGAATCTGTAACAGGAGAGCTAGTTAAGTTAGAATATAAGTCTACTTCAAACCTAAGGGGACAACCATATATTAATGCGGTACGTTATTATAGGTCTAAATATGCTATAGAAAGAGAAACCATTGAGAAAACACTTTCTTTATGGATGATGAAAGAAGATGTAGAGGCCAATTCTACTTCGGTAATTGATTTTCAAAATCAGATTAAACAAAAAGTAAATGAAGGTACAATAGCAGAAAACGAGATTGGTTATAACATTGAAAATAGTATATGGCAACAAGAAAAAGCAATAGTGTCCCAAAATGTGGGCTTATTTAGGGAACCTTACATATCAAACCCAGATTTGGTAAATCAATTTATAGAGAAATCATCAAAACAATGGGCCTATGGTGTAAAATTTGACATCATTTTTAATAATGGGGTATTATCTAAAGAGCATTTTTATAACATTGATAATTTTTCTATAGTTGACCCAGTAATTTATGGATTAATAGATGTAGCAGGGCTAATTCCTGGAATTGATAATTTTGCCGACCCAATAGGGATGTTATATGCAGGGTACAGAAACAATGCCGAAAATGTTATGGCATATTCCTTTGCCAGTGCCATAACAGGGGCAGGTGCTTTATACTTTAAAGCAGGTGGGGATGTTTTTGGGGTGGTGGCCAAATTGGATGATGCTGACAACCTTAGCTATGTTGTAAGAAGTATAAACGGAGAGGTTGCCGAAGACGAACTGCAATTAACCAGCAGTTATGTACGGCAGAGAAATGTAGCAGAAGAGGCAGTAGCCCAAATAGAAAAACAAGGCAACGACATATATTATAAAGAGCTGATTCTGGCTAAGCGAGGAGGAAAGAATAGCCAATTAAGCAATACAGGTAAATTTATAGATGATGTATTAGAGAATGATTACCAGAAATATTTAACACGAAAAGTGAGAGAAGGTAAATCGCCTAAAGAAAGGTTGGATTGGAAAGAAGCTAGGGATTATTGGTTGTATGATTCTCCTTTGGCTAGAGGGAATGCTTTTAATGAAAAAGCTAAGTTTGATTATGAAATAAATGAGCTTAACTTAAAATTGAATGGTAAAAACGTGAGAGTTGATTCATATGTTCCTTCCACCAATGGGACTGATGGTAAAATAATATCAAGAAAAGCTACTGATTTAGCAGATATTCAAGAATCAACCTTTAGAAAATACCTTAAAGAGTTAAAAGATAAATACCCTTCGGGTACACTTATTAGGTCTGATAAATATCCTGCTTTGGATGGTAAGACTATTCAAGGAAAGCAATATTTAGAAATTCCAGATAGTAATAAATCATTTCCTGATATTGATAAATATACGAGAATAGCCAAAAACGAATATAATATCGAAATTATCTTCTTAAAAGAATAAACTATGGAAATTAATAAAAATATTGTTGATGTACTAAACAAAATGAATTTTGCAGAAAGATATAAAATTCTTTGTGACACACACGATAAATTGGAAGATAGGATGGGTGATGAGCATTATCTTCAAATAGAGAATTTTTTTGTAAACAAAAATCTACCGATTAAATACATGAAAAAGGAAAAATTCTTTATGATAAAGGAAGCCAAGAGAATTTATGACATTCAATTAAATATAATCCCATATAAAGGTTTTATACAGTTTGTTATAGATGTTAGGAAAAATAAAGAAAGATTAAATCTTGCGCTTGGCACTTGGGAATCGATTACAAAAATATTGAAAGGATATGATGTTAAAAAACCTATATATACATCGTTGGAAGACTTGTTTGGTATTTTGGAAGACGCTTTTTCAATTTATGAAGATTTTAAACACGAATTATTAGAGCAGGAAAACATTTAAAAAAGATTATTTAAAGAATTGTTCATTGACATAATTTAGGGTAGCCCCCCGCTAGCGCGAGCGTCACGCTCGTGCCGATTATGAGTAAGAAGGATATTATTAATAAGCAATAACAGAACAAAAACGAATGAGTCGTAAATATAAATTTCATAACAAAGAGGCTGCTTATTTTACAAGTTTTGCAACAGTGTATTGGATAGATGTATTTACACGACAATGTTATTTTTCTGTTTTAGAAGACAGTATAAACTATTGCAGAAAAGAAAAAGGGATGGAAGTATTTGCCCCGCTACCGCACGATTGCATCGTGTGGTGGGGAAGATGAAACGGAAACAAAATTTTAAAAGATATGAGCCCCCGCTGGTGCGCGATTGTATCGCGTTCCATAGGGTAATATTAGTAATAAAATATAAGTAGAAACTTTTACAAAATTTAAGCATTATGGATAAAAGAGAATTACCACACGATGCAATCGTGCGGCAGCGGGGGCAGAGCAAAAAACGTAACGAAAAATGAAATTGAATTAAAACAGTTTAAAAGATGAGCCGCCCCCCGCTAGTGCGAGCATCTTGCTCGTGCCAAATAAGAAGAAAAAAGGAAAATATGATAAAACATCAATAAAGCAATAAAAACCAAATACCTAAACCAATATAAAAGCTGTAAAGATAAACCAACCCTAAACAGAATAAACAATAATACCATAATGTAAAGATTATCTTGAAGCAAAGACTACTCTGCATACTGCTTTTTTTTATGGCTGGTATTTCTATGGGCCAAAGTGTCGATCTGGAGCAATTTGGACAGGAAAAACCACTAAAAGTAACCGGCAACATAGCCGCCAACAGCGTGTACTATAATTCCAACCAGAACAGTGCGCGCGAGCCGTTTACGTACTTTTTACAGGGAACGCTCAACGTGCAGTTGTACAGTTTTGCAATGCCCATTAGTTACAGCT
>NZ_JAQSVC010000011.1:2500-5567 GCF_029603165.1 Galbibacter pacificus
TCGCTACGGATCCGGTGCCGAACACCTTAACCTCGCTGGTAAAAGTAACTCGTAGGCTCATTATGCAAAAGGCACGCCGTCACCCTGAAACAAGTTCAGGGCTCCGACCGCTTGTAGGCGCATGGTTTCAGGATCTGTTTCACTCCCCTGTTCGGGGTTCTTTTCACCTTTCCCTCACGGTACTGGTACACTATCGGTCTCCCAGGAGTATTTAGCCTTGGCGGATGGTCCCGCCGGATTCGTACAGGGTTTCACGTGCCCCGCACTACTCAGGATACTGCTATCGGTAACGGTCTTTTCTTGTACGGGACTATCACCCCCTACGGTCTGTCTTTCCAAACAGTTCCAATTCATAACGCACCGAATATCGCAGTCCTACTACCCCGCGCCTGCCGTAACAGGCACGGTTTGGGCTGTTCCGCGTTCGCTCGCCGCTACTGACGGAATCACTCTTGTTTTCTTCTCCTCTGCCTACTTAGATGTTTCAGTTCGGCAGGTTCGCCTCCCGAAACTAGTTCGGGATACCACGCCTTCAGCGTGGTGGGTTGCCCCATTCGGATACCCGCGGATCAAAGTGTATGTGCCACTACCCGCGGATTTTCGCAGCTTATCGCGTCCTTCATCGCCTCTGGGAGCCCAGGCATCCCCCATGCGCCCTTATACAGCTTATTGTACTTTTTGCTCTTTTATTCTGTCCTCGGGCAGCCCCGCCCGTGCGGCGGGACGGCCCTCTTTACATAAGATTCTTTTTTTCTCTCGTATCTCTTTATCTCAATATGTCAATGAACTTTCAGCCCCCCTCCCGTGTCTCCCTCCCCCTTTCGGGGGGAGGCCGGGAGGGGGCTCTCAGTGGAGAATATCGGAGTC
Organism: Galbibacter pacificus; assembly: GCF_029603165.1. Classification (GTDB taxonomy): domain Bacteria; phylum Bacteroidota; class Bacteroidia; order Flavobacteriales; family Flavobacteriaceae; genus Galbibacter; species Galbibacter pacificus. The sequence goes on from NZ_JAQSVC010000011.1 coordinate 3,368, forward strand.
GAACCGATGACCTCCTGCGTGCAAGGCAGGCGCTCTAGCCAGCTGAGCTAATCCCCCATTTCTTCGGTCATGGGTTATCAGTTATGGGTTACGAGTACCGGACCCGCAACAAACCCAACTTCTAAAATTTCCTTTCAATATTTCCATTACAGACCCTTTTAACATCTTTTTACAAGATATCACTCCGGTATATAACTTTTAAGAACTTATATGCTCGCCCGGCAATCGATCATGCCCCGACCGCCCCCTCGACCTTAGTAGTCTCGGGCAGACTCGAACTGCCGACCTCTACATTATCAGTGTAGCGCTCTAACCAGCTGAGCTACGAGACTGTTTCTTTTTTTTATTGACAGCTTTAAGCAAAACCACCCCTTGTCAAGACCCACGATCGGTCAAAGGCCTTTTCTCTAGAAAGGAGGTGTTCCAGCCGCACCTTCCGGTACGGCTACCTTGTTACGACTTAGCCCCAGTTACCGGTCTTACCCTAGGCAGCTCCTTGCGGTCACCGACTTCAGGTACCCCCAGCTTCCATGGCTTGACGGGCGGTGTGTACAAGGCCCGGGAACGTATTCACCGGATCATGGCTGATATCCGATTACTAGCGATTCCAGCTTCACGGGGTCGAGTTGCAGACCCCGATCCGAACTGTGACCGGTTTTGTAGATTCGCTCCGCCTTGCGGCGTGGCTGCTCTCTGTACCGGCCATTGTAGCACGTGTGTGGCCCAGGACGTAAGGGCCGTGATGATTTGACGTCATCCCCACCTTCCTCTCGGTTTGCACCGGCAGTCCCGCTAGAGTTCCCGACTTCACTCGCTGGCAACTAACGGCAGGGGTTGCGCTCGTTATAGGACTTAACCTGACACCTCACGGCACGAGCTGACGACAACCATGCAGCACCTTGTAGCCCGTCCGAAGAAAAAAGTGTTTCCACTCCCGTCGGACTACATTTAAGCCCTGGTAAGGTTCCTCGCGTATCATCGAATTAAACCACATGCTCCACCGCTTGTGCGGGCCCCCGTCAATTCCTTTGAGTTTCATTCTTGCGAACGTACTCCCCAGGTGGGATACTTATCACTTTCGCTTGGCCACTGAGCCCAAGGGCCCAACAGCTAGTATCCATCGTTTACGGCGTGGACTACCAGGGTATCTAATCCTGTTCGCTCCCCACGCTTTCGTCCATCAGCGTCAATCGTGCAGTAGTGACCTGCCTTCGCAATAGGTGTTCTGAGTAATATCTATGCATTTCACCGCTACACCACTCATTCCAGCCACTTCCTGCAAATTCAAGGCCGGCAGTATCAAGGGCAGTCCCATAGTTGAGCTATGGAATTTCACCCCTGACTTACCGGCCCGCCTACGGACCCTTTAAACCCAATGATTCCGGATAACGCTTGCACCCTCCGTATTACCGCGGCTGCTGGCACGGAGTTAGCCGGTGCTTATTCGTACGGTACCGTCACCGGCCCACACGTGGGCCTTATTCTTCCCGTACAAAAGCAGTTTACAACCCATAGGGCAGTCTTCCTGCACGCGGCATGGCTGGATCAGTCTTCCGACCATTGTCCAATATTCCTCACTGCTGCCTCCCGTAGGAGTCTGGTCCGTGTCTCAGTACCAGTGTGGGGGGTCTCCCTCTCAGGACCCCTACCTATCGTTGCCATGGGGCGCCGTTACCGCTCCATCAAGCTAATAGGACGCATGCCCATCTTTTACCGCCGGAACTTTACCGTGACGTCCATGCGGACATCGCGGGCCATGGGGTATTAATCCGGATTTCTCCGGGCTATCCCCCAGTAAAAGGTAGGTCGCATACGCGTTACGCACCCGTGCGCCGGTCTCAAAGGGAGCAAGCTCCCTTCTACCCCTCGACTTGCATGTGTTAGGCCTGCCGCTAGCGTTCATCCTGAGCCAGGATCAAACTCTTCATCGTTGTCTTTTAAAAACCGTTCGGCCCTTTGTGAACAACCGTAAAGAATCTCAACTCAAAATGATCTTGCTTAAATTTTCTTACTTGGTCGGTCCCTTCCACTCGGACGATATTGCTATCGCCCCATTGAAAAAGACCGTGCTGTCAACAATATATCAATGAACTCTTCTTCTCTGTCCCTGTACCTTGAAAAGTTTTCGTTTTCAAAGCGGGTGCAAAAGTAATGCGTTTTTTGTTACCCGCAAACTTTTCCGGATCTTTTTTTTGAAAAA
>NZ_JAQSVC010000012.1 GCF_029603165.1 Galbibacter pacificus
AACTGGTTGAATAACTTCTCCTGATATTGTTTTTTGCCTTGCATAACTACAAGGTAAGCATCTAATGAGAGGAAAATATCAACCCTATGTCAATTTTTTGCTAACTTGTGCAACAGGCACAACGTATATAAAAAATAGCGGTTTAATCGCTTAATCGAAACAAAATGAATAAATTAAAGGTCATTTATAATCTGAAAAGTTAGTGCATAAAATCCGCTACTTTTCATATGTGTGCCGAGAGTAACGAACGGCTGAAAATCGTTACGCAACTGTTTATAAGATGGTGGAACCGACCCACCGGTGCTGTCCTACAGGGGAGAGCATCAAACCCCCATAAGGTGCTTTGGTAAAGAGCTAAGGTATTGAGCGTTATGGAAAAGGCTACACCACGAGTGTGGTCAGGTAAGAATAAAGGAGATGAATGCAAATGAACCTCTGAAGAAGTGCCGAGAAAGTGCAACCTTCTGTCAAAAGTGTTTGAAGTATGACAAACATGATAAGTTTAGCGGGAACCTGTTTACTGGCTAAGCGGCAGGCGTCATTTAGGAGGCATGACCTTTATTCGGGCTTATTTACGGAACTCGGGAACCTGGTTCAAGATGCAAAGTGAAAAGCACAATAGCGCAAACTAGAGGCCAAATAGCGATGCTTGGATCAGGGGCGGACCAGTCTATAGTAGTGAAGAAGGTTTTTTAATGAAACTGGAGCGAAGGGACTGGCTTATACATTTTATCAATTTTTACAACTCGCAAGAGGATGATTCAATTTGAGAAGACAAAATCAGTACCAATAACCAAAGAAATGGTATGGGAAGCCTACTTACAGGTAAAGCGAAAAGGAAAAAGTGCAGGTATAGATAATCTAAGTATGTCAGATTATGATAAACAAAGACATCGACACTTGTACAAGGTCTGGAACCGTTTAGCCTCGGGCAGTTATTACCCACCACCAGTCCTACAAGTTGAAATTCCTAAGAAAAACGGCTCCATTCGCCAATTAGGAATTCCAACCATTAGTGATAGAGTAGCCCAAACGGTGATAAGAAATCAAATAGAAGAAAGACTGGAAACCATCTTTCATCCGCAATCCTACGGTTATCGACCAAAACGTAGCGCTCATCAAGCACTAGAACAGGTACGCAAAAACTGCTGGAAGCATGATTGGGTGATTGATTTGGATATCAAGAATTTCTTTGATGATATTGATCATGACAAGTTACTTAAAGCGTTAAAGAAACATGTTGAGGAAAAATGGGTGCTTAAATACATCGATAGATGGCTTAAAGCTCCACTTCAAACTCAAAAAGGTGAAATTATAATAAGAACAAAAGGCACACCTCAAGGCGGTGTAATAAGTCCGTTATTAGCCAATCTGTTTCTGCATTACACCTTGGATGTTTGGTTAGGGAGAGTGAACCCAGCCATTGAATTTGTACGCTATGCAGATGATATTATCATTCATTGCCAGACGAAAAATCAGGCAGAGCATACCCTACAGAGCATAAAAGAAAGATTGGAATCTTGTGGATTGACATTGCATCCAGGTAAAACGAAAATCGTGTATTGCAAGGATTTTAGAAGGCAACAAAAGTATGGAAAAGTGCAATTTGACTTTTTGGGATATACTTTTCAACCACGCAGCTCAAAATCAAAGAAAACTGGGAGACTGTTTTTAGGATTTGACTGTGCTATTAGCATCCAATCACGGTCACGGATATTTGAACAGATCAGGAAAATGGAAATCCCAAGAATGCGATGTGAAAGTATTGTAGGTATTGCACATCATCTAAACCCTAAACTTAGGGGGTGGATACGTTACTTTGGTAAATACCGAGGTTATAGTTTGTCAAAGGTGTTTTATGTGCTTCGCATAAAACTCGTAAGATGGGCAAGATATCGCTATAAACGGTATAGAAATAATCTAACAAATGCTTATAAGTGGCTAGATAGAGTTAGAAAACAATTTCCTAGTCTGTTTTATCACTGGCATGTTGGATATTCCAATTAAGTGTATAGATTTGTATAAGAAGAGCCGTATGATGGGAGACTATCACGTACGGTTCTGTGAGAGGCTCGGGGTGAAATCCCCCTTGTCTACTCGACACAAGACCGTTAGCGGTAATTAAAACAACGATTCCGATGAAAATTTAAAATTATGACTTTAACTAAAAAGATTTGTTGTCTCATTCCTCTTTTTATTCTATCGTTCCAATTTGTTCAAGCGCAATTAGAAACTATTCCTGTGAATAATGATAAAGCATTTCTCATAAATTCCAAAGTACTGAATGAGCCACGCAGTATTTGGATACATTTGCCGTTTGACTACAATTCAACAAATGATTCTTATCCTGTTATCTATTTGCTAGATGGAGAAGGTCATTTTAAATATGTTTCAGAACTTGTAGATTACCTTTCCAGCTATGATAGAAATAGGATTCCAGAAATGATTGTAGTTGCAATTCTCAATGTGGATCGTACAAGGGATTTTACACCTATACACTCTTTACTGTTCAATGGGAAAGTTGATAGCTTAAGAATGGCAAATACCGGTGGTGGAACTAAGTTCCTCCAGTTCATTCAAAATGAGCTTGTTCCCCATGTGGATAAGAATTTCAGAACCGCACCATATAGAATTTTAGCGGCACATTCTTTGGCCGGACTTTTTGGCTTATATACAAAAGAGATGAACCCAGATTTGTTCAAATCCACAATCCTAATGAGTCCAGCGATTTATGGAGGAAATACCGAAATACTGGACAACTTTAAACCGTTCTTAAAAAATCATCAAAATCTATCAGGTAAATTTTTCATCTCAATTGGAAATGAAAACACGCAAACTGTTGATTCTATTGTTTATCAACTAAAAATGTTTGCACCAAAAACTATTGATTGGGATTTTAAAAAATACGAAGATGAGAACCATTTTTCGGTTACATATAAAAGTATGTTTGATGCCCTTAAATTTATCTATAAAGATTGGTTCATTGATAACTATAGTGCAGCGAAATTAACATCCAAAGAAATCCAACTACATTTTGACAAACTATCTGATGAGTTTGGTTATACAATTAAAGGAGGTGAAGATTTTCTGAATAGTCAGGGTTATAAGCAGCTTCGCTCAAATAATATTGATGCTGCGATTGAAATATTTAAACAAAATATCAAAAATCACCCTGAATCGTGGAATGCTTATGACAGTATGGGCGAAGCATATATGATAAAAGGAGAAAGACATTTGGCGATAGAGAATTATGAAAAGTCAATTTCTTTAAACCCAAATAATGATGATGGAAAAAAAGTGTTAGAAAAACTGAAATCCGAAAATAATCGCTAATTCAAACGCTACGAGCCATATAAAAGACCGTTGTAAGCCATAGATAAAAAAATGAAAATAGTTCGTTCGAAAATATTAGGAGAGGTAACACAAGACGCTAGATTTAACGATTGGTGGAACAGCAAACCAATTAGAATCCCATTGATTGGTGCAGAGCTTAATGTGGTATTCATGGATTTTGAACCTGAACAAGATGAATTCTTTATTGAAGAGGCGGACTCTGCACTAAATAACTTTCTCAAATTAGGAGATGAATATAAGAATCAGATTAGTGGACTGATTTATGACCACTTTCGAGACTTCTGCTCAATGGTAGGTGAAGAGGATATCCCTGATGAAATGAAAGGGATTGATAAATCAGAAATTTGGAAATTCATTTCTCCAAGCCAAATCCTCATAACAAGACGACCTTACAATGAGCCTGATATATTCATTAATATGACTTGTGAATGTAAATGGGAGAAAGAACATGGTTTGCAATTAGTATTTAAGAAAGGAAAAGTATTGACGAGAGTTAGCGACCAAGATGGTCACTTGACTAAGGCTGATGCTTATAATATTCCAGATAGTGAAGACGAACTATTGGCAAAATTTGAAGAATAAAAAACGGCTTACAACAATGGCTAAAAAATCATAATTGCCCTTCGGGACAGCAACGCTTTTTAGCCTTGAACGTTGTACGCAAGCTGAAAAATGAGCAACACAATAGACGAAATAGTAAATCGATTGAAAAAATATCCTGAAGCAGAATATGAGTTAAATGCGGAATCGATAACTGTGAATCCAAAAAATGATAACGGATTTCCAGTATCGCTGACTGACAATGGAAACGGAAATTTCACTGTTGCGTTTGACTTTTGGCACGAGGAATTTGACAATGAGAACGATGCTCTGAATTGTTTTGCATTTGGACTTTCCAAGGATTGCCGACTAAAATTGACAAAAAAGGGAAATCGATCTATAAAGTGGGCTGTGGAATCTAATGAAAACGGAAAATGGATTGAGGGCAGTACAACAGGACTAATTAACTTGAATTTTTGGAAAAAAACGGAATTTGATTTTTTACAAAACGACTTGATAAGTAGCATATCGGAATGAAAAAAGCCAGCGTACAACAAGGGTAGACGTTGCACAACCTATTAATTACATACATACAAGATCTAAATAAGCCCTTTTAGGGGCTTTTATTTTACGCTTTAGTTTCGTAACAAGCTAAAATTTAGAAGCTTATAAAGAAGTGAAATTCGTCGTAGGAGCACTTTTAGCACAAAACAAACACCTTGCAGGCTTGCCGCTCCACTTTTTGTATGTTTTTCAATGAATTTCAGGTACTTCTTCAAGTTGTAGGCTATGGCTGAGAGCTGCATACATTTATTGGCCTGTTTAATGCCTATTGTATTTACTTTTCTAAGTCCCATAAACTGGGTTAAGGTGCCAAACACCGGTTCTACGGTACTTTGCCGCTTGGATTTCATGTAACGACCCTGCGGACTGTTGACCCGGGCTATATTACGTTCATATTGAGCTCGGTAAT
>NZ_JAQSVC010000013.1 GCF_029603165.1 Galbibacter pacificus
TATAAGCCTCTCAATTTTAGTTTACAGCTAAACTATACCACAAAATAAAAGCCCTTTTAAGGGCTTATTTGGATCTTGTATTTATACAATTAATAGGTTGTGCAACGGTTACCGTTGTTAGCCCTCGTTATTTTCTTCTTTCGCTTTTAATTCGGCTTCTTTACGTTCTTCAGCTTCTATCAATGGTTTATGCCATTCCCAAAGTTCCTCGAGTGTTTTAAAGTCTCTTGGCACAGGATTGTTTTTCCTAAATGCTTCATCAGGTGTCATTGGCATATAATGACTAAAGTAACTTTCGCTTGTTCTTCTTGGGTTTAATCCCAAAATCGAATCAAAGTAATTATCAGTTGTATCATAGTGGTGAGAATGAATAAATCCTTTCCATCTGTCCACCAATTCATTCTCTGGTGTTATATCGATTATTTCGAATTGCTCCATTTCTCTATCATCAGGCGTACCCCAAGCATTGTTTAGCAGTGATACAGCTTCTAAATCAGATGCTGGCGCACCATAGCCAAAAATAGTTGCCCTAACTGTTCCTGTTTCTTTACTCAACCAATATTTTACTCTTTCCCATTCAACATTAATAAATGGGTCATCTGTATAATTTTTTTGTTCAACTGGATATAAGAGATTGGTAGGTTCAAAATATCCTCCATCAGCTCGCATATACATTCCTACAGGACCACATCTATTATCTTCTTTACTGTAGCCTATTGCGACATTTCCGTGTAAGAATGAAAGATATGGTAAGTCTTTTGTAAACTTATTATTCCTTACCCAAGCTTGGTAAAGAAATGGGTCCCAATTAAATGTTGCTATTAAATCTTTATTTCTCAAAGAAAGAACCAAGTAATCATAAATAGTCGGCTCATCTGGAAGCTCCATATCTCCAAAATAGAGTTTGATTCTCCTCTCTATTTCTTGAAGAAGTTCAGAGTTAGGATTGTCATTGTGTAGATTGGTATATAAAGTCTCAAAGTTTTTTGCTCTTAATTCTTTTGGTACTAAATCTATTAAATCAGATAATCCAACTACATCAACAAAGTTATCCATAGAAGGAAGTTGTTTTCCATTCTTTTCAGGATTACGAATTGTAGAGGCTATGCTTGCACCTGCACCCAAAATTACAACGTGTCCACCACCTCCATAAACTTGATTAATTCCTTCTTCTCTTGTCATTCCTGTCATAGTATAGGTTATTTAATATCAAAATGACGTTTATAAAACTGTACTTTTCTTTTTCCGAACATTCCTCTTCCGTGACCAAAATACATTGCACAAATAAAATACCCCATTCCAATGGTTGAAAGAAAAACTACGTAATCGAAATGTTTAATATTGGACGGATAAAAATTAATATACTCTATAAAATATTTTAATACAAGAACACTCCAAATCAACACAAAAAACCTGCTTACGATGTCATTAATTTTAGATACTGAAAAAGTCTTTTTTTTAGTTACAGTTTTATACAAAGGTCCTGTAACCTGTTCCTCCAACATATCAACGTGAATTTCCCAGTGCCTTTGCCACGTTTTACTTCCACGGTTTATAAAACTCCAAGCAAAAGCTGTTACAAGTCCAATGCAAATTACTACATAGGAAATTTGAGGTTCTTTTTCTAAGCTCTCTGCACTTACAACTGCGAAATAGCCTGCAAATGATGCCACTTGAAATGCCCAGAAATAATTAGCCCTTTTCCAATAGTTTTCTATTTCAAAGTTTTTGGCTTCCCAAGCTTTGTTATAAGCACGTTCAATTTTTTCGTATTCGACTCCTTTTATGAACGTGTCAATATACTCTTTGTCAGACATTTTTTCCAATGCAGATTTATTCGTTTCAAATCCGAATTTTTTTATTCTTTGAAAGACATTTTTCTTTTTATCAGTTGGTTTTTTCTTTGACAAATTGTTTTGTTTTTAATGAGGGCTAACGTTTCTCGTGTATGGCTCGTTGCGGGAAATCCGCGAGGATTTTCCGCCGTGACCTAAAGATAGCAAATTGCAATGAATTCCGATTAGGAATTCAGCCGCAATGAGCTATACACGTTGTTAGCCACTGGCTTTTTTCCGTTTGCTTATTTTCTTTACATATTTTTTCAAGTTCGTATTGTCATAAAATACTTTTTTGTCAAAACGTTCCATTATTCTGTTCAGCCGATTTATGTTTATGTGAGCTCTTCGTCTGATATACTTTTTAACTTTTTTGACTTTTTCTTTTTTTACAGTCATAAAATCAAGTCTAATAAAGTATGATTCGTAAATACTGTAAAGTGATAAACAGTATAAATAAGGCAAGAACAATGTTGTTAGTATTATTGGTAAAATAAATGAGTGTAATGTTCCTAATTTAAAGAAGTCGGAATATCCATTTGCCATTTGATAGATTGAATAAATTAATAGTCCGAAACCAAATATTGCCATTAGATTCGTTAGTAAATTTGCAACTTGTGCATTCTTTGAATCTAAACCTGCAACAGCTTGAAGCATTACAATAAAGATTAATATTGGAAGAATTATTAGTTCTGTTACTAAACTGAAATTGTAAAAATTAATCACAAATTCTAATATCGCAATCACTTTTATTGTGTCGAAAAGAATTTCTTTAAAATATTTACTGTCTTTGGCTTTATTCAGGCTAAAAACCAAAACAAATGCAACTGAAAAAAGCCAAAAGATTGAATCTTTAATGTCTGCAAATGTCCAAAATCCAATTGCTTTTAGTAGACTAAATACTCCAAACAAATAAATTCCTAAAGTTAAATAGATTACAAGGAAATATTTACCAAAAAGTAATTTTATAACATCTGCCAATGAATTTCTCATTGACTTTTGTGTGAGTACGAAAATTATAAAAACTCCAAGCCAAATTAATAATGAAATTTCTCGATTGCTAAATATTTCTTGTAGTTTGCTCAAATATTAAAAATGTGTAAGTATTGACTTTATAACTTGATTAGCATTTTTAAAATTTTCTTCTTGCTCGTGAATCTGCATAAAGTTTTTTAATCCGTGAAAGAGGTTGTTTCTAAATCTATAGATTATAATTGTTAGTGCTAAAACTATGTCAGAAGTTGCATTTTCATTTCCTAAAAGTACATTTGCAACAAACTCTTTTCTGTCTCCATTCCGAAAATTCAGATATTCAAATCGAGCATTTGTTGTTCCGTTTTCGGTATACCTTTCTTTGAAATATTCAAAATTTTCTTGAAAGTCAGCAATTTCAAAATCGATTGGATTTAGTCTTTCATTTAAGCGATTCACATTGCAATGATTTCCACAAACTAAATTTTCAAAGATGTTCCAAAAAAGTGAAAAGTCTTTGACATTTATTAATTGTTCTTCGGTAAAATTTGTTCCGAATCTTTCATTTATCCATTCAATCATTGTAGTTCGGTTTTTTTTCAGCTTGTGGCTAACGGTCTAGGCTATGAGTAGTTGCGTGGTTTAGCACTTAACTTTGCAAGTACGCACCAAACTGAAAATCCTCGCGGATTTTCAGAAAGAGGCGAGAACGAGCAATTACTTATAGCCAATGTGCCTGTTGCACAAGTTAGCAAAAAATTGACATAGGGTTGATATTTTCCTTTCATTAGATACCTATATTGTAGTATGCAAGGCAAAAAGCAATATCAGGAGAAACTGTTCAATCAGTTT
>NZ_JAQSVC010000014.1 GCF_029603165.1 Galbibacter pacificus
AACTGGTTGAATAACTTCTCCTGATATTGTTTTTTGCCTTGCATAACTACAAGGTAAGCATCTAATGAGAGGAAAATATCAACCCTATGTCAATTTTTTGCTAACTTGTGCAACAGGCACATTGGCTATAAGTAATTGCTTGTTCTCGCCTACTTCTGAAAATCCGCGAGGATTTTCAGTTTGGTGTGTACTTGCAAAGTTAAGTGCTAAACCACGCAACTACTCATAGCCGACACCGTTGGCAACAAGCTAAAAACCAAAATTATTGAGAAAAACGATTTACACAATAGCTTTGATTTTATTAATAATCGGAATTCCATTATTTGAATTTATGGCTTTCAATTCAATGGTCAGTTTAAAATATGAAACACGTGAATTGACTGATTGTATTTCTCTCGTTTCAGGAATTAATTTATGTCGAGCAATCAAAACATTTCACGTTTTAGCAATTCTTTGCGGACTGATTTTTATTGGACTTTTAATTTATCGCAAGCGGATTTTAAAAATCCAATTTTAATCGTAAAAAATGGGATATAAAAAAGTATGTTTAGATTGTCGAAAAGCTTATAACAGGCCAGTCGATTTAGAAAAGGCTCAAACCTCGATTTGTCCTCAATGCAAAAAACCAATGACTGAATTATATCATTTGTTTAAACCACCAAAACAAACTGATATAAAAAAATGGAACGTTGTAAAATTTTTGGTAGAAAATGGATTTAGATATTATCATATTTGGGAACAAACATTGAGAGATGAAAGCGGAAAAATGTATGGATATCAGAATTACGCCAAATATCCTGAATCTATGAAAGACGCAAAGGAATTTGTTGAATTATATAAAGAACAAGCAATAACGGAATAAAGCCAGTTGCCAACACCGTGTATAGCTCATTGCGGCTGAATTCCTAATCGGAATTCATTGCAATTTGCTATCTTTCGGTTACGGCGGAAAATCATAGCTGATTTTCCGCAACGAGCCATACACGAGAAACGTTGTGGTGCATACGAGAAATGAACAGTCCATTTAAAATATCGTTTTTAATCTTAATGTTTTTGATTCTTTTTAATTGTCAAAATGCAGAAAAAAAATCTATCCGAATAGTTGAAAAAGATTTTGGTCTTTTAGGAAAAGAAAATGACAGTATTGCAGTTGAGTTAAATCTATCGGAATTCAATGATTGGAAAAAAATACTCGAACGGACTGAACAAATTGTTTGTAATGATAGCCTTCCTAAAATCACCTTAAAAAATGACAGCGTAATTAAAAAAGTTTATTTGAGAAATCCTTGTTGGGAAGGTTTAGCTTGCATATTGATTAAACAAAAGAATGTTATTGAAATTCATAATGACACCATTAACAAAGCAGACGAGAATTTTTATCCTTTAGACAGTTTACCACAAATTTTAAAAAGAGATTTGGAAAATAATGGTAAAAATCCAAAGTTAAGTGATAATCCTGAAAATCTATTGATTTATATATCATACGACAAAAACGGAATTGAAAAATTACCGAATACATTAAACAAACTAACAACTTCATTTGAGCAAGTAACAGATAGAAAGGATTTAAAAATATGGCTGAATGAAAAGATTGATATTCCGCCACCACCACCGCCACCAAAAGAAATAGAGGGAATTGAATTAATTGAAGATGAAAAATAAGTACGACACCACAACAATGTATAACCGCAATTACGGCGGATTCGACTATGCGGAAAATCCTCGCGAACGCCAAAGGTTCGTGATTTTTAACTAACTTAGTGCCAAAACCAACGCAACTGACGGTTATACGAGACCGTTGCCATCCATACCCAAACCAAATGCCAAGAATTGAATTACGAACTGAAATTAAAGCTGAAAAAGAAATAGTTTTCGACCTTTCTCGGAGCATTGATTTACATAAAATTTCGACTGAACACACAAACGAAACTGCAATCGCTGGAAAGACAAGCGGATTAATCGGTCCGAATGAAAGCGTGACTTGGCGAGCAAATCATTTTGGGATTTATCAAAAACTCACTTCCAAAATAACGGAATTTGACCGACCGAATTACTTTGCGGACGAAATGGTTAGCGGAGCGTTTGCGGAATTTAAACACGAACATCACTTTGCAGATTTGAATGGCGGAACGCTAATGATTGACTTTTTTGACTATAAATCTCCATTTGGTATTCTAGGCAAATTAGCGGACAGAGTTTTTCTCGAAAAATATATGACTGACTTACTAATGGAGCGAAACCGTATTATGAAAAAGTTTGCAGAATCTGATAAATGGAAACAATTATTAACCGGATAAAAGTACGTATGGCAACACAGTGTATAGCTCATTGCGGCTGAATTCCTAATCGGAATTCATTGCAATTTGCTATCTTTAGGCCACGGCGGAAAATCCTCGCGGATTTCCCGCAACGAGCCATACACAAGAAACGTTAGCAAACATTTGATAAAATCGTGAAATACATCAAAATTCTCATCTTATTTCTAATTTTTAGCTGTTCGAATGACAAAAGCAAATCGAATAGCGAAAAGAATGTAAGTCAGAATATCGACACTTTAAGATATTCTTACAGTGGATTTAATAATGGTTTGCGACTTGATTTATTAAGTGATGGTCGATTTATAAATGAAGATTACTTATTCAGTTGCTTTGGTGGTGGAGAGCGAAAAAGAGTTTTCGGGACTTATAAAATGGACAGTATAAATTTGACTTTAATGCCCGAAAAAATCGAATTGATAGAATATCCAGAGGATATGGAATTAAAACCAACCAAAACCCAAATCGACTACGGAATTGATTCCTTAAAAATAAAAACAGAATTTAGAGTTCTGAACTGGGAAACTAATAAATACCTTCTTTCAGAATTTTATGATTTTGGCTGGAGTATTGATAAAGAAAATGACTTCATACGATTTGCAGACTACGTAAACAATGGTTTTGAACCTGAAACGAGTGGAATGTATTTATCCAAAAGAAGTAAAGATTCTGTGAAATCAGAATTTGACATAAATAAGATTCCTGAAAAGTGGCGAAAATATTTTCTTAAAGAACCAATTAAAGCCAGAATACAAGGTTTAAAGAAAATAACTGACCCAAATGACGAAGAATACTTTTGGTGGGAAATAACCTTGGATAAAGGAAGTGATAACGGAATGAACAAACGACTGTCAATGACAACTGAAGATGATATGATATTTTTCGACATTGATTCCGTTTCTAATAATAAAAGTTTCGGTAAATATTATATGCCTGATTTTACGGCTGAAAAATATCCAATCGGAACTGAATTAAGAACTAAATGGAAATAAAAACGTTTGCTAACATTGGTAGACGTTGCACAACCTATTAATTACATAAATACAAGATCTAAATAAGCCCTTTTAAGGGCTTTTATTTTACGCTTTAGCTTCGTAACAAGCTAAAATTTATAGACTTATAAAGAAGTGAAATTCGTCGTAGGAGCACTTTTAGCACAAAACAAACACCTTGCAGGCTTGCCGCTCCACTTTTTGTATGTTTTTCAATGAATTTCAGGTACTTCTTCAAGTTGTAG
>NZ_JAQSVC010000015.1 GCF_029603165.1 Galbibacter pacificus
CTAACAACGGTAACCGTTGCACAACCTATTAATTGTATAAATACAAGATCCAAATAAGCCCTTAAAAGGGCTTTTATTTTGTGGTATAGTTTAGCTGTAAACTAAAATTGAGAGGCTTATAAAGAAGTAAAATTCGTCGTAGGAGTACTTTTAGCACAAAACAGACACCCTGTATACTTGCTGTCCCACTTTTTGTGTGTTTTTCAATGAATTTCAGGTACTTTTTCAAGTTGTAGGCAATGGCAGCGAGCTGCATACATTTGTTGGCCTGTTTAATACCGATGGTATTTATTTTTCGTAAACCCATAAATTGGGTCAGTGTGCCAAACACGGGTTCTACCGTGCTTTGCCGTTTGGCTTTCATATACCGTCCCTGTGGACTGTTCACTCTTGCTATATTGCGTTCGTATTCTTCGCGGTAGGCTGTAATGTTTATGCGTTTCTCATAACTCTTTCCTATGCATTGCTGCTTTATTGGGCAGCCTTTACAATCGCTTCGTTTGGTAAAGTACTGATCTTTTAGGGTCCCTTTCTCCAACTTTTGTTTTCTGTAGGTTACTTTCTTGCCCTGAGGGCATAACCAATAGTTGCCTGCCTTGATATATGTAAATCCTGCCGGCCCTCCTTTGTAAGTACCATGGGGAGGGATAAAGCTCTTGATCTGCTTCTTTTCTAAAAAGGCATAGTTCTCACCACTGCTGTAACCCGTATCTGCTACACAGTTCTCCCATAATAGTCCTGAGTGCCACAACCGGCGTTGTACCCTTTTTACGATGTCGGGCAGTTGTTGGTTGTCTTTACCATCGGCATGATATGCTTTAATATCGGTTATCACATGATTGGAGGTGTCTACTGTTAATTGAGATAGGTAATTCAATTTCCTGGCCTTGCCTGGTTTTACACTAATACGGGCATCGGGGTCGGTAGGACTGTAATGGGTTTTGTTACTGGTATATCTAGCTCCTTTATTACCTGCTCCCGGTCGCTGATCCTGATCCTTTGCCCATTTATTGTTTCGGCTTTTTATGGCCTGTAATTCTTTATCACTAGCAGATAAGGTTTGCTGTTCTTTGTCTGCTTTATTCCCTTTGGCTTGACGTAGTGGTTTGTCTTTATCACGTTTACTAATGTGACGAATTTCTCGAAGATGCGTTTCTAAATCGGCTTCAGGGACTTTCAGTTCCAGGCTGTCCATCGAAGCATTGGCTTTTACCGGGGCGCTATCGATAGCCTGAGTATGGCCACTGACCATCCCGACCGATACACATAGTTCAAACACCTTGGTAAAGACCTCTTCAAACACAGCCTCAGGGAACAACTGACGGGTACGGCTGATGGTGGAATGCCACGGTAGCCCTTCATCGATATCATAACCCAAAAAGAACAGGATGTCCAAACGCATACTACAATGCGTTATGAGCTGACGGTCGCTGGTGATGTTTTCTAAATAACCAACCAGACATAGTTTAAAAAAGACTATCGGGTCGATGCTCTTTTGTCCGCTACTACCGTAATATCCTTTGGTAAGCGGGTATAGATAATCCAAGTCCAACACCTCTTTTAACCGGCGGTAGAAATTGTCTTTGGGTACGCGTTCACTTAATTGGAACTGGTTGAATAACTTCTCCTGATATTGTTTTTTGCCTTGCATAACTACAAGGTAAGCATCTAATGAGAGGAAAATATCAACCCTATGTCAATTTTTTGCTAACTTGTGCAACAGGCACA
>NZ_JAQSVC010000016.1 GCF_029603165.1 Galbibacter pacificus
TGTGCCTGTTGCACAAGTTAGCAAAAAATTGACATAGGGTTGATATTTTCCTTTCATTAGATACCTATATTGTAGTATGCAAGGCAAAAAGCAATATCAGGAGAAACTGTTCAATCAGTTTCAGTTAAGTGATCGCGTACCCAAAGACAATTTCTACCGCCGGTTAAAAGACGCGTTGGACTTGGATTATCTATACCCGCTTACCAAAGGATATTACGGTAGTAGCGGACAAAAGAGTATCGACCCGGTAGTCTTTTTTAAACTGTGTCTGGTAGGTTATTTAGAAAACATCACCAGCGACCGTAAGCTGATACCCCATTGCAGTATGCGCTTGGATATCTTGTTCTTTTTGGGTTATGATATCGATGATGAGCTTCCCTGGCATTCTACCATCAGCCGTACCCGCCAGTTGTTCCCTGAACAGGTTTTTGAAGAAGTCTTTACTAAAGTCTTTGAACTGTGTATCTCTAAAGGAATGGTCAGTGGCCATACACAGGCTATCGATAGTGCTCCAGTAAAGGCAAATGCCTCGATGGATAGTTTGGAACTTAAAGTTCCTGAAGAAGAATTGGAATCATATCTTCGAAGCGTTCGCCAAATAAGTAAGCGTGACAAGGAAGAACCGTTCCGTAAGTCTAAAGAGAATAAAGCAGGGAAAGGTCAGCAAACCATGTCCGCTAGTAAAAAGGAATTACAGGATATTACCAATAGGAATAACAAATGGGCAAAGGAACAAGACCAGCGTCCTGGCGCAGGTAATAAAGGGGCAAGATATACCAGCAATAAAACGCATTACAGCCCTACCGATCCCGATGCCCGAATCAGTGTAAAGCCGGGCAAGGCCAGGAAACTGAATTACTTAAGTCAATTAACAGTCGATACTTCCAATCATGTGATAACCGACATAAAAGCCTACCATGCCGATGGCAAAGACAACCAGCAATTAGCTGACATTGTAAAAAGGGTACAACGACGCTTGTGGAACTCAGGACTCCTTTGGGAAAACTGTGTAGCAGATACAGGGTACAGCAGTGGAGAGAATTATGCCTTTTTAGAAAAGAGTCAAATTAAAAGTTTTATTCCTCCACACAGCACTTACAAAGGGAGTCCCGATGGGTTTACCTATAAGGAATCCCAAGATCATTACGTCTGTCCACAGGGTAAGGTTATTCCTTTTAAAAAAGTCTTTTACGAGAAAAAGAACAATACCAAGAAGAAGGAATACCGGGCATCTAAAAAAGTATGTATCGATTGTCCTATACGAACACAGTGTTTAGGAAAGAGTGCACGGGAAAAGAAATTTACGGTAACGTATTACCGAGCTCAATATGAACGTAATATAGCCCGGGTCAACAGTCCGCAGGGTCGTTACATGAAATCCAAGCGGCAAAGTACCGTAGAACCGGTGTTTGGCACCTTAACCCAGTTTATGGG
>NZ_JAQSVC010000017.1 GCF_029603165.1 Galbibacter pacificus
CGGAGACAAAGATAAACGCGGGCACAGATATGAGCATAACGGGCACCGGCACTGTTGCCGACCCCTATGTGGTCAACAGTACCTTTACGGAGGTTGACGGGAGTACCAGCAACGAAACGGTAACGGGGCTAAGCTTTGATGGAAGCGTGATAACCTTGTCAGAAGGCGGGAATACCGATAAGACCGTTGACATAAGCGGTGTGAGCACGGACGACCAAACGGCCTCCGAGGTAACATTTATACCAACAGGGAATACTTCCAGTACAGAGGTGCAATCTGCAATTGAGGAATTACAAACTGAAATCGATGGCTTTTCTGCTATAGCTGGACAGACAAATACGGCGTCAAATGTAGGCGGTGGAGTAGGCATATTTGCTAGGAAAAATTCTGCTGATCTAGAATTTAAGAGTTTGAATGCTGCATCCAATAAGCTTTCTATTATTGATGATACGGCAAATGACGAGGTGGATATTGATATTAATGAAGCTAATTTGACAATAACAGAAAGTCAAATTTCAGATTTAAACCATACTATAGATACAGACGATCAAACTGCAACGGAAGTAAGTTACGACAATACATTATCGGGGTTGACCTCAACCAATACCCAGTCAGCAATCGATGAGGTGGCCTCTGAGAGCAGCGATGACCAGAATTTGGAATCTGCAACGTTGGACACTGACAATATATTGAGCCTTGGCATAGAAGACGGGACGGGAGCGACGGTAGACCTGTCGCCCTTGGACGAATCGGCGGAAGTAACGGCACTGGACGGACGCGTAACGGCCAACGCAACAGATATCGGTAGCAATAGTACTTCTATTACGAATTTGGACGGAAGAGTTACCACTAACGCCACGGCGATCAGCGACCATATAGCCGCCGACGGGGATCTGGACGGCCAGAACGAAATACAGGATCTGGAACTGAGCGGCAACGAGCTGAAGATCACGAACAACCCATCTGCGACGC
>NZ_JAQSVC010000018.1 GCF_029603165.1 Galbibacter pacificus
CCATATGCTGTCCCATCGGGCATACGTAATAGTCACCTTCCGCATTATAGTGTAGGTTATTTCTGTTAAAATCGTCCTTTCCATTTTTCTTTTTCTTGGATTTGTAGCTCTGTTCCTCTTTGTCAAAGGTGTTGTACTTCACGTAGCCCTCGATTCCCACATTTTCAAGGTACCCATAGTTCTCCTCACTGCCGTAGCCGGCATCGGCGGTCAGGTTTTCGGCGAGTGCCCCGTAAAGGTATTCATAGGTCTGCAGGTGCGGTTTGAGCGTGTGGATG
The DNA here is from genome assembly GCF_029603165.1 of Galbibacter pacificus. Classification (GTDB taxonomy): domain Bacteria; phylum Bacteroidota; class Bacteroidia; order Flavobacteriales; family Flavobacteriaceae; genus Galbibacter; species Galbibacter pacificus. The sequence continues at coordinate 279 of NZ_JAQSVC010000018.1, forward strand.
TCATTGGTGGTCTGGTGGAGACTGTAATGGATGATAAACTGTGACTCGGAACTGACCTGTACGTTGTAACCGGGCTTGAGCTGCCCGTTCTGCATATGGTCCTCTTTCATCCGCATGAAGGTGGCCTCGGGATCGGTCTTGCTGTAACTGTTGCGCCCGGCCAGTAGCGCTTCCTGCCCTTCGTACTTTTCTATATTGGCGGGAAAGTGCTTTTCAATGTACCGTGCTTTGGCCCTCTGTTTGCTGTCGACCCCGGGGGTTCCCTTGAGTATTTTATTGATCTTTTGGGCGGTCCTTTCCACTTTCTCCCTGTCCATTTTCGTGAAGTCCGGTGGTGTTGGATCTTTGTCCTCTTCATCGGCCACGCTCTGGGCGTACTGCCAAAGCTCTTCCAGCTGTTCTGACATTTTCTCCCTGCGCGT
>NZ_JAQSVC010000019.1 GCF_029603165.1 Galbibacter pacificus
GTAGACCTGTCGCCCTTGGACGAATCGGCGGAAGTAACGGCACTGGACGGACGCGTTACCGCTAACGCCAACGGCATAGCAGATAACGCAACGGACATCACCGCCAATGCAAACAGTATCGCAACGAACACAACGAACATCACCGCCAACGCCACGGCGATCAGCGACCATATAGCCGCCGACGGGGATCTGGACGGCCAGAACGAAATACAGGATCTGGAACTGAGCGGCAACGAGCTGAAGATCACGAACAACCCATCTGCGACGCCGATCGATTTATCGGGCTACATCAGCAGCGACGACCAGAATTTGGAATCTGCAACGTTGGGCACTGACAATATATTGAGCCTTGGCATAGAAGACGGGACGGGAGCGACAGTAGACCTGTCGCCCTTGGACGAATCGGCGGAAGTAACGGCACTGGACGGACGCGTTACCGCTAACGCCAACGGCATAGCAGATAACGCAACGGACATCACCGCCAATGCAAACAGTATCGCAACGAACACAACGAACATCACCGCCAACGCCACGGCGATCAGCGACCATATAGCCGCCGACGGGGATCTGGACGGCCAGAACGAAATACAGGATCTGGAACTGAGCGGCAACGAGCTGAAGATCACGAACAACCCATCTGCGACGCCGATCGATTTATCGGGCTACATCAGCAGCGACGACCAGAATTTGG
>NZ_JAQSVC010000001.1 GCF_029603165.1 Galbibacter pacificus
CGAACAGAGCAGTTAAGCCCGCCAGCGCCGATGGTACTACGCAAGTGGGAGAGTAGGTCGCCGCCTTCTTTTGAGCCCCGATGCCCGGACGGACATCGGGGCTTTTTTTTGCCTTTTTTTTGGTGCTCCTTTTTATAATTTATACACTACTTGGATATTTTGACCTTAAGATAGGAATGGCTTGTTTAAGCCTAAACCATGGAATATCTAAGTCATGGATATCTCAATAGTGATCGATAGTTTACACAGCACTAAAATAACGGTTTAGAGGGGTTCTGAAGAATACTCTATATAAAATGCTTAAAATATTATTTTATGTTTGCCTGAAGAGATGTGTTGCGGGTTAGATATTAAAAGCTTTGATAACCCTCCCGAATTAATTTTTTGGCAGGACTCCGTTGGATAGAAATGAATGATTTTTTTTATACTTTTTATTTTAGGATGTAGCGTGTAGTTGCATGCTTTTTTGTTTAATGTACTGGATTTCACGGCCAGGGATTGCAGCAGCGACACACTGCCTGGCGGATGCGCCAGGGGCGAGGAACAATAGAGGAAAGCCAGACTACGCTGGAGGTGGGGACGGCATAAAAAACTCCCGAGAATAGGTGTTGCTGGTTTTTTGGAATAAAAAAAGTCCGGCTTGATGAAATACCGGACTTTCCCACACTTTAAAAAATTAAATAAATGCTTTAGTTTCTTCGAGGTTTTCTATCGCCTCTATGGTCTCTTGACCTGTTATCACGATTTCCATCCCTTTCGCGGGGTACTCTTTCTTTATAACCTTCTGGTTTTGGTATGAGTGCCTTTCTGGAAACTTTTTCCTTTCTTGTTTTAGGGTCAATGCCAAAGTATTTTACTTCGAACACATCGCCTAGATTAACTACATCGGTTACATTGTCCGTACGGTCCCATGCAAGCTCGGAGATATGGAGCAATACTTCATTGCCTGGAGCTTGGATATATTCTACTACAGCACCAAAATCAAGTACTTTAATGACTTTTACTTCATAGGTCTCTCCTTTTTCCGGCTTAAAGGTAATTGCTTCTATTTTTGCTAAAACTGCATCGATACCCGCTTGGTCAGTACCAAGAATCTCGACAACTCCTTGTTCATCCACCTCTTCGATAACAATTTCGGTTTTGGTGGCTTTTTGTAGTTCTTGAATTACTTTTCCGCCAGGTCCAATAAGCGCGCCAATGAAATCTCCTGGAATGGTAACGGTAACCATTTTAGGGGCATGTGCTTTCACGCTTTGGTTTGGAGCTGCAATAGTGTCTGTAAGTTTTTCCAAGATATGTAACCTACCATCTTTGGCCTGGTTTAGTGCTTTCTCTAGAATTTCATAAGAAAGGCCTTTTATTTTAATATCCATTTGGCATGCTGTAATTCCGTCTGCCGTACCGGTTACTTTAAAATCCATATCACCTAAATGATCTTCATCACCTAAAATATCGGATAATACAGCATACTTTTCACCATCGGTAATAAGGCCCATTGCGATACCCGATACTGGTTTTTTAAGCTGAACACCTGCATCCATTAATGCCATTGTCCCGGAACAAACGGTAGCCATAGAGGAAGATCCGTTTGATTCTAATACTTCCGAAACAACCCTTACAGTGTAGGGGCAATCAGCAGGAATCATGTTCTTTAAAGCTCTTTGTGCAAGGTTTCCATGGCCGACTTCCCTACGGGATGTTCCTCTTAATGGTCGTGCTTCTCCGGTTGAAAATGGAGGGAAGTTATAATGTAAATAGAATTTTTCTTCAGATTGTTCTGTAGGCAGATCGATTACATTGGCCTGTTTGGAAGTGCCTAAGGTAACTGTTGCCAAGGCTTGTGTCTCGCCTCTGGTAAAAATAGAAGATCCATGGGTTGATGGTAAATAATTAACTTCGCACCAAATTGGGCGGATATCGGTTGTTTTTCTACCGTCCAAACGGATGTTTTCTTCCAGAATAAGATTTCTAACGGCTTCTTTTTGTGCCTTACCGAAATATTTACCAATAAGTTCGCCAACTTCTTCCAGCTCTTCTTCGGTATACCAAGCTTCTATTTCTTCTTTTATAACGGCAAATTTTTCGCCTCTTTCTTGTTTAGAAGTATCCTCTTTTGCTACGGCATAACATTTGCTGTAAGCAAACTCCTGTATTTTGGTTGCCAAGGCTTCATCTTCGAGTTCAGACTCGTATTCGCGGGTTTCTTTTTTACCTACTTTTTCTACTAACCTTTTTTGTGCCTCACATTGTGTTTTAATGGCTTCATGGGCAAATTTTATGGCATCGGCCATTTCTTTTTCAGAAACTTCGTGCATTTCACCTTCTACCATGGCCACAGAATCTTCTGAAGCACCAACCATCATGTCAATATCGGCTTTTTCCAGTTGCTGTTTGCTCGGGTTGATGATGAACTCTCCATCAACTCTGGCAACTCTTACTTCAGAAATAGGATATTCAAAAGGAATGTCCGACAATTGTATGCATGTAGATGCTGCAAGGCCTGCCAATGCATCGGGCATTACATTTTCGTCATGAGACATTAACTGGATCATTACCTGTGTTTCTGCGTGGTAATCTTTTGGAAAAAGGGGTCTTAATACGCGGTCTACCAAACGCATGGTCAATACTTCGCTGTCGCTCGGTCTAGCCTCGCGCTTAAAGAAACCTCCGGGAAAACGCCCGGCTGCGGCAAATTTTTCTCTGTAGTCTACGGTTAATGGTAAAAAGTCAATACCGGGATTGGCACTTCTTGCAGATACCACTGTAGCTAATAGCATGGCATCTCCCATTTTTACTACAACAGATCCATCTGCTTGTTTTGCTAATTTTCCCGTTTCTAGAGAAATGGTCCTTCCATCCCCTAAATCAATAATTTCTTGTTTTACTTCAGGAATCATATAGTTTTTTAATTGTCCTGCGCAAAGCAGGTTGTTAAACAATGGGTTCCGTGTTTTTCAACGGAGTAGTTGTGTTGTTGTAGTTGTTGTTACCCAATGAAAAACTATTAAATTTAAGCTTTTTTGTATGCTTTATGCGTACGTGTTGTGTTATAATTTATTACTGCTAAAGTAGTGATTTTTAGCTTTTATAGTATGGTAATAAACTATTTTTCAATTAAAGAGAAAGTGTTTATTTATACATATAAAGTCCAGAAAAATAAAAAAGGGGGCAATTCGCCCCCTTATATCTTACTTTCTTAATCCTAATTCTTTGACGATTGCACGATATCTTTCAATATCTTTCTTCTTCAAATAATCAAGTAGGCTTCTTCTTTTACCTACTAACCTAACCAATGAACGCTCTGTGTTAAAATCTTTACGATTCTTTTTCAAGTGCCCTGTTAAGTGGTTAATTCTGTGGGTGAACAAAGCAATTTGTCCTTCTGCAGATCCGGTGTTTTTTTCGTCACCGCTATATTTTTTAAATATGTCTGCCTTTACTTCTTTAGCTAAATACATGCCAATATTTATTTAAATGATTCTTATGTATTTGATAGGCTCTCTATCATTGGGCGCAAAGATAGCAATAATTTTAGTTTCTGTTCGTTTTTGTAGTGTAAATATTTCAATAGAAATAGAAACCAAAATTTAGTATTAATTTTAATTTTTGCCTTATGAAATCTTTTTTTAGAAATGCATTAATGATCCTACTGCCTACTACATTGATTATTTCTTGTAATGATGATGATTCCAATGGTAACCCTGATGGTTCTTCTCCGGAAGCAATTACTCCTGCTGAAGTGCAAACTTCTATGGAGGCTGAAGATGTTTCAGGCGATATAGACAACGTGGTTGATTTTATGGTCGTGGCCGATTTAGGCGATACATCTGCTAAAAGTGACGCGTTAGCGTCGAAGGGATGGTTGCCCGATTGCTATACCATAAGTACTGAAGCTACTAGCGACAGTTTTATTACAACGTTCGATTTTGGCGAAGGTTGCGAAATGCCGGACGGCAAAATGCTTGGCGGAATGTTAACGCTAAGTTATCTTAAGGAAACCGATTCGACTTCGCATACCAGAACCTCCGAGGTTACTTTTGAAAACTTTACGGTAGACTCTGTTACCGTGAATGGTATGAAAACGTATCAGCATACTTTCTCTCAGGAAGAAAACCCAATGTCTTCTGTTGTTACAGATATTACTTTGACATGGGAAGACGATACTTCCATGGCGGTTTCTTCTGAAAAAACCAGGGAATGGGTAGAAGGTTTTGATAACGGAACCTGGGGAGATAGTGCTTTTTTAATTACGGGAAATGCCTCTGTTACAAATAGGGAAGGAGTTGTGTTTACTAGTGATATTAGCACACCTTTAAGAGCCGAATTGTCCTGCGACCATTTGGTGAGCGGTGTTATTGATTTTAGTAAAGACGATGCAACGGCCCAACTTGATTACGGCGATGGAACTTGTGATGACAAGGCGATGTTTACGGGGACCGATGGCGAAACCGTAGAGATAACCTTGGAGAAGAAATAGTAACAATAAGACAGCTCTTTTTGAGCGAACAAAGAGTGAAGAAAATAAAAAATCCGTAAAGCAATTGTTTTACGGACTTTTTTATGGGTTGTATAAAGCTTTTAAACCCTTATAGGTTTGTTCTGTATAAGGTCTATGTATTGATTTATATTGTTTTTTAGGTCTTTTCTGTGGGTGATAAAATCTAAAAAGCCATGCTCCAATAAAAACTCTGAAGTTTGAAAATCTTCGGGCAAATCTTTTCCAGTAGCCTCTTTAACTACACGTGGCCCCGCAAAACCGATTAAAGCACCTGGCTCGGCAATATTAATGTCCCCCAACATAGCATATGATGCTGTTGTTCCACCGGTGGTTGGATCGGTACATAATGAAATATATGGGATTCCCAAATCTGAAAGTTGGGCTAATTTGGCCGAAGTTTTTGCTAACTGCATTAATGATAATGCTGCTTCCATCATACGGGCTCCCCCTGATTTTGAAATCATTAAGAAAGGAGTTTTCTTTTTAATGGAATAATCAATGGCGCGGGCAATTTTTTCTCCAACAACACTTCCCATGGATCCGCCTATAAAAGAAAAATCCATACATGCTATAACCAAATCCTTTCCTTTGGATTTACCTACGGCAGTTCTTACGGCATCTTTTAAATTTGTTTTTTCTTGGGCCTGCTTAAGCCTGTCTGAATATTTTTTGGTGTCAACAAAGCTCAAAGTGTCTTTAGATTCGAGGTTTGGGTCCAGTTCTTTAAACTTGTTGTCATCAAATAGGATAGAGAAATACTCTTTACTACCAATCCTAACATGGTAATCGTCCTCTGGACTTACATAAAAATTTTTAGCAAGCTCGTCGGCTTCTACTATTTTTCCGGTAGGCGACTTATACCACAACCCTTTTGGGGTGTCTTTTTTTTCTTCGGTAGTGGTTTGTATACCTTTTTCTTTTCTTTTGAACCAAGCCATATTCTTCGTATAATTAAAATAAACATCCGGAAGAAGAACTTCCGGATGCACAATCAGTTTATTATAACGTATTTACGTTGTTTAAATCTTCAAAAGCCTTTTTAAGTCTGGTGATGAAGGTTTTTTCGCCTTCCCGCACCCAAACTCTTGGGTCGTAATGTTTTTTATTTGGGGAATCCGGTCCTTCGGGGTTACCAATTTGAGCCCCTAGATAATCGACCTTATTGGCCATATAGTCCCTAATTCCTTCTAAATATGCATATTGAAGGTCTGTATCGATGTTCATTTTGATAACTCCGTAACCAATAGCTTCCCTGATCTCTTCTACGGTAGATCCTGAACCACCGTGAAATACAAAATCGATGCTGTTATGTGGCACATTGTATTTTTCTGATATATATTCTTGAGAATTCTTTAAAATCTTAGGAGTAAGTTTTACGTTCCCAGGCTTGTACACTCCATGAACATTTCCAAAGGCTGCTGCAATGGTAAAGCGGGGTGATACTTTGGAAAGTTCTTCGTAGGCATAGCCAACCTCTTCTGGCTGTGTGTATAGTTTAGAATCGTCTACATCAGTATTGTCAACGCCATCTTCTTCACCTCCGGTTATACCCAGTTCAATTTCCAGGGTCATTCCCATTTTGTGCATTCGGGCCAAATATTTTTTACAGGTTTCGATGTTTTCTTCGATAGGCTCTTCAGATAAATCAATCATATGGGAGCTAAACAAAGGCTTGCCTGTTTCTTTAAAATGCTTTTCGCTGGCATCTAGCATACCGTCTACCCAAGGTAATAGTTTTTGGGCGCAATGGTCTGTATGCAAAATTACCGGAACACCATATTTCTCGGCCAATTCGTGTACGTGTTTGGCTCCGGCCACAGCTCCGGCCACAGCCGATTGTTGTCCTTCGTTGGATAAACCTTTTCCTGCATTAAACTGAGCGCCGCCATTAGAAAACTGGATAATAACGGGGGAGTTTAACGTTGCAGCAGTTTCAAGTACCGCATTAATGCTGCTGCTACCAATTACGTTAACAGCCGGAAGTGCAAATCCCTTTTCTTTGGCATAGTTAAAGATATTTTGTACTTCATCTCCTGTGGCTACACCTGGTTTAATGTTATGACTCATAAAATTTAAGTTTCGAATTTATATTTAGTTGTTTTATTAGTAATGCGTTTGCAAAAATAAGAAATTTAGATGGCTTAAAAGGGATAATTAATACCAATATTGTATACAGCATTGCCAAAATTATAGTCGGTAAACCATCTTTTACTTTTTTGATAAGAAGGGTCGTAAGTTTTAAAACCTATGTCGAAGCGTAAAACAAAGAAGTTAAAATCGTACCTGATACCAAAACCGGTCCCCAGTGCTATTTCGCTTAATGAACTAATGCCTTCAAAAACTGCGGCTTCATCGTCTACGTCGTCAAGAAAGTTCCATATGTTACCCGCATCGGCAAATAAGGCGCCTTTAAAATCCCCGATTAAATTAAACCGATATTCCAAATTGAAGGCCAATTTTAGGTTTGCTTCATTAAAATCGTTAATGTTGTCGGTCCTTCCCGGCCCCAATGAGTATGGTTGCCATGCCCTGTTGTCGTTTGAGCCCCCGGCAAAATAGCTTCGTATAAACGGTATGTTGTCGGCATTTCCATAAGGAATGGCCATTCCTACAAAACTCCGGAACGCAAGTACGTTACTTCTGGATAACCGCCAATATTTGATATAATCGAGCTCGGTTTTTACATATTGAGAATATTGTACCCCAAAAATAAGGTTGTCGCCGTTTTCGTTTTTGTCGAAATTTAGAATAGGCGCCATTGCCGATAACAAGTTTCCGGCAAATTCTATTTTACCTCTAAATTGAAAAAAATTATTGTCGTTAAAATTCCTGCGGTTATTAATAAAGTAGGTGTAGTTGCTGGCAAAGATTAAATTATTGGCCGTGAGTCGTTCCCGCTGATCTTCAACCCGGGATACTTCGTTTCGGTCGTCTGTGGAAGTGCTTATGTTTCCGTCAAGTACATCGTTTGTAAAGCCGGTTGTACCTTCGGGGATAATCAAATTGCCATTTTCGTCATAATAAGCAGGGTCTGCTTGACCGGCATATTTGGTCCCTACGTCATTTAAGTCCTCATAACTATTGTCGTACACATCGTAATAACGGTCTGTGTTTAGGTTTTTAACATATTGAACATTAATTAATTCCAGAAAGTTTTTGCGTTTGGTGTTGGGGTTCCATTTGTAACGCAGGATCCCGTTTAAGGTCTGCTTGTCCAGACCAATATTTTTTTGCAACGTGGCACCTACCGAAAAGCGGGTTTCCGGAGCCATGGATTTTGGTATGTATTTATCGGTATTGAACGGAAAGAATATCCGTGGAAAGTTAAGCCCGACATCTGCACCAAACTCTGCAATATTAAAAAAACCGCTGTCCTGTCCATCAAAATCGGACGAAGAACCGAAGGTTCCCCTAAAAGCAATGTCCAATGTTTCTGCGCCCCTAAAAATATTTCGGCTAATTAGTGAGATACTTGGAGAAATACCAATGTCTTGAATATTGGAATGTATAACATCCGAACTAAAACTAAGCGAGAACCGCGGCCTTGGCGCTAAATAAATATTTGTGTTTAATTGATTGTCGGTACTATCTACATATACATAATTTATATTTGGGTACTTAAAAACCTTTAAATTGCTTATCTGTCTGGCCGTAAGTGACCTCTCGGAATCTTTATAAACATTCCCCGGTAGAATGGCAATGGCATCGGTCAAAGCTTTTGGCCTGTATTTTAACTTGTCCTTAAAATAGATATTGTATCCATCATATTGAATGGATTGCAGGCTAGATATGTCATCGTTAAAAGAATAGTCGGCAAAAATATTTACATTTTTTATGCGATGCACTTTATAGGCCACTTCATCCAAAGAATCCCCGTCGCGCTCGGGAACGTTGTCGATGTCTACCTGAACGGGCATTTTTTGATCTTTTCCCAGCGTAGTATCCCTTTGAATATCGAAACTAATGGAATTGGGCTGAAATTTATAAATACCATTATTCGAAAAAATAGTGGTTAAGCGTTCTTTTTCTGCTTGAAAATTGTCCAGGTCAAAACGTTGTCCCGGCCGTATCCTGGAAAAACGTTTGTATCGTTCGTAAATAGAATCCAGGTCTTTGGATGGGATAGCCGTGGAAATACTGTCTATATAATATGCGGGCCCGGTTTTAAGGCGATAGTTAACAACTGCCCTTTTTTCTTTTTGGCCCGTTGTGTCCACCTCATATTCTACTATATTATTAAAATACCCCTTTGTGTCGTAATAGAGCTCTAGCCTTTCTGCCGATTTTTTAGTCTTGTTCTCATCTATAATTACGGGGGCCTCACCGGTTTTCATCAACCAGTTGTTAAAATTTATTTTATAATCGGCAACCTGCACCAGTTGTTTTTTGGATATAATCCTTTCGAATAGATTGATATCTTTTAAAGCGGTGTCCAGTTTTGCAACATAAAAAGAATCCGGGTTTTCTCTGGCAAGGTTGTACAGTGCCAACCGCCCCATATTATTGGGTCTTTGCGAAAGCAATCCTGCAACTTCTTCGTCTTTTATTTTTTCGCCATTTACAAGGATATTGTTCTTGGAAAGTAAATATTGATCATCTTTTACCCTTTTTACGGCATTACATGAGCTTATAAATAGTATTACAATAAATAATACTGTTATTTTTACAAAAAAATCTCTCAAGCGGGCAATTAATTAAATTTAACGTCAAAAATACATTATTTGGATGGTTAGCAAAAGCGAAATAAAACTTATAACGAGCCTACAACAAAAAAAGTATCGTATTAAGCATGGCCTTTTTATTGCTGAGGGGATAAAGGTAATTAATGAATTTTTGAATTCTAATTTTAAGCTGCACAAAATTTTTGCAACAGAAAAGGGTCTTTTTGATGATGATTTTGCCGTGGAGCAGATTACCAAAGATGAATTGAAGAAGCTTAGTGCTTTGAAAACGCCAAGCAATACATTGGCCGTTTTTTATATAAAGGAAACCAATCCATGCCCAGATCATGAAGGCTTGGTAGTTGCATTAGACGATGTGCGGGATCCCGGGAACCTGGGCACCATTATTAGGATGTGCGATTGGTTTGGTGTAGAAAACCTGATATGCAGCGCCAATACTGTAGATTGCTATAACCCAAAGGTAATTCAGTCCACAATGGGGTCGTTAACAAGGGTAAACATAATTTATTTAGACCTGGAACATTATTTAAAAGAGACACAAAAACCTGTTTTTTGTGCCACAATGGAGGGGGCGAATATTTATAAAACCGAAGTAGGTAACAATGCAATCCTGGTAATGGGCAATGAAGCAAATGGTATTTCTCCTTCGATACTTTCTTTAGTAAGCAAACAGGTAAGTATTCCCCGTTTTGGAAAGCTTCAGGCAACCGAAAGTTTAAACGTAGCTACGGCAACGGCAATTTTACTGAGCGAGTTTAAGCGAAGGTGATTTAACAGTTTAAGGAGTTAATAAGGGAAGAACTTAAAAAGTATAACAATTAAGGTCCCGTTTTCTTATTAATTAATTATCCGGCAATTAATAACTATTCAAAAGTAAAATTAATAAAAACACCTCTTGAATACATGCCATCAATGTTGGATGTCCAAGGACTATTGGGGTCATTGTCCGGAATTAATTCATCTGTGAGGGCAAATACACCTCTAATGGAAGGTGAAAATTTAAAATAATACAGGTAAAAATCGATTCCAAAACCTATCTCATAATAATAGGTGGTCTTTTTCATACGGAATGTTCCGGTTTCGTTGTCTTCGGCACTATCTTGGCTACTACTTAAATTGAGAGAGGTTGAAACCCCGCCAACTATATAGGGTTTAAAATTCCCAAGACGTTTGGTACTTACTTTCAACAAGAGAGGCACATGTATGTATGTAGATTTAACTTCTCTTAAAAAATCACGTTCGTCTGAAAACCCGGGAAACCCAAGATCGCGTTGGGTATAATATAGTCCGGGCTCCAACCGTAAATCAAAATAATCATTAATACGAAGTTCTCCAATGAGCCCTACATTAAAACCTATGTTTTTGGCAACCAAGACATCGGTTTTATTTTGAGCTGGATCATACTCTTTATAGTCAAATTTAAAATCGTATTGATTGAACCCTAAAAAATATCCCCAATTTATACGTTTTTTATCTTCATTTTCTAGGTTGAGAATGGGGTGTTCGTTAAACTGAGCGAATAACGTATGGCAATTGCATAGTAAAACCGGTAAAAAAAACAATACTTTTTTCATGGTCTAGGTTAAGATATTCAATATCAATATTAGTTATTTAAATGCTTTATAGATAGTTGCAACTCCAAAAGTTTGCGGTTTATCTTCCACACTTATAAACCCAATTTTACGCAAAATATTGTTGAATTCATCACCAAAAGGAAAAACAGATGCAGATTTCGACAAATATGCATAGGCCGATCGGTCTTTTGAAAACAATTTTCCTATGGTTGGCAATAGGGTTCTTGTATAAATGTTATAGCCTTGTTTATATGGGGGTTTTGTAGGGACAGAGGTTTCTAAAACCACAAAAACACCTCCCTTTTTAAGCACGCGGAATATCTCGGATAGACCCTTTTCAAGATCTTCAAAATTTCTTACCCCAAAGGCTACCGTAATTGCATCAAAGGAATTATCTTCAAAGGGCAAGGCTTCGCTGTCTCCAAGAACCATTTCAATTTTGCTGGTTAAATTCTTTTCAGCAACCTTTTGTTTTCCTATTTCGAGCATACCGGCAGAAATATCCAGACCAACAATTTTTTGGGCATTGGTTTTTAGGGCCATGTTAATGGCAAGGTCGCCGGTCCCGGTGGCAATATCCAAAATACTTTCGGGATTGGTGCCATTTATCATGGCCACCACTTTTTCCCTCCATTTTACGTCGATGCCAAATGAAATAACTCTGTTCAATCCGTCATATTTTCCCGAAATGGTATCAAACATCTGGGTAACCTGTTGCTTTTTACCTAGTTGAGAATCTTCATAAGGTGTAATCTTTTTCTCCATCTGTAAAATTTAGACAAATATACTATTTAGAATTCATCTTGTCGAGTTAATTTTATAAATGGCTGACAATCTATTGAACTAATAATAATTAATATATATTTGTAAGGTAAATTGTTTACAAAAATAAATGAAAATAATTATTGCAGGTGCTGGTGAGGTAGGCTTTCATTTGGCAAAGCTTTTGTCGTACGAATCACAAGACATAACGCTTATCGACAATGAAAAAGAGAGCTTGAATTATGCCGATACCCATTTAGATATTAAAGTGCTAAGAGGTGATGCAACTTCTGTGTCTGTTTTAAAGGAAGCCAGGGTTGATTCTTCCGACCTTGTTATTGGCGTAACCGCATCTGAAACTACAAATATTACCCTTTGTTTACTTGCAAAGCAATTGGGATGTAAACGTACCATTGCCAGAATATCCAATACCGAGTTCATTCATAATAAAGATGAAATAAAATTTGACAAACTTGGTATTGATGAGTTGATTTCGCCCGAAAAACTGGCTTCTGAAGAAATCCAGCTATTACTCGACCAATCTGCTTTTAACGATAGTTATGAATTTGAAGAAGGGGCCCTCATTATGGTAGGGACTTCCTTGCAGCGGACGGCCCCTTTTGTGGGGAAAACCGTACAAGAAGCCGCTAATATTTTTCCCAAACTGCATTTTATGCCCATAGCAATACAGCGGTTTGGTACACAATACACCTTAATCCCAAGAGGTGATGCATATTTTAAGGAAGGCGACCAAGCATATTTTGTTACCCTCAAGAAAGGTGTGGACGAATTGTACAAGCTTACTGGAAAAACCAAAGAAGACATTAAGAATGTAATGATTCTGGGCGGGAGCAAAGTAGGATTTAAAACAGCAAAAAATCTTTGTAAAAGTAAATTCAGGGTGAAGCTTATTGAAAAAGACAAAAATAAAGCTTTCGACCTGGCCGATGAATTGCCCAATGCATTAATAATTAATGGAGACGGAAGGAATGTAGACTTACTTGAAGAAGAAAATATTAGCGATATGGATGCTTTTATTGCCGTTACCGGGAATTCTGAGACTAATATTATGTCCTGTTTAATGGCAAAATCTAAAAATATTAAAAAGACAATCGCGCTTGTCGAGAACATGGATTATTTTCAGTTATCACAATCCATTGGAATAGATACCCTTATCAATAAAAAATTATTGGCCGCAAACAATATATTTAGGCACATCAGGAAAGGCGAAGTGGTAGCCTTGACCAAATTGAACAATTTAAATGCAGAAATGCTGGAGTTTATAGTAAAACCATCTTCTGCGGTAACTGGTAAAATTATAAAAGACCTGGATTTTCCCCGTTCTGCAATTATTGGGGGCGTAATAAGAAATGGAAACGGCATTATTGCATTGGGGGATTTTAAAATTGAAGCAGGAGACAGGGTTGTGGTTTGTTGTTTGCCGAGGTCTATTTCCAGGGTAGAAAAACTTTTCTTATAACTTTCTTCATGAAAAGGCTCAACACTAAAATAATATTTCATTTTATGGGCTTGCTTTTACTTTGCAATGGTGGGTTTATGTTGTTGGCCTCCATTGTAAGCGGTATATACAGGGACGGGGCAACACTGGAAATAAGCTTTGCAGGCATTACGACTGTTTTAATAGGGGTTTTGCTGATGTTTGTTACGCACAATCATAAAAAGGAGATAAAAAAACGCGATGGCTATATTATTGTTTCTTTCGGATGGATATTTATGACACTTTCGGGAATGTTCCCTTATCTATTTACCGGAGCCATACCAAGTGTTACCAATGCTTTTTTTGAAACAATGAGTGGCTACACCACAACGGGAGCCTCTATTTTAAACGATATTGAAGTACTGCCCGAAGGGATTCTTTTTTGGAGAAGCACCACGCACTGGATAGGGGGCATGGGAATTATTGTTTTGGCAATAGCCATATTGCCTTTATTAGGCATTGGCGGGATGCAGCTTTTTGCTGCGGAGGCACCCGGTCCAAGCGCAGATAAGCTTCACCCCAGAATTACCGATACCGCAAAAAGACTGTGGTTTATATATGTGGGCTATACTTTTGCAGAAACATTATTGTTGAAATTGGCCGGGATGGATTTTTTTGATGCTATTAACCATGCAATGGCAACCCTTTCCACCGGAGGTTTTTCTACAAAAAATGCAAGTTTGGCCTATTGGAACGATAATCCGCTTATTCAATATATCGTTGTATTTTTCATGTTCGTGGCAGGAGCCAATTTTATATTGAGCTATTTTGCTTTTAAAGGTAGAGTGAAAAAGGTTTTTGAAGATTACGAGTTTCGTTTTTATGGTTTGCTGGTACTTTGTGTAAGCATTGTAGCAGCACTTGTTATTTATTTAAAAGCGAATGTCCCTGTTAGCGAATACCATCCCATGGTATTGGGAGCTGCCGAAAGTTCTTTTAGGCATGCAATGTTTCAGGTAATTTCCGTAGTTACGACCACGGGGTTTGTATCGGCCGATTATACAAGTTGGACACCTTTTTTGACCATTGTTTTTTTCGGATTGATGTTCGTTGGTGGGTCGGCAGGTTCAACGGCCGGGGGCGTAAAAGTAGTAAGGCATTTATTAATGATAAAAAACGGCTTGCTGGAATTTAAGCGCACGCTACATCCTAATGCCATCATTCCGGTGCGTTACAACAAAAAAACGGTACCTGAAAAAATTATATACAACATCCTTGGCTTCTTTATTATTTATATGCTGTTGTTTATAATTGGTGCGGTAGTATTGGGGTTGTTGGGCTTGGACTTCGAGTCGGCCATCGGTGGGGCTGCATCTTCTTTGGGAAATATTGGCCCAGCTTTAGGATCATTGCATCCGCTCACTAATTATGATTCGCTTCCCATACTTGGGAAATGGTGGTGCTCTTTTTTAATGCTCTTGGGGAGATTGGAGCTTTTTACGGTGTTGATTTTGTTTTCGCCTTTCTTTTGGAAACGAACATAGCAAGAAAAAAATTCAGCCAAATTCATAAAAAGGGGGTTTTTCCCCTTACCTATTTCTATGGGTTTTATGATATTTGTTAAAATTCTTTGCCATCAAGGCAATGATGAAAGTTTGAGGGAATTAAGAAAAAAATGCGAAGCCAAGGCTTCGCATTTTTATTTTTAAAAACTATTTTGTTTTGTTTAAGTGGCATCAAGAAAGTGCTTCTTTTATTCTTTTGATGGCTTCTTTAAGCTCGGTTTCTGAAGCAGCATAAGAAATCCGGATGCAGTTGGGGTTACCAAAAGCTTCACCTGTAACCGTAGCTACATTTGCTTCTTCTAAAAGAAGTAATGAAAAATCTGATGCATTCTCTATTTTTTTACCTTTAATTGTTTTTCCGAAGAAATAAGATATGTTTGGAAAAACATAAAAGGCGCCTTCCGGTACATTTAGTTGAAAACCTTCTATTTCACCTAAAAGACCAAGCACTAAATCCCTTCTTTCATGAAATTTGTCTATCATGTATTTAATTTTGCTCACCGGGGCTTCCAGCGCGGTTATGGTTGCCCGTTGTGCAATACAGTTGGCGCCACTGGTAATTTGACCTTGCATTTTATTGCATGCCCGGGCAATCCAGTCGGGAGCGCCTATGTAGCCAATTCTCCATCCTGTCATGGCAAAGGCCTTGGAGACTCCGTTTACGGTTACCGTCCTATCGTACATTCCGTCAATGGAAGCAATGCTTGTATGCCCGTTGCCAAAATTTATGTGTTCGTAAATTTCATCTGAAACAATAATGATATTTGGGTGCTTTCTCAGTACAGCGGCAAGCGATTCTAATTCTTCTTTACTGTAAACAGAACCACTTGGATTGCACGGGGAGCTGTACCATATCATTTTTGTCTTTGGGGTAATGGCTGCTTCCAGTTGTTCGGCAGTCATTTTAAAGTCGTTTTCAATAGAAGTTTGAACTTCTACAGGGACACCCTCGGCAATTTTCACGATATCAGAATAACTAACCCAGTACGGTGCCGGCAAAATTACTTCGTCGCCCGGATTGATAACGGCCAAGGCTACATTGGCCAATGATTGCTTGGCGCCCGTAGAAACTACAATTTGATTTGGTGTATAATTAAGTCCGTTATCCCTCTTGAATTTGTTAATGATGGCTTCTTTTAAATCGGCATAACCATCAACCGGGGAATAGCTGTTGTAATTTTGGTCAATGGCCTCTTTGGCCGCATCTTTAATAAAGTCTGGCGTATTAAAATCTGGTTCGCCCAAACTTAAACCAATTATATCTTTCCCTTCGGCCCTTAACTCCCTTGCTTTTGCTGCCATGGCAAGTGTTGCAGAAGTTGCCATGTTTAAAACTCTTTCAGATAATTGTTGTGTCATAAAAAAGATTGTTGTTTAATTATAAACATATGTAGGCTTTTCGCCTAACGCTTTTAAGTGTTTAAAGTGCGAAATTATGGCTTTTCTTGTAGTTTTATACTCGTAATAAGGTAAATTAAACTCTTTTGCCGTTTCTCTAACAATTTTTGCAATATTTGTGTAATGTATATGGCTAATATTAGGAAAAATATGATGTTCTACCTGATGGTTTAAACCGCCAGTAAACCAGTTTACAATTTTATTTTTTGTAGAAAAATTGGTCGTAGTAAACAATTGGTGTATTGCCCATGTATTTTTTATGGTGCCCGTTTCATCGGGGATAAATGTGGTGGCTTCGTCTACAATATGGGCCAATTGAAATACAATACTTAAAATAAGCCCGGCGGTATAGTGCATTACAAAAAAGCCGATAAGGACTTTCCACCAAGCAAGCTCTATAAAGAACATCGGGATTGCGATCCATACCATAATGTAGATAATTTTGGTAATGATGAGCACGCTCCATTCTTTGGCGGGGTTTGGGAATTTTCCGTAAGACAGCTTTCGTTTCATGTAGCGTCTCATTTGTTTAAAATCGGTCGTAATGGCCCAATTAAGCGTTAACAGCCCATAAAGAAAAACAGAATAGTAATGTTGAAATTTATGAAAACGCCTCCACTTTGAATGTTTGCTGAAGCGGATAATCCTTCCGGCATCCAAATCTTCATCGTGGCCGGGAATGTTTGTATAGGTATGGTGCAGTACATTGTGTTGTACCTTCCAGTTGTATACGTTTCCAGCAAGTATGTATATGCTTGCCCCCATTATTTTATTGATCCATTTTTTAGAAGAGTACGATCCGTGGTTGCCATCGTGCATGACATTCATTCCAACACCGGCCATTCCAATACCAATTACAATGGTGAGCAATAATTGTATCCATTGGTTCATGTTGATGGTCAAAATTAAAAAATAAGGTGTAAGGAAAATGGCAAACATAATAGCCGTTTTTAGGTAAAGTTTCCAGTTTCCGGTTTTTTTAATGTTTTTTTCCTTGAAATATAAATTGACCCTGGAATTTAAAGTTTTAAAAAACTTGGCAGGGTCTTTTCTCGAAAATTTAATTGTATTGTGCGTTTTCATAAATTGTTGTAACATTTATATCCTTCATCATTAAAAAACAAGGAATTGTAAGTTGACAAAAATAGAAATAATAAAAGTGTCTAACGCTGTAAAAAGTTTAAAAGTGCATGTTTTATTGCCTATTTTTGTTAAAATTTTTAAAAAGATGACTGCGCAAATTATTAAAAAATATTTTCCCTCAATTACTGACGATCAATTTGATAAATTTAACGAACTCGAAAATTTATACAAAGATTGGAACAGTAAAATTAATGTAATTAGCAGGAAAGATATAGACGAATTGTATGTGCGCCATGTATTGCATTCTTTGGGAATAGCAAAAGTGCAGCCTTTTAATAGCGGCGCCGCTATTTTGGACGTAGGAACTGGCGGCGGTTTTCCCGGCATTCCTTTGGCTATTTTATTTCCCGAAGTAGAATTTATGTTAATCGATGCCATTGGCAAAAAAATTAATGTTGTTAACGAAGTAGTTGCAGGTTTGGGTCTGCAAAATGTTACCGCCGAACAAGTACGTGCCGAGAAGGTAAAAGAGCAGTTCGATTTTATTGTGAGCAGGGCCGTTACCAATATGCCTGATTTTGTGAAATGGGTTAAGGGAAAAACCAAGAAAGAATCCAACCACAGGTTGAAAAATGGTATTTTATACCTCAAAGGGGGGGATTTGTCTGAAGAATTAGCAGTATACCAAACTGCTAAAATATTTAACCTTCCCGATTATTTTGATGAAGACTTTTTTGAAACCAAGAAAGTGGTGTACCTCCCTCTAAAATATACAGGAAAGAAATAGGAATGTTTTTATAATGATCTCAATAAAAAATCGGCTCATAAACATAGGTTTAAGAGCCGAAAAGAATATCTTTTTTTAGATAGCCGGTAACCGGGCTGACGTTAAATTTTCAGCATAGAATGGTATGTATATCTCCAACTTTTTAAGAAATGATGGAGATACTGCGCTTTACGGCTTAAAAAACTTGGTTTCGGTTTTTTTTGAAGCTTGTCTTCAAAGTCCTTTATTTTCCTGAGCAAAATGTTTTTGTTTTTGGCAATAAAGACCCGTTCTATTTCAGTTTCCTTTGCTTTTTTGTTGCTTGAGGTATCCAAAATAGAGTATTTAATGCTTAAAATACAACGTTTGTCATCTTCTTTCATCATGATTTTATTTTAAGTTTAATATTCAAATATAACAAATATTTACATTAAAATTACATTTTGGTAACATTAAATTAACATTAAACTTATAAATAATTGATTTTAAACTAATTGAAGTTGTGTAGTTTGTAATCAATCATGATTTATTGCCCGTTGAGATTAGTCAGGAGATTATGGGCGCATCATTTTCATCATTGGCGATCGATTGACATCACCTAGACATTCATCATTATGTCAAGACTAATAGCAGATAAAATCAGTATTAAAAAAGAAAACCCTTGAAAAATTAATCTCAAGGGTTTTTATGGTGATTATGTTCCTAGGGATTATCCTAAAAACGGATATCTGTAATCTACAGGGGTAACAAAAGTTTCCTTAATAAGCCTTGGCGATACCCAACGCAATAAGTTTTGAGATGATCCTGCTTTGTCGTTGGTTCCAGATGCCCTGGCGCCACCAAAAGGCTGTTGGCCAACTACCGCGCCTGTAGGTTTGTCGTTTATATAGAAATTTCCAGCACAGTTTTCGAGTGCTCTTGTTGCTTCTTCAATAGTGTACCTATCTGAAGAAAAAACAGCACCTGTTAATCCATACTCGGAAGTGTTGTCTACAAGTTCTAAGGTTTCGCTCCACTTTTTGTCTTCATATACATAAACGGTAACAACGGGCCCAAAAAGTTCTGTTGTCATGGTTTTGTACTGTGGATCGGTTGTAACGATAACTGTTGGGTGCACAAAGTACCCTTTGGATTTATCATAGGTACCACCTACGTAAATTTCTGCTTCGCTGTCTTTTTTGGCTTGGTCTATATAGCTTGCAAGTTTATCAAAAGAGCCTTCATGGATTACAGCAGTAATAAAGTTCTCCATGTTGTTGGGAGCTCCAATCTTGAAAGATTCCACATCTGCTTTTACATAATCCAGAATTTCAGTTGCAATAGATTTTGGCAGATAGACCCTTGAGGCAGCGCTACATTTTTGTCCTTGAAATTCAAAAGCACCACGTGTAATAGCTGTGGCTACTTGTTTTGGGTTTGCAGATGGATGTGCAACAATAAAATCTTTTCCACCTGTTTCACCAACAATTCTAGGATATGTTTTGTAGGTGTCGATGTTGTCCCCGATTTTTTTCCAGATACCTTTAAATACCTTGGTTGAACCTGTAAAGTGTATTCCTGCAAAATCTGGACTGGCCAAAACGGTATTGGTAATCATTTCGGGGTCGCCATATACTACATTGATTACCCCGTCTGGTAATCCGGCTTCTTTAAATATATCTACAATAATTTTTGCAGAATAGATTTGGCTATCGCTTGGTTTCCAAACAACAACATTCCCCATCATGGCAGCACTGGCTGGTAAATTTCCAGCAATAGCTGTAAAGTTGAACGGCGTTACGGCATATACAAATCCTTCCAAAGGCCTGTATTCCACACGGTTCCATATGCCTTCGTCTGACTCTGGCTGATCGTCGTAGATTTTTGCCATGTACTCGATGTTGAATTTCAAGAAGTCGATCAACTCACAAGCCGAATCGATTTCGGCCTGATGGATGTTTTTAGACTGAGCTATCATTGTAGCGGCATTTATTTTGGCCCTGTACGGACCTGCAATTAAATCTGCTGCTTTTAAAAAAATAGCTGCCCGTTGTTCCCAACTTAGGGCGGCCCATTTTTTTCGGGCTTCTAGATTGTTTGCAATTGCCTTTTCAACATGAGATTTTTCGGCCAAATGGTACTGCCCCACTATATGTTGGTGGTCGTGAGGAGGAGATAAAGGCTTGGTATTGCCTGTTTTTATTTCCTCGCTGCCAATGTAAAGTGGAACATCAACTTTGCTGTTGAAAAATTCATCATACTGTTTTAATACAGCCTCTCTTTCTGGGGAGCCCGGCGCATAAGTTTTAACGGGTTCGTTAACTGCCGCAGGGACATGAAAAAAGCCTTTTCCCATACTTTTTGATTTAAACATTAAATTTGCCCCCAAAGGTACTAAATGCCATAGGGTTTAAAAAGTAAAATTGTGTTAAAGGAGATTTCTTTAATTCAAGGCAAAAGGAGCGTGTAATTTAAAAGTAGGGATAATTACCCTAAAGCGTCTCGTGGAAGTAAAGTTTACCATATTATAATGACCCCGCATGGCCCCGATGGGCGATGTTAACAAACAGCCAGAGCTATAGGTGTGGGATTCGCCGGGTTTTAAAACCGGTTTTTTGCCAATAACGCCATCGCCGTCTACTATCTCGACTTCGTTGAGGGCATCAAATATTTGCCAGTGCCTTGAAGTAAGCTGTACAGAGTCTTTGCTTTGGTTTTCAATGGTAATCTTGTAACCAAAAGCATAGTGCATTTTATAGTTCTTGAAGAAAGTTCCTTCAAAACTGGTTTTTACAGTAATCTTTATGCCTTTGGTTATTTGTGTAATCATAGTTAATAAGTGAGTGCACTTACAAATAAAATCATGGAAAACGAAAACAAGGCTAAAATAAGAAAAATAGTATTAAGATATATAAATTTAACAATTGTTTTGAATCTTTTCTCCTTGTAAAAGCCTCGCATTGATTTATATAGATAAAGCAGGAATACTATTAAGGCTATCCAATGAAGGTTTATATTGAAAAACCATTTTATAAGGAAGGTTATAATGAGCAAGAGGATGAAAAGGGTTTGTGTATGAAAGCTGAAAATTAAATGGTCTATGTAGTAAAACTTCCGCTTTGGGTAAACCAGCCATATAAAAATTGAAAAAACGGGCAGGTAAAAGAAGATTACAAATGGTAGCTTTGAAACCAGATTTTCAAAAAAACTCCCCGGATGATGATAAGATTTATATGAGCTTTTTGCAATGCTGAAAGCAGTTTTGTTTTCTAGGGTGCTCTCTATTTTTAAGCGTGAAAGTGCATCTTCGTACTGACGGTATTTTTTTGCCTGTATACCATTAAAAAAATATACTGTTTTATCGTATATGGTATTGAACATAGGTTTTTGTTCAAGTTCGGCAAAATAGGCTTTTGGGTCGAGGTCTAAATTGTCGTTTTTTTCTTTAGGACTGTATTTTGTTATTAGAGAGTCTATTAAAGCCGTATCCTCTTTATTTGTGCTGGCATCTTTTATTTGCTGAAGCGTTGTTTCAATATGTAAACTGTCCTGAAGGAGCTCGTTGTTCCAAAACTCGTCAATACTGCTAAAGTCGCTATTGTAGCTTATCATCAGAAAATATAAAATGGTAATGCTGAAAAAGAATCGGAAAGGGTTGGTGTAGGTGGCTCTTTTTCCCTTTATAAATTCTGATGTAATTTTTCCTGGTCTTAAAATAAGTGCGGTAAGCGTTTTCCTCAGCTTTGAGTCATAAGAGAAAACGCTGCCCATTAACTCCTCGATTATGTCGAAAACAGAAATCTTTTTGGTGCTGTTTAATTGTCCGCAATTTGGGCAAAAACGATCGCTGCTTTCAAGGGGGATTTTACAATTAAGGCATTGTGTTCCCCTGTATTTTAACTCAGACCGGGTTGTGTTGTCCATATAATGAATAGGTGTTAGTTGGAAATATCTGTGGATGAGGCACTTCCTATGCCAATAATGCTGTCGTAATTGTTGCCAAATTCACGGTAGTAAACTAAAATGGTATAAGTGTTTTCGGTTTGCCAAAAATTTCCGCAGATAAAGTTGAGGTCGGTAATGCCTTCGCCGTTTACTTTTACAAATTTATAGTTGTAAAAACCTTGTTTTAATAAAATAGCCGTATTGAGCGTATTGGTTTCTTCGTTAAACTTGAGCAGGTTCTCATCTGTTAGGGCGTAATTGTTAAATTTTCCATAGACATATATTTTGTCCAGCCCAATGGTGTTGTTATATTCCAGGCTAAAGCGTATAAAAGAATAATCGGCTTCGTGGTCGGGGTTTTGGCCGGTGCCATCAATACTCCTAATATAAAAGTCGCCATTAATGTCAGGGTTGTATGTATAAGGTTTGTCCTTTCTTATTTCGTTGGTATAAAGGTAATGGTTGTACCTATTGGTAAGCTTCACTTTTGCAATGCTGTTATTTGCAACCCTGATTTCTTTGGTGTCGAACCAAAAATATTCGTTCCCCCCTTCAAAAGTGGCTTCTTTATCGTATTTGTATATTAGTTGGTTTCCTGAGATAAACTGGGGTTTTAGCCCTGTAATCATGGTAGAGAAGTTGCTGTTTTTTATAAGGGCGACTTTAACTTCCTGTTGTGGGTTTACAAGTTCATAATCTGGTGAATTAATAAAAAACTCCAAGCGTTGGGCCTTGTCGATAATGTCAAAATTACGGGATCTCTTGGTAACCGCACCTACTTGGACAAGCTCTTTGTAAACAGCAAAACGTCGCGAAAATATAACTTCACCGGTATTGTCTACAACTTTTAAAATATAATTTCCAGTTACCTTAAACTTAGTTTGCTGGTTGGGGAGCGTTAACTTATAATTAGTGTAAGGTTGAATGGTGGAGAGCGAGTTTTGGTAGCGCATGATACGCTGGTCGTCGATTCCGTCTAGAAATTGAGACTTTAAAAGCTTGGACGGGGACCAATTATAATTGCAGTGTTCAATTTTATAATAATAATCTTTCTCGTCGGCATACAGATCATCAAAGGTCAAATTAACGCTTTCCCCTATTTTTACAATAGGAAATTGATCGCCTTCATAGCTCGATTTAAACACGATTGATTTAATATTTGCCGGGGGGGCTATTTCTTTTTGAACTTGTGCCGTGCATATATTGCCCAATAACAAAATAAAAGCGAAAACCTTATAGTTGAAAATCATTGTCGTTGTCCATTGTTTGGGCTAAAGATACACAAAATACCAACTGTGTTGGTGTTGATTGTTAAAGCACTGAAAAATATAGGTTTTTATTATGCGAACTATGTTTTAATTATTAAATTTGCACGAATTTTTGAGTTAACTAATTTCATTAGATAGATAGCATGTCAAACGACATTAAGATTAGAAAAGGCTTAGATATTAAGCTGAAAGGCGAGGCGGAAAAACTAGTTTCTGATGCGCCAAGATCTAAAAACTTCGCTATTAAGCCTACCGATTTTCATGGTGTTACGCCAAAAATGGTTATCAAGGAAGGTGAGTCTGTTAAGGCCGGAGATACTATTTTTTATTCAAAGTACAGCGACAGGGTGAAGTTTGTTTCGCCCGTTAGCGGAACTTTGAAAGAAATCCGAAGAGGGGCAAAACGAAGAATTTTAGAGGTCGTAATCGAAGCTGATTCAGCCGACACTTACAAGGAATTTGGTCAAAAGGACGTTGAAAAAATGTCTGGAGATGAAGTAAAGGAGCATTTGCTGGAAGGCGGATGTTGGCCATTCATCAAACAAAGGCCATACGATATTGTGGCAAACCCGGAAGATACCCCCAAAGCAATCTTTATTTCAGGGCTTTCAACGGCGCCATTGGCTGCCGATGTTGAGTTTGTCCTGGAAAAAAGAAAAGAAGAGTTTCAGTTCGGGCTTCAGGCAATATCGAAACTTACCACAGGCAAAACCCACCTCTGCGTAGACAAAAAGTCCGCTTCGTTTTTAAACGAAGTAAAGGGCGTTCAGCTGCACACGGTTTCAGGCCCCCATCCTGCCGGGAATGTTGGTGTTCAAATTCACCACATAGATCCCATTAATTCAGGAGAGCGCGTTTGGGTTGTAAGCCCGGAAGATGTGGCAATTATAGGCTCCTTTTTTAAAACAGGAAAGTTCGATGCCACCCGTGTTGTTGCCGTAGCAGGGACCGAAGCTCCAAAAGCACAGTATTTCAGGTTTAAAATAGGTACTAATGTAAAAGAGATTATAGGTCAGGTACCGGCTAATGTCCGTATTATCAGTGGAGATGTACTTACCGGAGATAGAATATCTAACGATGGTTTTGTTGGTTATTACAGTAGCATAATTTCCCTAATTCCAGAAGGAAATACCTATAGAATGTTTGGATGGTTGCCTTTTAAAGACAACAATATCCCAAGTATGTCCAAAACTTCTTTGTCTTGGCTGTTCCCGAATAAAAAATATAAGGTGGACACCAATTTAAACGGCGAAGAAAGGGCATTGGTTGTTACAGGGGAGATGGAGAAAGTAATGCCAATGGACATATATCCAATGCAACTTCTTAAAGAATGTATGGTATTAAATATAGAGAAAATGGAAAATCTGGGGATCCATGAAGTGGCTCCCGAAGATTTTGCATTGGTAGACTATGTTAATACTTCTAAGCTTGAAGCACAAGCCATTATCAGGGAAGCTTTAGATGTAATGATAAAAGAAGTTGGTTAAATAAAACGTAAGATATGAACGCTTTAAGAAAAAAGTTAGATCAACTAAAAAAACCTTTTAACAAAGGGGAGAAATGGGAGAAATATGCTCCCGCAATCAATGCATTCGATACTTTTTTATTTGTGCCCAACCATACCACAAAAAAGGGAGCGCACATTCGTGAT
The DNA here is from genome assembly GCF_029603165.1 of Galbibacter pacificus. Classification (GTDB taxonomy): domain Bacteria; phylum Bacteroidota; class Bacteroidia; order Flavobacteriales; family Flavobacteriaceae; genus Galbibacter; species Galbibacter pacificus. The sequence continues at coordinate 24,610 of NZ_JAQSVC010000001.1, forward strand.
GCAGTAGATTTAAAAAGAACAATGATTACCGTAGTTATAGCCTTGTTGCCTGCCTTAATTTACGGGATATACAATACAGGTTACCAGCATTTTTCGCAATTGGGTGAAGCATTTACGTTTATGGATGCATTTACACATGGTTTGTGGAAGATATTGCCTATGATTGCAGTTTCGTATATCGTAGGTCTTGGTATTGAATTTATTTTTGCCATTTACAGAGGCCACGAAGTAAACGAAGGGTTCTTGGTAACCGGATTGTTGGTGCCAATGATCATGCCGATAGACATTCCTTTATGGATGGTTGGCGTTTCAGTAGCTTTTGCCGTTTTAATTGGTAAAGAGGCTTTTGGAGGAACCGGGATGAATATTTTAAACCCTGCACTAACTGCAAGGGTTTTTGCATTCTTTGCATATCCTACTTTTATGTCTGGAAACAAAGTATGGGTCTCTGACGCCAGTAAAATCGATGCTATTTCGGGAGAAACAATTTTAGGTACCTTGGCTGCCGGAAAAGACGTACATTACAGTATGTGGAATATGTTTGAAGGAGCCATTCCAGGATCTATTGCAGAAACATCTACTTTGTGGATTCTAGTTGGAGCCGCCATTTTGGTGCTTACCGGAGTAGGAAGCTGGAGAATTATGGCTGGCGGGGTAATAGGTGGAGCATTTATGGGCTTCCTTTTCAATCTATGGGGAGCAAACGATTTAATGTCCTTTCCTTGGTACCAGCAATTAATTGTTGGAGGATTTGCCTTTGGTATTGTGTTCATGGCCACCGATCCCGTATCTGCCGCCCAGACACAAAAAGGAAAATGGATATACGGAATCCTTATCGGGATATTCTGTATCATGATCCGTGTTTTCAACCCGGCATATCCAGAAGGGGTAATGTTAGCAATTTTATTAATGAACGTCTTTGCGCCGACCATAGACCATTATGTAATTCAGGCTAATATCAAAAGAAGAAAGAAACGTTTATCTGCCGTTAAGGTAAAATCAGCTTAATTATGAATAGAGATAGTAACGCATATACATTTATATTCGCAACTATAATGGTTGTTGTAGTAGCATCTGCACTTGCATTTGCCGCCACTTCCTTACAGCCTAAGCAAGCTGCAAATATTAAAATAGAGAAGATGCAAAACATCTTGTCTACCATAGGGGTCACAGCAACTAAAGAAGATGCAGAAGAAACCTATAAAAAATACATTACAGAAGAGGTTGCCCTCAACAGCAAAGGAGAAGTGGTAACAGATGTAGATCCTTTTAAAGTAGACCTTGCAAAAGAGCTTAAAAAAGATGAGGAGAAACAACGCTTTCCATTATATATTGCAGATGTGGAAGGCAAGAAATATTATGTTATACCACTACGTGGAGCCGGATTATGGGATGCCATTTGGGGATATATTTCTTTGGAAGATGATGTAAATACCGTTAAAGGAGCAGTTTTTGATCATAAAGGCGAAACTCCCGGACTGGGTGGTGAGATTACACAAGCTTGGTTTCAACAACGGTTCCAAAACGAGAAGATATATGATGAATCTGGAAATTTTGTAGGAATTACAGTTCAAAAAGGATATTCAGGTGGAGATAATAAAGACGATAATGCAGTTGATGCTATTTCCGGGGCTACCATTACCGGAAACGGTGTAACGGCAATGATACACAACAGGTTGGAATATTACCTTCCATACCTAAAGGAACAAAATACTAAAGTAGCTTTAAAATAAATATTATGGCTGACACTGAAAACAAAAAAGAGAAATCTCCCGTGGTGCTTTTTGTTGCTGAAGAAAAAGAACCACTTTTCTCTAAGAAAAACAGAAAATTATTAACAGATCCTTTAAACGACGATAACCCGATTACCGTACAGGTATTGGGTATTTGTTCTGCATTGGCAATTACGGTTCAGTTAAAACCTTCTATCGTAATGGCCATTGCTGTATTGGTGGTAGTTGCTGCCAGTAACGTTATTGTATCGCTTTTAAGGAACTTAATCCCCAACAGGATCAGGATTATTGTTCAATTGGTGGTAGTGGCCGCTTTGGTGATCTTGGTTAACGAGGTGCTCAAGGCCTATGCCTACGACGTGAGTAAGGAACTTTCGGTTTTTGTTGGGTTGATTATTACCAACTGTATTGTAATGGGCCGTTTGGAGGCCTTTGCCTTGGGGAACGGACCTTGGAAGTCTTTCCTTGACGGAATTGGAAACGCAGCTGGTTATGGAATGATATTAATTATCGTAGCGTTTTTTAGGGAACTTTTGGGTTCTGGAAAATTGTTTGGTTTTGAGGTTCTTGGACATAAAGGGGTGACAATTGCCGAATCTACAGGATTGTATGCTCTGGGATATCAAAATAACGGTTTAATGCTGTTATCGCCAGCCGCCTTATTGGTTGTTGGTATTATTATTTGGGTACAGCGTTCCAGAAACCGTAAGTTAATAGAAAAACATTAAGCATCAGACTTTAAAAAATATTTAAAATGGAATATGTAAACCTTTTTGTAAAAAGTATTTTTGTTGAGAACATGATTTTTGCCTATTTCTTGGGGATGTGTTCTTACTTAGCGGTTTCTAAAACCGTAAAAACTGCTGTTGGTCTTGGTGCTGCTGTTATCTTTGTATTGGCAATTACAGTGCCTATCAACTTTTTATTAGATAATTACCTGTTAAAGCCCGGGGCTTTATCTTGGCTTGGGCCAGAATATGCCGAGCTTGACCTTAGCTTTTTAAGTTTTATCATGTTTATTGCCGTAATTGCATCCATGGTACAACTTGTAGAAATGATTGTGGAGCGGTTTGCTCCCGCATTATACGGTGCTTTGGGTATTTTCTTGCCATTAATTGCGGTAAACTGTGCAATTCTTGGTGGATCGCTATTTATGCAACAAAAAGATTTTGGTGGCGTATCCGAGGCGGCCGTTTATGGATTAGGCTCCGGTGTGGGCTGGTTTTTAGCAATTCTGGCTATTTCTGCTGTGCGGGAAAAGATTACCTACTCAAATGTTCCTGCTCCATTAAGAGGCTTGGGAATTACCTTTATCATAACAGGACTTATGGCGCTTGGCTTCATGAGTTTTATGGGAATTAAATTATAAATCGTATTTAGTTAATTAGCATATGGATTATTCAGTAATCATAGCAAGTTTAATAGTTTTTCTGGCACTTATTTTTGTATTGGTAGGAATATTATTAACCGCAAAAGCAAAACTCGTTCCTTCGGGTCCTGTAACATTAAAAATCAACGGAGAAAAAGATGTTGAAGTTTCGTCAGGGGGGACCTTGTTATCAACTTTAGGAAATAGCAAAATATTTTTACCTTCTGCCTGTGGTGGTGGTGGTACCTGTATCCAGTGTAAGTGTATAGTTAAAGAAGGCGGGGGGCAAATGCTTCCAACCGAAGAACCGCACTTTACCCGTAAAGAAGCCGCCGAAGGATGGAGGCTTGGATGTCAGGTAAAGGTAAAACAGGACATGGTTATTCAAGTACCGGAAGAGGTATTTGGTATAAAAAAATGGGAAGCAGAGGTTGTTCGTAACTGGAACGTGGCTTCTTTCATAAAAGAATTTGTTGTACGTATCCCGGAAGATATGGATTACCAAGCGGGTGGATATATTCAAATTGAGATTCCGCCGGTGGAAGTTAAATATGAAGATATTAATATTACTGCTCACCCCGAAGAACACGAAGACCCTAAAAAATTCCAGCTAGAGTGGGATAAATTTAATTTATGGCCTTTGGTGATGAAAAATACAGAGGTTGTTGAAAGGGCCTACTCAATGGCTTCTTATCCTGCCGAAGGAAGGGATATTATGTTGAACGTGCGTATTGCAACCCCGCCATGGGATAGAAATAAAAATGGCTGGATGGATGTAAATCCAGGTATAGCATCTTCTTATATATTTTCCAGAAAAGCGGGAGATAAAGTTGTAATTTCAGGACCTTACGGAGAATTCTTTATCAACCCGAGCGAAGCAGAAATGCTATATGTTGGCGGTGGGGCCGGAATGGCGCCAATGCGTTCACATTTGTACCATCTCTTTAAAACCCTTAAAACCGGTAGAAAAGTTACATATTGGTACGGTGGACGCTCTAAACGTGAATTGTTTTACTTAGAGCATTTTAGGGAATTAGAAAGGGATTTCCCTAACTTTAAATTTTATATTGCCCTATCCGAGCCTTTAGAAGAAGATAATTGGAAAGTAAAAGATGGACTTGATGGCGAAGGTGATGGTTTTGTTGGCTTTGTTCACCAAGTAGTTATCGATAATTACTTGAACCATCATGAAGCCCCAGAGGATATAGAATTCTATTTCTGCGGACCGCCATTAATGAACAAGGCTGTTGAAAAAATGTGCGACGATTTTGGTGTGCCGCCAGAGAATGTTCGTTTTGATGACTTTGGAGGATAAACAATCATTACATACGCATATATAGATATAAAAAAACCACGTTTTTCGGCGTGGTTTTTTTATCATTAAAATTCGATATTTATTTAGCTTCAACATTTACAATATTGGTTTCGTCCCCCGATTTAAATTCAACGGTTTTTAAACGGTTGTCTCCCGGAAGTTTAAAAATAAGGACAGCCATGCTTGTAAAAGACTGTTCTTCGCCTTCTTCAATATTGTATTCTATAATAACGCTGGATCCAATTCTTTTAGCATCATCAATTTCTATAATCTCTTTTCTATTGCTTTCAGGGAGTAAAATTACGCCTACCCTATTTTCATTAAAATCAATTTGGGTCACTTCGTTGTTCATGGTTTTGGCAGCCCCAAATTTTTGGTCGAACTCCTGTTGGTTATCAATGGTAAAAAACTGTATTACATTGGGTGCAATATCTTTTTTTGGAAAATAATTAGCTACAATTTCTGTTTTCATAGTTTCTGGTTTTCCAGCACGTGTAAAATCGTTATCACTGCTGTCAGAGTTGTTGCCCTTTTTATTGTTGCAGGACATAATCATTGTTGCGGATAGCGCTATAAAAGCTATTTTTTTAATATTCATAATGTTATGTTTTTTGTTTGCAATTATAGTTGTAAAAATAATCTATAAACAAAGATACTAAAATCTATTGTAGCTTTTCATTAACCGAACAAATTCTGCACGGTACCCTTCCTTGTCAACCCCTTTGTTGTTTTCGGCCAAGTTTACTATTTGTTCTTTGGTGGTACCGTTTAAATATTCAGAATCCCTTAAGTACATCCCCCACATGGCAACAGCCGAAGCAAAGTTAAAATCGACATTGGTCGGCGATGGTTTATCATTAACTGGGTGTACTATTTCTTTACTAGTGTCTCCATCAGGTTTTTTATACCTGAACTTTACGGTAAGCAATTCGTTTCCATAAGTATTGGTGGCTGTTGTTTTGGTATATTTTAAAGAATCTATATCTTTTAAATAAGGGCTGTCAATACCTTCTGGAATAAGCTCATACAAAGCGGATACGGTATGTCCACTGCCCAATTCGCCTGCATCTTTGGTATCGTCTTTAAAATCTTCATCGTTTAAAAGCCTGTTTTCGTATCCAATTAATCTATATGCCTGTATCTTTTCGGGGTTAAATTCCACCTGAATCTTTACATCCTTAGCAATGGTATAAAGTGTGCCTCCAAACTCGGTGCCTAAAACACGTTGTGCTTCTTGCATGGTATCAATATAGGCATGGTTTCCGTTTCCTTTATCAGCTAGGGTTTCTAGCTTGGAATCTTTGTAATTTCCCATTCCAAAGCCCAAACAGGTTAAAAAAACACCACTTTTTCTTTTTTCTTCAATGAGGTCTTCCATTTCGCGGTCGCTGGAAGGACCTATGTTGAAATCGCCGTCGGTGGCAAGAATTACCCTATTGTTTCCTTTTTTTATAAAATTTTCCTGAGCTGTTTCATAGGCAAGTTGCAAACCTTTGCTTCCGGCTGTCGATCCACCGGCTTCGAGTTTGTCCAAAGCTTCTATAATTTTGTTTTTGTCACTGCCTGGGGTAGGTGGGAGTACCAATCCTGCCGCACCTGCATATACCACAACGGAAACCCGATCTTTAGGACGTAATTGACCGACCAATAATTTAAAGGCCGATTTTAACAATGGCAGTTTGTTGGGGGCCTGCATGGAGCCCGATACATCAATGAGGAATACCAAGTTTGATGGAGGAATGTTGTCCAACGGAACGTTTTTCCCTTGAATTCCTATTTTTATAAGTTCGTGCTGCTCGTTCCATGGTGTTTTGTTCAACGTGGTTTCAATTGAAAAAGGGTCGTCTCCTGTGGGTTGTTTGTATTCATACTTGAAATAATTGATCAATTCTTCAATTTTAATGGCGTCCTTTGGTATTTCTTCTCCGTTGTTAATCATACGCCTCATATTACTATATGAAGCCTTGTCGACATCAATTGAAAAAGTGGAAAGTGGCTTATAAGTAACCTGTTGAAAGCCACGCTCGTTAATTTCAGTATAGCTTTCAGTGTTTGCTTGAGGAGATGGGGGATATGCTATTTGCGTGGAATATGTACTTATGCCCCTTATTACATTCATGTTTTTCTTCAACTCGGCAGCATCTTCCACAATCATAATTTCTTCCAATTCTTCACCAGATGGCTCCAATTGTATATTAAGCTCTTTGCTTTTTTCTTTGACGCTAACTTTTTTTGGCTTCATTCCCAAGAATGAAAAAGAAAGAACGTCCCCGGTTTTGGCGGCAATGGAAAAACGACCGTTATAATTGGTAGCCGTACTAGCGTTGGTAGTTGTATTTATAATGTTTACACCAGGTATCGGACTTCCGTCTGATGCATCGGTTACTGTTCCCGTAATCTGTCTAGTCTGGGCTGTAGCCCATGTGGTACTAAGAATGAACAATAAAATATATAAGCTTCGCATATGTATAATTTTTAGTTTGTTTTTTGTAAAAATCAACATCTGTGCCAAAAGGGCCGTACCAATAAATACCGTTTGACTTAAAAATATTGGTTAATACCTTTTTTGTGCTTATTCTTCCTGTAGTTTTGTGTAATTTTACTGAGCTTGCTTTTATAACTACAGATACCGAAAATTTTATTAAACGATCCTTATGTCGATAGAACTTACTACACAAGAACTACACAATTTAGCAATGAATGTTGTTGGAAAAGATTTGGAGAAGCAGGGCTTTGAATTTATTTCGGTTAATAGCCAATTAAAAAAAGATCCGCAATTTGTATGCTTAAAAAACAAAAAGCTTCATTTTGTTGTTGTAAAGGCAGTTTTATATCCTAACAATCCGGAAAAATATGATGTTACGTATATGGAAACCATGAAGGAGCATGCGTTAAAATTTAAGGCCCGTACATATTATGCCGGCGTTGGTATTGCCAACGCAAAAAACTATGAAGCCCCTATAACTAAAAACGAAAACTATATCATTAACTATAATGGCATTATTGAAATCTAAATTATTATTATGGCAACTAGGATTGGTTGTTGTTTTTTTTATAGGATGCAATTCTCAGGCAGAGTCTAACTTTAAAGTAGAACAGGGATATGCCCTTGGTACGACTTACAACATAAAATATGAGGTAGAAAACGACACTGAAGACCTTAAAGGCCAAATCGATGCCGTTTTTGATACGGTAAACAAATCCATGTCCACATACCTTCCAACGTCAGATATATCTGCTATTAACAGAGGCGATTCTGCCGTAGTGGTCGATAAATACTTTCGGGAAGTGTACTTACATGCAAAACAGATATGGCGCAAGACCAATGGTTTTTTCGATCCCACCGTGGGTGCTCTTATAAATGCTTGGGGGTTTGGACCTGAAAAGGCCGTAAACCATATGGAAGATTATCAAGTTGACAGTATTTTGGAATTTACTGGTTTTGATAAGGTTTTTATGTCTGATGATTATAGGATTATAAAAAAGAATAAAAACATATACTTGGATTTTAATGCCTTGGCTAAAGGATATACCATCGACCTTATTGGAAGGATGTTTGAAAGAAACGGCGTGGAAAATTATCTAATCGAACTGGGCGGTGAAATTTTAACCAGAGGGAATAGCCAAAACACAAATAAGATTAAAAATTGGGTGGTGGCCATTGACAGCCCTATGCAGGATAAGGAACAGCGCGTTTTAATTGCCAAGGTAGAGCTTAAAGACAAGGCAATGGCCACGAGCGGCAACTACCGTAAATTTAGGGTAGACGAAGCAACGGGCGAGCATTATGTGCATATTATAAACCCATTGACCGGATATCCCCAAAAAAGCAGTGTTCTAAGTGTTTCTGTGGTGGCAGATAGCTGTATGTTGGCCGATGCTTATGCAACTGCCCTAATGGTAATGCCCTTGGAAAAGGCAAAGGAACTTTTAAAAGTAACCCCAGAAATTGATGCATACATCATTAGCGCCGATAAAGATGGAGACCTTATTGAATATAAAACTAAGGGCTTTCAGGAGTTGCTTTTGGAATAACAATTTAATTAAAACCGAACGGCGCCTCACTTTTTGGGCTTATGGCACACGGGAATAATCTCGTTGGGGTTAAGAGCATAGCGTTGAATGTCTTTGGAAGGTAGTTGTTTTGGATAATCAACTTCTTCTACTTTAAAGCCTATGTTTCTTAACCTGTTAAAATAATCCATTCCATATACGCGGACGTGGTCGTATTGACCAAAGATTTTGGCACGCTCTTTTCTGTTGGTTATGGAATCGTCTTCAAAGGTATTTTTTCTGTTGATATCCTGTGGAATTTGAAAGATGCCCCATCCATCGGGCTTCATTACACGGAACAATTCCTGCATGGCCTTTTCATCATCTTTAATATGCTCAAGTACATGATTGCACAAAATAACATCATATGTGTTATCTTCAAAAGGAAGGTTGCAAATATCGGCTTTTACGTCGGCTAAAGGAGATTCAATATCGGTGGTGGTATATTCAATATTGTTTAACTTTTTAAAGCGTTTGTAAAAAGCCTGTTCTGGGGCAAAATGAAGCAATTTAATGGGGGTTTTAAAAAAATCTGTTTCATTGGCAAGGTACAGCCATAAAAGCCGGTGCCGCTCCAGAGAAAGTGTTCCGGGGGCCAGTACGTTGTTTCTTTGGTTGCCGTAACCATAGGGCAAAAACGATTTATAACTTTTGCCGTCTATTGGGTCGGTATATGTGTTGCCTTTGTATAGAACGACTATAAGTGGCCGGACCCAATAGCTTAATTTAATGAGCAGGGGCCTGGGAACAGTATTTAAAACAAGTTTAAAAAGCTTTTTCAATTAAAAGTGGCTATTTATTTTGCGGTTACATGGTTTTTAAACTCAGCTTCCTCGTTGCTTTCAATCCCCAATGCATCATATATGTATTTAAATGTGGAAAGGATTTCGGGTTGCCCGTTAATAAGGGCTACATCATGCTCAAAATGTGCGCTTGGTTTTCCGTCGGCGGTAACAATTGTCCAACCGTCCTTTAATTGTTTTATACGATGGGTACCCATATTAATCATTGGTTCTATGGCGACCACCATACCTTCTACAAATTTTTTACCACGTCCCCTTTTGCCATAGTTTGGCATTTCGGGATCTTCGTGCATTTTTTTCCCTAATCCGTGGCCTACCAATTCCCTAACAACGCCATATCCGTGATTTTCGCAATAGTTTTGTATGGCAAAGCCAACATCGCCCACGCGGTTACCGTGTTTAAACTCACGAATTCCAACATACAAAGATTCTTTAGTAACCTGGAGTAATTTTTTGGTTTCGGGAGCTACTTCACCAATTTCAAACGTATATGCATGGTCTCCGTAGAAACCATTTTTCAAGGCGCCACAATCTATGGAAACAATATCGCCCTCTTTTAAGGGGGTATCTGTTGGCAGCCCATGTACCACCGCTTCATTGGTGCTTGTTAATAGCGTAGAAGGACAGCCGTACAAACCTAAAAAACCAGGCTCGGCTTGGTGGTCCCTTATAAATTCTTCTGCAATTTTATCTAGGTGCTTTGTGGTAACGCCCGGCTTTAATTCTGTAGCCAACATGCCTAATGTTTTAGAAACAATAAGGGCACTTTCTCTCATTAATTCTATTTCTTCGAGCGTTTTTACTTTAATCATATTGCGTTTTTTAAACTGAAAAATTAATCTGCTGTGCGGTTGTTGTATTTAAGTGCATTTGCTTACTTGCCATGTAAGCTTGCTGCCTTGCAACTTTTGTTGTTATTTTTGAATCAAAAAACTTTAATAACAGCATGCAAAAATAAGTATTATTTTTTAGTTTTTACGTGTTTGGCTTTCTACAAAGGGTTTTGTTGTTTGAGACGGCCATATGCTTGCTGCTAGTTCTAGATTGAGCCAAATATCCTGTTTGTTCGACAAGGAAGGGGAATAATGGCGATTGGTGTATGAAAAGAGGATAGTGTCGTAAAAGAATCGAGGCCATTCTTTGTGGAATGACCTCGAAATATATATATGTTTGGCATAACTAGTTTTGAACTTTCTCCTTGAACTTATCGAAGTCCGATTCTCCTTTTTGTTCAGGCCAGCTATTGTTTGAAGTGTCAACGTCAGCAGTTTCGGCCTTCGGATCGACTACAATACTGGTAATCTCTTTATTGGAGGCTTCAACTATTTTTACCTCTTTGTCATTCTTTCTCCAAATTTCCACGGGATACGTAATATCTTTTTTCGTACCATCTTTATAGGTATATTCAACGATTAATGGCATTGGGATACCGCCCGGCTTGTTGAAGCTTACTTCGTAAAAATATTTTGGTTTTTCCATTTTAGCCCTTTCAGAAGGCGTGAAATTGTCCATTAAGTACTCGTTGAGCGACTTGAAGTTGTCTTCTTCCGATCTTTTTGAAACTTCGTTTTTGTAATCGTCGCTATCTTCAGCAACTAAATATACAAGGTCTGGAAGGTCTGATTCGGCCATGCCTCTTTCTTCCAAAATTTCTTTTACACGTGCATTTGGAGTAGATGAAACATAATATTTTTTAACGCCTTCTACGCCTATGTCAACATGGTCGGTCGTGTAGAACCATTCTCTCCAGAACCAGTCTAGGTCTACCGCCGAGGCATCTTCCATGGTCCTGAAAAAATCTTCGGGGGTTGGGTGTTTAAACATCCAGCGCTGGGCGTATGTTTGGAAAGCATAATCAAACAAATCGTGCCCCATAACGGTTTCCCTTAAAATATTCAGGGCAGTTGCGGGTTTTGCATACGCATTGGCCCCTAACTGGAATACATTTTCGGGGTTGGACATAATAGGGGCGATAAAATTTTGGTCGCCTTTCATGTAGTCCACAATTTTGCTGGGTTCACCTCTTCTGGAAGGATATTTCCCATCGGGGCCTACCGCTTCCGGATGGCTTTTTGCAAATTCCTGCTCGGTTAAATATTGGCAAAAAGTATTGATGCCTTCGTCCATCCACCCCCATTGGCGCTCGTCTGAATTTACGATCATTGGAAAATAGTTGTGGCCAACTTCATGGATAATCACGCTAATCATTCCAAATTTAGTACGGTCGCTATAGGTGCCGTCTTCATTTGGCCGTCCATAGTTCCAGCAAATCATGGGATATTCCATTCCCTGGTTTTTTGCATGCACCGAAATTGCTTTTGGGTAAGGATAAGCAAAGGTATGGTGCGAATATGTCTTTAAGGTTTGTACAACGGCTTTTGTGGAATATTCTTCCCAAAGTGGGTTTCCTTCTTTTGGATAAATGGAAACGGCCATGACCGTTTTGTTTTCACTTGTTTTTACGGCCTGCATTTCCCAGATATATTTTCTGGAAGTTGTAAAGGCAAAGTCGCGCACATTTTCGGCTTTTAGCCTCCATGTTTTTTTGTCTGTAGCATGCCCTTTTTCGTTTTCTCTTGCTTCGTCTTCGGTAACGATAAATACAGGTTTTTTATATGAAGTCTTAGCTTTCTCGTAACGTTTCAACATTTCGTCTGTTAAAACTTCTTTTGGGTTTTGAAGCACCCCGGTACCGTCCAGGATATGATCGGCAGGAACGGTAATGTTTACCTCAAAATTTCCAAATGGTAAAGCAAACTCTCCACTTCCCCAAAATTGATGGTTTTGCCATCCTTCTACGTCGTTGTATACGGCCATGCGAGGATAAAACTGGGCAATAACATAGTTTTTATTTCCGTCGGGGAACAGCTCGTAACCACTACGTGCCCTGTCGATGGTATGATTGTTTACATTGTACCACCATTCGATATTGAACGAATATTTTTCTCCCGGCTCCAGTGGTTTGGGAATGTCTATACGCATCATGGTCTGGTTGATGGTGTGCGGTAAGTTTCTGCCTTTGGTGTCTTTTACCGATTGAATATTGAATCCACCGTCAAAAGGGGCTTTGTAATATTTATTGGCAAAGTTTGCCGTTTCTTCTGCTGGGGGGACACCGCCACCGTTTCTTAAGGGTGCCTTGGAATCTTTGGCCCTGACGTTTTGGTCTAATTGAACCCAAAGGAACTCTAATTTGTCAGGGGAATTGTTGGTATAGGTAATGGTTTCTTTACCAATAATTTTCTGGCTTTCGTCATTAAGCTCGATGTCCATTTTATAATCTGCCTGCTGTTGGTAATAAGCTGGACCGGGAGCCCCGGATGCGGTTCGGTACATGTTTGGAGTAGAAAACTCCTCGTACATTTGTCTAAATTTGTTAGTGTTGGAATGGCCCTGTTCTGGCTCCTCGCTGCCGTTTTCCTGAGAAAAAACCGCACTAAAGGACAAGAAGCAGAAACCTGCTAATAAGTACTTGAATTTATGCATAGTTGTTTAGAATGAATTAGGTTTGAAAATTAAATAATTTGAACACTATTTATAATTAAAGTTACAATTTTAACATAGCTTTATCATTTTCTTTTACCAGCATAAAACTTTTTTTGTGTTTTTTTATGCTTATATGCACGACATTTTGTTGTTCCGGATATATATCATATAAAACTTTGCTTTCAACACTAATGTATTTTAGGTCTTCCGGATGAACGTCTGGAATCTCTAAGTAAACTTTCATCACGTCAACATCGTATTCCTTGCCAATATAATTCCAGTCGGTTTTTTTTCCGTTGATACGTATCACAAATTTGTCATGGAGGTACTTTTCAATATAATTGTCTACGTTTTTTAATTCGTTGTTACTCATTAATTTAGGTTCTATTGCGTAGCGTTCTTTTAAAAGTTTTTCAATATCGTCTATAAAATAACGGGATATCATTTGGATGGCCTGATCTTCTTCGGCATAATTTACATCGGTAACGCTTACATAGAATTTATGAAAGCTATTGAAACCAAATAGCGAAACAATAAAAAGTAGCAATAACGGCGTTCTAAAAAGTTTTTTAATATACATGGCTGTTTTTTTATTTCAATCCGTTGAGTTTTCTAAAATCGATACTTTTGGCATTTATGTATTCTAAAATGCTTAGCGTGTTCTGGTCTTGAAAATCTTTAAAGGATGGGTCGGCAGCACAAAAATACATAAAACGATCTATATAATCTTCGGGGATTTTTAAACCTTCAACAAAGAGTTCGATTTCAAACCGGTCTTTGGTTGCCTGAATTTTCTTTTCCTCTTTTTGAAGGCGGATAAGTTTTTTAATTTTTTTTATTTTTCCGTTGAGGGTATTTATAAGAAGACTTAACGGGCCGGCAGAAGCACTCATAAGCATGCGTTGTGAATATTCGGGGCGTTTAACCGTTGCATTGGGCAACCCAAGGGAAACTGCGTTTATAGGTGTTTTTACCGGGGTGTTCTGAATATCCTTGCTTAAATCTCCCGACAAATTATACGGTGTTACAAAAACGGGTTCGAGGACATTGACCTTTTCTGTTAAAGCAATTTCAAGATGTCCACTGTCGATAATGGTTTTGTTTATGTGCACAAATTTTATTTCGAATTGAAGCGCAGAAAAAACCAATGTATCATTGAGTTTTATCGGAATATTAAATTCCCCTTGTCGATTGGTAATGGTTGCAGCATTTGAGGTTTTATTGAGAATGTAAATGCCTTCGGTTTCAACAGCATTATCTACAATTTTTCCATGTATTTCCGTTCTAGGGAGTTGGGCATTTAGGTAAACCGGGATCAACAGTAAAATTAATATTGGTAAATTAGTTTTCAGAGGCTTTTAATGCGTTAAATTCTTTGCTTTGATCTACCAAAAAATCAATAAGTTCAAATTCATTGCTCTTTTTCAGCAAGGTTTTAGATGGCAGTTTGTCGTCTACATAATATAGAAACTCATCAATTTGGTCTTGCGGTACTTTTAGATCGGTCACAAAAAATTCATCATCGTAAACCTGGCGTAATACTTGGCTGGGCATCAGCACAATTTCTTCCCCTTTTTCTTTATTGGACTTGAACAAGGCCTTGTAAATATTTACAAAATTTAGCCCGTCCTTCATTCCCCTTTGGCTCACGGGAATTGCATAATTGGTTACATCGGTAGCCTTATCGGTTTTATAATCAACCTGTTTAAATTCTTCATTTTTAAGCTGTATGTACGCTTCCCGGTTTTCTGGGGTAATTACCACTTCGTCCAGTTCGGTTACCTTTTCGTTTACTTCAACCACAATGCGTTTGTTTGCTATAATCGCCTCGGTAATTTTTACAGTTTTTAATTGGTAGTTCATGGCGGCAAAAGCCAGTTCGTCGCCCACATTTACCATAATTTCAAATTCACCTTCGTTATTGGTAATTGTTGCGCGCTCGGTAGTAATGTTGATAACATTTTCATTGGGTACGCTGGTATTTTGGTAAAGCACCTTCCCTCTTATTAAAGTTCCATCAGTTTGTGTATGTGCAATAAAGGGGGCGATAATTAAAAGATATAATATGAATATTTTTTTTTGCATTGGAATAGTTTCTAATATTAAAGAAATTACAACTTACCGAAATTTAAAAGAAAAGTGATGGTAATCTTTTGTTAAATCCTATTTTATGTGAATAAAACGAAAAAATTGCGGCACCTTAAATAAATATGGGCTAAAAGTGTTGGTTACTTTATATAAATTTACAAAAAAATGGAAACAGAATAGCATGAAAAAATTAATAATTGCAAGCACTTCTACCGTTCACGAAAGCAGCTACTTAGCTTATATTTTAAGTGATTTGAATAAGTTTTTCGATAATGAGGATGAAATAATTTTTATCCCTTTTGCAAGTCCTGGCGGAATTTCTCATGACGATTATACCAAAATTGCCCAAAATGGCTTTGCTCAAATAGGAAAGAAGGTCGCCGGGCTCCATACATATCAAGATCCGGTTGAAGCATTGAGAAGCGCAAAGGCCGTATTTACAGGTGGTGGAAATACTTTTTTATTGGTTTCGCAGCTATACAAACACAGCATAATGCCGATTTTACGGGAGCGTATTTTTAGCGGCATGAAATATTTTGGCACCAGTGCCGGGGCCAATATTACCGGGTTGACCATGCAAACCACCAACGACATGCCCATAATTTACCCACCGAGCTTTAAAACGTTGGGTGCGGTTCCCTTTAACATAAACCCACATTATCTTGATCCGGTTGAAGGCTCAAAGCACATGGGGGAAACAAGGCAAACCCGTATAAAAGAGTTTCATGAAATAAATACACAGCCCGTGGTTGGACTCCGTGAAGGAAGTTGGCTTGAAGTTAATGGCGAACAAATAGTTTTAAGGGGGAATTTACCTGCCCGGATTTTTGAGCAAGGAAAAGAGCCTTATGAGATGAATTCAGGAAACACCTTAACGCTTTAATCTTTATGCGTTTTTTTTGAAGAAGCAGAAAGTTGTTGAATTTCTTTTAACTCCTCCTTTGTTAAATAACGCCATTGTCCCACGGGAACATCCAGTGTAACGTTCATGATTCGTATGCGTTTTAATGTTTCAACATGATATCCCAAATATTCACACATACGCCTAATTTGGCGGTTTAGGCCTTGGGTTAAAATAATTTTAAAGGTTCGCGTGTCTACCTTTTCAATGTGACATTTTCGGGTTATGGTATCTAAAATAGGGATGCCGTTACCCATGCGTTTTATAAAATTATCGGTAATGGGTTTGTCGACCGAGACGATATATTCTTTTTCGTGTTTGTTTCGAGATCGCAGGATTTTATTAACAATATCGCCGTCATTGGTCAAAAAGATAAGTCCTTCACTGGGCTTGTCCAGTCTACCGATAGGGAAAATTCGTTTTGGGTAGTTTATAAAATCAATAATGTTGTCTTTTTCCACCTTGGTATCTGTAGTGCAGACAATGCCCACGGGTTTGTTGAACGCCAAATAAACAAAATCGTTTTTTGGTGCTGCAATCAACTTTCCGTCAACCCGAATTTCATCGTCGGCACTCACTTTGGTGCCCATCTCGGGGATAGTCCCGTTAACGGTTACCCGTTTTTGCTGGATAAGTTTATCGGCCGCCCTTCGGGAGCAGTAACCCACTTCGCTTAAATACTTGTTTATTCTGGTCAGTTCTTTTTCCATTTCTATTTAAAGGTACATATTTCCCATAAAAAAAGCCCAACATTAGGTTAGGCTTTTAGAGCGGGAGACGAGGTTCGAACTCGCGACATTCAGCTTGGAAGGCTGACGCTCTACCAACTGAGCTACTCCCGCATAAAATTTATTTATTGGTTGTAATAAAACAACTCGTTTATTCTTTTTAGTGTCCAATACGCTCCTTTAATCGAACATTTTGTTTGGCGCGAGCAAATACCAACTGACTTGCCCGAAACTACTTTTTGTAATGGCGGGGCTACTCCCGTGTTTACGGGTTGTGAGGGCAAATATAAAAAAACTCTTAATTTCTTTCCAAATATTTTTTGGCGATTTTATTTTGAAGACATGTGCGAACGAACATTTTAAATTACCGTATCTTTATGACTCTTTAAAAGTGAAAAATATGAAATTCAACATACAACATGAAGCATCTGCAAGCAAAGGAAGGTTTTATGTAGAAGACAATGGCAAAACATTGGCCGAAATGACGTATTCGGTGGCAGGTTCAGACAAAATAATAATAGACCATACAGATGTTGATGATTCTTTACGGGGCATGGGGGTTGGATTGAAGCTGGTGGAAGCTTCGGTAAGATATGTCAGGGAGAACAATATAAAAATACTTCCGTTATGTCCGTTCGCAAATGTACAGTTTAAAAAACATGCCGAATTTCGCGACGTTTTGGTTTAATTAGAAAAAGATGAACGAAATAAAGGTAATTACTTCAGCGGAGGCGCATAAAGTAAGGCATCCCGTTTTAAGGGAAGGAAAACCATTTGAAACAGCCATCTTTCCGGAAGATGATTTAAAAGATACGTTTCATGTTGGTTGTGTTTTGGAAAATGAGCCGATAGGAACAGTTACTTTCATGCAAAAAGGCAAAGAGGAGTTTAAAGCAGTAAATCCTTATCAACTTCGCGGAATGGCAGTGCTGCAAAATTATCAAAAAAAGGGATTGGGAGATTTAATGGTAAAGAAAGGGGAAGAGCTTGTAAAAAAACGCAATGGAGATTTAATATGGCTGAACGCCCGGGAAGTAGCTGTTGGTTTTTATAAAAAGATGGGCTATCAAGTACATGACGGTGTTTTTATGGTAGCGGGTATTGGTCCCCATTATTTAATGTATAAAACATTGACATAAAACCGAGATTCTTAAATTAACATTCATAATTTTAAATTAACATAAAAAACCATGCATTTTTTATCAGAAACAGTAGAAAATTACGTAGCGCAACACTCTGAAGATGAGCCTAAGCTTTTACGGGAACTTTCCAGGGAAACACATTTGAAGATTATGCAGGCAAGAATGCTGAGCGGCCATTTTCAGGGACGTGTATTAAGTGTGCTTTCTAAAATGAAAAGCCCCAAAACAATACTAGAAATAGGGACATATACGGGTTATTCTGCCATTTGCCTTGCGGAAGGGCTAGATAAGGAAGGTGTTTTGCATACGATAGACGTAAACGAGGAATTGTTTGAGTTACAGCGGCGTTATTTTGATAAAAGTGGGTTTGGCGATAAAATTATTCAGCATACTGGAAATGCCATGGATATTATCCCTTCGCTGCACAAGAAATTCGATTTAGTTTTTATTGATGCAGATAAAGTCAACTATACTAATTATTTCGATTTGATTATCGATAAAATGAATCCGGGTGGAATTATTCTGTCAGATAATGTGTTATGGAGCGGAAAAGTTGTTGAAGAAGTAAAGGCAAACGATAAAAACACCAAGGCTTTGCTGGCATATAATAAAAAACTAAAAGTAGACCCGCGTGTAGAAACGGTTTTACTTCCTATTCGGGATGGCTTAACATTAAGCCGTGTTATTTAGGGATCCATTTTTTTATGGATTTGATAAAAGAACAGGGCAATTAAAGTGCCAACGAGTGCCCCGGCCAATATGTCTGAGGGATAATGAACGCCTACATAAATTCTGCTAAATGAAAAAAAGACCGGCCATATGTACAAAATGTATATCCATTGATATTTATTCCTTAATATAAGTACGATAAATGTAGTTAACGCAAAAGAATTGGCCGCATGGCCGGAAAAAAAGCTATAAGAATTTGGTTCTATAATAACGCGTATCAATTCGGTCAGGTCACTATTGCCACTGGGCCTGGTTCTGGCAATTATAGCCTTTACCAAAGATGTTATTAAACTTGTAGTAAGTACAACGGCCAATGTTAACAGGATACTTTTTCTTAAGGGTTCTTTTTGGTAAGTCTTAAAAACTAATATCAGGATAAATATATAAAGAGGAATCCAAACAATGGGCTGTGTAATTGTTTGCCAAAAATAATCGTAGTCCTCAATACCGAGGTTATTAAGAAAAATGAGGAGTTCCCGGTCGTATTCCAGGAGTTTGTCGAGCATTAAAGTTTACGTTTTACAGACCCTGTAAAATCTTCAATATCGTCGCGTACCTTGCCTATTTCTTCACTTATCCCCTTGGTGACGTCTTTGTCCAGCCCGTTTTTTTCTGCACTTTTCTGGATTTCGGACTTTACCTCATTGGTTGCGTCCTTAAGTTGACGCATTCCTTTTCCCAGCTCTCTGGCAATGTCAGGAAGCTTGTCTGCTCCAAAAATCATCACTACTAAAAATAGGATGAATACAATTTCTGCTCCACTAATAAATAAAAACATATTTTTTTCTTCCCTTTAGTCAACTAAAAAGTCTGTACAAATATAGTGAAGTTTATTTCCAAAAAAGAAAAAGTTTTTATAAATGCACATCATTCTGCATAGGGGTTTTTATAATCTTTGCCCTGTAGAATTTGTAGCATGTCTTCTTCCAGTGTATGGATGGGGTATTCTACAATCCTGTTCATTTCTTTTCCGTCCTTATAAAAAATAATGGTGGGAACATTAATAATGTTAAGTCCTTTTTCTAAGTTGGCCGGCGTTGTTTTATCCCTCGACATAGTAATGAGCGTAAAATCATCATAAGAATATCCTGCCTTATCCATAATATTAAAAAATACAGGGACTTGATGTTGGCTGTCGCTGCACCATGTTCCCATAAAAATTTTAATATTCACGCCTTCTAGAAGAGGCTTTATGGCTTCAAGTGTTTCTTTATCAACTTTATAATCGTTGTAATTTTCATCAAACCATTCTTTATAAGGGGCTTCTTCAAGTGCTTCCCTTGATTGTACCCCCAATAGTATTTTTTCTTGTACTTCGGTGCTGTTTTGGTCAACATCGGAAATACTATTTTCAACGGTCTGGGGTGTTGCAGTATCCTTTGAGCTTTTTTTGGTTTTATCGGCACAGGAAATGCCAAACAAGAATATAAACGTAATGAGTGTGTACTTTATCATAAAAAAAAATATGCTAACAAAATACAAATAAAAAAGCGACCGTCAAATTAAATTTATCGGTCGCTTTTATATAATGGTTTTTCAGTTCTTTACACTAGAGAATGCCTGGTCATTGCCTTAGGTTGTTGTATTCCCATAAGTTTTAGAATTGTAGGAGCGATGTCTCCAAGAACGCCATCTTCTATTTTTTTTATGTCATTGTCAACTAAAATAATGGGTACCGGGTTTGTGGTATGCGCTGTGTTTGGGCTGCCGTCTGGATTTACCATAGTGTCGCAATTACCATGGTCGGCGATTACTATGGTGGTATAGCCATTTTTTGTGGCCGTTGTAATTACGTCGTTGGCGCATTTATCTACGGTTTCACATGCTTTAATGGCTGCTTCCATTACTCCGGTGTGCCCAACCATATCTGGATTGGCAAAATTCAGGCAAACAAAATCAACTTCACCCTTTTCAAGTTCGGGAACAATTTTGTCACGAATATCATAAGCGCTCATTTCTGGTTTTAGATCGTATGTTGCTACTTTTGGGGAAGGGCAAAGCAAGCGTTCTTCGTTAACAAAAGGTTCTTCGCGCCCACCATTAAAGAAAAAGGTAACATGTGGGTATTTTTCGGTCTCGGCGATCCTAATTTGTTTCTTCCCTGCTTTGGAAACGGTTTCTCCGAGCGTATCTACGATGTTATCCTTATTGTAAATTACATGGATTCCCTTAAAGGTTTCATCGTAATTGGTCATGGTAACAAAATACAGATCCAGTTTGTGCATGTTCTGTTCATGGAAATCTTGTTGCGAAAGAGCTTGTGTTAATTGTCGGCCCCTGTCTGTCCTAAAATTAAAAAAGATTACTACATCGCCTTCTTCAATTTTTGCAATGGCATGGTTGTTTGCATCTTGTAAGACAATGGGTTTTATAAATTCGTCGGTAATGCCATTGTCATAGCTTTCTTGCATGGCTTCCAAAGCATTTTTATAAGGAGCTCCTTGGCCATTCACTAATAAATCGTAGGCGAGTTTTACCCGTTCCCAACGTTTGTCCCTATCCATTGCATAATACCGACCAATAACCGATGCAAGCCTTGCATTTGTTTTTGCACAATGTTTTTGTATTTCCTCGACAAATCCCTTGCCACTTTTTGGATCTACGTCGCGCCCGTCTGTAAAGGCATGCACATATACATCTTTTAGGCCATATTTATTGCTTGCATCCAGCAGTCCTTTTAAATGATTTATGTGCGAATGGACGCCACCATCACTCAACAATCCTAAAAAATGTACTTTTTTATGGTTCTCCTTGGCATATTCAAAGGCTTTTTTTAGTGCGGTTTCGTTGGTTAGGGTGTTGTTTTCCACGGCCATGTTAATTTTGGCCAAGTCTTGGTATACAATTCTTCCTGCGCCTAAGTTCATGTGTCCAACCTCGCTATTTCCCATTTGCCCGTCGGGCAGGCCAACGTTCATTCCGTCGGTGCGGAGATTGGCATTGGGGTATTTGATGTATAGGGAATCTATAAAAGGGGTGTTTGCATTGTCGATTGCTGATATTTTAGGGTCCGGCGATTTGCCCCAACCATCTAAGATCATCAATATTACTTTTTTGTTCATTATCTCGTGCTTATTGTTTGTCTACTTCAAAGATACTACTATAAATATTTTTACGGAAAGCTAAGCAATGGTTTGTTGACCTATACAATTGATATAAAAAAATAATTAAAAAATAATAGTAATATAACATTCTGGCAGGTGGATAGTTAAAATTAATATAAAGAAGTTAAACATACGTTAAAGCACAGAAAATACTGAAACATTCCTTTGGGTAAGACGTCTTTCTAATATAACCAGTAAAATTTATTCTCATGAAAAAGTTAGCATTTGTTACCGCCTTACTCCTTACAATTGGAGTGACTTTTGCAAACACATCAAAAAACGAAAAAGACTTTGAAACAAGTACCCTTGTTTCTTCCATTACAGTTACGCCAAACGTATCGCCTTTTTGCATGTCTATTGTTAAAGGAGATTATGAGACTGTAAAAAAACTAATCGATTTAGGTGCCGATGTAAATGCCAAATCCAACGGGATGACCCCCGCCATGTATGCGGCTAAATTTAACCGTGTCGATATTTTAGAACTGTTAATTGCCAAGGATGCCAATTTAAAGGCAAAATGCTCCAAAAAAGGGCTTACTGCCCTGGAGTATGCCGAACTGTCTAATGCAACCGATGCTATTGCAGTTCTTAAAAAAGCATTGAATTCTTAAATCTCAGAATTTAATTTATTTGATTTAGCAATCTAAAAAATCCCGCCTTTGCGGGATTTTTCATTTTAAGGGTAACCGTATAAAAACATTGAACATTTAACCATAAACTATTGTAATCCATGGTTACATCTTTTAGTGTTTTATATCGGGAAACCGGTAAACAGCCTATAAAAAAATGCATAAATAACTACTGCCAAGGTAAATGCACATAGCCATGTAAGTGCCTTTAAAACAGTGGCGAGATATTCATTTTTTAATTCGGCAAAAGAATTTGTGTAAAGTTGTTTAAGAAGTAAAAATGTTGTCATAATAAATTATTTAAAACTAATTAATAAATTAATGTTTAGCTTTAAATAGATTATTACAAAGTAGAGAATTAGGGGGTAAGTTTTACCTTACATCCGTAAAGCTATCTATTTTTTAACAACATAAAAAGTAAAAATACAAGGAAACGATAAGTTACTGGAATTTTGGATAAAATGCAGTTTTACAACGTTTTATATTTGTCTATTGCTTCTTCAATCTTTTCTATCCTGTTTTCGGGGTCGGGATGCGTACTTTGAAACTCGGGAGTCCTGTTTGGCCCTGCGGCCTGCTTTAATATTTCCATAACCCCGATCATTTCTTCGGGATTGTACCCACTTTCAATCATAAACTTAACGCCTAAATCGTCGCTTTCCAATTCGTCATCCCTGTCATATTTCATATTGACCACATTGGCAATAACTGCGGCCATTTGGGTCGTGGCCTGGCTATCGCTACCTACGGCAACGCCGTTTAGCAAGCCTTGTGTTAGTCCTTGTTTAGAAATCCTGTCGGCAGAGTGCCTGCCTATAACATGGCCAATTTCATGCCCCAAAACCCCGGCCAATTGGTCTTCGTTTTGTAATTGAGAAAAAAGTGCATAGGTTATAAACACTTGCCCACCGGGCAATGCAAAGGCATTAATTACGTTTTCATCGGCAAGTAGATGAAATTCAAACTGATACGGTGTTTCGGCGGCAATGCTATTTTTAACAAGTTTTCCCCCAACCTGATCGACAAGCAGTTGATATTTGTTTTCTGGGTGGAGCCCGCCGTGCTGCTGTGCCATTTGTGGCGCACTCTGCAACCCAATGGCAATTTCTTCTTCAGGTGATAGCGATATGTGCTGTTTCTTTCCGGTATAAGGATTTGTTTCAGAAGATGCGCAATATTTAATAATTGCAAAAAGCGCAATGGCAATCCCTATAAAAAGCCGGACCCTATTTTTACCTAACATGGTTTTAATAAGTTTAAATCAACATCCTAAAATACAAAAATTAGTCCTTCAACTCAGGATTTATGTCCATGATGTTATCCTCGATATAAGTGTTCATAAAATCGGGGGTTAAATATTCGCTCCCCAATAATTTATTTTCCCGTAAAATAGCAATAATATCAAGTTTTTTGTATGCAACGAGCATGGGCTTGGAAATTGCTTTGTAGCTATAGTGCCAAGGCTCATATTTAAATCCCTTTCGCTTGGGGTCGTCGGTATAGACTAGGTAAAACCCAAAGTCGTTGGCATGTGCATCGAGCCATTCCTTTAATTTGCAAAACGGGCCGTTCCCATGAAATTTATCTGCATCGAGCACATCCCCTTCGGCCGGGACCGCACTGTCTATAATATCCACATCGGTCCCCCAATGGTGCCTGGAAGTTCCCGGAATGGTAGAATATTCAACTATTTTTTCAATGGCTTCTTCCGGCAAAAGCCCAGCGTTTGTATAAGCTTTGTACTTACGTTCCCAAATGGATTTTTGCCTGTTAAAACTGCGGTATCCCGATACCGCTTTTATATCGACCCGCTCTTTTCCGGCAGCTTTTTTCATCTTTAAAAAAGCAGTATAGGCATCTTTTTGCAGGCCAATTCCTTCACCAAACAGCTCCGGCTCCCCTTTTCCTATTAAAATGTTATCCGAGTATGTTTGGCCCGTTATGGTCCCGTAAATAATTGTAAAAACAATGATTAAAATTCTTTTCATTACTATTTTTTTATTTTGAAGCCCAAATATACGGGCATTTATATCTTTGCATTTGCCCGCTTTCATTACTACACATTTTTTTGGCCACACCAAAAAATGGGGCAGTTAATGCAATCGGGGCTAGCTGGATGAGCCTGCGGGGTTAAGCATTTGCAGAAAATTGCAAAAAGCTATTATGCAATAAATATACGCAGAAACAAGTTTGGATTCAATTTCGGCAGGTCATGTATAAGGATTTTTAAACATAGCAATATCTCCATCTGCAAATAATTTAAGTGTCTGCCTCCGTATACATAAGTAGCTTCTACGCCCTTTGTAGTAGAAAGCTTGTTAACTCATAAAAGCCATAAAAACGTCAAATCTGCACTTCTTCCTTCAAAAATATCTCCCTATTTTTGCCGAAACCTCAATTTTATGCAGTTTAAAAACACAAGGGAATTTGCAAGGTCGCTCGATGCCCAAGACAAATTGATTTCCTATAAAGAAGAATTTATCTTTCCCGTAATCAATGGTAAAAAAGTAATTTACTTTACCGGTAATTCTTTAGGGCTTCAACCAAAGCGTGCTCAAAAATATGTAAATGAAATCATGAACGATTGGGCCGGACTTGCGGTAGAGGGACATTTTAAAGCAGAAAAACCATGGTGGGACTACCATGAGCGCCTAACCAGACCATTGGCAAAGGTGGTGGGGGCATTGCCCGAAGAAGTTACCGTAATGAACACGCTTACGGTAAACCTTCATTTTTTAATGGTATCGTTTTACAGGCCCACTAAAAGGAGGTTTAAAATAATCTGTGAGGAAAAAGCTTTTCCTTCCGATCAATATATGTTGGCCAGCCAGGTGCGGTTTCACGGTTTCGACCCGAAAGAAGCCATTGTGGAAATAAAAAAGAGGGAAGGTGAGAATTTTTGGCGTACCGAAGATGTGTTAAAAACCATAGAAAGTACCGGAGACGAATTGGCTTTGGTATTAATTGGCGGGGTTAATTATTACAACGGACAGGTTTTTGACATGGAAACCATAACCAAGGCCGGGAAAAAAGCCGGAGCCTTCGTTGGATGGGACTTGGCGCATGCTGCCGGAAACATAACTTTGCAATTACACGATTGGGACGTAGATTTTGCCGCATGGTGCAGTTATAAATACATGAATAGTGGCCCGGGGAATGTTTCGGGTATTTTTGTAAATAAAAAATACCACGGAAAAAAAGACATCCCCCGTTTTGAAGGTTGGTGGGGAACCAAAAAAGAAACGCGCTTTTTAATGGAACCCGAATTTGAGCCCATGCCAAATGCCGAAGCATGGCAAGTGAGCAATGCCCCGGTAATTTCGTTTGCTCCATATTTGGCATCATTGACATTGTTTGATGAGGTCGGTATGGAAGCATTAATAGCAAAAAGGGACCTGCTTACCAGCTATTTGGAGTTTGTACTAAAAACCATTGATGATGAAATTGGCATTAACGATGTGTTCGAGATCATAACTCCCCCCGAACGTGGTTGCCAATTGTCCGTATTTCTTCATGGGCAGGGAAAACCACTTTTTGATTATTTAATGGAAAACGGCGTAATAACCGATTGGCGGGAACCCAATGTAATTAGATTGGCACCGGCACCGTTTTATACTTCTTTTGAAGAAATGTACGAGTTTGGACAGATACTTAAAAAAGGAATATTGGAAAATTGATAAAAAAATGCCGACGGGTTTGTTGAAGTTCCAATTTTGAAAAATTTCAACAAACCCAACTCGACACAATGGTGTATAGACTTTCTTTTTTCCTAGGCCATCGGTACTTCCATTAAAAGTACTTTGGCATTGGTGTCAGCGGTAATGGCTATTTCTGAGGCTTCCCGGATGCCCATTCCGTCTCTTTGGTTTAATTTTTCACCATTTATAGTTACATCGCCAGCCAGTACAAATGCGTACAGTCCATTTTTAGCATGGTGCAACTGGTATGTTAGCGATTTTTTTGCCTCCATTTCAGTGATGTTGAACCACGCGTCCTGATTAATGCTAACGCCTTCATCATCCATATCTGGGGAAACTATTTGTTGCAACTTGTTCTTTCTGTCTTTTAGCTGCAAACTTATTTGGTCGTATCGAGGTGTTACATTGCGCTTTTTGGGCATAACCCAGATTTGCAAGAATTTCACCTCTTTATCTTTGTTTCTGTTGTATTCGCTGTGTACAACCCCGGTTCCTGCCGTCATCGATTGGATGTCGCCTTCTTTTATAACCTTTTTGTTTCCCATGCTATCTTCATGTTCTAAATCCCCGGAAAGCGGGATGGAGATAATTTCCATATTGTCGTGGGGGTGTTTTCCAAAGCCCATGCCCGGGGCAACGGTATCGTCGTTTAAAACTCTTAAAACACCAAAATTCATTCGTTGTGGGTCGTAATAGTTTGCAAAACTAAATGTATGGTAACTGTTTAACCAACCGTGGTTGGCATGTCCGCGGGTATTGGATTTGTGTATAATCTTTTTCATGTTTTTTTCTTATTTTTATTAGGTACTTAGACGTATGATGAGGGCTTTTCTTACATTTAAACAGGCTGACGAAAGTACAGAAAGATTGTTGTTAATCTAACCATTTTAATTGGGTATGTATTCTTTACGTTTAATATTTAACAATCAAAAATATTTTTCCGCCGCCTGGGTTTTTGCCTCCCTGAACATTCTTTTTGGTACATGGGCCATATACATTCCGCAGGTAAAGGAAAACCTACAAATAACAGAAGGGCAATTGGGCATTGCATTGTTCTTTTTTGCCTTCGGGACATTGGTATTTATACCTTTTACCTCAATAATTATTAAAAAACTTGGTCTGGGAAAAGCTACCATTGTGGCAATTATTGGCTATGCCATTGCTTTTTTACTGCCATTTATGGCTACTTCATATTTTTTATTGGCCTTTAGCCTATTTATAGTGGGCGCAACATCGGGGTTTACAGATGTAGCAATGAATACACTGGTCTCTGAAATCGAAAGGGAAGATAAAGCTAGTTTTATGTCGGCTTCCCATGGATTTTTTAGCTTGGGCGGTGTTATAGGTGCGGGCGTTGGAAGCTATTTAAAATTATTTATAGAGAGCCCGTTGCTTCATATGTGTTATGTTTCTTTGTTCGTGTTGATATCGAACATAGTGCTGGTTAAAAATTATATACATATAAAAGGAACAAAAAGGAGGGAGGAAGCAATGGATTTTAAGTACTTAAAGCCATTGCTTGGCCTAAGTTTAATTGGGCTTTTAATTATGGGGAGCGAAGGCGCCATTGCAGATTGGAGCGGCCTGTACTTAAAAAATATAACCATGACAAGTTCTATGGTCCTTATTGGACTTGGCTATACCATTTTTTCTGCAACAATGACCACCGGAAGGTTTCTTGGAGATTATATTGCAAGCAAGTTTGGGGCATTAAAAATAATAATTGCCGGTGCTCTTTTGGGGGCAATGGGATATATTTTAATACTTACGGCATACACATTTGTTGCCTTGGCTGGCTTTGGCCTTGTCGGACTGGGATTTTCGGTAATTATTCCAGAGCTGTTCCGGCTTGGTGGAAAAGTAGAAGGTGTAGAAACATCAAAAGGAATTGCTTTTATTGCAGGAACAGGCTATGTTGGGTTTTTAACCGGCCCTGTTTTGCTGGGTTTTTTGGCTGATATTGCTTCTTTAAAACTTAGTTTTATGGCATTGTTGCTTGCTGCCATAATTGTATTTGTTATAGCTTCGATTTTGAGGCGCCAATAAAATATTAATCTTCTGAAGTTTTTACGCTTACATTGGTAAAATAAAGTTTAAAGACACCGTTTTCATTTTGGTGCATCGTTGCTATTTTTAAGCCTTCAATATCTTTGTAGTCTTCCCAGGTCGTTATCATGCAATTGGTTGGGTCGTTGTTTTCCCTGTAGACCCATTCTTTTACCATATTATCTTTGTCTATATAAAAATCATAAGCATCGCCGGGGGTATAACCGCCTTCGGAGCTATAAACAATAGTAACTTTTTGCAAAGAATCCTTGCTAATGGGGGCTTGAGAAAGGATGGGGTCTTTATATTCAATTCCGTCGTCCCAAATTAATTTATAAGGAGCAAGCAACCAATATACATCGTTGATGAAGTTTTTATCGGCGGCCAATTCTTGATCGCTTAAAATCTGACTCCGGTTAAAATCCAGTTCTTCACCGTTTTTTATAAGTGTGATTTCGTTTTTTTTAGGCCTCCATTCCCAACTTCTTTCAAAATGTACGGTGTCCCTATCTACATTAAAAGTAAATTTAATTTCATCTACTTTGTTCCAGTTCTCAAAACCATGGGCATATGCTATTTTTTCAAGCGGATTCAAGTTTTTGTTTGTTTCCTTTTTACAGCTTCCCAAAAGAAGAAATAAAATTATAAGTAGGCTAATG
This sequence comes from Galbibacter pacificus, assembly GCF_029603165.1. Lineage (GTDB taxonomy): Bacteria > Bacteroidota > Bacteroidia > Flavobacteriales > Flavobacteriaceae > Galbibacter > Galbibacter pacificus. The sequence goes on from NZ_JAQSVC010000001.1 coordinate 53,093, forward strand.
TTTTTCATCTTTCTTTATTTTTTAACTGATTGTCCATAATCAATTACAAGTAATGATTGTGCTCACCCTCATATTAGGCATTATTTTATGGCCAGCAACGGGTAATCAGAATTTTTTATAAAAGTAATTATATTTTAAAAAATGGAGGGTGATTTTTGTTGTAGCGTACTTTTTTATCTGTTAATAGAAGTATTTTTAACGCAAATGAAAATATATTTTAATGAAAATGAATGATTTATAATGCTTTTCTTCCACATAAAACTGCTCAAAATAAAAAGCCTCCCAATTTAAAATCGAGAGGCTTTTCCCTAAACTAATACCTACTACTATGTAATGATTACTTTATATACGAAGGAAAATTACTTTTGGATTTCGAAAATGTAATTTTTTTTAAATTTTATGGCCTTCTTCCAGTAGCAAGCCGATAAAGTATACCAATAATGGCCAAAACCAACAGGATATGGATTAAACTTCCAACAGCTTCACCAAATCCAAAATAGCCAACTAGCCATCCTATTATTAGAATTACAACGATAAGCCAAATTATATCTCTCATAATATTAAATTTTTTGGTCTTCCGGTAATTATAAATCCAGAAGATAGTTAATATTATTAAGGTAGGAATAAGTATCTAAAAATGTAGGAGATTTAACAGTATTTAACTTGTAATCACCTATATATCAATATTAAAAATAAAAACCCTTGCTGTTTTGGCAAGGGTTCATTGAAATATATATAGACGCTTGGAGCGGTATTTTTTTATCGTATTTGTTATATATACGGGGTATATATTAATACGGATTATACGGCTTTGTTAAAAAAACATTAAAGTTAATGTAAGCTAGATTTTCCCTAAGCAAAATAGCCTTTATGAACCTGAAAAAAGCCACCTTTTTGGTGGCCTTTTAAATTATTACGCTTCCGGGGTTAACTTGTTAACGCGTTCTTGATATTCATTAATTGCTTCCCTTACCATATCTACATTGTCAGAGGCCCTTTGGTGGGCATCTTCCATTACTTTTTCTAATTTGGCATCGGGATGCTGAAAAAGATCGGTAATTACATGATTGATTTTGTCAATACTGCTTTCTTGAGTATTCTTGATATCTTCTAATTTAGAAAGGATCTTCCTCATTCTATCCAATTTGTTTTCGCTCATAATGTTATATTTTATTTTTCATATAATATACAAAATTTTCCTAATATGTTTACTTTCAATTTGTTTCATATATGGGCGTACTTACTTTTTTAATAAAATCATGGATTGGTTTAAAGGAAAACGAAGTTGGTTTTTAAAACAAAAAATGGCTAAAGAATACTAAAACGGTACTATTGCTCAATAAATGCAAGAAATTGTTAACTTTGTGATGCATCCCGCATAAGCGGGACTTTTTATATTTTATCTTCTCATGCAAACGCCAAAAAAAATCGCTATAACGGGCAGCGGGCTCGTAGGAAGTTTATTAGCTATTTACCTAAAAAAAAGAGGCCATCAGGTGGACGTCTATGATAGGCGGCAGGATATCCGCACCATGAATTTTTCGGGAAGGTCTATAAACCTGGCAATGTCCAAACGCGGCTGGAAGGCTTTAGAAATAATCGGGATGGACAAGCCAATAAGGGAAATAGCAACTCCAATGGACAAACGCGCCATTCATGTACCGGGCAAACCAGCGTATTTTCAATATTACGGAAAAGAAGGCGAGGCCATTTATTCTATTTCAAGGGGGATACTTAATAAAAAAATGATCGATTTGGCCGAGACCGAAGGGGTAAATTTTATTTTTAACTCAAAAGTTTGGGATGTTTCCCTGCCCGAAGCCATTATTTATACCGGGGATAACGAAAAAGAAGAATGGACACCGCACCCGTACGATTTGGTGTTTGGTGCAGATGGAGCCTTTTCAAGGATTAGGCATAAGATGCAACGGCGGAGCTTGTTTAATTATAGCCAGCATTTTCTTGATACCGGCTATAAAGAATTAAGTATACCGGCCAATAAAGATGGGTCGCATAAGCTTAACAAAAATTCGTTGCACATATGGCCAAGGGGAAACTTCATGCTCATTGCACTGCCAAACCTCGACGGAAGCTTCACCTGCACGTTGTTTATGCCTTACGAAGGCGTAAATTCTTTTAAAAACCTGGATTCCGAACCAAAGGTCGAGAAATTCTTTAGCAAACATTTTGAAGATGTAAAAGACGATATACCTTATTTAATACGTGACTTTTTTAAAAACCCAACAAGTTCTTTGGTTACCATAAAATGTTTTCCGTGGATATACGAAGATAAAGTGGCACTTATAGGAGATGCGGCACATGCTATAGTCCCTTTTTATGGACAGGGAATGAACGCAGGCTTTGAGGATATTACCATATTGAACGATTTAATGGAACAACATGCCGACGATTGGCAGACCATTTTTTCTGAATACCAACAGGCACGAAAACCAAATGCCGATGCGATTGCCGAATTGAGCTACAGAAATTTTATGGAAATGAGCTCTAAAACAGCCGATGAGCGTTTTTTGCTTCGGAAAAAAATAGAGAAACACTTTTCTGAAAAATATCCCGGTAAGTGGATTCCCCTATATAGCAGGGTTACATTTTCTGAAAACTCATATGCCGAAGCACTCCAGGTCGGAGATTTTCAAAAGAAAATTATGGATGAGGTGATGCAGATCGACAATATTGAAGAAACATGGAATAGTGAAAAAGTAGAAAATCTCATCCTGACAAAGCTAAGCAATGAACAAGATTGATTATAACGGAAAAAGCTTTAAAGCGGTCTCGAATACCGGAAATGGAGAAACTTCAAATGAAACAATTTTTACGTATGTCCAGCAAGGCAATATCTTAACAGCTTCTTACGCAGGAGGAAATATTGTATCGGGACATTTAATTGGTATGGTAAATGAAAATGGAGAAATAGATATGCGCTACCACCAAATAAACAACAAGGGTATTTTACAAACCGGAACCTGCAACTCCGAACCCGAAATATTGAAGGACGGAAGAATTAGGCTACATGAAAAGTGGAAATGGACTTCAGGCGATGAATCATCGGGAATATCTATTATTGAAGAAATAATATAAGGTTATAAGAGTTAAAAACACACTAAAAAATAACTATCACTTCGTTATTTTCCATAACTTTATAAATAACCCAAAATGAAAAATATAAGTATTCTATGGAAATTCTCGTTATAGGTGCCACTGGAAGGACAGGACGCCATATAGTTCGAATGGCACTCAACGAAGGACACCGTGTAACAGCTTTTGTAAGGTCTCCAGAAAAACTGGATCGGCCACAAACCGGGGTCAAGGTTGTGCAAGGAGACGCACTGGACGCAACTGCTGTACACAACCTTATTAACAATAATAATTTTGACAGTGTGGTAATTGCTATTGGTGCCGATACCCTAAAATGCTCGAATGTACGGGGAGACAGTACAAAAAACGTGATAACGGCCCTTGAAAACAGAAATGCCCCAACTCGATTGTGGATAGTGAGCTCCGTAGGGACCAATGAAAGCATGGACCAGTTGGGCTTTTTTAGCAAGGCCTTTGTAAAAACTATTCTAAAAGGACATATAGCAGACCATACCAATCAAGAAAATTACTTAAAAGAGAGCTCCTTGCCATATACTATTGTGCGGCCAACGGGATTAAAGGATGAAAGTTCTAATGGAGGTTATATTGTTCTAGAAAAAGGAAGGTTGCCAACCGACAGGGTTTCAAGACAAGATGTAGCCCATTTCATTATAAAAAACATCGATAATGAGGCTTATTTAGGAAAGGCAGTTACCTTAACCTCTGCAAAAAAAGATTAAGTTTTTATTGATACCCAGCTGCTTGTAATGAAAATAGCTCGGCATACAAATTTTTATTCTTCATTAATGTCTCATGCGTTCCTATTTCAAGGATTTTTCCATCTTTTAATACCAGAATCCTATCGGCCATTCTTACGGTACTAAACCTGTGTGAAATTATAATGCTTGTTTTTCCTTTGGTAAGTCCCATAAATCTTTCAAAAACCTCAAATTCGGCTTTTGCGTCCAGGGCAGATGTCGGTTCGTCCAGAATAAGAATAGCTGCATCTTTCATATAGGCTCTTGCCAGTGCAATTTTTTGCCATTGCCCACCCGAAAGTTCCTGCCCTTTATTAAAGCGTTTTCCCAATTGTTGTTTATAGCCTTTGTCCAGTTCTTTTACCACTTCGGATGCCAAGCTTAGTTCTGCCGCATTTTCAATACGACCCATGTTTTCTATTTCGTCTATTTTGCCAACGGCAATGTTTTCCTGAACGGTAAACTCGTACCTGAAAAAATCCTGAAAGATTACACCGAACATTTTTTGATATTTGTCTTTGTTGAACTTTCTAATGTCGGTCCCATCGAGGTATATGGTTCCCGAAGTAGGCTCGTAGAATCTTAAAATAAGTTTTATCAAGGTGGTTTTTCCAGCACCATTTTGTCCAACAAAAGCCATTTTTTCACCGGATTTCAATGTAAACGAAACCCCAGAAAGCACCCTTTCGTTACTGCCCGGATAGCTAAAGGCAACATTGTCTATAAAAAAACCTTCGGTAATTTCACTTGGGATCGGAACTTCTTTTGAATGATCTTTTTCAACATCCAAATCAATAAAATCAAAATAATCCTTTAAATACAATGCGCTTTGGGCTATGTTTGTAAAGCGCGAAAAAAAGCCTTGCAAGTTGTTCCTTAACCTGTTGAAAGAGCCGCTTAAAAACGTAAGTTCCCCAATGGTGATTACGCCCGTAAGTACGCGGTAAATAATTAAAATATAGGCGGCGTAATACGACAGGACTCCCAATAAATTAAAAACGGCGCCATAAGTACTTCTTTTTATTGCCAGTTTTTTGTTGAGTTGGTAGTATTCATCAGAGAGTGCCTTAAAACGGTCGGCAATATAATTGGTAAGCCCAAAAAGCTTGATTTCTTTCGCGGTTTTATCATTTGCCCCTACAAAACGTAGATAATCCAGTTCCCGGCGTTCGGAAGTCCAGCTTCTGGCCAGGGAATAGCTTTGAGAGCTAAATTTTATTTCATTTATAAATGAAGGGATGATACTTAAAATCAAGATTAAGATAAGGACAGGTTCAAAATAGATAAGCCCTGCAATAAGGGACACCATGCTGATAACGCTTTGTACTTGGCTAAGTATGTTCGACATTAAATTAACACGGCTGGTTGTTTGTGTACGGGCCCGCTCCAGTTTGTCGTAAAAATCGGGGTCCTCCAACTGGTCAATCCCTATTTCGTTGGTCTTTTTTATAATGCTTACCGATGATTTGTTGGCGTATAAATCTCCGAGAAGGCTGTCGGTAAGGGTGATTAAGCGACTGATAAGGTCTGAAATTAAAGCTAGGGAAAGTTCTAAGGCCACGTATTTCCATAAAAGTGAAAAATCTTTTCCAGAAGCATTTATTTGCGTAATGATTTCATCAATAATTAATTTTCCAACCCATAATAATGCTATGGGTGCAAACGCATTTATGAGCCTGGCCAATGTATTGATGAGGTACATGGTTTTGTGGGTTTTCCATATTTCTGATGAAAAACGGGGAATGTACTTAAAAGCGGCAAAAGAATCTTTAACAGATGTTTTTTCTTTCTTTTGGTCTTTTATGGATGCTAGTTTTCTTGGCAAAGCAATAAGTTGTATGAAAGGAAGATAAAAATAACGAAAAAGCCCCGCAATTATGCGGGGCCGTGATAAATATTTTGTTTAAAACATTAAACGGAAGCAAATATATCTTCCATTTTTTGTTTTTCTTCTTCTGCTAAAGTAGGGTCTACAAGAATTCTACCGCTATGCTCATCGGTAATAATTTTTTTACGAGAGGCTATTTCCATTTGCACCTGTGGTGGAATGGTAAAGAAAGACCCTCCAGAGGCACCACGCTCAATGGCAACTACGGCCAAGCCGTTTTTAACGCTGCTTCTTATTCTTTTGTAGGCTCCAAGCAATCTTTCCTCGATAAGCTCTTCATGCTCAATGCTCATGTTCATGAGGGCTTTCTCTTCTTTTTCAGTTTCTTTTAAAATGTCGTCAAGCTCTCCTTTTTTGTGCTTTAGGTGATTTTCCCTTTCGCTTAAACGCTCTTTTGTTTGAGAAATAACCTCTTTCTTTTGCTCAATCTGGACCTTGAATTCTTTTATATGTTTTTCGGCCAGTTCGATTTCTAATTCCTGAAATTCAATTTCTTTGGAAAGCGAATTGAATTCCCTGTTGTTTCGAACGTTTTTTTGTTGCTCGGTGTATTTTTTGATAGAGACTTTTGCTTCTTCAATGAGGTTCTTTTTGTTAGAAATCTCATGGGTTATTTCTTCAAGGTTCCCGTTGAGTTTCTCCAAACGTGTTTTTAAACCTTCAACTTCATCTTCAAGATCTTCTACCTCCAAAGGTAATTCCCCACGAACATTTCTAATCTCATCGATACGTGAATCGATAAGTTGCAAATCGTATAAGGTTCTTAATTTTTCTTCTACTGTTGCTTCTGTTTTCTTTGCCATATTTCTTTATAAATACTTGACGGGATTTGTATTACAAACTGATAAAACGACTGCAAAATTAGTGAATTTTTTTGTAAGATACTCAACTAAAAGATTTTTTGTGAACTGTTCTGTTTCATAGTGGCCTATATCTGCTATAATCATCTTGTTTTCAGCTTTATAAAAGTCGTGATATTTCACATCGCCGGTAATATAGATGTCTGCTCCGGAAGCAATGGCGCTGGAAATGCCAAATGCACCGCTGCCGCCCAGTACCGCTACTTTTTTTATTTTTTTATCAATTAGTTTAGAATGTCTTATGCATTCGGTTTGCATGTGTTCTTTTACGAATTTAAGAAAATCTGCCGGATTTTGAGGGGTTTCCAGCTCTCCGATCATGCCAATACCGATATGCTGATTGGAGTTTTCCAGCGTTGTTATTTCAAAGGCAACCTCTTCATATGGATGGTTATTGAACAAGGCCTTTAATATTTTAGCCTCTGCATGTTTGGGAAAGGTAATTCCAATTTGCGTTTCTTCTTCGTAATGTGTTTTTCCTTTTTCACCAACAACTGGGCTGGAATTTTCATTTCCTTTAAAGCTGCCTTTTCCTTCAACGTTAAAACTGCAGTGGTCATAATTACCAATAGAACCGCCTCCGGCATCAAACAAGGCTTCCCTTACTTTGTTGGCTTCTTTGATAGGCACAAAAGTATGTAGCTTTTTTATGGTATGTTTTTGGGGGATGAGCACTTGTTTGTTCTTGAGTCCCAAAACCTCGCATATTTTGGCATTTACACCCACAAAGCTATTGTCTAGGGCGGTATGTATGGCGTAAATGGCAATGTCGTTTTTTATTGCTTTATGCACGACGCGCTCGACATAATTTTTTCCTGTAATTTTTTTAAGTCCGCTAAAAATAATCGGGTGAAAACTTACAATAAGGTTGCAGTTTTTTTCAATAGCTTCGTCTATAACTTCCTCCAACGTATCCAAGCAAACTAGCACACCGCTTGCTTCGTTGTTTTTATCGCCTACAAGCAGGCCTACATTGTCAAAATCTTCGGCATATGTCAAGGGCGCTAGTTCTTCTATTCCATTTATTACTTCCTGAATAAGCATACGATCATTTTTTTTCAAAGATAAAATATTCTAATTTCGCTTTTATGCGAAGTTGGAGAAAATTACTTTTACCACTTTCCTGGATCTACGGAATAGTGATTTATGTAAGAAACTGCTTATTTGATGCTCAGGTGCTCAAATCGGTAAGTTATGAATTCCCGTTAATCTGTATCGGAAACCTAAGTGTTGGCGGAACTGGAAAAACGCCCATGACAGAATACGTTGTCACGTTTTTAAAGGAAAAATATAAGGTTGCGATTTTGAGCAGGGGTTATAAAAGAGCCACAAAAGGTTTTGTTTTGGCCGCTAAAAATGTAAGTGTGCGGGATATAGGGGACGAGCCTTTTCAGTATTATCATAAGCTAAAAGGAGTTACCGTTGCGGTTGATGAAGACAGAAGGCACGGGATACGGAAATTGGAGGCTGAAAATGTTGAAGTAATTGTTTTGGACGATGCTTTTCAGCACAGAAAGGTAAAAGCGGGGCTTAATATTTTGCTAAGCACGTATTCCGAACTGTATACCGATGATTTTTTATTGCCGGCAGGGAACCTTAGGGACTTAAAATCGCAGGCCAAAAGGGCCGACGTTGTTGTCGTGACAAAATGCCCAGAGGAATTGAATGTAGAAAGCCGGAAAGAAATTGTAAAAAAATTGAAGATTGCCCCGCACCAAGAGGTGTATTTTTCTAGAATAGCTTATAGTGATACGGTAAGGAACACCGCTGAAGCCATTGGCCTCGATGAACTTAATGACAAAGAAATTACACTGGTTACCGGAATTGCTCATCCAAGGCCCTTGTTGGAATATTTAAAGAATGAAAAAATTCACTTTAAGCATCAAGTATATGCCGATCACCATAATTTTACAACGTCGGAAATTGAATCTTTAAAGAAGAAGCCTTTTGTCCTTACCACCGAAAAAGATTTTGTAAGGCTTGAGCCGTATCTGGAAAATTTATATTATTTGCCCATTACCACGGCTTTTTTAGCAGATGAGAAGAATTTTCAGGCCCGGATATTGAATTTTACTACTAATAATTCCTAAGCATGGCTTCCGGTCCTCAGGATAGAAGCACCAATTATTTTATAAAAAGAATCGGGTTTAAATGGCTTGGTGATAATGTCGTTGCATCCCGAGCTAAAGAAATCGTCTGTACTTTCGTCCAGGGTTAGGGCCGTTAAAGCAATAATAGGGATGGTTTTGTTGAACTTCCGGATTTCCTCGGTAGCTTTCAGGCCGCTTATTCCTGGCATATGGATATCCATTAAAATTAAATCGTAATTATTTTCTTTGGCAAGTTTAATGGCTTCGTAGCCATTATCGGCCACATCGGACGATATTCCTTTTTTGGCAAGCATTTTTTTGGTAATGACCTGATTTATTTTATTGTCTTCTACCACCAGTAAATGCAAGTTGCTTAGGGAAGCTTCTTCGAGTTCTTCTGTTTTTTCCTCCTCTATTTCTGAAGGGTCTGGGGCCTGGAATTCCAAATCGAAATAAAAAGAGCTTCCCATGCCCAGCTCACTTTTCACATAAATATCGCTGTCAAACAGGCTTAAAAGGCTTTTTACAATGGTAAGCCCCAGTCCTGTACCGCCATATTGCCTGTTGATTTGTATGGAGCCTTGAGAGAAACTTTCAAAGATATTTTTTTGCATTTCCTCAGAAATCCCAATGCCATCGTCATTAACTTCAAAATGAATTTTATAATGGTCATCACTGGCACTGATGAGTTTTGTAAGTAAAATTACTTTGCCGTTTTCGGTAAATTTCAGGGCATTCCCAACAAGGTTAATTAAAATCTGGGAAAGCTTTAGTGGGTCGCCTATAAGTTTTATAGGCGTGTTTTTGTCCATATCAAGGATAATGGAATTTTTATTTTCTTTTGCGGTTTGGCTTAAAGAAAACGTTACGTCTTCCAGTGTTTTATGCAGGTCGAACAAAGTACGTTCTGCGGTTAATTTGTTGGCATCTATTTTATTTATCTGAAGGATGTCATTGATAAAATCTAAAAGGTATTCCCCAGAAAATTTCAGCGATTTTAAATGTTCTTTTTGGCTATCCTTGGGGTCTTCTTCCAATAATAAATGTGTGAGCCCGGTTACGGCATAAAGCGGGGTCCTTAATTCGTGGCTTACCGTAGATAGAAACTGTCCTTTGGCTTTCATGGCCCTTTCGGCTTCTTCTTTGGCTATTTGCAGTTCCTTGTTCTTTTTTAAGAGTAAATCGTTTGTTTTAAATTTTATCTGGTTATTCCTGTACAGTGAAATAGTTAACAGCGAAATAATAATAAGCAACGCCGAACTAAGCACTGAAGTTAATTTAGAGATATTTACTTTTTGTTGCTGTTCCAGCTCGTCCTGGCTCATCCTTGCAATAACATTGTTTAAAAACTTGGCTTCATTGGCATAGGCGGCTTCGTTTTGTTTTCTTATAATTTCGGGATTGAAATATTTTTGGAGGATGCTATCTGCCTTTTTGTAATATAAAAGTGCGGCATAATAATCTTCTTTGGCATTGGCTATTTCATATCTTAAAGTATTTGTGCCGTATAAAATACGTGGGAACTTATGTCGGGCGGCAACCCTTAATACATTGTCAAGTAGTATGTTAGCGCTTTCATAATTGTTTTCTTTGGCATAAATCCGGGCCAGGACAAGTTGTGAAGAGGCAAGCAGATATTCTTTTTCATATTTATGATCCGGAGGGATCATTTTTTGTAATATCACTTTGGCCTTATCGTAATCTTTCAGCTCAAAATATATTAGCGCTTGGTTGAACAAAACAAGATTTAGAACACTTTTGTCGTTGTAATCTATGGTTTTTAAGGCTTCGTCTATGCGCTTATAGGCGTCCTCCCTTTTGTTTTTTTTGGCTTGTATATACCCTTCAAGAATAGCTGTTAATGCCCTTCCGTTGTTGTATTTGTATAAATTTAAAACTTCCCGTGCTTCTTTTAGGTAAATCTCGGAATTTATAGGTTTGTTGTATTGAATGTTTAAGCGGGCGTACAAGTTGTAAAAATCAATAATAGCTTCTGCATCATCAATGCTGGCGGCAATTTGTAGCCCTTTTTCAATTTCTAATAAGGATTTTTCGAAACTGCCTTCATTTTTATATTCATAGACACGTTGGGTAATGCTTTCAATGCTATCATTTAAGGCAGTACTTTCTTGTGCTCCTATAGGAATAGGAGACAGGTATAATAAGATTATTAGGACAAAAAAGCGCATAATTATACTAATGCTAAGCAGTAAATATAATTATTTCTATTTAATAAGATGAATTAAATCGACAATACGACTACTATAACCGAATTCGTTATCGTACCAACCAATAATTTTTACCATTTTTCCTATAACCGAAGTCATTTGCGCATCAAAAGTACAGGAATACGGAGTATTGATGATGTCTACAGAAACAATGGGGTCTTCGGTATAAGAAAGGATGTTTTTCAGGTTCCCTTCAGAAGCTTTTCTAAACGCCTGATTTACCGCTTCAATAGAAGTTTCCTTGGTAACGTTAAAAGTAATATCGGTTAAAGACCCATCTGGCACAGGAACCCTTATTCCACAACCTCCAATAACTTTGCTGAGCTCGGGAAAAATGCCGGTAAGTGCTTTTGCTGCTCCTGTTGTGGTTGGTACAATAGACTGCCCCGCAGCCCTTGCCCTTCTAAGGTCCCTGTGTGGTTGGTCGTGCAAACTTTGGTCGCTTGTATAAGAATGTACGGTGGTTATATAAGCTTGCTCGATACCGCAAAGGTCTTTTATTACCTTTATCATGGGTGCTGCATTGTTGGTTGTGCAGGAAGCATTGGAAATAATGGTTTCACTACCGTCCAGTATATGTTCGTTTACGCCCAAGACAACCATTTTAATGCTTTCGTCTAAAGGCGGTACCGTCAAAATCACCTTTTTTGCTCCTCCAATAAGATGGTGCTGCAAGAAGGCTTCTGTTTTATACTTGCCGGTCGCTTCCACCACAATATCGACGTTAAAGTTTTTCCAATCTAATTTTTCAATCGAACTGCAATTCAGCAGGGGAAAGGAAACGCCGTTAACTATTATGTGGTCCTTGTCATGGCCTACGGATTTTTTCAATACCCCATGAATACTGTCGTATTTTAATAGATGACTTAATGTTATGGTATCGGCAAGATCGTTTATGGCAACAACCTCTATGTTTGGTTGTTCTATAAGTAACCTGAAAACGGTGCGTCCTATTCTTCCGAAGCCATTAATGGCAACTCTTGTTTTTTTCAATGCAGTAACTAAATTGATTATGTTAAGTTAACAGGGGCTATTTTTTATTTAATATGTTTATGTGCTTTATAAGAAGACCTTACCAAAGCACCACTCTCTACGTGCCTAAACCCAAGGTCCAGACCAATTTCTTCGTATTTTTTAAATTGATCGGGAGTGATGAATTGTTTTACTGGTAAATGTTTTTTTGAAGGTTGAAGGTATTGTCCAATGGTAACTACATCTACATTGGCGTTCCTGAGGTCGTGAAGCGTTTCTATAACTTCTTCTTCCTGTTCTCCAAGGCCGAGCATAATACCCGATTTGGTCCTGTTGATGCCTTGGGTTTTTAAATATTTTAAAACTTCCAGGCTACGGTCGTATTTTGCTTGAATGCGTACTTCGCGGGTCAACCTTCTTACGGTTTCCATATTGTGGGATACCACTTCGGGGGAAACATCAACGATACGGTCTATGTTACGTTCTTCGCCCTGAAAATCTGGAATCAACGTTTCCAGCGTCGTGTTTGGGTTCATCCTTCTGATGGCCTTTACGGTTTCGGCCCAGATGATGGAGCCCATATCTTTTAAGTCGTCCCTGTCTACCGAGGTAATAACAGCATGTTTAATGCTCATTATTTTTATGGAACGGGCTACTTTTTCAGGTTCTTCCCAATCTATTGTTTCTGGCCTTCCGGTTTTAACACCGCAAAATCCACAAGAGCGGGTGCATACATTCCCCAATATCATGAATGTAGCAGTCCCTTCCCCCCAGCATTCGCCCATGTTAGGGCAACTTCCCGAGGTGCAGATCGTGTGGAGGTTGTATTTGTCTACCAAGCCCCTTAGTTCTGTATATTTTTTTCCGGTCGGTAGCTTTACCCGTAACCATTTGGGTTTTCCTTTTTTTGGTGGGGCAATGCTACTTGCAGTATCTATGCTCATATCAAAATATTATGAATGCAAAGATACAAAGTTAAGTTTGAAAATTGAGTTAAATGGTTGTAAGATACCATACCGAAAAACCCATCAGAAATAGAATCCCTGCCCAGCTTAAAATATGCATTTTAAGACTCGGCTTCCATTTTTCGGGCATATGCTTGGATGATACCAGTTTATAGTTGATAATAGCATAAAATGGCGCAGTAATGAAAGACAAGATGGTGGCAACGTCAATAAGGGTTTTCATTTCCGACATTAAAAACAATAAAATGGCAATGGTGCCCGTTACCAAGATCAATATCCAAATGACAAGGTTGTACTTCCCTTGTATATTATTGAACAACAATGTTGTGCTTTTGGCCATTGCCCTTGGTGAAGCGTCCAGGGTTGTAAGGGTAGTGCTAAACATGGCCGTAAATGCGGCGATGGCAATGATGTAATGAGCATAGGGACCTAATGTGTTGGTGTACATATTTATAAACTGAAACGCAAACTGTGTGGCGCCATTATTAAAGCTTTCGTTGGAGCTATGCATGATTAGCGCACCCAGACTGATAAAAAAGATACCTAAAATAACGGTACCGATATAACCTATATTGAAATCGGTTATGGACCTTTTTGTTTTATAAGATTTTTGAACCTTCTTTTTTTCCAAAGCCCATAAAGAATGCCATACAGAAATATCCAAAGGTGCGGGCATCCATCCCATAAAAGCTATTAAAAAAGTCAACCCCGTTGCGCCGTTAGGAACAATTTGGTTAAAGCTGAGTGTCTCTTTAATTTCGGTAGCAGCAATAACAATGGCAATAAGGGTGCATATGGTTAAAGCGGTTATAATAACCTTCATTAAATTATCAAGTAATTTATATTTACCAATAATTAAAATAATCATACAGAGAAAAGTTATGATGATACTCCAGACGATAGGGTTGGGGGTAATACCGAACAGATTGGAGGCCAATCCCGCAGTAACAATGGTTACAGCGGTCTGGATGGTAAACATAGTGGTGAAGTTTAATATAAAATAGGCGTACAGCACCCCTTTGCCAAGTTTTTTATAGCCGTCCAAAAGGCTTTCTCCCGTGGCCATTGCATAGCGCGGCCCATATTGAAAAAAGGGATATTTAAACAAATGGACCAACAACAATGCCCATATTAAGCCATAACCATAATCGGCTCCTGCCCGTGTGGACTGTACAAGGTGAGATACCCCGATAGCGGCTCCCGCAAAAAGTAATCCGGGTCCCAGTTTTTTAAAAAAGGTCTTCACTAAATTTTAATAATTGGCGGTTAATTATTTGTGCGTGAAAATAAGAAAATTTTAAGCTTTTGGCGATATCAATTTTTTCAATGCTTTTGTTGAAGAGGTTTTAAACCTAGAAAAGAGGATGTTATTTTTTTTTAGCGATAATTTCTGCCAATAATTTTTTTGCCCGTAGAAGTTTTACTTTGACATTGTTGAGGGGTTCGTCCAATTCTTTGGCAATTTCATCATAAGATAGTTCTTGGAAATACCTCAAATTGATAACCCTTTGGTAATGTGGCTTTAGTTTTTTTATGTGTTGAAGAAGGGTGGCTAAATTTTGTTCTGTAATAAGTTTGTCTTCAGCTGTAGGAGCATCATCGGCTAGGTTGTAAACGGTGTTTTCTTCCTGTTGTGATATTTTATGTACAAGTTCGAGCTTCTTTTTCCTGATAAGATCTATGTGGATGTTCTTGGAGATAGTAATGAGCCAAGTTTTAAACTCATACGTATCGTTATAGGTATCGATTTTATCAAAAGCTTTGGAGAATGTTCTTATGGTAATATCTTCGGCTTCGTTTTCGTTTCGGGTACGCATAAGTTGAAAGTTGAATACATCGCCCCAAAAATTATCCAAAAGAAAGCTAAATGATTTTTGATCGCCTTTTTTTGCTTTTTTGATGTATTCTTTTATGTTTTCTGAGGTAACTTCCAATACACTTTGGTGTTTAGGTTCCAAATAAAGATACTAAATTGTCAGAAAAATGAAGAACATACAAACTTTTTATGGTTTATAAATTTCCAAATTTTAGGTGTAAAGAGTTGTGTACTTATGGAAATTAATTATGCTGTGGGGCGGTTTTTTTGCAATCTTGTTCGTCCGGCATTTTTCCGCAAAAGCTACAGGCTTCCCCTTCTTTATTTAAAAATGGGGATTGACTAGCACAGGTCCCTGCAAATTTACCATCTTTTTTAGACCATATTTTTATTGCAATTCCTGCAAATGCTAACCCTAATAAAACTACACTTATTAATAAAAGTTTCATGTTTCTGTGCTTTCTAAAATTAGTCGGGATAAGGGGGTAAACATTTCACTGGAAAGAGCAATTTTGAAAAGCTCTCGGGATTGTTTGCCCGTCTCGACAAAATATTGGTGCAAAGTTACAAAACCAAAGACAAAATAATCTAAACGTAAGCTTAAAAATACGGTATAAAAAGTATAACCCCAGAAAAATCTGAGGTTATACAAGTGGCTGTTTAAGTGTTATTCTGTTAATTTTATATTGGCTACTTCGCTATCTATAGAGGCAAAGTTATCGTTGCCCTTGGATTCAATGGTAATTTTGTAATTGGACGCATTGTCTTTAAAGGGCAAGGCCATTAATTTTCTGTCTGCTTTTTCAATGACCCCAAGGCAAACCATTTCTCCGTTTATTTCGGCCCACATTTTAAGTTCTTTGTCCTTTGGCAGTTCTGGCATGGACAAAACATTTATGGCAGAGAGTTTTTCTTTCGGGTTTACATAGGCAACCGACCTAAGGTTTTTGGCACGCTCGTTACCTTTAATAATGTATTTACGTGTTTCCGGGTCGTTTAAAACCGCATACTTGCTTTTAATATTCTCCAACTTTGCATTGGTAGATACGATGTCGTTTTTAAGGTTCTCTATTTGGCTGGCTACTGTGTTTTTTTCAGTAGAAAGCAACCTGTTCTGTTTCCATAAAGTAATTGTGGTGGCACCAAATAATAAGGTGGTAACACAAGCGGCAATAAAATACCAAGGAACACTTTTTTTAGGGGCACTTGCAGCAACGGTTTTGGTTGCTTTAACTTGTGCCATCACTTCGTTTTTTACGTTTGAAGGAACTTGCATGGCATGTGCTTTTGCGTATAGTTCCAAATTTTCTTGCAAAGTAATGTATTCCTGCTCTACTTCAGGGTATTTGCTTATAAAGTGCTCAATACGAACCTCTTCCTCCTGACTTACTTCGCCTAGCATATAACGTTCCAGTAAGTCGCTTTCCAAAAATATTTTTACTTCATTTTTCATGGCTTTAACTGAATTATCAAATAAAACAAAATTGACAATGTAGCAGGATCATATATTCGTCTTAATTCTCTTAATCCTATCTTTAACCTGGATTTAATAGTACCTAAAGGAATGTCCAGTTCTTCGCTTGCTTCTTGTTGTGTCATGCCTTTGAAGAATAAGGCCTCCATTACAATTTTGTACTTCTCGTCAAGGGAGTTTAAATGTTTCTTGATATCGATGTGTTCCGGATTTACACTTTCAACTCCTAAATTATATACGTCTGAAACTTCGATTTGGATTTCTTGATCGCTTTTTAAATTGGCACTCCGTATTTTATCGATGGCCGTATTGCGCGTAATTCGGAACATCCAGGTAAAAAGTTTTGATTTTTTTGCGTCGTAAGTATCAATTTTTTTCCAGATTTTCATCAAACTAATCTGTAAAACGTCTTTGGCAAGGTCTTCGTCCTTGGTAATTTTCATGGCGACGCCAAAGAGCGTATCTCCATAATATTCGTATAAAAGAGACATCCCTTTTTCATCCCTTTTTTCGAGAAGTGTTATTATATTCTTTTCTAGAAGTTGACTCATCCGATTTTACTTGAAATATATATTTGGGGCATTACCATAGAAGTCAATTTATCAAATGGGTAAATCCAAAAGTATTAATTAAAACGTTAAAAAATGCCAGTGCGTATATTTTTCTTTCTTTTGGCTCTTTTTGGATATCAGTAGACATTTACTTCCGGCTCTATCAAGATATTGAATTTTTCTTTTACAGATTGTTGTATTTTAAGGGCAAGGTCCCAAAGTTCCTTGCCAGATGCATTTCCGTAGTTAACCAAGACCAGTGCCTGGTTTTTATGGATTCCGGCATCGCCATAGCGCTTGCCTTTGTACCCGCATTGTTCAATAAGCCATCCGGCCGGAATTTTAACTTCGGTTGCCGATACCGTATAATGGGGAATTTCGGGATATGTTTTTTTTAAGGTTTCAAACACTGAGGTTGGCACTACTGGATTTTTAAAAAAGCTACCGCTATTACCCAGCTCTTTTGGGTTGGGCAGTTTGCTTTCGCGAATATTTATAACCGCATTGGAGATTTGCCTGATGTTCGGGTTTTTTATTCCCTGCTTTTGTAATTCGGCCCCAATGGCACCGTATGAAATGTTGATATTATGATTGTTGGATGTAAGCCTAAAAGTTACCGAGGTGATAATGTACTTCCCCTTGTTTCTTTTAAAGAAAGAATCCCGGTAAGCAAACCGGCAATCTTCCCTTGTAAATGAAACGGGTTCAAGCGTATTTGCATCGAGGGCTTCGCACGAATGAAATATATCTTTTAGCTCTACCCCGTAAGCACCAATATTTTGAATGGGCGCCGTACCTACATTTCCGGGAATAAGAGAGAGGTTTTCAAGTCCGCCCAGGTCTTTGCCAATGGCCCATTGTACAAATTGGTGCCAATTTTCCCCGGCAGCTACTTTTACATAGGTAAAGTCATTTTCCTTTAAAATAATATCAATGCCCTTTAAATCTATTTTTATTACCAATGCTTCAATGTCCTGCGTTAATAGCATATTACTGCCTCCCCCAAGAACAAATTTTTGCGGGTATGTCTTTAATTGCAATACCTCTTTAAGCTTGTCAACAGAAGAAACAGCAATAAAGTTCTTTGCTTTAACAGCTATTCCAAAGGTGTTAAAAGGTTTTAAGGAAACGTTATGTTCAATAATGTCCGTTTTATGCATTGTATTTTTTTAAAGCCTCTTTTATTATAGTTACGGCTTTTACCAAGTTTTCTTTTTTAAGCACATAGGCAATACGAACCTGATCGTAGCCAATGCCCGGGGTAGAATAGAATCCTGCCGCCGGTGCCACCATAACGGTTTCTCCGTTTAGGTTGAATTCTTCGAGTAGCCATTGTGCAAAATCGTCTGTATTTTCAACGGGCAGTTTTACAATGCAATAAAAGGCTCCTTGTGGTTTTGCTACCGTAACACCTTCTATTTTGTTCAGTTCGGTTATTATCAAATCCCTTCGTTCTACATATTCTTCAATTACTTCGTCAAAGTAACTTTGTGGGGTATCCAGAGCGGCTTCACTTGCAATTAAAGCAAAAGAAGGCGGCGAAAGGCGTGCTTGGGCAAACTTTAAAGCCGTGTTTATTATTTCTTTGTTCCGGGAGATCATGCAACCTATCCGGGCTCCGCACATACTGTATCTTTTTGATACCGAATCTACTACAATGGCGTAGTTTTCCAAGCCTTCTTCTTGTAGTATTGAATAATGCTCGGCACCGTCGTATGCAAATTCCCTGTACACTTCATCTGCAATCAGGAAAAGATCATGCTTTTTAACAATAGCTGCCAATTTTTTTATTTCTTCCCTTGAATAAAGGTAGCCGGTTGGGTTTCCGGGGTTGCAAATAATTATGGCCTTGGTTTTTGGGGTAATAAGTTTTTCAAAATCTTCAATGGGCGGGAGCGCAAAATTATCGTCAATTTTAGAGACCACGGGAACCACGTTTACACCCGACGCTGTAGCAAAACCATTGTAATTGGCATAAAATGGTTCCGGAATAATAATTTCGTCTCCCGGATCTGTAATAGACCCCATGGTAAACATAAGTGCCTCAGAACCCCCGGTGGTAATGATAATTTCGCTTGGATTGATATCTATATCCCTTTTTTTGTAATATTCGGCAAGCTTGGTTCTGTATTCTTCAGAGCCTTCGCTCCTGCTGTACTCTAATATTTCCAGCGTATTGTCTTTAACGGCATCCAACGCCACTTGAGGAGTTTTAATATCGGGTTGCCCAATATTTAAATGGATAACATTAACCCCTCTTTTTTTAGCATCCTCGGCATACGGGACTAACTTTCTAATAGGCGATGCAGGCATTTTTAAGCCTTTCTCAGAAATTATCGGCATATCTCAAATTTTATATCGTGCAAATTTGCAAAATATATTTCATAAATCATTACATCCATGCGGGAGTTATTAAGGGAATTGAATGTTAAATTCTTAAAAAAATTGCATAAAATTTATTAAATTTATAATGATTTCAGTAAGGCTTTGGGTCATGGCTGTTTTAAAACATATTATCTCCTTATTATTGTTAACCGTTTGTTATTTTTCATATGGTCAGGGAGGCTTTAGTTTAAAAAGCGGGGAAAAACATGAAAAAGTCAAGTTTGATTTTGTAAACAACCTTATAATACTGCCCGTAACCGTAAATGGTGTGGAACTTTCGTTTATTCTTGATACGGGCGTGAACAAACCCATTTTATTCAATATTACCCAAACGGATTCCGTAAAGATTAATAATTCCGAAAAAATCCTTATCAAAGGTCTGGGAGATGGGGAGCCCGTTGAGGCAATTCACTCAAAGAACAATAGGTTTCAACTGGGCGATGTATTTAACTACAATCAGGATTTTTATTTAATAGCCGACAGCAGCATCAATTTTTCACCCAGGATCGGGTACAGGGTCCACGGGATTATTGGCTACGATTTGTTGAAAAATTTTATTGTTGAAATAGATTATTCAGCAGAAAAGATAAAGTTTTACGACCCCGATGCATATTCATATAAAAGATGCCGAAAGTGTGAAACCTTGCCATTGACCATTGAAGGGAGCAAGGCCTACATAAATGCCAATATAAAGCAGTATACAACCATTGAAGAAATAAACGTGAAGCTTTTGCTGGATAGTGGTAGCTGCGATGCCATTTGGCTTTTTGAAAACAATGAACAGGCAATAACGGGCCCTATTAAATTTTTCGACGATTTTTTGGGTTTTGGGCTCAGTGGGAAAATTCATGGTAAAAGGGCGCGTGTGCAGCGGTTTGGAATTGGTGATTTTGAACTGCACGAAGCAAAGGTGGCCTATCCCGACTCTACGGCATTACAATACATAACGCGTATGGATGACAGGAACGGCTCGGTCGGGTCCGAGATTTTAAAACGGTTTGATATGGTGCTGGATTACCCAAATGCGAAAATAACCTTGAAAAAGAACGGGAGTTTTAACGATCCCTTTAAATATAACATGAGCGGGATTGAATTGCAGCATAACGGACTTAGGTTGGTTAAACAATTGGTGGACGACGTGGAATCTGGCTATGCAAATACCAATGAAAACGGAATTAAGGTATATACCCGTAATCAATTTAGTTTTGAACTGCACCCTGCCTTGGAAATTGCCCAAATAAGGGAAAACAGCCCTGCGGCCCTTGTGGGATTAAAAGAAGGCGATGTAATCGTTAAGGTAAATAACAGGCCCATATACAGGTATACCTTGCAGGAAGTAAGCGAGATGATCAACGAGCGGGAAGGCAAGAAAGTAAACTTAACAATAGACCGCAAAGGTTCCATCCTTAAGTTTTCTTTTGAATTGGTAAAGGTTTTATAAACGAAAAAGCGGCTCCGAAGAACCGCTTTTTTAATTTTTAATAATCAAAAAAAATTATTTCCCTGTGCTATTTGCCAATACGGTACCTTTAATTTTAATGGCTACCGTGGGCGTATCTGCATTCGATTCCACAGTAATGGTCTTTCTTATGGGTCCAACACGATTGGTATCATATTTAACCTCGATTACTCCTGTGTCGCCGGGAGCAATGGGATCTTTCGGTTTTTTGGGTATCGTACATCCGCAGCTTGAGCGGACATTAGAGATTACTAAAGGAACTTCTCCTGTGTTTGTAAACTCAAATACACGAACTCCATCGCTTCCTTTAGCGATTTCACCATAGTCGATCACGTCTTGTTTAAATTCTATTTTTGCTGTTTTTTCCTGAGCTTGGGCCGCAAAACCTATCACTCCAACAAATAATAGCATTAGTAATTTTTTCATCGTTTTTCAGATTTAAGTGAATATCAAATTTAATTACTTTTAGTTAACCCGCAAAATTTATTGATTGCCTTTTATAATCCTACGGATATAGCTACTTTTGCATTCTTAAACCAAAAAGTGTTCCGAAAATGAATATTCCATCAAAATATGATGCCAAATCGGTTGAAAACAAGTGGTATGAGTACTGGATGAAACATGATTTTTTTCATTCAGAACCCGATGAAAGAGAGCCATACACCATTGTAATTCCGCCGCCAAACGTCACGGGAGTATTGCATATGGGGCACATGCTTAATAACACCATTCAGGATGTTTTGATAAGAAAGGCCCGTTTAAAAGGGTACAATGCCTGTTGGGTGCCAGGTACCGATCATGCCTCTATTGCCACCGAAGCAAAAGTGGTTGCCAAACTAAAAGAACAGGGCATTAATAAAACCGATCTTTCCAGGGAAGAATTTTTGGAACATGCTTGGGACTGGACGCATGAATATGGAGGCGTGATACTCGATCAGCTTAAAAAGCTGGGCTGTTCATGCGATTGGGACCGGACCAAATTTACAATGGATGGCGATATGTCAGCAGCTGTAATAAAGGTTTTTGTCGATTTGTACGAAAAAGGATTGATTTACCGCGGTTACCGCATGGTAAACTGGGATCCAGAAGCAAAAACGACCCTTTCCGATGAAGAAGTGATTTACGAAGAACAGCAAGGATTGTTGTATTACATATCGTATGCTATAGAAGGAAGTGATGAAAAAATTACCATTGCTACCACTCGCCCGGAAACTATTTTAGGAGATACTGCCATTTGCATCAATCCCAACGATGAACGTTACAGCAACTTAAAAGGAAAAAAAGCAATTGTTCCGTTGGCCGGACGCGTAATTCCCATTATCGAAGATGAATATGTGGATTTAGAATTTGGGACAGGTTGTCTGAAAGTAACCCCTGCACACGACGAAAACGATAAAAAACTGGGCGACAAGCACCATCTGGAGGTTGTTGATATTTTTAACGACGATGCCACCCTAAACAGTAACGGGCTTCATTACGAAGGAAAAGATAGGTTTACGGTAAGAAAGGAAATCTCCAAGGAATTGGAAGAAAAGGGTTTTTTGGTTAAAACCGAAAACCACCTTAATAAAGTAGGTACTTCCGAGCGTACCAAAGCTGTAATTGAACCAAGGCTTTCCGATCAATGGTTTCTAAAAATGGAAGAGTTAGTAAAACCTGCCTTAAAAGCAGTCTTGGACGATAAGGAAATTAAACTTTTTCCTTCTAAATTCGAGAATACCTACCGCCATTGGCTGGAAAACATCCGCGATTGGAATATCTCCCGGCAATTGTGGTGGGGGCACCAAATACCCGCATATTATTACGGAGATGGCGAAAACGACTTTGTGGTTGCCGAAAATGCCGAAAAAGCATTGCTAAAAGCCAAAGAAAAATCGGGAAAAAGTGCTTTAACGGTTAACGATTTAAAACAGGATGAAGATTCTTTGGATACATGGTTTTCTTCTTGGTTATGGCCCATGAGTGTCTTTAACGGTATTGTCGAGCCCGAAAACAAAGAGATTTCGTACTATTACCCAACCAACGATTTGGTGACCGGCCCCGATATTTTATTTTTCTGGGTGGCAAGAATGATTTTTGCCGGGTACGAATTCCGTGGCGAAAAACCCTTCAACAATGTATACTTAACCGGTTTGGTGCGTGATAAACAGCGCAGAAAGATGTCAAAATCTTTGGGAAATTCCCCAGATGCGTTGAAGTTGATTGAAGAATTTGGTGCCGATGGAGTTCGTGTGGGCTTGCTGTTGAGCTCAGCCGCAGGAAACGATTTGTTGTTTGACGAGGCACTTTGCCAACAAGGAAAGAACTTTGCCAATAAGATATGGAATGCCTTCCGTTTGATAAAAGGGTGGGAGGTTGCAAATATTGAACAACCAGGGTATGCATCAATTGCTATTGAATGGTATAAGAATAAATTTCAGCATACTTTAAAAAATATAGAAGACCAGTTTTCCAAATACAGGATTTCTGATGCCTTGATGGCTACCTATAAACTTGTTTGGGACGATTTCTGTTCTTGGTTATTGGAAATGGTCAAACCTGCATACCAACAGCCAATCGATGCTAAAACATACAAAGAAGTAATTGCTTTGTTTGAAGCCAATTTAAAATTGTTGCATCCGTTTATGCCATTTTTGTCAGAAGAAATTTGGCAACATATGGAAGAACGCAAGCCCGAAGAAGCCTTAATTGTTTCGCAATGGCCCGAAATTGAGAATGTAGATGAGAAAATTATAGGTGAATTTGATTTTGCAGCTGAGGTAATTTCTGGCATTAGAACCATCCGAAAGGAAAAAAACATTGCTTTTAAAAACGAGATTTCCCTTTCTGTGATAAATAACGAAAAGGCTTCTACAATGTTCGATCCTATTATACAAAAACTGGGCAATATCGATACGCTTTCTTATGTAGATGATAAAGTTGAGGGGGCTATTTCCTTTAGGGTTAAATCCAACGAATATTTTGTTCCTGTAGCTGGAGCTATCGATGTGGAAGGTGAAATAAGTAAGATTGAAGAAGAATTAAAGTATACGGAAGGCTTTTTAAAGTCGGTTCAAAAGAAATTGTCGAATGAACGTTTTGTAAACAATGCCCCCGACAAAGTGGTTGCAATGGAGAAGCAAAAAGAAGCCGATGCTTTGGCAAAAATTGAAACCCTTAAAGAGAGCCTTGCGAGTTTGAAATAGGATTCCTTTTTTCTTATTAATAACTTACTATTTTTAAATAGAAACAAGCCAAAGACTTTTAGTCTTTGGCTTGTTTTTTATATATAATGTAGGAATATACTATTGGAATGAAAGCAATTGCTAAAATAGTGGCTATAAATACCTTAGAAAAAAAATCTTTTGGGATTAATAAACTTGCAATGATTACAAAGGTACCTGCAATCATCCATAATTTTCCGGTCATTACATGTGTTTTTTTCCAAACAGATTCGTTTTCGAGTGTCCATGGAGTTTTTACACCAATAAAATAATTGGGCTTAACGGTTTGCATATAATTCCCCAAAACAGCTATAAAAAACCCAATAAGCAAAAACATACTATTTATGTTTAACGATTCTTTTTTTACGGCATAGATTATATAGCAGGCCAATGCACTCATAAACAACACTAGAAAAAATTTAATGCGGTCGTATTTATTCCCCATTTCATCAATCCTTTTTTTAGGGTCGATTTTGGGCGCAAAAAGCATAATTAAATAGGTGAGCAGGGGCAACAATATTGGAATAACAATGAGCTGTATTTTGCCTCCCCAGCGGTCTATTTCACCTTTATAATTAAAGTGCAGGGGGATTTTTTCGTCCAAATCGTTCCATATAATTGCCAAATAGATAAATGGTATTGCCACAATAATTAAATAGCACCATTCGGGAATCTTAAGGGTTTTCATCTGTTTTGTTTTTTAAAGTTAGTATCCAGTTTAATAAGTCATCTAGAATGGTCGTGTTTATGGAGTATATAACAAATTGGCCATCCTTTTTGCTATTGACCAAGTCTGCTCTTTTTAAGAGCTCCAAATGGTGCGAGATACTAGGTTTTGAAATATTGAACTCATTGGCAATTTCACCAGCGCTCATATCCTTTTCTTTTAATAGAGATAATATCTCTCTCCTGGTCGAATCGTTTAAGGCTTTAAAAAGATGGTTCATTAATTGCATATTTAGATAAATATCTAAATATTTTTAATAAAAAACAAATTTTCGATAAAAAATACACTATTTATACTTAAAATA
This sequence comes from Galbibacter pacificus, assembly GCF_029603165.1. Lineage (GTDB taxonomy): Bacteria > Bacteroidota > Bacteroidia > Flavobacteriales > Flavobacteriaceae > Galbibacter > Galbibacter pacificus. The sequence goes on from NZ_JAQSVC010000001.1 coordinate 77,866, forward strand.
TTCCTTAACTAGTTTGATGTATTTTTCCTTGGCTTCGTTTTCGGTCATACCCCTGGCCTGAAAGAGTGCATTTGCTTTAAACGCATTAATTATGGAGCGCCTGCTGCTTGGCGGCTCACTATTTTGAGTAGCTTTTTTATAATAAGCATAAAGGCGCAACAAAAAATCTGCTGGAAACAGTTCTTGGTAATTATTAACGCGCTCTACGGCTTCTTCGAATTCTTTATCTATTTTTTCTTGATTCATTTTTAGGATGCAATTACATCAACTCCCCCCTTAACTTTTTGGTGCAATGCAACCTGTATCTTTGCATTTAGGGGGAGAAAAAGGTCAACACGCGAACCAAACTTTATAAACCCGGCATCGGTGCCCTGCATTACTTCTTCTCCTACTTCTGCATAATTAACAATGCGCTTTGCCAATGCACCGGCTATTTGCCTATATAAAACTTCTCCATATCCCGGATTGTTTATAACCACTGTTGTGCGTTCATTCTCTTCGGATGCTTTTGGGTGCCACGCCACCAAATATTTTCCAGGATGATATTTGCTGTATTTTACAATACCGCTTAATGCATAACGGGTAACGTGTACATTTATTGGGGACATAAAGATAGATACCTGAATGCGCTTTTCCTTAAAGTATTCTTTTTCAAAAACTTCTTCGATTACTACAACTTTTCCGTCAACAGGGGCTATAATGTTTTCATCTGAAATTGTGGTAGAACGTTTTGGGTTCCTAAAAAACTGAAGTATCAATATCAATATGGCCAATAACGATAGCTGGACCAATGTTTTTAGCCAATATGTATGAATGTAAAACTGTGCCGTAATTACGCCAATGGCTATCAAAATAAACGTAACGATAATAATTTTATGGCCCTCTTTATGAAACATAATAAAATATTTGAAGTGTTAGGTAAGCAAAAGGCGCTGCAAATATAAGGCTGTCCAATCTATCGAGCAAGCCTCCGTGGCCGGGTAAAATGGCGCCACTATCTTTTACGCCTGCCAGCCGTTTAAATTTAGATTCTACCAAATCTCCTATAGAGCCGGTTATAACAACAACAATAGTAAGAATAAACCATTGTGCCATACTTAGTTCGTTGCTGTAAACATATAGTAAATAGGAGGCTATTAATGCAAACACCAGTCCTCCAATAAAACCTTCAATGGTTTTTTTTGGGGAAACACTGGGAAAGAGCTTGTGCTTGCCAATACTTTTTCCTACCAAATAGGCAAACGAATCGTTTACCCAGATCAATATAAAAATACCAATAATTAAAGATTTTGCAAAATGGCCTACTTGATAGGGGATCATTGTTAAAAAGATGCACCCGCCACCAATATAAAAAAGAGTTATAATAAATTTTTGCAGGTTGGAATAGCCCAGCTTTTTAGTTGAAAACAGTTTTAGAATCAATACTAGGTTCACGGCAATGCATACCGCGAGCAAAACAGTCCGCAACATGGTTTGTTGATAGATTTCGCCCAACAAATAGATAAATACCCACCATAGGGAGAGAAATGCAAGAAATATATAGTAACCGCTTAAGCGAATAATTTTTTTAAACTCGTAAATGCAGGTAATGCCAAAAATCAAAAACAGAAAATCAAAAGCGTCATTGCTTAGGAATACGGCCGATAACAGTAAAAAAACATAGAGGATACCCGTTAAGGCACGTTTAAAAAGTTCTTTCACAAGGTTGTTAGTTTTTTAGTTTTAGTCCAATAGCTGTTAGGTTGTCCTACAAGTCTTCCAGCAATAGCAAATATAAGTTTTTTGAACTACTTCCGTAGGTAAGAAAATCTTTTTCTTCTTGTATGCTGAAGTGTTTAATGGTCGTGATGTTTGTGGGGATTTGATTTTTGTTTTTGTTTTTAATACCTCTGAGGCCTTCGCCAATGGTATCAACCAGCTGACTTGTAGTTGCAAAAATGATAAAATTGTCGGGAAGGTCGTTTAATTTACTTTCTTTAATTTGGTTGGACGAGATAAGAATGGCACCATTGTCTGCAACAAGGTTTTCACATGGGGAAAGCAATAAGGTGGCGTTATGGCAATTGTTGGAATTACTAAACTTGTATTTTTTAAAAAGATCGTTCAGTTTTGGGTCCAAACAGCATATATGTTCTTTTGTCCAGTTATTTTCTGATAAAATATTGTTGAAGCATTCATGAATTTCCTCCAATGAGTCGCAATAAAGAAACTTGCCACCATTTTTTTTGAAGTTTATGGTGAATTTTTCATCTGTAGGAAGCTTTATTTCCGGCATAAACTTTCCTCTTTCATCAGCTCCTGTGCCAGACGCTTCTTTCTTTTGTTTAGATCCGAAAAGTTTTTTAAATAAGCTCATTCTGATTTTATGGGGGAATTATTTTTTATTTTTTCAAATTTTTGATATATAAATGTATAAAATTATTAATGATAACGAAGAAAACGGGAGTAAATTTTGTAAACTACTCCCGTTTGTTATTATTTATTTTCAAGTAATGTTTGTTCTTCTTTCTCAAAAGGGCGCTTTCCAAAAATTCTTTCAAGGTCATCTTTAAAAATCACTTCTTTTTCAAGTAAATGCTCTGCCAGTTCGGTAAGCTTGTCTTTGTTTTCTTCCAATAATTTTACGGCCCTTATATATTGTTCTTCTATTATTTTAGAGATTTCTTTGTCTATAAGCTGAGCTGTCTCTTCGCTATATGGTTTCGAGAAATTATAATCGGTTTGTCCGCTGGAATCGTAATACGTTAGGTTCCCGATCTTTTCATTTAGACCATATATGGTTACCATGGCTCTGGCTTGTTTTGTAACCTTTTCCAGATCGCTTAATGCGCCAGTTGATATTTTGTTGAAGATTACCTTTTCTGCAGCCCTGCCGCCTAATGTAGCGCACATTTCGTCTGCCATTTGCTCGGGCCTTACAATAAGCCTTTCTTCGGGCAGGTACCAGGCAGCTCCCAAACTTTGTCCGCGGGGAACAATAGTCACTTTTACCAATGGTGCAGCATGCTCGAGCATCCAGCTTACGGTAGCATGGCCTGCTTCGTGAAAAGCAATTGTTTTCTTTTCGCCGGGCGTAATAATTTTGTTCTTTTTCTCAAGTCCGCCAACAATCCTGTCTACGGCATCTAGGAACGATTGTTTGTCTACGGCTTTTTTACCATTTCTAGCAGCAATTAAAGCAGCTTCGTTACAAACGTTTGCAATATCGGCACCGGAAAACCCTGGGGTTTGTTTTGCCAAAAATTCCAAGTCCAATGTTTCGGCGGTTTTAATAGGTCTTAAGTGCACCTCAAAAATCTCTTTACGCTCCCTCACATCGGGAAGGTCAACAAATATTTGACGGTCAAAACGTCCGGCGCGCATCAATGCTTTGTCCAGAATATCGGCCCTATTGGTTGCGGCCAAGACAATTACGTTTGTATTGGTGCCAAAGCCATCCATTTCGGTTAAAAGCTGGTTTAAGGTATTTTCGCGTTCGTCGTTGCTTCCGGTAAAGTTGTTTTTTCCCCGTGCCCTACCAATGGCATCAATTTCGTCAATAAAGATAATGGCAGGCGATTTATCTTTAGCTTGTTTAAATAGATCACGGACCCTTGATGCTCCCACACCAACGAACATTTCAACAAAATCCGATCCCGATAGGGAAAAGAAAGGAACTTTTGCTTCTCCAGCAACTGCTTTTGCCAATAAGGTTTTACCTGTACCGGGAGACCCTACTAACAATGCTCCTTTTGGAATTTTACCTCCCAATGAGGTATATTTTTCGGGGTTTTTCAAGAAATCTACAATTTCCTGCACTTCTTCTTTTGCGCCTTCCAATCCGGCAACATCTTTAAATGTTACCTTCATATCGGTTTTTTCATCAAATAGGCGTGCTTTAGATTTCCCTATGTTAAATATTTGCCCGCCTGCACCTCCAGCGGCACCTCCGGACATTCTTCGCATTAAGAAAATCCATATACCAATGATAAGCACAAAGGGAAGGATGGAGAATAACAGTTCTCCAAAAAGGTTGGATTCCTGCTCGTATTCTACCGAAGCAGAGAGTTTGTTATCGTGAATGGTTTTCTTGATATCGTTCTCGAAATTCTGCAAATCGCCATATTTTAATTGATATTGCGGGATTTGCGTGCTCGATGGGATTAATGTTTTGCTAAGTGCATTTTTATGAATGTCTTTTTCTTTGGCCTGTTTTGTCAAGTATACCTTGGCCTGCCTTGCATTGGTAATAATCTGTATTTTACTTACATCGCCTTCTTTTAGGTATTCTTGCAATTTTGCGGGCGTGATGTCGGGTGGGGTTTGCCAGCCGCTACTGCCAGAAAAAAATTGCATGCCTATAATTATAACCAATATAGCTCCGTAAATCCAATATGAACTGAATTTAGGTTTCTTTGGGTTTGTATTGTTACTGTTCTCTTTTGCCATTAATTTTTTATTCTTGTCCGGCCTTTGTGTATACCAGGCCCGATAATGTTTCGAAATATCTTAATCCTTGTTTTTAAATGCGCGGTAATTTAGTTTGACGAAATCGCGGTTAGCTTTGCGTCGCCCCATAATCCTTCAATGTCGTAATATTCTCTTATATGTTTTTGAAAAACATGAACAACCACATTTACATAATCCATCAGTACCCATTCGGCATTCTCTGTACCTTCTACATGCCATGGTTTGTCTTTAATTTCTCGGCTGACAATTTTTTGAATGGAATTTACGATGGCGTTTACCTGTGTGTTCGAAGTACCATTACAGATTATGAAGTAATCGCAAACCGTATTTTCAATATCTCTTAAATCCAAAATATTTACATCTTTCCCCTTAACCTCTTCAATCCCTTTTAAGATAACTGTTATTAATTGATCTGCGCTACTATTCGTTTTTGCCATTAAAAATTTTTATTTTCACAAAGTTATTATTTTTTTAGCTTTTTGACTATTCAAATTAACATAACATTACATATTTCTAATGTAGTAATTTAAATGAATTTAATCAAACTTGATGCCACCGATTCAACCAACTCCTTTTTAAGGCAGCTGGCAATACAAAAAGAACTCGAGGATTATACCGTTGTAACCACAAACAGACAAGATGCCGGAAGGGGGCAAATGGGTACAAAATGGGTTTCTGAAGCTGGGAAAAACCTTACGTTTAGCGTTTTTAAGCGAATTGAATGCCTCGATAAAGACGAGCTTTTTTATTTAAGCATGGCCGTATCTTTGGCCATTTACGACACCCTAGTTTATTTTACAATCCCTCAATTAAAAATAAAATGGCCAAACGACATTTTGTCAGTCAACAGCAAGATATGCGGTATTTTAATCGAAAGCATTATACAAAACGGGAAATTAAGTGCTTCCATAATAGGGGTGGGACTTAATTTAAACCAAACCAATTTCGACGGTGTTACCAATGCTTCTTCCCTAAAGAAAATTACCGGGGTCTACTATCAAAAAGACGAAGTATTGCTAAAGATCATCGAGAATATTAAAAAATACGAGGCCTGGATTGTTAACAGAGAGCTTTCAAAACTTAAAAAGGCATACGAAAGAAACCTTTTCAGAAGAAATAAACCTTCCACCTTTAAGCTGAACAACGGCACCCTCATTATGGGCTTCATCAAGGGCGTGGCAAACAATGGCTGTTTAAAGGTGCTTATGGAAGACAACGTAATGAAAGAGTTCGATTTAAAAGAATTGAAGCTGCTTTATTGAGTTGAGGGTTTAGGGTTGAGAGTCCAGAGGTGCAAAGGTTCAAAGTCACATCCCAGATAACCAATACCAAATAACTATTCCCTTATCCCTAATCACTGTTCCCTAATTCCTATCAACTATCAACAAAAACCTAATTCCCTTCCTTTAAATATGTATCGCGTACTTTTTTAAACAAATCAGACGAGTACACAAAATTGGTAACGGCCTCGTTGTCGGTTTTAAATATTTCTTTGTTGGTACCTTCCCATTCCTTGTAGCCATCTTTTAAAAAAACAATCTTCTCGCCAATTTCCATTACCGAGTTCATATCGTGCGTATTAATAATGGTGGTAATATTGTATTCTTGGGTAATTTCATGTATCAAATTATCTATTACAATGGCCGTTTTGGGGTCGAGGCCAGAGTTAGGTTCGTCGCAAAACAAGTATTTAGGCTTGTTTACAATGGCACGGGCAATGGCAACGCGCTTTTGCATCCCCCCCGATATCTCAGAAGGCAGTTTGTTGTTGGCATCGACCAGGTTTACTCTTTCCAGTACAATAGATGCCCGTTCGGCCATTTCGTTTTTAGAGAGTTTAGAGAACATCCGCAGGGGGAACATAACGTTTTCTATAACGGTCATGGAGTCAAAAAGGGCACTTCCTTGAAAAACCATGCCCATTTCCTGCCGCAGCTCGGTACGTTGGTCCTCGTCCATGTCGGCATAGGCACGGTCATTGTATACAATCTTTCCTTGTTCGGGGCGGTGCAGCCCCAGCAGGCATTTTAGAAACACCGTTTTCCCCGAGCCGCTCTGCCCGATAATAAGGTTGGTCTTTCCTTTGTCAAAACACGTAGAGATGCCTTTCAATACCTCTGTATCTCCAAACGATTTATGTATATCTTCAACAATAATCATCAGCCTAACAACATTTGTGTGAGTAAATAATTGGCAATAATAATGGCAACGCTCGTCCAAACAAACGAAGAAGTACTGGCCTTGCCCACTTCAAGTGCACCCCCTTTCATATAATACCCATAAAAGGAAGGGATAGTTGCCAAAATAAAAGCAAAAACAATAGTTTTGGTAAACGCATAAATAACATGAAAGGTGTTAAAATCTACCTGCAATCCCTTTATGAACTCGGCACTGGTACTGTAGCCACCAAAAACCGCGGCTATCCAACCACCAAGAATACCCATGTACATGGCAATGGCAATTACAAAAGGGTAGAGCATGAGCGCCACAATTTTAGGGAACACCAAATAATTCAATGAGTTCACCCCCATAACCTCCAAAGCATCTATCTGTTCAGTAACCCGCATGGTACCTATACTCGACGTAATATAAGAACCCACCTTTCCCGCCATGATAATAGAGGTAAATGTGGGCGCAAACTCCAGGATTACCGACTGCCTCGTGGTAAAGCCTACCAGGTATTTCGGTATCAAGGGGTTATCTATGTTCAGGGCCGTCTGTATGGCAACTACACCGCCAATAAAAAAGGATATAAAGATAATAATACCCAACGACCCGTATATAAGATCGTCTATTTCTTTAAAAATCAGGTTTTTAAGCATGGACCATTTTGTATGCCTGCTAAAAACTTCCTTTAGCATGATAAAATAACGCCCAAAATTTTCAATATAAATCATGTAATTCAAATAGAACAGCTAAAGTAAAAAAATAAAATTACATCTCTTTTAACCAATATTTAAACTTCTCGTTATTTTAAATTGCTAGTTTTACAAAAATTAATAATCCTAATGAAAAACTACGTATTATTGGGCCTTGCAATTATTGGCTTATCTACTGCCAAGGCCCAGGAAAAAACAGCAACTCAATTGTACACAAGGCCAAAGCTCGTAGTAGGCATCATGGTAGACCAAATGCGCTACGACTACATCCCCCGTTTCTGGGAACGATACGGAAACAATGGTTTTAAACGCATGGTAAACGAAGGCTTTAACTGCAAGAACAACCATTTTAACTACATCCCCACCAAAACGGCCGTTGGGCACACCTCTGTATATACCGGGACCACCCCAAAAATACATGGTATACTGGGGAACGATTGGTACGACAAAGAAGAAGAAAGGATGGTCTACTGTACCGAAGACGCTTCAGTAGCATCTCTTGGCACCACCACCGATGCCGGAAAAATGTCGCCCAAAAGGATGCTATCCAGCACCATGACAGACCAGCTGAAGCTCGCCACCGTTTCCCGTGGCAAGGTAATAGGCGTATCGCTCAAGGATAGGGCCTCCATACTGCCCGCCGGGCACGCCGCTGATGCCGCATACTGGTTCCAGGGCGGAGACGAGGGGCACTGGATAACCAGTACCTACTACATGGACAAGCTGCCAAAGTGGGTAGCCAAGTTCAACAAGTCCAATGCTGCCGAAAAATACAACAAAACATGGAATACCCTTTATGACATCAATACCTATACAGAGAGCATTGCAGACGACAACGAGTTTGAAGGCCCGTTTAAAGGTGAACAGGCACCCGTATTCCCGCACGACATACCCAAACTATGGAACGACAACGGGAAATTCGACCTCCTCAAGGGCGTGCCCTATGGCAATTCCCTTACGGTAGACTTTGCAGAAGCCGCCATAGAAGGCGAAGAACTAGGGAAAGACAATATAACCGATTTTCTCGCGGTAAGCTTCTCGGCCACCGATTACGTAGGCCACCGATTTGGCGTAAGCGCCAAAGAAACAGAAGATACGTACTTACGTTTGGACCAAGACCTGGCGAGACTCTTTGCCTATTTGGACAAACAAGTAGGCAAGGGCGAGTATACCGTTTTCCTTACTGCCGACCATGCCGCTGTTGAGGTACCAAGCTATTTGGAGAGCCTAAAAATACCCGGGGGGTACTTCAGCAAAAAGGAATTTTACGACCCCTTGAACAAATTTCTTTCCGAAACCTTCCATAGCGATAAGCTCATAAAAAACATGTCCAACGAACAAATATTCCTGGACCAAGAAGTAATCAAGTCGCTCGGGCTAACGTCCACAGAGGTTGAAAATGCAATAGCTAACGAAATAAAGAGCTATAAAAACATAGCCGAAGCATACACCGCAACCGCCATGAGGAATCAAGAATTTACACATGGCATTGCCCACAGCCTGCAAATGGGCTACAACCAAAACGGGTCCGGGGACGTGCTTATTATACTGCGTCCGGGATACATTCCATCGACTTCCCGTACAGGCACAACGCACGGTTCCGGTTATACATACGATACCCATACACCCCTGCTATTCTTTGGCAAGGGTATAAAACATGGGGCCACCGTAAAACGTACCGAAATACCCGACATAGCAAGTACCATATGTGCCTTATTGGGTATAGAATTTACCAGCGGAAAAAGCGGAGAGCCCATACAAGAAGTATTGGAATAGATTTTATAAGAAGTTGCCGATTGACTAAAAGGCATTGCGGTGTGTATCATATGTAGCAATGTCTTTTATGAGTTCCTTCTAGAGATGTATCGTCTGGAGATACTGTTTCAATCGGAGCTAGAAAAAGAACAAACCATCCTATGGGGTTTTATTTCCCCTAGGGTGGTTTTCTTTTTGCAAAACAAATAAGTGCTCATCCCGAAATAGTGCAGGGCCGTTATCTTCAATACAGCACTCATTTGCCTATAGCAGCAATACCAAGCAAAGTAATAGGTTATATGTATATGGAAGCAGGGGGTCCCATCACGAATTAAATAAAGATAAAGTAAGTGTTAAGCATAGATAAGAGGCATGAAGTCTTACAGAGCCTCGCACAAAATGAAACTTTTAAATAAAGAGTCAGTTAAAAACCCCCGCAAGTCTTTTAACCTTGTTGGGCTTTCCTAATGAAATAATGCACACTCATAAAGTTAAGAACGGACATGTGCTATAAAAATTTCCTTTTAATATTTTCCATACGGTAATTTCTAATAAAGGCACCTTCTTTTTGAGTAACAAGAAAAGGGGCTTTTTCTTTTTTGGCATTAAAATAGCCTTTCAGGTTATCTATAAAAATTTGTACTTTTTTTTGTTTCCATGCCATTTTTCCAGAGGCAATGGCGGTAATTAATAAACCGTACCGCATGGTGTACATGGCCTTTCCCTGAAGCATACGCGCCTTTTTGTTATAAGATGCTCCGGTGGGGCGCAAATGTTTTACCTTTAAAGAGGTAGCTGTATATATTTCAAAATCATGATAACGGGCAAGCAGTTCGTCTACGGTATCCCATCCCATGGCGCACCGTAGTCCGCCAATAGCTTTATAGCAGTCCTTGGTATAGGCCTTAAAGGCGCCACGAACATGGTCGTTCCCCATAGGATGGTTGAGCTTCCATGCACCGTTATTGGTTTGTTCATAAGCAAAGCCGCCGGCAATACCTACATGGGGTTGTTGATTGAAAATACGGGCAATGGTTTCAAAATACGTATCGGGCAGGATAAGATCGGCGTCCAGCTTTACCAAAAAACCGTATTGATCGTCAAGAACGGCCAGGCCTTTGTTAAAAGCATTAATTACCTTGCTCCCCGGCATATGTTCTTTTGTAGAAGTTACATTGAGCTTGGTTATATAGGCATGTTGTTGGGCAAAAGTATCTATAATGGTTTCGGTAGCATCGGTAGAATTATCGTTTACAACTACCACACGTTTGGGCAAAAGCGTTTGACATGCAATACTTTCCAGTGTATACTTTAAAAAAATTTCTTCGTTATGGGCAGGAATAACAATGTAGTAGTTCATTATAAAAAGTCGTTACTTTTTAATCCTTTCGGCATATATTATATAATAGCGTGGTGTAAAAGACCGCAACAATGGCCTAAAGCCTATTTTTTTGACCGGGTTGGTAAACTTTTCCCGTTTTTTAATCTCCCATCCGGCCTTTTCAAGAAGCCAGTCAAACTGCCAATCTTCAAATTCGTGGTAATGCCTGTCCCATGCATCGGTTTTACTTCTGTATGCAGGAGCAAACCACAACCTTAACGGCACCGAAGCAACAAGCTTGTTGCCCTTTATTTTTGTTAAGGCGTTAAAAGGAGCAATAAGGTGTTCGAAAATTTCGAATGCGGTAACTACATCGGCATGGGTGCCTTCAACAGTACGAAAATCAACATCCAAATCTTCGCCCTTGGTATTGGCAACGTGGTAACCACGGTCCTGCATTATCTTGCTAAACGGGTTTTCAATGCCAAGGTCCAATACATTGGCCGGGGCCGGGACGGTAGCTTCTAGAAATTCAATGGTTTTTTTATAGCGCTTGTTAGGAAAGCTATTTTCGTACATACTAATATTTATAAACGAGCGCATTAATATTCATGCCCGCGCCCACACTTGCAAATATAACAACATCTCCTTTATGTAGTTCCTGGTTGGTAATATTTCCTTTTTTAACAGAATCAAATAAAGTGGGTATAGTTGCTACCGAACTGTTGCCAAGCTCATGGATGTTCATGGGCATAATCCCGCTTGGTACCTCTTTATGGTATAATTTGTAGAAACGGAGCAGGATGGCCTCGTCCATTTTCTCGTTGGCCTGGTGAATAAATATTTTTTTTAATTGGCTAATGGAAACACCGCTTTTATCAAGGCATTCTTTCATGGCAACAGGTACGTGGGTTACGGCAAATTCGTAAATTTTTCTTCCATACATTTTAATGTACTTGGTATTACAGGTAAGGGCTTTGTTGTAAGATTTTCCAAAGAACAGATAATAAGCTTCGTCGTGAGCATACGTAGCCGATGTGTGCGATAATATGCCGCCGTCTTGGGTAGTAGCCTCGATAACCATGGCACCGGCACCGTCTGAATAGATCATGGAATCCCTGTCGTGGCTATCAACCACTCTCGATAAGGTTTCTGCGCCTATGACCAGGCATTTTTTTGCCATTCCGGCCTTAATGAAGGCCTGTGCCTGGATAACGCCCTCAATCCATCCGGGACAACCAAATAGCACGTCGTAAGCAACGCATTTTGGATTTTTAATTTTAAGGGAATGTTTTACCCTTGATGCAATGCTTGGCACAGTATCGCTCTGGTCGGTGCCCTTTTTAATGTCGCCAAAGTTATGGGCCACTATAATGTAGTCAAGGGTTTCTTTGTCCAGTTGAGCATCTTCAAGAGCCTTTTCGGCAGCAAAGAAAGCAATGTCGGAAGTGGTATGCCGGTCGAGAACGTACCTTCTTTCTTTAATACCGGTTATAGCTTTAAACTTTTCTATTATAACTTCATTGGGATGATGAAAAGGAGATCCATCAACATTTAAAAACTCATGTTGTGCAAAAGTGCTGTTTTTTGTAATATCAGGAGGGATGTAACAACCTGTGCCTGTTATCTTTATATGCATATAGATGTTGGTTTTGCCAAAGATACAATTAATACAAACATTACTATTATGCATGCATAGTATAATTTACGACGTTCAACGAGAACGTTTTAGTTGCCAAGTAAAAGAAAAAGAACATGAAAAAAGCCTTTCATTTATCTGAAAGGCTTTATATATATAATGTATATGGGGTTTTTTATTATGCATCCATATAATCTTCAATGGGAGCACAAGTACACATTAAATTACGGTCTCCATAAGCTTCGTCTACCCGCCTAACGGTTGGCCAAAACTTGTTTTCGGCAATGTGTTCCAACGGATAAGCAGCCTTTTCTCTTGAATATGGGAACTCCCAAGTAGAAGCCGTAAGCATTTTTAAGGTGTGCGGTGCGTTTTTAAGCACATTGTCGGCTTGATCGGCTTCGGTAAGCGCTTCAATTTCTTTTCTAATGGAGATCAAAGCGTTGCAAAACCTATCCAATTCGGCCAGGCTCTCACTTTCAGTAGGTTCGATCATCATGGTACCGGCAACAGGGAAAGAAACCGTAGGTGCATGGAAACCATAATCTATCAATCTTTTGGCAATATCGGTTACTTCAATGCCTTTTGCTTTAAATGGCCTGCAATCGATAATCATTTCGTGGGCGGCCCTTCCTTTTTCTCCGGTATACAGTACATTATAAGAGCCGTTTAGCCTTTCTTTTATATAGTTTGCGTTTAAGATCGCGGTACTTGTAACTTGCTTTAAGCCTTTTGCACCGAGCATTTTTATATAGCCATAAGAAATCAAGCAAACAAGGGAACTTCCCCACGGAGCAGCAGAAATAGCATCGATGGCATTTTTACCGCCCATTTTGATTATAGGGTTTGATGGTAAAAACGTTACCAAATGGCTGGCAACACAAATGGGTCCAACGCCGGGGCCCCCGCCACCGTGTGGAATGGCAAAAGTTTTGTGCAGGTTAAGGTGGCAAACATCGGCACCAATGGTTGCTGGGTTTGTAAGTCCTACCTGAGCGTTCATATTAGCGCCGTCCATATATACTTGTCCGCCATTATCATGGATAATTTTGGTAATTTCTTTAATTGAAGATTCAAATACCCCGTGCGTAGAAGGGTAGGTAACCATTAATGCAGCCAGTTCGTCTTTGTATTTTTCGGCTTTGTCCCGAAGGTCCTCAACATCAATGTTCCCTTTTTCGTCGGTTTTGGTAACAACAACCTTCATTCCTGCAAGTACAGCAGAAGCGGGATTGGTACCGTGCGCCGAGGCCGGGATTAAACAAATGTTCCTATTTTTATCGCCACGGGATTCATGATAAGCCCGAATGACCATAAGACCGGCAAATTCTCCCTGCGCCCCGGAATTGGGTTGAAGCGAGGTTCCGGTAAATCCTGTAATAACGTTAAGCTGTTCTTCTAAAGTTTTAAGGACTTCTTGGTATCCGGCAGCTTGTTCTACCGGAACAAACGGATGGATGTTTCCCCACTCGTCCCAGCTTAACGGAAGCATTTCTGAAGCGGCATTAAGTTTCATGGTACAAGAGCCCAATGAAATCATGGAATGGTTAAGCGCAAGGTCTTTGCGTTCCAGTTTTTTAATGTAGCGCATCAAAGCAGTTTCTGAGTGGTAAGCGTTAAACACTTCATTATCCAGAAAAGAAGAAACGCGTGCAGCGCCGTTTAAAATGGCACGATCTTCGATCAATGCATCAATGGAAATGGTATTTTTTCCTGCGGCATCGGCAAATATCTGAACGATTTTATTCAGATCGGCCAATGTGGTTGCTTCATTTAAGGAAATGGCAACTTGATCGTTACCGATATATAAGAAGTTTACTTCCTCAAGTTCGGCGATACTTTTTACCTGTTGTACATCTGCTTTAATTAAAATAGTATCAAAATACGACTCGTTTAATTGCCCGTAACCTAATTTGGCGAGTGTATTGGCAAGTACAACGGTAGAATTGTGTACTTTATCTGCAATGTATTTTAAACCTTTAGGGCCGTGATATACTGCATACATTCCAGCCATAATGGCCAAAAGCACCTGTGCCGTACATATATTGGAAGTGGCCTTATCTCTCTTTATGTGCTGTTCCCTGGTTTGCAGGGCCATACGAAGGGCGCGGTTGCCGTCCATGTCTTTGGTCACGCCAATAATTCTTCCGGGAAGGTTACGTTTGTAGGCTTCTTTTGTAGCAAAATATGCCGCATGCGGACCACCGTACCCAAGAGGGATACCAAAGCGTTGTGTGGTTCCTACAACGACTTCAGCGCCAAATTCCCCGGGAGGGGTGAGGTTTACCAAACTTAAAATATCGGCAGCAACGGCTACTTTTATGTTGTTTTTAGTTGCTTCAGAAACAAATTCGGCATAATTATAAACAGCGCCGTACTTTCCGGGGTATTGTAAAAAAGCACCGAAATAGTCCTGAGAAAAATCAAAAGAAGCATGATCGCCAACAACGAGGTCTATTTCTAAAGGCATGGCATGCGATTTTAAAACCGACAATGTTTGCGGCAAAACTTCATCAGAAACAAAAAACTTGTTAATGTTGTCTTTCTTTTGCTCGCGGGTCCTGGCACTAAATAGCATGGACATAGCCTCGGCGGCGGCGGTACCTTCGTCGAGAAGCGATGCATTGGCAATTTCCATTCCGGTAAGATCGCAGACCATGGTCTGAAAATTTAACAAGGCTTCTAACCTTCCTTGAGCAATTTCGGCCTGATATGGGGTATACGCCGTATACCAGCCCGGGTTTTCAAGAATGTTCCTTTTTATAACCGAAGGAGTAATAGACTCGTGATAACCAAGGCCAATGTACGTTTTAAAAACACTGTTTTTTGCGGCCAATTGTTTAAGATGGGCCAGATACTCGTGTTCCGTCATGGCTTCCGGGAGATCAAGGTCGGTTTTTAACCTGATACCGTCGGGGAAGGTTTCGTACAGTAATTCATCTATGTTTTTTACACCAATTGTACTGAATATGGTGTTTAAATCCTCTTCTTGGGGGCCGATATGCCGGGTAACAAAAGAATCTGTTTTCATTATAACCGTCTAAAAATGTTTTAATTTGCGCAAAAGTACATATATTATTTGTTTAAAAAAGTACTTTTGAACTGGCTTTGACCTACTAAGTGAGATTTAACATATTTCAATGCTTGACCAGTAGCCCGTTCGGGCAGAAACCGAAATATTTTTTGTTTTTTAACATGTGTCCAGAGAACTTTTTGGGGTTTGTTGACAGATGTTTTTAAATGCTGTAAACATATAAATTATCTTTTGTTATTTTGTGGCCATGAAGCTGCTTAAACAGATTTTTGATTTTTACCTAGACTCCAGCATTCACGTAGCTTTGGCGGTATATGCGCTAGCGCGGATAACAATGCTTAGTTTTGGTCTGGGTTATGATGAAGTAATAAGTTATGCACTTTTTTTTGGTACTATTGTAGAATATGGCTTTATAAAGTACAGCTCGCTTGCCAAGCACTATCTTTTTGTAGATAAAAAATATTTAAAGATCATACAGTTTTTTGGAGGCATCTGTTTTATTATTGCGGCTTATTATGTTTTTCGGCTTAATTATAAAACACTTTTTGTTGCAGGCGGACTCGTAGTCCTGGCATTTTTGTATGTAGTCCCTGCATTGACCACAAAAAGGAACATAAGAAGCCTAAAGGGGATAAAAATATATATTGTGGGGCTAACATGGTCTGTTTCTACCGTTATCCTGCCGCTTCTAAACAACGATATGCCCATGCAGGCTAATGTCTATGTGGAAGTATTGCAGCGTTTTATCTATATTATTGCTATTATGATTCCGTTTGAGATAAGGGATTTAAATACAGATGAAGCATGGTTACGAACTCTGCCACAGGTTTTGGGCGTTCGTTGGGTAAAATTATTGGGGACGCTTTTGGCGGTATTCTTTTGCGTTTTAAGCTTGTTTAAGTACAATTTTGCGTATAAATATCAACTGGTGGAGCTTGGGGTTGGCGGACTTATAATTTTATCTATTTTGTTTGCAACAAAAAATAGATCAAAGTATTATGCCAGTTTTTTTGTAGAAAGTATCTCGGTGGTGTGGTGGCTTGCCATGCTTTTGGTTTAGCATTTGGAGTTGATGTTCTTTCTCATTTCTTCCTTTTTGTCGGGGTTTAGGGTCTTTATTTCGGCTTTGTTACAGAGTTGGGTTAGGTTCCTGTTCTTTTTAGTATAAGATTTGGTTGCCCTGCACCACATCAATCTAAGGTTGAGCTTCATTTTTTCTATAAAAGTAGCTTCGCCATATTGCACCTTGTCGCAAATCTGCTTTGCTTCTTCGCAAGAAGCAAAAAGGATATTTTTTTTATTACTCATTTTTAAACCAATTATTTTCTAAACAATCCATTAAAGCGGTTCTGGCACGATGTACTATTACCCATAAATTAGACGCAGTGATATTCAGTTCTTTACAAATATCTTCTGTCTCCATGCCCTGTATTGTTTTTTTTATAAAGACATCGGCTTGTTTTTTAGGAAGCTTCATAAGGCATTCCTGAATGGCAATTCCTAATTCTTCGTTTTGTAAAACATCTTCTGCATTGAGATCGAATGGATCTGCCACCCGTTCTTCCAGCCAGTCACCATCTTGGTCGTCGGCATTGGTGTAGCCCATTTTAATTTCAGCTTTGCCCTTTTTTGAATTTATTTTTCGGTAATGGTCAATTATTTTTCGTTTTAAAATAGAGATAAGCCAAGTACGTTCTGCGGCATCTCCTTTAAAATTTTCAGCAGATTTTAATCCGGCCAGAAATGTTTCCTGAACTAAATCTTCGGCTACAATGGTGTCGTTCACTCTGGTAATGGTGTAGTTAAAAAGGTAATCTGCATATAGATCCACCCATTTGGAAGGATTTAGTTTTTGTTTAGGCACGCCGAATAAATTTCTTTCAAAAATATAATAAAAACTTTAATTATCACTTTTGTAACTTTACATTTTAAGAAAATACTGGCTTAAAAGAAAATGATTACTTACTTTAAAAAATAAGCGCATGAACAAAAGTATATTTATAGTTTTTCTGCTGATGGCTACACAATTTACCTTTTCTCAAGTACAGGACGAAGATATTACTGAATTTAAAAACGAATTGTCTGAAAACGACATGCTTTTGGACGTGAGGACCCCGAAAGAGTATCAGGAAGGATATATTAAAGATGCAATCAATATAAATGTGAAAAGTGATGATTTTGTTGAAAAGGTGAGTAGATTAGATAAAAATGCCAATATATACCTTTATTGTAAAGCTGGTGGCAGAAGCGCTAAAGCCTCTGAAAAATTAGCAGCCCTGGGCTTTAAAAACATTCATAACCTAGATGGTGGTTTTGATGCTTGGGTAAACGCGGGAAAACAATTTGTCAAGGAATAAAATAGAAATACACTTTGCCGATAAGAAAACTATTTATCGGCAAAGCGGTCTGTTTTTTTTAATTATTTCTTTTCAATAAGTCCGGCCCTTCTTAACAAAGCATCTGGTTGAGGTTCTTTGCCTCTAAAGCGTTTGTAAAGCTCCATGGGGTCTTCTATACCCCCTTGGGAAAGCACATTGTTTTTGAATTTGGTAGCAACTTCCTTACTAAAAATTCCTTTTTCCTTAAAATATTCAAAGGCATCGGCGTCGAGAACCTCGGCCCATTTATAGCTGTAATATCCCGCCGAGTAACCGCCCTGAAAAATATGAGAAAAGGCTGTGCTCATACAGGTTTCGGGAGTTTCCGGGTACAATCGGGTAGCTTCAAAAACAGCATCTTCATGTTTTTTTACATTTTCAATGTTACTAGGGTCTGTGCCGTGCCAGCTCATGTCGAGCATGCCAAAGCTTAACTGCCTCAGGGTTTGCATCCCTTCCATAAAAGTAGCCGATTCTTTAATTTTCTCTACATATTCCATTGGGATAATCTCTTCGGTTTGGTAATGTTTTGCAAAAATTTCCAAGGCATCTTTTTCATAGCACCAGTTTTCCAGTACTTGACTTGGAAGTTCTACAAAATCCCAATACACACTGGTTCCGCTTAAACTCGGATATGTGGTGTTGGCAAGCATACCATGGAGCGCATGGCCAAATTCGTGAAATAAGGTAGTTACTTCATTGAAAGTTAATAATGAAGGTTTGGACTCGGTTGGTTTGGTAAAATTGCATACAATGGAAATATGTGGCCTTGAGTTTTCCCCGTTTAATTTATACTGTCGCTTGTAAACGGTCATCCAGGCACCGTTTCTTTTTCCGCCACGCGGATGGAAATCGGCATACAGAATTGAAACAAGTTCTTTGTTTTCGTCTAGTACTTTGTATGTTTTTACGTCTTTATGGTATTTGTCTATTTCGGCAGTTTCTTCAAATGTAAGTCCGTACAACCTTTCTGCAACCGTAAAAACCCCGTTGATAACGTTTTCGAGTTTAAAGTAGGGCTTTAGTTTTTCATCATCCAGGTTAAAAAGTTTTTGTTTTAATTTTTCGGTATAAAAAGCACCGTCCCATTTTTCAAGTTTATCTATACTGCCCAATTCCTTTGCAAAATTTTCAAGTTGAGTATATTCCCGTTTGGCGGCCGGTTTGGCTTTGGCCAACAATTCTTCCAGAAAGAGGTTTACTTTTTCCGGAGTTTTTGCCATGCGTTCTTCCAAAATAAAATGCGCATGTGTTTTGTAGCCTAACAACTCGGCGCGTTGTTGACGAAGGCGAACAATTTGCTTGATGATTTCCCGATTGTCGTATTTGTTGCTTTGAAAAGACTTGCTCCCAAAGGCAAGCGACATTTTTTTGCGGAGCTCACGATTTTCGGCATGGGTCATAAGCGGGATATAGCTTGGGTAGTCCAAGGTAAAGACCCACCCGTCTTTATTTCGTTCTTTGGCTTCTCCGGCAGCGGCCTCCAACGCACTTTCAGGAAGCCCTTTTAATTGGTTTTCTTCTGTAATATGAAGCTCGAAATTATTGGTTTCGGCCAACACATTTTCTCCAAATTTAAGGCTCAGCGTAGAAAGTTGTTTGTCAATGTCCCTTAAAATGTCCTTTTTATCGTTGGCTAGATTTGCACCGTTTCTGGAGAAACTTTTATAGGTTTTTTCCAAGAGCATTTGCTGCTCTTTGTTGAGATTTAATTTTTCTTTTTGTTCCCAAACAGATTTTACTCTTTTAAAAAGCGTTTCGTTGAGGCGTATATCGTTACCGAATTCAGATAAAAGCGGAGAGATTTCCTGTGCGAGCTTTTGAATTTCCTTATTGGTTTCGGCACTGTTTAAATTGTAAAAAATAGAAGTAATCCTGTCCAGTTGTTCGCCCGAAAATTCTAATGCCTCAATCGTATTTTTAAAAGTTGGGGCTTCGCTATTGGTAGTTATTGCGTTTATTTCTTCTTTGGTTTTTTGAATTTCCTTTTTAATAGCCGGAAGAAAATCTTCATTTTTTATTGCTGAAAAAGGAGCTGTTTTATAGGGGGTTGTAAACGTATTGTTAAGCAAATTTGCCATAAGTTATTTTTTTATTTCTTTTTCTGAAGTACAAAGTAATAAACTTTATGTAGAATGTGGTTTCTATTTTAAAATTGATTAACATTTCTTGAAGTTGCAAAAAATAAGGTTTTGCATTGTATTGAAGGGGGTGGTATGGTTATGGTAACCGATATTGATTTTTTTGAAATTTTTAATAAAAATTGCTTGTAATGATGCCTCATTTTATTGCCGTATAGCAATGCAGTATATGTTTTTGGAACATCTTGAAACCAGCTTACTTGGTCAGGCTTTTTAGTTTTATAGATGTCTTCCCAATGTGTTTTTGCATCAAAATCGCTCATTTAAACGTTCATTTTGTGCCTGTTATCGATTATTTGGCAATTCAGCAGTAAATATAAAACCTCCAAGGACGGGAATGTCGTAAATGTTAGCATAATACAACAATAGAAAAATAGACATTTAAAATACACATCAAACCTACTTATTCAAATTATAGCTGTGTAATGCGTTAACCTGAAGTAAAAAGGATTGGCAGAAAAAAATAGGCTCTATCCCCGGGGCCTATTTTTTTATTTCCTGTGCACCCTTAATAACTTTATCTTTAAGGAATTCTTTATAAGAAACAATAGTTGCCTGAATTTCCTTATTGGAGCTCCCAATAATTTGTGCCGCTAAAATTCCTGCATTTTTGGCACCGTTCAAAGCTACCGTTGCCACCGGAACACCGCTGGGCATCTGAAGGATAGAAAGTACAGAATCCCATCCGTCTATAGAATTACTGCTTTTTACCGGAACCCCGATAACGGGTAATGGAGACAATGAAGCAACCATTCCCGGAAGGTGTGCAGCACCACCAGCGCCTGCAATGATAACCGAAATTCCTTTTAGGTGGGCATTTTTACCAAAATCATACATTTTTTCGGGGGTTCGGTGTGCAGAAACTATGTCTACCACGGTCTCAACTCCTAATTCTTTTAAAACGTCTATTGCGTCCTGCATAACCGGGAGGTCACTTGTGCTCCCCATAATTACTGCTACTTTGGCCATACTTTTATGTTGAAGGTTTTAAAACGGTAAAGGTACGAAGAAGCCGGAAGATGGAAGCCCTAAGCGGGAAATTTTTATTTTTATAAGCTTGTGGAATGATTTTATCAAATAAACTTATCGATACTATTAAACCAACAATGCCTTACATAAAATTCCAAGGCTAACAATCTAATTTTCTGCAATTACTTTAATGCTTTTCTTAACAAGCTCGGCTGTTTTTCTGGCTTCATTTACATTGGGGTTTACAATGGTAACGTGCCCCATTTTTCTAAACGGGCGAGTTTCCCGTTTTCCGTATATATGCGGGGTAACGCCTTCCATATCCATGATTTTCTCGATATTTTTATAAACAACGGGACCTGTGTAATCTTCGGCACCAACAAGGTTTACCATAATACCGGCAACCTTGCTTTCGGTAGCTCCCAATGGAAGTCCCAAAATAGCCCGGATATGCTGCTCGAACTGATTGGTATAACTGGCTTCAATACTGTAATGGCCACTATTGTGCGGGCGCGGGGCCACTTCGTTTACCAAAATTTCGTCGTTTTGTGTCTGGAACATTTCCACGGCCAATAAACCAATATGTTGGTATGCCTGCGAAACTTTTAAAGCCACTAATTGTGCTTTTTTGGCTACGTTTTCATCAATACGTGCCGGACAAATAACATATTCCACTTGGTTGGCTTCCGGATGAAATTCCATTTCTACTACCGGATACGTTTTTACGTTTCCTTTTGGGTCCCTCGAAACAATTACCGCCAGTTCGTTTTTAAACGGTATCATTTTTTCGGCAATACATTCTGCTTTCGGCAGCCCTTCCAGATCAGAATATGTTTTAATAACCTTTACGCCTTGTCCGTCGTACCCAAAGCGGGCACTTTTCCATACAAATGGGAAGGAAAGCGATTCGTTTTTAATCGCCGTAAGCATCTCGTCTGGATAGGCAAAACGTGTAAAGTCTGCTGTAGGGATGTTGTTGTCTACATAAAACAGTTTTTGTTTGGCCTTGTTTTGTATGGTTTTAAGCGTTTTAGCCGATGGATATACTGTTTTCCCTTCTTTTTCCAATTGTTCCAAGGCATCAATATTTACGTTTTCAATTTCAATGGTCAGTACATCTGTTTTTTTACCAAATTGGTAAACAGTGTCGAAATCCATCAAATCGCCTTGAAAAAATTCGTTGCAGGCAATTTTGCAGGGGGCTTCATTGCTTGGGTCGAGCACTAGCGTGTAAATATCAAATTTGCGAGTTTCGTATAGCAGCATTTTACCAAGTTGGCCACCGCCTAAAATTCCCAATTTAAAATCAGAAGAAAAATAGTTCATTATACGAGTTTATATGTTTGAATAAGGTTATGAGTTTTTGGTTTTTAAACACCAAGCACAAACTTTTGCAAAAATACAGTTTAAAATGAAATAGGAGCGATAATACTGCGCTATCTGTATGAGGGGATTATGGAAAAACAAGCTTAAAAAGCAAGCTGTTTAGGTAGGAGAAATAGCACAAAACCGACTTTTTTTGTAAGTATTGCTTAAAAAATAACTTTTTTGATGTGAAAATAATTGACAAATAGTTGAAATCGATTAAATTTAAAGGAAAAACAAAAATCTAAATAGTATCTTTGCAACTTTATAATTTTAAGAAACTTGATTAAGCTTTACGACACATATTTTGAGCCTTTTATTTCTGCCGAAGAAATAAATGCTGCCATTGAGCAAATGGTAGAAAAGGTAAAAGCCGACTTTAAAAATGAGACGCCCATTTTTATTTGTGTCCTTAATGGCGCGTTCATGTTTGCTTCAGATTTTATAAAAAAATACGATCAGGACTGCGAACTCAGTTTTGTAAAATTGAGCTCATATCATGGAATATCCTCAACAGGAATTGTAAAAACACTATTGGACGTGCCAGACAATGTAGAAGGGCGTAGCGTAGTAATTCTTGAAGATATAATAGATACGGGAAAAACGGTAAAAGAACTGGTCTCCATGTTCTCCAACATCAACGTAAAAAAATTTAAAATAGCTTCCATGTTTTACAAACCCGATGTCTATTCGGGGGAATACAACATAGATTACGTAGGCATAGAAATCCCCAACAAATTTATTGTGGGGTACGGGCTTGATTATGACGAATTAGGAAGAAACTTACCAGAAGTATATCAAATAAAAGAAGAGTAAATATGATCAATTTAGTGCTGTTCGGGAAACCGGGTGCAGGGAAAGGTACACAGGCTAACTTTTTAAAAGAAAAATACAATTTAAAACACATATCCACCGGCGATGTATTTCGTTACAATATTAAAAATGGGACCGAATTGGGGACGCTGGCAAAATCGTATATCGATAAAGGCGATTTAGTGCCCGACGAGGTGACCATAAATATGTTGAAAGATGAAGTTGAGAAAAACCCGGATGCAAGCGGATTTATTTTTGATGGATTCCCCCGCACCAATGCACAAGCAAAAGCACTAGACAGATTGATGGAAGAAAAAGGAATGAAGATACATGCTACCATTGCCTTGGAGGCCGATGATGAGGTTTTGATTCAGCGTTTGTTGGAAAGAGGCAAAGTAAGCGGGCGCAGTGACGATCAGGACGAAAATAAAATAAGAAACCGTTTTGAGGAATACAACCAAAAAACGGCTCCTTTAATGCATTATTACAAAGAACAGGACAAATTCCATAGCGTAAACGGAATTGGCAGCATTGAAGAAATTACAGGAAGATTAAGTAGGGTTATAGAGGCTCTTTAAAATAAAACGCTCTTAATGATATAAATTCTACTGTCATACTGAGCCTGTCGAAGTATATTTAACCTATAAATACAACAAAGTCTTCGACAAGCTCAGACTGACACTAAGTTCTTCAAAAACTTTTAAGGCGCGTTTTTATATTAAAAAAACATATTTAAATGACAGAAGGAAATTTTACAGATTACGTAAAAATAAAAGTAGCATCTGGAAAAGGAGGACAGGGTTCTGCACACCTGCGTAGAGAGAAGTATGTTGCCAAAGGTGGTCCCGATGGTGGCGATGGAGGCCGTGGCGGTCATATTATCGTGAAAGGGAATAAAAACCTTTGGACTTTGTACCATTTTAAATTTAAAAAACACTTTCAAGCCGGTCATGGCGAGCATGGCGGCAAACAAACAAGTACAGGTGCAGACGGGCAAGATGTGTTTATAGAAGTACCTTTAGGGACACAAGTAAAGAACCCGGAGACCGACGAAGTATTTTTTGAAATTACCGAAGACGGAGAAGAAAAAATAGTTGCAACAGGGGGCAAAGGCGGATTGGGGAACTGGCATTTTAAGTCGTCTACCAATCAAACCCCGCGTTATGCGCAACCGGGGCTTCCAGGTGAAGAAACCGAACTTTTATTAGAGCTAAAACTTTTAGCAGATGTTGGCCTGGTTGGGTTTCCCAATGCAGGAAAATCCACGCTTTTATCGGTAATAACTTCGGCAAAACCAAAAATTGCCGATTACGAATTTACTACTTTAAAACCCAATTTAGGCATTGTGGAATACCGCGATTACCGTACTTTTGTCATGGCCGATATTCCCGGGATTATTGAAGGAGCATCAGAAGGAAAAGGGCTCGGGCACTATTTTTTACGCCATATTGAACGTAATTCAACCTTACTTTTTTTAATTCCCGCCGATACAAAAGATATTTACAAAGAATACGAGGTATTGTTAAACGAACTCCAAAAATACAATCCCGAATTATTGGATAAAGAGCGTTTGGTGGCCATTTCAAAGGCAGATATGCTTGACGAAGAATTGAAAAAAGAAATGAAACAGGAGCTCGACCAACAATTTACAAATGTAGAATACCTGTTTATATCTTCAATAGCCCAACAAGGTATCCAACCATTAAAAGACAAACTCTGGGAAATGCTAAATAAAGGAGAGGAAAAAGTCTAAGTAGCCCATTTTTTACGTATTTTTAGTAAAAGATAAGTTATGAGAACTCTATTTTCATCCATATGTATATGCTTTTTAATTTCCTCATGTTCAGGGGTTAAAGTGACCTATGATTATGATAAAAAAGCCAATTTTTCGCAATTCAAAACATATGGTTTTTACCCAAAAATGCAAAGCGGGCTAAGTCAGCTGGACGAAAAAAGGTTGTTTCGCAGTATTGATAGTGTTATGCAGGCCCGTGGTTATGAAAACTCAGCTTCGCCAGATTTATATATCAATATTGAAAGTTCAAACAGACCTAAGCCCGTAAATAGTTCGGTAGGTATCGGCATTGGCGGTAGTAACAGAAATATAGGCGGTGGGGTATCTGTTGGTGTGCCCATTGGGCAACAAGACCAATACCGCCAAATTGTCTTCGATTTGGTTGATGTAGATAACGATGAACTTATTTGGCAGGCAGTAAGCGAAGGAACTATATCTGAGGCCATGACCCCCGCAATGCGCGAGGTAAAGCTTAGAGAAGTTGTAGAAAAGGTTTTTTCTAAATATCCGCCGGAATAACTGCAAAATAATTCCATGAATAGATTTTAGGGGTTCCCAGTTTGACTAAGATTGCCTATTTACTATCTTTACGCTCGATTATCAATTACAGAAATACAAACATTGAAGATACATTTCATCGCCATAGGCGGAAGTGCCATGCACAATTTGGCATTGGCATTACAACAAAAAGGATATACCATAACCGGCAGCGACGATATAATTTACGAACCTTCCAAATCCCGTTTGGAGGCCAAAGGTTTATGCCCGGATGAGTTTGGTTGGTTTCCCAAAAAAATCACCGCAGATTTGGATGCAGTTATTTTGGGAATGCACGCCAAGCCTGACAATCCCGAATTGATAAAAGCGCAAGAACTGGACTTAAAAATTTATTCGTACCCCGAATTTATTTTTGAGCAAAGTAAATACAAAACGCGCGTGGTTATAGGAGGGAGCCATGGTAAAACAACCATAACTTCCATGATTCTCCACGTACTTCATTATCATGACAAGGATGTGGATTATATGGTGGGAGCACAGCTTGAAGGCTTTGAAACCATGGTAAAACTTACCGAAGAAAACGATTTTATTGTTTTGGAAGGCGATGAGTATTTGTCTTCCCCCATTGACAGGCGACCCAAATTTCATCTATATAAACCCAATATTGCCTTGTTAAGCGGTATTGCTTGGGATCATATCAATGTATTTCCAACCTTCGAAAATTATGTGGAGCAGTTTCAGGTTTTTGTCGATTCCATTGTTGAAGGCGGAAGCATTACCTACAATAGCGAAGACGAAGAAGTGGTGAAAGTTGTAGAAGCTTCTAAAAACCAAATACGTAAAATACCCTATTCTGCGCCCGAATTTACTGTTGAAGATGGCATAACCTATCTTGAAACCCCCGAAGGAGAAATGCCCATTGAAGTTTTTGGGAGGCATAACCTGAATAATCTCGCCGGCGCTAAATGGATTTGCCAGCATATGGGCGTTGACGAAGACGATTTTTACGAGGCCATAGCAAGTTTTAAAGGCGCTTCCAAGCGGTTGGATAAACTGGCTGAAAACTCAAAAAGTGTTATTTACAAAGATTTTGCGCATGCGCCAAGCAAGGTCAAGGCTACGCTTACAGCTGTAAGGGAACAATATCCCGATAAAAAAGTAGTGGCTTGTTTAGAGCTGCATACCTACAGTAGCTTAAATGCCACTTTTTTAAAGCAATACAAAAATACGTTGAACAATGCCGATACAGCCGTGGTTTTTTATTCGCCCGAAGCGGTAAAAATAAAGAAGCTCGATGAGGTAACTACCGACCAAATAAAAGAAGCTTTTGAAAAAGAAGGGTTGATCGTGTATACCAATCCAGATGCGTTCAAGGACTTTATTTTTAACTTGAATATGGGCAATAAGGCCTTACTTTTAATGAGCAGCGGTAATTACGGAGGCCTTGATTTGGAAGCGGTAAAAAAACTGATCGATTAGAACTCTTTAAAAAGTTTAATTGAAGGTCATCGATTCTTAAAAAGCAACAATCAAACCCCAAACTGTCTTAAATGATGATCTAAATGCTTGTACTGCATTTGTCCCCATTGTTGTTTGGTGAACTTCCCGAAAACGGGGTGGGGCGGCAATTCATTTTTTGTTTTTAGTTGATGGTATTCGGCTATCAGGCCAATTAATTTCTCTTTTTCCTGTTCAAAGTTTTTAGGGTTTTCTACAATGAATTCTTTTACGGTCGGCAGGCCGTGCTTCCACGGTTTGTCGTTATAAAGCATGGGCTTGAACAGTCTGGACGCCCATTTAAAAAAGAAATTTGTTTTAACGGCCAGCTTTCCCATGGCAACTTCCATAGGTTTTTGGCAATGGTGCAGCATTTGAGAAACATCCATAGAGCCCCATTCTGCTTTGGAAGTTGTCGTAAGCTGTTTAATACGGGAAAGGGTTTCGTGATACACTTCTTCAGAAAATATAGACTTCATATTGGGTATAGGGTGGTTTGTTTTTTATGAAAGATACAACTTTTTGTAGAATTTAGGATCATTTATAAAATGAAAGAAAATCCCCTGTACTTTTCGATTAAAAACTGGAATACAGACAGCCGTCCCTGAGAAAAACTTCTTATAAAAGGCAAAGCAGCATTGTCCGATGCAGAGCTTGTGTCCATTCTGTTAGGCTGGGCTTAAAGCAGGCACTGGAGCTTAATGCCACCGCCATGATCTTGGCGCATAACCACCCATCAGGGACCTTGATAGCAAGTGCGGCCGATAAAGAGATAACAAAAAAAATAAAAAATGCAGCCGAAGGAATGGATATAAAGCTGTTAGACCACCTTATTGTAACCGAAAAATCTTACTTTAGCTTTGCAGACGAAGGACTTTTTTAAAAATGCTATTAGTTTATACGTATAAAGTTACACCGAGATTAACCTATATCATGAGGCATATTTTTACAAAAATGCTTCTCATAGATATAAGTATAACTACCAAGGTGGAAGATTTTATAGCCCATAAGGGCCCTAAAATAACATATACCAAACAACCTTTACAGAGCGAGTTTTTTGTTAAAAGCCATGAGCTGTTGTTCGAGCAGGGAATTTCAGATGTGGAAATTAATGTTCAGGACTGGAACGGGGTGCCATGCTTTTTTCCAACTACGGAAAAATGTGCATTGCCTTTTGATATTTTTGCTGCTAGTTTTTATTTGTTGAGCAGGTACGAAGAATATCTGCCGCATGTAAAAGACGAGCATGGCCGCTTTCCGGCAAGCGAGAGCCTTGCGTACCAAAACAGGTTTTTAGAATTTCCCGTTGTGGATATTTGGGTACTGAAATTAAAAAAAGCCTTGCAGGAACGGTTTCCCGAAATAGAATTCCCGAAACGTACCTACCAGCAAACGTCCATAATGGACATAGCCTCGGCTTTTGCCTACAAAAAAAAGGGCTTCATCAGGACCCTAGGGGGAACACTTATAGATTTAACTTCCCTAAAACTGGGGAGGGTATTAGACCGTTATCTGGTATTGTTGGGTTTTAGAAAAGACCCTTTGGACTTTTTCGATAGGCTTACGGCATTTCATAAAAGGCACAAGGTCTCGGCTATTTTCTTCTTTTTAATGGCCAATTATTCAACGTACGATAAAAATATTTCGGTAATCAACCCCACCTTTCGGTCCTTGGTTAAATCGGTGGCCGATTATAGCATCGTGTCGTTAATGGCTTCTTATAACTCGTTCAACGACATTGCCGAACTTAAAAAAGAACGTAGAAGGCTTATAGACTTTATAAACCGGCCGGTAAAAAGGGCGCGGCAACGCTTTAACAGGCTCAATATACCCGACACATACCGTTTATTGGTAGATGCGGGCTTTAATGAAGACTATACCATGGGATATACCAAAGAGGTTGGTTTTAGGGCGGGAACTTGTACTCCGTTTTATTTTTACGATATAAGCTTTGAAGAACAGATACCCATTAAAATCAATTCTTTTTGTATTCAGTATACTGCATTGTACAAATACAGAAGTGTGAGGAAGGCTCAGGAAAAAATTGCCGAAATTTCGCAAAGGGTTCGTGCTGTAAACGGAGAGTTCAATATTGTGTTCTCCAACGAAATTTTAAATATGCACGAGCGGAGTTCGTGGCAGGATTTATACATTAATTACATAAAAAGCAATAACGAAAAATGAAATGGAAGGGTGAAGGTATTACCGATGTTTTTTTTGACTTGGACCATACGCTATGGGATTTTGAAAAAAACTCCCAACTTACCTACGAAAAAATTTTTACCAGCAATAATGTAGCAATTGACCTAACCGAATTTCTAGAGGTTTATGTTCCCAATAATTTTAGGCTATGGGAATTGTACCAGCAGGACAAAATAACAAAAGAGGATTTGCGGTACCAGCGCCTTAAAACAACTTTTGACGCCCTGGATATGGTTGTTTCTGATGAAATGATACTAAAACTATCAGATGAATATATAAAATACCTCTCTACGTACAATCATTTATTTAACGATTCCATAGAAATACTGGAATACCTGTTCCCCAATTATAAACTTCATATCATTACCAATGGTTTTGCCGAAGTTCAGCAGGGAAAACTTAAAAACTCCAAGATAGACCATTATTTTCAGGTAATAATGAATTCCGAGACTGCAGGCGTTAAAAAACCAAACCCCATCATTTTTAAAATGGCATTGAATCAGGCCAAGGTAAAGCCAGAAAAAGCCATTATGATAGGCGATAGTTACGAGGCAGACATCCTTGGTGCAAAAAACGTTGGCATGCACACGCTTTTCTATACGCCCTTACATAAAAATATAAACATTAATACCCATAAAATTAACACGTTAAGGCAAATAAAAAACTATCTTTAATAAACAATACTTTGTTTTTTAAACCGTTTTATTTACATGCCAATACCAACTAAAAAATATAGGCCTTACTTATTGTTGTTGCTATGCAGTATGCTTTGGTGTTCTTGCGTAAAAGATGTAGATTTTAGCCAGGCCGAAGACTTCAGGTTAGAGCCCGTTATGGAGGTAAGCTTGGTTTATTTCGACCTCCCCGCTTCGTTAATTGGCGAAATACCGGATAATACAACAGGCTATACCGTGAAAGATTCAACTAAAATAGAACTGTTCTCCGAGCCTTTCTTTGACGATAACCTGCAAAAAGCCACTTTTACTTTTGAGTTTACCAACACCATAGAGCGTTCTTTTTCAGCAAATATAATTTTATACAACGAGGCCAATGTGCCCATAGACAGCATTCCTATTTCTATTGAAGCGTCTTCGGGAATCCCCATAAAGGTAACTTCTATTGTAACTTACAACGAGGCCGACATCCAAACAATAAAAAACATGGAAAGCCTGGAAGTGGTATTGTCCCTCGATAGTGGCACCCCAAATTTGCAGCCCGATTCAGAAGGCGTGCTCGACCTTAAATCCGCAGGAACCTTTTTTATGTCAATAGATGACAAATAAACAAGCAATAGCATTCCTCCTTTTTATATCGGGCATATGCACATATGCTCAAAACAAACAATTGCTGTACAATTTTACCGAAATCCCACAGTCGTTAATGGTCAATCCCGGCACCGCTATACAAAACAGAGGGTATTTTGGCATACCCGTGCTCTCGGGCATATATGTAAATGCAGGCTCAAGCAATATGTCGGTTTACGACCTTTTTGCTGATAATGGCGTAGATTTTAACGCCAAGGTAAGCAATATGGTATATTCATTAAAGGCGGGGGACGTACAACGGGTTAACCAGCAATTAGAAGTGGTAAATATAGGCTTTAAAATAGGGGGGCATTTTGGTAAAAGTTACATTACCTTTGGCGCATACCAGGAAATAGATTTTTTTAACTATTGGCCAAAAGACCTAGCCATTTTAGCTTACGAAGGAAATGCCCCAAATATAGGTAGAGCCTTCAACTTATCGCACTTTAACGTAAAAGGAGAGCTGTTAACGGTATATCATGCCGGATACCATAAAAAGGTAAGCGACCGGTTTAGCTACGGGGTGCGCGGAAAAATATATTCCAGCATTATAGATTTTACTTCAACTAAAAATAGCGGTACGTTTATAACCACAGAGGGAGAAAATAACTTTTACAGGCATGCCTTGGTTTCAAATGTAGAAGTAAAAACTTCGGGCTATGCCAGTTTACGGGAAGACGACGTAAATGGTGGCCGGGACATTGTTAATAAAATGATGCCTAGGGCTTTTCTTGCCGGAAACTTGGGGCTGGGCATCGATTTTGGCATTACTTACAGCCCAAACGAAACATGGACTTACACGGCCAGTATTCAAGATTTGGGTTTTATATATCATAATAAAGACGTAGAGCGTTATACCTTAAAAGGGCAAGATGCTATTGAGGGTATAGAACTTCCGTTTGATGATATTTTTAACGATACCGGACTTTCCAACAATTGGCAGGAGCTTGTAGACGAGATAGAAGAAGCATTCCCCCGGGATACTATTCGGGATCCGTACACCACCATGAGGCCCGTAAAGTTAAATGCGGCCGCAATATATAATTTTGGGGGATACGCGGGAAAGAATGCGTGCGATTGTACTGCGTCTGGCTTCGATGGTTTGATAAATTCGGTAGGGTTACAGTTGTTTGCCGAAAAAAGGCCTAAACATCCCGAGGTAGCCCTTACCGCCTTTTACTACAGGAGGTTGGCACAGGCATTGCGTATAAAGGCAACTTATACCGTCGATAAATTTTCAAAAAAGAACATCGGTCTTGGATTGTCAACGCATTTTGCTAACTTTAACTTCTATTTATTGGCCGATAATTTGTTGGAATATTATAATTTAGCCAAAGCAAATAACGTATCAATACAGCTGGGATTTAACTATATATTCCCAATAAGAAACTAAAATTTTTTTTAAATGAAGAAGCTATTATTTTTAGGGTTGGTTTTTATGTCAATTTCAATCCTTGCACAAGAAAATGTAAACAACTACAAATACATTATCGTTCCAAAAAAGTTCGATTTTTTAAAGGAAGCAAATAAATATAGGGTCAATACCTATACCAAGTTTATGTTCGAAAAGGCTGGCTTTAACGCCATTTATGACGACCAAAAACCGGCCGACCTATTGGCAAACCCTTGTTTGGGCCTAAAGGCAAACGTACTGGATAACTCCAACCTGTTTACAACCAAAATGAACGTCACCTTGGAAAATTGCCAAGGGGCCATTATATACACTTCAGACGAAGGGAAAAGTAAAATAAAGGAATATGAAGGCGCATACCAGGAAGCCCTTGAAAATGCTTTTGTTTCCATTAAAGGCCTAAACTATAACTACCAGCCCGTAGAGAACACCCAAGTATACGTTCCCTCGCAAACCAATACCGTTCCCGCAACAACAGCGGCGGTGGCGGTTACGGCAAACACGGCTGCCAATCAGGCAACAAACGTAACACCACAAACCACGGCACCGGCAACGGCCACTTCAGTAGAAACCAATAGCAACACCCTGTTCGCGCAACCTATAAACAACGGTTACCAATTGGTAGACACCACGCCAAAGGTTGTTTTTAAAATAACAAAAACCACGCAGCCAAACTATTACATCATTCAGGACAAAAATGGTTTCCTTTATCAAAAAGATGGCAAATGGATAGCCGAATATTACGAAGGCGACGAGCTAAAAAAGCAGGAACTGCAAATAAAGTTTTAGGCATTCCGTATTAAAATAATTGCCCCCAAAGGGCATATAAATAAAAATGAACAAAAAACCTCAAGATTTTCATAGGTCTTGAGGTTTTTTCATTTCTACCAAAAAAAGATATAGAAAGGCGCACTAGCTATCCATACAGGCATATATAGAACAGGCAGGATAAATTGACATACCGGCACAAACCCAACTGCCAATGGTATCAATATACTATTTTGTAACCAAAATGGTCAATACATAGTCAAACCCTCAAAATCAATAATTAAAAACCAAGAAATGAAAAACACATTCTTTTTAAAATGCCTGTTAACAGTAACTTCTATTTTCTTCCTTAATTATCAATCTATTTGCCATGCCCAAAATATACAGTCCAATATAGATAGTTTGTTGCAAAAACAGTATCGCCCGCATGAAACCGGGGCCAGCTTCCTTATCGCCAAAAAGGGAAAGATTATATACAAAAAAGCATTTGGCCTCTCCAACCTTGAATTAAACGTTCCTATGGAGCCCGATAATGTTTTCGAAATCGGTTCCATAACAAAACAGTTTACGGCCATAGCCATTTTAATGCTCATGGAAGAAGGCAAATTGAATTTAGAAGACACCATAACCAAATTCATCCCAGATTATCCTCACGGAAATAAAATTACAATACATCATTTATTGACCCATACTTCTGGAATTAAAGACTTTACCAGTGTTGATGGATTGAATGAAATATCAAAAAAAGACATGACGCCAACAGCACTCATTAATTTTTTTAAAAACGAGCCAATGGACTTTTTACCGGGTCAACAATACAAATATTCAAACTCCGGTTACATTCTACTGGGTTACATAATAGAAACAGTCTCTGCAGAAAGTTATGCCCATTTTATTGAGCAGCATATATTTAAAAAACTACAATTAAAAAACACCTATTATGCCAGCCATAAAAAAATTATAAACAACAGGGCTTCGGGATATCAAAAAAAAGACGGTAAGTATATAAACAATACCTACATAAGCTTCTCTTTGCCATACTCGGCAGGGTCCATTATGTCTACCGTAACCGATATGTACAAATGGAATCAGGCTATAAAGGACAACTTGTTAATCAGTAAACAAACCACCAAGAAAGCATTTACAAATTATACGTTAAACAATGGAACGCATATCGACTATGGCTATGGCTGGCACATTAAAACAAAAAACAACGTGCAGCGTTATGAGCATGGTGGTTCCATTTTCGGCTACAAGTCAATGGGGGTTTATTTGCCCGCGCAAGATATTTATGTAATCGGGTTGACCAACTGCAACTGCAATTCGCCAACACAAATTACAAAGGAAATAGCCCAACTGGTTGCAGAAAATTAAATTTAAATACAGGGGAAGCCGTTAAATTAAACACGACAACCACTCAATCTTCAATACAAGAAATGGACTGTTTTATAGGAAGTTTTTCTGCTGAAGGCCTTCCTATAGGACATTTCATAAAAACAGCATAACAATCATTCAAATTAAAAATCGTAAAATAAGGGTTATATGAACAAAAAGAAGAAGTAGATCGGTAAATAGGATTCTTACATGTTCATTTAGCATTCTCGCATGCGCCAAAAAGGAAATTTGTACCAACAAAAAAGGCGAGGGCACATTGGCTCAATACGTGGGCATTTGCAAGTGGGGCAATGTAAAAGTTACAGTAGTAAACAGGAGTTGTGTATATATTAGCACATACTACAATAAGCATATGGGCAAAGCATAATGCCTAATAGCCATATTTATTTTTCCAACGGTTCTTTAAAAAATCCCTTAAAGCATTTTCTCGTTGGTTGTTCCCGGGATTGTAGAAAGTAGTGTTCTCCAATTTTTGCGGAAGAAACTCTTGCTCCACAAAATTATTGTTGTAACTATGTGCATATTTATAATCTTCGCCATAGCCAAGTTCTTTCATAAGTTTTGTAGGTGCATTTCTTAGATGAAGCGGAATAGAAAGGTCGCCTGTTTGCTTAACGGCCGTTACGGCCTTGTTAATGGCCTCGTAAGAAGCGTTGCTTTTTGGAGATGTGGCCAAATAAACTGCACATTGGCTTAAAATAATACGTGCTTCCGGATAACCAATAGTGGTAACCGCTTGAAATGTATTGTTGGCAATAACCAGAGCAGTGGGATTTGCGTTGCCAATATCTTCAGAGGCGGCAATAAGCATCCTTCTGGCAATAAATTTTACATCTTCGCCACCCTCTATCATACGGGCAAGCCAATACACGGCACCATTGGGGTCGCTACCCCTGATAGACTTAATAAAAGCCGAGACGATATCGTAATGTTGTTCGCCGGTTTTATCATAGCGTACAATATTCTTCTGTACCTTTTTCATTACCAAGCCATCGGTAATGGTAATGGCATCTTTATCTTCAGAATTAATAACCAGCTCAAAAATATTTAGCAGTTTTCTTCCGTCACCGCCAGAAAGCCTCAGCAGAGCCTCGGTTTCTTTTAAGTTAATGCTTTTTTCTTTCAGCAAACGGTCTTCTTCAATTGCCCGCTTCAAAAGTGCTTCCAGGTCTTCCTTGTTAAAGGCGTTCAAAATATAAACCTGGCAACGGGAGAGCAGGGCGGGAATTACCTCAAAGCTTGGATTTTCGGTAGTGGCGCCAATAAGCGTTACCCAACCTTTTTCAACGGCGCCCAAAAGCGAGTCTTGCTGCGATTTACTAAACCTATGAATCTCGTCTATAAACAAAATAGGGTTCTTGGCTGTAAAAAGTCCGCCACTTTGCTTTGCCTTGTCAATAACTTCCCGTATATCTTTTACGCCGCTGTTAATAGCACTCAAGGTATAAAAAGGCCTTTTGCTCTCATGGGCTATAATATTTGCCAATGTAGTTTTTCCGGTGCCGGGAGGGCCCCATAAAATTAATGAAGGAATGGCCCCTTTTTTAATTTGGGACGTTAAAGAGCCGTCGTCGCCAACCAAATGTTTTTGACTAATGTATTCTTCTAAACTTTTAGGGCGTATACGTTCTGCTAAAGGTTCATTCATAATCCAAAATTACAATTATAACTACAAGGGCTCAACTATATTTCTGACAATTTATCAGTAAATTTAAACTGGTTCTAATTTTGATAGGGATTGGACATGCAAAAAGACGACAGTTTAAACTTTTCTTTATGGATGCTTATATACCCGCTCTTTTTTGGCCTTGCCATTTGGGGTGTGTATTGGTTTGAGTTAAACTTTGGCTTCGATTTTTCCGATTATGGAATATACCCACGGAGTTTTAAAGGGCTCAGGGGCATTTTTTTTAGCCCATTTATCCATGGTTCCGTAAGTCATTTGTACAGCAACACCCTTCCTTTAATGATATTAAGTGCCGCACTTTTTTATTTTTATAACAAAATAAGTTGGAAGGTAATTCTCTTGGGCATCCTTTTTAGCGGCCTGCTAACATGGTTCATCGGGAGGCCTTCTCATCATATTGGCGCTAGCGGACTTATTTACGTGCTGGTAAGTTTTATATTTTTTAAAGGCATTATAGCCAAAAACAAACGTCTAATAGCATTGTCTCTGGTCACGGTTTTTTCATACGGCAGCATGTTCTGGTTTATATTTCCCATAAAAGAAGAAATTTCCTGGGAAGGGCACCTTTCTGGGTTTATGGTGGGATTGGCACTAGCATTTATATTCAAAAACGAAGTCCTTCGCAAGGAAACATACGAATGGGAGCACGAAGATTTTGACGAAGCCAGCGACCCTTTTTTAAAGCACTTCGACCAGGATGGCAATTTTATTGAAAATACAGTAGATGAAGCCGAAGCATTAGGGCAGGATAACAATTCTATATCGATTACCTATCATTATATTGAAAAGGGCAAAGAAAAAGATTCCAATGAATCAAAATAGAAAGGCCTTTAAAACAAAAAAATAGAGAAAAGCCGGGTTATACAGGATAATTTGTTTTACAAACGTTGCCTTACCACTTCATACAAAAAAGCACCACAAGCCACCGAAACATTCAAAGACTCGATTTCCCCCAAAAGCGGCAGCTTTGCCTTTTGGTCAGCAACCTTTAGGATAGAAGGGGAGATGCCCGCATCTTCAGAACCCATTACAATTGCAGTTGGCAGTGAAAAATTGGCATCATAAACAGTGTTGTCTGTTTTTTCGGTAGCCGCAACAATTTGAATCCCCGACGCCTGCATATGGAAAACGGCATCCTTAATATGGTCTACCTTGCAAATGGGCACTTTAAATACTGCCCCGGCCGAAGTTTTTACGGTATCGGCAGTAACGGGAGCCGCTCCTTTTTTCTGAATAATTATCCCGTGCACGCCAGTGCATTCGGCGGTACGTATTATGGCACCAAAGTTTCGCACATCCGACAATTGGTCCAACAACAAGAACAATGGCGTAACACCCGATTCTATAGTCTGCATAACCAAATTGTCAAGGTCGTGAAACTCAATGGGCGAAATATTGGCAACAACCCCTTGATGATTTTTTTTGGTAAGCCGGTTAAGCTTTTCAACGGGTACATAAGCTTTATTAATATCGTTTTTCTTGATAAGCTTGTCAAGCTCATGAAACAGGTTTCCTTGCAATCCTTTTTGAACAAAGACCTTATCTATTGTTTTACCCGATTGAATGGCTTCCATAACCGCGCGGATACCAAAAATTTGATAGTTGTTTTCCATGTGGCAAAAGTACATGATTTTTTTTATTGGGAATTTAGTAAAGCACTCAATATAAAAAATCATGTACTTTCCTGAAGTGAAACCAAAATTCATACTTTTTTGAAATGGATTTTTTAGTTTTACAGAAGAAAAGCCCATAAAAAAACCACCTCATCTCGAGGTGGTTTTAATTTTATAAAATGGTTATGTTTTTTTTACTAATAAATATTAGTTAACATCCCAGAATAGCTTAGTGGTTTGATTGTCGCCACCAATAGCATCTGAAGCGGCAGACCAATTAGCTTCATTAAGGTTTTGTTCGTTTATAGGGTATGTATACCTTGTTGGGATGGGATTTTCACTAGAAACAGGTAAAGTAAACATGTTTATGTCGTACTTTCTCCAAACAGTCCATCCTTCAAAACCTCTGTTGTACATGGCAATCCAAAATTGATTACCAATCTTTTCTCTCCAGTCAGCTCCCGGTGCAGTTGCATATGCCACTTCTGGCATGGCTAGATATGCACTCGCATCACCTGCATTCCAATATTCAAATGAAGCGGTAATACCTTCTTCATAGAATTCTTCAACAGTGCCTCCTACATTGTAAGATCTAGCAGCGGCTTCAGCTAAATAGAAAGAAACTTCTGCATAATCCAATAAGTCTCCAGGATATGTTGGCTCTAACATAACAGGTCCTATATGTGTATAGGAGTTAAAGTTGTTGTTATCTCCATAAGGACCACCTTCGTATGTATCTGCTCCTAAGTTATCATCAAAATATACCATTCTTCTTGGGTCATCAAGTCCATTCATGAAATCAACAATGGTACTTGCTACCACAAAGTCAGATCTACCAGATTGAACTAAGTCTACCCAAAGTGGAT
This sequence comes from Galbibacter pacificus, assembly GCF_029603165.1. Classification (GTDB taxonomy): domain Bacteria; phylum Bacteroidota; class Bacteroidia; order Flavobacteriales; family Flavobacteriaceae; genus Galbibacter; species Galbibacter pacificus. The sequence continues at coordinate 115,645 of NZ_JAQSVC010000001.1, forward strand.
TGGTATTAGGTGCAAAGCCTTGATATGGTATAAGTGCATTATCTTCATTTGAGGTAAATACACCCGCAGCTACAGCAGCTTCAACTGTTTGTTGGGCAAGAGATGGATTTACGTCACTTAACCTGATACCTAGTCTCAATTTTACAGAATTAGCAAATTTTGACCATTGTGCCATATCGCCTTCATATATCTGGTCTTCATCCATATAGCCGCTTCCAGTTTGAAAATCAGGAATAACAGTATTGATTCTGCTAATTAGATCTTCGTAGATAGTAGCTGCGTCATCGTATTCTGGAAGTGGGTAATTTTCGATATCCAATGCTTGAGTATAAGGAATATCCCCAAAACTATCTACTAATTGTTGCCATGTATAAATTGCCAATAGTTCTATTTGAGCTAAGCGGCCAGTTTTTTCAGAACTTGATAATTCAGGATCTTCCATAACTTTAGCTTTAGCATCTTTTAAATCGAACAATACATCACGATACATTTCACTCCAGTGATTTTGGGTGATATTTCTCCCATTTAAATCATAATTGGATTCGTCGATATATGTCGTTTCAGTCCAGTACTGAGATAACAACCTATAAACATTCAGGTTTACACTGGTGCTGGTCATTTGATCAAAAAGGCTCTTTGTAGCTGATGTGAAAAGAGCACCGGAGGCTACTTGCTGAGGATTTTTTGGGTCCTCGTTGTAGCTTTCATATTTATCATCGCTCTGACAAGATGATAGTACGAGAGCGATTGTGAATATAGATACAAATATTTTTTTCATGATTAATTTTTTAGAATTGTAGTTTAAGACTTGCTCCTATTTCCTTTACAGCAGGATAAGAACCTGATTGGTACCCTTGGATATTACCAGAGCTTAAACCAGCTTCGGGATCAGCATAAGGAACATTCTTATGAATAATCCATAGGTTTCTACCTATTAATGAAAGAGAAGCTCCGCTTAGAGGTAGTTTGCTGATAAAATCTTTACTAAAGTTGTATGTTAAGCTAGCTTCTCTAAGTTTAACATAAGATGCGTCGTAAACATGAGCGGCATTTGGTGTTCTAACATAACCCCATGGATTTGCATAGGTAGTAGCTGCAGCTCTAACATCATTTGGAGTTCCATCTTCTTTTACACCTGGGAGAATAACCCCTCCGCTATCTGCACCACTGGTAACAGGATTTCTTACAGGGTTTCCTAAATCGTTAGTGCCTGCTGTAAAATCATATAAACCTGTAGCGTAACCATACCATGTATCAAGCGAGAATACATCTCCACCTTTTTGGATATCGATTAAGAAACTCAAATTAAATCCTTTGTATGTGAAGCTGTTGTTAATACCACCTTTCCAATCTGGATTTATATTTCCTATAACATTGTTACTAGCAGAGGTTCTTAAATAATAACCATTGCTACCTACAACCTTTTGTCCATTATCATCATAGATATAATCTGAACCTCTAATGGTACCATATGGTTCTCCAGGTGTGGCGTTAATACTAACACCTCCTTGAAGGCTAGCCATTACTAAGTTATCAATACCTTCTCTAAGCTCAACTACTTCACTTCTGTTTCTAGCCCAGTTTAACGTAATGTCCCATTTAAAGTCTTCTGTTCTGATTGGCGAACCATACAAAAGTACTTCAACCCCTTTATTTTCAATAGTACCGGCATTTAGCCATCTTGAAGAATAACCAGTGGCATTAGAAAATGGAACATTTACAATTTGATCTTCGGTTCTTGTATTGTAATAGGCAACATCAAAACCTAATCTTCTTTCTGCAAAAGCCATTTCAAGACCAAATTCATAAGATTTTTGTCTTTGCGGCTTTAAATCTATTGTGTTTAATGCGCTTGGGTTAGTGGCAACACCAGAACTATTAAATGCAGTAGAAACATCATATGTATTAAAAACCCTGTATGGGTCGGTATCATCACCAACTTCTGCGTAGTTAGCTCTTAATTTTCCCAAGTTTAACCAACTTGCTTCCATCAACTGAGAAAACAAGAAACTTCCAGAAACTGAGAAATAGCCATACGTATTGTCTGCTTTAGGTAAAGCAGAAGAACGGTCTCTTCTGTATGTACCTTCTAAGAACAAAAGATTGTCATATCCTAAACTTGCTCGTGCATATACACCGTCTACCATTTTAGTTGCATCGTATTCGTCTGGTGCTTCTAGCGGGCTAACGGTATTAATTAGTGAGTATAGTCCAGGAATTGCTAAACCTCCATTTGTTGTAGCTCTAATAGAGTTCCAAGTTTGTCTTCTAAGGTTAAATCCAATGTTTCCATCTAAATTTAATTTTTCAGAAAGATCTTTATTGAAATTTAAAATTAAATCGTAGTTGTATTCTGCTACATCATTGTTGTATCTGGAATATTGAGACACATCTGCACTTCCTACATTTATTCTTTCTTCTTGTAATTCACTATATGTATCGTACGTGAACCTTCCCAATAAACTAAATACATCGTTTATTTGGTAGTTTAAAACAACATTACCAAAATATCTATTTCTTGAATCTGTTTCATAGTTTTCATAGAAAACCCAGTATGGATTGTCTGAATATATAGGACGAAGGTTGGTAGATGAGTTAGGGTTCCATGATAAGTTTTTCCCTGTAGAAAAATAAGCTTCTTTTTGCTCTTGGAAATCTACATTGGTTTGGAACCATTGTCTAAACTGTTGCATAACGTTTTTAGAATCGTATCCAGTTCCATAACGTCCTTTACCACTTGTTTTGGTGTAAGTCATAGCTGCTGACAACTTTAATTTGTCAGTCAGGTCATGAGATGCATTAAAGTTTATGGTATTTCTTTTAATTCCACTATTTGGAATAATACCTTCTTGATCAAAATTAGTGATACCAACTCTAAAGCTACTTTTGTCGGTGCTACCATCAAAAGATACTGAATTGATTACAGTAGCAGCACTTTCAAATATAGAATTAGGGTTGTTTTTACCTGCTACCCAAGGAGATGCTTGTTGATAGGTAGATAATTCTGGATAAATAGAATTCCACTGATAAATCATTAAGTTTGGATCAAAAGCGGCACCATAAGAGGCATCTTCTGTAAATGGTGTAGTTAAATCATCTATTCCATCACCATTGATATCAGCAAGGTTAAAGTAACCGTCGTCTGATGAATAATAAGGACCATAACCAGCACCATATTTATCTTGATATGTAGGAAGGGTAGACTTATCTACTGTGCCAACAGTTACACTGGAATTAACAGTTACTCCAATACCTTTTTTAGTTCGGCCTTTTTTAGTTGTGATAATCACGGCACCGTGCATACCTCTAGACCCGTAAAGAGCTGTTGCGGCAGCACCTTTTAGTACGTTAATGCTTTCAATGTCATCAGGGTTAATATCTGAAGCGGCATTACCATAGTCAAAACCACCACCACCACTTCTTTGGGCTGATGTGTTTGTATTTTCGTTGCTAATTGGAATACCATCCACAACGAATAATGCTTGGTTGTTTCCAGAGATGGAGTTGTTACCACGAATTACAACATTGGAAGATCCACCTAAAGTACCGGAACTTTTTACGTCCAATCCAGCAACTTTACCAGAAAGCGAATTTACGAAGTTGTTAGTCTTCACCTTTGATACAGCTTCGCCATCAACTTTTTGTGTTGCATATCCTAATTGTTTCTTTTCCCTTGAAATACCTAAAGCCGTAACTACAACTTCATCAAGAGCTTGCGCATCTTGCCCTAAAGTAACATCTATGCTGCTGGCAGCACCTACAGTTCTTTCTTCAGTTTTTTGCCCTACAAAGGAGAATACCAGTACATCTCCTGTGCTAGCTTGGATGGAATAATTACCATCAAAATCAGTTTGAGTACCATTGCTGGTCCCTTTAACTACTACATTCGCACCAGGTAGTGGCAGCCCATCTTGGTCTGTGATCACACCCGTTACGGTTTTTTCTTGCGCAAAAGTTATTTGCACAATTAACGCTAGGATTAGCGTCAAAAATCCACTAAACTTTGTTCTCATTTTATAAATTTATTTGAATTAGCTGACGCGAAAATGGTAATTTAATGTTAATAATCCAACTTTTCTTAAGAAAAAATAAAGAAAAATAACATTTAAAACTTTAACATTACGTACTTGATAATTAAGAATACCCCTATTTAACAATACGCTAATATTTATGTATTGTATAGTTTAAATTTTGACATATTCTTAATTTCCTATTGGAAGGTTAAAAAAGTAAAAAAATTGTTAGATGATATTGTTTTGAATATGAAAGTGAAGTTTTATATAAAAAGGGATCAGTGTATGTAAACTGTTATTTTTTAACTATGCTATGGAAGTTATAACATGGTGAAAATATTATTTGGGTTTTAGAATTATAATAAAAGCAGTCCCATTATACAAAAATGAGACTGCTTTTATTATGGAATATGATTTAATTAAAAATCATTGTTTTTCAAATACTGTTCTAAATTGACCAAATGAACCAGCATCTACGGTGTTTGTTGTAGTAATATCTATAATGCCAACACAATTACCCGGGGATGGAGCACTTGTTCCAGTTCCTTCCCATCTTAATTCACCATAAGTGTAACCAATGTTGTTTGTGTTAAAAGCAGGCTGCTTAGCAATTGTTAAGTTTCCAGTACCTGGGTCAACATCAACTATTACATCATATGCTTCAGGATGTGCAGCTACATTTACCATAGTAAATTGATTTTCGCCTGGCCCATCTATAACCTCAAATGGTTGAGGCTGTCCAATATAAAAACCAAACTCATCAGTGGTTGCAATATATGTTCCCGCATAATCATTAATGTTATATGGACAGGTATACGCAATAGATGCGCTCAAAGATTTGGTTTTGTCGTTGATTACTATTTCACCATTAGATGAAACTTCCGATATCATTAAATTTAATATTGGAGTCTCTGATACTGGTGTAGATATCCCATCTGTGATGATAGTGATGGGGATTCCACCTTCATAGATATCTTCTGAAGCATCAGGAGTTAAAGTTATCGTTTTGGAATTTAATCGATAATTAACTCCCTCCTCTGCTGTAGAACTGGGATCAACACTTATGGTAACCGTGACTTCATCACTGAATTTGTTTACAGAAGGTCCTATTATTTGAACAGGAATTTCAGAGTTAACTTCTTGGCCATTAGCCTCAGCTTTGAAAGTAGCTGTGCTGTTTGCAAAGCCGACTAAATTAGGCCCTGTTCCAAAATCGGTGACTTCATCATCGAGTAAACATGAAGCAAACATTATCCCCACCGCTATACAAACAGCTAATAATTTTATGTTTTTTATATTTTTATTTTTCATGATTTAGAATGTTTTATTTCCAAAAAGGGTTCTTGGTGAATGCATCTTCAGTTGTTGTAGGCGGAACATTGTCAGAATTTCTTGAATATTCGGAAGTAGGATACAACAATCTAATAGGGCGTCTATTCCCTCCATCAACGGATGTTGGTAAATCAGTTGGGAATCCGGTTCTGGTATATTCAATCCATGGTTCAATAGAAATACCATTTAGTGCAATCCATTTTTGAGTGATTATAGCCTCAATTTTATCGCTGGAAGAAGCCCAGGACACGTTTTCAATTGCTTGACTATAATAAGTTTGCGCATCTTCTGCTTCTAAATAGTCGAAGGAAGCCTCAATCGCCTGGTTATATAAATTCATTGCCACAGCATCTCCCCCTGGAATATAACCTCTTGTAACAGCTTCAGCTTGTAAAAAAAGAGCTTCAGATAATAACATAAGGGGTTGATCTTGATCAGCGCTTTTTAGAATTCCTGGACCAACAGCAGACAAATCATCTGAAGTGAACCCTTCACCTGGAAGATTTATAGATTGATTTACACCTTTAAGCTCATCGGCATTATCACTTCCTGTATATATTCTTAGTATACGAGGGTCATTAGTGCTATCCAATAAATCTATAGCATAATCGGTAGCAACTGTAAAATCATGACGATCGGTTTCAACCCCGGTTGATTGATACCCGAGATAGCCATAAACAGGTGTTTGTTGGTCAGCATTTTGAGAATAACCTGGGTTTGCTGAAATATTATCAGTTATATACCCTGCTCCATTTGCATCTATGAGGGCAATCTGTTCCTGTATATAACTATCTTGCCCAGAATTACTCATGCGCATTAACATCCTTAATTTGACAGTATTGGCAAATTGAGCCCAAGCTGTCATGTCGCCATGTAAAATAATATCGCTATCTCCAGGATTCTCTGAATTTTCTGAAGGAATGTTAAGGGCAAGGTTAGCAGCAGTCGTTAATGAGTCTATAACATTTTTATATATAGTCTCTTCATTATCGTATACAGGTGTAGTATTTCCCCCTCTTTGATTAGCTTCCGAATAAGGAACATCTCCATATAGGTCAACAAGGTATTGATATTGGAACCCTGAAAGAGTCTCAGTGATAACTTTGTATGAACTATAATCTAGAACACCTTGGGGATCGGCATACTCTTCAACGAATGTTAAGTTTTTAAAAATATCCGCATATGAGCTCTCGAAAATGTTGGTGTAAAATGTATTTGTGACATTATATCTTAACAAATCACCATTGGCAGACCAGTTCGAAGGTACTGCATAAGAATATGCAAAGTATTGTCCAAGATACATCATAGAAGTGCCATAGAGATTTGCTAACTGTTGTTGAGCAACTGGCAATGTGAGTTTGGGTGTCGATGTTGGAGGATTGTTTGGATTGTCATTTACATCCAAAAAATCATCACTACAACTTGCTAATACTGTCAAACAGATGATTAGCAATATTCTTCCAATTTTATTAATTTTTATTTTCATCATTATTTCTTTAAAATTTTGCCGTAAGTGTTATACCATACTGTCTTGTAGGTGCAGTTTGGCTTTGAGAGCCGAAACCTGTAGCATTACCACTATTGTAGTTAAATTCTGGATCAGTATATACATTATCCTTAGGCCTCCAAGTGACTAAATTTCTCCCGTAAATACCAATATTTAAATTGGTAAGTCCTAAATTACCTATTGCGTCTAAATCAAAGCTATAACTCAAAGCGACTTCTCTTAATTTAAGTGTTGTAGCATCGGTAACATAATTTGATTTTGTGTTATTATAGGTGTCCCAGAAATTATTACCCCCACCTGTTGTAGGTCTATCTGTATTTTCTACATAACCTCCGTTTCCATCTGAATAAACAGAATTAGGAAATATAAACGGTTGTCTATTTGATGTAACACTGTGTTGTGTAAGTCCTGTAAATTCTAGGGCATCAACTAAATTATTATAAAATACGTGGCCTGTTCTGTAATCCATAACAGTATACAATTTAAATCCTTTGTAATTTAGCGTTGAATTTAAGCCAACAATATAGGTAGGCACAGTTTTGCCTTGACTTTTTAAGTCTCCGTCTTCGAGTGGGTCTCCATCATCACCTACGATAACTCTTCCAAATTCATCTCTTTGATAATCGGTAGTTTTAATTAATGGATAAGGTTGCCCGACTTCAGCTACGATTACTGCACCATATGCTGAATTATCAGCATAAGGGCCACCGATTTCTACCTGATTAACTCCATCTTTTAATGATAAAACTTTTGAGTCATTTAAGGAATAATTAAGGTTTACATCCCATGAGAGGTCTTCATTTCTAATAATTCCTCCTCTTAGATCGATTTCAATACCTCGGTTTTGTATTTCACCAATATTGGTGAAAATGCTTCTTGCTCCTGAAGTGACCGAGGTGTTAATAGGAACAAGTTGGTCTGTTGAATTTGTTTTGTATAATGTAACACCACCAGAGAGTCTATCTCCATTAAAGAAACCAAATTCGACGCCAGCTTCCATTGAAGTTGTAAACTCCGGTTTTAGATTTGGATCAGGCTCTTGAGATGATAATGAAAGCCCTGCATTGGCTCCATAGGGGAAAGAACCATAGCCTTGTGATCCATCTGGCGCAAAGAATGAGCGGTTCGAATCATATGGGCTTAGGTCATTACCGGTTTTAGCTATGTTAAATGTAGTTTTTAGATAATTCAAGGTCCCTTTAATAGCGGGGAAGGCAGTTGTAGGAACGAATGAAATTCCTCCGCTGGGGTAAAAGTAAGACCTACTATCTTTAGGTAGAGTTGAAGTCCAATCATTACGGCCAGAAGCGTTTAAAATAAGGTAGTCCTTATAATTTAAAGTAAGGTCACCATAAACTCCAATCTTTCTGTACTCTTCAGAATTTTCAAAACCTTCTAAATTTCCCGTTCTAGTTGAAACATTATAAAAATCAGGTAAAATTAAGTTGTTCCCAGAAACTTGTATATTTTTTTCATTCTCAATTCTTACATTATTACCGATATTAACATTCGCATGTAAATCCCCTAAATCTTTGTCGAATGTCAAGATAAAGTCGCTATTAAACCTGCTACGGTTAAAAATTTCGTCACGTACTGAAGGAGGAAATTCAGCAATAGTTGCATAATCATTAGGAATAGTGAAATCATACGATAAGCCACCTAGTTCATCTTTTTGTTCGTCGCTATATTTCGTATAACCCATTCGAACATTGGCCTCAAACCAGTCTGTGAATTCATAGTTTGCGTCTGTTATAAAAGTAAATTCAAATGTATCGGATAAATTTCTTTGAGTATCAACTATAAAATAAGGGTTTTCATAAAAACGATAATACGAAACCTCATTTCTTGTAAATTCTCCATTTCTCCAATTTTTATAATTCGTAATTGGAATATGCAATGGCGTATTAATTACATACCAATAAAGAGGCCTTGATTGATGACCTCCTGAGCCGACTTGGTTAGTGTGAGATCTAAAAAAAGAAGCATTCCCATTAATTGTAAATTTTCCATATTCTAATCCTCCCTTTAATCTAACATTCGTCCTGTTATATTGATCTTTCGGGATGGTTCCCTTAATATTGGAGTGGTCAATTGAAAACAGGAAATTACTTACATTATCACCACCTTGAACCGTAACACCATTTCTAATTGTACTTCCGGTTTCAAAAAAACTTCTATGGTTATTAGGGATAGGGGAATATGGTACTTGAAGGACTCTTCCGTCGGGATAAGTTTCACTTGCGTCAACAAGTCTTCCGTCAAATCTTGGCCCCCAATTTACGTTTTCTAATGGATAAAGGGTTCCGTCAGGAAATCCTCCGACACCAAATTCATCTTGGAATTCAGGCATATAGGATATGGATTCCTGTTGATAAGTACTGTTAAAAGTAACTTGGAGTTTATTCGTACCTTTTTTTGTTGTGATTAACACAACTCCATTTGATGCATCTGATCCGTATAGGGCAGCTGCATTAGATCCTTTTAACACAGTAATGTCTTGAATGTCATCAGGGTTGATTCGATCTAAAACACCCCTATTGCTAGGGTAACCATCAATAACAATTAAAGCTTCATTATTTCCTAGTAGAGATCTATTACCACGTAAGATCACTCTTGTATTTGGATTAACTCCACTACTAATAGTGTTTACTTGCAAACCAGAAACTTTACCTGCAAGAGCCGTAGCGGCATTAACTGAACGTGTCTCAGTTAGTTGGTCATTGTCCACTTTGGCAACAGAATAAGAAAGTTCTCTTGAATTTCTTTGAAGACCTAATGCTGCTGTAACTACCACTTCGCCTAATGTTTGAGCATCAGTGCTTAAAGTAATGTCGATAGTGTTTTGGGTACCAATACTTCTTTCTTCTGTTTTTTGTCCTACATAGGAAAAAACCAGAACATCACCTGTGCTGGCCTGGATGGAATAATTACCATCGAAGTCAGTTTGAGTGCCATTGTTTGTTCCTTTAACTACTACACTCGCACCAGGTAGTGGCAGCCCATCTTGGTCTGTGACCAAACCTGTTACGGTTTTTTCTTGTGCAAAAGTTATTTGCACAACTAACGCTAGTATTAGCGTTAAAAATCCACTAAACTTTGTTCTCATGTTTTAATATTTATTTGAATTAGCTAACACTAAAATGGTAATTTTTTGTTAAAAACACAACTTTTATTAACAAAAAATAAAGAAAAATAACATCTGAAACCATCGAATGTAATTGATGATTAAGAATATACATGTGTAGAAATGTGCCAATATTAGGGTGTTGCTACTGTAGAATATAGTTAAAATCATAATTTCATTTTAGTAATAAAAAAAATATTAATTTTTATTAAATGCCAGCTATTGGTATTTTTTAATAGGACAATTCAAGTTATTCTAGAATGTTTTGGGTTTTAATGAAGTGGATTGAGTTTCTTTGGGGAAATTAATTGCAAGAGCCTCCATACATTGAAGGCTCTTGTTTGGGCTTTTATGCAATTTGTATAAGCTGTTAGTTATATCCCGGATTTTGTTCCAGGTTGTCGTTGGTGTCAATATCCCTTTGTGGGATTGGCAATACAAGAGACTCGTCGTTATATGGAAGGTTGCCCACATTTAAATGTAATCTTTTTATGTCGTGAATGGCAAAGCCTTCAAATGCCAGCTCCCTTTTTCTTTCGTCTAAAATATCCTGGAGCGTAATGCCCGGGATGGGATCGGCATTTGCCCTTGTGCGTATTGCGTTTATTTCATCCTCTGCGCTCATGCCTACGCCGGTACCTTCTCTAAAATTAGATTCGGCTCTTATTAAATGCATTTCGGCTACCCTTATGAACAGCACATTGGCAAATTGAGCTTGCCATTTTGTGGTAACATCAGTGCCGTTTCCTTCGTAAAAAAAGTCCATTCTATCATCTGGGACGGTAAAATAATCAAAATATGGTAGCTCGATAGACACGTCGGCAGTAAGCGATCTCCCTCCAAATTCGCGGGTAGACCAATAAGTGTTCATATCATTTATGCCATCTTGTGCGGTTACTTGCCATGCTAAAATATCTTCTGTTGAGTTGAATTCGTTGTTAAATGCGCCTTCATATGTTGTTGTTATTACATGACCGCTGTTTTCAATTACGTCATTGGCGGCATCTCTTGCGGCTGGATAATTTCCTTGCTGTAGATAGATTCTTGCAAGCAGTGCTTCGGCGGTATATTTGTCGGCAAATTCTTCGTTTGATTCGGGTAATAAGTTGTATGCATCCGTAAGGTCGTTTATTGCTTGGCTATAAACTTCGCTAATGGTACTTCTGCTGGGAAATTCTATTTGTGAAGCATCTGTTACGGAATTTAAAACTATTGGTACTCCCAATCCGTTGTTTGCTTGTGTTGTCTCGTAAGGTTGGGCAAAAAAGCGAACCAATTCAAAATACATCATCCCTCTGATAAATTTTGCTTCCCCTTCCATCCTGTTTTTGTCGGAGTCTTCAGTAACGACATTCAAATTATCGAGCACAATGTTTGCTTGGTTGATGGTTTCATAGCCTTCAATCCATAAATCCGCCACAAACGAATTTGTGGTGGTGATTCTTTTTCTGTTGAATTCCCCTGGTTGCGAGAAAGTACCGCCCCAAAAAATTTCGCCATCGTTGGCCAATAATTCTGAGGCTAAGTAAATTTGTCCTCCATAAAGTTCTCCCTGCCCGGCTAAATCATATGCGCCAGTTAAGATGTTTTGAATGTTCTTTTCACTCCCGGTTGCAGCGTCTGGTGTCAGGCTTTGCTCTGGTTCTAAATTTAAATTATCTGCACAGCTTATAAGTACAACGGTGAGCAGGCTTAAAATAATTCTATTTATGTATGTTGTTTTCATTTTTATCTATTTAAAAGTCTATGTTGATGCCTAAAGTCAATGTTTGTGCCGGTGGCGCAGAATAGAAGTCAACGCCTACTGCCAAATCATTGTTTGAATTAAAGTCGGCTGTAGATTCTGGATCCCATCCGGTGTAATCGGTAAATGTTAGCAAATTAAATGCTGTAAAATAAAGACGCAGTCGTTCTACTTGAAATTTTTTTGTTACTTCTGAAGGGATTGTATAGCCAAGGGTTACATTTCTTAACCGTATAAAATCTGCTTCTTGCAGATACCTTGTGGATTGTTGTGTCCCATTAGCGCCAAACAGCCTTGCTTGTGGAACATCGGTAATGTCTCCGGGTTGTTGCCATCTATCTAACTGGTCACTGGTTTGATTGTCGAAATAATCTGCACTGGCCGATTGAAACCTTCCGCCGTCATTATAAATAGAGGCTCCCCATTGCCCCTGGAAGGTGAAAGACATATCGAAATCCTTAAACCTAATGGTATTTGAAAGACCGGCAATTAAATCTGGAAATGGGCTCCCGGAAACTACTCTTGAAGCTTCATTGAATTCATTGGTTGTCGATCTGTCTATTGTCCCGTCGGGATTTAAAGTGTTCCTTACAAACAAGGCGTCTCCGTTATCAGGATCGGCCCCGGCAAATTCTACCATATAAAACGATGCAACTGTTTCTCCTTCCCGTGCTATATTTCTCCCAGATATAATGTCACCGCCCGGTAATTCTGTAATTTCATTTTTATTAGTGGAAATGTTGAAAGAAGTTGACCAAAAGAAATCTTCCTTGATAAAGTTTTTGGTGTTTAAAACAAACTCGAATCCTTCATTTTTTAATTCGCCTACATTTTGTGTAATGGATGTAAACCCAGAACTTGAAGGAACGGGTTGGTCCAATAATAGGTCTGATGTGTTTTTATTGTAATAATCTGCCTCAAGCGAAATGCGGTTATTGAAAAACCCAAAATCAATTCCAAGGTCATATTGACTGGTGTTTTCCCATTTTAAGCTTGGATCGCCTAATTGTGTTGGAGATAATGCTGCGCGTTCATTATATGATGCACCACCAAATAGGCTTCTGGATGCGAAATTTCCAATTCCCGCATTTCCGGTGATGCCCCAACTCCCGCGGATTTTTAATAGCGACAATGTTTCGTTGTTTTTTAAAAAGTTTTCTTCAGAAATTATCCATCCGGCCGATACGGCAGGGAAAAGGCCGTACCTTTCGTCCTTGCCAAACCTTGAAGAGCCATCGTAACGCAAACTTGCTTTTAAAATATATTTGCCGGCAATAGTCGCCCCGGCCCTGCCGAAATAGGATAAAAAATTGTAAGCTGTCCTGCTGGAGCCCCCGCCTGTAATTTCTGCTGCACTGTCAACAGTTTGTAAGTCATCCGAAGGGAATTCTTGGCCCTCTACCGATTGCAGTCGCCTCCTGTCATCTTCGTAAGACATGCCCGCAACGGCATTAAAATCTATGTTTGAGAATGTCTTGTCAAAAGAAAAATAATTGTTTAGTACGTACTTTTCGTTCTCCACGGCATTTGCATCTGCATAGCCGTTGGTTGAGGCAGATTCGGTCAAGCTGCCAAAAAAACGTTCTTCCACCTGGTTGTTGAAGTCATACCCGAATTCTGACCTAAACTTTAGGCTTTGGGTAATTTGGTATTCTCCATAAAGGTTTGCAAGGACCCTCCATATGTTTACCTGGTGGTCTGCATTGTATTCTTGAAACAGAAAGTTATAATATAAGGTACTGCCATTGGGAACAACCCCATTATCTTCATATGGTTTGGAAAAAGGTAATTGAGCAATGGCTTGCAGGGGCGTTGAAAATGAATTGTCATTAGAAAGTCGGTCGATTTTAGTTTTGGATATCCCTGTGCTGATACCTACCTTGAACTTGTTCGAAATGGTGTGGTCGATATTAGACCTTAAGGAATAGCGTTCTAATTTATTGCCTCTTATAATGGCATCTGTTTTGTTGTATCCGGTCGATAAGAAAAACTGGGTTTTTTCGCTACCGCCACTTACATTAACCCCAAAGTCTTCAACCGATCCGTCAACAAGTGCTAGGTCCTGCCAATCGGTGTCCACTTCGTTGTTTCTCCAGTCCGCTTCATTTTCGGCAAAAAGATTAAAATAATATGCGGCATCATCTTCGGTTCCGCCACTGTTAATGGTTGCTTCGGTAAATAAATCTACATATTCCCTGGTATTTAGAAAATCCCTTTTGTTGGTGGGTTTGCTCCAGCCGTATGATGAGTTAATGGAAACTTTTGTTTTTCCCGCCTTACCTCGTTTGGTAGTGATTAGAACGACCCCGTTTGTACCTCGTGCACCATATATGGCTGCCGAAGAAGCATCTTTTAAAATTTCTATCGATTCGATATCGTTCGGGTTTAAACTTACCAAGGGGTTGATGGGCGAGTCGTTTATATTTTCGTCGCTGTTAATCATCGGGACCCCGTCTATAACATATAATGGTTCTTGTGATGATGAGATTGTGGCAACTCCGCGAACCCTTATTTTAATGCCCGATTCGGCTTTTCCGTTAACCTGTGTTACCTGGACCCCCGCGGCCTTACCGGATAATGTGCTCTGGACGCTGGGGGTAGGGATAAGGTTGATGTCCTCTGAGGATACCGAAGCAATATTGTCGGTAACTTCCCTTTTGGTGGAAGTACCGTAACCAACAATCACTACTTCGTCCAGCGCCTGTGCATCTTCCTGCATGGTTATGTCAATAGTGCTGCTGTTCCCTACGGTGCGTTCTTCGGTTTTCTGGCCTATATAGGTATATATAAGGACAGAGCCAACGGTTGCGTTTATGCTGTACTTACCGTCAAAGTCGGTTTGAGTGCCGGTATGTGTACCGTTAATCTGGATGTTGACCCCCGGGAGCGGGAGTCCGTCTTGGTCTGTAATAGTTCCGTTAATCGTTTTTTCCTGTGCATATGATAAATAGGTCATACATACAAGAATTAGCGTGAAAATGACACGTAATTTTGTTTTCATTATTTTGATATAGTTTGAGATTAGCTTTGGTGAAAATACAAACAATTATGTTAAAATAATTAACATTTTAACTCAAATAGTAAAAAGCATTGTATAATTATTTGTAATTCAATTTCATTAACGAATTATTGTTAATATGTTAACTGAATAAGTCCTTTTTTATGGGTTTTTAATTTGGTTTGCTGCCTTTGTTCTTTAAAGAGGATGGATAAGTTTTATAAAGTAATATAGGGGGGGCATGCAGATTTTGTTGAAAATTAATTAATTAAGATTTGATTTGTTGATAAATATTTCTACCTTTGCCACCCTTTTAAGCGAGAGGTGTGTTCGGTTGCGAACTGTGAGCCAGCACTTTATAAGGATTTTTAATTAATAAAACATAATTATTGTTAAGTAAATTATGCCAACAATTTCACAATTAGTACGAAAAGGAAGAGCCACGATTACTAAGAAGAGTAAATCGGCTGCTTTGGATTCGTGTCCTCAAAGAAGAGGGGTTTGTACGCGTGTGTACACTACTACACCTAAAAAGCCAAACTCTGCTATGCGTAAAGTAGCAAGGGTTCGTCTTACAAATGGTAAGGAAGTGAACGCATACATTCCCGGCGAAGGACACAATTTGCAAGAGCACTCGATAGTATTAGTAAGAGGCGGAAGGGTTAAAGATTTGCCAGGGGTAAGATATCACATCGTTCGCGGTGCGCTAGATACAGCTGGTGTTCAAGGAAGAACGCAACGTAGATCAAAATACGGAGCTAAACGCCCTAAAAAGTAATTAAAACTTTTAAAAAGAAGACATGAGAAAAAGACAGGCCAAAAAAAGACCTCTTTTACCAGACCCAAGGTTTAACGATCAGTTAGTAACGCGTTTCGTTAACATGATGATGTGGGACGGTAAAAAGTCTGTAGCTTTTAAGGTTTTCTATGATGCAATAGACATTGTAGACGAGAAAAAACAAGACGAAGAAAAAACTGCTTTGGAAATATGGAAAGATGCGTTGTCTAACGTTATGCCACACGTAGAGGTAAGAAGCCGACGCGTGGGTGGGGCAACTTTCCAGATCCCTATGCAGATCAGACCCGATAGAAAAGTATCAATGGCTATGAAGTGGTTGATTAGCTATTCTCGTAAGAGAAACGAAAAATCAATGGCTCAAAAATTAGCAGCCGAAGTTCTTGCCGCATCCAAAGAAGAAGGTGCAGCTGTTAAGAAGAGGGTTGATACTCATAAAATGGCTGAAGCAAATAAAGCATTCTCTCACTTTAGATTTTAGTAAAAAATAAAATGGCACAAAGAGATTTAAAATATACAAGAAATATAGGGATTGCAGCTCACATTGATGCTGGTAAAACAACAACAACAGAGCGTATCCTTTTTTATACAGGTGTTTCGCATAAGATTGGGGAGGTGCACGATGGTGCTGCCACAATGGACTGGATGGAACAAGAGCAGGAAAGAGGTATTACAATTACTTCTGCGGCTACAACTTGTACCTGGCAGTTCCCAATGGAAAATGCACAACCTACTCCAGAAACCAAAGGGTATCACTTTAATATTATCGATACCCCCGGCCACGTTGACTTTACCGTAGAGGTGAACCGTTCATTACGTGTGCTTGACGGATTGGTTTTCTTGTTTAGTGCAGTTGACGGCGTAGAGCCTCAGTCTGAAACAAACTGGAGATTGGCCGATAACTATGGGGTTCCAAGAATTGGTTTTGTGAACAAAATGGACCGTCAAGGATCTAACTTTTTGGCTGTAGCTAATCAGGTAAAAGAAATGTTAGGTTCCAATGCAGTGCCAATTGTATTGCCTATTGGCGAAGAAGCCGATTTTAAAGGAATTGTAGACTTGGTTAAAAACAGGGCTATTGTATGGCACGAAGATAACTTCGGATCTACTTTTGATGTAGTGGACATTCCTGATGAAATGAAAGATGAGGTTCATGAATACCGTGCCAAGCTTATAGAAGAAGTTGCAGAATATGATGAAAACCTGCTTGAAAAATTCTTCGAAGACGAAAATTCAATCACGGAAGACGAGATCCATGCTGCACTTAGGGCTGCGGTTATGGACAGGGCTATTATCCCAATGATCTGTGGTTCTTCATTTAAAAATAAAGGGGTTCAGTTCTTGTTAGATGCCGTATGCCGCTATTTGCCTTCGCCAATAGACAAAGATGCCATTGTAGGGACAAACCCGGACACAGATGCCGAAGTAAAAAGAAAGCCATTGGTAGATGAACCTTTTGCAGCTTTGGCATTTAAAATTGCTACCGACCCGTTTGTAGGTCGTTTGGCATTCTTCCGTGCATATTCTGGTAGGTTAGATGCAGGTTCTTATGTGTTGAACAATAGATCTGGTAAAAAAGAACGTATTTCACGTATCTACCAAATGCACTCAAACAAACAAAATGCAATTGAATATATAGAAGCTGGAGATATAGGGGCTGCTGTTGGGTTTAAGGACATCAAAACAGGAGATACCCTATCTGACGAAAAGTCGCCAATTGTATTAGAGAGCATGAACTTCCCAGACCCGGTAATCGGTATCGCCGTTGAGCCTAAAACAAAGGCCGATGTAGATAAAATGGGAATGGCTTTGGCTAAACTTTCAGAAGAAGATCCAACTTTCACCGCTAGAACCGATGAGGCTTCAGGTCAGACTATTATTTCTGGTATGGGCGAGCTTCACTTGGATATTATTGTTGACCGTTTAAAGCGTGAGTTTAAGGTTGAAGTAAATCAAGGACAGCCGCAGGTAGAGTACAAAGAATCTATTACGCAAAAAGCACAGCACAG
Organism: Galbibacter pacificus; assembly: GCF_029603165.1. Lineage (GTDB taxonomy): Bacteria > Bacteroidota > Bacteroidia > Flavobacteriales > Flavobacteriaceae > Galbibacter > Galbibacter pacificus. The sequence continues at coordinate 133,168 of NZ_JAQSVC010000001.1, forward strand.
AGAGGTTTACAAAAAACAATCTGGTGGTCGTGGTAAATTTGCAGACATTGTCTTTACGCTGGAACCTGCCGAGGAAGGTAAATTGGGTCTTGAATTTGTTTCGGAAATTAAAGGTGGTAACGTACCAAAAGAATTTATTCCATCAGTAGAGAAAGGTTTTAAAGAGGCAATGAAAAACGGACCTTTAGCAGGTTACGAAGTAGATGCCATGAAAGTTACCTTGACCGATGGTTCTTACCACGATGTGGATTCCGATCAATTATCATTCGAATTGGCTGCTAAGTTAGGGTTTAAAGCTGCTGCAAAAGCTGCAAAAGCTGTAATCATGGAGCCAATAATGAAACTGGAAGTGTTAACCCCTGAAGAATATATGGGAGATATAGTAGGTGACCTTAACCGTCGTCGTGGTCAAGTAAACAACATGAGCGACAGGGCAGGGTCTAAAGTGATCAAGGCAAATGTGCCGTTATCAGAAATGTTTGGGTATGTAACAGCTTTACGTACACTTTCTTCTGGTAGAGCAACTTCTACAATGGAGTTCTCGCACTATGCCGAAACACCTTCTAATATATCTGAAGCTGTTATCAAGGAGGCAAAAGGAGTTGAAGCTTAAATCTTAAGAAAATGAGTCAAAAAATCAGAATAAAACTTAAATCGTACGATCACAATTTGGTAGACAAATCTGCTGAAAAGATTGTTAAGACAGTAAAAACAACCGGAGCTGTTGTAACTGGGCCGATCCCGTTACCAACTCACAAAAAAATATTTACTGTATTACGTTCTCCTCACGTAAACAAAAAGTCAAGGGAGCAATTTCAATTGAGCTCTTACAAAAGACTTCTTGATATTTACAGTTCTTCGTCAAAAACCATTGACGCTTTGATGAAGCTGGAGTTGCCAAGTGGCGTAGAGGTTGAGATAAAAGTGTGATAAACTTGGTTTTTTGAAGTTATACTTTCAAAAACCTTAGTTGAATACATTCCGGAGACGCTTCGGGATCTCATGATGATTACATCCTGAAACAGATTCAGGATAAACATGTCCGGAGCTAGTAAGCAAAGGAAAAACGGGAAAAATACATTCAGGGTTGAAAGTATTTTTGACCCTGAAGTTTTTTAAATAAACAAGTAATAACAAAAAGATGAAAAGGTTTGCCATAGTGTAGACCATGCATCGTAAAACTAAATTAGAATGTCTGGGTTAATAGGAAAAAAAATCGGCATGACCAGCATCTTCGACGAGAATGGGAAAAACATTCCATGTACCGTAATCGAAGCTGGGCCATGCGTAGTTACCCAAGTCAGAACCAAAGAGGTTGACGGGTATGAGGCTCTTCAGCTTGGTTTCGATGACAAGGCAGAAAAACGTGCAAACAAGGCCGAGTTGGGTCATGCAAAAAAAGCAGGTGTTTCTCCTAAGAAAAAAGTCGTTGAATTCCAAGATTTCAAGAGCGAGTACAAATTAGGAGATACTATAACAGTAGAACAATTTGTAGAAGGAGAGTTTATTGATGTTACAGGTACATCAAAAGGTAAAGGTTTCCAAGGGGTAGTTAAACGTCATGGTTTTGGCGGGGTCGGACAGTCGACCCACGGTCAGCACAACCGTTTAAGAGCGCCTGGTTCTATTGGTGCTGCATCATACCCTGCGCGCGTATTTAAAGGTATGCGTATGGCCGGGCAAATGGGAGCAGAAAGAGTAACAGTACAAAACTTAAGAGTGTTGAAAGTGGTTCCGGAGAAAAATCTTTTAGTAGTTAAAGGATGTGTGCCTGGGCACAAAAACGCTTATGTAATCGTTCAGAAGTAATGGAAGTAGCAGTTTTAGATATCAAAGGAAAAGAAACCGGGAGAAAGGTGAAGCTTTCCAAATCGGTTTTTGGTGTAGAGCCAAGCAACCACGCTGTCTATTTAGATGTTAAGCAGTACATGGCAAATCAACGCCAGGGAACCCATAAGTCTAAAGAAAGAGCAGAAATTGCAGGTAGTACACGCAAAATAAAGAAACAAAAAGGTACCGGTACCGCGAGGGCAGGAAGTATAAAGTCCCCTATTTTTAAAGGCGGTGGTAGAATTTTCGGTCCAAGGCCAAAAGATTATACGCAAAAGGTTAACAAAAGCGTAAAGCGTTTGGCTAGAAAATCTGCTTTAAGTATCAAGGCCCAAGAGAAATCGATTATTGTTGTTGAAGACTTCAGTTTTGAAGCTCCAAAAACAAAAGATTTCACTAATGTTTTGAAAGCTTTAGGGTTAGAAAATAAAAAATCCCTCATTGTGTTGGGCGATTCAAATAATAACGTATATTTGTCGTCACGCAATTTAAAGACCTCTGAAGTTATAACTAACTCAGAATTAAACACTTATAAAATTATTAATGCTAATAATATAGTGCTTTTAGAAGGGTCGATTGAAGGAATTGAGTCGAATTTAAGTAAATAAGAAACCAATGAGTGTGTTAATAAAACCTATTATAACCGAAAAAGCAACCGCCGATAGTGAGTTGAACAATCGTTATAGTTTCATTGTAGATACTAAGGCAAACAAGATACAAATCAAAGATGCCATAGAAGCAACTTACGGAGTTTCTGTTGAAAAAGTTCGCACAATGAATTACGGACCAAAGAGAAGTACCCGCTACACCAAGACAGGCATTCAGCATGGTAAAACCAATGCAATCAAGAAAGCCATTATTCAGGTAGCAGAAGGGGACATTATTGATTATTATAGTAATATATAAGTAAAGACAAGAAATGTCAGTTAGAAAATTAAAACCAGTAACTCCCGGACAGCGATTTAGAGTAGTAAACGGATTTGACGCGATTACTACTGATAAGCCGGAGAAGAGCTTGCTCGCTCCGTTAAAAAAGTCGGGAGGTAGAAACAGTCAAGGGAAAATGACCATGCGCTATATAGGTGGCGGTCATAAGAGAAAGTATCGTTTGGTTGATTTTAAAAGGGCTAAAACAGGCGTTGAGGCAACAGTAGAGTCAATTCAGTACGATCCAAACAGAACTGCGTTTATTGCATTGATTACTTACAAAGACGGAGAAAAGAGTTATATAATTGCTCAAAATGGCCTGCAAGTAGGTCAAACGGTAAACTCCGGATCTGGAGTAGCTCCCGAAATAGGAAATGCAATGCCTTTAAGTGAGGTTCCATTAGGTACTATTATATCTTGTATCGAGTTACGTCCTGGTCAAGGAGCCGTTATGGCCCGTTCGGCTGGAGCTTTCGCCCAGTTAATGGCTAGAGAAGGTAAATATGCTACCATAAAACTTCCTTCTGGTGAAACAAGATTGGTATTGGCGGGTTGTTTAGCTACAATCGGTGCAGTATCAAATTCAGATCATCAGTTAGTGGTTTCTGGTAAAGCGGGTAGAAAACGTTGGTTAGGGAGAAGGCCTAGAACTAGACCGGTAGTAATGAACCCTGTCGATCACCCAATGGGTGGTGGAGAAGGTAGGGCTTCCGGAGGTCATCCAAGATCGAGAAACGGAATACCTGCAAAAGGATTTAGAACTAGATCTAAGTCCAAAGCGAGTAATAAGTATATTATAGAACGTAGAAAGAAATAAAGTATTAAAAGATGGCACGTTCACTAAAAAAAGGACCTTACGTTCACTATAGTTTAGAGAAAAAAGTTCAACAAAATGTTGAGTCTGGTAAGAAGACAGTTATAAAAACATGGTCTAGAGCATCTATGATTACTCCGGACTTTGTTGGTCAAACAATAGCTGTGCACAATGGCCGCCAATTTGTTCCTGTGTATGTTACAGAGAACATGGTAGGGCATAAGTTAGGAGAATTTTCACCAACAAGATCTTTTAGAGGTCATGCAGGTGCTAAAAATAAAGGAAAAAAATAATAAGTAGCCATGGGAGTTCGTAAAAGAGAAAGAGCAGAGCAAATAAAAGAAGCTAAAAAAAGTTTAGCGTTTGCAAAGTTGAATAACTGCCCAACTTCGCCAAGAAAGATGAGATTAGTTGCTGATCTTGTTCGTGGTGAAAAAGTTGAAAAGGCACTTGCTATTTTGAAGTTCAGCCAAAAAGAAGCTTCTCGTAGATTAGAGAAATTGTTGGTTTCTGCAATAGCAAACTGGCAAGCTAAAAACGAAGATGCCAACTTGGAAGAAGCAGGTTTATTTGTTCAGGAGATCAGGGTAGACGGCGGAAGTATGTTAAAAAGACTTCGTCCGGCTCCTCAAGGTCGAGCACACAGAATTAGAAAGCGTTCGAACCACGTAACAATCGTGATTGGAGCTAAAAATAACACACAAAGTTAATAGATAGTATGGGACAGAAAACAAATCCAATCGGAAATCGCCTTGGTATCATTAGAGGATGGGAATCCAACTGGTACGGGGGTAATGACTATGGAGATAAACTTGCTGAAGACGACAAAATCAGGAAGTACATCCATGCTCGTTTATCAAAAGCTAGTGTGTCTAGGGTAATTATTGAGCGTACATTGAAGCTTGTAACCGTTACTATCACCACGGCCCGTCCAGGTATCATTATTGGTAAAGGCGGCCAGGAGGTAGACAAGCTAAAAGAAGAGCTTAAGAAAATTACAGACAAAGAAGTTCAGATCAATATCTTTGAGATTAAAAGACCGGAACTGGATGCAAACCTTGTAGCGGCTAGTGTTGCCCGTCAAATTGAAAACAGGATTTCATACAGGCGTGCAATTAAAATGGCTATTGCCGCTGCTATGCGTATGAACGCAGAAGGTATTAAAATTCAAATCTCAGGACGTTTGAACGGAGCTGAAATGGCGCGTTCAGAAGCGTACAAAGATGGCAGGATTCCTTTGTCAACATTTAGAGCTGACATTGATTACGCATTACACGAGGCTCACACTACTTATGGTAGGTTGGGAATCAAAGTGTGGATCATGAAAGGCGAGGTGTATGGTAAAAGAGAACTTTCCCCGCTTGTTGGAATGTCCAAGAAACAAGGGAAAGGCGGCGGAAACAATGCCGGTGGTGGAAGAAAATCTCGTCGTAGAAAGTAATTTTTTAAAGTAAAAGAAAAATGTTACAGCCGAAAAGAACAAAATACCGTAAGCAGCAAAAAGGCCGTATGAAAGGAATCTCTCAAAGAGGGCATGAACTTTCAAATGGTATGTTTGGGATAAAATCAATGGATTCATCGTTTATCACGGCCCGTCAAATAGAAGCGGCCCGTGTTGCAGCAACCCGTTTCATGAAAAGGGAAGGGCAATTGTGGATTAAAATTTTCCCAGACAAGCCAATTACAAAAAAGCCTCTTGAGGTGCGTATGGGTAAAGGTAAAGGTGCCCCAGAATATTGGGCAGCTGTAGTTAAACCAGGTAGAATTATGTTTGAAATAGGCGGAGTTCCTATGGATGTTGCAAAAGAAGCCTTAAGGCTTGCAGCACAGAAACTGCCTGTAAAAACAAAGTTTATTGTAGCTAGAGATTATTCAGCTTAATTATTAAGAAGATTATGAAACAGTCAGAAATTAGAGAATTGTCTACTGCTGAGCTACAAGAAAAGCTTGGTATTGTTAAAAAACAATATGCAGATTTAAAACTGGCTCATGCAATCACGCCTTTGGAAAATCCACTTCAGTTGAGACATACTAGAAGAACCGTGGCAAGATTGGCAACAGAGCTTACTAAAAGAGAATTACAATAATTCGATTCTGCTAGAAGATGGAAAATAGAAATTTAAGAAAAGAAAGAATAGGGGTAGTTACAAGTAACAAAATGCAGAAATCAATAGTGGTTTCTGAAGTTAAACGAGTAAAGCACCCTATGTACGGTAAGTTCGTGTTAAAAACTAAAAAATATGTTGCGCACGACGAAAAAGACGATTGCAACATTGGCGATACAGTAAAAATAATGGAGACACGTCCATTGAGTAAAACCAAATGTTGGAGATTAGTTGAAATCATTGAAAGAGCGAAATAATTATGGTACAACAGGAATCAAGATTAAAAGTAGCAGACAACACCGGGGCTAAAGAAGTTTTGGCCATCCGCGTTTTAGGAGGTACTAAAAGAAGATATGCTTCTGTTGGTGACAAAATAGTTGTTACCGTAAAAGATGCCACTCCAAACGGAAACGTTAAAAAAGGACAGGTATCCACAGCAGTAGTGGTTCGTACCAAAAAAGAAGTAAGGAGGCCAGACGGCTCTTACATCCGTTTTGATGATAATGCTTGCGTGCTCCTTAACCCGGCAGGCGAAATGCGCGGAACCCGTGTATTTGGGCCAGTGGCAAGAGAATTGCGCGATAAGCAGTTTATGAAAATTGTATCATTGGCGCCAGAGGTGCTTTAATACATTAAGACAATGATAAAACTAAAGATAAAATCAGGAGATACTGTTAGGGTAATTGCAGGAGACCATAAAGGTTCAGAAGGGCAAGTACTTAGAGTAAATCGTGAAAAGAACAAAGCGATCGTTGAGGGCGTAAACCTCGTGTCGAAACACGAGAAGCCAAGCGCTAAAAACCCTCAAGGAGGTATCGTTAAGAAAGAAGCTCTTATCCATATTTCAAACCTATCGTTGATTGATCCCAAATCGGGCAAGACAACAAGGGTTGGTTATGAAACAAGAGATGGTAAGAAAGTGAGATTTTCTAAAAAATCTAATGAAGTAATTTAATTATGGCTTACATTCCAAGATTAAAACAAGAGTACAAAGAAAGAATAGTTTCTGCTCTTACAGGAGAGTTTGGTTATACCAATATTATGCAGGTGCCTAAGCTGGAAAAGATTGTTATTAGCCGTGGAGTTGGTGCAGCTGTAGCAGATAAAAAACTAATCGAATACGCAGTAGACGAATTAAGTAGAATATCTGGGCAAAAAGCAGTTGCAACGATATCTAAAAAAGACGTTGCATCATTTAAACTACGTAAAGGAATGCCAATCGGGGCAAAAGTAACTTTGCGCGGAGAGAAAATGTACGAATTCTTAGATAGATTGATTACTTCTGCACTGCCAAGAGTAAGAGATTTTAATGGTATCAAAGCAAATGGTTTTGACGGAAGGGGTAATTACAACCTTGGTGTTACCGAGCAGATTATTTTCCCGGAAATTAATATCGATAAAGTAAACAAGGTCTCAGGTATGGACATTACCTTTGTAACCAGTGCTGAAACCGATAAAGAGGCAAAATCATTATTAAGCGAATTAGGATTACCTTTTAAAAAGAATTAAGACATGGCTAAAGAATCAATGAAAGCCCGCGAGGTAAAAAGAGAAAAATTGGTAGAAAAATATGCTGAAAAAAGAAAGGCCTTAAAAGAAGCCGGAGATTATGAAGCATTACAAAAATTGCCAAAAAACGCTTCGCCGGTACGTTTGCACAACCGTTGTAAATTAACCGGAAGACCAAGAGGGTACATGCGTACTTTTGGGATTTCCCGTGTAACGTTCAGGGAAATGGCAAACCAAGGTTTGATCCCAGGGGTTAAAAAAGCAAGTTGGTAAGAAAATTTTAATTGGTGGCAAGTTCGGCCAAAAAACCGAAAACTGTTACCGCAAATAAATACAGATGTATACAGATCCTATATCAGATTATTTAACAAGAATAAGAAACGCGAACAGCGCTGGTCATAGAGTGGTAGAAATACCTGCTTCAAATTTGAAGAAAGACATCACTAAAATATTATTCGACCAAGGATATATTTTAAGTTATAAATTTGAAGACGACTCCGTACAGGGGATTATCAAAATAGCTTTGAAGTACGATAAGCTAACCAAAGAACCTGTTATTAAAAAGCTAAAGCGCATAAGTACGCCCGGTCTGCGTAAGTATTCCGGAAAAGATGAACTTCCTAGGGTTCTTAACGGTCTTGGTATTGCTATCGTGTCAACTTCCCACGGGGTAATGACCAGCAAGCAGGCTAAAAAAGAGAGCGTTGGAGGAGAAGTATTGTGTTACGTTTACTAATATATAAAGACAAGAAAAAATGTCAAGAATAGGTAATAGTCCAATAGCAATTCCCGAGGGAGTTACTGTAGATGTTAAAGAAGACGAAGTTACCGTAAAAGGTAAACTTGGAGAATTAAAACAAACATTTTCTGATGTTACTGTAAAAGTAGAAGAAGGGAATGTAGTTGTAGAACGTTCTTCAGAGATAAAAAATATTAAAGCCAAGCACGGTCTGTACAGATCATTAATCAATAACATGATTGTAGGTGTTTCAGAAGGCTTTACTAAAGAGTTAGAATTGGTTGGAGTTGGTTACAGGGCCAGCAACCAAGGTCAGAAATTAGATTTGGCCATTGGTTTTTCCCATAACATCGTTATCGAGCTTGCTTCTGAGGTAAAAGTAGAGACGATATCTGAAAAAGGAAAAAACCCAATCGTAAAACTAACTTCATTCGATAAGCAATTAGTTGGTCAGGTAGCAGCTAAAATCCGTTCTTTCCGTAAGCCAGAGCCTTACAAAGGAAAAGGAATCAAGTTTGTTGGAGAACAATTAAGAAGAAAAGCAGGTAAATCAGCTTAATAATTAGCATTATGGCATTATCAAAGACTGAAAGAAGACAGAGAATCAAAAACAGGATACGTAAGGTTGTTTCCGGAACGGAAGCAAGACCAAGACTGGCTGTTTTTAGAAGCAATAAAGAAATTTACGCACAATTGATAGATGACGAATCTGGAAAGACCTTATTGGCGGCATCATCAAGAGACAAAGAAATTAGTTCTGCAAAAGGTACTAAAATAGAAATCGCTGCCCTGGTTGGAAAAGCTATTGCAGAGAAAGCAAAAAGCGCTGGGTATGAAACTATTTCTTTTGATAGAGGTGGTTATCTATACCATGGTAGAGTTAAATCATTAGCAGACGGTGCTAGAGAAGCAGGACTTAAATTCTAAGAAAATATGTATCAAGATTATAAAAACGTAGAATTAGTAAAGCCCAGCGGACTTGAATTAAAAGATCGCTTAGTAGGTGTACAAAGAGTTACTAAAGTTACTAAGGGAGGTAGAGCCTTCGGTTTTTCTGCAATTGTAGTTGTGGGAGACGAGAACGGAGTAGTTGGTCACGGATTAGGAAAATCTAAAGAAGTAGCAGATGCTATTTCCAAAGCAGTAGAAGATGCAAAGAAAAACTTAGTTCGTATACCTCTTAACAAAGGTACATTGCCTCATGAGCAAAAAGGAAAATACGGAGGAGCAAGGGTATATGTACAGCCGGCTTCACATGGTACCGGGGTTATTGCAGGTGGTGCAGTACGTGCGGTACTAGAAGCAGTTGGGGTACACGACGTACTTTCTAAATCGCAAGGGTCTTCAAACCCGCACAACGTAGTAAAAGCAACTTTTGATGCTTTGTTACGTTTAAGGGATGCAAAGACCGTAGCAGCTCAAAGAGGGATTTCTTTAGAAAAAGTTTTTAAAGGATAAATCAAGGATAATCATGGGAAAGATTAAAGTTACACAAGTAAGAAGCAATATAAAACGTCCTGAAACACAAAAAAGAACGTTAAAAGCATTAGGCCTTAAAGGAATTGGTCAAACAGTCGAGCATAATGCAACGCCAAATATCCTTGGTATGGTAAAAAAAGTAGAACACTTAGTTTCTGTAGAAGAAGCTTAATAACAATATAGTTATGAATTTAAGTAACTTACAACCCGCTAAAGGTTCAGTACATAAAGACGGAAAAAGAGTAGGTCGCGGCCAAGGTTCCGGCAAAGGTGGTACAGCCACTAGAGGCCATAAAGGAGCCAAGTCCCGTTCTGGATACTCTAAGAAAATTGGTTTTGAAGGTGGGCAGATGCCACTTCAAAGACGTGTTCCTAAATTTGGTTTTAACAACATCAATAGAAAAGAATACGTTGGTATCAATTTAAACAAGTTACAGGAATTGGTTGATAAAGGTGTTGTTAAAGACACTGTTGATTTAGATGTTTTAGTTAGTAACAGAGTTGTTAAGTCTTCAGACTTGGTAAAAATATTAGGTGGTGGAGAACTAAAAGCTAAATTAAAAATATCAGTACATAAATTTACCGCCAGCGCAAAAGCAGCTATTGAAGCAGCAGGAGGTGAAGCAGTAAGTTTATAACCAACAAGTAACCATGAAGAAATTTATTGAGACATTAAGCAATATCTGGAAGATTGAAGAACTTAAGGGAAGGATTATAATTACCTTAGGACTTTTGTTAGTGTACCGTTTTGGGGCACAAGTAGTTTTGCCGGGTATTGATACGCAACAATTGGCAGAATTATCGTCCAGGACAGATGGAGGAGGTTTATTGGGGATATTAAATGCATTTACAGGCGGTGCTTTTGCAAACGCTTCGTTCTTTGCATTGGGTATCATGCCATATATTTCCGCATCAATTGTGGTACAGTTAATGGGGCTGGCCATTCCTTATCTTCAAAAATTACAGAAAGAAGGAGAGAGTGGAAGAAAAACATTAAACCAGATAACCAGATGGTTAACCATAGGTATCTGTTTGGTGCAAGCCCCGGCCTATTTGTATTCACTAGGGTCCTTAGGGGTTCCGGACAGTGCCTTTTTATTAGGGAAAGGACTGGACTTTATGATTCCGGCAGTGTTAATTTTGGTGACAGGTACCATTTTTGCCATGTGGTTGGGAGAAAAAATTACCGATAAAGGTATTGGTAACGGTATCTCCTTACTTATTATGGTAGGTATTATTGCAAGAATGCCACAGTCGTTTGTTCAGGAATTCGTTTCCAGGACAGCAGGATCCAACGGGGGATTAATGTTGATATTGATTGAATTGATTTTATGGTTCGTTGTTATCCTGGCATGTATCATGCTTGTAATGGCAACTAGACAAATACCGGTTCAATACGCACGAAGAACAGCCTCTGGAGGTTACGAGAAAAATGTATTTGGATCAAGACAGTATATCCCGTTGAAGTTAAATGCATCAGGAGTAATGCCAATTATTTTTGCTCAGGCAATTATGTTTGCACCTGCATACATAGGTAGAATAGGCGCATTGAAAGATACTGGTGTTGGAGAATGGTTGCAAACAGAGTTTAGTAACATCTTTGGATTGTGGTACAATATAGTATTTGCATTGTTAATTATAATATTTACGTATTTTTACACCGCAATTACAGTACCAACAAATAAAATGGCAGACGACCTAAAAAGAAGCGGTGGATTTATCCCGGGCATACGCCCCGGTAAGGAAACCTCAGATTATTTAGATAAAATAATGTCTCTTATTACGTTCCCCGGATCATTATTCTTGGCACTCATTGCAGTATTGCCTGCAATTGTCATGAAGATTATGGGGATTCAGCAAGGATGGGCATTGTTTTATGGCGGTACCTCATTGCTTATTTTGGTGGGTGTTGCCATTGATACAATGCAACAGGTTAACTCATACTTGTTGAACAGGCATTACGATGGCTTGATGAAAACAGGTAAAAACAGAAAAGTTGTAGCTTAGTTATGGCAAAACAACCAGCAATAGAACAAGACGGAACTATTATAGAAGCATTGTCCAATGCAATGTTTCGAGTAGAATTAGAGAATGGTCACGTAGTAACGGCTCATATCTCCGGTAAAATGCGCATGCATTACATTAAACTCTTGCCGGGAGATAAGGTGAAACTTGAAATGAGCCCTTACGACCTAACCAAAGCAAGAATTACTTATAGATATTAAAGAGATGAAAGTAAGAGCATCACTAAAGAAAAGAAGTCCCGAGTGCAAAATTGTGCGTAGAAAAGGGAGATTGTATGTAATTAATAAAAAGAATCCTAGATTTAAACAAAGACAAGGATAAGTTATGGCTAGAATCGCAGGAGTAGATTTACCAAAGCACAAAAGAGGAGTTATAGGTTTAACTTACATCTTTGGTATAGGAAAAAGTAGAGCTAAAGAGATCTTAGAAAAAGCTCAGGTTAGCGAAGACAAAAAAGTTAACGATTGGGCAGATGAAGATATCGCTGCAATCAGAGAGGCAATTTCTTCATTCAAGATTGAAGGAGAGCTCCGCTCAGAGGTTCAGTTAAACATTAAGCGTTTAATGGACATCGGTTGTCAAAGAGGTATTCGTCATAGAGCTGGACTTCCTTTAAGGGGTCAGCGTACTAAGAACAACTCTAGAACAAGAAAAGGTAAAAGAAAAACTGTTGCTAACAAGAAAAAAGCAACTAAATAATTCGTAGCTTAATTATGGCAAAGTCAAATACAAAAACTGCTAAGAAACGCAAAGTTGTAGTAGAGTCTGTAGGTGAAGCTCATATAGCTGCATCATTCAACAACGTAATCATTTCACTTACAAACAAAAAAGGAGATGTAGTTGCATGGTCATCAGCAGGAAAAATGGGATTCAGGGGCTCTAAGAAAAACACTCCTTATGCTGCGCAGATTGCTGCAGAAGATGCTGCAAAAGTAGCTCAGGAGGCAGGTCTTAGAAAAGTTAAAGTGTACGTTAAAGGACCAGGTTCTGGTAGAGAATCAGCAATCCGTTCCATTCATAATGCAGGTATTGAAGTAACAGAAATTATTGATGTTACCCCGCTACCCCACAATGGATGTCGTCCACCTAAAAGAAGAAGAGTTTAATTAATTTATGTTTAAAAGGAGGTTTTTACGATTATCGAAGGATAGCCTTAATTCATAATCACCTTCACAATTTTTAAAAAACATGGCAAGATATAGAGGTCCTAAGACCAAAATAGCCCGTAAATTCGGGGAAGCAATATTTGGAGATGATAAATCTTTCGAAAAAAGAAATTATCCTCCAGGACAACACGGTAACAACCGTAGAAGAGGTAAAAAATCAGAATATGCTGTCCAGTTAATGGAGAAGCAAAAAGCAAAGTACTCTTACGGTATATTAGAAAGACAGTTTAGAAACCTATTCGAAAAAGCAAACCGTAGCAAAGGTGTTACCGGTGAAGTACTTTTACAGCTTTGCGAGTCCCGTTTGGACAACGTAGTTTACAGAATGGGCATATCTCCTTCAAGAAGAGGGGCCAGACAATTGGTTTCGCACCGTCATATTATCGTGAACGGAGAAATCGTGAACATTCCATCTTACCAATTAAAGCCAGGCGATGTAGTTGGGGTAAGGGAAAAATCAAAATCATTGGAAGCTATTAACAATTCGCTTTCAAACAACAGTAGTGTTTACGAATGGATTACTTGGAACAACGAGAAAAAAGAAGGAACTTTTGTTACTGTTCCCGAGCGTTTACAAATTCCAGAAAACATTAAAGAGCAATTAATCGTCGAGTTATACTCTAAATAATAATTAGACAGCAGTCGTACTATGGCAATACTAAATTTTCAGAAGCCCGATAAAGTTATAATGATCGATTCTACCGATTTCGAAGGTAAGTTTGAATTCAGACCTTTGGAACCAGGATACGGATTGACCGTTGGTAACGCATTACGAAGAGTTCTTTTATCTTCATTAGAAGGTTTTGCAATTACATCAACCAGAATAGATAAAGTAGAACATGAATTTTCTACCATAGACGGTGTAGTTGAAGACGTTACGGAAATCATTTTAAATTTAAAACAAGTTCGTTTTAAAAGACAAATAGATGACATCGATAACGAGACCGTTTCTATTTCAATCTCAGGTAAAGAACAGATCACTGCTGGAGATTTCCAAAAATTTATTTCTGGTTTTCAGGTGCTAAACCCAGATCTTGTTATCTGTAATTTAGACCCTAAGGTAACCATAAATATGGAAATCACGATTGAAAAGGGTAGAGGGTACGTGCCTGCCGAAGAGAACAAGAAAGCCAATGCGCCTCTTGGAACTATCTTCACGGACGCTATATATACTCCTATCAAAAATGTTAAATATAGCATTGAGAATTATCGTGTGGAACAAAAAACCGATTACGAGAAATTGGTGTTCGAAATTATTTCAGACGGTTCAATTCATCCAAAAGATGCTTTAACCGAAGCCGCAAAAATACTTATTCACCACTTCATGTTATTCTCTGATGAGCGTATAACACTTGAAGCCGATGAAATTGCGCAAACAGAGACCTATGATGAAGAATCACTTCATATGCGCCAATTGCTTAAAACAAAGCTAGTGGACATGGATCTTTCAGTACGTGCGCTAAACTGTTTAAAAGCGGCCGAAGTAGATACACTTGGAGACTTGGTATCTTTTAACAAGAACGATTTAATGAAATTCAGAAACTTTGGTAAAAAGTCACTAACCGAGCTAGAAGAACTTGTAAACAATAAGGGGCTTAGCTTTGGAATGGACCTATCAAAGTATAAATTAGATAAAGATTAGTAACAGTAAATAACAAACATCATAATTTGCTCCCTTAACGTAGGTTGAGCAAGATGAAGGTTTAAAAGAAACGTCATGAGACACGGAAAAAAATTTAACCATTTAGGCAGAAAGGCAGCCCACAGAAAGGCTATGCTTGCCAATATGGCCTGCTCTTTAATCGAGCATAAGCGCATCAATACAACATTGGCCAAAGCAAAAGCTTTAAAGCAGTTTATTGAGCCGCTAGTGACCAAGTCTAAAGAAGATACAACACACAACAGGCGTATCGTTTTTAGTAGGATTAGAGACAAATATGCAGTAACCGAACTTTTTAGGGAAGTAGCCGCTAAAGTAGGCGACAGGCCCGGAGGTTACACTAGAATTATTAAACTGGGCAATAGGCTTGGTGATAATGCAGACATGGCAATGATAGAATTGGTTGATTACAACGAAATTTACAATGCCGACAAACCTGCAAAGAAAAAGTCGACCAGAAGAAGTAGAAGCAAGAAAGCTACCGAGGAAGCTACTGTTGAAGCCCCTCAGGCTAAAGAAGCTCCTGCTAAAGAAGAAGATTCTGAAAAAGAAAAACCAGAAACTTCACAAGAATAGTGATTAATGTTATCATAACATATCAAAAAGGATAAACGCTTTAGTTTATCCTTTTTTTTATGTTATTTTGTAAAACTTTTGTAACATCCACAAATGAAGTATCAAACAAGAAAAAAAGCAATGATTTTATTGGCCGACGGAACCATATTTTATGGAAAATCAGTAGCCAATAAAGAAGGAAGCGCATTTGGCGAAGTCTGTTTTAATACTGGAATGACAGGCTATCAGGAAATTTTTACCGATCCATCATATTTTGGGCAATTAATGGTAACCACCAATGCACATATTGGAAATTACGGTGTAAAAAATGATGAAGAAGAATCAGATTCGGTTAAAATTGCAGGGCTTATATGCAAAAACTTTAGCTATGTGCCATCCCGCACCGGGAAATCCGATTCATTGGAGAACTTTTTAGCAGAGAACAATTTACTTGCAATTTCCGATGTAGATACAAGGGCACTGGTAAGTTACATCAGGGACCATGGTGCAATGAATGCCGTGATTTCTACCGAAGTAGACAAAATAGACGATTTGAAGGTGCAGTTGGCAAATACTCCCAACATGAAAGGACTTGAGCTTGCTTCAAAGGTATCTGTTAAAGAACCTTACTTCTACGGAAACGAAGATGCAACCTATAAAATTGCAGCCATGGATTTGGGTATCAAGAAAAACATCCTTAGGAACTTGGCAAAACGTGATTGTTATATTAAAGTTTTTCCATACAATGCCACTTTTGATGAGATGAAGGCCTTTAATCCGGATGGGTACTTTTTGTCCAATGGACCCGGGGATCCAGAACCCTTAACCTCGGTTATAGAAATAGCAAAAACCATTATAGATAAAGATCTTCCTTTGTTCGGGATTTGCCTGGGCCACCAGGTAATTGCATTATCTCAGGGGATATCAACCTTTAAAATGTATAACGGCCACCGTGGAATTAACCATCCGGTTATCAACCACAGCACCGGAAAAGGAGAGATTACCTCTCAAAATCATGGTTTTGCCATCAACAGAAAGGAAGCGGAAGCCAATCCTGATATTGAAATTACCCATACTCATTTAAACGACAATGAAGTAATGGGCATTAAACACCTTAAAAAGAATTGTTTTTCGGTTCAATATCACCCAGAAGCTGGTCCCGGACCTAATGATGCCACATATTTATTCGATCAATTTATAGAAAACATTAAACAACAAAAACTAGAAACAGTATGAGTATAATAATAAGTGTTCATGCACGCCAGATATTAGATTCAAGAGGAAATCCAACCGTAGAAGTAGATGTAGTAACAGAAAATGGAGTCTTGGGCAGGGCTGCGGTGCCTTCAGGTGCGTCTACCGGAGAACACGAAGCAGTAGAGTTGCGTGATGGAGGTAAAGATTACATGGGGAAAGGTGTGGCACAGGCCGTAAAAAACGTAAATACAATTATAGCTGAAGAACTTGTAGGGGCTTCTGTGTTTGAACAGAATTTGATCGATCAAACCATGATTGATCTAGATGGAACCCCAAATAAATCCAAATTGGGAGCAAATGCTATTTTAGGGGTTTCACTAGCCGTAGCAAAAGCAGCTGCAAACGAACTCGGGATGCCATTATACCGATACGTAGGCGGCGTAAGTGCAAATACACTTCCGGTCCCCATGATGAATATTATTAATGGGGGTTCGCATTCTGATGCACCTATTGCCTTCCAGGAATTTATGGTAATGCCCGTGAAAGCAAAAAACTTTACGCACGCCATGCAAATGGGGACCGAAATTTTTCATAATCTTAAAAAGGTATTGCACGACAGAGGTTTAAGTACCGCTGTAGGAGATGAAGGAGGTTTTGCGCCCACGCTTGATGGAACCGAAGATGCACTGGATACCATTTCTAAAGCTGTGGAAAAGGCCGGATATAAAATGGGCGATGAAGTAATGATTGCTTTAGACTGTGCTTCAGCAGAGTTTTATGTAGATGGTAAATACGATTATACAAAGTTTGAAGGCGATAAAGGCGCTGTGAGAACTTCTGCTGAGCAAGCAGAATATTTAGCCGGGCTAAGCCAAAAATATCCAATTATTTCTATTGAAGATGGTATGGATGAAAACGATTGGGAAGGCTGGAAAATGCTTACGGAAAAAGTAGGCGACAAAGTACAATTGGTTGGAGACGATTTATTCGTTACCAATGTAGAGCGTTTGTCTAAAGGAATCGATAACGGCATAGCAAATTCTATTTTGATTAAGGTAAACCAAATAGGTACGCTAACCGAAACCATTGCAGCGGTAAATATGGCCAAAAATGCAGGGTATACTTCAGTAATGTCTCACCGTTCTGGAGAGACCGAAGACAATACCATTGCCGATCTTGCCGTAGCATTAAACACAGGGCAGATTAAAACAGGATCTGCTTCCCGAAGCGATCGTATGGCCAAATATAACCAATTGCTCCGCATTGAGGAAGAATTGGGTGCCGTGGCCTTTTATCCGCAAGAAAAAGCGTTTAAGATAAAGTAACAGGAAACGTTTTAAATAAAACACAAAACCTCCCAATTTTTTGGGAGGTTTTTTTATGCCGTGAAATCAAGTGCGATATTAACATTGATTTAATAAAGTATATTTTCCTTATCTCGGTATAATTGATTAATTTAAAGGTGTTTAAAGCCTGTGGTCTCAATTTTTCTTGAATATTGACCATAACTCATTATTAACCTTCTAAAACGAGTTGCCTTGTGAAGTCTAATTTTCTTTTTGTTTGTGCCGAAAACGATGCAATACCCAACTGTAAAGCCGGGGGGATGGGCGATGTTGTCCGGGACGTTCCCAGGCAATTGGCCGCCAATAACGATACTGTGCATATAGTTACGCCTTCCTATGGTAGGTTGCATCAAGGCGGAATTAAAAAATGCAATTTAAAGTTTAAGTACCGCGGAATGGTTCAAGAGGCAATTTTGTATCAGGTTCCGGGGAAAAAAGAGATGGCCAATATTGCACATTATGTAATAGATCATCCTGCAATTGTTTCGGGAGATATTGCGCATATTTATTTTAATGACCCGGAGCAACCTTTTTATACAGATGCTTGTATGTTTTCATTGTTCTGTACGGCAGTTGCGCAGGCAATAAAACAAGGAGTCTTTGGCGGACTGCAAATTATGCACTTACACGATTGGCATACCAGTTTATTGTTGTTTTTAAAAGAATTTCATACCGAATATAAATTGTTGCAGAATATTAGGTGCGTGTATTCCATTCATAATTTGGCCATTCAGGGAATACGTCCTTTCGACAAAAATCATTCTTCCCTAAAGGCATTTTATCCGGATATTGATTATGACGAAAGCCGCTTAAAAGATCCCCGGTACCACGACTGCATCAATTTAATGGCATTGGGCATTCGCTTTGCCGATGCAGTTCATACCGTATCGCCTTCTTATAAAGAAGATATTCAAAAACCGAGTAATCCGCCGGTATTTATTGGAGGAGAAGGATTGGAAGAAGATTTGAAGGAGGCAGAAAAACAGGGTAGGTTGTTTGGAATTTTAAACGGATGCAATTACAGGAACATTAACAGGGTCAGGAAAAACGAACTGTACAGAAATAGTCTGCGCTATATATTTAAATGGCTGCAAGAGCCCAATAAAAAGTATAAAGCAGATTTTTTAGCGCATACCGGAGATAAAATAGCCATGTTGAGGGAACAAAAGCCCGACTTTATGTGTGTAAGTGTAGCTAGGCTCACGGAACAAAAATTCTTTTTTTATAAAAACAATCCAAGGGTACTGGAACAGATACTACAGGTCCTTAAAAAAAGAAACGGGGTTTATATTGTTTTGGGAACCGGTGCTCCGGAATACGAGCAGTTGCTCCGGAATATCAGCTATGAAAATGAAAATTTTATATTTATAAATGGGCAGTCGGAAGAAATCATAGATTCCCTTTATTACGAATCTGATTTGTATTTGATGCCAAGTTTGTTCGAACCCTGCGGAATAAGTCAAATGTTGGCCATGAGAAACGGCCAACCATGTTTGGTTCATGCCACAGGAGGTTTAAAAGATACCGTTGAGCACATGAAAACCGGATTTTCGTTTGGAGGCATTACGCTGGAAGAAAAAAACAGGGAATTTATTAATGTGTTTGAAGATGCGGTAGACTTATTTTTTGAAGACAAGGAAATCTGGAAACATATTAGTAAAGTTGCAAAAAACAAACGCTTCAGTTGGGAAAAATCGGTTAGGGAATATTACAAGGATCTATATAGGTTACCAATACCGTTTCAGAATAGCTTTAAACCCCCAAAAAATCCTTCAGCCATAAAAACGGACAAGCTTATATATAACAAATAGAAACCAATTTGAGCAAAATTGCAATTTTGGTATTATTTTAACTTCCATATCCTTGAAAAAGAAGCGGGCTTAACCCTAAATTAACAGTTAATTTCGTATTTTCGCAACACTTGTAAAAAATTGTAAAACTAATAATATATTATGTCAGATACGGCTACTTTTGAGTATAAAGGTAAAAAAATAGAATTCCCAGTTGTTGAAGGTACTGAAAATGAAATAGGAATAGATATTAAAACACTAAGAGCTTCTGCCGGAGTTATTACTTTGGACCCCGGTTATAAAAATACAGGTTCTTGTGAAAGTGCAATAACATATCTAGATGGAGAAAAAGGGATTTTAAGGTATAGGGGGTATGCTATTGAAGACCTGGCAGAAAAGGCAAATTTCTTGGAAGTAGCATATTTATTAATCTTTGGCGAGCTTCCAAACAAAGAGCAACTGGATAAGTTCCATAGTGATATTAAAGCAAATTCTGAAGTAGACGAAGACGTAAAGAAAATAGTGGACAGTTTCCCCAGGACGGCACACCCAATGGGAGTTCTTTCATCGTTAACAAGTGCCTTGACGGCCTTTAACCCTTCTTGTGTGGATATCAATTCTGAAGAAGACATGTACAATGCCATCGTGAAAATCATGGGTAAATTCCCGGTATTGGCAGCCTGGACGCTTCGAAGAAGAAATTCCAAGCCTTACGATTACGGAAATGC
This sequence comes from Galbibacter pacificus, assembly GCF_029603165.1. Lineage (GTDB taxonomy): Bacteria > Bacteroidota > Bacteroidia > Flavobacteriales > Flavobacteriaceae > Galbibacter > Galbibacter pacificus. Next base: position 153,038 of record NZ_JAQSVC010000001.1, read on the forward strand.
ATCATTGGGGTACGTGGAGAACATGCTGTACATGATGTTTAAAAAACCTAATGAAGAATACAAGTTAAACCCGGTCGTGGTAGATGCATTGGACAAATTGTTGATCCTGCATGCCGATCATGAACAAAACTGTTCTACTTCTACGGTAAGAATTGTGGGATCTTCGCACGCCGGATTGTTTGCATCCCTTTCGGCAGGAGTTTCAGCATTATGGGGGCCGCTTCACGGAGGCGCCAACCAAGCTGTTATTGAAATGTTGGAAGGTATTAAAGAAGATGGCGGGGATACTGCAAAATATATGGAAAAGGCCAAGGATAAAAACGATTCCTTTCGTTTAATGGGCTTTGGGCATAGGGTTTATAAAAATTTTGACCCACGCGCCAAAATCATAAAAAAATCAGCAGATGAAGTACTTGGCGACCTTGGGGTCGAAGATCCTGTATTGTCAATAGCCAAAGGATTGGAAAAACAAGCGCTGGAAGACGATTACTTTGTAAAAAGAAAGCTATATCCAAACGTAGATTTCTACTCGGGTATTATTTATAGGGCACTTGGAATCCCAACTGAAATGTTTACCGTAATGTTTGCATTGGGTAGATTACCGGGCTGGATTGCACAATGGAGAGAAATGCGCTTAAAAAAGGAACCAATTGGAAGGCCTAGACAAATATATGTAGGAGAAAATTTAAGACCTTTTGTAGAAGTTAGTAAACGATAAAGAATATTCAATGATAACAAAACGGGGTATGTTGCAAAACATATCCCGTTTTGTTATTTATAAAAGGAATGTTTTTACTCGATTTTATAATTGAATTATTAATGATATTTTTGGCCAACAATACGGATTTGTTTTGTATTGGTTTTTTAGTGCCCGATTTTGCATATAATGGGTATGAGAGATTGCAAAAAAAATTAGATTTTTATGTTAACATTGCATATTAAAAATGAAACATCAAGACTACAGGCCGTTGTTTTGGGAACAGCAAAAAGCAATGGCCCTGTTCCATCCATTGAAGAAGCTTACGATCCAAAATCGTTGCAACACATAAAGGCTGGAACATACCCCAAAGAAGAAGACATGGTGCCAGAAATGGAAGCATTTTCGGCTGTTTTAAAAAAATATAATGTTGAAGTGTTCCGTCCTGAACTAATAGAAAACTGCAATCAAATATTTTCAAGGGACATTGCGTTTGTAATTGACGATTATTTTATAAAATCAAATATTTTACCGGACAGGGAAAAAGAACTGGATGCCATTCAGTACGTAATAGACCAAATGAACCCGTCAAAAGTAATTACGCCCCCAGAAGAAGTCCATATAGAAGGTGGCGATGTAATGTTATGGAACGATTATGTATTTATAGGCACATACAAAGGCAAAGATTACCCCAACTACATTACGGCCAGGACCAATATGCACGGGGTACAATTTATAAAAGACATGTTCCCCGATAAAACGGTAAAAGAATTCGACCTGAACAAATCCAATACAATAGCCAGGGACAATGCCCTTCATTTAGACTGTTGTTTTCAGCCGGTAGGAAAAAACAAAGGGATTATACATAAGGAAGGCTTCAGGGATTTGGCCGATTATGAATATTTGGTACGTTTGTTTGGCCACGAAAACCTGTTTCATATCAGCAAGGACGAAATGTATCATATGTTTAGCAATGTATTTTCCATAGACTCGAACATTGTAGTTTCAGAAAAAAACTTTACAAGGCTCAACAAATGGCTGCAAGAGCAGGACTTTACGGTAGAAGAAATACCTTATGCGGAAATTGCAAAGCAAGAAGGACTTTTACGCTGCTCTACAATGCCATTGATACGCAATTAACACGTATTTTACATTAGATAACTTCTATCTTTATTTGTAGCTTTGCGCGGTAAAATTGGATGTAGCTATGCAACAAATCACCGATACAATTTTTATGGTACGGCCAGTAAGGTTTAGAATGAACGAACAAACTGCCGTAAACAATTATTTTCAGGAAGATATAGACCTTTTAAACGAATCGGTCAATAAAAAGGCACAACAAGAGTTTGACGGGATGGTTAAAACCTTGAGGGAAGCAGGTATTAATGTTATTACCATTGACGATACACAGGAGCCCGACACGCCCGATTCTATATTTCCAAACAACTGGATTTCCACCCATGAAGACGGAACGGTGGCTTTATATCCTATGTTTGCCGAAAATAGGAGGATGGAACGAAGGGAAGAAGTGTTGGAGAAACTAGAAAACAATGGTTTCCATATAGGTAATATAATGGATTATACTACTGCTGAAGATGAAGGGATATATTTGGAAGGCACCGGGAGTATTATTCTAGATAGGGTAAACCGAAAGGCGTATTGTGCCTTGTCGCCCAGGGCAGATGAAGATTTATTTATTGAGTTTTGTGAAGATTTTGAATATTTTCCGGTAATTTTTACCGCAAATCAAACAGTTGACGGGGCTCGAAAGGCAATATACCATACCAATGTTATGATGTGTGTTGGAGATAATTTTGCAGTAATCTGCTTGGATAGCATAGACGATAAGAAGGAACGTAAAAATGTTATTTCCCATTTAAAAAACGACGGAAAAGAAATTATAAACATTACCGAGGCCCAAGTTGCCGATTTTGCTGGGAATATGCTGCAAGTTCGCTCGGCAAAAGGAAAAAAATACTTGGTAATGAGCCAATCGGCACACGATAGCCTAACACCAGCACAAAAAACAGCTATTAACAAATATGCCAAGATACTATCGTCTAACCTAAATACCATTGAAACTTGTGGCGGCGGAAGTGCCCGTTGCATGATGGCAGAAGTATTTCTGCAAAAAAAATAGTATATTAGGGACCATCGCGATTTTTGACACACAACGCTTATGCTTTCAAAAAAAACTAAATATGGTTTAAAGGCACTTACTTACATGGCTAGAAAGGAAAGTAAGGCCCCAGTATTGATTTCGGAAATAGCAGAAGAAGAAAACATATCCAAAAAATTTTTGGAAATTATTTTGCTTCAGCTAAAAAATAGTGGCTTCCTGGGTTCCAAAAAGGGAAAAGGAGGCGGCTATTACCTAATCCGGGAACCCGAGAAAATCACGATTGCCTCTTTAATCAGGGTTTTGGAAGGGCCAATAGCCATGCTTCCCTGTGTGAGTTTAAATTTCTATGAAAAATGCGACGACTGTAAAAATGAAGAAACATGTTCGTTGAGCAAGCTTATGATAGAAGTTCGTGACAGCACACTTAAAATACTTGAAAATAAAAGTTTGGCCGATCTTACACAATCCACCATAACTTCGTTATAATCAATGTTTTACTTTTTTAATTAAAAACTTCGTGTGATTTTTTTGTTAAAAACCTACTTAATTACTAGACTATTAATATCTTTGCTTTTTGGATTAGATATTAAGTGTCATGAATTTAAAAGAAATAAATAAGGAACTTAGCAACAAAACACCCGAAGAAATAGTAGCCTGGGCAATTGAGCAAGCAAAAAAGCCGGTTGTTACTACCAATTTTCGTCCGTATGAGGCTTCTATTTTGCATGCTACCACTTCAATTAAAAAGGATATTCCTGTAATTTGGTGCGATACCGGTTATAATACCAATAAAACATACCTGCATGCAGAACGTTTAATTGATGCACTGCAACTTCAAATAAAATTATACGTTCCCCGGCAAACATCGGCGTACCGCGATGCTGTTATGGGGATTCCGCATATAGATAGTCCACAGCATAAAATATTTACCGAGCAGGTAAAACTGGAACCTTTTAGGCGTGCCATGGAAGAAAACAAGCCCGATGTTTGGTTTACCAATTTACGCAAAGGCCAAACTGCATTTAGGGATACATTGGATATTGTAACGCAAGACGACAATGGCGTGTTAAAAGTGAGCCCCTTTTTCTATTGGACCGATGAAGAACTTGATGCCTACTTGGAAGAACATAACCTTGAAAACGAGTTTAAATACTTCGATCCCACAAAGGTATTGGATAACCGGGAGTGCGGGCTGCATGTTAGCTAAAAGCTAGAAAACACTAAAAAACAATAAAACCCCAATAAAGTTTTGTACTTTGTTGGGGTATTTTTTAATTGATAATGGAGGTTTTTCCCGTTAGTTTACTAAAGAAAAAAGCCACATATTTTAAAATATGCGGCTTCAGGATTAATTATTGAGGGTTTAATCGAAAATTTCTATAATTGGGATGTTTTTCTTTTATGTTAATACATGTTTTTAGCATTAAATCTCCTTTTTTAGGGCATAAAAACAAGATGTATTTTTATTAATTCAATGTAAATATACAAAAAAACATAGTTTATATACTACAAATATCAAATATTTTTTGATATTTGCAAGGTTATAATGTATTTCAGTTGAAATATTTATGATAAGATTAATCATATTAATACATTTATATATGCTGAGAAAATTACCCAATTATTTAATTGTTTTAGGAAGTTTATTGTGTACGGTAACGTTTGTAACTTCTTGTAAGCCTGCAATGGTCCATGAAAAAATTATCTTTAATGAGCAGAGAAACAAACTCAGTTTACAATATTTAAAAGAGCGGTACCACATGGTTCAGGATACACCAACAATAGTTCCCCGTATGGTCGTTGTACATTGGACGGCGATACCTACTTTTCAAAAATCTTTTGATGCCTTTTACGAACCTACTTTGCCGCCCAACAGAAAGGGTATTTCGGGTGCGGGCACGCTTAATGTTTCTTCTCAATTTTTAATAGATAGGGATGGAACCATTTATCAACTTATGCCCGAAACACTTATGGCAAGACATGTAATTGGCCTGAATTACTGTGCAATTGGCATTGAAAATGTGGGAGGCACTAAAAGTACACCCCTAACCGATGAACAACTAAAATCCAACATCCGCCTGATAAAATATTTAAAAAAGAAGTATACCATAGACTATGTAATTGGTCATTATGAATATACTTTGTTTGAAAATACAGACCTATGGCGTGAAACCGATGCGAATTACCGAACTGAAAAAACAGATCCGGGTGAAGAATTCATGGAGAAAATTAGGTACGGGGTTCGTAAATTAGACTTAAAACCATTGCCAACTAATAATTAAAACATAAAACTCATGAAAAACCATATACGAAACCTGTTGTCGCTATGTATTTGCATAGGTGCTTTTCAGGTGCTTCAGGCTCAGGACTTTTACAATAAATTGTATAATACGTATAATACATATAAAGAAGAAAGCATTAAAACACGTAGGTTTACCCATGACCAAATTATGCCATTGATTACTGTTTTAAAAAACAAGCCTTTTTTTGAAGTAAGCCGGGTAGGGACTTCCATAAAGGGAAAAAGCCTTAATTTAATTAGTATCGGCCAGGGAAGTACAGACGTGTTTTTGTGGTCGCAAATGCATGGCGATGAATCTACGGCAACCATGGCTATTTTTGACATTATAAATTTCTTCCGGTCGGATGATTTTAAAGACGAAAAGCAAGAAATGCTGTCAAACCTTCGCATCCATTTTTTACCGATGCTGAACCCAGACGGCGCCGAACTTTTTACACGCCGAAATGCCTTGGGGATAGATGTTAACCGCGATGCGCTCCGCTTGCAATCCCCGGAAGGGAAAACCCTAAAAAGGGTCCGCGATAGTCTGGAAGCCGATTTTGGTTTCAATCTTCATGACCAGAGCACCTATTACAATGCCAATAGAACTCCAAAGCCCGCTACCATTTCGTATTTGGCACCTGCTTTTAATTATGAAAAAGATATAAACGATGTGCGCAAAAGGGCCATAAAACTTATTGGCTACATGAACAATATCCTGCAACAATATGCGCCCGGACAAGTAGGAAGGTACAACGACGATTTTGAGCCAAGGGCTTTTGGTGATAATATTCAAAAATGGGGAACAAGTACCGTATTGATAGAATCCGGTGGTTACCCTAACGACCCGGAAAAGCAAGAAATTAGAAAACTTAATTTCGTAACCATACTTTCTGCTATTTATGCCATTGCCAATAAGGAATATGAAAAAGTTCCGCAGGAAGTGTATTTTAAAATTCCCGAAAACGACCGTAAACTTTTCGACTTAAAGTTAACCGGAGTTCAATACGAATTGCTGGAAAAAACATATACTGTAGATTTAGGTATAAACACCCACGAAGTGTCCGCACATAACCCGAATGGATATTTCGACAGGGGCGGCATTGCAGATATGGGCGACCTTTCTACCTATTATGGGTACCGCGAATTGGATGCTTCTGCATACCATGTTGTTCCCGCAAAAGTATACCCAAAAGCAATGCACTCTGTTGGGGAACTCATGGAAAATGGTATTAAATGGCTTTTAAAAGACGGTTATGCTTACGTGGTAGTAAAAAATATCCCTGCCGATATGGATGCATCATCGGTGCCGGTACATATTTTGGCCGAAGAAAAACCTATTCAGTTTAGTTTGCATGTAGGAGCAAATCCTACATTTTTCCTTCAAAAAGATGGAAAACTACAATATTTGATAATTAATGGCTTTCTGGTAGATTTGGAGCAACCAGAGAAGGGTTTTGGAAATGCATTGATTTATAAATAATTGATTTGCAGTGTATTAAATAATTGTAAAAAACAAAAATATTTTTATTTTTTATATTCAATACATCTAAATAAACACTACCTTTGCGCCCTTAAAATAAAGGGTTTATATGACAGCCATTAAGAATATTGCAATTATCGCACACGTTGACCACGGAAAAACAACCTTGGTGGATAAGATTTTACATCATTGCGAACTTTTCAGGGATAACCAAGAAACAGGGGAGCTAATCCTTGATAACAACGACCTTGAAAGGGAACGTGGAATTACAATTCTTTCCAAAAACGTTTCGGTAATGTACAAGGACACGAAAATTAACATTATCGACACCCCCGGGCACGCCGATTTTGGTGGTGAAGTAGAGCGTGTTTTAAATATGGCAGACGGTGTGTTGCTATTGGTAGACGCCTTTGAAGGCCCTATGCCGCAAACCCGTTTTGTGTTGCAAAAGGCCATTTCTATGAAGTTGAAGCCTATTGTGGTCGTAAACAAAGTAGATAAAGAAAACTGTACGCCCGATGAGGTGCATGAAGCCGTTTTTGATTTGATGTTTGAACTTGGCGCAGAAGAATGGCAGTTGGATTTTCCAACAGTATACGGTTCTGCCAAAAACAATTGGATGTCTGATGATTGGCAAAACCCAACAGAAAATATAGAGCCACTGCTGGATATGGTAGTGGAGCACATTCCTTCGCCAAAAGTAGAAGAAGGTTCTACACAAATGTTGATAACGTCTTTAGACTTTTCTTCCTTTACCGGAAGGATTGCCATTGGACGTCTACAACGCGGAATTCTAAAAGCTGGAATGAACGTTTCTTTGGTGAAAAGGGACGGTAGCATAACGAAATCAAGGATTAAAGAACTACATGTTTTTGATGGCCTTGGCCGCAAAAAAGTTGACGAAGTGGTAGCTGGCGACATTTGTGCCATTGCCGGACTGGAAGGTTTTGAAATTGGAGATACCATTGCCGACTTTGAAAACCCCGAAGGGCTTCCAACTATTGCTATCGATGAGCCTACCATGAGCATGCTCTTTACCATTAACGATTCTCCTTTCTTTGGTAAAGACGGTAAGTTTGTTACTTCAAGGCATATTAAGGAGCGTTTGGAGAAAGAATTGGAGAAAAATTTGGCATTGCGTGTAGAGGCAACCGACAGCGCCGATAAATTTATGGTTTTCGGTCGTGGGGTATTGCACTTATCCGTTTTGATAGAAACCATGCGCCGCGAAGGCTACGAACTTCAAATTGGGCAGCCACAAGTTATCATTAAAGAAATAGATGGTAAAAAATGCGAGCCTATTGAAGAGCTTACTATTGATTTGCCCGAAGATGTTTCTGGTAAAGCCGTAGAAATGGTAACACTTCGTAAAGGTGAAATGTTGAGTATGGAACCTAAAGGAGACCGTATGAACATTACTTTTAACATCCCGTCAAGGGGTATAATAGGGTTGCGTAACCAGTTGTTAACGGCCACTGCTGGAGAAGCCATAATGAACCACCGTTTCTTGGAATATCAACCATACAAAGGAGATATCCCGGGAAGAAATAACGGATCGTTAATTTCTATGGAAAACGGAAAAGCAATTCCATATTCAATTGATAAATTACAAGATAGGGGTAAATTTTTCGTGGATCCTAATGAAGAAATATACGAAGGACAGGTTGTTGGAGAGAATTCACGTAGTGATGATATGACGGTAAATATCACCAAAACCAAAAAATTATCAAATGTTCGTTCTTCCGGAGCAGATGACAAAGCAAAAATTGTACCTGCTATTAAGTTCTCATTGGAAGAAGCCTTGGAATACATTCAAAAAGATGAATATGTGGAGGTAACGCCAAAAACAATGCGTATCCGTAAGATTTATTTAAAAGAAGTAGACCGTAAACGAATGGGCAAACAAATAGGATAGTCTATCCGTTTGTCAATAAGTTCAATATAAAACATCCCAAAAGTTTAAACCTTTGGGGTGTTTGTTTTTTTGGAGGATACTGTTTTTAAAACTTGACCGAAGCCAATGCTTTAGCAGCATAAGCAGCACCAATTATACCAGCTTCGTTAAGGGTTTCAGCTTGTATTACAGGAGTTTTTACTTTTAAATATTTTTCATATTCGTCAAAATATTTACTGCCTCCGCCACCAATAATAAATAAGTCGGGACAAACAATAAGTTCCACATGGTCGAGGAATTTATTAAACCGCTTTCCCCATTTTTTAAAACTCATGTCTTTTTTCTTCCGAACGGAATTGGCGGCATAATCTTCAATATTCTTATATTTTTTATAATACATCTGCCCAAGTTCGAAGTTAGGGATCAGGTTTCCGTTAAAAAAAGCACCGCTCCCGAGACCGGTTCCTACGGTAATGGTAAGTACAAAACCTTTTTTCCCTTTTCCGGCACCAAAATTAATTTCTGCAATACCGGCCGCATCGGCGTCATTTACAACAATAAAGGGTAGTCCGGTTACGCTTTCAAAGAGTTCATCAACATTTACTCCTACCCATTTGCTATGCAAGTTGCTTGAAGTAATCACAATGCTGTTTTTAATGGACGATGGAAATCCGCACCCAACAGGACCGTTCCATTTAAAATGGTCCACGATGGCTTTAATAACTTTGGACATTGCTTCCGGTGTGGCCGGGCGTGGCGTGTCTATGCGGAATCTTTCAGTAAGTAAAACCCCTTTTTTTATATCTACAATGGCCCCTTTCATGCCAGAAGCCCCAACATCTATTCCTAAAACTTCCATGGATTGTTTTTTCTGATAAAGAAATCTTTTGATGTAAAAATAATGGATTGTTATTATTAATCAATATTTTTTGTCTTTTTTATAAAAATAATCACCTTTTTTATAGAAACTGATGATTATCTTGACAAAGAATTGTAGCTTAATGTGTAATAATTAAAAAAGCTTATATGGAATATTTTAATACGTCCATTACCGAATTAATTGGCTATGCAGCTTCTTTAGGCGTGCTTTTGTCTTTTTTTATGAAAGAAATAAGAAGGCTAAGAATTGTAAATTCCATAGGGTGCCTACTTTTTGTAATTTATGGGGCAATGCTCCCTTCAATCCCCATTATTATTACCAATGCCGCCATACTTGGAGTTAATTTTTATTATTTGTTGATAAGGCGGAAGTAAAAAAGTCATTCATGAATATTTAGTCGCATAAAAGGCAATTTGTTTTTGTGGAGCCTCTTAAATGACTGCCTTACAAATAAATAACCTACACACTTTTCTGTACCACTTCAAATACTTTGCTGCCGTCGCATTTTAAGGTTTTAGAAGGAAACTTCAGCAAGAGGGCATAATCGTGCGTGGCCATTAAAATGGTACGCCCATTTTTGTTAATGTCCTGCAACACCTTCATTACTTCCACACTGGTTTGTGGGTCGAGGTTTCCGGTAGGCTCATCGGCCAGGATAAGCTCGGGGTCGTTAAGCAAAGACCGTGCAATGGCAACCCGCTGTTGTTCGCCACCCGATAATTGGTGCGGGAACTTAAATCCTTTGGTGGCCATTCCCACTTTGGTAAGTACTTCGTCTATTTTAGCGGCTATTTTGTCTTTGTCGGTCCATCCGGTGGCCTTCAGTACAAACAAAAGATTATCGTTTATGGTCCGGTCGGGCAATAATTTAAAATCTTGGAACACAATGCCGAGCTTTCTTCGTAAAAAAGGAATGTCTTTTTCTTTTAAGGTACGCAAATCGTAGTCTACAATAACGCCCGAGCCTTGCACAAGCGGTAAATCTCCGTAAAGGGTTTTCATAAAACTACTTTTTCCGCTCCCGGTCTTGCCTATTAAATAAACAAAATCACCTTTGTTGATATTTAAATTTATTTCACTTAACACCAAATTTTCTTTTTGGTATATGGCAACATCCCGTAGTTCTAGAATTACTTCACTCATTGTATTTGGTTGTGCGTATTTGTTTTAGTTTTGATGTTTTATAACAGGCTGTATTGAACATTCAGTATACAAATTTTTAATAATTTAAATAGCATACTATTTTATAAAACTAGCCGTAAAGGTAATTATTATATATTTTTCTAAAATACAAATTATTGCTTTAGGATAATTATAACAAAAAAACCACGTTATTAATATGTTCATTCATGTATTTTTGAAACTAGAAACAAACCCATTTTTTATGAATCTGACACAGAAAGGATTTACTATGTTGCTGCTGTTGGGAAGTGCAGTTTCCTACAGTCAGCAATCCAAAATTTATACATACGGTCAAAAAGATTATTACAAAGCATTAGACCTGTACAATAAAAAGCAATACCAAGCCTCACAAGTTATTTTTCAAAATGTAAAAAGAACAACCACAGATAATGAAATAGAGGCAAATGCTGCTTATTATATTGCCAATGCAGCGATTAGGACCAACCAATTGGGAGCCGATAAACTAATGGAAGATTTTGTTGCTAATTACCCAACATCCACCAAGCGCAGTTCTGCATTTATGGATGTGGCCGACTATTATTTTAACCAAGGGAGGTATGCCAATGCGTTACATTGGTATGATATGGCCGAAGACCAATCGTTAAGCAATGCGGAACGCGATGAATTCAACTTTAAAAAAGGATATTCATTGTTTGTGTCCAAGAAGTATGGGCCGGCAAAAGAATATTTGGAAAGGGTGTCTACCTCTCAAGAATATGGTTCGCAGGCCAAATATTACATTGGTTACATGGCTTATCAAGGTGATGATTACAATGAAGCAAACCAATATTTCGATCAGGTTTCGGGCAACGAAGAGCTCAACAAGAACTTTTCGTATTATCAGGCCGATATGAACTTTAAGCTAGGGAAGTTTGACGAGGCCATTAAACTGGCGAAAGAACAGCTTCCAAATGCCGATAGGAACGAGCTTTCCGAACTCAATAAAATAATAGGCGAAAGTTATTTCAACAAAAAAGAATACCAAGCCGCCATTCCTTATTTAAAAGAATACAAAGGAAAAGGAGGAAAATGGAACAATACCGATTTTTACCAATTGGGTTACGCCTATTACAAACAAGGCGATTACGAATCGGCCATTGGGCAGTTCAATAAAATAGTAGAAGGGAACAATTCCGTAGCGCAGAACGCATACTACCATTTGGGAGAATGTTACTTAAAGACCAACAAAAAACAACAAGCATTAAACGCCTTTAGGAATGCTTCGGACATGCCTTTCGACGAGCAAATTAAAAAAGATGCCTTCCTCAATTATGCACGTTTAAGCTACGAAATAGGAAACCCCTACCAAAGCGCGCCTTTGGTGCTTACCAACTATTTAAAAGCATATCCCAACAGCGAGAACACCCAAGAGATCCAAGAACTTTTAGTAGATTCGTACATTACTTCCAAAAATTACGATGCCGCTCTGGATTTGTTGGAAAAGAACAAAAATTACAGTACAAAAACAACGTATCAAAAAGTTGCCTTTTACCGTGGACTGGAACTTTTTAACGAAGGTAAATACGCAGAAGCGAAAGAATACTTTAATAAATCTGCCAAAGAGCAGCAAGACTTGTTGTTCACGGCAAGGGCTACGTACTGGAATGCCGAGGTTGATTATTTAATGGAAAATTATAGTGAAGCTGTAATAGGTTTTAAGCAATTCAATCAAAATACAATGGCTCCACAGACACCAGAATATAAAAATATGAATTACGATTTGGCTTACGCTTATTTTAAACAAAAGGAATATGCCGAAGCCGCTACCTATTTTAAAGCATATGTAGATGGAAACCAGCAAAAAGACAATGCCCATCTAAAAGACAGTTACCTGCGGTTGGCAGACAGCCAATTTGCAAGCAGTCAATACTGGCCGGCCATGGAAGCATACAATAAAGCCATAGAACTGGGCGGGGACGATGCCGATTATGCACATTTCCAAAAGGCGATTAGCTACGGCTTTGTTGACAGGCAGGAAAAGAAAATAACCGAACTGGAATCGTTCATCAACCGTTTCCCCAACTCAACCTTAAGAGACGATGCGTATTACGAGCTGGGGAATACCTACATAAACAACAACCAGACCGATAAAGGTATAGAAGCCTATGGAAAACTGGCCTCAGAATACCGAATGAGCTCCTTTGTGCCCAAAGCCATGCTAAAAGAAGGCTTGGTATACTACAACAATGGCGCCAACGAAAAGGCCTTGTCCAAATTCAAGTCGGTTGTAAGCGCTTATCCAAATACACCAGAAGCCGTTCAGGCAGTGGCAACTGCAAAACAAGTATATGTAGACGAGGGCCGCGTGGGCGAATATGCCTCATGGGTTAAAGGTTTAGGCTTTGTAAACGTAACCGATACAGAGCTGGAAAGCGCCTCCTTCGAGTCGGCCGAACGGCAATACATCCAAAACAAATCCAATGCGGCCATTAAGGGCTTTGAGGGGTACCTCAATGAGTTTCCGCAAGGTTCCAACGCCTTAAAGGCCCATTTTTATTTAGGTGAATTGTATTACAAAGAAGGAAATAAAGAAAAAGCACTGCTGCATTACGAATACATAGTAAACGAAAAACGCAACGAATTTTCTGAAGAAGCCTATGTGAAAACAGGCGAAATGTACATGCAGAACAAAAATTACAACAAGGCCATAGAAGTATTGAAGATACTTGAGCAGGGAGCCGATTTTCAGCAGAACATCATCTTTGCACAGTCCAATATCATGAAAGCTAGTTACGAGCAAAAAAACTATCCGCAGACTATTACCTATGCCGAGAAAGTTTTAAACACAACAAAAGTAGACGACCGTATTAAAAGCGATGCCTATGTAATGATTGCACGTTCTGCAATAGCAACGGGAGACGAGGCAAAAGCAAAAAGTGCCTATGCCGAAGTACAAAAAATAGCCACAGGAGAATTGGCTGCCGAAGCCCTGTATTACGATGCTTATTTTAAAAACAAAGAAGGCAATTATGAAGCCTCAAACGCATCGGCACAAAAATTGGCCAAAGATTATTCGGCATACAAAGAAACCGGGGCAAAAGGCCTTATTGTAATGGCAAAAAACTTTTTCGCCATGGACGATGCCTTTCAGGCCACTTATATCTTACAAAATGTAATTGATAATTTTTCGCAGTATCCGGAGGTAGTTGAAGATGCCAAAAAAGAGCTTTCCCTTATTAAAACCAAAGAGGCGCAACGCAATTCTTCAATCAATCCAAACCAAAACTAACCATAGTTTTATGACATTCAATTTAAAAAGCACAGAAGATAAAATAGCACGATATACCATGCGCAAGAATTTATATATAACGGCCTTATTGTTTATTTCCGGAAGCTCTGTTTTATGGGCACAGGAAAAAGACAAGAACAAAGAGAAAGAAGAAGAGGGCATAGGCACAGAGGTTGTAAACGTAGTAAAACCATACACGCCCACTATTTCCGATGCCAATAAAATTCAGGAAACCCCTTCGTTAAACGATTCCATTACCACCACAAGAAAAAATATAGAATACAATATCTTTTCGGTGCCCGTAGCCTCGACCTTCACCCCCGCAAAGGGAAAAGCAACAGGACTAAAAAAAGCTGCCAAGGAACGTCTGTACAACTCGTACCTGTCCTTGGGCCTGGGCAACTACAATACGGCTATGCTGGACTTTTATACAAGCCGCGATTTTAGCAGGGACGAAAGTCTGGACATTATGCTCAATCATCATTCCTCTCAAGGCGGGATAGACAATGTGGTGTTGGACGATAAATTTTTCAATACCTCTTTAGAGGCCTATTATAGAAAAAGAGACCGGTACATGAGCTGGGGGCTTAACGGTGGGTTTCAACATCAAATTTACAATTGGTACGGACTTCCCGAAGGTGTATACAGCGATGCTGCAATAGGCAGCATAGACGAGAAACAGAGCTATTATACCGGTTTTATTGGTGGTAACCTAGAGTTCGAAGAATCTTATTTTACCGGGGGCGAAGTTTATTACAGGCGCTTTTGGGATGCATACAGCTCAGGAGAAAACAGGGCGGTGCTAAAGCCTAAATTTCAGTTTCCGGTAGGAGAGGAGCTGGTAAGCCTGGATGTTGCCGTAGATTATGTGGGCGGAAGCTTTGACAGGATTTATGGAAACGCCAATACCGATATAAACTACAGCAACCTCTTTGCGGGCGTCAAGCCAAGCATACAAATTGTAAGCGACGGACTTACGCTTAACCTGGGCGCTTCTATTGTATACAACCAGGATTTAGAAAACAGCGATGGCGATTTCTTTTTCTATCCCAATGTAGATGTGTCCTATGATATTGTAGATGAATTCGTTACCGCATACGGTGGGGTAGACGGTAGTTTGCAGCAAAACTCCTATTACCAATTTGCACAAGAAAACCCATACGTTTCCCCAACGTTGAACATAATGCCAACCGACCAGCAATACAACGCCTTTGCCGGGATTAAAGGCCGCTTTTTGCCAAACGTGGGGTACAATCTAAAAGGCTCGTACATTGTAGAAAACAACAAATACATGTACAAGTCCAATTCTATATACACCGGGCAGGACAGCCAGATTGTTAACAATGAAGGCTATGCCTATGGAAATTCCTTTGGAATGGTTTACGACGATATTACTACAATTTCCGTATACGGGGAGGTAAACGCCGATATAAACCGAAACTTTTCTTTGGGCGCCAATGCAGAGTTTATTGATTATTCTACCGACAACGAAGAAGAAGCCTGGAACCTGCCAACCATTAAAGGGACATTGTTTGCAGACTATAAGTACGGGAAATGGTCTGCCGGAGCACACCTCTTCTATGTCGGGGAAAGGCATGACAGGATAGACTCACCCATCCTTTTAGACCCAGAAACGGTAAGCTTGGACGGTTATTTCGACATTAATGCCAATATAGGCTATGATATCACCAACCAATGGTCGGCCTTTATCAGGGCAAACAACATTGCCAACAACCAATATAACCGTTTGGTATTTTACCCCGTACAGGGCTTTCAGATACTGGCCGGGGCCGCTTATAAGTTCGATTTGTAAAACACATAGACCAAAGGGTTTTAAAAAATAAAAACATAAAAGAGCTTGTCGAAGGGTTATATAGAATACATGTTGTTATATAAACTTCGATAAGCTCCTTGACAGAAATGAATTTCTTCATAGGTACTCATTTTCTTCATGCATGGCAAAGCCTTTAGAACATGCTATTTACTCAATCCTTAATATTTTTTTCGCGGGTGTGTTTCCTTTAAAGAGCAAAGCACCTTATTCATTCTTTGTTTATGAGTACTTTCCCGGCTGGCAAGGGTCCAGCTTAGTACCTGGTAATAATTCTTAATGCCCTCATAAGCACCAATATAATAAAAAACATCAATGCCATCAATTTCACCCTTAAGTGTTGTTAATCTTGCGGGCATGCTATTTATCAAAGTATCCACCACTTCGCCATGTACAGGGCTGTTAATACTATTGCTAAGTATATTCAGGGATATATCGGCATAACTGTCAATATCATTGTTATAGATGCTGGATAAATCATTTTCATCTAGTAGTTGCTGCAAACCATCCTTGGGCTCATCAATGACAACTACATAAAATTCACGGATACCGTTCATGTATTGAAGCGAGGCATCATTGTTTAGGTCATTGGCTTTGCTTAAAAACGAAGGGACAGCCAAAGTATACCTATCTTCTACCGATACAATTTGTTCCCTGTCGCCTCCAAGGGCACAAGATTGTAAAAAAAGGATGGTAAGTAGTAGCGTAAAAGTTTTTTTCATGGGTGATTTTTATGGGTTTAAGGTTGGAATATAGTAAATATAATAAGAACTGGCATAAACTTTCGTTACTTATCCCGGTATTTGTCCTCCGTTGGTAGGTTAAACTATTGATGTGCAACCTTATTTACCTGTCATTTCAACTTCCGAGCAGTCTTATCATACAGTAGCAGACCATTTCCGTAAGTTGGCCGGAATACTTGCGACAGCAAAGCATACAACCCAAGCAAATAAGCAGTATAGCAGTTATAAAAATAATAAAATAGTGCTGTTAAAGAATTTTATGTGAGGCTATAAACCTTCCATATATTTTTTAATGCCCGCATGAAGGTTTTGGCAAAGGGCATAGAGCCATTCCAGTTGTTCCGAGATAATCCTGACCTCCTTTAGTTGCTCCCTAAGTTCGTCTTTAATGGCATGTTGCCCAGCATCTATCTCCTCGTTTCTTTGTGCTGAAAGGTTATTGTAGATTTCCGCAAGGCGGTTTTTTGCCTGGTTGAGGTCCGGTTCGTTTTGTGGGGTAAAGTCCCTCTTATGGATAATGGCTTCGCAATAAGTAAGCTTGTCGATAATAGAATTCATGTACGCGTCGAAATATTCAGAGGCATCGGTAGTATGATGTATCTGTATATAAGTCCCCATTGAAGCCGTGGTCGAGAGCAATGAGTTTAGTGTTACCACTATTTCGTACAACCTGTTCAGGTTTTGCTGCTGCCATTTGGGTTCTTGCGTCATCCGTTGAAAACCCGCATGTAGGTTTCCTATGGCAATAAAAGTTTGCTTCCGTGAAAGTTTGTAAGAAGTCTTTAACTCTGTTTTATCGTGATAAAAAGCCTTTGCTTCTTCTAAATAAGCCTTGTTGGTTGCAATAGCTTCCAAGATTAAGCTTTGTATGCTCTCTTTTTCCCAAGTAGGCCATAACAATAAATTGGCAACACTCGCCAAGATGGCCCCCACTAAGGTGTCTACTACCCTAAATTGAATAATTCCCAGAGTATTGGGCGATAACATGGCATATACAAAAACAATGGTAAGCGTAATAAAAACCGCCGATGCCTTATAGTTTTGTTGTACAAACGTAAAGGCAAGTGTCATGGCAACAAAGGTAATGCCCATGTAAACAAATATGTTGTTGGTAAGCAAAACAATTCCCACGGCAATGGCACCGCCAATAAGGGTGCCTATAATACGCTGCTGCGATCGGTCTTTGGTAAGCACATAGCCCGGCCTCATTATTACTATAATGGTCAATATGATCCAATAAGCATTTTGGAGCGAGAAGAAAGTACCTATAAGGTATCCTGCCAAAACTGTAACCACCAACCGCAGGGAATGTTTAAATATGGGGGATTTTAACGTGAGGTTCTCCATCAATAATTTAGGACTGTAGTCCTGGGGGGTTATAAATTTAAGGCGGTCCCTGTTTTTAAGCCTTTCCGAAATTTCGTCAGTAAGCGTCCCCGTTAAAATACGTTTAATTATAGTTACCTTTTGATGCTGTTTTTCGGTATAGTCAAGCAGGTTCCTCAATTGTAAAATCTCCTCTCGGTATCTTTTTACGTCTACTTCCTGTTTAAACTTTTCTATGGCCATTTTAGAGTTGGCAATAAGCTCGTTGACGCTCACGGGTGCCATACCTTTTTGCTGATGTAGGTTGCGGTTGGACAGTATTTGCAGTCTGTTGGCAATGGCGTTCATGGTAATGGCTATTTCATCTACGGCCTTTTTAAAACCTTGGCTTCCCATGTCGTATTTTTTATAGTGGAGCGGGTTGGCAACGGCAAATTCATGAATATCTATCAACTCTATAAAGAGCATTAACTGCTTTCTTTTAGAATACATCCCACCTGAGCGTTGCCGTTGGTGCAGTAAAATGGCACGCAGGGTTTCGTGTTTTTCATTAATCTCGTTTTGTAGTGCCAGTTGCTTGTTCAGGGCATTTTCCCTGTTTTTTGCCGCTATAGATGCAACCCTTGTTTTAAGATAAGAAGAGGTGAGCTCCATACATTCGGTCAAGAGCTGGTCGCTATATTGTTGTGTCCGTAATTTTCCAACAAGCTGAGACAAAACCAGGTACCACATCCCGCCCCCTATTATATAGAGCGCATTGTACCATATGTCCATGCCCGAAAGCGGATGTGCAAAACTCAATGAAATCGCCAACAGGCCGGAAAAGGCAATTAAAGAAGCCCTAAAACCATAAACCGATATATAAGAATTGATAAAGACCAGCACTGCAAGGGAAATAACAAGCAAGTATACATGGGGCATGGTATAATGAATTATAATAAAGCTCGTTATTGCCAACAAAAGCGATATAAGCATTCCGTTTAAATGATGTTTTTTGTTGCCCGGTATATCACTGGCAGAAATTAAAAGAACCCCCAGGGCTGCACCCGCGCCAATGGTCATATTTAAAAAGAAATAGCAAATGGCAATGGCGCTAAAGGCGGCACAGCTTATTAATAAGCCCTTGGTAAAGTTGTAGCTTTTAAAAAATTGAACAATAATTGGCCTCATTAAAACACATGTTGACAGTACAAAGTTAGGTTATATGTTTAGAACTTGACTTTTCTTTTTTTCTGATTTGCTTTTACGGCAGTATTCCATATACAATTGTTTATAGTAAACAGGGAAAAGGGGTTAGGGAGATGGTTAACTGTTATTGGTTGTTAGGGACATACAGCTCTAAACCCCCAACTCTCAGCAACATAACATCATAACAGCATAACGACACGAAACCTGAAACCTAAAACCTCCTCCTACTATTTTTTGAATTATATTTGGTAATGCTAATTCTAAAAACCAATATAATGAAAATACAGGGAAAAGTCATAGCTAGTATAGCCACGACCTTCTTATTAACCATGTGCATTTCTTGTGCTAGTAAGCAAAAAGTAGATTTAATAGTAGTAAATGCCAAGGTATATACCGTTGATAAAAACATGAGTAAAGCAGAAGCTTTTGCCGTTAAGGATGAAAAATTTATTGAAATAGGAAGCTCTCAATCCATAGCAAGTACTTATGAAGCCAAAAAGGTAATAGACCTTGAAGGTAAGCCCGTATATCCTGGTTTTATAGATGCTCATTGTCATTTTTTCGCACTCGGACTTAACAAGCAAAAGGTAGATTTGGTAGGCACGTCCAGTTATAAAGAAGTTTTAGGGCGAGTTGTAGCCTTTCAAAAAGAAAGACAAGCCAGCTTTATCCAGGGCGGGGGCTGGGACCAAAACGATTGGGAGGTAAAAGAATTCCCAACAAAAGATGCCCTGGATTCGCTCTTCCCCGATACGCCCGTAGTTTTGTCCCGTATAGACGGGCATGCATATCTGGTAAACCAAAAAGCACTGGACTTGGCCGGGATTACTTCAGAAACAAAAATAGACGGTGGAGAGATAATCATAAAAAACGGAGAGCCTACAGGAGTTTTGGTAGACAATCCCATGGGGTTAATAGATAAGGTTATGCCGGCTATTACCACGGAAACAGCAATATATGCACTAACCGATGCCCAAAAAGTTTGCTTCGACTATGGCTTAACTACCGTAAACGATGCAGGTTTGAGCAAACAAACCATTCTTCTAATTGATAGTTTACAAAAAACAGGAAAACTGGATATGCGCATATACGCCATGGTAAGCAATACACCCGAAAGTGTAAATTATTTTTTAGAGCGGGGCATACTTAAAACCGACAAGCTCGATGTACGTTCGGTAAAAGCCTATGCCGATGGAGCTTTGGGGTCGCGCGGAGCGGCATTAAAGGCACCTTACACAGACAAGCACGGCCATTTTGGCGCCATGGTAACACCCGTAGACCAAATATACAGCTTAGCAGAACGTCTGGCTAAAACAGATTATCAGTTAAATACCCATGCCATTGGTGATTCGGCAAATGTGGTTGTTTTGCGCGCTTACGAAAAGGCATTAAAAGATCAAGAAGATAGGCGTTGGAAAGTAGAACACGCCCAAATTGTAGATGTAAAGGACTTTCATTACTTTTCCAACAACATAATTCCGTCAGTACAGCCCACTCATGCCACGAGCGATATGTATTGGGCAAAAGACCGCGTGGGGCCAAAACGTATAAAGGGTGCCTATGCATACAAAACATTGCTGGACAAGGCAGGGGTAATAGCATTGGGTACCGACTTTCCCGTGGAGTATGTAAGTCCGTTTTTAACCTTCTATGCCGCCGTTGCCAGAAAAGATGTTAAAGGATTTCCCCAAAACGGGTTCCAGACAAAAGATGCATTGAGCAGGGAAGAAACCTTAAAAGGGATGACCATCTGGGCAGCCTATTCAAATTTTGAAGAAAAAGAAAAGGGCAGTATTGAAAAAGGCAAATGGGCCGATTTTGTAGTGCTCGATAAAGATATAATGACAGTCCCGGTAGAACAAATACCCGACATGAAAGCAACTTATACCTTTGTGGGAGGTAAACAAATGAAATGATATGTATAAACAAAAAGCGAAGCGGGTATAAACCGGCTTCGCTTTTGTCTTTTTTTAAATTAGTTTTTAATAGGCATATGTAAAAGGAACTTCTACACGAGCCTTGTCCCATCCCATAATCATATTGGCACCGCCATCAATAGGTGTGAAAATAATTGAAAACGACTCCAAAGACTTGCTGTCGGTTTTGGCAGGCACGTTAATCCTGGCCACATCATTCGACTCATTATAACTAAAAGCACCCCAAACATCGGTATCTTTATTGATAATAATGGTCCATTCATCTTTTCCGGGAATGGTAAACAAGCTATAAGTGCCAGCTTCAATTGGCTTTCCGCCAAAAGACACATCTTGGTACAACTTAATCTCGGTAGCCTCATTGGCACCGGTCCTCCATACTTCGCCGTAAGGGGCCAGGTCTATGCCAACAACACGGTCTTTAAGTTGAGGCCGGCTATAGATAACCTTAATGAGCGGGGCGGCATTTTTTTCTGGTCGGTAATAAGCAATGTCTGCCGGACTTTTGTCCAATCCGCTAAATTTTTGGGCTTGTACTTGTGTTCCAAACGAAAGTGCAGCTACAAAAAACATTGCAACGAGGGTCTTTTTCATAATGGGTCTGTTTAATTATTAATAGTTATGTGTTTATTTGATTGTAGATATCAAACTTACGTTTAATAGTATGAAAAAAGATCTAGAACTTACATTTTATTAGTCAATAATATTAAAAAAATATATTATCTTTTGTATTTATACCAAAAAGACACTTATTTGTTTTAAATTAAAACTAATATTAATCTTTTTGTTTTTAAATTAAAACTTATAATGCATATTTGCCTTATCAATTATTAGATGGTATATAAAAATATATAGATATGTGTGGAATTGTATGTGCATTCGATTTAAAGGAAAAGGCCGAAGACTTAAGGCCTCAGTTGTTGGAAATGTCAAAAAGGGTCCGTCATAGAGGCCCAGATTGGAGCGGGATTTATAGTGATGATAAAGCCATCTTGGCACACGAGCGTTTGGCCATTGTAGATCCGGCATCGGGAAAACAACCTTTGTTGAGTGAAGACGGAAAACTTATTTTAGCTGCAAATGGAGAAATATATAATCACCGTGAGTTGCGCAAGCAGTTTGAGGGAAAATATACCTTTAAAACAGAATCCGATTGCGAGGTAATCTTGGCATTATATAAAGAAAAAGGCGCTGATTTTATTGATGAAATGAACGGGATTTTCGGGTTTGCAATCTACGATACCGAAAAAGACGAGTATTTTGTGGCAAGAGACCATATGGGGATTATTCCTTTATACATAGGCTGGGATAAAAACGGAACCTTTTATGTAGCTTCCGAACTAAAGGCTTTGGAAGGCGTTTGTACCAAAATTCAACTCTTTCCTCCGGGGCATTATTTGCACAGCTCAGACGGGGAGTTTAAAAAATGGTACGTAAGGGACTGGACAGAATATGATGCCGTAAAAGATAACGAAACCAGTATTCAAAAAATTAAAGAAGCCCTTGAAGCCGCCGTGCACAGGCAATTAATGTCAGACGTTCCTTATGGCGTGTTATTGTCTGGCGGGTTGGATTCTTCGGTTACTTCGGCCATTGCAAAAAAATATGCCGAAAAACGTATCGAATCAGACGATGCCTCAGAAGCTTGGTGGCCACGTTTGCACTCGTTTTCAGTAGGATTGGAAGGCTCACCCGATTTAGCGGCGGCACAAAAAGTAGCCGATCATATCGGGACGGTTCATCACGAAATAAAATTTACCATCCAAGAAGGGCTGGACGCCATCAAAGATGTTGTTTATAACCTGGAAACATACGATATTACTACCATTAGGGCCTCGACACCCATGTATTTAATGGCAAGGGTGATCAAATCCATGGGGATAAAGATGGTACTTTCCGGAGAAGGTGCAGACGAGTTGTTTGGCGGGTATTTGTACTTCCATAAAGCGCCTAATGCAAAAGAATTTCACGAAGAAACCGTACGCAAATTAAGCAAATTGCATATGTACGATTGCCTGCGTGCCAATAAATCTTTGGCCGCATGGGGAATCGAGGGCCGTGTACCGTTTCTGGACAAAGAATTCATGGATGTGGCCATGAGCATCAATCCACAGGATAAAATGATCAACGGCGAACGCATGGAAAAATGGGTGGTACGCAAGGCATTCGAGTCGTATTTGCCAGAAAGTGTGGCATGGCGGCAAAAAGAGCAATTTTCCGACGGTGTCGGGTATAGTTGGATAGACACTTTAAAAGAGATGGTAAACCAAGAGGTAAGCGACGAGCAATTGGCAAACGCCAAGTTTAGGTTCCCGTTACAGACACCTACTTCAAAAGAAGAATTTTACTACCGTTCTGTCTTTGAGGAGCATTTCCCTTCGGATGCAGCTGCACTTTGTGTTCCGCAAGAAGCATCGGTGGCATGTAGTACACAAATTGCCTTAGAATGGGACGAGGCATTTAAAAACATGAACGACCCTTCTGGAAGAGCAGTGGCAAAGGTGCATA
Source organism: Galbibacter pacificus (assembly GCF_029603165.1). Taxonomy (GTDB): domain Bacteria; phylum Bacteroidota; class Bacteroidia; order Flavobacteriales; family Flavobacteriaceae; genus Galbibacter; species Galbibacter pacificus. The sequence continues at coordinate 176,336 of NZ_JAQSVC010000001.1, forward strand.
CAGATGCCTATGAAAAATAAGGAGTTACATTTTTTCACTAAATAATCTTAGTTTATAGAAGTAAAATCCCGCATTCGCGGGATTTTTCTTTTTTTGACCATCTTTGGAAATGTTAAAAATCACCGAAATCAATTTTAAGGACGTTTTTAGCAGTTCTAACGAACTTTTAGAGTAATTAACAATTGTTGATAATTTTATGCCCAAATAAGCTCAAGGCTTTTAAAACAGCTTTAATTTTCGTATATTTGTAGGTATTCCAACGAATGCACCAAAGTGCATTTTTTTATGTTTGATAATACCAAAAAATAATAGCATTCAGGGTAGCGGAAACTATAATAAAATTCTGGTTTCCTACGCTCTTTTTGTGTAATTAGAAAGGAAAATTTATGAGCGAAGAAGCAAAAAAGCATAATTATTCGGCCGATAGTATTCAGGCACTGGAAGGGATGGAGCACGTTCGTATGCGCCCGTCCATGTATATTGGGGACGTAGGTACAAGAGGGCTTCACCACTTGGTGTACGAGGTGGTAGATAACTCTATTGACGAAGCATTGGCCGGTCATTGCGATACCATCCGTGTGGTAATAAACGAAGATAATTCCATCACCGTTGAAGATAACGGCCGGGGTATTCCTGTTGACCTTCATAAAAAAGAAGGTATTTCGGCACTCGAAGTGGTAATGACCAAAATTGGAGCCGGAGGCAAATTTGACAAGGATTCTTATAAAGTTTCCGGAGGGCTTCATGGAGTTGGTGTATCTTGTGTAAATGCACTTTCCGAAAGTTTAAAAGCCACCGTTTACCGCGACGGTAAAATTTGGGAACAGGAATACGAACGGGGAAAAACTTTATATCCGGTAAAAACCGTTGGCGAGACCGATTTAAGAGGTACTTTGGTTACCTTCAAACCAGACCCTACCATTTTTCAGCAGACGCTTGAATATAATTACGATACCTTGGCCAGCCGAATGCGCGAGCTGTCATTCTTAAATAAAGGAATTACCATTACCCTTACCGATAAACGTCATAAAGACGAAAAAGGGGAATTTGTTTTTGAAAAATTCTATTCGGAAGAAGGATTAAAGGAATTTGTTAGGTTTTTGGACGGTAACCGCGAACCGCTAATTGCAGATGTGATTTCCATGGAAGGCGAAAAGAACGATATTCCTGTAGAGGTTGCCATGGTATATAATACTTCTTTTAATGAAAATTTACACTCGTATGTAAACAACATCAATACGCACGAAGGAGGAACGCATTTATCCGGATTTAGGCGCGGGCTAACAACTACATTGAAAAAATATGCCGATGCTTCGGGAATGCTGGATAAATTGAAGTTTGAGATTGCAGGAGATGACTTCCGTGAAGGATTAACGGCAATTGTTTCGGTAAAAGTAGCCGAGCCTCAATTTGAAGGGCAGACCAAAACAAAACTAGGCAATAGGGATGTAACTTCTGCGGTTTCGCAGGCGGTTTCAGAAATGTTGGAAATCTACTTAGAAGAACATCCAGACGATGCCAGATCTATTGTACAAAAAGTAATACTTGCAGCTCAGGCCCGGCATGCAGCACGGAAGGCGCGTGAAATGGTACAGCGAAAAACTGTAATGAGCGGTGGTGGACTTCCCGGGAAACTATCAGACTGCTCCGAGCAGGATCCACAAAAATGCGAAATCTTTCTTGTGGAGGGTGACTCGGCAGGTGGGACCGCCAAACAAGGGCGTGATAGGAATTTTCAGGCAATTCTTCCGCTTCGCGGTAAAATCCTTAACGTGGAAAAGGCCATGCAGCATAAGGTATTTGAGAATGAGGAAATCCGAAATATCTTTACCGCTTTTGGCGTGACAATAGGTACCGAAGAAGACAGCAAGGCACTAAACCTTGAAAAACTACGCTACCATAAAATAGTGATTATGTGTGATGCCGATGTAGATGGATCCCACATTGCGACACTTATATTGACTTTTTTCTTTAGATATATGCGCGAACTTATTGAAAATGGCTATGTATATATTGCCACACCCCCTTTGTACCTTATTAAAAAAGGAAACAAAAAAGCATATGCTTGGAACGATAAAGAGCGCGATAAATTAACCGAAGAATATGGTGGTAGCGTAAACGTTCAACGTTACAAAGGTCTTGGAGAAATGAATGCAGAACAATTATGGGACACTACCATGAACCCTGAGTTTAGAACATTGAGGCAGGTAACCATCGACAGTGGTAGCGAGGCCGATAGGATTTTCTCCATGCTAATGGGTGATGAAGTGCCGCCACGAAGAGAATTTATAGAAAAGAATGCAGTCTATGCCAATATTGACGCATAAAATTTTTTAAAAATATCAGTTAAAAACGAGACCGTCTTTTTTAGGCGGTCTTTTTTGATTGAAACTGAAGCTTATAAAAAGTATAGGTGATTGGGTATAGGATTTTTTTGTATTTTAGTTTTGACCATCAGCGCTAAACTAAAATAATTTTATATGAAATTAAGACTTATCATTTTGTTGTGCCTGTTTTTTATTGCATGCAAAAAAGATGCAGGTACAAAAGACCAAACTTCCTCAACGACATACAAAGTGCCTGTTGAGTATTATAAGTTGGATAATGGGCTAAAAGTTATTCTTTCTCAAGACAAAACGGCACCTACGGCCATTATAGCTGTTTATTACAATATCGGTTTTAGGATCGAACCCAAAAACAGGACCGGTTTTGCCCATTTGTTTGAGCATATGATGTTCCAAGGTTCTCAAAATCTTGGCAAAATGGAATTCATTAATTTGGTGCAAAAAAACGGAGGGGTCCTAAATGGTTCCACCCGATTTGATTTTACCAATTATTTTGAGATTGTCCCGGCCAATAAATTGGAAACCATGCTATGGGCAGAGGCAGACCGAATGAAGGGATTGGCAATTACGCAGGACAATTTAACCAATCAACAGGGGGTTGTTAAGAACGAAGTAAAAGTAAATGTACTTAACCAGCCGTATGGAGGATTCCCTTGGTTGGATATGCCTCAATATGCAAATGAAAATTGGTATAATGCCCATAACTTTTACGGCGATTTGGAAGATTTGGATGCGGCCAACCTGGAGGACGTACAAAGCTTCTTTAAAACATATTATGCGCCAAATAATGCTGCGTTGGCCGTTGTAGGCGATTTTAACATTGACGAGGCCAAAAACTGGATGCAAAAATATTTTGGAGGAATCCCTCCGGTTGAATTACCAGAGCATCCCGATATTTCCGAGCCAAAACAAACCGAAGAAAAAGAATTTGTTAAAAATGATTCCCTTGCCAATAAGCCTGCCATTGCGGTTGCGTATAAGATGCCAAAGCGAAATTCTTCAGAATATTATGCCATGGGCTTGCTAGATCAGATATTGGTACAGGGCGACAACGCTTTATTAAGGCAGAAGTTAGTGAGCGAAAAAGGCTATACTTCAGGGATTTCCGGTGGGATAAATTATTTGGGAAACATGTTTAATTACAAAGGCCCCATGGTGTGGATGTTTGATTTTACTTATGATAAGGAAACTTCTAAAGAAGATGTAATGTCGGCAGTAGATTCGGTGATGATAAACCTAAAATCCAGTATTGATAAAAAAACATTAAATGCTGCGCTTGTAAAAATACGTTCCAGCCTCTATGATGATTTAGGAGGGACGTTTGGATTGGGTAGGGCAGATATGCTGTGTAGTTTTGCCTTATTCGACGACAATCCTAACCGTATAAATACTTTGGAGGATGAATTCAAGAAAGTTACCCCTGAGATTATTAATAAAACAATTGATAATTATTTAAGGTCTACCAATAGGACGGTTCTGGAGGTTAATCCATTGTTGGAAAACGATAAAAACATGGAGAAATAAAATCGAAAGGATTAAAACGGTCGCTTTCATTTTATATGAAAAGCCTCTTTTAATTATTGAAGGATTAAATGTATCCAATAAAAACGATAAAAATACATCAAATGAAAAAAATCATTTTATATATCATGGCAATTGTATTTGTATTAAATGCAACTGCACAGGAAAAAGAACTTCCTCCAAAAGGTGGGAAACCAAAAGATTTTAAATTGCCCGAAAAACAAACCATAAGCCTAGAGAATGGATTGGAATTAGTAATGGTGCCTTATGGGGCAATTCCAAAGGCAACCATTAACATACGGATAAAGACCGGAAATATTCATGAAAAGGAAAATCAGGTATGGTTATCGGATTTATTGGCCGATTTAATGGAAGAAGGAAGTGAAACCAGTGATGCCAAAAGTATTTCCAATACAATGGCCTCCATGGGCGGAAATCTTAATATATATGTAAACAGTCACGCTACAACGCTTAATACAAATGTGCTTTCGGAATATGCAGGAAAGGCAATTTTCACCATGGCCGACGTATTGATGCATCCAAAATGGCCGGCATCAGATCTAGATCGGTTAAAAAACGATATGAAGCGTAGCTTGACCATTCGTTTGTCACGGCCACAGGCACAGGTCAGTAAAGATTTCTATGCGGCCATATACCCGAATCACCCGTACGGGAATATATATCCTACGGAGGAAATGATAGATTCTTATACCATTGATAATATTAAACAGTTTTACAAAGCAAATTTTGGCGCCAAACGAACAGTTGTTTATGTTGTGGGGAAGTTTGATGCTTCGGAAGTTGAAAAAGCGGTGAAGGAAACCTTTGCCGTCTGGAAAGAGGGACCTGAGGTTCAGTATCCGCAGGCTACTCCCGTAACCAAGCATGAAGTGAAAATCATCGATCGTCCGGGGGCGCCGCAATCTACCATAATGTATGGGCTACCAACCATAGGCCCTTCGAACCCCGACTATTTGGCATTGAGCATAACCAACTCCTTATTGGGCGGTTCTTTCGGTTCTAGGATTACAAGCAATATCAGGGAAGATAAAGGATATACCTATTCCCCATATAGCAACCTTCAAAGCAATTATAAAACTGGAGTTTGGTATGAGTCTGCCGATGTAACTTCGCAATATACCGGGGCATCAATAGAGGAAATAAAAAAGGAGATTTATAAACTACAGGATTCCATCCCTTCCAAAAAAGAGCTTAGCGGAATTAAAAATTACGTATCGGGCGTATTTGTACTGCAAAACTCAACGCCAAGTGGAATTGTTAATCAATTGAGTTTTTTGGACTTGCACGAATTGCCAGAATCCTGGCTAGAGAATAAGGTTAAAAATATTATGGAATTAACACCGGAGCAAATAACGGAAATGACCAAAAAATACATTAAACCCGAAGGCATGACATTGATTGTTGTAGGGGATAAGGAGAAAATTAAATATCAGCTTCGGGAAACCTTTGAGAAAGATAGTCTGGAGAAGTAAAAATTATTGAGAAAGCCGCAAACTATCGGGTTCGAATATCCAGACGGTTTTGAGAAGATGATTGTTATGATGAAGTTGATTTCTCTATCGAAAATAATAAACCGATGTACCGTATGAACAAAGTAGAAAGAACGGGTTTATTACATTCAAGGAAATTCATTGTATATTTTTGATTATAACTGATAATATAAATTAGTTTTATAACATATTTAATAATTTTCAAAGCTACTGATTGTGTTAAAATTAGTAGCTTTGTGTCTTTGTATAACAAACGTTTAAATTAAAATAATATATAATATGAAAGTTACAGTTGTAGGGGCAGGAGCCGTTGGTGCAAGTTGCGCAGAGTATATAGCTATCAAGAATTTTGCCTCAGAAGTTGTTTTGGTAGATATAAAGGAAGGTTATGCCGAAGGTAAGGCCATGGATTTAATGCAGACAGCCTCCCTGAACGGTTTTGATACTAAAATTACAGGAACCACTGGAGATTATGTCAAAACAGCCCATTCTGATATTGCAGTAATTACAAGTGGTATTCCACGCAAGCCGGGAATGACACGTGAGGAACTTATCGGAATCAATGCCGGTATCGTTAAAGATGTATCAAGCAACCTTATTAAGTATTCTCCCAATGTAACTATTATTGTGGTGAGTAACCCAATGGACACTATGACTTACTTGGTGCATAAAACTACTGGACTTCCTAAAAATAAAATTATAGGCATGGGCGGTGCTTTAGACAGTGCTCGCTTTAAATACCGCTTGGCAGAAGCCTTGGGAGCGCCCATTTCTGATGTGGACGGAATGGTAATTGGAGGACATAGTGACACAGGCATGCTTCCTTTAACACGCTTGGCTACAAGAAATAGTGTCCCGGTAAGTAAGTTCTTATCTGAGGAACGTTTGGAGCAAGTAAAAGAAGATACTAAAGTTGGCGGTGCAACCTTGACCAAATTGCTAGGAACAAGTGCTTGGTATGCCCCAGGTGCAGCAGTTTCAGGGCTGGTTCAGGCTATAGCATGCGATCAGAAAAAAATGTTCCCCTGTTCTACTTTGTTGGATGGGGAATACGGTTTAAAAGATATTTGTATTGGTGCTCCGGTTATTCTGGGAAATGACGGGATTGAAGAAATAGTTGAAATAGAACTAACTGATGCCGAGAAAAATAAGCTTCAAGAGAGTGCTGCTGGTGTTAGAAAAACAAACGGACTTTTAGAGGTGTAAACAAGAAATAAGTACTATTTTTTTACTAAAATCCTGCAAACATGATTGTTTTGTGGGATTTTTTGTATTTCAAATCTTCAAAAAAATAATTGTCAATTCATATCGTAAACGCTATATTTGTCCGTTTTTAAAAATGACCATTAAAATAAATCAGAATGCAGAATAAAGGACTTATTAGGCTGTTTGCTATTTTGTTTGGTATTGTAAGTATTTATCAGCTTTCGTTTACGTTTGTTGCAAACAACGTAGAAGACGATGCTGAAGTTTATGCAGTTAACAAAATTTCAGATGCAGAAGAAAACTACGTGGCCAAGCGGGAAGCCGAAGAATCTAGGTACTTGGATTCTCTTGAAAACCAGGAAGTTTTTAATCTTGGTTTTACCAGTTTTACCTACAGTGAGGTAAAAGAAAAAGAATTGAACAAGGGACTTGATCTTAAGGGAGGGATTAACGTAATCCTTCAAATATCGGTAAAGGATATCTTAAAAGGACTGGCCAACAATAGCAAGGACCCTGTGTTTAACAAAGCATTGGCGCAAGCAGATGAGACTTCAAAAAATAGTCAGGACGATTACATTGACATTTTTTTCCAGGAGTTTGAAAAAGTAAGCGGAGGTACTACAAAATTGGCCTCCCCTGATATTTTTGCCAATAAAACACTGAGCGAAGAGATTAATTTTCAGATGACTGATGCTCAGGTGCAGCCTATCATCCGTAAAAAAATTAACGAATCCATTGTTTCTGCATTCGAGGTATTGCGCAAGCGTATCGATAAATTTGGGGTTACCCAGCCAAACATTCAACGTTTGGGTACTTCTGGCCGTATTTTGGTAGAATTGCCGGGTGCTAAGGACGTAGCCCGTGTACAAAACCTATTGCAAAGTACAGCACAATTAGAGTTTTGGGAAACTTATAAAGCAGATCAAGTAGCCCCTTTCTTAATTGCCGCAAACAATACTTTAAAAGATATAGTTGGTACAGATAAAAAAGAAGAAACCAAGGAAGAAACTACTTCCGAAATAGATTCTTTGTTATCGGATGCTGCCGAAGATTCTTTGGATGTAGCCAATCAAGTAAATCCGTTATTTGATTTAATTGCCAGCGGTGGGTCGCAAGGGTCTCCCGTAATTGCAATGGTTGCCATTAAGGATACGGCAAAATTCGATCAGTACTTAAAAATGCCGGAAGTAAAGCAAGAGCTTCCAGCAAATCTTCAATATGCAAAATTTGCTTGGGGAATTCCTCCAAAAGATGCTCAAGTAGTAGAATTATATGCACTTAAAGGAAACCGTGAAAACGAACCTAACATGAGCGGTGATGTAATTACAGACGCGGCCCAGTCATACGATTTAGGAGGTAGACCTGCGGTTTCCATGCAAATGAATTCTAGGGGAGCCAAAATCTGGGAAGAATTAACAGGAAAAGCATTTAGGGAACAAGGTAACATAGCCATCGTTCTTGATAATATTGTTTATTCTGCACCTGGGGTTTCTAAAGGGGCCATTAGTGGTGGAAATTCTGAAATTTCAGGAGATTTTACCTTAGATGAGGCAGACGATTTGGCAAACGTATTGAGGGCAGGTAAATTACCAGCTTCGGCAGATATTATCCAATCGGAAGTCGTTGGACCTTCTCTTGGGCAAGAAGCTATAGATAGCGGGATGTTCTCATTTATTGTTGCCATGATCTTGGTATTGATATGGATGATTTCATACTACGGTAAAGCTGGTTTGTTTGCAGATATTGCCTTGGTATTTAACATTGTATTGATCTTTGGTGTTTTAGCAGGATTGGGTGCCGTACTTACATTGCCCGGTATTGCAGGTATTGTATTGACTATTGGTATGTCTGTAGATGCCAATGTAATTATATATGAACGTATAAAAGAAGAGATAAGGGCAGGTAAAGGACAGAAACAGGCCATTGCCGACGGTTTTAGCAATGCACTTTCGTCTATTTTGGATGCCAACATCACTACAGGGTTAACGGCCATTATTCTATTGTTATTTGGAACAGGGCCTATTCAAGGTTTTGCCACAACTCTATTGATAGGTATTGCAACTTCTTTATTTACAGCAATCTTTGTTACAAGGTTATTGATTGAATGGAATTCCAGAGGTGGTAAAAATGAATTGTTGTTTACTACAGCACTTACAAGGGCGTTGCCTAAAAATCCGAATTTCGACTTTTTGTCAAAACGTAAAATAGCGTATGTGATTTCGGGTATAATGATTCTTATTAGTGTTGTAGCATTATTTACCAAAGGCCTCGAAGGCGGCGTGGATTTTGTTGGAGGGCGCTCTTATCAAGTACGGTTTGTAGATCCTGTAAATCCTACTGATATTTCCAACGACCTGGAGACCGTGTTTGGTAATACCGAGGTGAAAACATTTGGTGATGCCAACCAGATAAAGGTTACCACCAAATATAAAGTAGATGAAGAAGGAACACAGGTCGATGAAGAAATTCAAAACAAGCTGTTTGAAGCAGTAAAAAAATACCTTCCAGAAGGTACAACATATAACGATTTTACAACAGGTGGCGGAGCAGACAAAATAGGGATCCTGCAATCTATAAAAGTAGGACCCACAATAGCAGATGATATTAAAAAAGATGCTTTTTGGGCAATTTTAGGATCGCTAGCCGTGGTGTTCTTATACATCTTGTTACGTTTCCAAAAATGGCAATTCTCATTAGGTGCCGTTGTTGCGGTTTTTCATGATGTTATGATTGTTCTGGGAATTTTCTCTTTAACATCTAGTATCATGCCTTTCAACATGGAAATAGATCAAGCATTTATTGCGGCAATATTAACAGTTATTGGTTACTCATTGAACGATACCGTAATTGTGTTCGACCGTATTCGTGAGGTTGTTAGGGAAAAAGGATGGAGAGGCGGAGACAATGCCAATGAAGCATTAAACAGTACATTAAGTAGAACATTGAATACCTCATTAACCACTTTGGTGGTGTTATTGGCAATATTTATTTTCGGTGGTGAATCGCTACGCGGATTTATGTTCGCAATGATTGTAGGTATTGGTGTAGGTACATACTCATCTTTATTTATAGCAACCCCGGTAATGTTTGATACATTGAAGAACAAAGGGGAAAAGAAAGAGTAACTGTTTTTAAAATAGTATAAAATTAAGGACTGCCTTTTGGTGGTCCTTTTTTTTTGCAATGGGAATTGCAGCGGGAGCTTTTGTAAAATTTGATATATGCCATTTGACAAAGCTACAAGCGTAAAGCCCGGGGTGCCGCAATAAAATTGCAATTGCCATAAACTAATAACAGAATTTCTTGTCAATGTCATAAAGGAATAGCGAAGACTATAAAAATATTGCGTAGTTTTACCGCTCAAAGATGTTCTTTACATAATAATCAATCAAATAAAGGTTTGGCTTAACGCCAATTAATAGGGAATTGTGTGCAAATCACAAGCTGTCGCGCAACTGTAAGCTTTATGCTGCCCTGATACTTATCGGGATTATCGGCATCCATTAAAAATGCTTTTGCATTTTTGGGCGTGTTGTTTATTTAAAACCACTGTCTTGGAAACAGGATGGGAAGGTAAAACAACATGAGAGCAAGCCAGGAGACCTGCCTGTATTTTAATGATGATGTTTTCGCGATTTGAAGCAATAATCAAGCATTGATAGTAAACACCTTTTTTATAAGGTGTATTTTGCTATGGATGCATGTGTTTTTTAAATCGGGAAAAGTTTAGGTGTAAGGAAATATCTAGAATGTTTAACCGATTTTTAAAAACAAACAAATGATTACACACAATTTAGGGTACCCGCGTATTGGTGCCAAAAGAGAATTGAAGCGAGCGTGTGAGCAGTATTGGTCTGGTAAAATAGACATTTCTGTATTGCTTGAGGAAGGAAAACGCTTACGGAGAGAACACTGGTTACTTCAAAAAGAAAAAGGAATTGACCTTATCCCAACGAACGATTTTTCGTTTTACGACCAAGTCTTGGATATGTCGTATACTTTAGGAGCTGTTCCTAAACGATTTTCGAATGTATTCCTTGAAGAAAGCCAGCCATTGGATTTATATTTTGCCATGGCAAGAGGATATCAAAAAAACGGTTTTGATATTACAGCCATGGAAATGACCAAATGGTTTGACACGAACTACCATTACATTGTTCCGGAATTTTATAAAGACCAACAGTTTAAACTGAATGCCATAAAGGTTGTAGACGAGCTTAAAGAGGCCAAAAGCTTAAATCTTGAGGCAAAACCCGTGTTAATTGGCCCCATAACCTATTTATTGTTGGGGAAAGAAAAGGAAGAAGGGTTTAACCGTCTTGATTTGATAAACCGTTTGTTGCCCATATATGTAGAGTTGCTGAGTTTGTTGGAGGCTGAGGGAGCAGAATGGATTCAATTGGATGAACCGTTTTTAGTTACCAATCTTTCTGAAAAGGAAAAAGAGGTATATATTGAGGTTTACAATGCCCTTGCAAAGCGCTTTCCTACATTGAAGATTATGTTGGCTACTTATTTTGAAGGATTACACGAAAACACATCTTGGGTAGCCCAGTTGCCTGTGCATGCACTTCATGTAGACTTGGTAAGAGGTAAAAAACAATTGAATGAATTATTGTCTGCAATACCAGAAAAGCTGCAATTGTCTTTAGGCTTGGTTGATGGGCGTAATATATGGAAGAATAATTTTGAACAATCGTTGTCAATAATTGAAAAAGCAATAGGGACCATAGGAAGCGACCGCATTAGTATAGCTCCTTCTTGTTCTCTGTTGCACACACCTTTTGATTTGGATAACGAAACAGACGAAGCAACCTTGCCCTCGGAAGTGAAAAATTGGATGGCCTTTGCCAAACAGAAAATAGAAGAATTATCACTTCTTGCCGAATTGGCTCGGGAAAATCCTTCAGAAAAAGCTAAAAATGCCTTTGAAGCCAATAAGTTTGCAATGAAGAGCAAGTTAACGTCGCGGTTAATACATGATAAAAAGGTAGAAAATGCCGTAAAAGAAATTACTATAGACCATGCAAAACGAAATAATCCGTTTAATATCCGCCAGGCATTACAACATGGAAGTTTAAAATTGCCATTGTTTCCTACCACTACCATTGGCTCATTTCCGCAAACCAAAGAAGTACGTTTGCTACGTTCGCAACTTAAAAAAGGAGGCATAACCGCAAATGCTTATGAGACAGCAATTAAGAGCGAGATACAAAAGGCAATTTCTTGGCAGGAGCAAATTGGCTTGGATGTATTGGTGCACGGCGAATTCGAGCGCAACGATATGGTTGAGTATTTTGGCGAACAATTAAATGGTTTTGCTTTTACAAAGTTCGGTTGGGTGCAGAGCTATGGTTCCAGAGCCGTAAAACCCCCAATTATTTATGGCGATGTAGACCGTATTGACCCCATGACCGTTGCGTGGACAGAATATGCGCAAACTTTAACCGACTTGCCGGTTAAAGGGATGCTTACAGGCCCGGTAACAATTTTACAATGGTCGTTTGTACGCAATGATCAATCAAGAGAAGAAACAACCAATCAAATAGCCTTGGCTATTCGAAAAGAAGTGCAAGATTTGGAGTTGGCCGGAATAAAAGTGATTCAGATTGACGAACCGGCTATTCGCGAAGGCCTGCCGTTGCGGAAAGAAGCTTGGAAGAATTATTTAGATTGGGCCATTAGAGCATTTAGAATCAGTGCTTCGGCAGTAAACGATGAAACGCAGATACATACCCACATGTGCTATTCTGAATTTAATGATATTATTGAAAGCATAGCAGCTATGGATGCCGATGTAATTACCATTGAAACTTCCAGGTCACAGATGGAATTGCTGGATGCGTTTGTAGATTTTAAATATCCTAACGAAATCGGCCCTGGGGTATACGATATTCATTCGCCAAGAGTCCCTTCGGAAAAGGAAATGGAAGCATTGTTGGAAAAAGCTGCTTTGTTAATACCCATACGGAATTTATGGGTAAACCCCGATTGTGGCTTAAAGACAAGAGGCTGGAAAGAAACCGACAAAGCGTTGGTTAAAATGGTAAATGCCGCCAAAGCATTGCGTGAAAAATATCAAGTTGAAGCATAACTTTAATAAGATATGATCTTTATAAATATGAAGCCGTGCTCTTGCACGGCTTCATATTCTTCTTATTTTTTAAAAGTGAAGCTTTAGTCCTTCATGTGAAGCTGTAAAGCCAAGTTTTTCATAGAAGCGTAGTGCCTCTGGCCTTTTTTTGTCTGTGGTAAGTTGGATTAGGTGTGCGCCTTTTTCTTTTGCTCTTTCTATGGCCCATAAAAAAGCTTTTTCCCCGAGCCCTTTGTTCCTGTGTGCTTTATGGATCCGTACCGCTTCTATTTGAGCCCGTATACCGCCTTTGTATGTTATGTATTGAATAAAACTTAATTGAAATGTACCCGTAATTTCCGAGGCTTCGTTTTCTATAACATAGAGTTCTTGATTGGGATCATTGTCAATATTTGTAAAAGCTTTGTAATATTGTTCGGGGAGCGGAGTTTTGTAATTTTCGCGCAAGCTGCCGAGTTTATCATCAGCTAGCATTGCTACAATAGCAGGAACGTCGTTTTTAGAGGCAGATCGAATATTCATTTTATTTGGTTTCCTTGTAATTTATACGGTCTCCTTTTTCGATCTTTAATTCGTCAGTCATTCCTCCGTTTAATTCCAAAACATATTTAGCGGGAAAGTTGGAAGGTAAAGACGCCTCATTCATGGGATGTGCATTCTTCACAAGGCTCACTATTTTTTTATCGGCATCAATATAAATTATGTCCAACGGGATTTCGGTATTCTTCATATAGAAGTACCGAGGCTCTTCATCTTCAAAAATAAAAAGCATTCCACGGTCTTTTTTCATGGAAGGGCGGTACATAAGCCCGGTTTGCCGTTCGTATTCATTATCGGCAATTTCAATGTCTATTTTTTTTACGGAAAGCGAATCACCTTTGTAAATACTCAATTCGCCCTCTTTTTTAAAGGAAACAGTTTCTGTTTTCACTTCTTTTTTGGTGTTGGATTCACAACTAATAAGCGTTAAGCATAAAAAAATGAGTACTAATAAAACCCTGAATAAAAAATTAATCATGATTTGCTTTTTGAAGGTTTAAACATGAAAAAGAAGCCTGCAATAATGAAAGGGATGCTAAGCCATTGACCGGTGGAAAGCAAACCGAGTTCGTTTTCAAATCCGCCTTGCGATTTTTTATAAAACTCAGCAATAAACCGCACGGTCCATAAAAGAACCAAGAACAGTCCGAAAATATAACCGAGTTTCTCCTTTTTGTTGGTTTTCCAATAAGTGTACCAAAGTATAGCAAAAACAATTATATACCCAAAAGCCTCATAAAGCTGGGCCGGGTGCCGTGGAAAAGTCTCGCCAAGTTGCTTAAAGATAATTCCATAATCGCTATTGGTAGGTTTTCCTACAATTTCAGAATTGAAAAAATTTCCCAACCGCACAAAAACGCCACCAATTGTTACCGGAATAACAATGCGGTCCAGAATCCATAAAATGGGCTTTTTTATAACCCTTTTGCTGTAAAGATACATGGCAATAATAATACCAATGGCTGCACCATGGCTTGCAAGTCCCCTAAAGCCGGTAAATTTAAATTCTGGATTAAATTGTACGGGAAGAATAATGCTCAATGGGTCTTTGACGAACATTTCGGGTTCGTAAAACAAAAAATGTCCTAATCGGGCGCCTATCAATGTTGCCAAAACGGTATATATAAAAAGAGAGTCCAGTGCTTCTTCAGGTTGCCCTTCGTTTTTATAAATTCTTTTCATCAAGAACCAACCCAATGAAAAGGCAATAACAAACATTAAACTATAATAGCGAAGCTGAAAAAAACCTAAGTCTAATAGAACCCCGTTTGGGTCCCAGGTAATACTTATAAAGTGCATTATCTATATATATTTTGGGTAAATATAGTTATAAACTTCAAAGTTATAAAGTTCGGGGTTGGGTATTTGTATAATACCTATTGTAAAATTCTGTTAACCATGACTGCTTACTATATATTTACCCCGCACAGCATTACCTGTTCTTTATAAGTTCCCGCAAAAAAAGAAAACACATAATGGGTATAAAAATGGCAAAGGGCAACGAGGTTATAATAAGTATTTTTTGCAATGCAATAAGCATGTCTATGTCTGGGCGGGCATTTCCAAGCATAAGCATGGCAATGCAAAATACGGTAACTATAATTCCCCATAGTAAACGATGTGCTTTTTTAGGGGTTGTTTTTCCTTTGTCGGTAAACATGCTCAAAACAAAAATGGCCGAATCTATGGAGGTAAGTAAAAAACCGGCAAGCAGTAGAACCACGACCATATTGATAAAGAAATGATAGGGAAACTCGCTAAAAAATACAAAAACCGATGTAAAAACATTTCCGAACTCGTTATTGTAACTGCCCCAATTTTCAATAATCCTAAAAGCATGGTCGCCAAAGCTGCTAAACCATAAAAAAGTTCCCAACGAGGGGATAACCATTACCCCCAATAACATTTCCCTTATAGTGCGTCCCTTGGAGATACGTGCAATAAACACTCCTGTAAACGGTGCCCAAGCCAACCAAAAAGCCCAATAATAATAAGTCCAATCGGTTAAAAACGCTTTCCCTGGGTTGTAATTGCCCAAGGCTAGACTTAAGGGGATAAAATCTACGATGTAATGATATAAAGCATTAAAAAAAAGCTTTAAAACCGATATAAAATTGCTATTCAGCAAAACAAAAAGCAAAAGTAAAAAAGTAATAAGAATGTTTACCTTCGAAATATTTTTAATGCCTTTATTGATTCCCTTCCATGCCGAAAAAGAAGCCAATAAACAAATAATGACCGTTATACCTATGGTGTGGTTAATTGTAAATTGATAATCGCTTAAATGGTTAAGCCCACCGTTAATTTGTGTTGTGCCAAGGTCTATGGCACCTACAAGTCCGAAAACAGTAGTAATAATAACCAGAATATCAATAGTATTCAATACCCATTGGTTGTGCACACTTCCTGCAACAGAGGCGCTTATGAGTCCTTTTTTTTGTTCAGAAAACAAATAATAACCAATAATCAAGGCAAAGAGCCCATAAAAAGCCCAGGCAGTAAGCCCCCATTGATAAAAAGTATATTCCAGCGCAAGGGTATTGTTTGGAGTTCCCGTCTGCAAAGGTGGATTTACAAACATAAAAACGGGTTCTTGTACGGCCCGCAACAAAATACCGGCTCCCATGCCGGCACTATAAAGCATGGCAATCCAGGACCATCTGGAATGTTCGGGAGTATCTTTTGGGGTACCCAGTTTGACCTTCCCCAAGGGAGAAATTGCTATGCAGAGTAAAAAAAGCACACTAAAAAAGCCCAAAACCAAATAAAAGTTTCCAAACCAGTCCCTCACCCATAAAGACCAGTTTTCTATATAATTATATACCCCTTGCGGGTCCATAAATGCAAAAACAGCAAATAAGGCAAAGAAGCAAATGGGTATGGCAAGCAAGTAAAATTTTTTAAAATGCAAAAGACAGATTAAATTAAGTGCAACGGAAAGATATAAAAGTTTTATTAAAATGCAGGTGCTTTATTTTATTATATGGATATCTGGAAAACAGGCCATAAATGGTTATCTTTGCACCCAAATTTTTAAAGCTATAAAGAAAGGGCAATGTGCTTATGCCTGTGCCCTTCTTTTTTTCCGGACGGTTTTATAATCAATAAAATACTAAAAATTTAAGCGCGTGAATATTCAAGATATTATAGTTGCCAAGGTTGAAGAAGCTATAAAGTCGATTTATAATAAGGAAATTGAAACTGTGGAATTACAAGCTACCCGCAAGGAGTTTGAAGGCGATATTACAGTGGTAATCTTCCCTATGTTGCGTACCATTAAAGGAAACCCGCAGCATATAGGGGAAGAAATAGGAGCCTATTTGGTGGCCAATGTAGCCGAAATAGCAAAATTTAACGTGGTAAAAGGCTTTTTAAATCTTGTAATTTCTGATGCTTTTTTTGTAGATTTTTTCAATTCCATCAAAAAAGAAAAACATTACGGATACCAAAGCCCCGCTCCGGGAAGCAAGGCCGTAATGGTTGAGTATTCTTCGCCCAATACAAATAAACCACTCCACTTGGGGCATATTAGAAATAATTTATTGGGGTATTCTGTAGCCGAAATTTTACAAGCCTCCGGGAGAAAAGTATATAAAACACAAATTATCAACGATCGTGGCATTCATATTTGCAAGTCCATGTTGGCTTGGCAAAAGTTTGGGAACGGAGAGACACCACAGTCCACTGGATTAAAGGGCGATAAACTGGTTGGTAATTATTATGTAGCTTTCGACAAGGCCTACAAGGCCCAAATTGAAGAAATGATAGCCAATGGCATCGATAAAAAAGTAGCCGAAAAAGAAGCGCCGTTACTTTTGGAAGCACAGGAAATGCTACGCAAGTGGGAAGCCGGCAACCAAGAAGTGGTAAATTTATGGAAAACCATGAACGGCTGGGTTTATGAGGGCTTTAATGAAACCTATAAAAACCTGGGCGTAGATTTCGACCAGTTGTATTACGAGAGCGACACCTATTTATTAGGGAAAGATGTGGTAGCCGATGGTTTGCAAAGAGGGGTGTTCTTTAAAAAGGAAGACGGCTCTGTTTGGATAGACCTTACCGATGAAGACCTTGACGAAAAAATTGTGCTCCGTGCAGATGGAACCGCCGTTTACATGACGCAAGACATAGGCACGGCCATACAGCGTATAAAAGATTATCCCGATGTTGGCGGACTTGTTTATACCGTAGGAAACGAGCAGGATTATCATTTTAAAGTATTGTTCCTCATTCTAAAAAAACTTGGGTTCGATTGGGCAGATAACCTTTACCACCTAAGTTATGGAATGGTCGATCTGCCTAGCGGAAAAATGAAAAGCCGCGAAGGAACCGTGGTTGATGCCGACGATTTGATAATTGAAATGAGCCGGACTGCCGAGGAAATCTCATCAGAATTGGGTAAACTGGATGGTTTTTCAAATAAAGGAAGGCAACAGTTGTACAAAACAATCGGGTTGGGGGCATTAAAATATTACATACTTAAGGTAGACCCTAAAAAACGTATCTTGTTCGACCCGAAAGAATCCATAGACTTTCAGGGGAATACGGGCCCGTTTATACAATATACCTATGCCCGGATACAATCTATTTTAAGGAAAGCCGACTTTGATTATGCCCAGCCTATTGACAATAATTACCATTTGCATGAAAAAGAGCGGGAGCTTATAAAACAGCTTCAATTATTCCCTGAAGTTATACAAAACGCCGCATCCAACTTTAGTCCGGCGCTAATTGCTAATTACGTATACGATTTGGTCAAGGAGTTTAATTCATTTTATCAAAATGTTTCCATTTTGGGGGCCGAAAACACTTCAGAAAAAATAACCAGGGTACAACTGTCCAAAAAAGTAAGTGAAATTATAGCCGATGCTTTAAGTCTATTGGGGATTACCGTTCCAGAGCGTATGTAATTTCGTGTTGTTACGCTGTTATGTTGCTATATTGTTGAGAGTTGAGAGTCCAGAGGTTCAAAGTTGCAAAGGTTCAAGGTTTAATAACTTATCCCTAATCACTTTTCCCTTATCCCTAACCCTTAATAACCATTAACAAATAACTATGAAGCTATCAAAACCTCATAGTATAGAAAGTGTCTACCGAAGTATTTTTTACAAATAGTTAAGTATTATGAATATGTGAGAAAGTACTTACTTCAATGACCAAAGTAGCGCGTGAAAAGACCAAAGTACGACGTGAATGCATCAAAATAGCATATAATATAGCAAAGCATCATTTCAATGTATTATGCAGGGCATCGGTTTAAGGAAGTAGGTATCCCGTATGCCCATGAAGGATTTGGCGTATAAAGGCTTTAAGTGCCATGGTAGCATAGAAAACCCCTAAAATGGCTTAATTTTTAGGGGTTTCTTTTGTTGCAACGCAACGTTAAACTAACAAACTCAAATAATTCGAAAACAAATATTAGTTAGGGAATAACTTGTAATCGATATCTTTAAAATCTATAAACTCATAGCTGGGCGTTCTCAACCTTATAAGCAATATAAGTTCTTCAACCTCTTGTTTGTTCAACAGGATAAGCAAATTAGACTGTATGGTCGGGATCGGGATGCGCTTATCGTAAACAGAATGTTTGTATTCTTCTTCCCAATAGGCCACTTCTAAGTTGAATATGTATTTATGAAAACTTTCAAACTCGGCTTCGGTAAAATTAAAGTTGAGGTTGTTGAACAGTAATTGATACATTCGGTTATGCTTGCAATAAATAAGAATCCCGTTTTTAGATCTATTCAATATTTGAAGGTGTTTGCACATATCAATTACATTTTATTAATAATCGGTTTATTCTTCAGCAATAAAACTGTCTATAACAGCTTCGATATCTTTTTTGCTACTGTTAGGCGGCATGCCAAACAAGTGGGCAAAAAGCGGTTTGTTGTCCACGCTTTTTTTAAGGTGAATGTCTTTGTTCTCATTAAATAACCGTTGCCATTTATTTCTTACGACCTCCCAGAAAGCTTGGTTTTCTTTCCACCAATTTTGAGCCGCTTTGCACTTGGTATCGTCTACCTTTGTATAGGTATCATATCCCTTTTCCTGAGCAAGCACAAAGTCTTTTCCATCATCGTCTCTCACAATTTTATCGTTGTCCTGCTCGTGCAGCCAACCATAACCGGTTATGGCATGTATGTTCCTGCGTTTCATAACATTATAATCGTCGCGAACGGTATGCTCCCTTCTCGGCAGGGGGGCATCGGTAGTGTTTACCCAATAATCCTTACCGTCTACATGGAGCCAAGTGGCCGTACCTTCGTAGCGCGGGCTGTCGTCTACTTGAAATACCTTTTGTGTCCATTGCCCTTTTACGTCCTTATTGTCCAGCGAAGTGTACTTCCAGGTCTTGTCTTTGTAAAATTGATAAAGGTCGGTGTTCTCATAAAGCCAATCCTGTCTCCAATGCTTGATAATCATGGTGTCATTGGCAATTAAAAGGTGTTGCATTACAACCTTTTCGGGTTTATCTTCTACCAATTGCACCCATTCTAGGGCGCCAACCTGTTTAACTTTGGAGGGCTGGTAGGTAGAATCTTTGGCGTTGTTAAAAGTTTCGGCAAAATTAAAGCGCACTTCATAACAGCCGCACATAGCTTTAATGCTTTCCAGGTCTTCTTTCTTTTTTTCCTGTGCAGTTAGGGTCAAGGCCTGTAAAGTTGTTGCAAGGCCTATTAACATTAGTTTTTTCATTGTTGATGTAATTAGTTTTTCAATTTGAATAAGACAAAAATATAAAATTTATTTAGATTGAATAAAAATAACTATATATTTGTGAAAAATTATTAAGAACCAATCTAAATAATGAAGCAACTAACAAACCTGATACTATTCTTAACAATAAGCTTTGGGTATGCACAGGAGGTTAATATGATAGATTCCCTGGCAATAAACAATTTGGAAGAAGTGGTAATAACGGGCCAGTACAATGCACAGTCCATAAAAAAGTCGGTTTACGAAGTTTCGGTAATAAGCAAGGCCGATATAGACAGGCAGGCGGGAAACAACTTGGCCGATATTCTTAACCAAACGTTGAACATAACCATTCTCCCCAGTGCATCCACGGGAAAGTCGCAAGTACGTATGTTTGGTCTCGACGGGCAATACGTAAAGATTCTGGTTGATAACATTCCGCTGGTAAACGATGAAGGATTTGGGAACAATACCGACCTTACCCAGATAAACCTGGACGATGTCGAACAGATTGAAATCGTAGAGGGTGCCATGGGGGTGCAATATGGAACCAATGCCGTGGCGGGCGTTATAAACATAATCACGAAAAAGTCGTCCCGGCACAAATGGAAGATAACCCCTTATATCCAGGAAGAAACCATAGGCAACGAGTATGGATGGTTCGATAAGGGCAGGCATATTCAATCGTTGAGCATAAGCCATGACCTGTCTAATAAATGGTATGCCAATGCCATGTTTACCCGTAACGATTTTGCGGGCCTTTGGGGCGATAAAGAAGGACAAAATTATGCCCAAAACGATGGGAAACGGGGGTACGAGTGGCTGCCAAAAATACAATATAACGGGAAGGCGTTGCTAAGTTACAACGGAGAGCATGCCAAGTTGTTCTATAAGTTTGAATATTTTAACGAAAAGGTTTCCCGTTACGATTCGGTGGTACGGTCAAACGAAAACCCATCTACGGGTACGAACAATCCTATTTCTTCTGATGAGATATTTACTTCCAACAGGATAATGCATCATTTAAATGTCAATGGAAACTTTAACGGTGGCGTTACTTACGATGTGTCGTTTTCTTTTCAGCAACAAAAAAGAAATGCAGAAACCTATAATTACCGTATTCCAACACGGGAAAAATTTGACGTGCAGGATTTTGAGTACGAATCACGCAAGATATATTATTCAAAAGGGATGTTCAGCAATTTCATGGCCGCCAATGCTTTCGACTTTCAATTGGGGTACGAGCTTAATGCCACCAATGGCTATGCATCGGCTATTTCGGGCGATTTTGGAGGGGAGAACATCGACAGGTATTTGGGCGCTTACGATGTTTTTGCTTCCGCAGAATACATACCCGGAAACAGGTTTTCGATAAGGCCGGGTGCAAGGGTGTTCTTTTCCAATAAGTTCGATACACAAACGGCATTGGAGCTTTCATCAAAATACCTTTTCGACAACAACCTAGAGCTCCGGGCAGTGGTGGGTACAGCACCCCGGATGCCCGATTTTACCGAGCTCTATTCGTACTTCGTAGACACGAATCACGATATAAGGGGCAACGAAAACTTAAAACCCGAACAAGGAACATCTATTTTTGTACATGCCAAGAAGCCATTTGTTTTTAATAATGGTTTGATGCTTAAAAGTAAACTGTCGCTGGGTTATATTAATGTAAAAGACCGCATAGAACTTATAATTGTGAACAGCTCTCCTTTGGCATACCAATACAACAACATAGATAAATACCGTACATGGAACATCTCTTTTGCCAATGGTTTTGCATACCAAAACTGGAGCGGGAACCTCGGGGTTTCATATTCGGGTGTTTCCAAAGTTTTGGACAGCCGCGATTATAACGATGATTATCTTAACGCATTGCAATTAAACGCAAATTTGGCATATATCATCCCGGACTGGGGCACTACCTTTTCAACCTATTTTAAGCATAACGGACCCGAATACCAATTTGTACAGCAACAAGATACCGATGGAAACGCTGTATTGGTACGCGGTAAACAAGATGCATACAGCTGGTGGGATGCATCGGTACGTAAATCATTTTTAGAAGATAATAAATTACAAATAACAGTAGGAGCTAGAAACCTATTAAACATAACACGCGTGAATACCACGGCCACAGAAGGCGGCGCGCATTCCGGTCCTCCAAGCAGTGTACTGCTGGGCTATGGCCGGTCTTATTTTATAAAACTATTGTATAATCTAAACTTTAACTAATTAATCATGAAAAAAACAATATTATTATGTGGCCTGCTTTTGGCCTTTGTACTGTTTTCTTGCAGTAGCGATGACGACGGAGGAACTACACAGCAATTTGTCGCGGCTTTTGAAAACCCTTCAATGAGTTTTACCGCAGACGATGCGTCAAAGGAAGTAAAACTGGTATTTTCCAAAACAGCTCCCGAAGATGGAACGGTAACCATTACCTATACAACCGTAAATGCTGAATATGGCACACATTTTACCACCGACCCTTCAGGAGAAGAAGGCACTATAGAAGTCCCTATAACTGCCGGAAGCAACCAATCTACATTTACCTTCAACAAACTTGCAAACCCGATTGAAGGCACCGAAATGTCGGTAAGCTTTAAACTGGAAGCAATTACCAATCCCAATAGCGCCATACAAGGAAATACCACATTAGCTGTAAGCTTTACCGAAAGTGCCGCTGTAGGAGGTGTTATGGCTCCCGAAGTAGGAGGCCCAGATCAGCCTAATCAAGTATATGTGGATTTAAGTGCACAGACCCAAACGGTGGTTAAAAGAGACGCATGGGACTTAGGTTTTTATAGCGGTGAAAGCTTTAGGGTAGTTTTAAATGAATCTGTTTATATGGCAGCAGCTCCATTGGAAGTAACCGATATTGATGCCGTAACAGAGGCCGATGTAGCAGCATTACAACCAAATGTGGCAGTTGGTATACCGGGATCTAATGTATACGTAGATAACCCATCTGGTGATATTCAGGAGACGGTAATTGCCGAAGTTTCTGAAACAGATACCGATAATAAAGTGTATTTAGTAAACCTGGGAATCAATATTGGAGGAAGCATCCATGTGCCGGGCGGTTCGCGCGGATGGAAAAAAATAAGGGTGCTTCGTCAAGGTAATGATTATGTGTTGCAGTATGCCGATTTAAATGCAACGACACATGAAGAAGTTGTAGTAAGCAAAGCAGAAGGTTACAACTTTACTTTCTTTAGTTTTTCTTCAGGAGAGCAAGCTTCTGTAGAGCCTATGAAAAACAAATGGGATTTAAACTTTACACATTATATAGACTTGTTATCCTTTCAAGGAGATGACTACGCATACACCTATCAAGATTTTATAGTGTCTAATACCAAAGCTGGAATAACAGCATATCAAGTTGCAGTTTCTGATTTTACTTATGAAGATTTTACGTCAGAAAATATAGTTGAAGCCAATTTATCGGCCGATCAAAGAAGTATTGGAAGTAGCTGGAGAAACGCCGGAGGGCCCAATGCCCAGCCTTCCATAAAAGAAGATGTGTTTTATGTTCTTAAAGACGCCGACGGGAATTATTATAAAATCCGCTTTACGGCCATGTATAATGAAAGTGGCGAGCGTGGGTATCCTAAATTTGAATACAGTCTTTTATAAAATTTTAAATACATGAAAGTAAACATTCTATTTATAATTCTACGGCTTATTTTGGGCGGGCTCATGGTATATGGAGGGATTCATAAATTCGAACAGCCCAGTCCGACGCCCATAGCGGTTTTCCAAAAGGCAGAAAAATTTGCAACACCCGAAAAAGAAAGCACGCTCCAAAAGATATTGTACATAAGCGGAGCCAAGCAAACCGGTTATTTCTGGCAGGTTTTGGGAGTATGCGAGCTATTATTTGGTTTGCTCCTTATTTTTCAGGGCACCAGTTTTATAGGGGCAATTTTTCTTTTGCCCATAACCTTGCATATTTTTCTGTTTCATTATTTTTTGGAATCAGATGAAATGGGAGAATTATTAAAAACAACAGGCCTATTGCTTATCAACATTGCATTGGTATTGAAAGAATACAAAAAATGGAAACCCTTACTCTGGGTAAACCCTATGAGTTAAGGTATAAAAATATTTAGTTGACTTATTGTTAATTAGATAATTAGTTATTTCATTAATTCAACGTGGTGAAGGGGTGCTTTTGCAAAAAGGCATCCCTTTTTTTGTGAGATCCGAACCACAAAAGCCATTGGCGCATTGTGCTTCGCGGTCGAACGAACCTTATGTTGGGTAGGAACTATTGGTTCATGTTCATGGTTTGAGGACCAATGCCATTTCATTCATATTTAATATCTTGCAACAAAAACCACTAAATGTCTAAACAACTAATCAAAGCTGCCCTGCTTTCAACAATTCTATTTCTATCGGCTTGTTCCAAGGACGACGACATACAAGATAACGGTAATTCCACGATAGGAAACAGGTTGAGCACCGGAGACTCGGCCCATGAAATTTTATCAGATGAAGAATTTACAGATATGGTTATTGAGGTTGTATATGTAGAAGGCTATCAACCCTCTCAAATTTCATTGAATAATTTAACAAGCTTTATCAAACAACGTTGCTACAAACCAGGGGGTATCGAGCTTAACTTGCGCGCAATACAGGCCCCGGGAAAAGAAACATATACAATTCAGGAAATAGATAGCATAGAAAGAGAAATAAGGTCGCAATATAACAACGGAAAAAGGTTGGCGCTTTTTATTTCTTTTATGGACGGAAGTTTTAATGAAGATACCGATAGTTCGGTTGTCTTGGGGGTTGCCTATAGAAATACTTCTTTTGTTGTTTTTGAAGAAACCATACAAACGCTTAGCGACCAAATTACAGAACCGGACAGGGATTTGTTGGAAAGCACGGTATTGCGGCATGAATTTTCTCATTTGTTGGGTCTGGTCGATTTGGGTACCGATATGCTGACCGATCATCTGGATACCGAAAACGGCCATCATTGCAATGTTGAAAGTTGTTTAATGAATTTCAAAGTAGAGTCGGGGGTAAATTTAATCGGGATGTCATCGGAAGAAAACATACCAAAACTGGACCAACAATGCCTAGCCGATTTAAAAGCAAATGGAGGGAAATAAAACATTCGTTATTTTTCAAAATCGTATACCAATTAAAATCCCTATTTTTATAAGTAATGGAGAAGGGGAACATTCATACAGAAGGTAAAATATTGAATGCGATTTTACGATTGGCTTTTCCTATAATTATGACCAATGTTTTGCAAACCATGTATCAATTGGTAGATACTTTTTGGTTAGGTAGGCTAGGAGCCAATGCGGTAGCAAGTGTAAGTTTAAGTTTTCCAATTTTGTTTTTGGTGGTTTCTTTAGGTGGTGGGTTAACACTTGCAGGTACCGTTATTGTATCGCAACACAAAGGTGCCAACGACCAACGAATGGTAAACTATGCTGCTTCTCAAACCGTTATGGTTATTTTTTTCACCTCTATTTTGTTAGCGGTTGTGGGTTATTATGCGGCTGCTCCACTAATGAAACTGGTTGGTGCCGGTAATGAAATATTAAACGACTCTGTGGCATACTTTAAAGTTTCGTCTTGGGGGTTTATCTTCATGTTTATGTTTTTTGTATACCAATCGCTTATGCGAGGTATTGGCAACGTAATGATTCCTATGTACATAGTTTTAGGGACCGTTTTACTCAATTTGGTGCTAGACCCACTTTTTATTTTTGGTTATGGTGCCATTCCCGGTTATGGAGTAGCCGGTGCAGCTGTTGCGAGTATTTTTACACAAGCAATTTCGGCCTTTATAGGTCTTTTTATTCTCTTTAGAGGAAAAAGAGGGATAAAAATCAAATTCTTTCATATGAAGCCGAATTTTCCCTGGGTAAAAAACTTATTTGCACTGGGTTTGCCATCGAGTCTAGATCAATCGAGTAGGGCTGCAGCAATGACTGCCATGGTGATGTTGGTTACCAGCTACAGCAGTGATATTGTTGCTGCTTATGGTGTGGGCGCCCGAATTTTGAGTTTGGTTATTGTTCCAGCTTTAGGGCTTTCTATAGCAACTACAAGTTTGGTTGGACAAAATATTGGAGCCGGAAGAATGGATAGAGCAGAAAAGGTAGGCGACTTAAGTACATTAATGGCGGTAATAGGGCTCACTGTTTTAGGAATGTTGCTATTCTTTTTTGCAGAACCTTTAACTCGGTTTTTTGTTCCCGATGATCCCGAGGTGATAAAAGAAGGGGCAACATTTATAAAAATTATGGCACCAAGTTTTGGGTTATTGGGTGTGCAACAGGTATTAAATGGAGTATTTAATGGTGCCGGACTAACAAAAGTCTCGATGTTGATATCAATATGCGCATTATGGGTAGCTCGTTTCCCTATGGCTTTTATGCTTTCTAATAAAACCGACTTAAATTACGAAGGTATTTGGTGGGCCTTTCCGGTTTCTAATGTTATTGCAGCCATTATTGCATTTTCCTATTACAAAAGCGGTAGCTGGAAAGTAAATCAACCGCAGTTATTATAGTTAGGTATTGTTTAAATAGTTGAATAGAATAACTCCAAAATAACTTTCGCACTTCTCGTTCAAATTCTTAAATTTGCATCTCTCAAGAAATTAGGGATAAAAACTTCTTGAGAACCGAGATGTAAATCTCGCAATACAAGTAAAGCAGCAAGATATTATGTTTGATAATTTAAGCGAAAAGTTAGATAAGGCGTTTCATGTGCTTAAGGGGCATGGACAGATTAGCGAGGTTAACGTTGCCGAGACCTTAAAAGAAGTACGCCGCGCATTATTGGATGCCGACGTGAACTTTAAAACCGCCAAAGAATTTACCAATACGGTTAAGGAAAAGGCACTTGGACAAAATGTATTAACAACCCTAAAGCCCGGCCAGTTAATGGTAAAACTCGTAAAAGACGAGTTGACCGAATTAATGGGCGGCGAAGCGGCCGATATTGATTTGTCCGGAAATCCATCGGTGATTTTAATGGCAGGTTTGCAAGGATCGGGTAAAACCACTTTTTCGGGCAAACTAGCCAATTTCCTCAAAAATAAAAAAACAAAAAATCCACTTTTGGTAGCTTGTGATGTGTATCGCCCTGCGGCGATAGACCAATTACACGTGGTGGGCGACCAAATTGGCGTTGAAGTATATTCCGATAAAGAAAACACCAATCCCGTTGCAATTGCCAAAGCCGGGATTGCTCATGCAAAAGCAAATGGACATAATGTGGTAATTGTTGATACCGCTGGACGTTTGGCAGTCGATGAGCAAATGATGGACGAGATTTCAAACATTCACAAGGCCATTCATCCAAACGAAACCTTATTTGTGGTTGACTCTATGACGGGGCAGGATGCCGTAAACACCGCCAAGGCCTTTAACGATGTGTTGGATTATAACGGGGTAATCCTTACCAAATTAGATGGGGATACACGTGGTGGTGCCGCTTTGTCCATTAAATCGGTAGTTAACAAACCCATCAAGTTTATCGGTACGGGCGAAAAAATGGATGCCGTAGATGTTTTTTACCCTGCACGTATGGCCGACCGTATCCTTGGAATGGGAGACGTGGTGTCGTTGGTAGAAAGGGCACAAGAGCAATATGATGAAGAAGAAGCCCGCAAACTCCATAAGAAAATTGCCAAGAACCAATTTGGTTTTGATGACTTTTTGAGTCAGATACAGCAAATAAAGAAAATGGGGAGTATGAAAGACCTCCTCGGAATGATTCCCGGTGCAGGAAAAGCATTAAAAGGGATGGACATAGACGACGATGCCTTTAAAGGGGTTGAGGCAATTATTCATTCCATGACCCCTGAAGAACGCTCAAACCCTTCCGTATTGAACGGAAGCAGAAAAAAAAGAATTGCCAAGGGAAGCGGGACTTCCGTACAAGAAGTAAACCAACTGTTGAAGCAATTCACACAAATGAGTAAAATGATGAAGATGATGCAAGGCGGTGGCGGCCGTAAAATGATGCAGATGATGCAGGGGATGAAGTAGGGATTGTTATAAAGGAATAATTATTTGTTAACTGTTATTAACGATATTTGAAATTTGAACTCTGGACTCTCAACAATATAGCAATATAACAGCGTAACCATCTGAAACCTAAAGATAGAAACTAAACAACATTCAGCAAAAAACCATAAAATGGAAATTCTAGACGGAAAGAAAATATCCAATCAAATAAAAGACGAAATTACAGTTGAGGTTGATAAAATGAAGAAAAATGGGGAGAAAGTCCCTCATTTGGCCGCTGTACTTGTTGGAAACGATGGCGCCAGCCTTACGTATGTGGGGAGCAAGGTAAAATCTTGCGAGCGTGTAGGTTTCGAATCCACTTTGGTAAAAATGCCAAGCACAACAAGTGAATTGGAATTGCTTAAAAAAATTGAAGAACTTAATAAAAATCAGGATATCGACGGTTTTATTGTTCAGCTTCCACTCCCGGAACAAATCAATGAACAAAAAGTACTAATGGCCATCGATCCCGATAAAGATGTTGATGGTTTCCATCCGGCAAATTTTGGTAAAATGGCATTGGATATGAGTACTTTTATTCCGGCTACGCCATTTGGTATTTTAGAATTGTTGGAGCGGTATAATGTGGAAACCAAAGGAAAGCATACGGTAGTGATTGGGCGTTCGCATATTGTGGGCCGTCCCATGAGTATTTTAATGGGGCGAAAAGGATTTCCGGGAAACTCTACGGTTACCCTAACGCACAGTCATACCAAAAATATTACGCAAATAACATCGCAAGCCGACATTATTATTACCGCATTGGGGCAGCCCAATTATCTAAAAGCCGAAATGGTAAAAGACGATGTGGTTGTAATTGATGTGGGTATTACGCGTGTTCCCGATGAAGATACACCACGTGGGTATAAGATTACCGGAGATGTAGATTTCGAAAACGTAAGCAAAAAAGCAAGTTATATTACACCGGTTCCCGGGGGCGTAGGGCCCATGACTATTGCAATGCTTTTAAAAAACACACTGTTGGCAAGAGAACGTCACAGGGCAAAAAACGGAAATTAAAATTCAAGATAGCAATGCCTCGATGATACATCGGGGCATTGTTGGTTATGAGCTTCCGTATTCGTTTTTATAAATTTTTACCAAGAGCAAAAAGAGGCTTAAAAGCAACGGGCCAAAAATAAGGCCTATAAAGCCAAACAAGGGAACACCAATTATAACTCCGATAAGGGTAATGAGCGGGTGCAGATTTGCCAATCGGTTTTGTACAATAACCCTAAATACGTTATCGGTAGAGCCCACAACTGCAATACCATAGATTAATAAACCTATAGCTTGCCAATTTTCGCCTTGAGATAACAATAAAATAGTTACGGGAACAATCCCCAATGCCGTTCCTATAAATGGTATCATAGACCCTACCACAGTTACAACAAACCAAAACAAAGGGTCTTTTACGCCAAAGATATAATATCCGATTAAAGCTACGATACCCTGCATAAATGCTACCAAAGGAATGCCTATTGCATTAGATTTTACAATATCGGAACTTTCTTTAGAAATAACCGCTATGTTTTTATCGCTCAGCGGGATATATTCCAAAAAAATAGCTTGCAATTTTTTTGCATTTATCAGCATAAAATACAATATAAAATACATAATAGTAACGGCAATAACAGTATCAAACGTAGAACCGACCAATCCCTGTATTTGGTCCGAAACCCACGATGTAATATCTTTTGTGTTTATTTGAGAAAGGAAATCAATACCGATATAACCTTCAATTTGATCCAATTTCGACTTTACTATTGTTGTGAGTTCTTCTGAATTTGAAGCGGCTTTTTGAATTTTAGAGGAAAGTAAAAGTATAATTAAGGAAATAGGAATTACAATAATGAACATGGAAAGAACAATTACAATGGCCGCTGAAATCCATTGTTTAAACCCTTTATTCACAAGTTTTATCATGAACTTTTTAAAAATAACATAAATTGTAATGGCGCCAAGAATACCAGACAGATAGGGAACCATTTCTTTTGCAATTAGATAGCCTAAAACTATAATAGTGATAAGCATAAACAATTGGCGGGTCAATGCAGGGCTCAAGCGTTCTTTATTCATATGCTATGGTTGGAGTTTATCCTTGTCGGTGCTCAATATAGCCCGCATGGATGTTTTAAAGTTATAAAACTTCCTGCATAATAATGTTAATTAGTGCCTAAATTTTAGAAGTATCAATGTCGGTTTTGGGCAAATCTTTAACAATAACCCTTGTTTTTGAAAAGCTGTCTGGATAATTCTGTTGAATAAACGTGATTAACTTTTCCCTGATATAAACACGTAGATCCCATGCCTGTGGAGAATTTTTGGCACTCATCAATGCCCTTATTTCCACATAATTTTCTCTACAATCGGTTACTTGTAAAACATTGGCTTTGCCGTCCCATAGATTGTGTCCTTCCAAAAGCCTGGTAAACTCTTTTCGTAAAGCATCAAAAGGAACATTGTAGTCCGTATAAATAAAAACGGTACCCAAGATGTCGGCATTGGTGCGTGTCCAATTCTGAAAAGGGGTTTCAATAAAATAAGTGGTGGGTAAAATCAACCTGCGTTTATCCCAAATCCTTACAACCACAAATGTAAGCGTAATTTCTTCCACCCATCCCCATTCGCCTTCAACAACCAATACATCGTCAAGGCGAATGGGCTGTGCAATGGCTATTTGCAAGCCGGCCAGAATGGTACCTATAACCTTTTGGGCCGCAAAGCCAAGAATTATCCCTGCTACTCCTGCTGAAGCAAATAAGCTTATCCCCAGCTTTCGTACACCATCAAACAGCATAAAAATAGCGGCAATGGAAATAAGTACGATAATAAAAATAATAATGCGCTCCAGAATATTGAATTGGGTATATAGTTTCCTGGCGTCCAGATTGTTTTCGTTGTCAAGGCTGTAACGCTTTAGGTATCTTTTTTTCAATGCTTTTAAAATGGCAATAAGCATCCATGCAATACTTATGATTAACAGTATGGAACTAATCTTGCCTACTATATATTCGGTTTCTTTATTGAAGTTTAAAAAGCTGTGCGCACCAGATTTTAAAACGAGCGAAACCACGAAAAAGAGAATGGGGGAGATTATTTTTTTTGAAGTCAATAGTGTCATAAATTCCCGAATTTGTTATAAAATAGAAAAACTTTTTTAATATAACCAGCTAATTAACAAGCTTATAACCTATAACGATATCGAAAAAAAAGGCTGCCTTTTCGGGCAGCCTCATTGAAATGTATGATGCTTTTGTATCTTTTTATTGATTCATGGTCATCAAAAATTCTTCATTGTCCTTGGTCATTTTTATGCGTTGTTCCATAAATTCCATCGCTTCAACAGGATTCATGTCCGATAGGTATTTGCGCATAATCCACATACGCTGAATTGAATTTTCATCCAACAATAGGTCGTCACGACGTGTAGAAGAAGAAATAAGGTCAATGGCAGGGAAAATACGTTTGTTGGCAATACGTCTATCCAATTGAAGTTCCATGTTACCGGTGCCTTTAAATTCTTCAAAAATAACTTCATCCATTTTAGAACCGGTGTCGGTCAGCGCAGTGGCGATAATGGTTAAAGACCCGCCTCCTTCAATATTCCTGGCAGCTCCAAAGAAACGTTTGGGCTTATGCAGGGCATTGGCATCTACACCACCGCTAAGCACCTTACCACTAGCAGGCTGTACGGTATTGTATGCTCTTGCCAGTCGGGTAATGGAGTCCAAAAGAACCACTACGTCATGTCCACATTCTACCAAACGCTTAGCTTTTTCAAGCACAATATTGGCAACTTTTACGTGCCTGTCCGCAGGTTCGTCAAAAGTCGAGGCAATTACTTCACCTTTTACGTGGCGTTGCATATCGGTTACCTCTTCTGGACGTTCATCAATTAATAAGATAAGTTGATATACTTCTGGATGATTGGCAGCAATAGCATTCGCTATATCTTTCAATAGCATGGTTTTACCTGTTTTGGGCTGAGAAACTATCATTCCACGTTGTCCCTTTCCGATAGGCGAAAACAAATCTACGATCCTTGTTGAAAGAGTGCTGTGTTTTTCTGCAAGCCTAAATTTTTCATTGGGAAAAAGCGGCGTAAGATGTTCAAAAGAAACACGGTCCCTTACAACTTGGGGATCCAGTCCGTTAATTTGGTTCACCTTAATTAAAGGGAAGTATTTTTCTCCTTCTTTTGGAGGCCTAACGGTCCCCTTCACGGTATCCCCGGTTTTTAAACCAAACAATCTAATTTGCGATTGCGATACATAAATATCGTCGGGGGAAGATAGGTAATTGTAATCACTGCTTCTCAAAAAGCCGTAACCGTCCTGCATAATATCCAGCACGCCTTCACTTTCCACAATGCCGTCAAATTCAAAATCGGGCTCCCTATAACGGTTTTTCTTCTCTTTGTCAAAGTTGTCCTTGTCTTTTGGCGTATTGCTTTTTTTGTGCTGTTGCTGTTGGTTGCGCTGGGAATTTGTGTTGTTGTTCTCTTTGCGCGGTTTGTTGTTTTTGGCGTCGTTATTGTTTTTGGTATCGTTGTTTTTTTGTGTAAACTGCTTTTTTTGCTCCTCTTTTTTAGGTTCTTCCTTTTTTGAGCTTTCTTTTGGGGCCTGCTCGGTTTTTGGGGCAGTTGCCGTTTTGTTTTTTGCAGTTTGATCTGGGGAAGAAGTGTTTGTTTTGGGAGTATTGTCCCTAGAATCGGTTGGGTTGGTTACTACTTTTTTGGTAGTTCTGGTGCGTTTCCTTTGTGCAGGTTTTTTTGGACCCTGCTGGGCATTGCTTGCGGTATTCTTTTCATTAGCTACCGCATTTGGACTTGCTGCCTGTACATCTAATATTTGGTATATTAAATCGTTCTTTTTTAGAGATTTGTATTTGGGGATACCAGCTACTTTGGCAATCTCATGCAACTCAGCAAGTTTTTTTGCTTTTAAATCTGAAATTTCAAACATTGATTAAATAAATAATTATTATTGGTTTGAGGTGAAAAATGATAGTTTTTCGTGAAAATCTTTATTGAAGTGCAAAAACAAACGTAGTAAAGTACTCGTTTCGAATTGACTACGCAATAATACAAATTTATTTTAATAAACAAGCATATTTTTTAGAAAAGAACATTATTTTTGCCAAACAAAAAGAGAAAAGTGTTACAGCGCATACAAACCATATATTTACTTTTAGTAGTTATAGTAAACGGTGCATTGCCGTTTTGGGTGTATTTGTGGACAGATGCTAATGGAGCAGCAGTATACGCCGAAAGCGATGTTTTGTATTCGGCACTGTTTATAGCTTCGGCCATATTGGCTTTTATCACTATTTTCTTGTTTAAAAATAGAAAAAATCAATTTGTGTTGAACAGATTGAACATGATATTAAATCTTTTTTTACTAGGATTTTTCGTTTATCGGTCGCTAGTCTTATCCGGAGAAATTAATATTTCTGAGAAGGGTATTGGGATGCTTCTACCTGTAGTTTCTATCGTTTTTTTAGTGTTGGCTAACAGAGCCATTAAAAAGGACGAAGATCTCGTAAAATCTGTTGATCGGTTACGATAAACCTAACATCTTAGTATATTAGTGCGTGAAGCCCGGGTGAAGATCCGGGCTTTTTTTATGGACAGGTTTTAAAAAAATTGTACGGCCCTACGTTTTGTCGGACTTATACAACATGTTGTCCGGGGGCATGTTTGTCAATGCTTTCCATACCACTAATATGGCGTTATTGGCAACATTATGTTTTAATCTTCTGCATAATTAAATACATTCGTGAGGATTTTAAACAAATTTATCAATGCTATTTTACAGCCCCCATTCCCCCATAAAGAAAATAGTAATTGCCTGCCTTGTTGTATTTGGTTTGGTAGGCAGTATTTACGGTTTTACCAAACTCTATACAAAAACAATAAGTAAAAATTATGTCCTTGCCCCTGTGGATACCGACGGAGATGGCCTGACGGACGATATTGATAAAGACGATGACAATGATGGAATCCCCGACTTATGGGAAGACGAATGCGAAGTGAAGGGAAATTTCGGGCCCCCGCCGGCACCCACGACCTCAAGTAATGTAGTCGATGCTATTTATTCTGATTATAAAGGATATTGGCATTCTTCAACTTCAAGTATCAACCCCATTTCTTTTGATGACCATGCCACGCTTTTGGCATTTAAGACCATGGGAAAAACCTATGCTACCGGAGCCGGTATTGCAAACCCAAGAATGAAGGACACTGATACGAATGGAAAATTCGACATGATCGATACCGATAACGATGGTACGGGAGACCTCCCCGTTGAAGAGACTACTTGGGTGGCCCTTAAGCCAGTTACCCGGATTACAAACGGGATCCGGTTGGAAGGGAGGGCCATAGATGGCGACTTGAACAACGCAAAGGGCCCTTTGTTAACGTCGGGCGGAATACCTTTTAACCCCTATTTATACGAAGGCGAAAGAGGGCTCGATATGGCCTATACCATTGCAAATATCGGCAATGCATGGTCTTTTAGGCTCGGTGGGAGTGTCGCCAGTGCTTATGACGATGGCGATATGGATATTCTTTTAACCCAGGGCGCAATGTTATTAAGCGGCGCCAATTACAATAGGCTCCACCTGCTCGATGCCAATGGAAATTACCTTGGGAATGGGGTAGAGATAAACTGGAACAACATTCCCGTGGTGGGTAACTCGATAGTAGACCAATACAATCCAAACGATACAGAAAGCCAAAAAAATGCACAGAAGGGAATACGCCTTGCCGCGGTAGAGTTGTCCGAATTTAATTTAACCGAGGTCGAAATAAGCCAGGCCGTTGTATTCAGGTTGGAAATATCCAGTGGCGCCGACCCGATTTTCTTTGCCGTAAACGAAAACAGCTTTGTCCCGGGCTGTATTTCTGTAGATACCGACGGGGACGGGGTTGCAAACAGCCACGATTTGGATAGCGATAACGATGGCATATTCGATGCCGTTGAGGCCGGTCACGGTATGGCCATTAATACCAGCGGAAGTGTTGCGGGCACTGTTGGTACAGACGGCATCCCCGATAGCGTGCAAATGGCTTCCCAGGCAAATAGCGGGAATATAAATTATAATATTGCAGATTCTAATACCGATAACCTGCCCGATTATATTTCGTTGGACAGTGATGCCGATGGATGTAACGATGTAGTAGAAGCCGGGTTTAACGATGATGATTCTGATGGGCTGTTAGGAAGTGCACCACTTTCGGTTAATGCTTCGGGCGTTGTTTTGGCACAAGGGGGATATTCCGTTCCCGCAGATCTCGACACTAATGGCACTTTTGATTATAGAACTCCCGGAGGGCAACCCAATATTTTGGTGCAACCACAAAACACAACCCTTTTTGATGGATATCCAGGCACCCTGAGCATAAATGCAGCCCATACCACCGGTTATCAATGGCAGTTAAGCACCGATGGCGGTATAACTTATGCCAATTTAACCAATGACAATACTTATGCAAATACCAACACACACACGCTAACCATTAAAGAAGCTTCTTTTTCCATGGAAGGTTATATATATAAGGTGGTGCTAAAAAATACAGCATATGTATGTAATCCAGACAATATTTCTGCGGAAGCAATTATAAAAGTGAGGGTTAAAAATGTAATTACCAACAGGAATAAAACCTATCGTGTAAACAAGCCCGATTAATCATGGTTTAAAGATGTTTTTCCTTTTATGGAGAATGCCTTAACCCCGAACATTCATAGCTAAAATGCCCTTTGGCTACAAATGGTTTGTCCATACCTATTACATCGGCATTAAACCAATAGTCTCCTGTGGCATATGCTTTCCGTTATAGGTGCCGTCCCAGCCGGGGCCACCGGCATCGCTACCCCATGTGTTTTCCCCGGCACTTAAAAGTTCGTTGTTAAAATTGCCCCCAATATCGTTAATGTTGCCAGAAGTAATTACAATACCGTTATCAAACGGAAAAGCAGCATTCTGTTTTTCAAAATAACCATAACTGTTTATATTGTTTACCGATCCGTTTACGAGAGTGCATACATTGCTAATCTCCACACAGCCTTGAATAAAGTGCTGCTCGATTAAATCTTCGACAGGGAGGCTGTTTTCTACCGAAATCCCCTGTGCCTTGACCAGGGAAATGCAGCAAGAGAAAACGATAGTACCGATAAAGCATTTAATGTTCATATAAAATGGAGAGTTAAGTCATATTTGGAGGAAGGGGACAACTACAGCATTGGGGTTTTTGTAGGATTAAAATCAGATGAAAGATAGTTAATTCTCACATACACTACAAGAAAACATTTTAAATAATAATGCGGCAAGAATGAAGGTTTTTTATAAATAACTGAATTTTAATGAAATGATAATATGAAAAATTGAATATTATGTTTAACTTTATGTTTAAATTTATTAAACAAAACAAATAGAATGATTGTAAATTTTCAATATAAATCGGTATTTATGAATGTTACAAGCCCATGAAAGAAGTAATTGTTATAGGCTCCGGATTTTCGTCCCTATCGGTGGCATGTTACCTGCAAAAGGCGGGGAAACAGGTAACCGTACTGGAAAAAAACGAGCAAATTGGTGGAAGGGCTTCTATTCTGGAGGCGGAAGGCTTTAAATTTGATATGGGACCTTCTTGGTATTGGATGCCCGATATATTTGAACGGTTTTTCAATGATTTTGGCAAAAAGATATCCGATTATTACGAACTCATAAAGCTCTCACCGGCTTACAATGTGTTTTTTGAAGGAGGAAATTGTATTGAAATAGCCAATGATCTTAAAAAAATATGCAAGACCTTTGATGAAATAGACCCGGGAAGCGGGGGAAAACTCAGTAAATTTATAAATCGGGCCAAGGAAAATTATAAAATTGCAATGGAAGATCTGGTATACCGGCCCGGGATTTCTATAACGGAGTTAATTACCCCAAAAACAATGATAAGGCTAAATTTATTTGTTTCCAGTATAACTTCAGAAGTAAAAAAAGTAACAAAAAACCGGTATTTACAAAGCATTTTGGAATTTCCGGTATTGTTTTTAGGAGCAAAACCCGAAAATACCCCCGCCTTTTATAATTTTATGAACTATGCCGACTTTGGAGGCGGTACCTGGTACCCAAAACACGGCATGAATGGTGTGGTTATAGGAATGGAAACGCTGGCGGCTTCGTTGGGAGTGGTTTTTAAAACCAATGAAGAAGTGAAAAGTATATATGTCGAAAATAGAAAGGTTACCAAAGTGATTACCCAAAAGAGGGAATATGCGGCAGGGATTGTTGTTTCGGGGGCAGATTATTTCCATACAGAAAAACTGCTTGCTGAAGAATTTCGTAATTACAATGCGGCTTATTGGGAAAAGAAAACATTTGCCCCTTCTGCATTTTTGTATTACGTAGGTTTTAAAGGGGGTGTTGAGAGCGTTGGGCATCATAATCTTTTTTTTGATACCGACTTTAAAAAGCATGCCGAAGCTATTTATGATAAGAAAACCTTGCCGGACAATCCATTGTTTTATGCAAATTTTCCATCAATTACCGATGAAACATTGGCACCAGATGGAATGTCGACCGCCTTTTTTTTAATTCCAATAGCCGTAGACATAAACGATACAAAGGAAATGCGCGATAGGTACTTTAACATCATCATGGAGCGGTTTGAAAAGTGTACGGGTGAGCGTATTGCCAATAGAATCGTGTATAAAAAGGCGTTTGGGGTAAACGATTTTAAATCGAGGTACAATTCGTACAAGGGAAATGCCTATGGACTGGCCAATACCTTGAGGCAAACATCGGTGCTTAGGCCGGGCATAAGAAACAAAAAAGTAAAGAACCTTTTTTATACCGGGCAGTTAACGATCCCCGGACCTGGAGTGCCACCGGCATTGATTTCAGGGAAAATAGTGAGCGATTATATAGTAAAACACAAAATATGACAACCAACTACAAACTATATCAAAAGGTATGCTTGGAAATAAGTAGAATGGTAACCAAAAAGTACAGCACGTCGTTCTCGCGGTCAATAATGTTCCTTACACCCGATATTCGCGAAAACATATATAATATTTATGGTTTTGTGCGCTTTGCCGATGAAATAGTAGATACTTTTCACGAACACGACAGAAGGAAGCTGTTGGACCGGTTTGTTGCCGATTACCATTTGGCCTTAAACGAAGGAATATCGATGAACCCTGTTTTAAATGCATTTTGCAATACCCAGAAAACTTGCAAGATACCGCAGGATTTGGTAGATACCTTTGTAGAATCTATGTACATGGACTTGGGGGAGATGAAAAACCTAAACTCCCAGGCGTATAAAAAATATATTTATGGGTCGGCAGAAGTGGTTGGTTTAATGTGCTTAAATGTTTTTTTAAAAGGTAATGAAGCAGATTACAATAAATTAAAGCCGTATGCGCAAAGTTTCGGCGCCGCACTGCAAAAAGTCAATTTTTTAAGGGACATCAGTTCAGATTTTCATCAACTAAACAGGACTTACTTTCCAAATGTTGACTTTACGCAGTTTACGCTTGAAGATAAAATGCAAATTGAAGAAGACATTAAAAAAGACTTTCAGGAAGCAATAAAAGGAATTAAAAAGTTGCCACTTTCCTCCCGTTTTGCTGTGTATCTTGCGTATCTTTATTACTCAAACCTATTTAATAAAATAAAAAAAACCGACTCTGAACAGCTTTTTAAAAAGCGAATACGGGTAAACAACTTCGAAAAGGCGTTGTTGTTTTCTAAAATATATATGCACAAGCGTTTAAATATAGAAATATGAACCTTTTAGTATATCCATTGGTTACCGTTTTGGTTTTCTGTTTTATGGAAGCAGTTACATGGTGTACGCACAAGTATGTCATGCATGGGTTTATGTGGTATTTTCACGAAGACCATCACCGGCCAGGATACCCGCACGTTTTTGAGAAGAACGATTTCTTTTTTGTAATTTTTGCCACTCCCAGCATCTTACTTTTTTATTTTGGAGCCTATAATGGATTAAACGTACTTTTTTTTATCGGCCTTGGAATCCTTATGTATGGAATTGCTTATTTCTTGGTCCACGATGTGCTTATACATCAGCGGTTTAAATGGTTTAAAAACACAAAAAATAAATACTTAAGGGGTTTGAGGAAAGCACATAAAATACACCATAAGCATTTAGGGAAAGAGTTTGGAGAATGTTTTGGCATGTTGTATGTTCCAAGAAAATACTTTAAAATATAGTGGAAAGGTTTTTATATTTACTATTGGTGACTTTAAGCTTTGTAGTGCCTTTTTTATACAGTTTTGAAAAAAAACGCCTCCATTTTATTCAATATTGGAAACCTTATTTTTTGTCAATAATTATTGCGGGATTGTTTTTTATAGCATGGGACATTTATTTTACCATTGCAAAAGTATGGAGCTTTAACGACACCTATTTAACTGGACTGACTATTTTTTACCTTCCCGTGGAGGAATGGCTTTTCTTTCTGCTCATTCCCTATGCAAGCAATTTTATACATTATGCCCTGTTGCATTTTTTCCCATCTCCACGCTTGGGCAAAGTATCTGCACGGTATGTTGCATATTCCCTGTTTGTTATGGCATTGACAATAACCGTTTTTAATAGCGAAAAAATATATACTTTTTGCAGCTTTGGTCTTTTTGCCCTGTTAATGTTACTTCAAATAATATATAAATTTCATAGTTTCAATCGTTATATACTTTCCTTTCTTGTTATTTTAATTCCTTTTTTCATAGTCAATTCCTGGTTGACCGGGTTATTTACAGAAACGCCCATTGTTTATTACAATAATGAAGAAAATCTGGGGATTCGTTTGGGGGCTATTCCTATAGAAGACATTTTTTATTGTTTTTCATTATTGTACACAAGTATTCTTCTGTTTGAATTTTTTAAAAGAAGTCCTATCAAACAAAAAAGAGCATAGATACTGTTACTTTCCGTAAAAAATCTTTCAGTTGAAGCAGTACAAACTGTAAGTTGCTGTTATTTAGCTTAATATAAAATATTTTTTGAAGAATAATTCAATATTATGTTTGAAAACATCTGTAAATTTAGAGGAAATACAGTGAAAAAATTTTAAAAACAAAGATTGAAAAAGCCCGAATTTTACAAAAAGGAGATTTTTATTAAAAAAGGTGTGACTTTTTTATCCTTTGTGTGTCTAAAGGGGTGACACCGGTTTTTTTACCGTAAATTTCTTACAATTTTGATGAAATTTGAGAGTGATAAAAATAGCAGTGACGAACAACTTGTAGAGAAGATTGTTGCGACCAACGACACCCATCTCTTTGCTGTTTTGTATGACAGGTACTCAGACCTTGTATATAGTAAATGCCTGAGTTTTACCCGTGACAAAGAAGAAGCCCAAGATATTACACACGATATTTTTATACACTTATTTTTAAAACTTAGGACCTTTAAAGGAAAATCTAAATTTTCTACATGGCTGTATTCCTTTACATATAATTTTTGTGTGAATTACATACAGCGCAATAAAAAGAAGCGAAATGAAAAGTTTGTCTTAACAGACGAAATCCCCCCAAATACCGATGAATACGATGAAATTGATGATACGCAGATTTACCAAATGAAATCTGAAAATTTATCAAAAGCATTAAAGTTGATAGACCCGAGCGATAAAATGATATTGATGATGAAGTACCAAGACGACTTGACAATAAAAGAAATTCAGGAAGTGCTCGAATTAGGGAGCAGCGCTACCAAGATGCGCTTGAACAGGGCAAAGGGTCGTTTAATAGAAATATACAATACTTTGTAATTATGGATAATCCGTTCAAGAAAATAATACAAAACGAAAAATTACCCGATTCTATCAAAGAAAAGGTAATGGAAGATGTAAACATGATAAAATTGACTTTGGATGTGGCGGATTTATTTATGATTAAATATCCCGATACAATTAACGATATATTAAACTTGAGAAACGATGAATAAACAGTTACTTGCAAAACTAGATTTCGATATTTTACGCGATTTATTTAATACTATCATTGAAGCATTGCCAAAAATACTGGGCGGCATAGTTTATATAGTAGCATGTTGGTTAATCCTTAAATTGGTGCTCTTTATTGCAAAAAAATCGTTGAGGTTCACAAAAATAGACCAGCTGCTTACCAATGAAAGCGAGAAAAGCAACCTGTTTAGTACTTCTGTAAAAATACAGCCAACCAAAATTATATTGGGTTTTATTAAATGGTTTTTAATACTCATATTCATAATAGTGGGGGCCGATATTTTGGGCTTGTCCATAGTCTCTAACGAAGTAGGCAAACTTGTACAGTACCTACCTAGAATTTTTAGCGCGGTACTAATATTCTTTGTAGGGGCATACGGTGCCATGCTATTGAAAAAAACAATTCAATCTACATTAAAGGCATTCGATCTAAATGGCTCCAAAGCCATTAGTATGATTGTTTTTTACCTAGTTTTTATTTTTGTAACCATAATAGCACTCAACCAGGCTGGAATAGATACAGAGATAATTACCAACAACTTGTTTTTAATTATCGGTGGCTTCCTTGCCGCTTTGGCCATAGCTTTGGGCTTGGGCTCGCGGGAGGTGGTTTTAAGGCTTTTGTTGGGTTACTACTCAAGAAAAAACTTCCCGATAGGCAAACGCATTAAAGTTGAAAACGAAAATATTGAGGGTACCATACTATCGGTAGATAATATCTGTATGGTAATAAAAACAGACGGGCAAAAGAAAATAGTAGTGCCTATAAAACAAATTGCAAATAAAAAAGTAGAAATTTTAGACTAATTTTAATTTTATAAAATACTGATTATTAGTATTTTGTAATTATTTTTAATAAAATTGAAAAATAATTACAAAAAAGAGTGACCTATTAAGAATATATGTGTCTAAATTAATAGAGGAGCAATCTTCACGAGTATAACACACAATTTAATTTGCACATATTATGGAACTTTTATTTTTGCTAGTACAACTTTTGATATTGCCAGGTTTAATTTTTTTGGGTTTAATTAGTTGGTTTGATTACAAAAGATCAAAAGAAGATTATATGAAATTGAAAAATGCGGTTGCGCAGCAAAAAGTCCATTAATATGTCAAACTCCAAGAAAAAAGTATGCAAATACTTTTTTTGAGACATTAAAAGCAGAGCTTAGAAATAAGCTCTGTTTTTTTTGATTAAAAACAACCGACCATATAATTGGCGGTTTTCTTTTATAACATTCGATTATTTTGACAAAGTCATAATAATCGAACTCAGATTTATATTACCGTATGGCTTTGCTTAATATGCCCATGACGCCACGAATAAATGTGGCACTGGTAAGCACTTTGACAATGGGGTTCATGCGGGTGCTTTTTCTAGAAGAAGATGTCTTGACCCGTTTTTGTTCTTCTTTGGCTTTTTGCTGGGCTTCTTCCCGTTGCGATTTCTCAATTTTTTCCGTAAGAAGCTCGTAAGCACTTTCCCGGTCTATTGTTTCGTTGTATTTGGGAATCAATTTGGAATTGTCGAGCACCTGTTTCAATTCACTTTCGGTAAGTATGTCCATACGGCTCATGGGTGCGCGTAACATGGTTGCTGCCAATGGCGTTGGCCTGCCTTTTTCGTCCAGGGCAGATATAAGCGCTTCTCCAATACCCAAAGAAGTTAGTACTTCGGCTGTGTTGTAAAACTCTGAAATAGGATAATTTTCTGCCGTGAGCTTAATGGCCTTTCTGTCTTTGGCAGTAAAGGCCCTTAACGCATGCTGTATTTTAAGTCCGAGTTGCGCCAAAACCTCATTGGGGATATCGGTTGGGTTTTGGGTAACAAAATAGAGGCCAATGCCCTTGGAACGTATAAGTTTTACAATACTTTCTATTTGGTCCAGCAAGGCGTCTGAAGCCTCGTTGAAAATTAAGTGCGCTTCGTCAATAAAAATAACCAGTTCTGGCCTGTCGCTGTCCCCTTGCTCTGGAAAGGAGCTGTACACTTCGGCTAAAAGACTTAGCATAAAGGTCGAAAACAGTTTTGGTTTGTCCTGGATATCGGTTAGCCTCACGATGTTGATGATTCCCCTTCCGTTTTCGTCTATCCGCGTAAGGTCGTCTACTTCAAAAGATTTTTCTCCAAAAAAGAGGTCGGCTCCCTGTTGCTCCAGTTCTATTATTTTCCTTAATATAGCCCCTGTTGACGATGTTGAGATACGGCCGTAAGATTCCTGAAATTCGTCTTTTCCCTCATTGGTGCAATATTGCAGGATTTTTTTAAAATCTTTTAGGTCCAATAACGGGAGTTGTTTATCGTCGCAATACTTAAAAAGCACGGCAACAATCCCTTGCTGGGTATCGGTAAGGTCGAGTATTCTGGAAAGCAGTACCGGGCCAAATTCAGATACGGTGGCCCGCAACCTTACGCCGTTTTGTTGGGAAAGCGTAAGGATGTCGATAGGGGATTTTTTTGCTTCGTAAGCAAAGCCTATTTTTTGGTGGCGCTCTTGTATCTTGGCATTATTATCGCCCGGTTGTGCCAATCCGCTTAAATCGCCTTTGAGGTCCATGAGCAATACCGGAATTCCTTTTTCTGAAAGGTTTTCGGCTAATATTTGCAATGTTTTTGTTTTTCCGGTTCCGGTAGCCCCGGCTATAAGCCCATGCCGGTTTAGGGTTTTTAAAGGTATTTTTACATAGGCATTTGTTAACGGCTCGCCATTGAGCATTGCTGCCCCCATGTTTATAAAATCGCCTTTTGTGGTGTAGCCTTTTTCTATATGGCTAAA
This sequence comes from Galbibacter pacificus, assembly GCF_029603165.1. Lineage (GTDB taxonomy): Bacteria > Bacteroidota > Bacteroidia > Flavobacteriales > Flavobacteriaceae > Galbibacter > Galbibacter pacificus. Next base: position 220,081 of record NZ_JAQSVC010000001.1, read on the forward strand.
AAATGCTTCTTTATTGCTCATGACCAAAATTTTTTGCTACTAAAATAGTTGAAAGTTTGTTAAGTTGAAAGCAGGTCGATGGGTTAATGGAATAAAATGATTGAAAAGGCAAAACTTTTATCGGCACGATACTTTTAAAAGCAGGGTGTTGAACGAAAGACAAAACCTGCTAGCCCTGATTGCGCCAACTACCCTCCTGTACGGCTTTTGCCGGGCAGGTGCGTAGTGACAAAAGCAGGCAAATGCCACGGCTGTAAAAACCGGGCCTCCGTGCTCTAGAAAATAGAAAAGGAAACCGTATCTTTGCCGCATGGAAAAAGAAGCGATTTTAGCGAAGGTAAATGCAGGGGAAATGCTTCCGTTGATGGAAGAATTTTACACCATACAGGGAGAGGGATTTCATAAGGGAACAGCAGCCTATTTTATTAGGATAGGCGGCTGCGACGTGGGCTGTCATTGGTGCGACGTGAAGGAGAGCTGGAATGCCGATACGCACCCGCCAACGGAGGTGAGGAGCATTGTGGAAAATGCGGCTAAATATTCTGATACCATTGTGATTACGGGCGGGGAGCCGCTTACATGGGATATGACTTTTATTACTTCTGAATTGAAGAAAAAAGGGCTAAAAATCCATATTGAAACTTCTGGCGCTTATAAATTAACAGGGGATTGGGATTGGATTTGCCTTTCACCAAAGAAAATGAAACTTCCTACAGAAGAAGTATATAAAAAAGCACATGAACTGAAAGTAATTGTTTATAATCTGCATGATTTTAAGTTTGCTGAAGAACAGGCCGAAAAAGTGAACAAAGATTGTATTTTGTATTTGCAGCCCGAATGGAGCAAACGTGATAAAATGATTCCAGAAATAGTTGATTATGTGATGAAAAATCCAAAATGGAAGGTTTCGCTACAGACACATAAGTATTTAAATATTCCGTAGGTTTTAAGAGGCAAAGAGGCAAAGAGGCAAAGAGGCAAAGAGGCAAAGAGGCAAAGCTTTGTGCCTTGCTTTTTGAGTACTGGTTTTATAGCGTGATTTTGGCGAGGTAGTTGTAATGTTCGCCTTCGGCCAGAAGCTCGCATTTTAATCCGGCCATTTGGCAAAAAGTCTGCAAGGTGGTAAAATCTAAATACAGCCAAGTAGTGGTTTCGCGCTCGCCTTTGTATTTTAACGTATATGTAAGTTCGCCGTAATAATCGCCGTCCATGGGGATCCACTTTCCGCCATCTTCGTCTTCGTCGAACATGTAAATAATATCGGACGAATCGATAAGGATTTGTCCTTCTTGGTTGAGAAGGCTCTTTAAATGTAGCAGTTTTTTGGGCACTTCCTTATACTTCCCAAAGATTCCGGTGCCGTTCATCAGTAATAAAATGGTATCGAACTTTTGATCTTTCAGTTGAAAAACATCTTGTTGAAATGCTTTTTTTACGCCCCGTAATTTGCTGGTTTTTATTGCTCCCTCAGAAATATCAATAGCCGTAACGTCTGCATTTTTTTTCTGAAGGTACAGCGAATGACTCCCGGCGCCACAACCAATGTCCAGCACTTTTCCATAAGCATGTTTTAGCGCTGTTTGCTCCAAAGGGGGCATTTCATCAAAACTCCTAAAAAGATACAAAATGGGCAGGGTATCTTCTTCAGAAATGGAAGTTTCGGTAAAAATGTCTTCAGAAAAATTATCGTTGAAATAATCTAAAATGGCCTTGCCAAGAATGTCTTTCATTGCTGTAATGTTGAAAGGGATAATAGTTTGTAAAGGTAATGAGATATTTGCTTTTGGTCGGCATAATTAAGGGGTTATGTAGTTACGTAGTTATGAAGCTATGTAGTTATGAGGTAATGGAATTTTTATTGAGATGAATTATAAAAAAAAAATCAGCTAATTGGAGGCTGACGGCGTTCTTTGTATCTTTGTTCCTTGAGGAAAAAGGCAGCATGGAACAATTTTTAAAACAGCTCCCGCAATTGGCGAACGACAAAAAAGCGGAAAATAAAAAGTATTTTGCGAAACTTAAAAAGAAACCGCCAAAGAACTTGGATTATATCATGCAGGAGCTTCATGACGACGAGTTTGAAAAAACAGATTGCCTTACTTGTGCCAATTGTTGTAAAACCACGGGCCCGTTGTTTACCAATGCAGATATAGAACGTATAGCCAAGCACCTAAAAGTAAAACCACAACAGTTTATTGACCAATACCTGCAAATCGACGAAGAAAACGATTATGTGCTCAAGGAAATCCCCTGTACTTTTCTGGATGCCGATAATTATTGTTTAATTTACGATGTTCGTCCAAAAGCATGTAGGGAGTACCCGCATACCAATAGAAAGAAATTTCACCAGATAACAAATTTAACATTGAAGAATACCGCTATTTGCCCGGCCGCATACAATATTGTCGAGGAAATGAAAAAGCGGTTGCCTAAATAAAGAGGAGGTTATTGGACTGACATTATAAAAAAATGGGTTTGAGCGAAAACCTAATTTGGGGCCAAAATAATTTCAATAAAAATGTTATCTTGTAATTATGGAAACCTTAATTGCTTATTTCGAGACCATTCCGTCTTCGCACCGGAGCATTATTTTAATATCCGGCATTACATTTTTTTGGCTATTGGAATATGGTGTGCCCCTTTTTAAATTTAATTATAAAAAGTTTAAACATGCCCGGCCAAACATTTTTTTTACGTTAACGACCATAATTGTAAATTTTGTACTGGCCTTTATCCTGCTAAAAACAAGCGATTGGGTCGTTGTGCATAATTTTGGCGTTTTGCAGTGGCTGGAAATGCCTTTATGGGCGACCATATTGGTTGGACTGCTGTTGTTGGATCTTATTGGGGCATGGTTGGCACATTGGGTACAGCATAAAATAAAACCGTTATGGATGTTCCATTTAATACACCATACCGATAATCATGTCGATACAACTACGGCAAATAGGCACCATCCCGGAGAAAGTGTTGTACGTTTTGTATTTACAACCTTGGGTGTATTCATTGGGGGCGTGCCTATAGGGATTGTATTGTTGTACCAATCGCTTTCAGTAGTTTTTTCGCAATTTAACCATGCCAATATTAAATTGCCCAAAAAGCTCGATACGGTAATTAGCTGGATAATTGTGTCGCCCGATATGCACAAGGTTCACCATCATTATGTATTGCCGTATACAGACACCAATTATGGAAATATATTTTCTGTTTGGGACCGCTTTTTTGGCACGTTCTCCAAAATGAGAAACGAAGATTTAATATATGGCGTCGATACATACCCCGATGTGGATTCCAATACACATATCGGGAAACTTTTAAAGATACCTTTCTCAAGATACCGTGCGCCAAAAGGGGCTAAGTTTGAGCAGTAGTTTTTATGATTTTGAAAAAATCAATCGTAAATCAAATATTTTTTTCTAATTTTTTTAAACGAATCCAAATCCTTTTGCCAAGAAGCCCTAATTTCTTCATTGGTTAAGCCGCTTTCTATTTGTTCTTGTAATTTCTCGGTACCGGCATGAAGGGTGAACGATGAGGTTCTAAAAAAATTAGGTTTGTCGGTACAATGTTGGTATGCCTTGATAACCCATTTCATACTTACCATTTTTGGAGCTTCAATATGGCTTAAATCTTCACCGTAACAAACTTCGTCCTGGTGTTTGGGCGATTTAGAACCAAAATTGGGCTTGGGAGTGTAGGTAAATGTAAAATAGTTTTTATCCAAAAACGGCGCCCCGTACCTTTGGAACTGAAATTCTGTGCCGCGACCGGCATTTATATGGGTTCCTTCAAAAAAGCCCAAACTTGGATACAATGCAATGGATTGGTCATTGGGTAAATTAGGCGAAGGGCGAATGGGTAAACTATAATTGGATTGATGCGTGTAATTTTTTACTGGAATCACCGTTAGATCGCATTGCACTCCATTTGCCAGCCAATGTTCGCCATTGAGCATTTTTCCATATTCCCCAATGGTCAGGCCATATACCAACGGAATAGGTATTTTTCCCAAAAAACTGGTATGCGCCATTTCCAGCATTGGCCCATCCACATAGCTTGCGTTTGGATTTGGACGGTCCAGCACGATAAGCGGAACATTATTTTCGGCGCATGCTTCCATGACCAAATGCAGTGTTGAAGTATAGGTATAAAAACGGACCCCAACGTCTTGAATGTCAAAAACAACAATATCCAAGTCTTTTAATTGCTCAGCATCTGGCTTTCTTGACTTTCCGTACAACGATACAATGGAGAGTCCGGTTTTAGTGTCTTTATTTCCCTTTACGTGTTCCCCGGCATCGGCTTTTCCCCTAAATCCATGTTCGGGCGAAAATATTTTTTCTACTGCAATGCCAAGTCCCAGCAAAGAATCTACCAAATGTGTGTGCTTTCCATCTTTTTTAAACAAAACAGATGTCTGGTTAGCAACAATGCCTACTTTTTTGTTTTTTAACAACGGCAGGTATTCATTTGTTTGGTTGGCCCCCACGACAATTTTTTCTGAAATGTCAACACCGTTATTTTCGGTATGTGTGCCCTCTTTTTTTTGTTGATGTCCATTCCCGCAGGAAATCACTAAAAAAAACAATAATAAAAATGTATTTTTGAAGCTTATAAAGTATCGCATAGTTTGAATTTAGAATATTTTATCGCCAAACGCCTTATAAAGGGAAAGGAGCATAAAAGTAGTATATCGGCACCAATTATAAAAATTGCAATTACAGCAATTGCATTGGGTGTTATCATGATGCTTATTGCCATTGCAACCGGTGTGGGCTTACAACGCAAGATCCGGGAGAAAATTGCGGCTTTTAACGGCCATATTCAAATTTATAATTACGACAATAATACTTCGGATGTTTCCATAAACCCAATTTCCATCCACCAAGATTTTTATCCCGAGTTTAAAACCATAGACGGGATTTCGCATGTGCAGGCAGTCGCCACAAAAGGAGGGATTATCAGGACCGAAAATACTTTTGAAGGAATAATAGCCAAAGGCGTGGGAGCCGATTATAACTGGAAGCCTTTTGAAGATTTTCTGGTGGAAGGAAGATTGCCCGAATTTTCAGGGAAAAGAAATGAAGAAGTGCTGATTTCGCAATATTTGGCAAACCGCCTTAAATTTAAAGTGGGTACAGAGTTTTGGGCCTTTTTCTTAAAAGACGATGTTAGTGATATTCCAAGCCAGATAAAACTTAAAGTGGTGGGGATTTACAATAGCGGGTTTAACGATTTTGATGCAAATTACATTTTTATAGACCTGCGCCATATCCAGCGTATGAATAGGTGGAAGGAAGACCAAGTGGGAACTTTTGAGGTTTTTATAGACGATTTTCATAAAATTCAACAAAAAGGAAGGGAAATATACGGGGTTACCTTATCCACACTCGATTCCCAAACCATTGCCGATAAATATTATACCATTTTTGAATGGCTCTCTTTGTTTGATTTTAACATAGCAATCATTATAGTTATTATGATTATTGTTGGCGGAATAAACATGATTACCGCCCTGCTGGTCCTTATATTGGAGCGAACCCAAATGATTGGGTTGCTTAAAGGTCTGGGGAGCAATAATTGGAGTATTCGCAAGATTTTTCTCTATAATGCAGCATATCTTATTGCAATCGGGCTCTTTTGGGGAAACGTTATTGGTTTGGGGCTGTTGTTTTTACAGCAAAAATATGGTTTTATTTCCCTTGATGCCCAAACCTATTATGTGTCGCAGGCCCCGGTGTATATACATCCCCTTGATGTCATCATTTTAAACATAGGAGTGCTTGTTTTGTGCATGCTCATGCTATTGGTGCCTTCTTATATTATTACTAAAATATCTCCGGCAAGGTCCATAAAATTCGAATAAATATAAATAAGTGCTTTTTAATACTTTTTAACTTGACTCTTCCCAAAAGCCTGCGCTACATTTTATATCTTTAAGGAAATCAATTGTATAGTGTATGGATTATGCAAATAATATATTAGAAACCATAGGGGATACCCCGTTGGTTAAGCTTAATAAAATTACCGGTGAAGTAAATGCTTTGGTCTTGGCAAAGGTAGAAACTTTTAATCCGGGCAATTCCGTAAAAGACAGAATGGCCGTAAAAATGGTAAACGATGCCGAAGCATCTGGGGCTTTAAAGCCCGGAGGAACCATTATTGAAGGAACCAGTGGAAATACGGGCATGGGGCTGGCTTTGGTTGCCATTGCCCGTGGCTATAAGCTTGTTTGTGTAATAAGCGATAAACAGTCCAAAGAGAAAATGGACATACTCCGTGCCGTGGGTGCCGAAGTTATAGTTTGCCCAACCAATGTTGCGCCCGATGACCCACGGTCGTATTATTCCGTATCAAAACGTTTGGCTGAAGAAACCCCAAATTCTTGGTATGTAAACCAATACGACAATCTTTCCAACTCGCAGGCACATTACGAACAAACAGGGCCCGAAATATGGAAACAAACCGATGGAAAAATAACACATTTTGTTGTGGGTGTTGGTACGGGGGGCACCATCTCGGGTGTTGGAAAATATTTAAAGGAAAAAAATCCAAACATAAAAATATGGGGCGTAGATGCCTATGGCTCTGTTTTTAAAAAATATCATGAAACAGGTGTTTTTGATGAAAACGAAATCTATACATACATTACCGAAGGCATAGGGGAAGATATGCTCCCTAAAAATGTAGATTTTAGCATTATAGATGGGTTTACCAAAGTTACCGATAAAGATGGTGCCGTTTATACAAGGAAACTCGCAAGGGAGGAAGGTATTTTTGTAGGATATTCGGCCGGATCTGCCATTAAAGGGCTGTTGCAATTAAAAGAACATTTTAAGCCCGACGATGTGGTTGTGGTACTTTTTCACGATTCGGGAAGCCGGTATATAGGGAAAGTATTTAACGATGACTGGATGCGGGACCGCGGTTTTTTGGTCTCGGACGTTAAAATGGCCGGGGATTTAATAAAAAGTGCCGAAAATGAATTGATAACCGCCAAGACGGAAGAATTGGTATCGCATGCAATAGAACGCATGAAAATCTATAACATTTCGCAAATACCCGTAACGGATTCATCGGGGTTTGTAGGCTCGCTGGACGAATCGGCGCTTTTTAAAGCTTTTATAGACGATAAGGATATTGCCAATAAGCCCATAAAGGAAATCATGCAGGCACCTTTTCCGATAGTGAAAAAAAACACATCTATTGACGAACTTTCAAAATTGATAAATAGAGAAAATAAAGCTGTACTGACCAATTTGGGCGATGGGCGTTACCGTATTATTACCAAACACGACATTATAAGTGCTATTTAAATAAAAATCAGTAATTTAAGGATTTATAACAATGAGTTTGAAAATTGTTTAAAGCAAAAAAATAATGATTAACAGAAGAGGATTTATAAAAAAATCGGGGCTTTTGGTAGCAACAAGCTTGCTGCCATATCCTGCCTATTTGTTTGCGCAAAAAAAGCAAAAACTGGGCGTTGCATTGGTAGGATTGGGTTATTATAGCACCGATTTATTGGCGCCTGCACTACAGCTAACAAAGTATTGCGAGCTAAAGGGAATTGTTACCGGGAGCCCGGAAAAAATTCCGACCTGGCAGTCTAAATACGCTATTAAAGACGGCAATGTATATAATTATGAAAACATGCACGAAATTGCCAATAACAACGAGATAGATGTTGTATACATTGTATTGCCGCCGGCATTGCACGCAAAATACGCTATTATAGCCGCAAATGCAGGCAAACATGTGTGGTGCGAAAAACCTATGGAAGTTACCGCTGCTAAATGCCAGTCCATAATCGATGCCTGCCATAAAAACAAGGTTAAATTGGCCATTGGCTACCGCATGCACCATGAGCCCAACACACAAATCTTAATGAAGTGGGCAGAAGCACTTCCTTTTGGGAATATTGAGTATGTTGCGGCCGAAGCAGGATATTTTGATAACAGGACAGACCATTGGAAACAAATAAAAGAATTGGGCGGAGGCGCCATGTACGATATGGGGGTATACCCGCTTAATGCCATTAGGTATACAAAAGGAATGGAGCCGGTACAGGTAAGTGCTTCGCACGAGACAAGGCGCCCGGAAATATACCAGGAAGTTGATGAGACCACAATTTTTGAATTAAAATTTGAAGGCGGCACCATTGCTCAAGGAAAAACGAGTTTAGGCCAAAGTTTTAATAATCTGGAAGCCAGTTGCGAAGACGGAAGCTATTATTTGCGTCCGTTTCAATCGTATACTGGAGTTCAGGGCAGGGCTAGCGACGGAACGGAATTATTGCCTTTTAAGGGGAACCAACAAGCCAAACAAATGGATGACGATGCCTTGGCCATTATGCACGACCAGCCCATGTTGGTGCCTGGGGAAGAAGGGTTGAAAGATATTCATATAGTAGAAAAAATATACGAGTCGGCTGCCAACAATAGTAAATGGATTTTTATATAACTAAAATTTGTTAATAAATTGATAATTAACGGAATAAATCAATGTGTTTTTAAATTTTATTAGGATTTATTATTAATTTTTTTGTAATTTTAGAATACTAATAGCTGCCCCAAATAGATTTTAGGTTTATTTTTATTAACTTTTTAAATTATCAACAATGGGGCAATCTTTACACAACGAATCTTCAATTCTTGTTTACGCATTAAAAGCGGTAGTTTTTCTACTCATCGCTATTTTATCATGGGTATTTATCTCGGCAATGTTTAGTTTTGTTGGAATACTCGGGTAAACAACGATAATTTTTATTGGTAAATTAAAGATTTAGAGCATTTAAAGGTTCTTTTAGGTGTTCCGAATCTTTTTGTGTTTTGTAAAGTAGCCCCGCCAGGACTCGAACCTGGATCTAAAGTTTAGGAAACTTCTATTCTATCCCTTGAACTACGGGGCTAAAAGAACTGCAAAAATAAGATAAAAATGCAAACCCAAAAATTTTATTGGTGTTGGTTTGCCATGCCTTTTTATAATCGATCGTTTTTACTTTGCGTCAGCGATAGTAGCGGCACCCCCAGACGGCACTATGTGCACCTGGGATATATCGGATAGCGCGGTCCCGATGTTTACAGTCGGGGAAACGCCCATAAAACTTTATGGACACTAAAAAATTTTGTAATTTGCGGCCACTGCATGGATGATTTCTCTCCGTAAGAAGGAATTGTAAAGTTTCACGATTAAAATTTCGATTTCAGAATGGCAGTTTTGGAAAAATTAACTTCAGATGATGCAATAGCATTAGAGAACAAGTATGGCGCACATAATTATCATCCGCTTCCCGTAGTGTTGAGCAAGGGAGAAGGTGTGTTTATGTGGGATGTAGAAGGAAAAAAGTATTACGATTTCTTGTCGGCTTACTCGGCCGTAAACCAAGGGCATTGCCACCCGCGCATTATAAGCGCAATGATGGAACAGGCAAAAACGCTTACATTGACATCGCGTGCCTTTTACAATGATATGTTGGGAAGGTTTGAGCAGTTTGCTACATCGTATTTTGGTTTTGATAAGCTTTTGCCAATGAACACAGGTGCAGAGGCTGTTGAAACGGCCATAAAAATCTGTAGGAAATGGGCTTATGAAAAAAAAGGCATCAAGGAACAGGAAGCGCAGATAATTGTTTGTGAAAATAATTTTCACGGCCGTACAACGACCATTATCTCTTTTTCGAATGATGAAGACGCAAGGAAAAATTTTGGACCCTATACGCCCGGGTTTATTAAAATTCCTTACGATAATACCGAGGCTTTGGAAAAAGCCCTGAAAGAAAATAAAAATATAGCAGGTTTTCTGGTTGAGCCAATTCAAGGCGAAGCAGGGGTATATGTCCCAACCGAAGGTTATTTAAAAAAGGCTAGGGCATTGTGCAAGGAACATGGCGTATTGTTTATTGCAGACGAGATACAAACGGGAATTGCCCGCACGGGAAAATTATTGGCAGTGGACCACGAAAATGTAAAGCCCGATATGCTTATTTTGGGCAAAGCCATAAGCGGTGGTGCATATCCGGTAAGTGCGGTATTGGCCAATAACGATATTATGGAAGTAATTAAGCCCGGACAACATGGAAGTACTTTTGGCGGAAATCCGGTGGCCGCAGCAGTGGCCATGGAGGCACTCAAGGTTGTAAAGGATGAAAAGCTTGCCGAAAATGCAGAAAAATTGGGGCAATTATTCCGTAGCGAACTCAATAAATATATAGAAACGGGCACTATTGTAAAATTGGTCCGCGGAAAAGGTTTGTTGAACGCGATTGTAATTAACGACAGCGAAGACAGCTCGACCGCATGGGACATTTGCCTGGCATTAAAAGAAAATGGTTTGTTGGCCAAACCTACTCATGGCAATATTATACGTTTTGCACCGCCTTTGGTAATGAACGAAGAACAATTGAACGATTGTGTTGCCATAATTACCAAAACTTTAAAAGGTTTTGAACAATAAATAAATTTGAACACATAAAAAAAGCCTTCCCGGATTTGCCCGGGAAGGCTTTTTAATTACTACCTAAAACGTATTATTATTGTTCGATCCATTCACCGTTCTCATTGGCAAATAGCGTTCCTGTTTGCTCGCCCATTTGCACTTCTATTTTATAGGTGTTCTCCTCGTTCACATATGCTTTTGTAATTTGAGCTTCAGGATAATCGGCTTGAAGCGCTTCTTGTACTGCTTGAGGAACTTCAGCTACCGCTATTTCCTTATAATCGTCTTGTAACGTTGCTACTTTTGTGTCGTTGTTAGCAACAGCAGGAGTTGCTGCAAATGCTGTTAAACTACCTAATGCCATTGCTACTACTAATACTATCTTTTTCATGATCTTAAAATTTTATGATTAAACTTTGTTTCTATATTTATTTGTTATGTATAGTGCTATTTCTGTACCATTTCTTTTTTTAGAAAGTGTTTTCTTATAATGCATTGATATACAGTATTTTAAATTATTGTAAGGAAAATGGAGTTTGTGGAGCCATTGTGTAATTTATTGATTTACTGTGTAATGAATACTCACTTTCGTTATGTTTTTATGCTGAAAATTGAAAGAAAATAAGAATTTTGTTAAGCAGGATATCTATTTTTTGCTGAAGGATCCGTGTATTTTTGAAGCATCGGCATTTTTTTGAATAAATACAAAGCCAGAAGAGGGAACTGATATGAAAAATGACAAAATAAAAACTGATAAAAAGAAAGCAAGAGATATTTATTGGTTATCGCAAATTATGCAAATAAAAAAGCCTTTCCGGATGGCCCGGAAAGGCTTTTAAGGTATCACCTAAAACGGATTATTGTTGTTCAACCCATTCACCGCTTTCATTGGCAAACAGTGTTCCTGTTTGATCACCAACTTTTACTTCAATCTTATATGTGTTCTCTTCGTTCACATAAGCCTTGGTGATTTCGGCACCTGGGTAATCAGCTTGAAGTGCTTCTTGTACTGCTTGAGGAACTTCAGAAGCTGCAATTTCTTTATAATCGTCTTGTACTGTTGCTACTTTTGTGTCGTTGTTTACAATGGCAGGTGCTGCTGCAAATGCTGTTAAACTACCTAATGCCATTGCTACTACTAAAACTACTTTTTTCATGATATTTAAATTTTACAATTAAACTTTGTATTCGTTATTTGTAGTGCATAGTGCTATTTTCGTACCATTGGCAATCAAGATATTTAAATTACATATAAACAACTGTAAATCAATAAAATATGTTTTTAGTGTTAAATAGATGATTGTGAAATTACTGTGTAATTGTGAAATTTATTGTGTAACGAATGCACACTTTTACGCAAAATTTAAAAATCGAGCAACTTGTTCAATGTAACTTGGTTGGGGTTTTCTTTATAGATAATAAGCCTGTATTTTAAAATAAGAGGCTTTCTGGTTGAAATTTTAATAGCTTTCCGTCCCGGAAAAGCAGCATTTTGCATGCTATTCTCCGATCTTAATATCCATTTATTGTTCGGTTCGGGGTTTTCTTTACCGGCAATTATAATGATACCCGACTTTTCTTTGTTGTTAAAACTGCCTTGAATGTTTATGTGCCTATTTGCCGTAACCGCTTGGTTTGTGGGAACAATATTGACATTGTTTGAATAAAACCCAACATCTTCGGGCAATTTTACCCGTGCCGAGAACCCGCCATAACCTTTTACATCTTTAGAGCCACCTATTTTTAAACTGTCAACCAAAGCCAGTAACGATATTTTAAAATCTATAATTCTGTAGCTAGCTGTGGCGGGCAATACCTTAATTTCGGTATTTTCATCTACAAAGGGCACTTCTTCCCCTTCCAAGGTATATAAAGGAGAGGTCCATTGGGTATGTGCCTTTAATAAAATAGCATCGTTTGCATAATCTTTGGTTTGCACGTTCTTTACATCCCATTTAAAATTCTTACATTCCCAAGAATCCCCTATTTCTTTTTTGCCCATTAAAACTTGGTGCCAGGCCCAAAATATTCCCCGGTGGTGCAAATGGTCGTCGGGGAAGTCTTCGGTTAAAACATTTCCGTCCAGATCAAACAACGGATGGATATAATTGGCCCGTGGGTAATTACCGTTCAACGATTTCTCCTGGCTTTGAAAAAACAATACTTTTTTGCTCCCATCTTTAAGCAGGATACCTTCGGGCGAAACTTCATGGCTAAAATTTTGCCCAAAAGTAGTTGTGGCAGTTAGCATTGTTAAAAATAAAAGGTATTTTATAATTAGTTTCCTCATGGATATGTTTTTACTCAAGCATGAATAGGGCATTTACAAAAAATAATTTCCCGTTTTCCCAAAATCCCCTAAATAAAGGGTCGTCTACCATATATACAATCTTTCCGCGCCCCATGTCCTCACTTCCAAATACTAAACTGTTGTTTTGTAGCTTTTGAGCCTCACTTCCGGCAAAACCTGCCAAAGGTTTTTGGGTATCTTCAATATAAACGGCATTTTCGCTTTCTAAAAACTCGTATGCATCGCCGCTTAGCTTTAAGGTATAGTAAATGTCGTCATATCCATATGCCAAAGGGTGCGTGGGATCTACTTTTGCTTTATAAATAGCGCCGGTAATGGTTTTTTTAATGTATTCGCGGGTACTTATGGCATAAGGCTCCGGTTTTTGTATACTATCGTTCTTTTTTCCATCCTTTTCAACAATCGAGAAGTCATCATCGTTTTCCAATACACTAATGCTGTTTCCCATGGCAATTAGCTTACCGCCTGCACGGATCCAGTCTTTTATGCTTTTCAACCGGTGATCTTCCAGGTTATGAAGCTGCGGAAGTATCAAAATATCATATTCAGCTAAATCAACACGATCAAAATACGCATCGTCGAGAACAGTGACGGGATAGTGCAATTGTTGCTCAAAAAAGTGCCAGACTTCCCCAAAATTCAGTGTAGAAACACTGCCGCCCGATAATGCCGCTATTTTTGGGCTTTTTATCATTTTTACGGCATCCGATCCAAAATCTTTTCCACGATCTACAAAACCGCTCGTTGCGGGGGTAAGTTCTTTATGATATTTGTTTACGGCATCGTTTAAAATAGAAACATAATCTTTTTTATGTGCATTATCTCCTTTTAATATTATCAAACTTCCCCTGTTAAAGGTTTTTCCGTTAATCTCAAAAGGTTCTTCGGCAACCCTAACGTTAATTTTGTTTTTAAGCAGAGCCGTAAGAAAACGTGCATCGTCCATACTGTTCCAGTCCGTAACATAGCCATAGGTAGCATTGTTAACCACCGTAATGGTGTATGCAGGGGCATTGGTATTTGTATTTACAATATTTCCCGTTGCAATGGCGTCCAATCCATATGCATAGGGCAGGGACCAGGCGGTAATGTCGTATGTAAGGGAATCGCTAAGTTTTGTCTGCGGTTCAAACAAAACTTTTACCAAAGTAGCTTTAGGTTGGTTGGTACTTACCACTAAATTGGTGTTATTTTCTGATAAATCCTCATTTTTTTGGTCTTTATAATTAAATCCGCGCAACTTTCCGGTGGTAAAGCCATATTTAATGGAATGTACGTCCAACAAACGGGTAAGCGCACCTATTTTATCCTTATCTCCCGACAGCACATAGCTGTTGTACTCAAAATCCCTATGCCCGTAAAATTTACCAAACTCATCGTTAAGAGCCTTTACATTATTTGCGGCCATTTCTATGGTAGAAAGCCCTGTGGTATAATGGTGAGAAATTCTGTCCTTTAAAGTCAGTGTATCTTTATTGGCCGTAATAACACCCAGTCCCGCGCGGCCACTGCCCCCTTGTTCGTAGGTCATACCTATGGATCCGTTGTAAATGGGGTACGTATCCCCATAACTTGGGTACAGCAAATCAAAAACCTCCTTGGTAAAGTACAACCACCCTTCTTTATCAAAATATTTGGCATGGTTTTTACCAATGGCCGTTTGAAAATCTTTTTGCCAATCTGTAATAACTTCATGCATGGGTTCTGCGGCGGGCGCAAAATAATAGGGGTTATTAATGCCCTGTTCATGAAAATCTACATGAATATGCGGCAACCACTCGTTATAAAGTTTCACGCGCTGCTTACTTTCCTTTTGTGTAACCCATGCCCAGTCTCGGTTAAGGTCGAACATATAATGGTTGGGCCGCCCGGACAACCACCCTTCATGGTGTTCCTTCGAGTTTATATCTACATTATTTGGCGTGTTTTTAAAGCTATTGTACCAATTTACATAGCGGTCGCGCCCATCGGGGTTTATACAAGGATCAAAAACCACAATGGTATTGGCCAGCCAATCTTTTTTTACCGTAAGCACTTCATAAATGGTCTGCATGGAAGCCTCGGTACTCACACTTTCGTTACCATGCACATTATAGCTCAGCCAAACAATGGCTTTCCCGGGAGACGTACCATTTTCAATGGCCTGCATATGTTTTTTTTGTATTGCCTCAAGATTATGTATGTTTTCGGCCGAAGAAACAAAGGCCACGAGCAATTCCCTGCCTTCATAGGTCGTTCCATATGGTTTTAGCTTCATCATCTGTGGAAACTGTTCGGCCAGGTACTCATAATAAGCAATTACCTGGTGGTGCCTTGAAAAATGCGTCCCGAGCTCATAGCCAAGAAATTCCGAAGGCGATTTTACATTTTGCGCAACGCAAATAACAGTAAATAAAAGCGCAAAGAACAAAAGTTTATATCTCATAGATTATTGTTGGGTTGGTTTGTCTAAACTACTAATATAATGCATTGCGCTACATCTTAACTAATTTTTAGCAGCTAAAAGCCCAAAGAATTTTATATTTACTTTTTTTATAATGGCGCTCCACAAAAATTATGATTTCCATAATTTTGTGGCGGGCTTTTCGCTGTATCTGTTTTGCATTTTTAATGCAGTTTAACAAAAAAATGTAGTTAACCATTAAGTTTTTGGTTTAATCCCGACCTATTAGCCATGCAAAACAGGATGCCGCTGCAATCCCTAGCGCGTTTACAGATTTAAACACAACTATGCCAACAAATTACATATCATTTCAAAAAACAGGATATTTTTCCAAGCTCATTTGCAATTATATAAGCCAGGAAGAAACGTTAAGGCCTTTTTACAACAGGTACCCAACGCTAGACAACTTCAAGGGCCAGATAGAAGAAAAGAAAAGCAGTTTCCCCTGTAAAAATCGTGAAATACTGGCATCGGTTTTAAAAAAGCAATACAAAAACATACAGGTAACCACCGCCACGCTCGAACATATAGAGGCTTTAAAGAAAAATAATGCATTTACGGTAGTTACCGGGCATCAATTAAACTTGTTTAGCGGACCGCTGTATTTTCTTTATAAAATTGTTTCCACCATCAACCTCACCAAAAAATTAAACCAAACTTATCCCGGTTCGCACTTTGTGCCCGTGTATTGGATGGCGACCGAGGACCATGACTTCGAGGAAATCAATTATTTTAACTTCAACGGGAAAAAATTTCAATGGCAAGGGCCCAAGACCAGCGAAGAAGGGGGAGCCGTTGGTGAACTTCCCACAAAAGGGTTGGAACAGGTCCTAGAGCTCTTTAGTTTAGAGCTGGGCATGGGAAAAAATGCCGAACAGCTTAAAAAAATGTTCCAACAGGCATACATCGGGCACGATAACCTTACCGATGCTACCCGTTTTTTGGCAAACGAGCTTTTTGGTGACCAAGGGCTGGTAATTATAGATGGGGCAGAGAAAAAACTGAAAGAACTTTTTGTTCCCTACATAAAAAACGAACTTTTTAAACAAGATTCCCACCAAGAAGTATCAAAAACCATTAATGAGCTCAATAAAGTAGACCCATCATACAAAATACAGGTCAATCCAAGGGACATTAACCTTTTTTACCTCGCAAAAGGGCTCCGCGGCCGCATTGTGGAGGTAGATGGGGGCTATGCCGTACACGAGACCGATATTTCATGGAACAAGGACGAGCTGGAAGCACATATAGAGGCGCATCCAGAGCGTTTTTCGCCAAATGTGGTCACGCGTCCGCTGTACCAAGAAGTAATTCTGCCAAACCTATGTTATATAGGCGGCGGCGGCGAATTGGCATACTGGTTAGAACTTAAAAGCTTCTTTAAACAGGAAAAGGTGCCCTTCCCCATGTTGCTTTTGCGTAATTCTGTACTTATCATTACCAAAAAGCAGGCCGATAAGCTGGAAAAACTAAATATCTCCCTCGAACAACTGTTTTTAAAGAAACATTCTTTTATCAATAGAAAAGTTAGGGAAATTAGCAACATAGATATCAATTTCGACCCTCAAAAAGAACATTTGGTTGCACAGTTTCAAGAAATGTACCGCCTTGCCGAACTTACTGACAAATCTTTTCTGGGAGCGGTCAAGGCGCAGGAAGTGAAACAACTAAAAGGGCTCGAACATCTGGAGAAACGCTTGTTAAAGGCACAAAAACGAAAATTATCCGATCAGGTTTCCCGAATGACCGATATACAGAACGAATTGTTCCCAAATGAATCCTTGCAAGAGCGTACCGACAATTTTGCGAACCTATATCAAGCATATGGCCACGTATTTATAAATTTACTGCTCTCAGAATTATATCCGTTAAGGCAAGATTTTGTAGTGATTACCGTTTAGCGGAATTATTGAACAAAATTCAATCATGTTCTAAATTTTAAATGTTCATTTTTTTCATTGATGAAAAACGAACCAACCACGCCCGAACGTAACGCTCGGTATGGACGGGAAAAATCTAGGCAGGCCAAAACAAAACCTAAATATTTCAAAAACCTTCAAATAAGTATGTCCATTGTACCACAGCGGTATTTTTCTAAAACATTTTGGATGAAATTGACACAATTGTGAAAATAACTTCCCTTTAGGGGCCGTGTCTTGTTTTTATATGTTTTTTTAAAGAAAAATTCTTCATCCTTCAACAAAAAACAAGTCAACCGATGCAAAAACTGAAAAAGATGAAGCATGCAGCACAAGTAAGTGCCAATGCTTCATCTTTTCAGTTTTTATCCATACTTGGGCACCGATGTTCCATTTTTTTCAACTTTATTACGCATTTTAGCACCTGTCATCCATTTTTTTCAGCAATAGTAAGCACCTCGGTATACAAATGATATAGATATGAAGCGATAAACCACCAAAAAATAAAGAATATCCTTTTCAAGCTTAGAAATCCTATATATTTGTCGCATTTGCCCGTCCCTGCATGGTTTTGAACACCTTGTAGGTTTTATAGGATACAAAAGCAGGCCTATAAGGACATAAAAAAAGACCTTGCAGGAGTATTTTATAGCGTATTTGGTACGCTTAATTGATTTTGTAGCAGATAACCGAGCTTTTATCGCCCACGGTAATCATTTCCAGCTTTTTATCATTGTCCATATCGGCAAGATCCACAGCAGCATCTCCGTAAACAGGGAAATTTTCAATCATTTTGGCATTGCTGTCAAACAAATAAACCTTATGCGTTTGTTTATCGGTAACCGACACGTATATTTTATCGTAGATGTAAAATATTT
Source organism: Galbibacter pacificus (assembly GCF_029603165.1). GTDB lineage: Bacteria > Bacteroidota > Bacteroidia > Flavobacteriales > Flavobacteriaceae > Galbibacter > Galbibacter pacificus. The sequence continues at coordinate 238,069 of NZ_JAQSVC010000001.1, forward strand.
TAGGTTGGGTATAGATGCCAAAGTCTAACGTAGCCTTGTTTTCTTTGATGTTCAACATGTTTTCGGAAATCGTGGACAAGGTATGTGCAGTGGCATCGATTAAATGATTTTCCTTTAGATCGAGGGCAATTTTGTTAAGCCTTCCCTGTTGATCCACCTGGATTAGGTCGCCATTGGTATTGGTGGTGGTAAATTTTCCGTTGTAAAGGTATATTTCGTTCCCCGAAAAATCGATATTCCCCTTAACACGCACCCGTACATCGCCGGTTCTGTGGAGAATGTCCAGTTTTCCGTCGCTTTCCTGTAAAACAATATAATCTTTGTTGCCAATACGTATGTGTTTAGGGCTATTTATAACAGTATTGTTGGTTTCTTTTAAGGTAAACCCATTAACGGTTTCGGCATTGCGGTCGTACATTTTTATTTGCTTGCCCATCACAATTAAAAACCGGTAATCTCTGTTGTTGCTATAATCAAAAACAGCCAAGGGCTGGGTAATGGTGCTGTTAAAGCTTAACGGGAACGGGGATACGTCCTCGCCATTCCTGTCTACCACCATGAACTTAGTTGCGGTGGTAAAGGCCAGTTGGAGCCGGCCGTTCCTGTACAGGTCAACTTGAGAGATATTGCCCCTTATTTTGCTGTCCAGTTTCTTTTTCCAGAGCACCTTACCATTGGTGGCGATAAGGTAAAGGTTGTTTTCGTTGTCCTGGACAACAATTTCCATTTTCTTGGTATAATGGTTTAAAACAAACTGAGGCTTGGAAACTATGTCGGCATCCAGTGTGGTGCTGTACAATTGGGTAACCAGATTTGAATTTACCGTAGATGTATTGGCCTTTTTAAGCAAAACATGGAAATGGGCAAAGGTTCCTTCGGAAATGTACTGAAACGCGGCATATTTATAATCTTTAAACGAAGTTTTGGCTATTCCGGTTATAAAATCGGGGTTTAAAATAGAGCCGCTGTCCTTAATTTTTTCAAGATTGGCAATGGCCAGGACCGAAGATTCATCGGCCAGTTCGCTCCTTAAATTGGTGTATGTGGGAACTTGCGCCAAGGTAGCGTTGTTTTGGAAATTAGAAATAATGTCTTCCAGAAGGGCACTGTTTTGTGCAAATACATAATAATCGCCAACCTTTGCAACGTGGGCGGCCTTGATATGTTTGGCAATTTTGGTTAAATGCGTAACAAGTAAGTCGTCTGTGTTGAGCTCCCAAACGGTTTGGTCCCTGTACGTTGATTTTTGCTTGACAAATTGTTGCAGTTTATCTTCAAAATCGATGTTGTCGTTGTTTTTTACGGCAGCCACCTTAACTTGGTTAAGGCCTATTTCTACAAATTCTTCAATATTTTTAAAAAGGGAATCTTTAGGCTGAACAGTCCTTAAGTTATATGGGTTTACAGCAGGGTATGCAATAAAAAAACTGGCATTGAGCGGCACTATTTCGGCCGCATGCGAAGAAGCAGGGCTTTTGTGCTTAAAAAGGTTTAGTGTATTGGGAATAGAATCGCTGGAAGTGGCAATCCCGTTAAGCTTAATATAATCCTGTGCAATGCTGGCATCTACCGAGGTCCAATCGTTAAATTCCACCATATTGTTCGAAAGGTTTTCGGACAGGACGTTCTGGAACAGATTTGCCGACTCTTTATGGTTGATAAAAATATTGGCCGCAATGTTGTTTTGAGCCACCTGATAAAGTTTTTCAAGGTTTTTGTCTGCCTTAAGGTTTCCAGTGTTCCGGATCAGGTTTTCAATAAGTAGCCGGGAAGAAGAACCGATAAAATAGTTGTTTACCGAAGTACTGAAAATTTGCTTTTCGCCTATGGAAAGTATTTTAATGGAAGCTCCTTCATACTTTATTTCTTCGACTTTCCGGTTAACGGTAGAATCTATGCTAAATAAATCGTTATGGTTTTTGCATATAAGCGTATAGTTGAACTCATTTTTCCCGATTTCGGTAAAGGTTAACAGCGAAGTTCCTTTTGGGGTAATGTATTTTAAAGCGTTCAATAAGCCGAAAGTGTTTTTATACGCGGGGGTATTTTTTAAAAGCTTGATAAAGTTGTTGTTGATCAACTCGCTTTTAAACGCTTGATAATCGTTAATCTTAATTACAACATTGGCATTTCTGGGAGTATAAGCAATAAGGCCGGAGGCTGGAGATACGGTTTCCTCTTTACAAGATTGAAATAAAACGATAGCCAAGCATGTAAATACAAAAAATCTTTTCATGAAAGGATAATTTTAGACAAAAATAGAACTTCGAACCCAACTTCTTGATATAAAACATTTTTTTCTGCTCCAACATATTTATTATGGTTTAAGAGTAGTAAAAAAATATTCCTCGTGTAAAAAAAATATTTCATTACTTAAAAAACATGCCTGTATATAAAATATTGTCAATACTGAAACGTGAGAAAGATATTACATGTAATATTCTAACTGTCAAGAAAAATATACTATGATTCATGTGCTAAAGCAAATTAATTTAATATGAGGACAAAGTTTACTTGGATGCTAACGCTATTTATGGCATTGGTTGTACAATTCTCTTTTTCACAAGAGAAAACAATAACCGGGAATGTGATAGACCTAGACGGTATGACATTGCCTATAATAATATTGATTCACAGAATTAGTAAGTTATAAAAGGCCACCTTTTTGGGGTCTTTTTTAAATTCTAAAATTCCAATTTTAACTGTTCGGGTAACAGCCTGAAAGATTTTCGGTGGTATTTTGTAATGCCATATTTTTTAATGGCTTCGCGGTGCTCCATGGTTGGATAGCCTTTGTTTTTTTTCCAATTGTACATAGGGTACTCTTCATGAATCTTTTCCATATATGCATCGCGGTAGGTTTTGGCCAGAATAGAAGCCGCTGCAATACTTAAATATTTACTGTCCCCTTTTACAATACACTCAAACGGAACGTTTTTATAGGGTTTAAATTTATTACCGTCAACAATAATCTGTTCAATAGAAGCATTCAACATATCCAAGGCTTGATGCATACCAAGAATAGAAGCGTTTAAAATATTAATTTTGTCAATTTCCTCTGGGTAAATATGGGCAACCCCAAAATGAGAGGCCTTAGCTTCAATAAGTGGTTTTAGTAAGTTCCTTTTAATTTCGGTCAGTTGTTTAGAATCGTTTATAATGTTATTTTCAAACTCAATAGGCAAAATCACGGCCGCAGCCGTAACAGGCCCTGCCAAGCATCCTCTTCCAGCCTCGTCGGTACCGGCTTCTAATAGTAACTCGCTAAACGATTTAAGCATATAACTATATTATGGGTTTATACAAAAATATATAAATAAGACAGGAAACAATAAATAGGGGCATAAATCATTTTTAGTATTCAGTACGATAAATAAAAAGAGCATAATTTTCCAAATAGGTACAACATGTATATACATAAAATACCCTTTATCTTTTATTCCACAATTTCAAACTTTTAATTTCGTTCAAATAATATACCTTTGCCTTCAAACAGAAATATAAGGACAGGTGTTTTTTTTTGCTTATAAAATAGTTGTCTCATAATTAAAAGGGGATATTTATTTTCAGCACGGAGGCACAATTATTGTAGTACTCCGATTTATAAATAAATTTATCATTAGTTGATTACTAAAATATAAACGTGTGAAATATTTTAATTTCTTGATTTTTTTTCTTGTACTCGGTCTATGTAAAACCAATGCCCAAGAAGTTGAAAACACAAAAGTTGTTAAGGATACAACACTTGTTATCTCTAAAGACGCAAAATCTAATAAAAAGAAAGATAAGGAGTTTTCCATAGAGGATTATAAAATTATCTCTTATCAAAGGGACACCACTACTTTTGATACCACTTTAACCATATACAAAGAATACAAATACAATTATTTGCGGAAAGACGATTTCGAGTTGTTGCCCTTTGCAAATGTTGGACAAACCTATAATATTTTGGGTGCCGAGACCACACAAAAAGGGTTTTACCCCCGAATGGGCGAAGAGGCCAAGTACAATAATTACATGGAAGTAGAGGACATCTCATATTACCGGGTGCCCACACCAACTACCGAATTGTTTTACAAAACTGTTATGGAACAAGGGCAGATCCTGGATGCTATGATTACGCTTAATACTTCCCCTAGGCTAAACATGTCTATTGCCTATAAAGGAATGCGCTCGCTGGGGAAATATCAGCACATACTTTCCAGTACCGGAAATTTTAGGTTTACCACCAATTACCAAACCAAAAACGGAAAATATCAATTAAGGGCACATTACGCTTCTCAGGACATTTTAAATGAAGAAAATGGCGGTTTGGCTGTTCCGGAACAATTTACATCGGGGGATGATGAGTTTATAGACCGTTCCAGGATTGATGTTAAATTTGACGATGCAGAGAATTTTTTGTTGGGAAAACGATATTTTTTAGATCATCAATATTATCTTTTTAAAGAACAAGATTCTCTTAAAAATTATGGGTTGGCAATTGGGCATCAGCTTAATTACGAAACAAAAACATACGAGTTCCGTCAAGATGCTGCAAACGCCTATTTTGGCGAGGCATACCAGGCTGCTGACCTTAATGACAGGGCAAAGTTTAAATCTTTTAACAATCAACTTAATTTAAATTACCGAAGCAAGATTGTCGGAGATGTTACTTTTTTGGTTAATTTTTACAAGTACAATTACTATTTTAACAGTGTTGTGGTAACCCCAAATCAAACAATTACCAATCAGTTAAGAGATAACGAAATATCCGTGGGCGGTAAATGGAAAAAGCAAATAGGCGGTTTCTTCCTTAATGCCGATTTTACCCAGAATATTGTGGGCGATATGGGCGGAACGGTTTTAAATGCCCAAATGGGGTACCAACTTACCAATGATATAAGTGTGGACGCATCATTACATGCATCTTCAAGAATGCCAAACTATAATTTCTTATTATACCAAAGTGATTATAAAAATTATAATTGGCAGTATACAGATACGTTTGAAAAACAAAAAATAAGCACCCTTCAAGGAACTGCAACGCATAAAAAATGGGGAAGTTTGAGCGTAGCTTATACCATACGCGATAAATATGCCTACTTTGAAGAACAATTAATGGAGGGGGACTCTGTTTCGGTTGAAGACGATGTCCAACTTGTATCACCAATACAATTTGGTGGATCTATAAACTCCATGAAGGTTAAATTTAGCAATGACCTGCATTTTTTAAGGAGGTGGGGGCTTGCCAATACCATTATGTATCAAAATGTAAGTCAGAGTGAAAATATTTTAAATGTGCCGGATATTGTAACCAGAAATACATTGTATTATTCCAACCATTTATTTAAAAAAGCACTATACCTACAAGTGGGTGTTACGGCAAAATATTTTACGGAATATTATATGAACTCATATAGCCCCGTGCTTGGCGAACTGCTTATACAAGACCGTGAAGAAATTGGAGGTTTTCCGTTGTTTGACCTCTTTATCAATGCAAAAGTACGCCGAACCAGGATTTATTTAAAAGCCGAACATTTCAATACAATTTTTACCAGCGAATACAACTATTATAGTGCGCCAAACAATCCCTATCGGGATTTTATAGTCCGTTTTGGTGTGGTTTGGAATTTCTTTTCTTAAAAAATCAATTTTATGGACTAAGATATTTACCTTTAAGGTGATATATTTTAGTGAGTAAAAATGACAATAGAACAATTTTCGAAAGGGTTTCCCGTAATCAACCAATATACCTATGTAAATACTGCTGCCTCTGGTTTAATGTACGAAAGTTTAATGGAATGGCGTCAGGAACACGATATAGATTTTTTAATTGGGGGGAGTAGGTTCAGGGAAAGCGCCGGAGAACAAATTGAAGATATCCGTGCACAGGTGGCCGGTTTTTTTAATGCTTCAACACCGAATACCGTTTTAACACCCAATTTTTCATTTGCCCTGAAAACCTTTGTAAACGGAATCGACAAAAACCAAAATATACTTTTATTGGAAGACGATTATCCATCGTTAAACTGGCCGTTTGTAAGTAGCGGATTTAAAAATGTTTCGTATGTAACGGTAAACCCAGACATGGAGGAAAATATACGGGAGGCCTTTAAAAAATTAAAACCCGATATTTTTGCCTTTAGTGTGGTGCAATACTTGAGCGGGGTAAAAATCGATTTAAAATTTATCAAATCATTAAAAAAAGAATATCCAGAAGTACTCTTTATTGCCGATGGGACCCAATACAGTGGAATGTTCGATTTTTCATTTAAAGACTCTGAAATAGATATTTATGGCGGTAGCGGCTATAAGTGGCTTTTGAGCGGCTATGGAAATGGTTATATGCTGTTTGACGATGCCGTAAAAGATAAAATATATCCAAAGTCTTTTGAATTCGAGCCGCAAAAAGAACCTTTTTTGCACGGCGTAAACCATATAAGGGCGCATTTTGAACCCGGTCATTTAGATACTTTAAATTTTGGGAGCTTGGCCTTTTCAATGCAATTGTTCAATGAGGTTGGAATAGCAACCATAGAAAAACATACAAAAAGTATCTCGGCATATGCCATGCAAAAGTTTAAGGAACTCAACTTGCTTACCGAAACGGTGGCCGGGCAAAAAGAACACTCGTCAATTTTTAATCTTCAAATTGATAAAAAGAAACAAGCGGCATTAAAATCTAGAAATGTTACTTTTTCGCTGCGCGGAAGTGGGGCCAGAGTAAGTTTTCATTTGTATAATACCAAAGCCGACATTGATAAAATAGCTAGCATACTTAAACATTAAGCTTCTTTTTCATCAGTTTTGATAGTTAAATTTTGCTAATTTCATTTTTTGGTTAAGGTAGTTTTAATAAAATGATAAATATTTGATTGTTAGTTGCTTATGATGTTTTAAATTTATTCTTTTGAGGTAGGTTTAATCAATTAAAACATAAAGGCAATGGCAATTTCAAAACAATACTTAAAATCAAGACCGGTTTGTAAAGTAACATTTACAGTACCTGCCGAAGAAGCAAATGAAGTAGTGGTAGTTGGCGATTTTAATCAATGGAATCCAGAAGAAGCATCACTAAAAAAATTGAAAAACGGGAATTTTAAAGGGACTTTTGAAATACCAAAAGATAGTACCTATGAATTTCGTTACATTATAGACGGTAATTATACCAATGAAATAGAAGCCGATGCTTTTCAATGGAATGATTATGCCGGGACTGAAAATGCTGTTTTGTTTGTTTAACCGTTAAACGTATAATATACATTACAGGCGTGGGCGTATAATATCGGTAAATTCTTCGTATAATTTATTTACAATATTTAAATCGTAATTATGGTTTACGGGTATTATGGCTCCCTTCCAGTTTCCTAGAACCCAATTGCCCGTTGTTAAATTTGGCAATTGGTCGTAATTTATATTTTTGTCGCCCCATATATAGGCATAATAATATGGCTTGTCGCTTATGCTTCCGTCTGCAATGGCATAACCCAAACCAAATCCTTTTTTCTCAGTTTCTTCGGGGTATACCAGCATTCCGGTATCAAAATGGTGCGGCCAGACATAAATGGAGGATGTTTTTTTAGATGAAATTTTTATTTTTTCTAACGAACGTTGTGCAATATTGCGTTGTTCAACAAGTTGAAGTATAGCTTTTTCATCTGTTGAATCCAAAGCGATAAACGTATCAAATTTGGTATTAAGTTTGAAGCCCAGATTGTAATGAAACTTTCCGGCCTCAAGGCCATAATCGCTAATGGTCTCGCGTATCCAGGCATCGATATCGCTTTGGGTAAGCCCCAAAAGATCGATTTCTTTAAAATCGCTTCCTTTATACAAGCGCAAATAAACATCGGTGTAATTAAGTTCAAGGTAAAATACATTGTTTACAATTTGAGATTGCAATGCACTTTTTTCAATATTCCACAATAAGGCAGACTGGCTATCGTCTTCTCTTTTTTCTAAAAAGCTGTTGCTAAATGCAGCCAGAATCTGGGCCAGATGATGAAATTTATTTTGTATTTCGTTAATGTGTTCCATATTTATATAGCAAACAAAAAGTTTTTAAATAATTGTTGGGCATCTGTATATTGATTAACGATTTTTAGGTTTACTTGTCCGGCAATCCAGTCAATGGTCTTGAGATCGTATTTTTGAGATATTTCCGTATGAATGGTTTCCCAGGCATCAAAATCCACATGGAGGTTCATTTTCCTTATAAAAACGGTTTGCGGTTCTGTAGCAACCAAAAAGCTTTTTGCCGTCCCCGTTTCTGGATTATAGCTTTCCCATTGAATAAATTTGTCGGGATTAAAATTTGCATCCAGCTCGTTATTGATGCGCACCAAAATATTTTTGTTAAAAGCTTCTGTAATACCAGTTTTGTCGCTATATGCCTTGATTATTTTCTTGGGATGTTTTTTTTGGTCGAAGCCCATAAACAATAAATCTTGTTTGTGCATGCTTTTTTGAATGCCCTGCATAAAAGAAATTGCATTTTCGTGAACCATGTTGCCTATATTGGATCCCAACATCATAATTACTTTTTTTCGGTGCTTAAATTCGTTCAGTTCGTGCAGCACATCAAGATACGTTCCTTGTTTTGGCACGACTTCCAACTGGGGGAATTCTTTTTTTAAAGTAGTTTTAAGGTCTAAAAGGGCATGTTTGCTAATATCGATCGGGAGGTAGCTAAATTTATAATTGTTCTTTGTAAGGTATTGCAATAGTATTTTTGTTTTCTTTCCATCACCTGCCCCCAATTCTATAAGGTCGAACCCTTTTTCTTCATCTTTAAAAATTTCGGCAAGAGCAGGTGTGTAAGTATCAATAATTTCATATTCAGCATTGGTTAGGTAATACTCGGGCATTTCCATAATCTGCTGAAAGATTTTATCGCCCTTTTCGTCATAAAAATATTTAGACGAAAGTTTTTTAGGGTACGAGGTCAACCCTTTGTAAACATCTTCTTCAAAGGTGTTTTCTAGTTTTGTAAGTGTGTTTTTTTCCATTGAATTTATCTTTTGGCAAGTCTTATTCCGGTGAATTGCCATCTTAAATGCGGATGAAAAAAATTTCTATATGTATACCGTGTATGGTTTTTTGAAGTAACAACCGAGCCACCCCGCAATACTTTTTGGTTTACCATAAATTTTCCATTGTATTCGCCCAAGGCCCCCGATATTTTTTTATAATAAGGGTAGGGGAGGTATGAGCTTTCGGTCCATTCCCAACGTTTTCCCCAGTCAAAAAATTCTTGTGCTACTTCCCATTCAAATTCGGTTGGAAGTCGGTGCCCTCTCCATTCGGCATAAGCAAAAGCTTCATAATAAGAAACATGGGTTACGGGAGCTTGAAGTTCCACGGGTTTTAATCCCTTAAATGTATATTGGTACCATTCTCCATTTATTTCATGCCAGTATAAAGGGGCATAAATATTGTTGTTTTTTACCCAGTCCCAGCCTTCGGCATGCCAAAAATTAAAGTTGTTGTAGCCTCCGTCCCTTATAAACTCAATATATTCTTCATTGGTAATAAGCTTGTTGGAGATTTTGTAATTATGTAAAAAGACTTTGTGTTTGCCGAGCTCGTTATCAAAACAAAAATCAGTTGTAACGTGGCCAATTTCATAAATTCCTTCGGGGATCTTAAGCCATTTGGATTTTTGTTTTTCAATAGTATTTTCTTCAAACGTTTCGGAGTATTTAGGGAGCAAGGGGTTGTTTCCCAAGATATATTTTATATCGGTAAAAAGTAATTCCTGATGCTGTTTTTCATGGTGAATCCCAATGGTAATCAATCCAGCAATTTCATCGGTCAAATGGTCGTCTAAAAATTCCGACAAATGATTGGTAACATAATCACGGTACCGATATACTTCTTCTACCGAAGGCCGGGTTAAATTCCCTCTATCGGTTCGAAGTATGCGGTCACCCATACTTTCGTAATAACTATTGAATATATAACTGAATTGCGGGTTGTATTCGGTGTAATCTGGATGAAATTTCTTAAGGACAAATTCTTCAAAAAACCAAGTGGTATGCCCTAAATGCCATTTTGGGGGTGAGACGTCAATGGTTGGTTGGACTACATAATCTTCCTGGGTTAATGGCGCGCATATTTCTTCTGTGGTTTGCCTTGTTTGTATAAAATCGCCAATAATTTGGTTGGTGATTATCATAACAGTAATCGTTTTCTTATTGTTCTGTAAATAAATTTAACGATTTTATGTAAAGCTTTTTGTTTTAAGTAGTTAAAAGATGTTAAAAATGGAGATTATGAACTATTGTATTTAAATTTTTTTATAGCCAAACTACCTCTTTATATTCTTGTATTGTTCATAACATTGATTTCATCAGCAACAAAGTATTCAATAGGATCATCTTCTTGATTTTGAGCGGGAGTTACATTCATGTTGCTTTTATTTAATATGTCTAATATTTCCTGTCTAAATTTTTTATTGTCATAAATTACTACGCTGTTTTTAATGGCCCCTATTTTAGAGCAACTTATTAAATGGCCACAACCCCTTTAATATGTGGGTGCGGATCGTAATTTTCCAATGTAAAATCATCAAATTTAAAGTTGAATATATCTTTTACGTCTGGGTTTAATTTCATGATAGGCAATGGTCTTGGGGTTCTGGAAAGTTGCAGTTTCAATTGTTCCGTGTGGTTGTTGTATATATGGGCATCGCCAAAAGTGTGGATAAAATCGCCGGGCTGGTAGCCGCATACTTGTGCCATCATCATGGTAAACAATGCATAAGAGGCAATATTAAATGGAACGCCCAGAAAAATATCGGCACTGCGCTGGTACAATTGACAGGAAAGTTTTCCATTGGCCACATAAAACTGAAAAAATGCATGGCACGGGGGCAATGCGGCTTTTCCATTGGTCACGTTCTCGTCAAAAGAAACCGATGTATCCGGTAAAACGCTTGGGTTCCATGCCGAGACCAGCATTCTTCGGCTGTTCGGATTATTTTTTAGCGTTTCCACAACTTCCTTTATCTGGTCTATTTCCTCACTGTTCCAATTTCTCCATTGGTGGCCATAAACCGGGCCCAGATCTCCATTCTCATCGGCCCACTCGTTCCAAATACGCACGCCATTGTCTTGTAGGTATTTTACATTTGTATCGCCATTTAAAAACCATAGAAGCTCATGAATAATCGATTTTAAATGCAATTTTTTGGTGGTAACCATAGGAAACCCTTCACTTAAATCAAACCGCATCTGGTAACCAAAAACACTTTTGGTCCCCGTTCCGGTTCTGTCCCCTTTTTCATTTCCATGTTCCAAAACATGCCTAACAAGATCGTGATACTGCTTCATGCTGCTCATTCTATAAAGTGAGAAATTATTTGGGCGTTCCCCGACCCCTCCTTCCCGTCGGGTGCGGGGCGGGCTTTCCGAGGTATACGCCTGTATGGCCACTGCCAGTCAGCCGGGGTACCTTACTGTAATCCCTAACGCGCTGTATTGCGAAAATAAAAAAAGCTGTGCATTCATTTTTAAATGCCCGTGTTTATTTATCAAAAGGTTATCAACGTAATTGTAAATGCCATCCAGATTTACTCACTTCCAAAGCTAAAAGTAGGATCCAGTTTAGCGGCTTGCATGCCCACCCTAAAAATTGCATAGGTTACATTTTTAAAAGGGTCTTCGTAATTCCCCGAAACCAGGTCGGCATTGCTAACGCTGGCCGGCACCAGTTTTCCGTAGGTGGGGTAATAAAAGGCATCGGCATTTATAAATTGCATGAAATCCTTTCCCCGGGCCAATACACAAAATCCGGGCGACAAGGCACCTATTTTTATACGTTCGTTACCGCCGGTATAATTGTTTTTGGCTTTTTGCGAAAGCGCCAAGCGTAATGGCCTGCTTTTAAAAAGCACTTCGGGACTTGATTTGTCCAACTTGTTCAACAGTTCGTCAATTAAATTAATGGCACTGTGGGTAATGGCCGGAAAACCAATAGTACTTGTAAACACACGTCCGGTTTTCGATTGAAAAAAATTAAATATACGTTGCCACCATTTGGGTTCTTCGTGCTTTACCACTTCGAAGGTCATTTTTGCCAGTCCGCCGGGAATTTCAATGGGCCTATTGCCAAAAGCCTGCTTAAAATCGGCCTTAAGGTCCTTGGGGGTCGCTGGTTCTTTCTTCTCGTTATTGTAGAGGTCCAGCCCGGCCGCAATACTCCAAAATACAATGTCAAAATTGCTATTGACCGTACTTTCGTCCTGACCGATATTAATGCGCATGGTGGCCCGTGTATTTTTGTCTATTTTTACATCGTCCCCGATATGGAACGATTGCATGTCGAGATTCATCAAAACATCGGGTGTTTCCGTGTTCCCTTCAATACTCGGTGTAACTTCCGAAGATTCAAAAATTGCGGCACCATCTGCTTTGTCAGAAAGTTGAAATACAATAAACTGGTTACTAAGTTCCTTTTCAGAAAGAATAATGCTGTCTTCTTTTGTAAAAATAACCGAGCCCCTGTTTTTTGGTAGCTTGTAGGCGGCTAGTCCTGGATTTTCAACGGCATTGGCTATAGAAGCATCCGTTTCGGGATATAGCTCGGGCACCAAAATGTCTTTTTCCTTAAAATTAAATGGTTTCATGGCAGGCAAATATTTATCAATAAACAATGAGGTTGCTGCTTGGGGAATACCAAAGATAAGGTACTTGTCCCATTGAAAAAAGTATTTGTATAACTGTAGATAATGTTTGCCTTGAAATTTAAGCTATCCAATAATCATCCCGGCAATGGTAGCTGAAAGGAGCGAGGCCAAGGAGCCCCCGATAACAGCTTTCATTCCAAACTCTGATAAATTTTTGCGTTGTCCGGGAGCCAAAGATCCGATGCCTCCAATTTGAATCCCAATGGATGCAAAATTGGCAAATCCACAAAGCATATACGTGGCCATGATAACCGATTTATTGTATGTAAAATGCGTGGTGCTGGCTACATTTTTTAATTCGGCCAATTGAACATAGCCTACAAATTCGCTCGCGGCCAATTTTATACCCAATAACTGCCCCATGAGCATCATATCTTCTTTGGCTACGCCAATGAGCCACATAAGCGGCGCAAAAACGAAACCGAGAATAGACTCAAGGGAAAAAGATTCGTAGGGCGTGTAATTGGCCATAAGGGTATTTAGCGAAGTAATGTGCCCGATTCTTCCGAGGCCATAATTTATCATGGCAATAAAAGCAATAAAAACCAAGAGCATGGCGCCCACATTGGCGGCCAGTTTAAGTCCTTCGGTGGTACCGTTTGCAATTGCATCAAGAATGTTGGAGCCTATTTTATCTGAAGATACTTCAACATCGGTTACAATATCTTCTACTTGAGGATACAGCATTTTAGACACTACAATGGCGCCCGGAGCGGCCATAACTGAAGCGGCCAATAAATGCTTGGCAAATTGCAGGCGCAATGCCGGATCGTCGCCACCTAAAAAACCAATATAGGCGGCAAGCACGCCTCCGGCAACGGTGGCCATACCGCCAACCATGACCAGGAGGATTTCGGATCTGTTCATTCGCTCCAAATAAGCTTTTATCATCAAAGGTGCTTCTGTTTGCCCTAGAAATATATTCCCGGCTACCGATAAACTTTCTGCGCCCGAAATTCCCAATAATTTTGTAAGCACCCAAGCCATTCCCTTTACTATCACCTGAATAATTCCCAAATAGAACAGCACCGATGTCAGGGCAGAGAAAAATACAATGGTTGGCAATACCTGAAAAAGAAAAATATAACCAAAGCTGGTCGTATCCATTAAACCGCCAAGAAGGAATTCGCTCCCGGCGGCCGTAAAATCTAATACAAGAACAAAAATACTTCCCAGCCATTCAAAAGTTTTTTGAACAAACGAGATTTCCAATACGCCAATAGCCAATATTAATTGCGAGGCCAGGCCAATGCCCACGGTTTTCCAGTTAATGGCCCTGCGGTTGCTGCTACACAAAAAAGCAATAAACAATAAGGATAGCATGCCTAAAACGCCCCGCCATAAGCTTTCAAAGCTAAAACCTTGATTGGGTATTATGTTTTGTGCCTCTTTTGAAGAAACCAACGCTTGGCCATTTGCCGAGGATGGCGTAAAATTGTAAGTGGCGGTTTTGTTGCCGAATACCAATGTAGAATCGGTAAGCTCGGCTACTTTATACCTTTCGAGGCTGTCGGCCGGAGTGTCGTAATATAATATAAGGTTGTTGTTTTGGAAGATGTAGCTCCCTTTATAATCAAGGCCTTTTTTTTTGAAACTGAAATCGCCTTCTTTAAACCGTATTTCTTTTATTGAAGATGTATTTTTTTGAGAGCCCCAGTTTTTTTCGATATCCTGAGCAAACAATGCCCCCGTAAAACAAACCGATAATAGTAGGAGTAGTATATTTTTCAACACGTTTTTGTTTAAATAAATTGATGTTAGTTACGGCGGATTGGTTAAATATGCTTAATATAGTTTTTATTTTTCTTCCCTTTTGGAAATCTCATCCCTTATTTTGGCCGCCTTTTCATAATCTTCATTGGCAACGGCACCATCCAACATGGTATAAAGTTCTTGCAGGGAATAGGTTCTGTAGGAAGTATCGGACTTTGACGGTTTGTCTTCATTGCTCAGCACTTCGTCTACAATAATGCTTTCTTCCTGCTGTTCGTCTTCCTTTGGGGAAAATTTTAAATAAATCCCGGCCTTGTCCAGAATGTTTTTGTAAGTAAAAATGGGTGCGTTAAAGCGCAATGCAAGTGCAATGGCGTCGCTGGTACGGGCATCTATAATTTCTTCTATTTTGTCGCGTTCGCAAATAATACTGGAATAAAAAACACCATCTACCAGTTTGTGTATAATTACCTGTTTTACCACAATTTCAAAACGGTCTGCAAAGCTTTTAAAGAGGTCGTGGGTTAAGGGTCTTGGGGGTTTTATCTCTTTTTCCAGTGCAATGGCTATGGATTGTGCTTCAAAGGCCCCGATAACAATGGGCAATTTTCTTTCTCCGTCTACTTCATTCAATATTAAAGCATATGCCCCGTTTTGGGTTTGACTATAAGAAATTCCTTTTATGTTTAATTTTACTAAACTCATACATCATTTAAAATAGCGAGGGCTGTCTAAACAATGGGCAAATCCCAAAATTTAGACAGCCCTTTAGGGGCACAATTTAACAAAAATTATGCGTTATTCGCTTTAAATTCTTTCAATTTTTCAATTAGTTGCGGAACTACTTCAAAGGCATCTCCAACCACACCGTAATCGGCGGCCTTGAAGAATGGAGCTTCCGCGTCGTTGTTTATAACCAGTTTTACTTTGGATGCGTTGATCCCGGCCAAATGCTGAATTGCCCCAGAAATACCAACGGCAACATATAAGTTGGCTGCCACAGGCTTTCCTGTTTGGCCAACATGCTCGCTATGTGGGCGCCAACCCATGTCTGAAACTGGTTTGGAACAGGCGGTGGCTGCACCGAGCACATCGGCTAATTCTTCAATCATTTCCCAATTTTCGGGACCTTTAAGTCCGCGTCCGCCCGATACTACAATTTCTGCATCGGCTATGGTTACTTTGCCCGTTACTTTATCAACATTGGTCACTTCCGTAGAAAAATCGGCTTCATTTAATTCGGGGGAAAAACTTTCTTCGGTTGCGGCACCGTTGTTTTCCTTTAAACCATAGGCATTTTTGGAAAGCCCGATGAGTTTTACTTCCGAAGAAATTTCGGTAATATTGAAAGCTTTATTGGTAAAGGCTGTGCGCTTTACTTTAAATGGGCTGTCGCTTTCCGGTAATGCAACTACATTGGAGGCATAACCGGCATTGAGGTTGATAGCCAATATGGGCGCCATGAATTTTGCATTGGCACTTGAGCTTACTATTACTACTTTACTGTTTTCTTTTTGGGCGGCTTGTTTTAGTACATCGGCATAGGCCTTTGCGTTAAAATTACCCAGCTTATCGTTTTTTACGGTTAAAACCTTGTCGACACCATATTTAGATAATTCATTGGTGCTTTCGGCATTCACGGTTACGGCAGTTACCGTAGCCCCAAGCATATCTGCAACTCCTTTTGCGTAGGAAGCTACTTCTAATGCGGTTTTTTTAAGTTTTCCGTTTTCCGTTTCGGTATAAACAAGAACAGACATATTTTATGAGTTATAAAGTTATAAAGTTGAAAGTTTCAAGATCTTATTGTTTTTACTTGTATTGAGATCCTCTCATTTTTCAGCTTTGTATATTTTTATGTTTTATATGGTTGAAAGTTATAATGTTGCAAAGTTAGAAGGTATAATTACGCTAACTTTTTAACGGTTCAACTTCATTATATTACCTTAGCTTCGTTGTGCAGAAGGTCTACCAGCTCGTCTAAATTATCGGGGGAAATTAATTTAATAGCCCCTTTTGGTGCCGGCTTTTCAAAGAAAACGGCTTTTGTGGCAACGTCGCCACTAACGGGTTCTGTGATGTTGAGTGTTTTTTTACGGGCCATCATGATGCCGCGCATGTTGGGTATTTTAAGGTCGCTTTCTTCAACCAGTCCTTTTTGACCACCGATAACGAGTGGAAAAGTTGTTTTTAAGGTTTCCTTACCACCGTCTATTTCACGGACGGCGGTTGCGGTTTCGCCTTCAACTTCGAGCCCGATACAATTATTAACATAATTTGCATCGATAAGGGTTGCCAGCATTCCCGGAACCATACCCCCGTTATAGTCTATAGATTCCCTTCCGGCAATAATCAAGTTGTAATCTTTAGCAACCTCGGCAAGTTGTTTGGCAACAAAGTAGCCATCGGTTGGGGTTGCGTTTATTCTAATAGCTTCATCGGCACCTATTGCCAGAGCTTTTCGCAGGGTAGGCTCGGTTTCGGGTCCACCAACATTAACCACCGTTACAGAGGCACCTTGTTTTTCCTTGAACCACATGGCACGCGTTAACCCAAATTCGTCATTGGGATTTATAACAAATTGCACGCCATTTGTATCAAACTTTGTATCTCCGTCGGTAAAATTTATCTTTGAGGTAGTGTCCGGTACATGGCTTATACACACTAATATCTTCATATTTTAGCTATTTTTTTGTGATTTTAATGAATGTGCTACGAAGATACTGATAATTTTAAAAATATACTATGCGTGCATAATAATTTTTTATTAAAATCTTATTGAAATAGTTGTATTAGAATTACTATTTTTGCTAAGCTTAAAAAAACAGACGTTAATAATATCAAAAAAAATAGATGAGAACAATTCAGTTTAGAGAAGCGATTTGTGAGGCGATGAGTGAAGAGATGCGTAAAGACGACACTATTTATTTAATGGGTGAAGAAGTTGCAGAATATAATGGTGCCTACAAAGCTTCTAAAGGAATGTTGGATGAATTTGGTCCAGACAGAGTGCTGGATACACCTATTTCCGAATTAGGTTTTGCCGGAATAAGTGTGGGAGCAGCCATGAACGGGAATAGGCCTATTGTTGAGTTTATGACTTTTAATTTCTCCTTGGTTGGAATCGACCAGATTATAAACAATGCAGCAAAAATCCGCCAAATGTCCGGCGGTCAATTTAATTGTTCAATAGTTTTTAGAGGCCCCACCGCTTCTGCGGGTCAATTGGCGGCAACGCACTCGCAAGCTTTTGAAAGCTGGTTTGCCAATTGCCCGGGCTTGAAAGTAGTGGTCCCGTCTAATCCATATGATGCAAAAGGATTGTTGAAGTCTGCAATACGCGACAATGACCCCGTTATATTTATGGAATCCGAGCAGATGTACGGAGACAAAGGTGAAGTTCCCGAAGATGAATACAACATACCATTGGGGGTTGCCGATATTAAAAGGGAAGGAAACGACGTTACTATTGTTTCTTTTGGAAAAATTATAAAAGAAGCCTACAAAGCAGCCGATGAGCTCGAAAAAGAAGGGATTAGTTGTGAGATAATCGATTTAAGAACAGTAAGGCCAATGGACCATGATGCCATTCTTAAATCTGTTAAAAAAACAAACAGACTGGTAATTCTTGAAGAAGCATGGCCTTTTGGAAATGTTGCAACAGAAATAACCTACCAGGTACAATCGCAAATATTTGATTACCTCGATGCGCCAATCATTAAAATAAATACTGCCGATACGCCCGCGCCGTATTCTCCGGTTTTATTGCAGGAATGGTTGCCCAATGCAGGCGATGTTGTAAATGCGGTAAAAAAAGTTTTATACAAATAAAAGATTTTTCACGTTATTATAACTTCACTGACTATCTTTGGTCAGTGAAGTTTTTATTTTTTATGAAGCAAGCATTATCACTACTCATACTATTTTTTTCAATCTCCCTTTGCGCACAAACCAAAGTAAGCGGTGTGGTAGTAGATAATTTTGGCATAGCAGTCCCTTATGCCAATGTAATGTTTCCCGGTTCTACCGAAGGTACCATAACCAACGAAGAAGGCCGCTTTTATTTAGAATCGGACAATACATATACAACGCTTAACATATCCTTGCTGGGTTACACCACAAAAGAAATTCAACTGGATAAAAAGGTTAATTACGGACTGGAAATCGAGCTAACCGAGGGCGAAGAGCTGGACGAAGTGGTTCTCTATTCGGGGAAGCAACCCAAAAAAGGAAATCCCGCCATTGCAATCCTAAAGAAAATATGGGCAAAAAAGAGGCAAAACGGAGTCTATCTTTTCGATCAATATAAATATGATAAATACGAGAAAATAGAGTTCGATTTTAATACCATCGATAGTGCCTTTATGAACAAAAAGCTCTTTAAGGGGATGGAATTTATTTTTGATGAAGTCGATACTTCCAACGTTACGGGAAAAACCTATCTTCCTATTTTTATAAACGAATCGCTTGCCGAGGTTTATGGAGATAATAAGCTCAATGAAAAAATAGAGAAGCTAAAAGCCAATAAAAATTCCGGTTTCAGTACCAATCAAAGTATTATAGCATATGTGAAAGATCTGTATGCCGAATACAACATATACAATAATTACATTAAACTGTTCAACAAAAGCTTTGTAAGTCCGCTTTCCAAAACGGGTGTAGACGTGTACAATTATGTGCTGTCAGACAGTGCCTTTATAGACAATAAATGGTGTTACAACATTATATATTATCCGCGCCGAAAAAACGAAATGACCTTTAAAGGGAATTTTTGGGTAAACGATACCACTTTTGCCGTAAAGGATATTAATATGCAGGCCTCTAAAAGCGCGAATGTAAACTGGGTAAAAGAGCTATACATTGAGCAGGAGTTCGAAGTTTTAAACGATTCTGTTTTTCTGCTGAAGCGCGATTATTTGTTGAGCGATTTTAGTTTGCGCAAAAAAGAAGAATCAAAAGGGTTATACGGAAAACGCACCACTGTGTACGATAATTATGTGTTTAATGAAGAAAAAGCAAAAAGTTTTTATACCAAACGCATAGACCCATACAATCCCGTTGTGTACGACAGAGACAGTACTTTTTGGGAACAAAATAGGCTGGAAAAGCTAAACGACGACGAGAAAGGCGTATATAAAATGCTGGACACATTAAAAACAGTTCCCAAGTTTAAACGTTTATACGATCTGGCTACCATTCTCGTTTCGGGATATGTGGAATTCCCTAAAATAAATTTTGATTATGGACCCATATATTCCAGTTTTGGTTTCAACGAAGCAGAAGGCGTTCGTTTACGTGCCGGCGGAAGAACTTATTTTGGGCCCAACGACCCATGGAGAATTGAAGGCTACACGGCATATGGCTTTAGAGACCAGAAATTTAAGTATGGAATCTCTGCCAAATGGTTGCTGGACAGGAAAAACCGACTTATAGTTGAAGCGGGAACCCGAAGGGACATTGAGCAGCTGGGCGTGAGCCTAACTTCTACCAACGATGTGCTGGGGCGTAGCTTTGCTTCATCGGCCATCTTTACGGCAGGGAGCAACAATACCTTGACCGATATTAATTTAACAACCTTTGGGGTTGGTTACGAGCCAGTTAAAAACTTAAGGCTCCGTACCGGGCTTACCTTCAGGACGCTTAAATCTGCATTGCCGGACGATTTTAATTTGGATTATGTAGATCCCGAGGCACCGGGCGGAATTGCCAGCCAGACCAAGCAGTTCGACATTAAAATGGAACTGGATTATACGCCGGGAAGAAAAACAATTGGTTATGGGGTAGACAGAAACGATGTAAACCGTAATTATGCACGCTTGTTTTTACTTTATACATCGGGACTTAAAGGGTTCTTGGAGAGCGATTTTAACTACGAAAAGCTACAGTTTTACTACCGTCAACCATTTCAGTTGGGTGGTTTGGGAAGGGCTATTACAACTGTAGAAGCCGGTAAAACCTTTGGCGAGGTGCCTTTGGGTTTGTTGAGCCCCATTCCCGGAAACCAGACCTATTTTAGTATTTTTAACACCTTCCCTAATTTAAATTTCTACGAATTTGTAACAGATACTTATGTTTCGGGTCAATTAGAGCATAATTTTAACGGAAGGTTATTGGCAAGGATACCGTTCTTGAAAAAACTTAATTTAAGGGAAATTGTGGGCATTCGAGGAGTTTGGGGCGAAATTTCCGATGAAAACATTGCCTTGAGCGCTCCTGCCGGCGCCATATTGCGGGCCCCAACCGATAAGGTTTATTACGAATACTCATTTGGTATTGCCAATATTTTAAAAATCATTCGTATCGACTTCAACTTCAGAGGGAATTATTTCAAAATCCCCGATGCCAGGAAATTCTCGGTTACGGGCAATTTAGAGTTTGTGTTTTAACGATTGTTAAAATAGTATCAAATAATAATTAACTAAATCTTCCTTTCATTGCTTTTAAAATAGGTTTTCACTATTTTTGCACTCCATTTTAAAGGAGTATATAACAAATTTTATATGAAGGGTTTTTTAATTTAAACCCCATCATTTTAGAGTTTATAATTAAAAAAAGATGAGTTCAGATCAAATAACCTCTTTCGATGTACTAATCGAAATCCCTAAAGGAAGTAGAAATAAATACGAATACGATTTTAAATTGAAGAAAATCCGTTACGACCGTATGATATTCTCATCGATGATGTATCCGGCAGATTATGGTTTCATCCCGGAAACTTTAGCCTTGGACGGCGATCCGTTGGATGTTTTGGTATTGGTAACAGAGCCTACGTTTCCTGGTTGTGTAATGGAAGTAAAGCCTATTGGGGTTTTTCATATGGAAGACGAAAAAGGGCCGGACGAAAAAGTAATCTGTGTTCCGGTTTCAGATCCTATTTGGAACCGTGTAAACGATTTAAGCGAATTAAACCCACATTTAATAAAAGAGATAGAACATTTCTTTCAGGTATATAAAGACTTGGAGAAAAAGAAGGTCTCCATTGGTGGATGGGGCGACTACGCTGAAGCAAAAGAAATTGTTGCCAAATGCGTAAACCGTTTTGAAGACAGCGATGTGCCACGTGAAGAAGTAAGCATCGATTAATTGCAATAATTCCATATTTAACATATATAAAAGCAATGGCAAAAAGCTATTGCTTTTTTTATTCTGGTGATTTTGTTACATTTATCAGAATATTATTTACTAACTAACATTTAAATATGGAATCTAACATAATTTATGTACCTATTTTAATGGCCATTCTAGGCCTTATTTTTATGGGAATAAAAGCAGTTTGGGTAAAAAAACAAGCTGCCGGAAACGAGAAGATGCAATCAATTTCAAAAAGTATAAAAGAAGGCGCCCTGGCTTTCTTGAATGCAGAATACCGCCTTTTGGTTGTTTTCGTTATCATTGCTTCCATAGCCTTATATACCATTTCCATTATTGTTCCAACAACAAGTTGGATGATTGTCCCGGCATTTGTTATCGGGGCTATTTTTTCTGCACTGGCAGGTAATATCGGGATGCGTATTGCCACCGAAGCCAATGCCAGGACTACCGAAGCAGCCAAAACCAGTTTACCGCAGGCCCTTAAGGTTTCCTTTGGGGGCGGTACCGTAATGGGGCTGGGAGTTGCAGGACTGGCCGTATTGGGGCTAAGTTTATTCTTTTTAATTTTTACGGGCCAGTTTTTAGGGAACGGGGCTTCTTTTTATGAAAACATGACCATTGTGCTCGAAGCACTAGCGGGATTTTCGCTGGGGGCCGAGTCTATTGCCCTTTTTGCCCGTGTTGGGGGCGGAATTTACACCAAAGCTGCCGATGTTGGAGCCGATTTGGTAGGAAAGGTTGAAGCAGGAATCCCGGAAGACGACCCCCGTAACCCCGCCACCATAGCCGACAATGTGGGGGATAATGTTGGGGATGTAGCTGGGATGGGAGCCGACCTTTTTGGATCGTATGTAGCAACCGTTTTGGCAGCCATGGTATTGGGAAATTATGTAATTCGCGATATGAGTTTCGAAACCCCTTTTTCTGATGCTTTTAATAATATGGGGCCTATTTTATTACCATTGGTAATTGCCGGTGTTGGTATTTTAGCATCTATAATTGGTACTTTTTTAGTGAAAATTTCCAGTAACAACGCAAAGGAATCCCAAGTGCAACGGGCACTCGATACAGGAAACTGGGTTGCCATTGTTTTAACGCTAATAGCTAGTTTCTTTTTAATTCAATATATGTTGCCCGAAACAATGAACATGAAGTTTTTTGGAAATTCGTACATGGTTGCAGTACCTTCCATGAACGTTTTTTGGTCGGCTTGTATTGGGTTGGCAGTAGGGGCGCTAATTTCTTACGTTACCTCTTTTTATACCAGTTTGGGTAAAAAACCAGTATTGGACATTGTTCAAAATAGTTCTACCGGAGCCGCCACCAATATTATTGCAGGCTTGGCCGTTGGGATGAAATCTACCTTTTGGTCGGTATTGTTATTTGCGGCAGCTATATATGGTTCGTATGAACTGGCCGGATTTTACGGGGTTGCATTGGCGGCCTCTGCCATGATGGCAACTACGGCCATGCAATTGGCTATCGATGCTTTTGGACCTATTGCCGACAATGCCGGCGGTGTGGCCGAAATGAGCGAATTGGAGCCCGAAGTAAGGGAACGTACCGATATTCTGGATTCTGTAGGTAATACCACAGCAGCCGTTGGTAAGGGGTTTGCCATTGCTTCGGCGGCATTAACGGCCTTGGCCTTATTTGCTGCCTATGTTACTTTTACGGGTATTGACGGCATTAATATTTTTAAGGCCGATGTTTTAGCGGCACTTTTTGTAGGTGGGATGATCCCCGTTGTTTTTTCGGCATTGGCCATGAAATCCGTAGGGAAGGCAGCCATGCAGATGGTGCAGGAGGTACGTCGTCAGTTTAAGGAAATTCCCGGGATTTTAGAAGGAACCGGAACACCGGAATATGGCAAATGCGTTGCCATTTCAACCAAAGCAGCATTAAGGGAAATGCTTTTGCCTGGCTTGTTGACCATTATTACACCAATTGTAATAGGATTGATTTTTGGAGCGGAACCTTTAGGCGGGTATATGGCCGGGGTATGCGTATCGGGTGTTATGTGGGCAATTTTTCAAAACAATGCCGGAGGCGCTTGGGATAATGCCAAAAAATCTTTTGAAGCGGGCGTCAAAATCAACGGTGAGATGACTTATAAAGGATCAGATGCGCATAAAGCGGCCGTTACGGGAGATACCGTTGGAGACCCTTTTAAAGATACTTCGGGGCCGTCCATGAACATTTTAATCAAACTTACCTGTTTGGTGGGCTTGGTAATTGCGCCAATTCTTGGCGGGCATTCATCAGAGTCGATGATGGCAAATTCTAAAGAAACCCTTCAAAAACAAATACAAGTTGAGATGCAATCTTCAGCAGAAGTTGAAGCAAAAGCTATTATAACCACTACCAAGACCGTTAACGGAAAAGTGGTTACAGAAGAGAAGGTTATTGAAGGCACGCCGGAAGAAATTCAAGAAAAAGTTGAAGAACTGAAGAAAGAATAGCACACAACCATTAAAATTTAACATAAAAGCATCGATTAATCGACGCTTTTTTTGTGTAAATCATTGTAAATCAAAAAAATATACTTAAATTTGTAATGAAACTGTTGCCCGTAATTATAGAGTAGGATGCGGGTAACTTGGGGTAGTTTTGAGAAGCTAAAAACATTTTATACAAATGTTTTTAGCTTCTTTTCTTATATGTTTTCAGCTTATTCAAAAAGACCGTTAATCTCGGCGTCTATTTTATTTATAATTTCACCTAAATCTTCCGGGTTGTCCACAAAATTATATTTGTCTACGTCGATTACCAATAATTTTCCTTTGTCGTATTCATGAATAAAGGCTTCATAACGCTCGTTCAGCCTGCTTAAGTAATCTATTGAAATGGAATTTTCGTACTCGCGTCCGCGTTTGTGTATCTGGTTGACCAGATTGGGAATGGAGCTGCGTAAATAAATTAACAGGTCGGGCGATTGCACCAAACTTTCCATTAATTGAAATAAAGAAGAATAATTTTCAAAATCCCTATTGGTCATAAGCCCCATGGAATGCAAGTTGGGGGCAAAAATATAGGCGTCCTCATAAATGGTCCTGTCCTGGATTATCTTTTTACCGCTTTCCCGTATTTCAAGAATCTGCCTAAAACGACTGTTCAAGAAATAAATCTGTAGGTTAAAACTCCACCGTTCCATTTGTGTATAGAAATCATCTAAATATGGATTGTCCACAACATCTTCATAATGAGCTTCCCACTTAAAATGTTTTGAAAGCAACCGGGTCAAAGTCGTTTTTCCGGCGCCTATATTACCTGCAATAGCAACGTGCATGGGTTGATCTGTTTTTTTACTGAATTTAATACTTCGGTAAAGATACAAGATATGAGGGTTTGACGAAAAATAATTTTATTTCAGACTTCACAATTATTACATCCTTGTTATTTACCAGGTTAAAGTGATGCTTTTTACCGTTTAAAGGAGTTTCTTTAATATAGGTACATAAATAAACCTTTGATTGATAAAGTTGAAGTATGAAACATAAAAAAAATGGCCAAACATTTTTCATTTTCAATCTTATCCTTACATTTGCATCAAGATTTTGAGGAAAGATTTGACTGATTGCCACCTCGTAAAAAAAGAGCTAAAGCAGTGAGAACTTCTTTAGACGTGCCTGTCAAAATCCTTTCCGAAGTAATAAAGATTAAGAAAAAGCAATTATGGCATACTTATTTACATCGGAGTCGGTTAGTGAAGGACATCCCGATAAAATTGCGGACCAGATCAGCGATGCACTACTGGATAATTTTTTGGCATTCGACCCAGAAAGCAAGGTAGCCTGCGAAACTTTGGTTACAACCGGGCAAGTAGTGTTGGCAGGAGAAGTAAAAAGCCATACCTACTTAGACGTGCAGTCTATTGCACGTGAAGTGATTAATAAAATTGGTTACACCAAAGGAGCTTACCAATTTAGCGGAGATTCTTGTGGTGTTATTTCTTTAATTCACGAACAATCGCAGGATATAAATCAGGGAGTTGACAGGGCATCAAAAGAACTGCAAGGCGCAGGAGACCAAGGAATGATGTTTGGTTATGCCACCAACGAAACTACCAATTACATGCCTTTGGCATTGGATATTTCGCATAAATTATTAATCGCCTTGGCAGAGTTGCGTAGGGAAGGAAAAGAAATTCCGTATTTGCGCCCAGATGCTAAAGCGCAGGTTACCATTGAATATTCTGATGATAACATCCCGCAACGAATCGATACTATTGTAATTTCCACACAGCATGATCCTTTCAATGAAAACGATGGGGTTATGCTTGACCAGATTAAAAAAGATATTCTTGAAATATTAATCCCGAGGGTTAAAAAGCAATTGCCAACATATGTACAAAAATTGTTTAATGATAATATTAAATACCACATAAACCCAACCGGGAAATTTGTAATAGGTGGTCCACATGGCGATTCTGGCCTTACCGGAAGGAAAATTATTGTAGATACCTACGGCGGAAAAGGAGCCCACGGAGGCGGTGCCTTTAGCGGAAAAGACCCAAGCAAGGTAGATCGAAGTGCAGCTTATGCAGCTAGGCACATTGCCAAAAACTTAGTGGCCGCCGGTATTGCCGATGAGGTTTTGGTACAGGTAAGCTATGCAATTGGCGTGGTAGAACCTACGTCTATTTTTGTAAACACTTATGGGACTTCAAAAGTAGAATTGAGCGATGGCAAGATTGCTAAAAAAGTAGCTCAACTATTTGATATGCGCCCATTTGCCATAGAAGAGCGCCTAAAACTACGTAACCCAATTTATTTAGAATCGGCTGCATATGGGCATATGGGGAAAGAGCCAAAAATGATAACGAAGGTTTTTGAATCTCCATACAATGGACGCATTGAAAGGGAAGTTGAGCTTTTTACGTGGGAAAAGCTCGATTATGTAGAAAAAGTGAAAGAAACGTTCGCCTTGGTCGAATGTGTAGAAAAATAAATGCTCCTTTTAATTAAGGATCTAAAAATTAAGTTCCTGTGCAAGGTTTAAAAGAGTCGATTTATCCTCTAAAAAAATCAAAAAGCAGGCATAAGTTCAAACATATTTTGAAATGTTATCAAGAAAGGCTGAAGGAATAGACCTATTGACGCCTTAGCAACCCTTGTTCCTCTCCTTAACCCCTTCAAAGGTGGTGGTGTTTTTTAGCATCCTCCCCTTTGGGGAGGGCTGGGGAGCGGATAAGATAAGAAGGTGCTACATTCTACCCTTGGTACTGAACTTGCTTCCGTACCTGCTAAAATCATTATGAGTTTGATTTAGAGCAGGTATAAGCAAAGTGCCAGAGATAGATAACGTTGAAATTACTTCCTTGTAGTTTTACAGCTTTCTTTTTAACATCGTTTGAAGTTATTTATTAAGACGAATGAATAAAAAATGAATTAAAAGTTGAAAAACGAATTATTACATATTCCATTAAAAAATTTTACCACCTTAAGCGGGGCTACGCAAGATTTAAATTTATCGTACCAGCTATTTGGCAAACCGTTGCATTCGGCTCCGATTGTTATGGTAAATCATGCGCTTACGGGAAACTCCGACGTGAGCGGAAATAATGGCTGGTGGAAAGACCTAATTGGAGATGGAAAAGCCATCGACACCACTATTTACACCATAGTGTCGTTTAATATTCCAGGCAACGGTTACGATGGGTTTATTATCGATAATTACAAAGATTTTGTGGCCCGCGATATTGCCCGAATTTTCTTACTGGGGCTAGAAAGACTGGAAATTTCAAAGTTATATGCACTTATCGGTGGGTCGCTTGGCGGTGGGATTGCATGGGAAATGGCGGCTATAAAACCAGATATTACCCTGCATTTAATTCCGGTGGCAACCGATTGGAAATCGACTGATTGGTTAATTGCCAATTGCCAGATTCAAGAGCAGTTTTTGGTCAACTCCAAACAACCGGTGCACGACGCCCGAATGCATGCCATGTTGTGTTACCGAACACCGGAATCTTTTAAAGAACGTTTCAAAAGGACCACCAACGAAGAATTGCAGGTTTTTAATGTAGAGAGCTGGCTATTGCATCACGGTAAAAAATTGCAAGAGCGTTTTCAGCTTTCTGCGTACAAATTGATGAACCAATTGCTAAAAACCATTGATGTAACCCGCGGAAGGCCCGAACATTTTAATGTGCTGGAAACCATTGATGCTTATGTGCATATTATCGGTGTAAGTTCTGATTTGTTTTTTACGGCCGAAGAAAACAGGGAGACCTACAAACAATTGGCACAATCCAGTGACCGGGTACGATACGGAGAAGTGGTGTCGGTACATGGGCACGATGCCTTTTTAATAGAATATGAACAATTAGAAAAATTGATAGGGGGCATTTTTGAATCGTCCCTAAAAAATAATAAAATGAAAGTATTAAAATTTGGAGGAAAGTCGTTGGCAAATGGCGACGGAATCAACAATGTTGTGGAAATTATTGAGAATAAGGTGAACAATGGCGAACGCATTGCCGTGGTTGTTTCTGCAAGGAACAATGCAACAAACGAATTGGAGAGCATACTCGAAACCGCAGCAAGCAAGCAGGATTACGAACATTTGTTTGACGCTTTTAAAAAGTACCAACTGCAGGATTATCCAAATGTAAACCTTTCAGAAGAATTTGAAAATTTAGGAAAGCTATTTTCGGGGGTAAGCCTGTTGGGCGATTTCAGTACGAAAATAAAAGACGAGGTTTTAGCGCAAGGCGAATTGATTTCGGCTAAACTGGTTACCGAAGTTTTAAAAGAAAAGGGGGTGAACGCCAATTTTACTGATTCAAGAAAACTTATTAAAACCAATGAGCGTTTTGGCGATGCACAGCCTTTGGAAAAGCTTTCAAAAGAAAATGTGCTAAAACATTTTGCACAGCACAATGGGGATACGGTAAATATTATAACCGGCTTTATAGGTTCCAACGAAAAGAATGAAACCACCACTTTGGGAAGGAATGGAAGCAATTATACCGCGGCACTTTTGGCCAATTTCCTCGATGCCGGGGAACTGCAAAACTTTACGCATGTAGATGGTATTTTTACTGCCAACCCCGATTTGGTGCCCACGGCGCAACGTATTGAAGAATTGTCGTTTAACGAAGCAAACGAGCTGGCAAATTTTGGAGCTACTATATTACATGCCAAAACCATTATTCCGTTAATCGAAAAAAACATTCCCCTCCGTATTTTAAATACGTTCAACCACGACAATCTGGGGACGTTAATTACGGCTACGCCCAAAAAAGAGGGCATGAAATCGCTTTCTGTATTAGAAAATGTAGCCTTGGTAAACCTCGAAGGCCGTGGTTTGCTCGGGAAAGCGGGAGTCGATGCACGAATTTTTAACGCTTTGGGTAAAAAAGAAATTAGCGTGAGTATTATTTCGCAAGGTTCTTCAGAGCGGGGCATTGGCTTGGTGGTAAACGCCAAAGATGCCACCGAAGCAATGATTGCCTTGGAAAAGGAATTTGAAAACGATTTTTATTCAAAAGACGTAAATAAAATTTCGGTGGTCGACGATGCATCGGTAATCTCAATTATTGGTCAAGATTTAAGTACCTTTCACAAACCGTATAATGCCTTGATAAAGAATCAAGTAATCCCAATTCTTTTCAATAATACCGTCACTGGGAAGAATGTGAGTTTGGTGGTGAAAAAATCAGAACTGCACAAGGCATTGAATGTAATTCACGGCGAAATTTTCGAAATCTCAAAAAAAATCAACATTGCCATTTTTGGTCATGGCTTGGTTGGCGGAACTTTAATCGATCAAATATTAACATCGGCAGCCAATATCGAGGACCGTAAAAAAATTAAGCTCAACATTTTTGCCGTTGCCAATTCACGCAAATTGTTGTTGGATAAAGATGGAATAAGCAACGATTGGAAAACAGCTATCGCTGCCAGCGAAACGGCATCAAATATCAAAACGGTAATCAATTTTGCGAAGGCGCATCATTTGGAGAACTTAATTGCCATCGATAATACTGCCAGTAAGGACTTTGTGGACAATTATAAAACCATGGTCGAAAACGGGTTCGATTTGGTGTCTTCCAATAAAATAGCAAATACCTTAAGCTTTAATTTTTACAGTGATTTGAGGGATTTGTTGGAGAAAAATCAAAAGCAATATTTGTATGAAACCAATGTGGGCGCTGGGCTTCCGTTAATCGATACTATCAGGATACTTCATCTTTCAGGTGAAAATATTACAAGGATCCGCGGGGTGTTTTCTGGAACGTTGAGCTATTTGTTCAACCGGTTTTCTTCCGAAGAAAAACCTTTCAACGAAATATTAAAAGATACCATTGACAACGGCTTTACCGAACCCGATCCCCGTGAAGACCTATATGGAAACGACGTAGGAAGAAAATTGCTTATCCTGGCAAGGGAATTGGATTTGAAGAATGAATTTGAAGATGTAAACATTCAAAATCTAGTGCCGGAAAATTTAAGAAATGAAGAAGTGCCCGAATTTTTACAGAGCCTGGAACAATTTAACGCCCCTTATCAAGAAATTAAAGATGAGCAGGAAAGCAACCATGTTTTGCGTTATGTAGGCGATTTGCACGGCGATTTACAGCAGGACAAGGGCGAATTGGATGTAAAATTGGTGTCGGTTCCGGCCAATAGCATATTGGGTCAAGTAAAGGGCGCCGATTCTATTTTTGAAATTTACACCGAATCTTATGGTGATAGGCCCATTGTTATCCAAGGAGCCGGAGCGGGAGCTGCGGTAACGGCAAGAGGCGTTTTTGGCGATATTTTAAAACTGGCCGAAAAAGAAAAATAAAATTAGAATAACTCCTGTAAGGTTTTTTACAACCTTGTAGGTATGATTTAAAAAAATAAGCAAAATTAAAGGGAAGTGATTTTAAAATCTTTGACCTTTCAACTTTACAAACTATAAACCATGAACAAAAACCATTTTGAAACCGATGCAATTAGAACTCAAATTGAACGAACCGAATTTTTAGAACATTCGGCACCTCTTTATTTATCTTCAAGTTTTGTTTTTGAGGATGCCGAAGACATGAGAGCATCGTTTGCAGAAGAAAAAGAGCGTAATTTATACAGTCGCTTTACCAACCCAAATACCACCGAATTTGTGGATAAGGTCTGTAAAATGGAAGGTGCCGAAGCAGGATATGCCTTTGCAACGGGAATGTCGGCGGTATTTTCAACCTTCGCGGCATTGCTAAACAGTGGTGACCATGTGGTTTCGGCGCGTTCGGTTTTTGGTTCGACTCATGCCCTGTTTACCAAGTTTTTGCCAAAATGGAACATAGAAACCAGTTATTTTAAGGTAAACGAAGTGGATAAAATAGAAAGTTTAATCCAACCCAATACAAAAATACTGTTTGCAGAAACACCCACCAATCCCGCCGTAGATGTCTTGGATTTGGAATATTTGGGCGAAGTAGCCAAAAAACACAACCTTACTTTAGTAATCGATAATTGTTTTGCAACCCCTTATTTGCAAAAACCAATCGATTTTGGTGCACATATTGTAGTGCATTCGGCCACCAAATTAATGGATGGACAAGGTCGCGTGCTTGGTGGTGTTGCCGTGGGACCAAAAGATTTAATACGCGAAATCTATTTGTTCTCCAGAAACACAGGTCCGGCGCTATCGCCGTTTAATGCATGGGTGCTTTCTAAAAGTTTGGAAACCTTGGCCGTTCGTGTAGACCGCCATTGTGAGAATGCATTAAAGGTGGCAGAATTCTTAGAAACACACTCTCAGGTAAATTTTGTAAAATACCCCTTTTTAAAGTCACATCCGCAATACAAAGTTGCAAAAAAGCAGATGAAACAGGGCGGGAGCATTGTTGCTTTTGAAATAAAGGGGGGCGTTGAAGCCGGAAGAAACTTTTTAAATAACATTAAAATGTGTTCGCTTTCTGCCAACTTGGGCGATACCAGGACTATTGTTACGCATCCCGCATCGACTACGCATAGCAAACTTTCTGAAGAAGACCGTTTGGAAGTTGGAATTTCGGATGGTTTGGTGCGTGTTTCCGTAGGTCTCGAAAACGTTTCAGATGTTATAAATGACCTTAATCAGGCTTTAAGTAGTTAAAATTCCCAAAAATCGTTTGGTTTTTTGGAATTAAATAGTACTTTCGCTTTAAAATTCTATTAACCTATCGACTAAGTAGAGTAATAAAAAAATGAAAGATGATTCTAGACAAGGTTTTACAGACAAATAGCGACAAAAAAGCCAGACAAAAAGCTTCGGGCGACAAAATAAGCAGAAGCATTGCAAAATCGGTTAGTTGGCGTATCGTTGGGACCATGGATACCATTTTAATTTCCTGGTTTGTAACCGGAACATTTAAACTGGCCTTGTCTATTGGATTTATTGAATTGGTAACAAAAATGACACTTTACTTTGTTCACGAACGTGTTTGGGAACGGATAAAGTGGGGGAAATAGGCCAATATATGGAAAAGGAAGTTTTCTAAGAAACGAAATTTAAAAGTTATAGAAAACGGTAAGATTAACGAATTAGTGGCAAAAAATAAGTAAACATGCAAAGTTTTAGAACAGAGATCGAAAATCCCGTTGTAGAAAAAGACATTATAGAATTAGAAAAGAAAATCCGTCTTTTTCGCGAAGGAAAGGTAGACGAAGAACGCTTTAGAAGCCTGCGTTTGGCCCGTGGAGTTTATGGCCAACGGCAAGAAGGCGTTCAAATGGTGCGTATCAAGTTGCCTTACGGAAAGGTAACCGGAGATCAATTGTTGCGTATTTGCGATGTTTCTGATGAATATTCACGCGGAAGATTGCATATTACCACACGTCAAGATATACAAATTCATTACGTTAGTTTAGATAGAACACCAGAACTTTGGGCAGAGCTTGAAAAAAATGATGTTACCATACGTGAAGCCTGCGGGAACACGGTAAGAAATGTAACTGCAAGTCCCGAAGCAGGAATAGACCCAAATGAACCGTTTGACGTTACGCCATATGCACACGCAACGTTTCAGTTCTTTTTAAGAAACCCGATCTGTCAGGAAATGGGACGTAAATTCAAGATGTCGTTCTCATCTTCAGATGATGACACGGCCTTGTCTTATATTCATGATCTTGGATTTCTTCCGAAGATAAAAAACGGGGAAAAAGGATTTAAAGTACTATTGGGCGGTGGTTTGGGCTCGCAACCACGCCATGCCGATGTGATATACGAATTTTTGCCTACCGATCAAATTATTCCGCTTATAGAAAGCGTATTGCGAATATTTGACCGTTACGGAGAACGTGCAAAGCGCTTAAAGGCAAGAATGAAATTCCTCATTAAGGATATTGGTCTGGAAGCATTTTTACAATTAATTGAAGAAGAAAAATTAGCATTAGCGTACCAGTCGTATCCAATTAGTGAAGAAGGTTTTGAGTTTAACCCGTCAATTGTTAGCAACATTACCGTTCCAAAAGTAGATTTAGTTGATGTAGAGGGGTATGAAAAATGGAGGAAATCCAATGTTTTTGCACAAAAACAAGAAGGGCTTTTTTCCATAGGAATTAAAGTTCGTTTAGGCGATTTTTATACAGATAAGGCCCGGAAACTGGCTAACTTGATAAGAAAATATGCCGCTGATGAACTCCGCTTAACATTGCGTCAGGATATTTTAATACGTCATGTAAAAGCAGATTTGTTGCCTTTGTTCTATTTGGAACTCAAGGAACTTGGCTTTACAGAGCTGGGCTACAATTCTACTGCTGATATTACGGCATGCCCCGGAACCGATACCTGTAACCTTGGTATTGCCAGTAGTACCGGTATTGCAGATGTTCTGGAAGATGTATTGAACGAAGAATATCCGCAATATAAAGATAACCGTGAGGTAGCCATAAAAATTAGCGGTTGTATGAATGCATGTGGCCAGCACAACATGGCACATATCGGGTTTCAGGGAATGTCCATTCGTACCAAAGACAAATTGGTAGCTCCGGCGCTCCAGATTTTATTGGGCGGGGGTGTTCTTGGAAATGGACAGGGAAGATTTGCCGATAAAGTGATAAAAGTCCCATCGAAAAGAGGGCCGCAGGCTTTGCGGTTAATTTTAGACGATTTTGGTAAAAACAAAGAAAACGGGGAAGACTTTTTGGCGTATTACGACCGGAAAGAACAGATGTATTTTTACGATTTCTTGAAACCTCTATCAGATACAGAAAATCTAACTGAAGATGATTTTGTAGATTGGGGGCACGATAAAAAATATGTTCAGGAAGTAGGTGTTGGTGAGTGTGCCGGGGTTGTAATAGATTTGGTAGCTACTTTGTTATTTGAAAGTGAAGAAAAAATAGAGAAAGCACAACTTTCTCTTAACGATAAAAAATGGGCAGATAGTATCTATCAGTCTTATACCTCATTGATTAATACGGCGAAAGCTTTATTGATAGGAGAAAACAAAAAAACAAATACCCAAGCGGGCATTATAAATCAGTTTGACGAAGTATTTGTCGCAACAGGAAAGATTTCACTAAACACCACTTTCCCTGATCTTGTTTATCAAATTAAAAAAAATAAACCATCTGAAGCGTTCGCAAAATCGTTTTTAGAAGATGCGCAAGCTTTTTACAAAAAAGCAAATGCTTTCAGAAGATTAGAATTAGCACATGCAGACAAGTAACCAACTAAGACTGACTTTAATAGGGGCAGGTCCGGGCGATCCGGATTTGCTCACTGTTAAGGGTATGAAAGCTTTACAAACAGCCAATGTCGTGCTTTACGATGCCTTGGTAAATCCTGCCTTGTTGGAATATGCCCCAGATGCTGAACACATTTTTGTAGGAAAACGAAAAGGGTGTTATGCCTATCAACAAGAGCAGATTAACGAGCTTATCGTGAGCAGGGCAAAATCGCACGGTCACGTAGTTAGGCTAAAGGGCGGCGATCCCTTTGTTTTTGGACGTGGCGCCGAAGAAATGGAATATGCCATTACGCATGGTATAGAAGCCGTTTTTGTGCCAGGAATATCATCGGCGTTGGCAGTACCTGCATACCAAAACATTCCGCTTACCAAACGGGGAAGCTCCGAAAGTTTTTGGGTAATAACGGGCACCACCAAAGAGCATAAATTATCAAAAGATGTTGAATTAGCGTCAAAATCATCGGCTACGGTGGTTATTTTGATGGGAATGAGCAAATTGTCAGAAATAACGGCTTTGTTCGGAAAGGAAAATAAACAAGAAGTTCCTGTAGCAATTATACAAAGCGGTACAACACCAGAAGAAAAAATAGGCATCGGGACCATTGCGACCATAGAATCTGTGGTGAAAGAAAACAAACTGTCAAACCCGGCAATTATTGTTATTGGCGAAGTGGTAAAGCACCGGGGATTATTATTGAACATAAAAAAAGAGGTTGAATTTATAAGTAGTCATTGAAGTAGAAAATGGAGGAGCGTAACGAACTATATCCGGTATTTTTAAAAGTACATGCATTGCAAATACTTATTGTGGGGGGTGGAAATGTGGCTTTAGAAAAGTTAACATTTCTTCTAAAATCAAGTCCAAATGCAAAGGTATGTTTGTTAGCTCCTTTTTTTCGGGAAGAAACCGTAGCCAAAGCAAAAGTGTTTGGTCTAGAAATAATAAAAGATGCATACCATAAAAAGTACCTGCAAGGAAAAGACATTGTTATAGCCACGACCAATGACGAAACCGTAAATGTACAGGTTTATAAAGATTGCAAAGAAAAAAATATATTGGTAAACGTAGCCGATAACCCACCGTATTGCGATTTTTATATGGGCGGTATTGTTACCAAAGGAAATGTAAAAATAGCCATTTCCACCAATGGAAAATCGCCTACAACAGCCAAAAGACTGCGTCAATTTTTTGAAGAAGTGATTCCTGAAAATATCGATGACCTTGTTCAAAATTTGAATGCATATAGAAAAACCATCAAGGGAAATTTTGAGGAAAAAGTTGAGAAACTAAACGAGTTTACCAAAAGTTTGGTTTCAAAATAGAAAAAGAAAAAGTTAGAAAAGTTAGAAAAAAAAGTAGAAGTCATGATTAAAACAGATATACTTATTATCGGAGCGGGCCCCACGGGACTGTTCACGGTATTTGAAGCAGGTTTGTTAAAACTCAAATGTCATTTAATAGATGCCTTGCCGCAACCTGGCGGACAATGTTCGGAGATTTATCCCAAAAAACCCATTTATGATATTCCGGCCTTTCCGGAAATTCTAGCGGGGGATTTGGTAAACAACCTTTTGGAACAGATAAGGCCATTCGAGGCCGGGTACACCTTGGGCGAGCGTGCAGAGACCATAGAAAGACTGGAAGACGGGACCTTTATCGTAACAACAAACAAAGGCACGCAACATCATGCCCCGGTAGTGGTCATCGCTGGGGGATTGGGGAGCTTTGAGCCCAGGAAGCCGCAACTGGAAAACATTGCCAGGTATGAAGATAATGGCGTTGCATACATGATCAAGGACCCGGAAGCCTACCGGGATAAAAAGGTATTGATAGCCGGGGGCGGCGATTCTGCATTGGACTGGTCCATTTTCTTGGCCGGGGTAGCTTCTGAAGTATATTTGGTTCATAGGCGAAATGAATTTAGGGGCGCCTTGGATTCGGTTGAAAAAGTAGCCGAACTTTCCAAAAAAGGAAAAATCGAACTCATAACCGAAGCCGAAGTAACCCATTTGCACGGAAATGAAAAATTGGAGGCTGTAACCGTAAAACATTTAAAGGACGGGGAGTCTCATATAGAAGTGGATAATTTTATCCCTTTGTTCGGGCTTTCGCCAAAATTGGGGCCTATCGGGAATTGGGGCCTGGAGATTGAAAAAAATGCGATAAAAGTGGACAATTCTTACGATTATGCTACGAACATCCCGGGGATCTATGCCATTGGGGACGTAAACACCTATCCCGGAAAGTTAAAGTTGATCCTCTCCGGTTTCCACGAGGCGGCCATTATGTGCCAAAGTGCTTACCAGCGCATTTTCCCCGATAAGAAATATGTCATGAAATACACCACGGTAGGGGGTGTACAAGGTTTTGACGGCACCAAAAAAGAAGCTAAAAAAGAAGTGGTAAAGAGCATAGTGTAGCTCAATTACCTATAGAGATTATTTAAAGCAACTTTGAAAAAAAGTTACTTTTTTTTATTTATAATAGTTGTTTTTTTGAGTTTATCTTCTTTGTGTTGCAAAAATAACAAATACGATAATGAAGAAAATAAGCTTCCTTTTTATAGCATGCTTTTGTATGTGGAATTCTTCCTTTTCACAAGACGCACAATTGGAAAAGTCAATTTTTGGCATCCAAACAGGACTATTGGGGATTTGGGTGCATAATGAAGCGCGTTTGACCCGAAAATTGCATTGTGTAGCGAAATAGGGTTTGATACCGGTTTTTGGAAGTTCATACGAGGAAGATGGCTTTGCAATGGTCCCCAGTATTGCTCTTGAGCCACGGTACTACTATAATTTTGAAAAGCGCGAAACTAAAGGAAAGAGAATTCATCATAACGTAGCCAATGTAGAAGCTGTAGAAACCATTTCATTTATTCCCAAATGGGGCATCCGAAGAAATATAGGCCAGCATTTTAATTACCAAGTAGGTGTAGGAGAGGGATATTATATAGATGCATACGATTCTGGTCTGGCAATGGATATTCATTTGCGTATTGGCTATACATTGTAGGCAAAATTTATGTTGCTTCTACAAAGCATACAACAAATAAAACGGTTTTGCTTAGCAAACTAGAAATGGACGCACTAAAAAATCATCAATTAAACGGCGCATTTGGCATTGGTTTTAGAGTATATTTCAATCCGTTTTTCAAATAAAAATCATCACATATTTTTAAGCCTTCAAACACTTGTATTCCACTAAAATCTAACTTATATTTGCACCTCATTTGTTCATAACAATATTGCACGTTATCAAGAAAGGTGAAGGGATTAGACCCGTTGAAGCCTTAGCAACCCTTAATCCTTTTCCAGTTTTCCGAAGGAAGTGAGTATATAGCTCCTTTCCCTTTGGGAAGGACTGGGGATGGGCTCAAGAAGGTGCTACGTTCTACCGCGCATGGCGTGGACAGATAACAAAAAACTTCCGGTTTTTTCTTTCTTCTTGATACATATTATTGTAATTATTTTAACGGGTATTTACCCTGTTGAACAATGTTTTGTTTCTTATAAGAAAAAGAAAATGGAAAAAAATATTAAAAAAGAACTCGAAAACAGGATTTTGGTGCTAGACGGGGCCATGGGAACCATGTTGCAACAATATAAATTTACCGAAGAAGATTTTCGTGGCGAACGGTTTAAAGATTTTGGGCACCCGTTGCAGGGGAACAACGATTTACTTTCAATAACACAGCCCAAGGCTATTGCAGAAATTCATGCAAAATATTTTGAAGCCGGAGCCGATATCGTGGAGACCAATACGTTTTCGGGCACCACCATTGCCATGGCTGATTATCATTTGGAAGATATTGTATACGAGCTCAATTTAGAATCGGCTACAATTGCCAAAAAAGTAGCCGATGAATTTACGGCAAAACAGCCAGAAAAACCGCGTTTTGTGGCGGGGGCCATGGGGCCGACCAACCGTACAGCAAGCATGTCGCCCGATGTTAACGATCCTGGGTTCCGGGCCATTACGTTCAATGAATTGCGCATTGCATACAAGCAGCAAGTCGAAGGATTGATTGATGGTGGCGTGGACGTGTTGTTGGTGGAAACTATTTTTGATACCCTAAATGCCAAAGCGGCACTTTTTGCCATTGAAGAGGTAAAAGAAGAGCGCAACATTGATATTCCGGTTATGGTAAGCGGCACTATTACCGATGCTTCGGGAAGAACACTTTCCGGGCAAACGGCCGAGGCCTTTTTAATAAGTATTTCGCATGTACCTTTGTTAAGTGTGGGGTTTAATTGTGCTTTAGGCGCCGACCAATTGATGCCTTATGTAAAAAGATTGTCAGAAAAATCGCCTTTTTATATTTCTGCATATCCAAATGCAGGCTTGCCCAACCATTTTGGCGAATACGATCAAACAGCGGAAGAAATGCAAGCTTTGGTACGCAATTATTTGGAAGAAAATGTAGTGAATATTATTGGCGGATGTTGCGGTACCACACCCGACCACATAAAATTACTGTCTGAAATAGCCAAAGAATATCAACCGAGAAAAGTTTTGGTTGAAAATTATTAATGAATGATGTCATGCTGAGCTTGTTGAAGCACGAATTTATATAAAATGACTAAAAATAAGTTAGTGAAAAATAACACCAATAACCAACAACAAATAGCGAAAGACTACCAACGTGTCCCTTTAGTGCTTTCTGGACTGGAACCTTTGGTAATTGATGAAAATTCTAATTTTATCAATGTTGGGGAACGTACAAACGTAACGGGTTCAAGACGTTTTCTTCGTTTGATAAAAGAAGAAAATTTCGATGAAGCATTAGAGGTTGCCCGTGCCCAGGTTGAAGGTGGCGCCCAGATTATTGATATCAACATGGACGAGGGGATGCTTGACGGGAAAAAGGCAATGGTCACTTTTTTAAACCTCATTGCTGCCGAGCCCGATATTGCCCGTGTACCAATTATGGTAGACAGCTCCAAATGGGAAATTATCGAGGCCGGCCTTCAGGTTGTTCAGGGGAAGGGTATTGTTAATTCCATCAGCTTAAAAGAAGGAGAAGCACAATTTATCCATCATGCCAAACTGGTTAAGCGTTATGGCGCGGCGGTTATTGTAATGGCTTTTGATGAGGTTGGGCAAGCAGATAATTACGAGCGTAGGATTGAAATCTGTAAACGTTCGTATGATATCTTGGTCAACAAGGTTAAATTTTCACCGCAAGACATTATATTCGACCCAAATATTTTTCCGGTTGCCACTGGAATGGAAGAACACCGCCAAAATGCTGTCGACTTTTTCCGGGCCACCAAATGGATTCGTGAAAATCTTCCGCATGCGCATATAAGCGGTGGGGTAAGCAACGTTTCTTTTTCTTTCCGCGGAAACAACACCGTTCGCGAAGCTATGAATGCCGCTTTTTTATATCACGGAATCCAACACGGAATGACCATGGGGATTGTAAACCCCGAAATGCTCGAAATTTACGATGAGATAGATAAAGAACTGTTGGAATACGTAGAAGATGTATTGCTCGATAAGCGCGACGATGCCACCGAACGTTTGTTGGATTATGCCGAAACCGTAAAAGGAAACACCAAGGAAACCGAAAAGCAAAAACAGGAATGGCGTAACGGCAGTTTACAAGACCGTATAACACATTCGTTGGTAAAAGGGGTATTGGAATTTGTAGAAGAAGATGCGGAAGAAGCCCGGCAAGCTGTAGATAAACCCATCGAGGTTATCGAAGGACATTTAATGAACGGGATGAATGTGGTGGGCGACCTCTTTGGAAGCGGAAAAATGTTTTTGCCACAAGTGGTAAAATCGGCGCGGGTAATGAAAAAAGCCGTGGCCTATTTGTTACCGTTCATTGAAGCCGATAAAGATGAAAACTCTCGCTCGGCAGGAAAAGTATTGATGGCAACCGTAAAAGGCGATGTGCACGATATTGGTAAAAATATTGTAAGCGTGGTTTTAGGATGCAACAATTACGAGATCATTGACCTTGG
The DNA here is from genome assembly GCF_029603165.1 of Galbibacter pacificus. GTDB lineage: Bacteria > Bacteroidota > Bacteroidia > Flavobacteriales > Flavobacteriaceae > Galbibacter > Galbibacter pacificus. Next base: position 278,184 of record NZ_JAQSVC010000001.1, read on the forward strand.
GGTAATGGTCCCGCCCGAAAAAATTATTCAAACGGCCATTGACCAACAAGTGGATATTATTGGTTTAAGCGGCCTTATAACACCTTCATTGGACGAGATGGTGTACTTGGCCAAAGAATTGGAAAAACTCAACTTAAGCATCCCGGTAATGATTGGCGGAGCCACTACTTCAAGGGCGCATACAGCCGTGAAAATTGCCCCCGAATACTCTAAAACGGTGGTGCATGTAAACGATGCCTCCCGCGCCGTAAACGTGGCTGGAAGTTTGTTAAACCCGAAGTTGAAAGAAGAATATGGAATTTCACTCCGAAACGAATACGATAAGCTTCGCGAAGGTTTTTTAAACCGTTCCCGCGAGAAGAATTTTTTAACCATTAAACAGGCCCGGGCCAATAAATTACAACTGGATTGGGAAGAATTTACCCCCCAAACACCAAATTTTATCGGAGTGAAACAAGTAGCAGTTAATTTAGATGAATTAAGAAAATATATAGATTGGACTCCTTTTTTCCGTTCGTGGGAATTGCACGGGAAATATCCGGCCATTCTGAAAGATGAAGTGGTAGGAAAAGAAGCTGCCAAATTATTTGCCGAAGCTACCGAAATGCTGAACAGGATTATTGATGAAAAATGGTTAACCGCAAAAGGCATTTTAGGAATTTTCCCAGCCAATCAAGTAAACGATGATGATATTCAATTATATGACGAAAATGGAAAGGAACTGAATAAATTTCTTACCCTTCGTCAGCAATCAGAAAAAAACAAAAGGGCATCCAATATTGCATTGGCCGATTTTATTGCACCAAAAGAGCATGGAAAACAAGATTATATCGGTGCTTTTTGTGTAACTACCGGATTTGGAGTCGATGAGATATCCAATAGGTATGTAAAAGATCTGGACGATTACAATTCCATTATGATAAAAGCCCTTGCAGATCGATTGGCAGAAGCTTTTGCCGAGTATTTGCACGAACGGGTACGAAAGGAAATTTGGGGTTACGATGCAGCAGAACAGTTAACAAATGAAGAATTAATTAAAGAATCCTATAAAGGAATACGCCCTGCACCGGGCTACCCTGCTTGTCCCGATCATTTGGAGAAAAAAGTAATTTGGGAAATTTTGAATGTTGAAGAAGAAATTGGCGTGAAATTGACAGACAGTTTGGCCATGTGGCCTGCTTCATCGGTGTCTGGCTATTATTTTGCAAATCCTAAAAGTAAATATTTCGGATTGGGAAAAATAAAAGAAGACCAAGTTGCCGATTATGCAAAACGAAGAGGGATTTCTGTTGAAGAAGCTACCAAATGGTTAAACCCAAATATTGCAGATTGATGAATTATAATTATAGAGTTGAAAGTTATAAAGTTGAAAGTTTGGAAGTGAGGAAAAACAAAAAACGGTAATAAACCATAAAACAGGCTTAACTTTCTCCTCATTAACTCTTTAACTTTGAAAACCAGCAACCAACAAAAATAAAATAGAAACAGATGAAAACAGAATTTATAGAACTGTCTTTAGGGAGCCATGTTATTTCTCATGGGTTCGATGCCTTAAACAAAGAAATAACCGAAGAAGTCAATGTAAAAGGCTTCTCCATAAAGGTAGTGGCCATATCAAGGATTAAATCATTAAGCGAAAAATATATTTTAACAGATTACCTTGACGGAAGATGGATTTATTGGGAATACGAAAGTGATTTTGAGGAGCTTAAGAAGCAGTTGTTGTAAGTCTAAATTTTAAAGAAAAGCCAACAGAACAGACAATAATCAACTAGAAAAAGAGAACGAACAACTATAAAATGAAAGTAACCGAACATATAGAAAAAGCTAAAGGGAAAACCTTATTTTCTTTTGAAATAATCCCGCCGCAAAAAGGAAAAAACATACAGGAACTGTACGATAATATAGATCCTTTAATGGAGTTTAATCCGCCTTTTATAGATGTAACCACTTCTCGTGAAGAATTTGTTTATATTGAAAGGGACGGACTTTTCGACAGGAAAATAACGCGGATGCGTCCGGGAACGGTTGGAATATGTGCCGCTTTAAAACATAAATATAACGTAGATACCATACCCCATGTGCTGTGTGGAGGCTTTACAAAAGAAGAAACCGAATACATGCTGGTAGATTGCCAATATCTGGGAATTGAAAATGTAATGGCCCTCCGTGGCGATGCCATGAAACACCAACGCTATTTTGAACCAACCAATGGCGGACATACGTATGCAACCGGTTTGGTAAAACAAATACGCAATATGTGCGAAGGAAAATATTTACATGAAACTATAGAAAAAGCAGACGATTTTAATTTTTGTATCGGCGTTGCCGGCTACCCCGAGAAACATTTGGAAGCTCCTTCGCTCGATTTCGACCTTAATAAATTAAAAGAAAAGGTAGATGCCGGAGCCGATTATATTGTTACACAGATGTTTTTCGACAACAGCAAGTTTTTTGCTTTTGTAAAGAAAGCCCGCGCCGCAGGAATCAATGTGCCCATTATTCCGGGCATAAAGCCCATTGCGGTTAAAAAACACCTTCAGTTATTACCGCAAGTGTTTAAAATAGACCTTCCCGAAAATTTGGTAAATGCCGTAGATGCCTGTAAGAACAATAAGGAAGTGCGCCAGATGGGCATAGAATGGTGCATTGAACAATCAAAAGAATTAAAAGAAGCAGGTGTACCTTTGCTGCATTACTACTCAATGGGTAAATCCGATAATATTAAGGCTATTGCCTCAGCATTATTTTAATAAATAAGATTATTTTTGCAGTCGAAATTAAAATTATGCAACGCGTACTAGCTATTCTATTCTTGGTGTTTTCAAGTGTTTCTTTTGCACAGGAAAACACCAATTCTTATGCATCTTATTTTGATGTAAACTATTTTTATGGAAATATAACCAGGCACAATAACGACATTCTTCACCTAATAACAGCGCATCCCGAGGGTGTTGTTTTCAGTTGGAACAAAAAAACGTACGGAGATAAAGAATGGGAACAGTTGTATAATTATCCCGATTACGGAGCTTCCTTGATTTACCATAATTTCAAGAATGAATACATGGGAAGCAACGTGGCGTTTTACGGGCATTACAATTTTTATTTTTTCAACAGAAATTTAATGTTCCGGGTGGGGCAGGGAATTGCCATAGCCGGAAACCCTTATGATAAAGAAGACAATTATAGGAATGTTGCTTTTGGGTCGAAGTTATTGAGCAGCACTTATTTAATGCTGAATTATAAAAAAGAACGCATTTTTGATAAATTCGGACTTCAAGCCGGACTTACGTTGGTGCATTATTCCAACGGAAACACTAAGGCGCCCAACACCAGTATAAATACAGTTAATCTTAATGTAGGTGTAAATTATCAATTGGATGCCATTAAACCCGAATACATAAAAACCGAAGGCTTAACAAATAGGTTTACCGAGCCCGTACGTTTTAATTTTGTGTTTAGAACGGGCGTTAACGAGAGCGATGTAATCCATAGCGGCCAGTTTCCTTTTTATGTTTTTTCGGTGTATGCCGATAAGCGCCTTAATAAAAAAAGTGCCATTCAACTGGGGACCGATGTGTTCTATTCCAACTTTCTAAAGGAATATATTGAGTATAGCTCGATTGCCTATCCCGAAAGAGGCATCGATGGTTCCGAAGATTACAAGCGCGCCGGAATTTTTATTGGGCATGAACTGTTTATCAATAGGTTTTCTGTTATTGCACAAGCGGGGTATTATGTATATTACCCAATAGATTACGAAGGGCAAATGTATTTGCGGGGCGGTTTAAAGGGGTACATCACCAAAAATAAAAAACTATTTGGAGTGGTAACCGTAAAGGCACATGCTGCACAAGCAGAAGCGGTAGAAATAGGAATTGGTTATAGACTTTAAGATATTTTTAAATGAGAATACTACAAGGCATATATTTAATAACGGGTTTGCTGTTGGCAACAGTATTTTTAGGCTGCAATAGCGAAGATGCCAACGATTGTTTTCAAACCGCAGGTACCATTGTTCAAGAAGAAAGGCCGGCAACCGATTTTTCGCGTATTTTGGTAAACGAAGGCATAACAATGGTGATAAAACAAGCGCCCGAATACAGAGTTGTGGTAGAATCGGGAGAAAACTTAATGAACGACATCCATACCGAAGTAAAAGACGGTCAATTAATATTGACCAATAACAATATTTGCAATTATGTACGCAAATACGAGCTTACAACCATTTTTGTTACTGCTCCCGACATTGCAGAAATACGCAGTGCAACCCAGCGGGAAATCCGTTCTGAAGGCACCATTACTACCGATAAGTTAACGGTTTATTCAGAGAATTATCAAAACAACGAATACTTGACCAGTGCAGCTATTTATTTGAACGTTGATGTAAATCAGTTTCAAATTGTCTTCAATGGTATTTCCAATATTTACATGACCGGAAAAGCAAAAAGCCTGAATATTAACATGGCTTCCGGAAATGGCCGTTTTGAAGGACGTAATTTCCCGGTTGAAAACGCAACTGTTTACCACAGGAGTTCCAACGATGTAATTGTAAAAGCTTCCACCTTGCTAAAAGGCGATATTTATAGCACGGGCGATATTATTTCTGTAGGCGTACCACAAACAGTTGAAATAGTAGAGCACTACAAAGGAAAACTTATTTACGAAGAGTAATTATTGAACCAGATTAACTTTATTCCGGGTAGTTTCTCCTAACTTTGAAGAAATAAAAGTTGTTAAAGAAATGAATACCGATAAGAAAAAGAGAATTGTAGTTATTGGCGGGGGCTTTGCCGGATTGGAACTTATAAAAAAGCTGAAGCATTCGCCTGCTTACGAAGTTATTTTGGTAGATTTAAACAATTATAATTTTTTCCCACCATTATTGTATCAAGTAGCATCGGGTTTTATGGAACCTTCGGCCATTAGTTATCCTTTCAGGAAGATTTTAAGGGGAAAAGAGAACGTACGGTTTCGGTTGGGTGCATTGCAGCAAGTAATTCCCGAAGAAAACAGGGTTGAATTGAGCAACGGGAGCCTTACGTATGATATTTTGGTAATGGCCACCGGGACAGAAACCAATTTTTTTGGCAATGAAAATGTACAAAAATGGTCCTTGCCCATGAAAACCATTGGTGATGCCTTGGCATTGCGAAATTTAGTATTTACCCGATTGGAAAGGGCCACCCGTGTAGAAGACCCATTGCACAGAAAAAAACTATTGTCTTTTGTTATTGCCGGGGCAGGGCCAACTGGTGTTGAGCTTTCGGGTATTTTGGCCGAAATGCGCAAGAATATCCTCCGGAAAGATTACCCCGAACTAAAAAAAGAAGATTTAGGCGATATTTATCTGTTGGACGGGCAAGATTCCGTTTTGGCTACCATGTCTGATAAAACGCAGCATTACACCAAGAAAAAATTAGAAGGATTGGGTGTTATTGTGAAATTGGATACACTGGTACAGGATTTTAAGGAAGACACCGTGTATTTATCTGATGGGACTACTTTAGCATCTAAAAACCTTATATGGGCCGCAGGTGTTTCTGCCAAGGTATTCGACGGTTTTAAAAAAGAAGATTACGGGCGTGGCCGCCGTTTAAAAACCAATGCGTTTAACCGTTTGGAAGCCTACAATAATATTTTTGCCATTGGCGATACCGCTTTACTCACCAAAGATCCGACCTATCCCGATGGGCATCCGCAGGTGGCGCAAGTAGCCTTGCAACAGGCACGCAACCTGGGCGACAACTTTTTAAAGAAAACCGAGGACCAATGGCAGCCTTTTCAATATAGCGACAAAGGGTCCATGGCTATCATAGGGAGAAACAAAGCAGTAACCGATGGGCCCAAAGAGAAATTTTTTATCAATGGTTTTTTGGCGTGGTGCATATGGATTTTTGTGCATATTATGTCACTGGTAAATTACAGGAACCGTATTCGTGCCCTTTACGATTGGATTGGATATTATTTCCACAAAGACCAATCGTTTAGAATGATAATTAAACCAAGGAATGTAAAATAGCTTGTCTAATTGTATGTTGCAAAGGAGAAAGCAACAACCTGGAACATAGAAAAATAGAATTTACGATAGGTGCCATTTCATAATTGGCATTAGTAACAGCAGTTGACTTTTATTGATTTAAGGTGAAATTTACAATGTTTTCAACATGAATTTTTGTTGTATCAAATACCGGAAAGTCGAAATCCTTTTGATCGATTAGCATTGGTATTTCCGTGCATCCTAAAATGAGGCCTTCTGCTCCTCTTTCTATTAATTCATTTGCGTATTGTATAAATTTTAATTTTGATTCTTTATTTATAATTCCTTTTCCGAGCTCATTTTTTACAATCTCCTGTATTTCTTCAATATCTTCTTTTTTTGATGGAACAATGGTTTCAATGTTATATTCCTTCAGTTTATTTCGGTAAAAATCCATTTCCATTGTAAATTTTGTGCCTAACAGCCCTACTTTATGTAGTTTTTGCTTTTTTATTTCTTCTGCAGTGGCAGATGCGATATGAATAATAGGGATGTTAATTTTTGACTGTATTTCATCAGCAAATAAATGGGCTGTATTGGCGCACAAGACTATAAAATCTATATTGTTGGATGTTAAGCTTTTACAAGCGTTGAAAATGAGATCGTAAGAGTTTGTCCACCCTATATCTTGAATATCAGAAAAATTCAAGGAATATATAATACATTCAGCCGAATTAAGCCCTCCTAATTTTTCGTTTATGCCTTGGTTTATATATTTATAATAGTCTAAAGTTGAAGTCCAACTTATTCCACCAACCAATCCTATTTTTTTCATTTTAATGCGTTTTTGTTTTTTTAGCGTGTGCCCAATGTTTACAGTCAGTACGCCATAATTTCGGTTGTATATTCTACCATTGCACAAGTTATTAAAAAATTAAATTTTTAGCATGTAATTAAATTATGTAACAATACAAAACCCATAAATCTATCTAGTTTTTATTGAATTAGTGGGTTATATAATGGTTACTGTTGTTGGCATTAATTATTATTCAATTTTTAAAATGTCTTTCAGTTTTTTTCCAATTGATGTAATCCATATTACAACTTCTCCACCTTTAACAATATATTTATCTGATATTTCATAGTCCCGTTGGTCTTCTACTCTTGTTGGATTATATCCAAACCCACAAATCCCACTATTAATTAACGGAAAAGTATCATCGTCAGGCGCTTCTTCTGTTGATGCTTCAATTTCAATTTTGGATAGGTCACGACCTAAAAAATATTCCAAGTCTCCGTTATATATATTTTGAATTATGCGTGCACCTTGTAAAAACTCCTCGTAAGTTATTTGACTTTCCAGAAATCCACGGAAAAATTGCCCAATGTATTTAGCATCAAGATAATCATCACACTTGTCCAATATGAAAATCAGTTTTTCTCCGATTTTGATTTTCTGTTTTTCCGAGTTATCAATCGAGTCAATCATTTTTTCTCTCTGTTCGATTGGAATATCTTTTAACTCTGTCAAAAAATAAATTATTTTTTTTAGAAAAAGAGCATCTTTTATTGTTGAAGCAGTTTTTCCCATGCCAACGATTGAACCTAAAATCGGAATATCCTTTAAAATTCCGTCATCGAGCATCGAATCCAGTATAACTTCAGTCAAATCTGTCGAAACATTCTGAAGGTCAGAAGTCTTGACTGTTTTTGTTAATGATTTGTCTATTTTATTCAATTCTTGTAACAATTTATTTTAATTAAGTAACCGCTCAATAAACACCAATTTCTTATATAAAACACCTAAAAAATAGTAGTAGCGAAGTATATGGTATTGGTTTAGTTGTTACTAACAATACATATTTCTCTTACAAAATAATAGGTTATAGTGCTTTTTAGTCCTTTTTTTGCTAAAAATACAATTCCAGATACGTCCAGAACCCCTTTGGATAGGTAAAAAATAGGGTTGGATACGTGCCATGCCTGTCCATATAGGTATATAACCTCAAAAGACAGGTGTGTTAACGTATAATTTGGGGTTAAATGCTCTTCTAAATAGGTGCTTGAGGTATTTTTACCAATAAAAAACCCAAAAAAATAGGTATGTCAACGTATCTGGATATATAAAAGACCCCAAAAATTGGTGCATTAACGTATCAGGACATATAAAAAAAACCGCCATATAGTTTGCCCATGTATTGGTATGGTTCTATTTATAGGCTATGGTATTAAAAGGGTCGGGGTCCAAAAATTTTATTTAATTATCTTATCGATTCATCTATATTTGTTTATAGATTAATTTAGACCAACCATAACCATGCAAAAACTTACTTTTCTTATTGCGGTAGCAATCATAAGTATTTCCTGTTCACCTAAAAAAAATCAACCAAAAACGGTGGACAACCCATTGATAGGTACCTGGAGGTTGATTTCGGGAACTACCATTGAGGGATCGGACACCACGGTAACCGATTATACCAGGGACAGGGAAATGATTAAAATTATCAACAAAACACATTTTGCCTTTTTAAACCATGATTTAAACCATGGAAAGGACAGTACAGCGGCTTTTGTGGCCGGCGGGGGCACCTATTCTGTAAAAGACAGTTTGTATACCGAACATTTAACGTATTGCAACTTTAGGGAGTGGGAGGGCAACAGCTTTTCGTTTGTGTATACCGTTCATGGCGACACGCTTGTTACAAAGGGAATTGAAAGAATAGAAGATATCGGGGTAAACCGTATCAATATCGAGAAACTGGTGCGGGAAAAGTAAAAAATTAACTGCTGGTAAGCTCTACGAACAAACTTTCCAGGTTTTTGTTTTTTTGATTGAGTTGAAGCGTTTTGAGTCCGTTGTCATGGGCAAAGTCAAAAACGGTGGCGCGCATATCGGTGTCGGTTTCAAAGGTAATTTCATATACAAAACCAATACTGTTTTTTACCTGTTTGGCCTTTGGCAGTTGTTCCAACAATACTTCTTCCACACGGTAATCAAACTCCACTTCGATAATCTGCTCTTGTGCTTTTCTAAGTTCGGTAAGCTTTTTGTCGGCCACGATCTCACCTTTATTAATAATGATTACCCGGTCGCAAATAGCCTCGACTTCCTGCATGATATGGGTGGAGAGCAGTACGGTTTTTTCTTTCCCAACCCTTTTTATAAGTTTTCTAATCTCGATTAACTGGTTGGGGTCAAGCCCAGTGGTGGGCTCATCGAGAATCAAGACATCGGGGTTGCCAATCAGCGCAGCGGCCAGCCCGACCCTTTGGCGGTATCCCTTAGAAAGGGCGCCTATTTTTTTATTGGCTTCCGGGGTCAACCCGCATTGGGCGATTGTTTCTTCAACAACATTTTTTTTAACCTTGTATAAACTGGCGGTATAACTTAAATATTCACGCACGTACATATCCAAGTGCAACGGGTTGTGCTCAGGCAAATACCCAATGCTTTGTTTTACATCCATCTTTTGGGCATCAATGGCAAAACCGTTTATTTTGGCAGTTCCTCCGGAAGGGCTTAAATAGGTGGTAAGGATTTTCATTAGCGTTGATTTCCCGGCACCATTGGGCCCTAAAAAACCAACGATTTCTCCTTTTTTAAGGGTGAAGGATATATTTTTAAGCGCTTCTTGCGCTCCGTAATTTTTACTTATGTTGAAGACTTCTATGGACATATGCCAAATGTAGTTTTAATGTGTTAAAGTTAAAAGTTGAAATTTAAAAAGTTTTAAAGTTCGATAGTTGAGAGTTCTTCGTTGGTAGTTGATAGTAAATTTAAAAGAACAACCTTGAACAAATACCCTTTCCTCGTTAACTTATTACGTTATGCGGCTTCTCCTTCGTCGAAGTGACTGAAAATCTGGACTCTCAACTCTCAACAACATAGCAACATAACAGCGTAACAACCATAAACCTGAAACTTAAAACTATAAACTCTGCACCATACCCGGTTAAGCAATCCTAAGTAATTCTTTGGCCAAGGCAATCATTTTTTCATCGCCGGTATGCTTGCCGGGCTCGTCCGATAGTTTTACGGTAGGCAGCCATTCGTTGTCGCTAGTGAGTATGTCGGTAAGTTTAATTACAATATTCATGGGTTTCAGGCCAACATCGTTGGTTAAATTAGTGCCTATACCGAAGGAGAGGCCTATTTTTCCTTTACAGGCTTTGGTTATGGATGCTACTTTCTCTGGGTTGAGGCCATCAGAAAATATAATGTATTTGTACAGGGGGTTAATGCCATGGTTTTTATAATGCTCAATGGTTTTTTCGGCAAATTCAATCGGGTCGCCGCTATCGTGCCGGACACCGTCGAAAAGTTTGGCAAATTTGGTGTCGAACTGTTTAAAGAATACTTCCGTGGTGTACGTATCAGACAGTGCAACACCCAAATCGCCACGGTACACGTCTACCCAATGTTCGAGCGACATGGCATTGGCCATTTTAAACCCATACTCGGCCGCATGAAACATAAACCATTCGTGCGCATGCGTACCAATGGGCTTTACATTGTACAGCATTGCCATATGCACGTTGCTGGAACCTATAAAACTTTGCCCTTTATACGATGATAGCGTATGCATAACCTCGCGGTGCGTGCGGTACGAATGCCTTCGCCGGGTACCAAACTCGGCAAAGGTTACGCCCAGTTCGTTGTATAGTTTAATTTTTTCAAGTGTATTGGCCGTTATTTTTTCATCGCTCCAGCGTTTTTGTCCGGTAAGTTTGTAAAACAGCTCGCTAATAAGGGCCAAAATAGGGACTTCCCATAAAATGGTCCTGTACCAATAGCCAGAAATATAAACTTCCAGATTTTCCCCGGTTTGTGATATGGTCACTTCAGAGGGGTCGTAACGGTAACCTTCCAGAAAGTCTACATATGCCGGGTTGAGGTATTGACAGTTTTCTTTAAGGAACTGTTTTTCGCTTTTGGTTAGTTGCAATTGTGCCATTTGGTCTATAGCGGTTCTAAGTACTTGGCCAAATCCTTCAGGGAACTTGTGTGTTCCCCGGTTAATAAATTTATATCTTGCTTTTACGCGTGGAAACAATTTTACCACGGCGCATTGCATGGTAAATTTATAAAAGTCGTTATCAAGGATAGAATTAAAAATTGAAAAGTCGGGATCCTTCAGCATGCCTGTTACAGTTTATTTAGAAAGGTACTACATATTTTTTAATAGCGGCTATTGGCGAGCGTAAATATAGGGCAAAGGGCAAAAAGTGGTTATGGGATTTTTAAAAAAGCGTGATTTTTGAAATTAATTATTTAAAAAAAGTTATGAAATACTCTTTTTTTCAAAAAAAACGGGGCAAAGGGTTTTATTTTTCAAATTAATAATTACATTAGCACCACAAAACAGTATAAAATTCATGTTGGCAAACGCTTATATCTGGAACTTTTACTTTTTCTTCTTTTATTTTTTTAATGAAAGAACGGGACGGTTATAGGTTATTGCTAAAGTAAAATATATAAGGTCCCGGAATTTTTTCGGGACTTTTTTTTATGCAAAATTTAAATGAACAATAAAGTTGCAATACAAGGAATATTAGGTTCTTTTCACCATCAGGTGGCAAAAGAATATTTTGGCGATGATGTAGGCGTAGACGAATGTCTTTCGTTTGATGCCTTGGTAGATAGCCTGTTAAGTAAAACAAGCAGTGTAGGTGTAATGGCCATAGAAAATTCCATTGCAGGGTCCATTATCCCCAATTATGCCCTTATAGACATGAACGGCCTGCACATTATCGGCGAGCATTACATTAACGTACAGCATAATTTATTGGTATTGAAAGGGCAAAGCATCGAGGATATTACCGAAGTATACTCGCACCCAATGGCCTTATTGCAATGCAAGGTGTTCTTTAAGCAATATCCACATATAAAATTGATAGAAGATGCCGATACCGCCGAAGTGGCCCGGAGAATACATCAAGGGCAATTAAAAGGCGTGGGGGCCATTGCAAGCAAGGTTGCAGCCAATATTTTCGATTTGGATATCCTGGCGGAAGGCATACAGACCATGAAAAACAATGCCACACGTTTTGTAATTGTACAAACAAAAAATTCGGTCATACCAAAAGAAGCCATCAACAAGGCATCGGTAATGTTCGAGCTCGGTACCAAAAGAGGGAGCTTGGCAACCGTATTGAACGTAATGAGCGATTGCAAGTTAAACCTGACCAAGATACAGTCGTTGCCAAAAATAGAAACCCCATGGCGTTATTCCTTTTTTGTCGATGTGACTTTTGAACAGTATGAAGATTTTGAAAAGGCAAAGGCATTGCTTAAAATAATGGCATCGCACTTTAAGGTACATGGCGAATATAAAAATGCAAAAAAATGATACAAGTTGCAGACCGTTTACAAACCGTTGAAGAATACTATTTTTCTAAAAAATTAAGAGAAGTAAGAGGATTAATGGCCGAAGGGAAACCCATTATCAACATGGGCATAGGAAGCCCCGATATGGCTCCGTCCAAAGAAGTTTTAGAAGCACTTGTTACTTCGTTGGGAGACGATAAGGCCCACCAGTACCAAAGTTATCAAGGGCTCCCGGAATTGAGGAATGCCGCTGCCAATTTTTATAAAAAGCATTTTCAAGTTGAAGTAGACAGCAATACAGAGTTATTACCGTTAATGGGCTCCAAAGAAGGGATTATGCACATTAGTATGGCTTTTTTGAACGAAGGCGATGAGGTGCTCATTCCAAACCCGGGATATCCAACATACACATCGGTAACAAAGTTGGTGGGCGCAGTACCTAAATATTATGGTTTAACCCAAAAAGGTAGTTGGTTGCCCGATTTGGAAGCTTTGGAAAAAACAGACCTTTCCAAAGTAAAGCTAATGTGGTTAAGCTATCCGCATATGCCAACTGGTGCCAACGCCAATAAAGAGATATTTGAAGGACTGGTGAAATTTGCCAAACGCAATAACATACTGTTGGTAAACGATAACCCCTATAGTTTTGTGCTGAACGAAGAAAGATTGAGCATTTTGGCGGTACCTGGTGCCAAAGAAGTGGCATTAGAGTTAAATTCATTAAGCAAAACATTCAATATGGCCGGTTGGCGCGTAGGGTTTGTTTTGGGGAACGCACGGTTTATTGATGCGGTGCTTAAAGTAAAGAGCAATATGGATAGCGGTATGTTTTACGGTTTGCAAAAAGGAGCGGTAAAGGCATTGGAGCTATCGTCAAAGTGGTATTCAGCGTTGAACAACGTGTACCAAAAACGAAGGGCCTTGATTTTTCAGCTTGCCGATACATTAGGCTGTACGTACAATACAGATGCTTCGGGAATGTTTGTTTGGGCCAAATTGCCTTCAGAAATGCCATCGGCAGAAGCGTTTATAGACAAAATATTGTACGATAAAAGCATCTTTATTACCCCGGGTACCATTTTTGGGAGTAATGGAGAAGGGTACATCCGCTTTTCATTGTGCGTAAAAGAAGAACAGATTAAGGAAGCGATAAATAGGTTTTAAAATGAAACAGAAACAAATTCGTATATCAAAAACCATAAACCATAGACAGTGATGAATGTATTTGTAATAGGGTTAGGGCTCATAGGCGGTTCAATGGCATTAGACATTAAAACCTCCAATAAAGAAGCCAACATTGTAGGGTTTGATGCCAACGAAGCACACATGGAAGAAGCCGTATCTATTGGGTTTATAGATAGAAAAGGAACCCTGGAAGATGCTAAGGAGGCCGATGTGGTAATTGTATCCATTCCCGTAAATGTTTCTTTGGAAGTGATTCCCAAGGTTTTGGACATCGTAAAAGACGATACTTTGGTTTTTGATGTTGGCTCAACAAAAGCGAATATTTGCACTGCTTTAGAAAATCACCCAAAGCGCAGGAACTTTTTAGCAGCACACCCCATTGCCGGGACCGAGTTTTCTGGGCCAAAAGCAGCAATAAGAGGATTGTATACAGGAAAAACAAATATAGTTTGCGAGGTAGAAAAAACAGCCTTTAAATTACAGGAACGGGGCTTTAAAATATTTAACGATCTGGGGATGCGCATTCGTTACATGGACCCAAAGGCGCACGATAAGCACATTGCCTATGTGTCGCATTTATCGCATATCAGTTCGTTTATGTTGGGAAAAACGGTTATCGAAAAAGAAAAAAACGAACGCGATATTTTTGATATGGCAGGCAGTGGATTTGAAAGTACCGTAAGGCTGGCAAAAAGTTCGCCGGCCATGTGGAGCCCCATTTTCGAACAGAACAAAGAAAATGTAATAGAAACGCTTGAAGAATATATAGCAAACCTTCAAAAGTTTAAAGAATTAATGCAACAAGACGATTACAACGCTATCTATAAAGAGATGGCCGATACAAATAGAATAAAGGAAATATTAAAAGGAATTTCAATCAAAACTTCATAAGTAAATTTAAAATGGAAAATTCAGCAGGATTAAGAACATGGTTAGACGGGATGAACTTAGATCATCCGTTAGTAATTGCAGGCCCATGTAGTGCAGAAACAGAAGAGCAGGTATTAAAAATTGCTCACGACCTAAAAGATAGCGATGTAAATTACTTCCGTGCAGGAATATGGAAGCCAAGAACAAGACCTGGAAATTTTGAAGGCGTAGGCTCTATTGGGTTAAAATGGCTAAAAAAAGTTAAAGAAGAAACCGGTTTAAAAACTGCAACTGAAGTAGCCAATAAAGCACATGTAGAACTGGCCTTGGAAAACGATGTGGATTTATTGTGGATTGGCGCACGTTCTACCGTTAGCCCGTTCATTATTCAAGAAATTGCCGATGCCCTGGAAGGGACCGATAAAATTGTATTGGTAAAAAACCCGGTAAACCCAGATTTGGCCCTTTGGTTAGGCGGTATTGAGCGTTTGTACAGCAAGAACATCAAAAACCTCGGGGTTATCCATAGAGGGTTTTCTACTTATGAAAAAACTAAATACAGAAACAATCCGGAATGGCAACTGGCCATTGAGCTTCAAAATAAATTCCCCGATCTTCCATTGATATTAGATCCTTCGCACATTACAGGAAAAAGGGACATGATTTTTGATGTGTCGCAAATGGCGTTGGATTTAAATTACGACGGGTTGATGATTGAAACACATTGC
Source organism: Galbibacter pacificus (assembly GCF_029603165.1). Taxonomy (GTDB): domain Bacteria; phylum Bacteroidota; class Bacteroidia; order Flavobacteriales; family Flavobacteriaceae; genus Galbibacter; species Galbibacter pacificus. The sequence continues at coordinate 293,275 of NZ_JAQSVC010000001.1, forward strand.
GATCCAGACAATGCATGGAGCGACGCCGCCCAACAGGTTACCCCGCAAAGTCTAAAGCAGATCATGAGGGATTTAAAGATTAGAAAAGAAACCGATGAGGAAGCCGAATACAACAACAAATTAACCAATTGCCGTGCGCAGATTGACGTGATTGATAATTCACTGATAGAAATCCTGGGTAAGCGCATGAAGGTTTCTGATGAAATAGGGAAGTTAAAGAAACAACGCAACGTAGCCGTGCTTCAATCTAAACGATGGAACGAAATTTTAGGGAAAATGGTGCTGGAAGGAGAGCAGAATGGCTTGAGCGAAGAATTTATCTTACGGATATTCAAGGCAATTCACCAAGAATCCATCAATCACCAAGAAAAAATCGTTAAATAATAACAAGAGGTTAAGAAGTCAAAAGTAACTAACATTATGGTTGTGATTTGCTGCTGCGAAAACTGAAATTTACATCAGAAAAATATATAAATTTCAGTTTTACTTCAGGTAAATGCATAAAATTATTTCATTGGATCGGTATTAATTTTCAACGAAATAATTTTGTGTACTTTTGACTTCTAACTTTTCAATATGACAGGATTAGTCTACAAATCAACCGGGAGTTGGTATAATGTAAAGGCCGAAGATGGAACTTTTATTAATTGCAGGATAAAGGGAAAGTTTAGGATTCAAGGAATAAAAAGTACCAATCCCATTGCTGTTGGTGATGTTGTGGACTTTAATCTGGAAACCATCGGCGATGAAAAAATTGGTGTAATCGCTAACATTCACGACCGCAAAAACTATATAATACGCAAGTCTGTAAACCTTTCCAAGCGAACGCACATAATTGCAGCCAACATAGACATAGCTTTTCTATTGGTAACCCTTAAAGATCCGGTAACTTTTACAGATTTTATAGACCGTTTTTTGGTTACTTCAGAGGCATATGATGTTACCCCGGTGTTGCTGTTCAATAAAATAGACACCTATACAGAAGAAGAATTGATAGATGTAGAATATCTGGCCGATGTATATAAAAAAATTGGTTATCAGTGCTTTAAAGTGTCGGCAAAGGTAAATACAAACATAGCGGCAGTCCAAAATATAATGGAAGGGAATACCAGCATATTTTCTGGACATTCGGGAGTTGGAAAATCTACGCTTATAAATTGCATTCAGCCCGGTTTGAATTTAAAAACGGCCGAAATTTCCGAACAACACAAACAAGGCCAACATACCACAACTTTTGCCGAAATGTACGACTTGAGCTTTGATGCCCGGATTATCGATACGCCCGGAATTAAAGGCTTTGGAATTGTAAATATGGACAAATATGAAGTAGGTGATTATTTCCCGGAGTTTTTCAAGCTGAAAAGCCAGTGCAGGTTTAACAACTGTTTACACATAGACGAACCCAAATGCGCGGTAAAAAAAGCATTGGAAAACAACGAAATAGCATGGAGCAGGTATAAAAGCTATTTGCAAATACTTGAAGGCGAAGAAGAAAACTACCGAACCGATATTTATGGAGATTAGCTTTTTTGAGTTCAGAGTTTCAAAGGTGCAAAGCTTTAATCACTTCGACGAAGGAGAAGTCATATAATGTAAGGAGCTAATAAGTTAATAAGGAAAGGGTATTTGTTCAAGGTTGTCCTTTTATATCAACTATCAACCATCAACCCAACAAACAACAAACAACAAAAAATGCGTGTAGTTATTCAAAGAGTAAGTGAAGCAAGCGTTACCATAGAAGGAGAAATAAAATCAGCAATAAAACATGGGCTGCTTATACTTTTAGGGATAGAAGAAGCAGATGCAAAAGAAGATATTGAGTGGTTGTGCAGAAAAATAACCGGCCTCCGTATTTTTAATGACGATAATAATGTAATGAACCTTTCCATAAAAGAAATAAATGGCGATGTAATTGTGGTAAGCCAGTTTACCCTGCATGCTGCTACCAAAAAAGGGAACAGGCCTTCTTATATAAAAGCAGCCAAGCCCAATATTGCCATTCCGCTTTATGAGGCCTTTGTAGCCCAACTGGAAAACGAGCTCGGTAAAAAAGTAGGAACCGGTGAATTTGGTGCCGACATGAAGGTCTCGTTGCTCAATGATGGTCCGGTTACCATTTTAATAGATTCCAAAAATCGATAATAGCGAAAAAAAACACTAAAAAAATAAATATCCTCACTTAGATTTGAGGTTTTTTTATATATTTAGCGTCTAAACAAACCTAACTATTAATGCAAATTAAATCCTATTTAGGAGTATTCTTCGTGCTCTTTAATGTAATGACCGCTGTTTCCCAAGAAGCATTTCAACTTCAATCGATTGTACTAAATACAGCATTGACAAAAGATGCCAATGCCATAATGCGTAATGACAGCATTTCTATAAATATCCCATCGTTTGACAAGATGAGGGTATACAAAGAAGAAGTAGTTACCATATTGAACAAGGCAGGCGATAAATATGCATCAGCTTATGAATATTATAGCGATGACGTAAAAATCAAATCGGTTGAAGCTGTTATTTACGACCAAATGGGTAATGAAATAAAGACATTTAAAAAGAGGGATTTTAAAGACCGAAGTGCTGTTCCCAGAGGCACCCTCTATTCCGATCATAGGATTTTGTACCTAGATTACACGCCAACTTCGTATCCTTATACAATTAAATTTATTTCTGAAATAGAGACCCCGAACACGGTTTCCATACCTATATGGTATTTTGTTTCTGGTTACAACGTGAGCGTAGAAAAAAGTACGTTTCATATTAATTACGGAACAGATGTTACACTTCGTATAAAAGAAGACAACCTTGAAGGTTTCAATATTCAAAAAACTCAAAATGGCAATGACATCACTTATTCTGCACGGTCAATTCCAGCAATTGAATATGAAGATTTAGCACCCAGCCTAATGTACTTTATACCGAAACTCCAAGTAGCGGCCAATCATTTTAACATAAGTGGTATTGAAGGACATGCCTCTAATTGGGAAGAATTGGGAGGATGGATGTACAACAAGATTTTAACAGGTAGAAATATACTTCCCGAGCAAACCATTGCCAAGGCAAAAGCATTGGTGGCAGGAATAGACGACCCGATATTAAAGGCAAAGAAAATATATGAATACGTGCAGGAACAAACACGGTATATAAGCGTTCAAATTGGAATTGGCGGGATTCAGCCTATCATGGCAGAAGAAGTAGACAAGGTGAAATATGGCGATTGCAAAGGGCTTTCAAATTATACAAAAGCCTTGCTGGAAGCCATTGGGGTAGATGCCTATTATACACATGTGGAAGCAGGAAGCCAGATTGTGGATTTTGATGGGCAGTTTGCTTCATTGACGCAGGGGAACCATGCTATTTTGGCCATACCCAATGGCGAGGATTATTGTTGGATAGATTGTACTTCAAGGGTGCTTCCGTTTAATTATGTCGGGGACTTTACCGATAACAGAAAAGTACTTGTTATGAAGCCCGAAGGCGGGCAAATTACAACAACCGTTGCCTATATTAACAGGGATAATGAGTTGCGTAATATAGGCGAAATAGAACTGCATGCAGATGGAAGTGTAGATGCCAGCGTTTCCATTACCACAAAAGGTGTGCTGTATGACAGCCGTTTTTATCTAGGTGAAAGAAATAACGATGATATTGTAAAATCTTATAAAGATTATTGGCATTATATAAACAATCTCTCCCTAAAACAGCCCCGGTTTAAAAACGATAAAGAGAATGTGGTTTTTATGGAAGATGTAAGTTTATCGGCTACTAAATATGCATCGAATATGGGAGACAGGATGTTGGTGAACATCAATCTCTTCGACCGTAATACATATGTGCCCGCAAGGTACAAAGACCGAAAAATGCCCTTCGAGGTTCCAAGGGGCTTTGTCTATAAAGACAGTATAAAGATTAACCTTCCGGAAGGTTTTGAAATTGAGGCCATGCCAAAAAACGAAACCCTGGAGAGCGAATTTGGCAGTTATGCCCTAAACCTTGAAAAAGATTCAGAAAACAATATTATCTATCAAAAGGAATTCTTTTTGAAAAAAGGGTTGTACCCAAAAGAGAAATATGCCGATTATAGAGATTTTAGAAAGCAAATATCCAAACTAGAAAACGCTAAAATAATGTTGATAAACAAAAACTAAAACTATGTTCAAGACTTTTACCCTACTGTTAATCCTGTTTTTTGGAGCTGAAAGTATGTATTGCCAAGATTACGATTTTGGAAAAGTGTCCATAAGTGAACTTGAAGAAAAAATGCACCCCACTGATTCATCAGCGGTAGCTTCAGTTTTATTTGAAAAGAAAAGATCCTATTTTCAATATGTTCAGGACAAAGGTTTTTTGTTGATAACCGAAGTACAAAAACGAATTAAAATATACAATGAAAAAGGATTTGCCTACGGAACCGAAAAAGTCTACTTGTACAAAGGCGATTCTGATGATGAAAATTTATCCTCGTTAAAAGGATATACCTATAATCTGGTAGCTGGTAAGATTGATGAAACCAAGTTAAATAAAAGTGCAGTATTCAATAATGACGAGTCCCGATACTGGAAAAGCGAGACATTTACTTTTCCCAACCTAAAAGAAGGCAGTATAATTGAATATAAATACAATATTACATCTCCTTTTTTATCCAATATACATGAGGTTCAAGTACAAAGGGAGATTCCGGTAGACCAAGTAGAAGCTTCTTTTGAGTTTCCCGAATATTTTTACTTTAAACCATTGATAAAAGGATATTATCCACTTAACATTGCTACTAGCGCCAAAAGCGGCTCGATTAACTTTGTAAATAAAAACAGGTCGAACAATAATGGACATGTTGTAAAAACAACATACAGCAGCCAAAAGTTGGACTATAAAATAAACATCAACTCCATAAACTTATCCAACATTCCTGCGTTAAAAGACGAGCCTTTTGTAAACAATATAGATAACTACAGGGCGAGCATAGATTATGAACTTTCGTATATTAAATTTCCAAACGCCCCTATAGAATACTATGCCACCACTTGGGAAGACGTTACAAAAAAGATTTATAGCTATAGCGATTTTGGCAATGAATTGCGTAAAACCGGATATTTTGAAAAGGATATAGACCCACTTATGGCCAATGCTTCGACCAATGAAGAAAAAGCAGGGCTAATATTCAACTATGTAAAAAATAAAATGGCATGGAACCAAAATTATGGGTATACCTGTCACGATGGAGTAAAAGAAGCATACAAAAAGAATAGTGGCAATATTGCAGAAATTAATTTAATGTTAGCCTCCATGCTTAATTATGCAGGTGTTGAAGCCTATCCGGTATTGGTAAGTACCCGTTCTCATGGCGTTCCATTGTTCCCTACGCAAGAAGGGTTTAACTATGTGGTTACGGCCGCTAAATTGGGAGATGGCTATGTACTTATGGATGCTACAAGTAAATATTCAATCCCGGGAATGTTGCCCACCCGCGCGCTTAATTGGTACGGAAGGATAATAAGAAAAGACGGCAATTCCATGCAAATAGATTTAATGCCCCGGTCTACTTCAAGAGAAGTTGTCAATATGTTGGTAGACATAGATGTCCAAGGTGGGGCAAAAGGAAAAGTTAGAGGGCAGTATTTTGATTATAATGCACTTTCTTATCGGATAAATTATGACCAGAAAGATGAAAACGACATAATTAAAGATAGGTACAATGAAATAGTTATTGATGAATATGAAATAAAGAATAAAAAAGACCTTCAAAAACCAATAATAGAACAGTTTAGTTTCTATGACGAAAGTGCCTACGATTTAATAGCCGATAAAATATACCTATCTCCCTTGTTCTTTTTTGCCATGAAAGAAAACCCTTTTAAATTGGAGAAAAGAGAGTTCCCTATCGACTTTTCGTATCCAAGGGAAGAAAGTTATATGATTAATATCAACGTCCCTGAAGGTTACAAAGTAGAGTCTTTGCCAGACCCCATGAAAATGGTAATCCCGGATGGAATAGGCGAATTTAGTTACATGGTAGTCCAGAACCAACAAATACTTCAACTAAAGGTAGATTTAAAAATTTCTTCGGCAGTGATATCACCACTTTATTATGACGCAATAAAGCAGTACTTTAGCAAAATAATAGAAAAGGAAAAAGAAAAAATTGTAATAAGTCAACTTTAACAATGAATATAAAAAATGCACAAATCGAAGTCGATAAATGGATAAAAGAACACGGGGTACGCTATTTTAACGAGCTTACAAATATGGCCCAACTTACCGAAGAAGTCGGCGAGGTGGCCCGTATTATTGCCCGTCGTTATGGAGAACAAAGTGAAAAGGAAAGCGATAAGAACAAAGATTTGGGCGAAGAACTGGCCGATGTGGTTTTTGTGGTCTTGTGCCTGGCCAATCAAACGGGCATAGATTTGCAGGCATCGTTCGATAAAAAAATGAACCAAAAAGCCAAACGCGACCACAACAGGCATCATAATAACGAAAAACTAAAATAAAAACCAAAAAAAAAGAAACCGCGAGTCTTAAAATTATGAATATATTAATAGCTGCAACCAAAAACACCCTTCATCAGCATATAAATATTACAGGTTCCAAAAGCGAAAGTAACCGTTCCCTTTTACTGCAAGCTTTATACCAGAACGTACAAATAGAAAACATCTCAAACTCAGTCGATGCCCAAGTGATGCAAAAAGGACTTAAAGTACATCACGGAGAAGTGAACATTCACCATGCAGGAACCGCAATGCGCTTCTTAACGGCTTTTTTTGCCACCCAAGAAGGCAGGGATGTGTTGCTAACGGGTTCGCAACGTATGACGGAGCGTCCCATAAAAATATTAGTGGACGCATTGCGCCAATTGGGTGCAGAAATTGAATATGTAAAAAACGATGGCTATCCCCCAATTAAAATTAAAGGGAAAACAATAACCAAAAGTAAAGTGTCGCTGGCCGCCAATGTAAGTAGCCAGTACATCTCTGCTTTATTGTTAAACGCACCCCAACTTGAAAACGGACTGGAATTAACCCTTGAGGGCAAGATTACTTCGGTGCCTTATATTAAAATGACAGTGGCACTGCTCAACGAAATTGGTGCAAATACCAATTTTGAGGGCAATAGTATTACCGTGCGACCATTGAACGCTGCCAATGATACAACTTTGGTGGTGGAATCCGATTGGAGTTCGGCTTCTTACTTTTACAGCATAGTTGCATTGTGCCAAACCGGAACAGAAATTTCTTTGTCGAGTTATAAGGCAAACAGCTTGCAGGGGGACAGTGTTTTACAGGAAGTCTACAGACAATTTGGCGTAGAAACTTCTTTTAATGAAAATATTTTGAAACTTAAAAAAGTAACCGAAATACCCAAAAGCACAAATATCAATATAGATCTGGCCAATGCACCCGATATTGCCCAAACAATTGCTGTTACATGTTTCGGCCTAGGGATAAAATGCGAGCTCTCTGGGCTACATACATTAAAAATTAAGGAAACAGACCGCTTGGAAGCCTTGAAAACAGAGCTCTCTAAATTGGGCGCCCACATAAAGGTAACCGACAAAGAACTTTTTTTAGAGCCCTCTCAAGCCATAAAAGAAAATGTTGAAATAGATACGTATAACGACCATAGGATGGCAATGGCCTTTGCACCACTGGCCTTAAAAGTCCCAATTGTTGTTAACGATGCCGAAGTAGTCTCAAAATCGTACCCGGATTTTTGGAAGGATTTGGAGCAATTGAGCTTTTCCATTACAAAATTGTAAAATTGGGGTCTTTTTTAGGGCTATTTGGTCCCGTTATAAAATGTAATTCCTTGAAAACAAGAAATAATTACCGTTTTCCTTGACAACCCCTGTTTCCATATTGTATATTTGCGGCTCGTAAAAATACGAGTATTGGCAATTTTTGTTGGTTTAATAAAGATTGCCTTTAAATTATAACAGATTTGAACCACAAAAATTAAGTATAAATACTTGCCGATTTTTCAAGATCTATCATTGATTGTTGAATGTCGGTTTTTTATTTGTAATAATTTAGGTTCCTGAAAAAAAATGAATAGATGAAATTATCACATTTTAACTTTGAACTTCCAAAGGAGTTATTAGCAGAGTATCCTTCAGAAAATAGAGATGAATCCCGTTTAATGGTGCTTCATCGAAAAGAACAGAAAATAGAGCATAAACTGTTCAAGGATCTAATCGATTATTTTGACGAAGGCGATGTAATGGTGCTCAACAATACAAAGGTGTTCCCTGCGAGATTGTTTGGTAATAAAGAAAAAACAGGCGCCCGCATTGAGGTATTTCTTTTAAGGGAACTTAATGTAGAACAACGTTTATGGGATGTATTGGTAGACCCTGCTAGAAAGATTAGAATTGGTAATAAACTGTATTTTGGCGACGACGAAAGCTTGGTGGCCGAGGTAATAGACAATACAACCTCCAGAGGACGTACACTCCGTTTTTTATATGACGGTTCTTATGAAGAATTTAGAAAAAAACTAAACGACCTTGGCGAGACCCCGCTTCCAAAATACATTAAAAGAAACGTAGAGCCCGAAGACGAAGAGCGTTACCAAACCATATATGCCAAGTCCGAAGGGGCTGTTGCGGCACCTACGGCCGGATTGCACTTTTCAAAACATTTGTTAAAGCGTTTAGAGATAAAAGGCATCGATTTCGCCGAGCTTACCCTCCATGTTGGTTTAGGAACATTTAACCCAGTTGAGGTAGAAGACCTTTCTAAACATAAAATGGACAGCGAAGAGCTTTTTATAGATCAAAAAGCAGCGGCCATTGTAAACAATGCAAAAGCCAAGAAAAGAAAAGTTTGTGCCATCGGGACTACCGCGATGCGCGGTTTGGAAAGCTCGGTATCGTCAGACCATATGTTAAATCCATATGAAGGATGGACCAACAAATTTATTTTCCCTCCATACGATTTTAGTATAGCCAACTGTATGGTCACCAATTTTCATACGCCAAAATCGACTTTGTTGATGATGATTTCTGCTTTTGCAGGGCACGATTTTATAATGAAAGCATACAAAGAAGCCGTTAAGGAAGGCTATAAGTTTTATTCTTATGGAGATGCCATGTTAATTTTATAAGGTGTAGTGTTCAATAATAATGAAAAGTCCTGTTGTATGTTACAAACAGGGCTTTTTTACTTTTATGGATTACTCCCGTATGATTTCTTAAAAATTGTTTTAGGTTTTTAAGAAATACCCCATGGCAGCGTAGTTATGCCCACATAGCTTAAAAAAGACCTTGCACGATAAAAGCTTTGTGTGGTTTTATATAATTGAAATCCGAAAATCAAAAATGTATCTTTGCACATATGCAGGCAATAAAAAAAGATATCCGGGCATTGACCAAAGAACAATTAAGAACGTTCTTTGAAGCCCATGGCGATAAAGCCTTTCGTGGTAATCAGGTTTATGAATGGTTATGGGGAAAGGCCGCTCACTCTTTTGATGAAATGACGAACATTTCTAAAGAAACACGGCAAATGCTGGAAGATAACTTTGTTATCAACAATATACGCGTGGACCAAATGCAGCGGAGCAATGACGGGACCATAAAAAATGCAGTGCGACTCCATGACGATTTAATTGTAGAATCGGTATTGATACCAACTCCTACCAGAACTACGGCATGCGTATCCAGCCAAGTAGGTTGTAGTTTGGACTGTAAGTTCTGTGCCACGGCCAAGTTAAAGCGCATGCGCAACTTAACCCCCGATGAAATATACGACCAAGTGGTGGCCATAGACAACGAAAGCCGCTTGTATTTCGATCGGCCCTTGTCCAATATAGTTTTTATGGGCATGGGGGAGCCGCTCATGAACTACAATAATGTACTGGCGGCCATAGACAAGATAACTTCCCCGGAAGGGTTAGGTATGTCTCCACGGCGTATTACGGTCTCTACATCTGGGGTACCAAAGATGATAAAAAAAATGGCCGATACCGAAGTAAAGTTCAAGCTGGCCGTATCGTTGCACTCGGCCATAGACGAGGTGCGAACCTCCATTATGCCTTTTAATGCCACTTTTCCGTTGGCCGATTTGCGAGAGGCATTGGAATATTGGTATGGCAAAACCAAAAGCAGGATTACCTACGAGTATGTTGTATGGAAGGGCATAAACGATACACGTAACGACGTGGACGCACTGGTGAAGTTTTGCAAATTTGCCCCGTCCAAGGTAAATTTAATAGAATACAACCCCATTGGCGACGAGGTTTTTAAACAAGCCGACAACAGCGCCATAGAAAAGTACCAACAAATATTAGAGCGAAATGGCATTACGGTAACGGTGCGCCGTTCCAGGGGAAAAGATATAGATGCCGCATGTGGCCAGCTTGCCAATAAGTCATAGTTTAGAATCTTTTTTAATAGGCTTCTCTGTACAATTATTAAGTAGTTGCCTCGTTTCTTTAGCAACTAGTAACGAATTCTGCTATAAATAATGAGAAAGCTTATATTTTTTATTGCCTTACTAATGGCACAAAGTCATTATGGGCAAAAAAACAATCTTCAAGGCACTTTAAATGCACGAGACACAACTTTCCTTGAATTTAATTACAAAGCCTTAATTATTCCTTCAGTAATGATAGGTTATGGGCTCATTGCTACAGAGAGCCATAGTCTAATAGATATCAATAATGGAATAAAAGAAGAAGTTACCGAACACATTGACGAAAAATTCACTGTAGATGACATTTCTCAATACGTTCCCGCAATTGCGGTATATGGGCTTAATATGTTTGGGGTAAAAGGGAAACACAATTTGAAAGATAGGAGCATTGTTTTAGCAACATCATATTTAATAATGAGCAGTAGCATACTTGGCTTAAAGACAATTACCCGAGTTGAAAGGCCCGATGGCAGTTCTAGGAATTCTTTCCCCTCTGGGCATACGGCAACCGCTTTTGTAGGGGCCGAATTTTTGTGGCAAGAATACAAAGATGTTTCCATTTGGTACGGTCTTGCAGGATATGCAGTGGCCACAGGAACAGGGTTTTTTAGAATTTATAACGATAGGCATTGGTTTAGTGATGTTGTTGCCGGAGCCGGGATAGGAATTTTGAGTACAAAGATTGCCTATTGGATTACACCATTTATAGAAAAAAAGTGTTTAAAAAGCGGTACAAAAAGAATAAATATGATAAAGCTTTTGTACCATTTTACAACGGGAAAGAAATAGGAGTTGGTATGGTAATTCAATTTTAATGCAAGACAGTATATGTACAATATGCACAGATTCATCAAAATTTCTTAAATTGTACAGGTAGGTCACTCGCATGCAAGTATGTGTGGCTTTCAAAAGAAAATTAAAACCGCCATACATGGCATTTTAATCTCACTTTGTGAGTAAAACTCAAACCCATGCAATTGCAAAATGGAACACTGGAAATAGTAGACGGTGCACTCTATATCAAGGACGGAAAGAAAGCACAGTACCTTTTTTTAAAAATAGCCCTGTTGCTCAGTGCCTGTATCGGGGTTTTTCATATGTACAATTACTTTCGGGGCGATGCCCATTACAGTATATATGTTATTGTTATGGGAATTATAAGTGCCTTCATATTGATATGGCTTTTTCAATATTCCAATAAAGAGGTAATTTCTTTAGGTGAAATAAAAAAGATAAAGCAAAAAGACAAGATAGTCGGAAAAGTATTTACCATTTACTTAAAGTCGGGGCAGAAACGCAAGTTGACCTTCCCAAAAGAAGCAACCGACATAAAACAACTACTTACATTTTTTAAAGAAAAAGGTTTTTTGTAAAAATAAGAAAAGCCTTTTATATCGTAGTATTTTAATACTATCTTTACGCTTTCTATGAAAGTAGTAGAACAAATCAAGCAGCCTATACGTAAGGAAATGGAACTTTTTGAGAAAAAGTTCCACGATTCCATGTCTTCCAAGGTGGCCTTGCTCAACCGGATTACTTATTATATTGTAAACAGGAAAGGAAAGCAAATGCGGCCCATGTTTGTTTTTCTGGTAGCCAAAATGGTGTCCAATGGGGAAGTTAACGAGCGCACCTACCGCGGGGCCAGTGTTATAGAGTTAATTCATACGGCTACTTTGGTGCACGACGATGTGGTAGACGATAGCAACCGTCGTCGTGGTTTTTTCTCCATTAATGCCCTGTGGAAAAACAAGATTGCCGTACTTGTTGGCGATTACCTGCTTTCCAAGGGCCTGTTACTCTCTATCGACAACGGAGATTTTGATTTGCTCAAGATTATATCCGTGGCTGTCCGCGAGATGAGCGAAGGGGAGCTTCTACAAATAGAAAAAGCCAGGCGATTGGACATTACCGAAGATGTTTATTATGAGATTATACGCCAAAAAACGGCAACCCTAATAGCCGCCTGTTGCAGTTTGGGCGCATGTTCCATAAAACCAAATTCTAATGAAGTGGAACAAATGCGTAAGTTTGGCGAGCTTATTGGCATGGCCTTCCAGATAAAAGACGATTTATTTGATTATACCGATGGCCCTATAGGTAAGCCTACAGGAATAGATATTAAGGAACAAAAAATGACGCTGCCGCTTATCCATGTATTGAACAACGCCGGAAAGGAAGAAAAAAAATGGCTCATTAATTCGGTTAAAAAGCACAACAAAGATAAAAAACGGGTTCAGGAAGTGGTTGCCTTTGTTAAGGAAAAAGGCGGACTTACATACGCCGAAGAAAAAATGATAGTTTTCCAAAAAGAGGCACTTGCGCTTTTGTCCGGTTTTCCACCTTCGCCATATAAAGATTCCTTGGAACTAATGGTAAACTACGTTATAGAGCGTAAAAAGTAGTAGATTTTGCGCATTATTTCCACATGAGAGGCCATACAATTACCTTCTCAATACCTGTAAGGCTTGGATGTGTATTTTTTCCAAGTGATTAAATTGTAAAGTAATATTTTACAGCAAGGTATTCAACAATATAAGTTTTAAGCAAAGTGCCTACTACTGCCTGCCGAATAAAACAAATCGTCACCATATATTTAACAGATATTCATTATTTTTGATTCCCTTTTTTTGGAGAATCTTTATTTTTATAAAAAAGCCGCTTAGATTTTGATTTCAAAAGAAACCATAGATAAAGTATTTGATGCCGCACGGGTAGAGGAGGTGCTTGGCGACTTTGTGCAATTAAAAAAATCGGGTTCTAACTTTAAGGGACTTAGTCCGTTTTCAGACGAGCGTACACCTAGTTTTATGGTGTCGCCGGTTAAGCAGATATGGAAAGACTTTAGTAGTGGCAAAGGCGGGAATGTGGTTGCTTTTTTAATGGAGCATGAGCATTATACATATCCAGAGGCTATTAAATATTTAGCTAAGAAATACAATATAGAAGTTGAGGAAACCGAGCAGACCAATGAAGCCAAGGAAAAAGCAAGTGAACGAGAAAGCATGTATTTGGTTTCGGAGTTTGCCCAAAAAAACTTTCAAAATAATTTAAAAACTACAGAGCCGGGAAAAGCCATTGGCGGGACCTATTTTAAAGAAAGGGGCTTTACCCGGGAAACCATAGATAAGTTTAAACTTGGATACTCTCTGGACGAGTGGGATGCCTTTACCAAAGAAGCGCTGGGTAAAGGGTATCAATTGGAGTTTCTGGAAAAAACCGGGCTCACTATTATTAAGAAAAAAGAGGGAACTACTGAAAAAAGAATGTTCGACCGTTTTAAGGGGCGTGTAATGTTCCCTATTCATTCAATGAGTGGTCGTGTGCTTGGTTTTGGCGGACGTATTTTAACCAACGATAAAAAGGCCGCCAAATATTTAAATTCCCCTGAAAGCGACATTTACCACAAAAGCAAGGTATTGTACGGTATTTATCATGCCAAACAGGCCATTGCAAAGCAGGACAATTGTTATTTGGTAGAAGGGTATACCGATGTTATCCAGTTTCACCAAAGCGGGATAGAGAATGTTGTGGCATCAAGCGGTACCGCATTGACTTCGGAACAAATACGATTGATAAACAGGCTTACCAAAAACATTACGGTATTATTTGATGGCGATGCTGCTGGATTAAGAGCTTCTTTAAGGGGGATAGATTTGATATTGGAGCAGGGCATGAACGTAAAGGTTTGCACATTTCCCGAAGGGCAGGACCCCGATAGTTTTGCCCGGGCGCATACCGATAGTGAGCTAAAGGAGTTTCTCGACCAAAATGCAACCGATTTTATTCGTTTTAAAGCTTCTTTGTTGGTAAAAGATGCCAAGAACGACCCCATTAAAAAGGCAGATACCATTCGGGAGATTGTAAACAGTATCTACAAAATCCCAGACCGTATCCAAAGGGAGGTATACGTGCAGGAATGTTCCCGTATTATGGATATTTCAGAAGATGTGCTTTACAATACGTTGGCTCAGCTAGGAAACAAAGAAGTAGCTGAGGCCAATAAAAAGCATAAGGAGGAGCAAAAAAAGAATACGTTTAACGTAGTTAAAGATGCCGAAAGTACAGCTTCGGGGAAAATAAACCAATTAGATGAACTGGAAAAGGCCATTATTGGGATACTGCTTTTTCATGGAGATAAGACTGAAACTTTTAACGACGTTGTTTTAGAGGAAGATGAAGAAGGCAATATGATCGAAAATGAGGTAAAAGTGGATATGAAGGTTTACGAAAAAATATTTTTGGACCTCCAGACCGATGAAATTGAGTTTGCCAATACCGATTTTAACGAAATATACAACATCCTGATTGAATGTTTTAACGTTGAAGGAGCGCTTAAAATGGATGATTTCCTGCAAAAATTGTCGTTCAAGCAAAATGCAGTCGTGGTAGATATATTGATGAACGAAGAAAAGTATGCACTTTCCAATTGGGAAAGCAAAGATATTTTGGTGAAGGATAAGGATATGTCGGTTCGCTTATTGGTTTTTCAAACCATTTCAATGTTGCGGTTAAAACTTCTTAATATGTTGGTTGATAGTATTCATGAGGCCATTGGTGCTAATAATAATGCTTCGATGGACCAAATGGAAGATATAAAGAACTATTGGAGCTTAAGAAAAATTCTTTCAGATAGGTTTGGTCTGGTTACCAACACTACTTTTTACAATTAAAAAAGGTGCCCGAAAAGGCACCTTTTTTAATTGTAAGGACAAGAAGGTCTTTAGTAAAGTTCCAAGGCTTTTGCCTGTTGCAACATATCGACCATATTGTCTACATTTAATTTTCTCATGAGCCTTGCTTTGTAGGTACTCACGGTTTTCTCATTTAGATTTAGTTCCTCGGCTACTTGTTTATTTCGCTTACCGGCAGACAAAAGTTTTAACACTTCGACTTCACGGGTGGATAATTTTCTAAATAATTTTCGGGGCTTGTTGGTGCTTTCATCAAATGCTAGGCGCTGTGCCAATTCATTGGTGATGAACATACCACCTTCGGCAACCTTTTCAATGGCCCCAGTTAATATTTCAATAGAAGCAGTTTTGGACACATAGCCAGAAGCACCTGCCCGCAAAGTGCTGAGTGCATAAACGTCTTCGGGTTGCCCGCTGTAAATTAGTACTTTAACGTTTCCATAATCTCTTTTTAGTTTTCTCAAGGCGGTAATTCCATTTACTTCGGGAATATCCATTTCCAACAACACCACATCGGGTTGCTTAGATGAGAGTACGCTAAAAAGTTCAGAAGTTGTACTTACATTGCCAATAATCTCGATAATGTCGTTTTTTTTAAGAGCTGTTTCAAGGCCTATCCTTACTATGGGATGGTTATCAGCCACTAGAACTTTAATCATAATTAACCATTTTAAAGTTAGTTTCGAATAAGCCATAACAAAAGAGGATGCTATTCTAGCACCATCATGTTGGCTTGGGGGTATTTTATATTATTTGTAAGTAAATATAGTAAAATAAATCTTACACACCAAATAAAAAAGGGGGTAATTTCGAAAAAAAGTTCTACTCTTTTTTGTTTACCTAAGGCTTGCTGGTATTTCACAAACGGGAATTGGAACCATTTTGTGCTTATTGGCGTTGTGCAATTTGGTATAAATATCGATTATTTGTTTCTCACGCCCTTCAAAATCGGTAGATTTTTTTCCTTCGGATGTCATTTTCATTGCCCATTCCAGTTCGGGGTAAGAAGCACCTATTTGGTCTTCGTCCGTTCGGTCGTCGCCCCATAAACCATCTGTTGGGGCGGCTTTTTGAATGTCTTCGTTAATGCCGAGTTCTTTGGCTATGGAATAGACTTCTGTTTTTAACAAGTCTGCAATCGGGCTAAGGTCTACGCCGCCGTCTCCATACTTGGTATAAAAGCCTACCCCAAAATCTTCTACTTTATTTCCCGTACCCGCCACCAGATATTTATTCAATGCGGCAAAATAGTAAAGAGATGTCATGCGCAAACGGGCTCTTGCATTGGCGAGCGACATAAATCTTTCTTCTTCGTTTTGCACCTTTGGGAAAGAAGCTACGAGACTGTCAAAAACAGGAGTAAGGTCTACTTTTGTCATTTTAACGTTGCTGTAATTACTTTGTAGCCATTTAATGTGGTTTATGGCACGGCTAACTTGATTATCGGCTTGATGAATGGGCATTTCCAAACATAGTACTTCCAGTCCGGTTTTGGCACAAAGCGTGGAGGTGACCGCCGAGTCTATGCCGCCGGAAACACCAATTACAAATCCGTTCATGTTTGCTTTTTCGGCATAATTTTTTAACCAGCTTACAATGTGGGCAATTACTTTATCGGTTTTCATTTATATAAATTTTTTGTTTGCTGAAAATAAGTAAATCATATATTCGTAAAGGTTTGGAAGGTTCAATTCCTCAATTTTTATCGGGAGGGGAAATCACAAGATAGTCGATTTTTTTTGAACGTAATCCTCGTATTCGTTTTAACTTTGTAAGCAAATGTAACAGATTATTAAATTTATCAAAAGGGAAACCTTTAAAGGATTAAAAAATATGCGTATGAACAAAATTTTGGGTTTGCTTATTGCGATATTGATAATTTCTTGCTCAAAAGAAAATAAATTGGAGCAGGAAATAGCAAAAATAGAAGTGCATGTCCGTATTGATAGGTTTGATGAGGTTTTTAATAATTCGTCTACAAAAGACCTTCCGAAGTTAAAAAATAAATACCCTTATTTGTTTCCAGCGGAATATAACGACAGCATTTGGGCAAACAGGATGAACGATACCTTGCAAAAAGAATTGTATGCCGAGATAGACAAACGCTTTGCCGATTTTGAAAACGATACTGCTCAGTTTAGCTCCCTGTTTCAACATATAAAATATTATTTTACAGATTTTAAACCGCCAAAAATAGTTACCGTAATTTCTGATGTTGATTATAAAAACCGGGTTATTTATGCCGATACCCTGCTTTTGCTGGGCCTGGATAATTATTTGGGTCCCGACCATAAGTTTTATAAAGGGATTCAGCAGTACATCAGAAAAAATTTTGAAGCCTCGAAAATCCCTGTCGATATGGCAAAGACCATTGCCAAAAGCAAAGTGCGGCCGCCACAAAACCGCACCTTTATTGCGCAAATGGTTTATTATGGGAAAATATATTACATGGTACATTTGTTTTTACCCAACACGGCCAAGGAAGTCCAGCTTGGCTATACGGATGAAGAATTAAAATGGGCCATTGCCGACGAAGGCTATATTTGGCGCTACTTTGTGGAAAGAGAGCTTCTTTTTTCTACCGATGCCAAACTTCAGGAACGGTTTATCCATCCGGCGCCTTTTTCAAAATTTTATTTAGAGCTCGATAATGAATCTCCCGGTAGATTGGGGCAATATATAGGTTGGCAAATTGTAAATGCATATATGGAAAATAATGAAGTATCTTTGCAGCATATGTTGAATGCTTCGGCCGAAGAAATTTTTAATAACTCAAAATACAAACCCAAAAAATAATGGCAAAATCGCATAGATCGGATATAAACTTACGTATAGAACTCGATGAAAATAAAGTTCCGGAGAAATTGTTTTGGACCGCAAAAGACGGGGGCGTAGAAAATGAAGCCGCTAAGGCTTTATTGCTTTCTGTATGGAACAGCCAGCAACAGGAAACCTTGAAAATTGACCTTTGGACCAAAGATATGCCCGTTGATGAAATGAAAAAATTTATGCACCAGACCTTGGTATCTTTAAGCGATACTTATTTTAGGGCTACCCAAGACGAGAAAATGACGGCTACCATGCGGGATTTTTGCGATTATTTTGCAGAAAAACTGGAATTAAAAAAGTAAAGCATCAAATAGGTGCATGAATTTCCAAAATGGGGCCGCGATGTACTAAAAGTAACTGCCCGAGCTAGTATAGGGAATATTGATTTTAATGTTGGCTGTAACAATATGTGTTGCAATTCGTCGTAAGCATATAACCAATATTTTAATTATGAGAAAAATAGCAATATTAGCAGCAGTTTCCTTTTTGATAGTCTCTTGTGGAGCTTCTACGCCCTACGATTCCTTCAGAAAAGAAAATAAAAAAGACATCGCTTTTTCATTAAGTGCATCCAATTTTTTGGTCAAAATGTTTGTAGATGATGAAGATTTTAGGGAAATCAATAAAGTAGTATCGGGAATTCATAAATACAGAGTGTTGATTAGTGAAGAAGAGAGTTCTCAATATCTTGAAAATGAGTTTGATGATTTTGTTCAGCGAAAAGGCTACGAATCTTTAATGTACGTAAACAGCGACGGTAGCAAAGTGGGGCTTTTTTACTATCAAAAAAGAAACAAAATCAAGGAGGTGCTGTTGAAAGTTAAGGATGATGAAGATTTTGTTGTTTTAAGTGCTGAGGGAAATATAAAAATTAAAGATTTGGACAGGTTAGTGAACAATGCCGTTGCAGAAATAAAATAAAAGGTTAATTTTTTGTAATCTGCTGGTTTATCTGTTCAATGTAACTTAAAACATCTTCTTTTCCGGCTCCAGAAGTTGATGAAGTTACAAAATAATTTGGGGCTTCTTCCCAGATGTCGTCGGTCATTGCCTGTAAGTAATTGTTTACATTCTGGGGAATTTCCACGGGTTTCAACTTATCGGATTTGGTGAAAATAATGGAAAACGGAATTGCATGCTCGCCCAACCATTGCATAAATTCCATATCTATTTTTTGCGGACTGTGGCGAATGTCAATCAAAACAAATGCAGAGACCAATTGGTTACGCTTTTTAAAATATTCGGTTATAAATTTTTGAAATGTATTTTTGAGCTTTTTAGAAACTTTGGCATAACCATACCCTGGTAAATCTACCAAAAACCAGTTTTCGTTAATTTTAAAATGATTGATAAGTTGTGTTTTCCCTGGCCTTCCAGATGTCTTTGCCAAGTGCTTGCGGTTGGTAAGCATGTTGATTAACGAGGATTTCCCAACGTTAGACCGTCCAATAAAGGCATATTCGGGTATTGGCTCTTTAGGGCACTTTTCCACATTAGAGTTGCTCATTACAAAAGAAGCCGATTTTATTTGCATCATTTTAGTTTTATAAATCCCTTTCAGTAAGCCATTTGTCGAGAATCCTATTAAAATCGTTGGGATGTTCCATCATGGGTGCGTGCCCGCATTTGTCTATCCAGAAAATATCAGAGTCTGGCAAAAGCTCATGAAACTCCTTTGCAACGCTAGGTGGCGTAACCGTATCGTTTTCGCCCCAAATAATGCAAGTCGGTGTATGCATGTGCGGAAGGTCTTTGGCCATGTTGTGCCTAATAGCGCTTTTGGCTATGGCCAATGTTTTTATAAGCTTGTTCCGGTCGTTAACCGTTGCAAATACCTCGTCTACAATTTCTTTGGTTGCAACGGCGGGGTCGTAAAAAACATCCTGGCTTTTCTTTTTAATAAATTCGTAATTGCCACGTTTGGGATATCCGTCTCCCATGGCATTTTCATACAGCCCAGAACTCCCCGTAATTACAAGTGCCTTAACTTTTTGGGGATAAAGTTTGGTATGTAAAAGGCCAATATGTCCTCCTAAAGAGTTGCCTAAAAGAATTACTTCCTCCAGCTCTTTATACTCAATGAATTTCTCTAAGTAATTAGCAAAGCTTTTTACGTTTGTCTTCAATAAAGACATTTTGTAAATAGGTAATTCGGGGATTAACACCTTGTATCCTCTTGTTGAAAAATAATCAGCTACATCGTCAAAATTGCTTAACCCCCCCATTAAACCATGCAATACAATCATGGGGGTTCCTTCTCCAACTTCTAAATAAGTAAATTTACCTTCCTTCTTTAAATCGTGTGCCATTAAGGGTTAGTTACATTTCTTCGGGAACAAATATAGGCATTTCGAGCTTATAATAAATCATTTCTGCTCAATGCCGGAATTTGCCCATTTTAAAAATGTAAAATTATGAATTTTCGCTTTCGCCACGGCAATTATGCACTTATTAACAATTTTATAACTATTGGATTTACTGTTGGTTGGCGTAAAAAACGGAGAATTTATCAACAAAGTGGTAAAAAGTGACGAAAAGTGGTAAAAAGTGGTAAATAATTCTCTATATTTGAAAAAGTTAACCGCTAAAACGGATTGAGTGATTCAGTTTTCAGAAGAGTATGAGTGTAAGGCAGATAGCAAAGGGCGCATTATGGTGCCATCTTCTTTGCGTGCCAAATTAGCGCCCGTTCTTAAGGACGGTTTGGTGCTAAAGCGCTCTATTTTTCAAAAATGCCTCGAAGTTTATACCATGGCTGCTTGGGAAAAGGAAATGAAGCAGGTTGGTAAACTAAACCGTTTTGTGAAAAAGAATAACGATTTTATCCGTCAGTTTACGGCAGGAGTGAGAGTGGTGGAGATTGATGCAAATGGAAGACTTTCCCTTCCTAAAAATTTAATGGCGTTTGCGGGGATTGAAAAAGAAGTGGTTCTTTCCGAATCAATCGATAGGATTGAAGTGTGGGACAAGCAAAAATATTATAACGTGCTTGACGAAGGCGCCGGGTCTTTTTCTGACCTTGCCGAAGATGTAATGGGCGGGTTTGAGGTAAACAACTATGAGGATGGAGTATCATAACCCGGTATTGTTGAAGGAGGCTGTAGACGGACTTCATGTGGAAGATGATGGGGTATATGTAGACGTAACATTTGGCGGCGGCGGGCATTCCAGGGAAATATTGGCTAGGCTTGGTGAAAGGGGGCGGTTGATAGCTTTTGATCAAGATGAAGATGCGGCAAGGAATGCAATCGACGATGAACGATTTTTATTGATAGGAGAAAATTTTAGGTTTATAAAGCGTTT
The DNA here is from genome assembly GCF_029603165.1 of Galbibacter pacificus. Classification (GTDB taxonomy): domain Bacteria; phylum Bacteroidota; class Bacteroidia; order Flavobacteriales; family Flavobacteriaceae; genus Galbibacter; species Galbibacter pacificus. The sequence goes on from NZ_JAQSVC010000001.1 coordinate 314,513, forward strand.
TTTGAAATTTAACGGAATAGTAAAGGTTGATGGGGTTTTGGGTGATTTTGGAGTGTCCTCACATCAATTTGATATTCCGGAACGTGGCTTTTCAACGCGTTTTGATGCTGAATTGGACATGAGGATGAGCCAACAAAATCCTGTTTCTGCTTTTGAGGTTGTGAACAACTATGAAGAAGCAGCGTTGCGAAACGTGTTGAGTATGTACGGAGAGCTAAGAAATGCCGGGGCTATTGCAAAAACTATTGTCCAGCAGCGGGCAGAAGCTCCAATAAAAACTACCGAAGGGTTAAAACAGGCCCTGAAGAAGTTTTTGCCTCAGCATAAGGAGCATAAAATATTGGCCCAGATATATCAAGCTATCCGTATTGAAGTCAACCAAGAGGTGCAGGTGCTAAAGGAATTTTTAATGCAAACTGCCGAAATTTTAAACACAGGCGGAAGGCTTAGTTTAATAAGCTACCATTCGTTGGAAGACCGTCTGGTAAAAAGATTTATAAGAAACGGAAAGTTTGAAGGGGAGCCGGAGAAAGATTTTTATGGAAACATCAATGTTCCGTTTAAAAAGGTGGGGGGCTTGATTACGCCTTCCGCAGAAGAAATTAAAGTGAATAATAGGGCGCGAAGCGCTAAACTTAGGATAGCGGAAAAGCTATAGAAAATGAAGTGTTATGAAGAAAGGGATTTTAGATTTATTGAAAGGGAAGTTTCTCATAAGCGATGATTCGGTAAAAAACTGGAGGTTTTTTCTTTTTGTTTCAATATTGGCCGTTATCATGATTTCTAGTGCGCACCATGCCGATAAAAAAGTACATGAACTGGCAAAGTTGAACGATGAGGTAATGGAGCTTAGGAGCGAATTTGTAGATGTCAGGACAAAAGTTCAGCAAGTGAAGCTGGAATCGAACGTAACAGAAAAAGTGGCCGCATCTGGATTGAGGCCTTCTTTAATTCCACCGAAAAAAATAATGGTAGCTCAAAAAAAATAAATTATGCCAATAACCGATAAGAACATATTAAGCCGATTGTATTTTGTGGCCGGATGTATGTTTTTCTTCGCTTTGGCCGTGGTGGTAAAACTTATTACCATTCAAGTAGTAGATGGAGAAAAATACAGGGGGTTGGCAGAACAACGCACTATTAAGAATTTTACAATAGAGCCAAAAAGGGGTAACCTGTATTCAGACGATGGTAGCTTGCTGGCTACTTCCGTTACTAAATATGATATCCGTTTTGATGCAATTACGCCGCAGCACAAAGTTTTTGAGGAAAACTTAAAGCCGTTGTCCGATTCGTTGTCGTTAATACTTGGCAGGCCTGCATCATATTATCAAAATTTACTTCGAAAAGCGCGTGCCAATAAAAACAGGTACTTGCTTATAGCACGCGATCTTGGCTATACAAACTATATCCGTGTTAAAAATTTTCCGCTGTTCAACCTTGGGCCATACAAGGGCGGACTTATCGTTGAACAGGAAACCAAGCGGGAATATCCCTTGGGCGGAATGGCACATAGAAGTGTGGGTTATGAACGCGTAGACGATAAAGGTTATTACACAAGGGTTGGACTGGAAGGTGCTTTTGGCGATTATTTAAGGGGAACGGAAGGACACAGGTTGAAGCAAAAAATAGCAAAAGGACAGTGGAAGCCCATAACCGATTACAATGAGGTCGAGCCAAAAGACGGTTATGATGTGGTTTCGACCATTAATGTAAATATTCAGGATATCGCTCATCATGCTTTGTTGAGCCAATTGGAAAAATACAAGGCCGATCACGGCTCGGTAGTGGTTATGGAGGTGGCTACCGGAGAAATCAAGGCAATCTCAAATCTGGGAAGGACAAAAGGTGGAAAATACTACGAACGGTTAAATTATGCCGTGGGCGAGTCTCACGAACCCGGATCTACCTTTAAGTTGATGTCCATGATTGCTGCTCTGGAAGATCATGCCGTTGATACCACAGATATTATCGATACCGAAAAAGGGGTTATTTCCTTTTACGGAGAGAAGGTAACGGACTCTAAAATTGGAGGCTATGGAAAGATAACGGTAGCTGAAGTTTTGGAGCGTTCGTCAAATGTTGGGATTGTTAAAATTATAGATGGATATTATGGAGACCAGCCCGAAAAATTTGTAAACCGCCTATACAATATGGGACTTAACAAAAAATTGGGCTTGTCCATAAAAGGAGAAGGGGCTCCCATTATTCCACATCCAAACGATAAAGACCGCTGGAGCGGAATAGCATTGCAATGGATGGCCTATGGTTATGGGGTGTCTTTTACGCCATTGCAAACGCTTGCTTTTTATAATGCCGTGGCAAACGGCGGCGAAATGGTAAAACCAAGGTTGATTAAGGAAGTCAGGGAGTGGGACAAGGTAATTTATAAGTTTGACAAAGAAGTTATAAATCCATCAATTTGTTCAAAAGAAACCATAAAAGAAGTACAGGCAATGTTGAAAAATGTAGTGGAATATAAGCATGGAACCGGACATGGATTGTACTCTCCAAATTTTTCAATGGCCGGAAAAACAGGTACCTGTCAAAAAGATTATAGGGATAAAAGCAAGTTGAATTACATATCCAGCTTTGCTGGATACTTTCCTGCCGAAAACCCAAAATACTCATGCATTGTTGTTATTCACGAACCCGATAAAAGCGTTGGTTATTTTGGAGCCGATGTTTCCGGGCCGGTTTTTAAAAGCATAGCACAAAAAATTTATACCAATTCTCCGCTTATAGATACCATTGAAGAATTAAACGAAGAAGATGGAGCAGTAGAAAAAGATTATAAAGCATATTACGCCAAAGTAAAAAAACGAAACGAGATTGTGCCCAATGTTGAGGGAATGAGTGGCATGGATGCTATTTCTATTCTAGAAAACCTTGGATTAAAGGTAAAAATAGAAGGAAGCGGTATTGGCGTGGTAAAAAGCCAGTCGCTTAAAAGTGGAGAAAAAATAAAAACAAACCAAACCATTGTATTGCAATTGTCATGATTTTGTTAAAAGACATATTATACAAAGTGAATATCAATGCTGTAGCCGGTAATACGGTTACCTATGTAAACGATGTTCATTTTGATTCCAGAAAAGTTTCCCTGGATGATGTTTTTGTGGCAGTTCCCGGTACTGTTGTAGATGGTCATGATTATATTACCAAGGCAGTCGAAGCAGGCGCCATTGCTGTAGTATGCGAAAGGCTCCCGGAGCAGCTTGTCAATGGGATTACTTATGTTGAAGTAGAAAATGCACACAAAGCATTGGCGGTAATGGCTGCGAATTTCTACGGAAACCCTTCACAAAACTTAAAATTGATAGGAGTTACCGGAACAAATGGTAAAACAACGGTTACCTCACTTTTGAGCCAGTTATTTACAAAAGCAGGATACAAAACAGGTTTGTTGTCTACGGTTAAGGTAATGGTAGGGAGTAAAGAATATCCGGCAACACATACAACCCCGGATTCCATGACCATTAATAGGTATTTAAAAATGATGAACGATGCCGGGGTAGAGTACTGTTTTATGGAGGTAAGTTCGCATGGCATTCATCAGGAACGCACTATGGGCCTGAACTTTGCAGGCGGTGTTTTTACCAATTTAAGCCATGACCATTTAGATTACCATAAAACATTCGCCGAATACCGAGACACTAAAAAACGCTTTTTTGATGAACTCCCCAAAAATGCTTTTGCCCTCGTTAATGTGGATGATAAAAACGGGGTGGTCATGCTGCAAAACACAAAAGCCAGAAAAATTACCTATGCCTTAAAAACATATGCCGATTATAAAGCCCAAATATTAGAAAATCAATTTACCGGATTGCTTTTAAAAGTAAACGATAACGAAGTCTGGTCGCGTTTAATTGGGAGTTTTAATGCATACAACTTATTGGCCGTTTATGCGGTAGCCGACCTTTTTGAGCTTGATAAACTAGAAATATTAAAATATATAAGCGAACTGGAGAGTGTGGGTGGCCGTTTTCAGTATTTTATTTCAGATGATAAGGTTACGGCCATAGTAGATTATGCACATACACCCGACGCTTTAAAAAATGTCCTGGAAACCATTAATGCCATTCGCACAGGTAACGAAACGTTGATAACGGTTGTAGGCTGTGGGGGCGACAGGGACAAAACAAAACGGCCAATAATGGCAAATATAGCGTCGACCTTGAGCACCAAGGCAATTTTTACTTCTGATAACCCCCGGACCGAAGACCCAAACAAAATTATAGAAGAAATGGAAAGTGGAGTCGAGCCCCAAAATTTTAATAAAACACTTTCTATTGAAGACAGAAAGCAGGCCATAAAAACAGCTTGCCAATTTGCACAGGCAAACGATATCATTCTTATTGCGGGGAAGGGGCATGAAACCTATCAGGAAATAAATGGCGTCCGCAGTGATTTTGACGATATGAAAGTGGTGAAAAAATTATTAACGCACATAAAAAAATAACGCAGCGGTTCCTTTTAGAATAGGGCCAAACAAAAATTTATATGTTATACTATTTATTCGAATTTTTAGAAAAAAACTATCAATTGCCTGGAGCGGGATTATACCAGTTTATCACCTTCAGGGCTGCTGCTGCTGTTATTTTATCATTATTGTTTTCTACCATTTACGGTAAAAGGATTATCAATTATTTACGTGCACAACAAATAGGCGAAAGCGTAAGGGAATTAGGTCTGGAAGGGCAGTCGCAAAAAGCGGGAACCCCGACCATGGGAGGTATCATTATTATCCTGGCTACCATAATTCCCGTATTGCTGTTTGCAAAACTGGAAAATATCTACATAATCGTATTATTGGTAACTACTATTTGGATGGGGGCCATTGGTTTTGTAGACGACTATATTAAGATTTTCAAAAAAGACAAAGAAGGGCTAAAAGGGAGGTTTAAAATCCTTGGCCAAATAGGAATAGGGATTATAGTTGGTGCAACGCTATATTTTCATCCAGAAGTAACCGTAAAAGAAGAATTAAAGGCCCCCAATAATATCGAGGTGGTATCAAATGGAGATGTAACGCAGGAATACGGAGAAGAAGAAAAGTCAACCAAAACCACCATCCCGTTTGTAAAGAACAATGAGTTTGATTACGCAATGTTGATTTCTTGGTTGGGCGATAACTATAAAAGCTACGCATGGCTCATTTTTATCCCTATAGTGATTTTTATTATTACGGCTGTTTCAAATGGGGCAAACCTTACTGATGGAATCGATGGCCTTGCCGCTGGCACATCGGCAATTATAGTGCTTACACTGGGAATTTTCGCATGGATTTCGGGTAACATCATTTTTTCAGACTATTTAAACATAATGTACATTCCGCGTGCCGGGGAAATAACCATATTTATTGCCGCTTTTGCGGGTGGCCTGGTAGGCTTTTTATGGTACAATGCATTCCCTGCCCAAATATTTATGGGAGATACGGGAAGCTTGACCATTGGTGGTATTATAGCTGTTATTGCAATAGCCATTAGAAAGGAGTGGCTTATACCCATTCTCTGCGGAATCTTTTTAGCCGAAAACTTATCGGTGGTAATGCAAGTGAGCTACTTTAAATATACCAAGAAAAAATTTGGCGAAGGGAAACGTATTTTTTTAATGTCGCCCTTGCATCATCATTATCAAAAGAAAGGATATCATGAAAGTAAAATAGTAACCCGTTTTTGGATTATCGGGATCCTTTTGGCAATTGTTACCATTGTAACACTTAAACTGAGGTAATGCAAAGACTGGTTGTGCTAGGCGGGGGAGAAAGCGGAGTTGGGACTGCCGTTTTAGGAAAGCAAAAGGGTTTTGATGTTTTTGTTTCTGATAAAGGAAGAATAAAGGAAAAATATAAAAACGTTCTTATAAATTCTAAAATTGATTGGGAAGAAGAAAAGCATTCAGAAGAAAAAATATTGAATGCAGATCTGGTAATGAAGAGTCCGGGAATACCCGATAAAGCTCCTCTGGTTAACGAACTTTTGAAAAAAGGCATCAAAGTGATTTCAGAAATTGAATTTGCATCGCTTTACACCAGAGCCACAATTATTGGGATTACCGGAAGCAATGGTAAAACCACCACCACCATGCTTACGCACCACATACTTAAAAATGGGGGGCTAAACGTGGGAATGGCAGGAAATATAGGCGATAGCTTTGCCCAAATGGTAGCCAAAAATGATAAAGATATGTATGCACTGGAAATCAGTAGTTTTCAGTTGGATGGCATAGAAACATTTAAGCCTCATATTGCAATAATTACCAATATAACGCCCGATCATTTAGATCGATACGATTATCGGTTCGAAAATTACATCGCATCCAAATTTAGGATCGCCATGAACCAGACCGAAGACGATTACCTTATTTACGATGCCGATGATCCCGTTGTTCGGGATTGGCTGGATAAGCATCCCGTACAATCAAGGTTATTGCCGTTTTCCATTGAAAAAACAGTAGAAAATGGAGCGTATTTAAAAGATGAAAGCATAATAATTAATATAGATAAACAGCATATAGAAATGTCTACAGATACTTTAGCACTAGAAGGGAAACATAATTTGAAGAACGCTATGGCAGCTTCAACAGTAGCGCAATTGGTAAAAATAAGGAAAGCGACCATTAGGGAAAGTTTAGAAAACTTTCAGGGCGCTTCGCACCGCTTGGAAAAAGTATTGAAAATTCAAAACGTGCAATACATAAACGATTCAAAAGCTACCAATGTAAATGCTACGTTCTATGCTTTGGATAGTATGAATACCCCAACGGTTTGGATTGTCGGTGGACAGGACAAGGGAAATGACTATCTGTCTTTAATGCCATTGGTACGGGAAAAGGTAAAGGCGATTGTTTGTCTTGGGCTGGACAACGGTAAGATTATTGAAACTTTTGGGAGCGTTGTAGACTTTATTGTAGAGACAACTTCTATGCAGGATGCTGTTAAAATTAGTAAAGAAGTAGCCGAAAGGGGCGATGCAGTGCTGTTGTCTCCGGCATGTGCTTCATTCGATTTGTTTAAGAATTACGAAGATCGCGGAGACCAGTTTAAACAAGCCGTTAAAAATTTATAAAAACTAAATATACGTGCAGGAATTATTTAAAAATATAAAAGGTGATAAGGCAATATGGGCTGTAGTGGCACTGTTGGCATTGTTTTCTTTTTTACCTGTGTATAGCGCAAGTACCAATTTGGTATACGTGGTAGGCAGCGGTACCACCTTTGGCTATTTGCTCAAGCATGGTATATTGCTGGCATTGGGCGTGGCCATAATTTATGGGGTGCACAAAATACCCTACCGATATTTTAAAGGATTGTCTATTATAGCCATGCCAATAACCATATTACTTTTAATATATACTTTGGCACAGGGGACAACCATTGGTGGGGCAAATGCAAGTAGGTGGATTCAGGTACCGTTTGTGGGCATTACTTTTCAAACGTCAACATTGGCCTCTATTGTCTTGTTGATTCATGTTGCAAGGTATTTGGCAAAAATAAAAAATGAAAAAATAACCTTTAAAGAGAGCATAGTGCCACTTTGGTTGCCAGTGTTCTTGGTTTTGATATTGATTCTCCCTGCCAATTTTTCTACCACGGCCATTATCTTTTTAATGGTTTTGGTATTATGCTTTTTGGGGGGTTATCCATGGAAATATTTAGCAGCAATTGTAGGAGCCGGATTATTGGGCTTAACCATGTTTGTTTTAACGGCCAAAGCTTTTCCGGGGCTATTCCCAAATAGGGTAGACACATGGATAAGCAGGGTTGAAAATTTTGCAGATGAAGGAGATAGTGAGGCCGATTATCAAATAGAAAGAGCAAAAATAGCCATTGCAACCGGCGGAATTGTAGGCGTGGGTGCCGGAAAAAGTGTAATGAAGAATTTCTTGCCCCAAAGCTCATCAGATTTTATATATGCCATTATTATTGAAGAATATGGTTTAATAGGCGGACTTACAATGGTTTTTATTTATTTGCTGCTCCTTTTCAGGATAGTAATAGTAGCACATAAGTCGGAATCCACCTTTGGGAAACTCTTGGTCATTGCAGCTGGATTGCCCATAGTTTTTCAGGCATTTATAAATATGGCGGTTGCCGTAGAGCTATTCCCGGTTACAGGGCAAACATTACCACTTGTAAGTAGCGGCGGTACTTCTATCTGGATGACGTGCCTTTCCATAGGAATTATTTTAAGTGTAAGCGCCAAACGCCAAGAAGATTTGGAACAAATTGAAGAAGAAGCCGATAATCAAAACCCATTAGATATTTTAAGTGAGCAGTTATAGATTTATATTATCAGGAGGAGGCACAGGAGGCCATATATATCCAGCTATTGCCATAGCCAACGAGCTAAAGCAACGGTACCCGGACGCTTCATTCCTCTTTGTAGGTGCTCAAGACAGGATGGAAATGGAAAAAGTGCCGCAGGCAGGCTACGAAATTAAAGGTTTATGGATTTCTGGCATTCAGCGAAAGCTAACGCTTAAAAATTTAATGTTCCCGTTTAAATTAATAAGCAGCATATGGAAGGCAAAAAAAATAGTAAAATCGTTTAAGCCCGATATTGCCGTTGGAACAGGCGGGTATGCAAGCGGGCCATTGTTAAAGGCTGCTTCAGGGAAAAAGATTCCGTGCGTATTGCAGGAACAAAACTCTTTCCCCGGAATAACAAACAAGTGGTTGGCAAAAAACGTAGAAAAGATATTTGTGGCATACAATGGCCTGGATCGCTTTTTTCCTGCTGATAAAATAATAAAAAGCGGAAACCCGGTCCGTCAGGATTTATTAAAGATTGATGATAAAAAAGAAGAAGGCCTTAAATTTTTTCAATTGACCAAGAACTGTAAAACCCTGTTTGTCATGGGCGGAAGTTTAGGAGCGAGGAGAATTAACCAGTTAATTGAAAAAGAGCTAAACTTTTTTAAGGAAAATAACGTACAACTTATATGGCAATGCGGAAAGTTGTACTTCGATGAATATAAAAAGCACCAAGGCGACACCGTAAAAGTGCACGCATTTATTAACGATATGAAACTTGCATATGCCGCTGCCGATATTATTATTTCCCGTGCAGGGGCCATCTCTGTTTCAGAATTGGCCATAGTGGGGAAACCTGTGTTTTTTATCCCATCGCCAAATGTTGCAGAAGACCATCAAACTAAAAATGCTTCAGCAGTTGTAAAAAACAATGCGGCTGTTTTAATCAGGGAAAATGACTTGGACACAACTTTTGAAGAAACATTTTTATCGGTATTTAATTCAGAAGAAAAACAAAAAGAGCTGGGCATCAACATTAAAGCCATGGCGTTGCCAAATGCCACTAGCGATATTGTTGACGAAATAGAAAAATTAATAAAAAAAGTTGCATAAGCATAAAATGGACTTAAATAAAATACATAACGTTTACTTTTTGGGCATAGGCGGCATTGGCATGTCTGGTCTGGCGCGTTATTTTAAGTTCATTGGGAAAAATGTAGCGGGTTACGATAAAGTTTCAACAGAAATTACAGACGGACTTGCAGATTTGGGAATCGATCTTCATTTTGAAGAAGATGTGGATAAAATTCCGCGTAGTTTCAAGGATAAAGAAGCAACGTTGGTGGTATATACGCCTGCGGTGCCCAAAAAGCATCAGGAGTATGTTTATTTTTTGGCAAATGGCTTTGAAATACAAAAACGCGCTGCCGTACTGGGCATCATAACAAAAGATACGTATTGCTTTGCCGTGGCTGGAACTCATGGAAAAACCACTACAAGCGCCATATTGGCCCATATTTTAAAAGAAACGGGAACCCCCATTACAGCCTTTTTGGGTGGGGTTTCAGAAAATTTCAACAGTAATTTTTTAATTGAAGGCAACGAGTATACCGTTGTGGAAGCCGATGAATTCGACAGGTCCTTTTTGCACCTTTCGCCAATGGTAGCTTGCATTACTTCCATAGATGCCGACCACTTGGACATATATGGAAATGAAAACGAAATGAAAAAAACATTCATTGAATTTTCTAAAAAAGTGAAGCCACAAGGAAAGCTTTTTGTAAAAAACGGGTTGCCAATTCAGGGGACTACCTTTGGGATAGAAGACAATTCGGACTTTTCAATCAGAAATATAACAATTACAAACTCAACCTACCTATTCGACCTAGTAACCCCGACAGAAACCATAAATGGGGTTATGTTTAACAAACCAGGAAAACACAATTTGTTAAACGCATTGGCAGCATTGGCAATGGCGACGACTTTAGGCACCCCCCTAAGTCGCCTTGCCAGGGCGCTTGCCAGTTTTAAAGGCATAAAACGCCGCTTTTCATACCAAATCAATGAAAAGGATTTAATTTATATAGACGATTACGCGCATCATCCTACAGAAATAGATGCCGTGTATGAAGCTGTTACGAGTACACACCCAAACAAAAGGATTACGGTGGTATTTCAACCACATTTGTTTTCAAGAACAAAAGATTTCGCCCTAGATTTTTCAAAGAGCTTAGCCCGTTTTGATGAGATTATTTTACTGGACATTTACCCTGCAAGAGAAGAGCCCATTGAAGGAATAACAGCTAATTGGTTGCTGGACATGATAGACCATGGCCACAAACAAAAAGTTGCAAAGCAAGACCTTCCTGAGATTTTGAGAGCAAGCCGTTCTCAAGTCTTTTTAACGCTCGGCGCAGGCGATATCGGACAAGAAGTTAATAGCATAAAAAAAGCGTTAAGTGAAAAAGTATGTTAGTTTTATAAAATTAGTAATAGTGCTCCTTGCATTGGTTTTTATGTATTCTTTTTCAAACAAAAGAAACAATAGCCGTATGTTGAGCAACAATTCCCGTATTGAGTTCCTAAACGATAATGCACATTTTATCACAAGGAACACAGTTAATAAATTGTTGATACAAAATCGGGACACTGCTTCGGGCGTACCCAAAGAAAAATTAGCTTTGAATATTATAGAGAAATCCCTCAACGCCAATAAAATGGTTCAAGAGGCTGATGTCTATGTATCTATAACTGGGGAAGTTGGGGCAAAAATACGTCAGCGTACACCAATTGCAAGAGTGGCGGCTAGTAAACCTTTTTATATTGATGTAAAAGGAGAAACGATGCCGTTATCGCCTGTTTATTCAGCTAGGGTACCTTTAGTAACAGGAAACAGTATAAAAAATAAATTGCCGGAGTTATATACACTGGCCAAATTTATATACGATGATGATTTTTTAAAGATGAACGTAATTGGCATCCAGCAAAAAGAAGATCATTACGAATTAAAATTGAGAACCGAAGATTTTGTTTTGTACCTGAATAAAATAGAAGAACTGGAATCTAAGTTTAATAATTTTAAGGCTTTTTATCAAAAAGGGTTGCACGATAAAACCCTGGATATATATAAGGTTGTAAACCTAAGTTTTGACAATCAGGTAGTGTGTACCAAAAAATAGATTATGGAAAATACTAAATACGCAGTAGGGTTAGACATAGGGACCACAAAAATAGTGGCCATGATCGGTCGTGAGAACGATTATGGAAAGATTGAAATATTAGGTATTGGTAAGTCCAAAAGTTTGGGAGTGCACAGGGGCGTGGTAAACAATATTACCCAAACCATTCAATCAATTCAACAAGCAGTACAGGAATCCGAGAGCGCATCGGGTCTTAAAATAAACGATTGCGTGGTAGGGATAGCCGGACAGCACATAAGAAGTTTGCAACACAGCGATTATATAACCAGACCCGATTCGGAAGAAGTAATCAGCGAAGACGATCTGGACAAACTTTGCAATCAAGTATATAAACTGGTAATGCTTCCCGGGGAAGAAATCATCCATGTATTGCCACAAGAATACAAAGTAGACGGCCAAGCCGAAATAAAAGAACCCATCGGGATGTATGGCGGTCGTTTGGAGGCCAATTTCCACGTGGTCGTGGGGCAGGTATCATCCATTAGAAATATTGGTAGGTGCGTAAAAAGCTCCGGTCTCGATTTGGCCGGTATTACTCTCGAACCCTTGGCGGCGGCCAATGCTGTGTTGAGCCAAGAAGAAAAAGAAGCTGGCGTTGCGTTAATCGATATCGGGGGCGGCACCACCGACCTTGCCATTTTTAAAGACGGAATTATCCGTCATACCGCGGTAATCCCTTTTGGTGGGAATGTAGTTACCGAAGATATAAAAGAAGGCTGTTCCATTATCGAGAAACAGGCCGAATTGTTAAAAATTAAGTTTGGCTCGGCATGGCCCGGCGAAAACAAAGACAACGAAATAGTCTCCATACCCGGTTTAAGGGGAAGGGAACCAAAGGAAATTACATTAAAAAACCTCTCTAAAATTATTCATGCACGCGTTGTGGAGATTATCGAGCAGGTATACATGGAAATTAAAAATTACGGTCATGAAGATCAAAAGAAAAAACTGATTGCCGGAATTGTATTAACGGGCGGTGGAAGCCAGTTAAAGCACCTAAAGCAATTGGTGGAATACATAACGGGCATGGATACCAGAATTGGCTATCCAAATGAGCACTTGGCAGGCGATTCGGATACAGAAATAGCCAGTCCGGTATATGCCACGGCAGTCGGTTTGGTAATGAATGCCATTCAGCAACAAAAAAAGAATGTGCCAAGACAGCCTGAAAACCAGTCGAAAAAAGAAGCACAAGAAACCAAACAAGAAGAACAACCAAACGATTATAATCAAACAGAGCCCCAATCAACTGAGCCAAAAAGAGAAAGAAAATCCTTTCTTGAAAAATGGTCAGAGAAATTAAAAGATTTTTTAGACAATGCAGAATAGTCAACCAACACTAGAAGCAAGCGTTTAAAAAAATATTAGTAAGTAGTAATAGGAAAAAATAGGGTAAAAAAAATTATTATGAGTAGCAACACAGATTTAGGGAACATCTCATTCGACTTACCAAAAAATCAAAGCAATGTAATTAAGGTTATTGGCGTTGGCGGCGGTGGTAGCAATGCAATTAATTACATGTTTCAACAAGGCATAAACGGCGTGGATTTTGTAGTTTGTAATACAGATTCGCAAGCATTGCAAAACACTGGAGTGCCAAATAAAGTACAACTGGGGGTATCTTTAACAGAAGGCCTCGGTGCGGGGGCAAATCCCGAGGTAGGCGAAAAAGCGGCCATAGAAAGCTTGGAAGAATTGCAGTCCATGCTGGACACCAACACCAAAATGGTTTTTATCACTGCCGGTATGGGTGGCGGAACAGGCACCGGAGCGGCACCGGTAATAGCCAAGCTGGCCAAGGATATGGATATCCTAACGGTTGGAATTGTAACCATTCCTTTTCAATTTGAAGGGAAAATGCGTAACGAACAGGCACAACGCGGCGTGGAAAAATTGCGTTCCCATGTCGATTCGCTTATTATGATTAATAACAACAAACTTCGCGAAGTATATGGAAACCTTGGTTTTAAAGCAGGCTTTTCCAAAGCAGACGAAGTATTGGCAACGGCTGCAAGGGGGATTGCAGAAGTTATTACGCACCACTACACGCAAAACATTGACTTAAGAGATGCCAAGACGGTGCTGTCTAACAGCGGAACCGCCATTATGGGGTCTGCAACGGCAACCGGTGCAAACCGAGCGCCCGAAGCCATTATGAAAGCATTGGACTCTCCATTATTGAACGACAACAAAATTACCGGCGCACAAAACGTACTGCTACTTATAGTTTCTGGTGCCGAAGAAATTACCCTAGACGAAATTGGAGAAATCAACGATCATATTCAAAACGAAGCCGGCCACAATGCCAATATTATCATGGGTGTTGGTGAAGACGAAGGTTTGGGCGATGCTATAGCCGTAACCGTAATTGCAACGGGATTTAACCCTGAGCAACAACATGAGATTGTAAATACAGAGGCCAAAAAGATTATCCATACACTGGAAGACGAACAAAAAGCGGTTCACGATCTTACCCCAAAGGCTTCACAAAAGAAATTTACAGCAGCTATTGATGAAGAAAAGTCCGAAGAAAAAAAGGTAGTGAAGCATGTTTTGGTGGACGATTCAGAAGAAGAAAAGATAGTTGAAGACCAACAAATGGAATTGATTCCAACTTCAGAAATTATAAAAAACATCAATGTTATTTATGATGAAGTGACATTGGAAAACGACGATGATTTTATTATAATAGATACCACTGCCAAAATTAAGGACATAGATGTTGTGGACCCAGAAATATTAAAACCAGAGGCCAAAAAGCAGACAATGCTTTCTTTTGACATGCCCTTGCAGGAAGAAGACCGCGAAGAGGAGGAAAACGTAATTACATTCGACCTTTCTGAAGATGTAAGTGATTATGAGGTGAACGACCATGTAGAAATAGTGCCGGTTACCGAAGTTTCGCATGATGGTACGAAGCGTTACAGCTTGGATGATTATATGGAAATGGAAGATCAGCTAAACAATGCAAGGCCAAAAGATAAAAAGGCCGAAAAAGTTGAAAAAGAACTGGATTTTGAAAAAAAGGTAGTCGAAGAAAAGCCGTCCCAAAACCAATCTTCAGACGAAATAGACCCCATGAACAGTTCTATTGAAGACAGTTTAAGGAGCAGGGCCGAAGAACGCAGGCGCAAGCTAAAAGATTTCAACTATAAATTTCATAACAATGCATCAAAAATAGAAGAAATAGAAAAGCAGCCCGCATACAAAAGGATGGGGATAGACCTTGAAAGTCAACAAGAAGAAAATCAATCTTCAAGAACGAGTGTAGGCTCAGATAGCAATGAAGAAATTCAGCTAAGAAGTAATAACTCCTTTTTGCATGATAATGTAGATTAGGGAAAATTGATAATAGCCATAAAACCCGAAATCTTTTTAAGAAGTTTTCGGGTTATTTTTTTATCTTCGCACTGCGAAAAAAGTTTTATAAAACAATAAGACCATGAGTTTACAAGATAAAGTGATGACCGAAATGAAAACTGCCATGAAGGCCAAGGATTCAAAGGCACTGGAAGCCCTTAGGGCGGTTAAGTCTGAACTTTTATTGGCAAAGACAAACGCAGCGTCCAAAGATGGTCTAAGCGAAGAAGAAGAGATAAAGCTTTTGCAAAAACTTGTAAAACAAAGAAAAGATAGTGCAGCTATATACAAAGAGCAGGGGCGGGCAGATTTGGCAGAACCCGAACTGGCACAAGCTACTATTATAGAGAAATTTTTGCCCGAACAATTGAGTGAAGAGGAAATTACAGAAGTGGTTTCTGGAATTATCTCCAAGATAGGTGCAGAAGGGATGAAGGATATGGGGAAAGTAATGGGAATGGCATCGAAAGAACTGGCTGGAAGGGCAGACGGAAAAACCATTTCTACAATTATTAAGGCTAAATTAAATTAAATGTAAAATAAAAATTCCGGCATAAGCAGGAATATGGCCCCGTGGCGCAACTGAATAGCGCATCAGATTTCGGCTCTGAGGGTTGCAGGTTTGAATCCTGCCGGGGTCACCATCGAGGACAAATTGATATTTTTCGATTTGTCCTCTTTTTTGTTTATTTGTAAGTTGCTGTTAATCAATAGTATTATAGCTATTGCTTCATTAATTTTAGTGGTTCAAACTTTTCCAGATATTATCGTTAGTATTTCAGGAAAAATTTTAAAAAGATTATAATTGGCAATTAAGCATAAAAAAGTAATTCCTTCTCAAACTGGATAATTCCCAAATTTGACGAAGAGCCGGTCACTTCAAAATACCCATAAATGTTTAAAGCCCTTAGGGCAAATGCATAGCTATTTTATTTTATAATATTAGAGAAAGACTTAGTGAACTCAGTTCCCAACAACGCTTCATATTCCTTCCTGAAAATATCATAGCACTGTTTTGCTAGTCCTTTTTTTCCTATTTTATAAAGTGATTTACATTTAAGTGTGATGGCTTCTTCATTTAACGGGTCATACTTTAAAATGCAATCTGCTATAGCATTGAGTAAATTTGGGTCAGTTTTCGACTTTGCTATAAACTCTAATCCATTGATGACTCGGTTCGAGAAATCTACTTTAAAAGTGTCCATCCACTCGATTTGAATATTAGGACAAATTTCACCTGCTGATACAGTTTGTAATAGTTTTACAATGGTACCTTCTTTAAGGGGGTGTTCTGATAGTGAATCTAATACTTGTATAGTTTTAATATAATCGCAATATATATTTTCATCCATACTCACTTTCCAATATGTATTGTCGTTTGTTATCTCGATGTTTCCTATTTTTTCAAGCAGTATTCTCAATTTGCTAATATTAACATTCCGATTATTTCTTGCACTACTTTCACTTTTATCAAACCATATTAGTTCAGTCAATTTAATGGAGGAAATACCTTTTTGATTTTTTACTGTATATAATACTATTAACAAGAATAATGATTTTAACGTTGGAGTGAACAGTGCAGTAATGTCTTTTCCTTCTCTATCATATACTTGTAATCCCCCTAAAAGATATATTGCGGACTCTCTTTTTTTGCTACCTTTTAAATAATTAATCTTCTTTGGATAGTTTGCTGTATGACTGATCTTATTTTCTTTTTGTTTGAACTTACTTATTATTTGTTTGATAAAGAATAATATTAAAATCAGAATCATGCCAAAAACTAACCATCTTTCCCAATTTATTAAATAGTTAGGATTATCTTGAAAAACTTCATTTTCGAGTAAAGGTGGATACGCAAGATCGTACAGTTTAATTGTATTATCTGAGGCAGTTACTGCGGTTAATTTGTTTTTTTTATTATTTAGGATCAATGTTCCCCATGACCTTACATCTAGAAAATTATAAGGAATTGAGTCTTGATAAAGGACTTGTTGTGGTTGATCTATAGAGTATCTCACTAAATTTAAATGAGTATTAAAGTTACTATTGTTATATACGAGTGTATAAAAATTTCGAGTTTCTTGGTCAATGATTAAAGATTCTAAGGGGACGAAAGGATTATCACTTGTATTTGTATATTTCCACTTTTGAGAAATATTAAAGTTATTGAAGTTAATTGAGTATAAATCATAATAATATTCACTATTGACTTCTTGCCTTCCTGTTTTACTGCCATAACCACCAAATATTAAGAAATGATCGTTATCTAATATTCCTGCCCCGCTCAAGTAGCGAGGGGAAATGGAATCTTTTATTTCGTAATTAGTCCAGTTTTTATCTATTCGTATATTTTTAATAATATTTTTATATCTATAGTGACCATAACCACCAAATGTAATTAAGGAACTGTCCTTTGGGGAAATTAACTTATTGTGATGCCAAAAATCTGTTTCCAAACAATTTGTATTATTAATACTCCAACTTTTATTTTTTATGTTGAAAATGTTTATATCTTCATTATCAAAGTTATAAGACCATAATTCGTCTGTGTATTTATTGTATATAAAAGTGTTGGATTGGCAGAAATATGGATGTCCTGTATATTTTAAGGTGTCAATATGGTTACTGTTTAAATGATATGCATAGACTGCTTTGGGGTCAATAAAAAAAATACGGTTATTTATATTATCTTTTGCGATGCCTATGAGTTTGTCAAATGTATATTCTCTTTTTTTCTTCCAGTGTAAATGTCGATCAATTTTCCAAATAGGATTATATACTAATGCTTTCTTGCTAGATATTTCATCGTAAACACTATTGTTTTTAGAATGTTTGCCTAAAATCCAATGCCGTATTAATTTGGAATTATGGTTGAAAATTTTAATGTTTTTCAATGTCATTGGGCAAACATCGGTAGTTATGAAAGGCTTAATGTTACTGGCTCCAAAAACAATATTATAATTTTTGATACCATGAATTGTTTTAGATCTTTTGTGTAGAGTATGACCATTAAGAGACAATGAGATTATGGAGTCTTCTTGATTGATTTTTAATTTTATGTTTATCCATTTGTCAAATGAACCATCGGGAATTTCATTCCATTTAACTGTAAATAGAATGGTGTCTTTAACAACTAGCCAAAAATTAGCTTCATTAGTATTTAAGTTAGAAACCAAATCGATATTTAGTTTATCATCACCTATAACTCTAACAATATCTCCATAATAACCATCACCCTTTCTGAAATTGGCATCGAATTCAAGTGTAAAACCTCTCTTTAAAAAAAGGGGATTATCAGGTGTTATATTTAATGATGTACGCTCATCTTGAATAACTTCATGCGAGGCAAAATAAAGGCCTTCATTTAAATAAGTTTGAGCATTAATTATAAAAACGTCACTAATTAGTAAAAAATAGAATGTTAGTTTGAGGATATTCACAATTTTAATTGATGAGTTTATTGCTTGATTTTTTGATTATAAAATATAAAAACTAATATGAAATATTAAGCGAGTTATAGTCATTTAAACTATATATGGTTGATTTGTTAAACTTTCATTGAAATTAGAGTTCTTTAAATTATTAAATGCATTCTAAATTATTAGTGGCTATAGGAATTTATACAAAGTAATAAATTTAATCATTTAATTGAATTTTAGCACTTATTTAGTCGATAATGTAAAAATAAGTATGTTTTTTAATTAAATTAATTAAAATTAAGCGAATTTTAATGTTTTTTTTATCGTTAATTATAATATAATTAAGTACGCTCTCCTTTATTTGCTTGAGTAAAAATTACGTGTATTGTCATATCAATTCAAATAAAACTTAAATCAAAATAAAACTTTTGTACTGTGTTTAAATTCAAAAAATCTGAATTGAACAATATACTTTTATTGTGGTCGTCTTGTCATTATTCATAATTTATATTGAATTGGCACCAACACTACATCGTTGTAGTATGCGAGTTTATATATTCTGTTAATAATCTAAAATATTAGCCTGTGAAAAACAACTTTTGATGTTTTACCTAATAACATCAAAAATAATGTAAAACTACAATTTTAATGAAAACTAAACTACTTGATTTATGAAATTAAACCAACCAAAAAATCATTATTGTAGTAAGTTTGGAAAACTTACTAAAACGTTTTTGTTGTTTGTTGTACTTATAACAACAAATTTATGTTTAATGGGACAGAATAGTCCTAGCCAGAGAAAAATAATAGGAACGATTACTGATGAAGAGGGAATTCCAATACCTGGAGTATCTATTATTTTAAAAAATACAAATAAGGGAACAGTATCAGACTTTGATGGAGGTTATGCCATAGATATTCCTTTAGCTGAAAATGCGACACTTGAATTCAATTATATTGGCTATAAAACAGAAACGATTCCTGTTGAAGACCAATACGAAATTAATGTTGTTATGAAGTTGGATGTAGAGGGGCTAGATGAGGTGGTTGTTGTGGGGTATGGAAAACAGAAAAAGGTTACAGTAACTGGTGCCATTTCCAGTATAACAAGTGATGAAATAACAACAACAAAAAATGAAAATGTTGTTAACACTATGACTGGAAAAATTCCTGGAGTAAGAATATTACAAAAGAGTAGTGAACCGGGATCTTTTGACAATGTATATGATATCAGAGGTTTTGGAAATCCTTTAATAGTGATTGACGGAGTTCCAAGAGGGGGGCTTGAACGCATGGATCCCAATGAAATAGAAAGCATTTCTGTTTTGAAGGATGCCTCAGCAGCAATTTATGGTGTTAGGGCAGCAAACGGTGTTATTCTGGTTACCACTAAAAGAGGGGCAGATAAGTTTGGGAAATTTGACATTAATTATTCTGTGAATACTGCCATGCAACAATTCATGGATTTACCAGATGGAGTAAATGCACTAGAATATATGATGCTTAAAAATGAACAACAGAAAAGAGGTTTTGCTAATAACTTTTTTACTCAAACAGATCCCGCCTTCGGTGAGGCGGATATGGATTTATATAGTAATGGAACATTATTGTCTACGGATTGGATCGGTGCAACAATGAAAAAGGCTGCATTTCAAAATCAGCATAATCTAAATATAAATGGTAGTGGTGAACGGGTACAATATTATTTTAACTTAGGATACCTTGATCAGGAAGGATTGTTTAAAAGCGATGACGTTAACTACAACCGCTGGAATTTTAGATCGAATGTACATATTAAAATATCAGATAATTTAAGAGCTGAAGCACTTTTATCTGGATTCACCGATGAAAAGAATCAGCCAAACAAGGGCATTTGGGAGATGTTTAAGAATGCCTGGAATCAATTACCAACAGATCAATTATATGCTAATAATAATCCTATGTACGTGCAGATGTTACAAAATAATGGAAATGGCAACCCATTAGCAATTAGTGATTCAGACTTTGTTGGAAATCAAAACTATATTAATAAAAACTTTCAAGGACAGGCAGCCATAGAATATGATATTCCAGGTATTAATGGATTGATGGCTAGAGGTATGTATAGTTATGGATTTACAGAAAATAACAATACAGTGATTAATACCTCATATACGCTTTACACATATGATAGGGAAAATGATGAATATATAAGCAATGAAATAAATACACCCTCCACCGTTAATCGCTATTTCGGAAGCTATATTTCTAAGTTGTTTCAGCTTTCATTAAGATATAATCAGAGTTTTGGTAACCATAATTTTAGTGGACTTTTATTGTATGAAGAAAGTAATGCCGAGGCCGACAATTTTTATGCTCAAAGGGAATTTTCATTAGGCATACCTTATCTGTTTGCTGGAAATACAACCAATCAAATTGGTTCAATGAATTCAGGGGGATTATGGGAAACAGTAAATAAAGGATTAGTAGGGAAAGTAAATTATGACTACAGGGGTAAATACCTTGTTGAATTTAGTTTTAGATATGATGGATCTTCAAAATTCAAAAAGGGTTCACAATGGGGGTTCTTCCCCGCAGCGTCATTGGGGTGGCGTATTAGTGAAGAACCATTTATGAAGAAACTCATTTCTCCTGAAGTTTTGAATAATCTTAAATTTCGTGGATCATATGGTAAGCTTGGAGATGATAGCGCCACTGGTTTCCAATACATTTCAGGGTATAATTATCCTGCAACTGGTTATATTTTTGGGGGTGATTACATTAATGGTCTTCAGTCAAGAGGAGTTGTTAACCCAAACCTTACTTGGTATACGGCCAAGACAATGAATTTGGGTATTGATTTTGATTTATGGAACGGCTTATTGGGTGGAACTACAGAATATTTTGTCAGGAATCGAGATGGGCTTTTGGCGACTAGGACTACAACACTTCCCGGAACTGTAGGAACTAATTTACCACAAGAAAATCTCAATAGTGATAGAACAAGTGGTTTTGAATTCCAATTAACTCATAGGAATAATATTAATGAATTTAAATATAATATCAGTGCTAACATATCTACAACCAGGACCAAGTTGATCAATGTTCAACAGACACCTGCAGGGAATTCTTATGAAAACTGGAGAAACAGTATGCAGAATCGATATACGAATATTTGGTGGGGTAAAGAATATGCTGGCCAATTTGAATCTTATGATGAAATTTATAATCATTTAGTAAATACAGGTGGTGGAAATCAAAATATTATTCCGGGAGATTATTATTATGAAGATTTGAATAATGATGGGGTAATCGATTATAAAGATGAACATCCAATTGCAGTTAGGGATTTGCCCTTGGTTAATTTTGGAATGACACTCAATGCCAGTTGGAAAGGTTTTGATGTGAATATTTTAATGCAAGGGGCAACTGACTTTTATGTGCAATATGCAGAACAATTAGCAGAGCCTTTAATGTATGGTAGGAGCGCATTATCACAGTTCATGGATCGTTGGCATACTATAAATCCTGAGGCCGATGTCTTTGACCCATCAACGGAATGGGTACCCGGTAGATACCCTGCTATGGGATCGCCAATAGCGGAAGGAACCAAGGCCGTTCAGGATGCGACATACTTTAGAATTAAAAGTTTGGAAATAGGATATACAATACCTTCAGAGGTGCTCTCCCCAATGGGAATAAATAAGCTTCGCGTATATCTCAACAGTTATAATCTGGCAACATTTACCGGATTAAAAAACAGTGACCCTGAGAGACCTGGAATGGTAGCTGATGGAGCTGATTGGAACTATTCGCAGGGCGGGTATAAATATCCACTTAACAGAACTTTTAACCTTGGATTCAATGTTAGTTTTTAAATTAAAAAAAATGAAGATATTATATAAATATATAGTAGTAGTTATAGGGGTATTGACTGTATCCTGTAATGATTTAGATGTAGATCCTTTAAATATAATTCAAGATAAAGATATATTTAATAACGAAAATGGTGTCGAGGCATATTTTGCTGGAATTTACAACACCCTTCCGGTTGAAGATTTTATTTATAGACAAGATGCGGGTTTTATGAGAAACGATGGTGGTCGATGGCAATGTTTTTATCATCCTGGAGCACTAACGGGAGAACTTGTGGGGCCATATGGTAGTACATATGATGGCGCGGGAGGTTTTGGTTATTGGCCATACTCTGATATAAGAACTGTAAATTATTTGATTCATAATCTACCCGAAAATGCCCAAAACTTTACAGAAAAACAAATTGGGGAGTGGCTAGGGGAAGCATACTTTTGTAGAGCTTTTTTATATTTTTCGCTAGTAAAAAGATATGGTGGAATCCCTATTATAAAAGATGTTCAGAATTACCCAGAGCAAAGTATAGAGGACTTACAGGTTCCAAGGGATAAGGAGATAGATGTTTGGAATTTCATAGCCGATGACTTGGATATGGCGATTGATTTAATGCCTGAGTCTAGTGATAAGGGAAGAGCCAACAAATACGTAGCTGCGGCATTAAAGTCAAGGGCGATGTTATATGCAGGAACAATTGCTAAATATGGCTCACAAAATCATGTTTCAGGTGAAGCTAGGGATTTAGGATTAGTAGGCATCCCCTCGGCAAAGGCGGAAGATCTTTTCAGACAATCCCTTGAAGCATCTAGAATTTTAGATGGGCAGTATTCATTATATAAAAAACGGATGGATGATAAGGAACAGAACTATGTTGATTTGTTTCTGGATCCAGAGAGCCCTGAGAGTATTTGGGTTAAAGACTATTCTTTAACAAGTGGGTCAGCACATAGCTGGGATGCTACTATGACATGTAGATTTATGACGGCCGATGGGCTTTCCAGATCATACCCAACATTGGAAACTGTTGAAAGGTTTGGAGAACTTGATGTGGTAAATGATGATGGAACTCCTAAAAGATTTGATAACTTAAGTGATATAACAGAAGGCATAGAACCTCGTTTATTGGCTTCTGTTTATTTTCCAGGGTCAATGCTAAGAGATATAGAGTTTGATATCCAAAGGGGTATATACGAGCAATTTTCAGGAACTGCTGAAGATGAAATCGGATTGAATCCACCCAATGAACAATATAGACATTTAGCAGGTAGTACAGATGTATTGTTCGAGGGAAAACAAGTGATTGGTTTTACGGGAATAAGTACCAATGGAGACGATAAGACAAGGACTGGGTTTTATGTCAGAAAGTATATTGATTACAATAAAGAACAGTCAAGTTGCGGGTTATATCAGAGCACACAAAGTTGGATTATTATACGGTACGCTGAAGTTTTGTTAAATCGGGCCGAAGCGGCTTATGAATTAGGAGAGGTTGATGAAGCCCTGAATGCTATTAATGATATAAAAGATAGGGCCGGGGCTGGTATTGTGAGTTCCGGAGAACTTACCATAGATGAAATCAGAAATGAACGTAATAAAGAACTGGCATTTGAAAAGCATTATTGGTGGGATTTGAAACGTTGGGCAATTGCTGACAGAGTTTTAGATAATACTAAGTTTCATGGTTTATTACCCTATTACATACTCGATGAGGATAAATACATTTTCCTAAAGGACTTTGAGACATTTCAGCGTACTTACACCTTTGAAAAGAAGTTTTATTATGAACCGATTCCTGGTGGTGAGTTAGGAAAAAATCCTAATCTATATCCAAATAACCCTAATTATTAATTGATTTAAATTCAAACCTTATGAAAAGAAATATAAAAATCAAATCATGGATATTGTTAGTAATCAGCTTATGTCTTTTTGCTTGTAGTGAAGTTGATAACTACAATGGGCCTGATTCTAGCTTTGAAGGACGTATAATAGATGAAACTACAGGTGAAATTTTTGTTACAGAAACGGGCGGAATTCAAATCCAATTAGAGGAACTCAGTTGGAGTGAAACACCTTCCCCCCAACATATACCGATAAAAGAAGATGGAACCTTTGAAGATAGTCAGCTCTTTAGCGGGCACTATTTGGTAATGCCCATTAATGGTCCTTTTTGGCCATTGAATCAAGGTATTGAACTTGATATAAACGGTAGCACTTCTCATGATTTTGAAGTTTTACCCTATTTAAAGATAGAAAATCTTGAGTATAGTTTAGAAGGAAATACACTGGTTTTAAATTTTAATTTGAAAGCTCCAATATCAGAGGGGTTACCTAATGTTTTAGATATAAAGCCATTTGTAAATATTACTAATTATGTCGGTAATGGAGCAACAATTAGCCAGTACAGTGATCCAAATAAAATAGATATAAATGCTGCATGGGATAGTGAAATGGCATCTACGACTTATGAGTTAAGGGTTTCTGATTTAAAGGCAGGGAGAAAATTTTATGCCAGAGTTGGGGCTAGGGTAGATGATAGTTTTAAAAAGTATAATTATTCCCAGATTGTTGAAGTTGATGTTCCTAGTGAGTAAAATCAATTAGAAAAATGAAATCGCAAACAAAGAAGAGCATTATCTATTTATTTCCGTTATTTATTCTTTTGAATGTTTTAACTGTAAAGGCAACAACAAAAATTGTTTGTATTGGAGCCAGTATTACATATGGGGCATTTATAGAGAATCGGGATAAAAAATCATTCCCTAGTCAACTACAATATTTATTAGGGCCAAAATATAAAGTCTTTAACTATGGGGTTAATGGAACAACTATGTTAAAGAATGGTGATAATCCTTATTGGGAAACACTACAATACCGGGAAGCTTTAATTAGCAACCCGGATATTGTTGTAATCGACCTAGGGGGCAATGACAGTAAACAAATTAATAGAAAGTATTTGGGCGAATTATATCAAGATGCAGTTTCATTGATAAAAAACTTCAAGAAATTAAAAAGTACGCCCAGAATTATCGTCTTATTGCCTGTGACATCTTTCGTAAAAGACAAATCAGGAATTTGGGATCCAGTAATAAATAAACAGATTATACCTTCCTTACAACAAGCGGCTATGGATATGGATGTGGAAGTGATTGATATGCATCCATTATTGATTGAACGTGCCGATTTGTACTTAGACATGATACATCCGAATCGAACCGGGTTGGGACTTATGGCAGGAAAATTATGCCAAGTAATTATACAACCTAGGGATCAACAATTTAAGATTGATTTAAGTGAATATGAACTTATACAAAGCTCATTTTATGGTTATAAAAACCAAAACTTTCTATTTAATGGAAGGCAAGCTACAATTGTTGAGCCAAAAATCCCAGCAAGAGGGCATCCCTGGATATGGAGGGCAAGATTTTTTCGACATGAACCTCAAGTTGACATTGCATTATTGGAAATGGGCTTCTATATAGTCTATATCGATACAGCTGAATTATTAGGCAATAAAGCATGCATCAATCATTGGAATTCATTTTATGCTTACTTAAAGCAGTTAGGCCTAAGTAAAAAAGGATTTTTTGAAGGAATGAGCCGTGGGGCTATTTATGTGTTGAACTGGGCTTCTCAAAACCCTGATAAAATTCAAGGCATTTATTTGGACAATCCAGTACTGGACATGAAAAGTTGGCCTATAGGATTAGGCAGTGCAACTCGGGATGAGGAAGTATATAATGCATTTTTGGTGGATTTTAAGATGAATGGTAAGGAATCAAAATTAAAATCTTTTATGGCTAGCCCTATAAATCAAATAGATAAAATTGTTTCAGGAGATTATCCGATTTTAATTTTATGTGCTGATTCTGATAAAGCTTTACCCCCTGAAGAAAATACTTTTATATGGGAAGCAATGAGGAAAAGGTTTAACGGAAATCTCACTATTATACATAAGCCAGGCTATGATCATCATCCACATAGCCTCGAAAATCCTTATCCGATTGTACAATTTATTTCAAATCAATACTATAAATCAATAAAATGACTAAACTATATTTTAACGTATGAAAAATGATGACATAGATTATATAGGGGTTGATATCGGAGGCTCGCATATAACAGTTGCCAGAATCGATAAACAATCAAGATGTATTGAAACGGGATCTATTCAACGAGAATATGTTGATGCTCATATGAACTCAAATGAGATAATAAAAAAATGGGGGGAAAGTATTCAAAAAATAATAAAAAATAAACAAAATACATTAATAGGAATAGCTATGCCCGGACCCTTTGACTATAAAGAGGGCATAAGCTATATAAATGGACAGGATAAATTTGATGACCTCTATAAAAAAAATGTCAAAATACTTATAGCCAATGAATTAAATATGAGGTCCGATCAAATTGAGTTTGTAAATGATGCAGCTAGTTTTTTACAGGGAGAGATTTTATCTATGGGAAAGGAGGGCTTAGACTCTGTTATTGGTATTACCCTCGGGACGGGATTAGGTTCTGCATATACTCAGTATGGTCAAGCATTTGATGCAGATTTATGGAGGTTTCCTTTTAAAAATGGGATTGCTGAAGATTATTTGTCCACGCGTTGGTTTGTGAAAAAATTTTACGAGGCTACAGGCGAAAAAGTTTTCGATTTAAAAGATATTTTGGAAAGGTATCAGCAACATCCATATACTACAAAGATGTTTGCTCATTTCTCAAATAATTTAGCTTCATTTTTATATCAATTCGTTGACCTTAAAGAACCAGAATTAATTGTGATTGGCGGGAACATGAGCAAAGCTGGAAATTACTTTCTAAATGAAGTTGATATTATTTTGAAAAAACAACATATAAATGTTCCGATTAGACTGGCCCGTTTAGGAGAGAAAGCAACTTTAATGGGAGCTGTGTATAATTGGATTATTACTTAAAACTAACCATAATGATAAATCAAATGAAATTAAAAGTTATTTATATATCTATAATAATTTTTGCAGGGTGGCTTATCCCGCAAAATATCAATGCTCAAAACAAGCATTCAACAAAAACAGATTATCCGTCTTATAATGGATTGGTAATGGCCGGATATCAAGGATGGTTTCATCAAAGAGAAGGAAAAATGTATAACGACGAAAAAAATATTAGAATAGATATGTGGCCTGATATGAATGAATATAAAAAAACATATCCAACTGGGTTGAAATTGAAAAATGGTAGTACGGCCTATTTTTTCAGTTCAGATGATAAGAGTACTATCGACCTTCATTTTAAATGGATGAAAGATTATGGTATAGATGGGGTCTTTATGCAACGTTTTTTTAATCCGGCGAAACATCGTAGCAAGATTGCAACTAAAATATTGCAGGATGCTTTTTCAGCAGCTTCAAATGAAGACAGAGCGATAGCCATAATGTATGACTTATCAGGGCTTGCAGCCAAAGGAGAAGATTGTTCCATATTAATTGAGGATTGGAAATTTTTGGTAGATTCTTTAAAGGTTACCAATCAAAACGGGACTCAGACCTATTTACACCATAAAGGGAAACCCTTGGTAGCGATATGGGGGGTAGGATTCCCGGATCGCCCATACAATATTAGGGATATAGGGATAAAGAGGTTCATTGATTTTTTAAAAAACGATCCCGAATATGGGGGTTGTAGTATTATGTTAGGTGTACCCACCTTTTGGAGAACTCTCCAGGCAGATTGTATTAGTGATCCTTATTTGCATGAAGTAATAAAACAGGTCGATATAGTTTTGCCATGGATGGTGCAACGATTTACACCTCTACTTCATAATGATATGGATCGTTACAGGGATTTGATCATAGAAGACTTAAAATGGTGTAATGCGAATGGCATTGATTATGTCCCGTCTATCTATCCCGGCTTTAGTTGGCATAACCTGAGCCGTTTTGAATTTCCGGACGATATAAAACCCTCAGGGTCTATACCTAGGCAAGGAGGGCGTTTTTATTGGCAACAAATAGGGACAGCCTTGAATTCAGGGGTGCAGATGTTGTATGTTGCCATGTTTGATGAAGTAAATGAAGGGACTGCTATTTTTAAAGGATCTGATAATCCTCCTGTTAGTGAATATGCAGAATTTATAAATATGGACGGTGTGCCCTCCGATCATTATCTATGGCTTACCGGTCAGGCAGCCAAAATGCTCAAAGGTGATAAAAAGCTTACACATTCCATGCCCGAAAGGGATTTAGATAGTCATTAACCTTATAGTTATGAAATATTTTAATATTAAGTGGACTCTATATGTCTGTATATTACCATTACTAGCTTTGTCTCAAGAACATAATTCAAGAAGAAATTATTATAAAAAGTATGAATTATCGCAAGGTTTGGTAATGGCAGGATATCAAGGCTGGTTTAATACCCCCAATGATGGGGCTAATAGAGGATGGCATCACTATGAAAGATTGGGGAAATTTGAACCGGGATATTGTACGATTGATCTTTGGCCAGATGTGAGGGAATATAAGGAAACATATAGTACTAATTTTAAATTTCAGGACGGGTCAGAGGCCAAAGTATTTAGTTCGTATGATGCCGGTACCGTAGATTTACATTTTCAGTGGATGCAAACCTATGGCATAGATGGTGTATTTATGCAAAGATTTATTTCTGAAATCCGGAATCCTTCAGGAGCCAAGCATTTTACGACTGTATTGAAGAATGCTACTCAAGCAGCTACGAAGTACGAGAGGGCCATAGCGGTTATGTATGATTTATCCGGAAGCAGTTCTAAAGAAATGAATATTGTTATTAAAGATTGGAAAAGGTTGTTGAAAACATTTAAATATAATAAAAGGGATACCTATCCAAATTATTTGTTTTATAAGGAACGTCCTCTGGTAGCAATTTGGGGAGTAGGTTTTAATGATGGACGAGAGTATACTCTTGAAGATATAAAGATGCTGATTTCGTTTTTTAAGTCAGATGAAGGGGGGAATTGTACTGTGTTACTGGGAGTGCCTACCTACTGGAGAGAACAGGGCAGGGACTGTATTAAAGATCAAGATTTTTTGGATGTTATTAAATCTGCTGATGTAATTCACCCATGGTTTGTCGGTC
The DNA here is from genome assembly GCF_029603165.1 of Galbibacter pacificus. Lineage (GTDB taxonomy): Bacteria > Bacteroidota > Bacteroidia > Flavobacteriales > Flavobacteriaceae > Galbibacter > Galbibacter pacificus. Next base: position 343,693 of record NZ_JAQSVC010000001.1, read on the forward strand.
GTTTTCGTGAAGAAACATATGACAGCTTTAAGGATCTTATTGGGAAGGATCAAAAATGGTGTGAATCCCATGGATTAAGATATATGCCGGTTGTATTTCCAGGGTTTAGTTGGAATAATATGTTGTCCGAAGGACACAAAAGTAGTACTATACCAAGAAATGGTGGTAACTTTTTATGGAAACAGATTAGTGGTGCTTCCAGTCAGGGAGCTTCAATGTTATATGTAGCCATGTTTGATGAAATAGATGAAGGTACTGCGATTTTCAAAATATCCCGTGAAGTACCTATTGGAACAAGTAAGTTTATACCTGTTGCCGAGAATTTGCCAAGTGATTTTTATTTAAAATTGGTAGGAAAGGCATCGTCAATGCTTAAGAATCAAGTTCCTATTCCAGATGTTTTGCCAATAAAATAGTGATATGAGCGAATTTAAATATATTTAATTTTTATAAAAATAGAAAAATGAAAAAAATCCAATCTTTAATTTATGTGATTCTTGTCTCATTGTTTTTTAATGGATGTGAGCAGTCGCAAAAGAAGGAAAAAGTGGCAATCGAGACAGCCGTTATTAATGAAAAAGTTCAAAATCCAATATTCAGAAATATTTTTACTGCAGACCCTTCGGCACATGTGTGGAATGATGGTAGGTTGTACGTATATCCTTCCCATGATATAGCACCTCCAAAAGGATGTGACCTTATGGATAGGTACCATGTATATTCAACAGATGATATGATACACTGGAAAGATCATGGAGAGATACTTTCTTCTAACGATGTGCCTTGGGGACGCGAAGAGGGTGGTTTTATGTGGGCGCCTGATTGTGCCTATAAAGATGGAACCTATTATTTCTACTTTCCTCACCCAAGCGGAAAAGAATGGAACGATACATGGAAAATAGGGGTTGCAACTAGTAAGTACCCAGATAAGAATTTTAAAGTACAAGGCTATATTGAAGGTTTGGATCCTATGATAGATCCATGTGTATTTATTGATGACGATGGACAAGCTTATTTTTATTATGGAGGAGGCGGAAAGTGTCAAGGAGGAAAACTTGCGGAAAACATGACAGAGATACAAGGAAAGATGCAACCGATGGAAGGCCTTGAAGATTTTCATGAGGCAACTTGGGTACATAAAAAAGGAGATATTTATTATTTATCCTATTCAGATAATCATGATGATGGGGAAAAGCACAACCGCATGCGATATGCCACCAGTAAAAATCCGCTAGGACCTTGGACTTATCGGGGAATATATATGGAGCCTACCGATAGCTATACAAATCATGGTTCAATTGTGGAATATAAAGGGAAATGGTATTCTTTTTATCATAATAGTAAACTTTCCGGTGGCCATGATTGGTTAAGATCTGTTTGTGTAGATGAACTTTTTTTTAATACTGACGGCACTATTAAAGTAGTTAAGCAGACATTAGACCCAGATATGAAACCCTTACCGTGGAAGGAATAAGAAAAACATTCTTACTATACAATCAGTTATATAGTTCGTTTTTATGATCAAAAGGGATAAAAAAAATATATATAAAGGTATTATAATAGCAATTAATATTCTAATTATATGTATAACTCATGATGGTTATGCTCAAGAGCATAATATTACCGACATAGTTATAGGAACCTATTGTAATCCGGTTGATATAAGCTATCGTTTTAGCTTGGATTCACCGAGTAGAAGAGAAGCAGCGGATCCGTCAGTAATTCAATTCAAAGGGCAATATTATTTATTTGCATCTAAATCTGGAGGATACTGGAGGTCTTCGGACCTTTTGAAATGGAAGTTTGTCGAAGTTAAAAATTTCCCGACGGAAGACTATGCTCCTACAGCAGTGGTTATAAACGATTCGATTTATATGATGGCATCGTCTGATAAAATCTATCAGGCTAAAGATATTGACAAGGGAACATGGAAGATGATAGCTACTTTACCTTTCGGAGTAATTGACCCTGCCTTCTTTATGGATGATGATGATAAATTGTATCTATATTGGGGATGTTCTGATGTAGATCCATTATATGGAGTGCAATTAGACTACCATCAAAATAAATTTAATTTAATAGGAGAACCGAAGCCTTTAATATATACCAATCCTAATACTAACGGCTGGGAGGTAAGCGGTGATACTAATGAAACGGACGATAAAGCTCCATGGCTCGAAGGAGCCTGGATGAATAAGCATCATGACATTTATTATTTGCAATATGCTAGTCCAGGTACACAATATAAAAGTTACTCCGATGGGGTCTATTATTCAGAAAATCCATTAGGGCCTTTTGTACAGGCAGAAAACAATCCATTTTCTTATAAACCTTCAGGATATGCCAATGGTGCCGGTCACGGAAGTACTTTTAAAGATAAGTACGGGAATTTTTGGCATATAGCTACAGTAACGGTTTCTAACAAGCATATGTTTGAGAGGCGGTTGTCGTTATTTCCAGCTTTTTTCGATCAAGAAGGGGTCTTATTTGCTCAAACTGGTTTTGGAGATTATCCCATGCAGATTCCCAAGGGTAAAGTAATGGGGAAAGATTATGTTTTACCCTTTTGGATGTTATTATCTTATGATAAGCCCGTACAAGTTTCGAGTGAAAAGGAATCTTTTGTTAAAACTAACCTTGCAGATGAAAACTTGAGAACTTTTTGGTCTGCAAAAAGTGGTAATCCTAATGAATGGGCAGAAATTGATCTGCAAAATAATCAAGATGTTTATGCGGTGCAATTAAACTTTTATGAAAACAACTCGGTTATTTATGGAAGACAAAAAGGATTATGCTATCAATATACACTAGAAGGTTCATTAGATAGAAAGAACTGGAAAATTATTGCAGACAAATCTTCTTCTACGATAGATAACCCTCATCAATATATTCAGTTAAAAGAAAAAGAAAGGTTGCGTTACATACGCATAAATAATATTAAAGTACCTTCTGGGAATTTTGCATTATCCGGATTTCGTGTATTTGGAAAAGGATTGGGAAAAGAACCAAAACCGGTCGAACAATTTATAGTAGATAGGCAATGGGACAGAAGGCGAACTCGTTTGAAATGGAAAAATAATAAAAAAGCTATTGGATATATTATTTATTATGGAAACAGTCCCAATAAGCTATACCATAGTTATCTGTTATATAAAAAGAATTCATTTTATCTGAATAGTTTGAATGCAAATCAGCCATATGTTTTTCAAATTTATGCATTTAATGAAAATGGTTTTTCTGAAGCAAGCAAAATGGTTTTAATTAAGTGATTAAACTGAAAACATATACCCTATGTAAATAATAAGGGATTAGTTTAAGTGGCAATATGTGTGATAAAGAATATGATAATAATATATCTCGTGTATTTACTTATGGTTATAGTTAATCAGGGGCTATATATATTATAATATATGTAAAGGATTTTAAAATTCAGTGTTTTCATAAATACCCACTGAGCTAGTTAGCAGGGATAGGAAGGTAGTGTTTCCTATCCCTTTTTTTTGTTGATATTATTTAGCTTTATAGATGATAGCCTTGAGGTTCCTTGATTGTAAATGTACGTATATATAATGAATGATGAATTTTTTGTCGTTTTCCCTCCAAATATAGATGTTCGCCTATTTTAATTAAAAAATTGAATAATATGAGATATTGCCCCACATTATTTGACATATATATAAATATTAATCAAAAATTAAGTTTTTTTTTAGTGTTAATTATATCATTATTAAGCACCCCCTCTTTTCTTTGTTTTAAGAAATTCCAAGCTAACCTATTGTTGTGGGTAATTCAGTTGGGAAATTTTTGGTATATAAATATGCATGAAGAATATTCAATCAAACCTATATAATTTATGAAAATTTTAAACATTAAAAAGGGGCATTCTCTAATGCTTTATTACAAACGGAGCTCGTAAGCTAAAAACTAATACTAACATTAACAACAAACTTCATTTGAATAATTCAATTTTATGAAAAACAAAATTTTAGGTACCAGAAAACGTTCTGGTATGATGCAAAGCTTGTCTTGTACGATATTGCTTTGTATTTTATCGATTTCGTCAAATTTATTTGCACAGACAGCTTCAAACACACAACAGACTATAAAAGGGGTTGTTTATGATGAAAACAGCCAACCTATTCCAGGTGCTACTGTTATTGTAAAAGGGACATCCAAGGGGACTGCTACCGACTTTGACGGTAATTATGAATTAACCATAACTGAACCGGACGCTGTTCTAGAGTTTAGTTACATCGGTTATAAGACCATGGAACTTCCTATAAGCGGACAGACAATTATTGATGCTACCATGGAACTGGATGTTGAAAGCTTGAAGGAAGTGGTAGTTGTAGGATACGGTACACAATTAAAAAGAGATGTAACCGGAGCTACCAGTACTGTAAAGGCAGAAGAAATTGTAAAAAGACCTATTGTTCAGGTTGAGCAGGCTCTGCAAGGAACCGCTTCAGGAGTTGTAGTTACACAAAATAGCGGGCAACCAGGACAAGGAATGAGTGTGCGAATTCGTGGTGCAAACTCCATTACAGGTAATAATGAACCTTTATATGTGATAGATGGGAATATTGGAGGGAATATTACCGGCCTTAATCCTAATGATATAGAATCGATGGAAATTCTTAAAGATGCATCCGCAACAGCAATTTATGGATCTAGAGGAGCCAATGGAGTCGTATTGATAACTACCAAAATGGGAAATTCAGGGAAAATGCAAGTTAACTTTAATACATGGTTAAGCAAGGCAAGTATACCCAAACATTTGGATTTAATGAATGCTTATGATTTTGCCACTGTGGTTAATACTACGAATGTTTCCACGGGGGGATCACCGGCATTTACAGAGGAGGATTTGACCTATTTTCAAGAATGGGGCGGAACCGATTGGCATAAAGAATTAGAACAGAAGCCACTTATTCAAAATTACGATTTAAATATTTCCGGAGGTTCGCCTGAGATGAGATACAGGGTGTCGTATAACCATTTAGATCAACCGGGACTTATTGTTAATCAGTATTTTAAGAAAGATATATTTAGGACAAATCTTGATTTAAAGGCAGGAGAACGAATTGATTTAAAGATAAATTTATCAGCACTTCAGAACAAAGGGAGGAATAATTCATATCAAGGAGACCTGACAGATCCTTTCTCACAAGCTAATATTTGGGATCCAACATCTCCAGTCAGAAATCCTGAAACAGGTCAATATATTAAAAACTCTACCTATGGATCAACCGGGTTTAATCCTGTTGCTCAAGCAAATGGTCAGTTGGAAGACACAAGTTCCAGAAGTATTAATGGAACTGGGGTTTTGGTATATAGAATTACCGACGATCTTACATTTACAACTAATAATACGTATAATATGGGGTCAGGATATAATCAGGCATTTCGTGGACTGGATACCGATGAGGGAAATACGAACGGTGTTAGGGCTACTGTATATTCCAACAAATCATGGTCATTCCAGAACAGTAATTTTTTAACGTATAAAAAGAGTATCGGCGTTCATGATATTACTTTAATGGGCTTGTATGAGCAATACAAATATGAAAATGAATGGGTCCGTGCCAATTCTAATAATTTGTCAACACCTTCATTAGGATATTACAATTTGGGATTGGGGGCCAGTCAACAAACAACATCAGGGTACACATCGGATGCATTACAATCCTATATGGTTAGGGTAAACTATGCGTACAAGAATAAATATTTGTTAACCTCTAGTGTCCGCGTTGACGGATCTTCTCATTTAACAGATAAATACAGTATCTTTCCTTCTATAGCTTTAGGCTGGAATATTTCGGAAGAAAACTTTCTTAAGGATTCAGAGATATTGACAACCTTAAAACTTCGCGCAAGTTATGGAGAGACAGGAAATCAAGCCGTGGGTGCCTACTCAACCATTCCTAGAATTCAAACGGGAGGTCCGTATTTTTATGATGGCGTTACCCCAAGTGTGACTACTCCTTTAGGCCCACCCGTATCCTCGGATTTAAAGTGGGAGATTACCAAACAAACGGACATAGGACTGGATATGGCATTCTTTTATGGAAGGCTAAATCTTGCAGTAGATGTTTATAATAAGAATATCACGGATTTACTTTATAATTATCAAGCTCCATTTTACCTTGGGGGCGATAGCTACCAACGGAATTTGGGGGCATTGAACAATAAGGGGCTGGACTTTTCAATTAGCGGAAACCCAATTGATGGCGATGCTTTTAGTTGGAGTACCAACTTTACAATGTCTTTTAACAGGAACAAAGTAAAAGATTTGGGCGGGTTGGATAATATTCAGGTAAATAATATTGGATCTGCACAATCAGGAACTACTTATCTTAAGGTAGGAAGACCTCTTGGGGAATTTTATGGCTATAAATTTTTGGGGACCTGGAAATCAAGTGAGGCAGCAGAAGCTGCTGAATATGGGATGCAGCCTGGTGATGCCAAATATGAAGATGTAAACGGAGATAATGTATACAATACTGATGATCTTATGGTAATCGGTAATGGATCGCCAGATTTCTCATTTGGGTTCATTAATGATTTGAAATATCAAAATTTTACGTTGAGTTTTATGTTTCAGGGAACGTCCGGAAATGAAATATATTCACAAACCATGGCCTACCTATGGGGAGGACAAGGGCAGGCAAAGACACCTACAACACAAGAAGCATTGAATATGTGGACTCCAGAAAATGAAACAAATAATCCGGCCTTTAGTAATACGGGTAAGAATTTTATCAATAGTAGTCGTTATGTCTACGATGCCAGCTATATCAAACTGAAAAATATCTCTTTAGCCTATGACCTTCCTAAGGGGTTGTTGGATAAATTCGGGCTTAACAATATGCAAATATATATAAGCGGGCAAAATGTATTTACCATCACAGATTATCCAGGTTATGATCCTGAGGTAAACAACGCTCAAAATGCATTGACTCAAGGACTGGAAATGGGAGTGATTCCGAATCCAAGAACCTATACCGTAGGGTTCCGGTTAGGGTTTTGATAAGTAGAGATAATTAGAAAACTTAATATTCATTCATAAAATTATAAATAATGAAAATAAAATATTTAAAACAGTTGCCATTAATTCTCTTATTGGTGATGAGTAGCTGTCAAGATTTAGAAGAAGACCCTAAAGCTGATCTGACCCCCGGGACTTATTTTCAATCACAAAGTGATTTGGACGGGGCGGTGGCATCTATGTATGAAAAATTGGCAAGAGATGGTGCATGGGGCTTTACCAGTAGGATGACTTCATACTTTGGTTCTGACGACTTGACTACGGACCCAGGCTTGAATAAAGCAGATATGAGAGATTTTGATCGTTTGTCGGGGAGTGATGGAAATGCGAGTTTAAGAGCACAATGGGAGGGACCATGGAAGGCAATATATCAAGCAAATAATGTTTTAGATAATTATGAACAGGTGAATTCTACAGAAGAATTAAAATTACAATCTGCGGGGCAGGCATATTTTATGAGAGGGATGTGCTATTATTATTTGGTGCGGACTTTTGGTGAATTACCCATTATTACCACAGAGATTGATGTAAATGACCGCCCACCAAGAGAATCAATCTCTAAAGTATATGACCAGATTGTCAGTGACCTTAATATGGCAATAGAAACTTTGCCCCCATCTTTTGAAGGCGAACCGGGCAAGGCTGATCAAATAGCAGCTAAAGCAATGTTATCGGATGTTTATCTTACCATGGCAGGCTGGCCTTTAAATGATGAACCCAAATATGCCCTATCCGCAAAATTAGCCAAGGAAGTTATGGATACGGGAGAATTTAGCTTAATGGGGGATTATTTGAGTGTGTTTACGACGAACAATAATTCAGAGTCCATTTTTGCTCTACAATATAACGTAGATGCCGGATTGCCTCAAAGGAGTTTTGGGTCTTCAGCAGTGCCTTTGGAAGAAGAGGCTCTTAATGGGATGACAGGATGGGACGATTACTATAGTGAAATAAATTTCTTTTTGAATGCACCAGACTGTAAACGTACTGATGATACATTTTATACAACCTTTAAGTTATTACAGAAACCGGAAAACACCTTTGACCTTGTTCCTTGGGATTCACCCAGAACTAGGGTTCAGCATCCTTATTATAAAAAGTTCAGAGCCGGTTTGGGAGGGGATGGCGTAAATGAAACTGATACTGAAATTATTTCTATGAACCCGAGCACAAATAAGACATTAGAGATTATTCGTTACCCTCAGGTATTATTAAATTATGCTGAAGCATCCACAATGTCTTCAGGAGGGCCTTCTTCGGAAAGCTATGCTGCAATTAACCAGGTTCGTTCAAGAGCTGGTCTAGACGATTTAACAACGGGTCTAAGCAGAGAACAATTTAGGGATTCTGTGGTATATGAAAGGGCATATGAATTTGCAGGTGAATTTGGGATTCGTTGGTTTGATATCGTACGGCTTCAATTATTGCCACAAATAATTAGTGAAAGAGCAGTAGAAAATGAGAATGCATTGTCTCCGATTGCCGTATCTGATCCTGCAAATTATTATTTGGCACCTATACCTGATAATGAAATGAGTAGAAACCCGGAATGGCAACAAAACCCAGGATACTAGGAATAGATTTTTTATAAAAAAGTACCATAATTAAATCATGCATAATTGATTAGTTTTTAGTTAGCTTAAGATGATTCCCTTTGCGGTTATAGGTAATTAATTAAAGTATATGAGCGAATCGACGACGATTATATTTGTTTAATGAAACATAAGGATAATAAATACCATTTAAATAAGTCATTGAATCCAAAACGAGTAACAGTTTATAAGGGGATTTCAATTATAATGCCTTTTTTAATACTCGTTATTATGGAATTAATCCTCCGATTGTTTCACTATGGATATAATCCAGATCTTTTTATACCCTATGATCAAGAAGGGGATTATCTTATTTTTAACCCAGAAGCCTCGAAAAAATACTTTTCGGATATCTCTTATGCAACACAGGGAAACCGTGAACCTTTTAAAAGGGAAAAGCCTTTCGGAACATATAGAATATTCGTTTTAGGGGAATCAACTACCCTTGGCTATCCTTATTTTCACAACGGATCATTTCATAGGTGGTTGGAATATCGTTTTATGAAGGATTATCCAGAAAAGGATATCGAAATTATAAACTTATCATTAACAGCTGTAAATACATATACCATTGCAGGGTTTGCCAAAAGGCTTTCCAGTTATAAACCAGATGCGGTATTAATCTATGTAGGGCACAATGAATATTATGGAGCCATGGGAATAGCATCTACGCAAACTATTGGAGCCAACCCAATATTGGTACAAAGTGTCATATATCTCAGGAAATTTAAAGTTGCCCAGCTAATTTCCAACACACTTACTGCCCTTCGGGGATTATGGAATGAAGAACCTGATTCGGAAAGTTCCAGAATGGCTTTGATGGTTAATAGTGATAATATTTCTTTTGATTCCATTCTTTATAAAAAAGGGCTTTATCAATTTGAATATAATCTTAATAGAACATTGAGACAATTTAGCAAAGAAGGGATTCCGGTTTATATAGGGAACCTTGTTTGTAATGAAAAAGACTTGCCTCCATTTGAAAGCCATATTAGCGATGATACAGATAAGAAATTTATGCCTTTATTCGAACAGGGGGTAGAGGCAATTCGATTGAAAGATACATTAACGGCGTTTCAATATTTGTCAAAAGCCAATAGTGTGTATTCAAGACATGCTCTATGCAATTATTATATGGGAACACTTTTTTATCAAAAAAGGTTATATGACAGTGCAGCCTCCTATTTCTCAAAAGCTATAGATTTTGATGGCCTTAAATTTAGAGCACCTGGTAGTTTTAATGAAATCATCGAGACATTAGCTTCACGATATGAGGGTGTATATTTGGTGGACTGTGACCAATTGTTCAGGAGAGCTTCCATACATAATATACCTGGAGATAATCTTTTTACTGATCACGTGCATCCAAACCTTAGAGGATATGCATTAATGAGTGATGCCTATTTCAGAAAATTAAAAGAAAGCGATGAGTTTTCATTTATGGTAAGAAAGGGCATTTCTCTCAAGGAGCTTTATAGGGAGATGCCCATTACAGCTTTAGACTCTTTATGTGGTAAATATCGTATACAGCATTTAAAGGCCTCATGGCCATATAAAAATGATTATAAATGTAAGCTAAAAATAACTCTCCCCGAAGAAGAAATATCACAAAAAGTGGTCTCCCACAAGCTCAATTGGTTAAAAGCAAATCAGGATTTATATATGTATTATGTACAAAATAATAAGCTGTACAATGCTTCAAAAGTTGCTGAATCGATGGTTTTAGAATTTCCGAAAGACCCAGTTTTTTCCAAAAAGGCGGCTCAGGTATATGGTCAAATAAATATACCGAAAAAAGCATTTTTTTATATGGAAAGATCATTTAAACAGCATTCCTCTTTGGATAAAGCACGATTCCTATTAGTATATGCCTTAAAACTAGACGATCCTAAAACCGCTTTGTCTTATATAAATTATATCGGATTGAATGGCCGCTTTGAAAGGAACAGAATAACCCAGCTTATAAAAACAACACGGGAAATTATAAAACTGAAGGATACCATAGAAAAAGCAAGTCAACCTATACCTATATGGTTGGATATTGCAGACAAGTATAAACTGTTAAATACAAATGAAATGGCTATGGTATACCTGAAAAAAGTTTTAGAGGTGGATCAAGACAATAAAGCAGCTCAAAAATTACTTGCCAACATTAAGAAGAATATAGTAAAAGGATGAATATGGGTATAAAATATAAGGAGATTTCAAAAGAACAAGCGATTGATTTTGGCTTGGTCTGCATATTGCTGGAAGCTATCTATGGGTTTAATGAACCTGATAGAGTTATATATTTATTAATGGCCGGTTTAGTGTTGATATTATTGACTTTTCCTCTTTTGTTGAGGCCATTTGCTTTTTTGTGGTATGGTTTAGCTGGCATTTTAAATAGGGTAAGCAGTTTTTTAACCTTAAGTCTCGTTTATTTTTTGATGGTTACCCCTATTGGTTTCTTTAGAAAGCTATATATGAAAGATGGACTAATGCTTTATATGTTTAAAAAGGGGAACACATCTGTTTTTCATAATGTGGATAAGGATTTTACTTCTGGAGATTTTGAAAGAACCTTTTAAACACTTTGCATCAATGGATTTTATAGTAGAGCTATTTTATTTTCTGAAATATCGTAAGAAATACTGGATGATACCATTAATATGTACTCTTTTGGCATTATCGCTCTTAATGATCGCTACGGGTATATCTGCACTTTCACCATTAATATATTCCGTTTTTTAGATGAGTAGAATAGCAATCATAGGGATATCTGCCTATTTCCATGATAGCGCAGTGGCATTAATTATAGATGGAGAAATTATTGCCGCAGCCCAAGAGGAAAGGTTTAGTAGAATAAAAAATGATGCTAGTTTTCCAATTAACGCGTTGCGGTACATTTTGGAAAGGGCATATATGCATACAGATAAGATATCTGCCGTGGTTTTTTATGAAAAACCTTTTTTAAAGTTTGAGAGAATCGTGGAGATGTACCACATATTTGCCCCATATGGATTTAAGAGCTTTTTGGAGGCTATACCAATCTGGATAAAGGAAAAGCTTTTTTTAAAACGGAAGATACAAGTTGAAATTAAAGGGCTAGGGCTGGGCAATGTACCGCTATTATTTTCTGAGCATCATTTGTCACATGCAGGAAGTGCGTTTTATCCTTCTCCATATGAAAAAGCTGCAATATTAATAGTTGACGGTGTTGGGGAATGGGCAACCATGAGTATAGGATTTGGTTATGGAAAAAATATAAAAATCCTGAAGGAGTTAAGGTTTCCCCATTCATTGGGCTTATTCTATTCGGCTTTTACCCATTATTTGGGATTCCGGGTTAATAATGGAGAATATAAGGTAATGGGGTTAGCACCATATGGCGATATAGGTTCAGAAGAGTGTCAAAGAGTATATAATACCTTGTTGTCCGAGGTGATTGATATTCGGGAAGACGGATCCATATTGCTCAACATGAAATATTTTAATTATGTCAATGGCTTGACCATGACAAATAATGATGAAATATATAACCTCATACAAATACCATATCGTAAATCAGATGACATAATAACTCAAGGTCATAAGAATTTGGCAATGGCCATTCAGAAAATAACAGAAGAGGTAATGATTGCCCTGGCGAAAACAGCAAAGGAAATTACACAATGTAATTATTTGGTATTGGCTGGAGGTGTTGCCCTTAACTGTGTGGCCAATACAAAAATATTGGAGTCCAACTTATATGGAGGTATTTGGGTACAGCCAGCGGCTGGCGATGCTGGTGGGGCCATAGGGGCTGCCTTGAATATATATCATCAGTATTTTCATCGACCCCGAACTGAAAACTATGCCCATAAAATTAGTTCGTATTATTTAGGGCCAAAATATAGCTTAAGTCAAATAGAAACAGTACTCCTAAAGAACCGTGTAAATTATAAGCAATTTCGTGATTCATTTCAACTATACAATGAGGTTGCCTGTATGTTGGAAAAAGGAGCGGTAGTTGGTTGGTTTCAAGGAAGAATGGAGTTCGGGCCAAGGGCATTAGGGAATAGAAGTATTCTAGCAGACCCTAGATTAATTGAAATGCAAAAGCACCTAAATCAAAAAGTAAAATTTAGGGAAGACTTTCGCCCTTTCGCTCCTTGTGTTCTCAAAGAGGATTTCGAAGAATATTTTATGGGGAAAGGAATTTATGATTACATGTTATTTGTAGCCTATTGCAAGGAACATCAGCCATTGAAAGGAGATAAAAACAAGGAAGTTTTAAAAAAAGATTTGAATGTATTTCCCGCAGTTGTCCATTTGGATTATTCTTCAAGGGTCCAATCTGTAGACCGTACCCATAATGAAAAATTATGGAAACTGCTTAAGGCTTTTAAGAAGAAGACCGGGGTTGGGATGTTGGTTAATACCTCTTTTAATGTCATGGATGAGCCTATTGTTTGCTCACCAGAAGATGCCTATAGGAATTTTATAAAGTCAGGAATAGATGTTCTTGTAATGGAAAATTTTTTAATTAAAAAGTATAACAAATGCTCTCTTTGAAAATCTTTATAAAACCGAAAGCTGTAATCTATCTCTGTATTTTCTCTTTGTTTTTTTTCAGAAATGGTTATGCACAAAAAAGCGGAGATTTTTATTTTGATCGAAGGGGAATCTCGCAAAATGTACTGGAAAATTACCTTGACAGGGCTGTTACGATGGTTTATTTTTTAATGCCAGAGAAACCTGAAGGAAAGAGATTGTATCCTTTTCATCAAGATGATGTACGACTAATCCAAAATATTCACCCCAAATTTATTGGAAGGTCTATTTACAGATGGGGAGGAGAGGCTTTGTTAAATAAAGACTCTTTTTGGGATACGGCCCAAAAATGGGTTGACACTATTCATAAATTTGACCGTGAAATTATTTTTCAGGGCTGTTTATTCGAGATTGTTACTAAAGAAGTCGACCAAGTTCAGATTCCAAATTGGGTATTTAAGGATTTTGGAATTCCTGTGGAAGAAAGAACATTTATATATGCTAAAATGCTTAATAAGAGCGGAATGTATGTAGATCATTGGAGAAAAGGGAGTAGTGTCCCTGATATAAGCAGAAAAGAAACCCAAATGTGGTTTTATTATTTGGCTGCATCATATATAAAAATAGGGTGTGAAGCATTACATCTGGGGCAGGTTGAGCTAATAGGCATGAATGACCATGATTTAGAATATTGGAAATTCTTAATAGATAAAATAAGGCTTTTCGCAACTCGTAATGCACGTCGTAATTGGGTTTTATTAGATGCTCATGTCCCCAATCACGGAATGATCAAAAATGGTGAAAGTTTAATTGATTTTAATTCATTTCCACTTCGTATAAAGGAAACCCCTGAAAATTTTTTAGAAGGGAAGTTAGAAGTAGGATATCTGGATGCTTTATATACAAAAAGCAAGGGCTGTTATAGTCCGAGCGGATGGAAATGTGAACATCTTCCTTATCTGGTAGAGTTCGATAATTACGGGAGGGGAAAAACTCCCAATCAAGCAGACCTTACAACACATTTTGTATGGGGTTGGGATGAAATTTCATGGTTTTCACTCCAAAAAGAACCATATAGGAACAAATGGTTATCCTATGCATATCATTGGATTAAGGATACAGATTCATATGGTCATTTACAAATGCCCATAAATAGAATGATTTCATGTCCAAATAATAGCCAGGGAAGTTATCGAGCCAATACGAAATCCGGAAATTGCCCCATAGGATATAATCAAGAAGAAACCATTAAGGCATTATGGTTTAATAATAACAAACAGAAAAAATAATATCTACTTGCGATGGGTTCAAAAATAATGGTCAAATGGATACTAAATATATTGTCTTGTATTCCATTGATACTACAAGCACAAGAGGAGAATTTTACGGATTATGTTGACCCATTCATTGGATCGGGTGGACACGGTCATGTTTTTATAGGAGCTAATGTTCCCTTCGGAGGGGTGCAACTAGGGCCAAATAATATTTATAAAGGATGGGACTGGTGTTCGGGCTATAATTATGCTGACAGTCTTATCATAGGTTTTTCTCATTTAAGGCTTAGTGGAACCGGAATCGGTGACTTGGGCGATATTTTGATAATGCCTTATACCGGTAAAGTCAAATTGAATAAGGGAAAGCAGGAATTCCCTCATAATGGGTATTTGTCAACCTTTAGCCATAATAAAGAGAAAGCTGAACCAGGTTATTACAAAGTAACGATGGATAATAAGGTAATTGTAGAATTGACTAGTACCGAAAGAGTAGGATATCATAAATATCAATTTCCGCCTGATGAGCAATCACAAATTATAATTGACCTAACCGAAGGGATTAACGACCAAACAAAAGAGGCCTTCTTAGAACGTGTAGACAGCCATACCTTGATAGGATATCGTTATTCCTCAGGTTGGGCTAAAAATCAAAAAATTTATTTTGCTATTAAAACCTCTAAAGCCATTGAATCTTTGGAAATATATAGTAATAATAATCGACTGATAGAATCCGAGAGTTATACCGCTACCATGATAAAGGGGTTAATTAGGTTTAAAGAAAGTCCTTTGGATTATGAAATGAAAGTTGGAATTTCACCTGTAAGTACTAAGAATGCCCTGTATAATATAGATAAGGAGGTGCCGGACTGGGATTTTGATAAAATAAAGAAGAAAGCAAGAATAAAATGGAATAATGAACTTTCAAAAATAGAGGTTAGTAGAGAAGATTCAGTAGCAACAAAGATTTTTTATACCTCTATGTACCACTTGTTTATGCACCCTTCTTTATTTAATGATGCTAATGGGGATTACAGGGGGGCTGATGGGAAAGTATATACGAATAAACGATTTAATAACTATAGTGTTTTTTCAACCTGGGACACTTATCGAGCAGTACATCCATTATTTACACTATTACAACCCAAACGTATTAATGATTTTATCGATAGTATGCTTTCCATTGAAATACAACAGGGATATTTGCCTGTTTGGCACCTCCATGGGAATGAAACAGGAACCATGGTGGGGATTAGTAGTCTGCAAATTATAGCGGAAGCAGTTATTAAAGGATATGATGGTTTTGATGTTGACAAAGCATATCAGGCTGTAAAAAGAACCTCTATGTCTGATGTTAGGGGGATGGATTATGTAAAAAATTTAAAACCAATCCCATCAGATAGCAATGTCAAAGAACCTTTAGCGATGGGTATGGAGCTAGCTATAGGTGACGGTAGTACTGCCTTAATGGCTCAATACTTGGGGAATAAAGAGGATTATGAGTATTTCTATAAACGCTCCATGAATTATAAATTGTATTATGATGATGATAAGGGGTTTTTTAGGGGAAAACTTTCAGATGGCTCGTGGAATCCACATTTTGATCCATTTGTTTCAACTGGTCAACGGGCAGAAGATTTTACGGAAGGGAATGCTTGGCAGTACCTATGGTTGGTCCCTCAGGATGTACATGGCTTAATCTCTTTATTGGGAGGGGATTTGGCATTTAATGAGCGTTTGGATCAGTTCTTTCATGTGGAATCTCCGCATGAAGAGGTACTGGTTGATCTTTCTGGAGCTATTGGGCAATATGCACATGGTAACGAACCAAGTCATCACATTGCCTATTTATATAACTATAGTGGAGCCCAGTGGAAATCAGCAGAAAAGATACGTCATATTACAACTTCGTTTTATCATGCATTACCCGATGGAATTATTGGAAATGAAGACTGTGGTCAGATGTCTGCGTGGTATATATTTTCATCTATGGGATTTTATCCGGTATTTCCGGCATCTGGCAAGTATGTTTTTGGGAGCCCTTTATTCAAAAAAGTTAATTTGAATTTGCCAAATGGAAAAAGCTTGTTGATCGAGACAGAAAGCAATGGTCTTGAAAATCTTTATATCCAAAAGATATTTTTCAATGAGAAACCTCTATACAACTCATATATTACCCATGATCAACTTTTAGAAGGAGGGAAATTAAAGTTTGTAATGGGAAATCAACCAAATAAGCAATTCGGACAAAATATAATTAATCGACCATAATTTTAAATTAAATTACCATAGAATGATTAAATCCAAAAAAGCAATTTTCATAGGGTTATTACTAATGCTCTATGGGTGTACCTATAATACTCTTAACCCTATATATAAAGATGCTTCCCAATCTGTAGACAGTAGAGTGGCAGACCTTATTTCTAAAATGACCCTGCAAGAGAAAATAAAACAAATGGATATGTATTGGGGCAAGGAGGTGGCCATCATGAAGGGACATGATGCAATAAAGTTTTCTGAAGAAAAAATTTCACAAATGATGGATTCGTCTGGAATGGGATCAATTCATGATTTTTACCCATTAGATCCTAATATTGGCAATCAAATACAAAAATATGCTTTAGAAAAAACCAGATTAGGAATTCCAGTTATGTTTATAGAGGAAGGGTTACATGGCTATTCTGGTAAAAATAGTACTACTTTTCCCGTTCCATTACAACTTGCCAGTGCCTGGGATTCTACTCTGGTTAAAAAGATAGGTAGGGTAATAGCCAGTGAGAGTCGTATGCACGGTATACATATGATACTGGGGCCGGTCTTGGGACTTGCCAGGGATCCGAGATGGGGACGAGTAGAAGAAACCTTTGGGGAAGATCCATATCTAACTGCCTTAAATGGAACTGCCATGGTTATGGGGTTGCAAGGGGATACCTTAAGTAATGACAATGCCGTTATTGCAGAGCCCAAACATTTTGCCATACATAGTATTCCGGAAGCAGGAAGTAACATAGCTCCAGCATATATTGGGGAAAGAGAAGCTAGATCTAGCTTTTTGGTGCCGTTTGAGATGGCTGTCCGTAAAGGAAAGGCAAAAGGGATCATGGCTGCATATCATGAACTGGACGGCGTCCCTTGTGTATTTAATAAATGGCTTTTAAAATCGGTTTTACGTGACGAATGGGGCTTTAAAGGGTTTGTATTGTCTGATCTTGGAGCTATTCGAATGACTATTGAAAATCATAAAGTAGTAAAAGATACTGTAGAGGCCTTAGCCAATACTCTAAATGCGGGCTTAAATATGCAGTTTTACGATTTTAAACATGAAAGTTTTATGGATGCCATAGTGCAGGCAGTCGATCAGGGGCTATTAGATATGGAAACTATTGATGATGCCGTTGGGGATATTTTGAGGCTAAAGTTTGAACTGGGTCTTTTTGATAACCCGTATGTGAAGGTAAATAATAATTCGGATTTTCATAACAAGAAGCATCAATACCTGGCTTTGGAAGCAGCCCAAAAAAGTATTGTATTGCTTAAAAATGAAAAGGGGATATTGCCTATATCAGGGAAATACGAAAATATCGCTATAATCGGGGATTTAGCTACCAGCACTTATCCAGGAGGATATTCCAATCCAGATAAGAAAACAATTTCAATTTTAGAAGGATTAAAACAACGCTTGGCAACTTCAAAAAGCATTCAATACGAAAAGGGATACAGCTTGAAAGATACATTGGATTCAGAAAAATTAAAGACATCTGCTGTTAAAGTGTCTCAGGCATCAGATCTAGCTATCGTAGTTATAGGTGAAAACATTGAAAAGGTTGGAGAAGGAAAAGATCGTTCAGATTTGGAACTTGATTCGAATCAATTGGAATTGCTAAAAGCAGTCTATGGAACAGGAACCCCTGTGGTTGCTATATTATTTAATGGACGACCCCTAGGTTTAAATTGGGTAGACGAACATATACCTTCTATTGTTGAATCATGGTTCTCCGGAGAAAAAAATGGTTTGGCCGTTGCAGATGTTTTATCCGGAACAGTGAACCCTTCCGGAAAGCTTCCTATAAGTTTTCCCAGATCTGTGGGACAACTTCCTTTTTATTATAACCATAAGCCCTCCTCCAAACATAATTATGTAGATATCGACAATACACCTTTATATAGCTTTGGACATGGTTTGAGCTATACAACCTATGCATATTCTAATTTGCGATTATCGTCTTCGGAAATAGGAATAGAAGACTCCTTAACGGTTAAAATGACCATAACAAATACAGGATCACGCTCAGGGGAAGAAGTGGTACAAGTTTATCTAAACGATATGATAAGCAGCGTGACTACCCCGGTAAAATCTCTTTGTGGTTTTAAAAAAGTATTTCTGGAGCCCAAAGAGAGTAAATCTATAAGTTTTCAACTGCATAATGAAGCCTTTAGACTTTGGAACCAAGAAATGAAACACCTAGTTGAGCCTGGAACCTTTCAAATTATGATAGGAAGTAGCGCTGGCGATATACGATTAATAAAGAATATTGAAATCAAAAAATAATGATAGAAAATAAAATTTTTTTTAAGGTACTTTTTTCATGTACTCTAACCTTTGCACTATGTTTCATTAGTATAGAAATCAGGGCTCAGGATCAAACGTATAACAAGGTTTTTAATCCTGTAAAAGGCATGGTAAGAACTTATGAAAAACCATATAGGGATGAGATTTCCCTTAATGGGAAATGGAAGTTTATGCCAGTGATGGCGAAAGATACCTCTATGTTTATAAGACCGGATGTTTTTCAATGGGAGAATACACCACTTAAGATTCCATCTCCATGGAATGTAAATTCATTTGCAGGGCAAAAAGGAGGAGATTTCGTGACCTATCCATCTTACCCCAAATCATGGGAAAGCGCAAGTATTGGATGGATGCAAAAAGAATTTGAGATTCCTGAATATTGGTTGGGGAATAAACTCATATTGCATTTTAAAGCCATAGCCGGATATGCTAAAATATATGTAAATGGTAATTTTGTGGGGGAGAACCTCGATATATTTTTTTCAACTATAGTTGATGTTTCGAAATATCTAAAAGAAGGAAAAAATGTATTAACCGTTGGTATAGCTAAAGCAAGCTTAACAGATGACCAGGGAAGGTATGGTCGACGAAATTACATTGCCGGATCATTTTGGGGACAGCATATAGCCGGAATTTGGCAAGATGTTTCTTTAATAAAGGTTCCACAGATTAATATCTCAGACGTATACATACAGCCTAAAGTTTCCAAAGATGAACTGACCCTAGCCATAAAGCTTAAAAACAATGGCCATAAAGATGAAAAAATAAAACTACAAACATCAATACAGGTTTGGAACAGGCCACAACCGTTAAGTATAGATAACCTTGCTGAGATTGATGGATTGGAAAAAGAGGTGTTTTCTATAAAATATCCCCAATTAATAAATATTGCCGTAGGGGATAGTGTCGTTGTGTATCTTCATACCAAAGTTGATGGACGGTTACAATACTGGACGCCGGACACTCCAAATTTATATGGAGCTGTTGTAAAGTTGACAAAAGCCTCCGATAATACAGTCCTTGATCAAAAGTATACCCGTTTTGGGTGGCGGGAATTTAAAATTAGGGGGCAAAATTTATATTTAAATGGACGTCCGATAGAACTTAAAGGGGATTCTTGGCATTTTATGGGAATTCCCCAAATGACCCGGAGATATGCCTGGGGATGGTTTAAAATGTTAAAAGATGCGAAAGCCAATGCAGTTCGATTACATGCACAACCCTTTCCGGATTTTTATTTGGATATGGCAGATGAAATGGGGATTTGTGTATTGGATGAAACGGCTATATGGTCCAGTGACGGTGGACCGAGAATGGATTCTGAAGCTTATTGGACTTCTGCAAAATCTCATGTAAAAAATTTGGTATTGCGTGACAGAAATCATCCTGCAGTATTTGGATGGAGTGTTTGTAATGAAACGCTTCCCGTAGCGATTCATGTTTTTCATGCTCCCGAGACTATCATACAACGACAAATAACTGAAATCAACAACTGGATTTCAATAGTAAGGGAAACAGATTCTACAAGGAACTGGATTTCGGGTGATGGAGAAACAATGAAGCCTACTCATCTTCCGACAGTTATCGGTCATTATGGAAATGAAGAATCTATGAAAGAATGGTCGACAATGGGAAAACCATGGGGGATTGGAGAAACTGGAATGGCTTATTATGGAACCCCAAAACAAGTCGCCACTGTAAATGGAAATAGGGCCTATGAGTCTCAATTAGGTAGGATGGAGGGGTTGGCAACGGAGGCTTACAAACTTTTAAACTTACAAAAAAAATATAACGCTGTTTACCGTAGCATATTTAATATAATTTGGTACGGACTTAAACCATTGCCATTGGGGCTTGATAATACCAGTCGTTCCGCCACATTAGAGGATGGTATATTTTTTACTGCATACAAAGAGGGGCAGCCTGGGGTACAACCGGAACGTTTGGGGCCATATACCACTACATTAAATCCTGGCTATGATCCCAATTTGCCACTTTATGAGCCTTGGCCATTGTTCGAAGCTGTAAGGGCTGCAAATAGTAATGATGAATTTGTTATTGGAGACAACCCTATTGAAAAGAATTTTAACCAATCGTCGGCCCCGGCTCCAAGATCAACATTTATAGTTTCAGGTGAACAAAGCAGAATTTATTCCTACTTAACAGATCTGGGGGTAAATAAGGTAAGCTATAAAAGGGCGGGTATTGTTATTGTTGATGCTACCAACCCAGGGGATATCATAAAAGCTAAGAAATATATTCAAAACGGTGTTAGAAAGAATAAAACTTTCTTAATTATGGGAATACACCCCGGGGCAATTTCCTGGCTGACTGAAAGTGTACCTTTTCCTATTAAAATAACAAATAGAAAAGCGACATCCTTTCTTTTAGGCAAACCTGACATTATCAATATGAATATTAATAATGAAGACTTATACTTCAGTGAGTTAGTTAAAAATCCAGTTATGGAAAATGGGTTGTTTATAGACAGCCCCCAAGCAGTATCAATTATTGAAGCATCAAATACAGATTGGGCTTTATGGAATGGACAGGCTGAATATCAAAAAACAGCAGCGGTATATAAAAATGAACTTTTAAAAAAGGAATCTGGCATTGCCTTATATAAGGTGGATACTGGTAGAGGGGTTTATTATCTAACTACTTTAAAACTACTTGATTTAAGAAATAATGCTGATTGGTTAATAAAAAAAATGTTATCCAATTTGGGCGTAACATTTAATGAGCTTTCTGTAAAAGATCTTTCAGTTATGGACAATGACGGTGTGATTGACAGGGCATTATATCTAGAAGAGGGTTCTCAAATTTTAAACATGGATATTGAGAATATCAATGAGGATATAATAACAGAAAAGGTCGTTACATCTAATAATTCAGGATATATTAAAATACCATATGAAAAAAGTAAAAGTAATTCTTACCTCAGTTTTTGGGTAGATTCTCCTAGATCATTAAAAAACTTGCTAATCGAACCTGATATGCCCCGATTAGATTTGATAATCAGTGGTCAAGAACAGTATGTTATTAAAATCAATAATGAAGCATTGGATATGAGAAAAGGCAGGCAAAATTCTTTTAAAGGACTCCCGCTTGAAAAAGGCTGGAATCATATTCAAATATATCCAGAAGGAAAGAACACAAAGGTACCTATTAAGATTGAAATAAAATCAAGTAAAAAAGGCTTTCTAAATAAAATAAAAACGTCATTAATAAATCAAAATAATAATTGAGATTAAGAAATATGAAAAATACACTGTCAATATTTATAGCATTATTTTCTTACGTGGGCATATTAAGTGCTCAACAGACAAACTTTACCTCTGGTAGCGCTACGGTGCAATCTACGGAGGTATCTAAAATTTATGATAAGAATAAGAGCAGTTATTGGTTCTTAACTAAAAATGACCAAAAAACAAATCAACAACTAACACTAACGCTTACTAAGCCGGGAGATGTGTCAGAGTTAACAATCCTGACAAATATGGCCCAGAAGGAGCTATCAATACATAACCTACAATTATTTATTTCCTATGACCCTATGAACATGGGGGATCCAATCAATTACAAAGTAAGCAAAAACGGTGCTGATTATGTTCTTAAATTTCCGCCAAGATATGGGGCACATCTTCAATTAGTATTTGAGGGAAATTCTTTTAATGATTTGGTTAAAATTTTTGAGCTTTCCATAGGCTATGAGCAAAAATCAGATGATGTTCATGATACCTTTAAGTTAGAAGAACAACCTTGGATGGATGCCTCCAGATCGGTAGAGAAACGTGTTACTTTGCTTATAAATTCGATGTCTCAAGAAGATAAAATGGAACTGCTTAGAGAGGGGTGGGGGATTCCCGGTATACCAAGACTCGGAATTCCTTTCATTAATAAAGTAGAGGCCATACATGGATACTCTTATGGTAGTGGCGCCACTATCTTCCCTCAATCAATAGGATTAGGGGCAACATGGGATAAAGCTTTAGTTGAAAAAGTATCGGGCATTATTGGAGATGAAACAGTAAGCGCCCATACCATTCAGGCCTGGTCACCGGTTCTTGATGTAGCTCAGGATGCTCGATGGGGACGTGTTGAAGAGACTTATGGTGAAGATCCCGTATTGGTAACCAAAATTGGGAGTGCTTGGGTAAAAGGATTTAAATCCAGAGGACTTTTCGTAACACCTAAACATTTTGCAGCCCATGGTGCCCCATTGGGTGGTCGTGATTCACATGATATTGGGCTGTCCGAACGGGAAATGCGTGAAATTCACCTAGTGCCTTTCAGAGAAATTATTCAAAAGTATGATGTACAGTCAATTATGGAAGCTTACTCCGACTATTTAGGGGTTCCGGTAGCTAAAAGTAAGGAGCTATTACAAGGTATTTTAAGAGAAGAATGGGGGTTTGATGGCTTTATTGTCAGTGACTGTGGTGCCGTTGGGAATCTGACAGCTCGGAAACATTATACTGCAGAGGACTATATTGTAGCAGCAAATCAGGCTTTAGAGGCTGGTATAGCTACTAATTGCGGTGACGTTTATAATAATTCTGCAGTTATTCAGGCAGCTAAGGATGGTCGATTAAATCAGGAAGCATTGGACAATACATGTAAAACTATTTTAAGAACGATGTTTCGGAATGGACTTTTTGAGAACAACCCTTCCGAACCTTTAGACTGGGATATTATATATCCTGGATGGAATAGCGCGGAACATAAAGCCGTAGCAAGGGAAGCAGCTAGAAAGTCTATCGTTATGCTAAAGAATAAAAATGCTGTATTGCCACTATCTAAATCGCTAAAAAAAATAGCTGTTATTGGCCCGGGGGCTGATGATCTACAACCAGGAGATTATACGGCTAAACTACAGCCTGGACAATTGAAATCGGTTTTGTATGGAATCAAAGAAAGCGTGGATGAAAATACAAATGTTATTTTCGAAAAGGGTTGTGAATTTTTTGATACAAAGAACTCAGATATACAAGCAGCTGTAAAAGCAGTCAGAACTTCGGATGTTGCTGTCCTTGTCCTTGGGGATTGTTCAACTAGTGAAGCCAGCAAAGGTGTTACAAAGACATCGGGAGAAGCAAATGATTATGCAAGTTTGATTCTGCCTGGTGATCAACAGAAACTATTAGAGGCAGTTTGCGCAACAGGAAAACCCGTAATATTAATTTTACAAAGCGGGAGGCCCTATAACCTTAGTTTTGCTAAGGAGCACTGTAACG
Source organism: Galbibacter pacificus (assembly GCF_029603165.1). GTDB lineage: Bacteria > Bacteroidota > Bacteroidia > Flavobacteriales > Flavobacteriaceae > Galbibacter > Galbibacter pacificus. The sequence continues at coordinate 367,926 of NZ_JAQSVC010000001.1, forward strand.
CAATACTTGTAAATTGGTTGCCAGGTCAAGAAGGGGGACCAGCTACTGCGGACGTGTTATTTGGGGATTATAATCCATCTGGAAAGCTGCCCATGACCTTTCCTAAAAGTGTGGCACAGCTTCCCTTATATTATAATTTTAAAACTTCTGGAAGAGGTTATAATTATGTAGACATGGACTTTTATCCTTTGTATCGTTTTGGTTATGGATTAAGTTATACCCATTTTACTTATTCTAATTTAAAAACCGAAGTTTTAGCAAATGGATCTATCTCAGTAAATATAGATATCACCAATTCCGGCCCTATAGATGGTGAAGAAGTAGTACAATTATATATTACTGATATGTTTGCAAGTGTGAAAACGAGGGTACTTGAATTAAAGGATTTTGAAAAGGTTATGTTAAAGCCGAAACAAACTAAAGCAATCAAGTTTATCCTTAGTCCGTACGCACTTTCATTACTTAATGATAAAATGGACAGGGTTGTTGAAAAAGGTGCTTTTAAAGTCTCAGTAGGGGGAGTTAGCCCAAGATATAAAGCCGGTAATAATATAAAAGAAAGTGTGGGTTATGGATCAGATAATGAGGGTCTTACATCGATAGTTGAATATGGCCAATCTTTTAAAGCAGATTTTCATATAGAACTTCAAAAGTCACAAGAAGCTACAGAAAATAATATAGCATATAAGATAGTGAATTTAGGAAATATTACAGACACCGACAAACTGAAACTTTACGTCAACGGAAAGGAATATACATCACAGAATATAGAATTGGCAGCTGGAGAAGAAAAAATAGTAAAATTTAAACTTCCTCAAATTCTCATTAAAGATGTTATAGTAACGAGTAAATATAAGAGTCTTTCAACCTCTTTGTAATAAATAAATTATTTCATTTTATGGAAAAAATAGTTAAAAATCTGATAGTTGTTATAGCTTTCTATTTGGTACAACCGATGCTATCACAGAACGTTGAACCAGCAAGTATTCGGACAACTGAAATTTCAAATACATGGAAGGACCGTGCTAAGGTCATTTCGAATAAGGAGTTACAAAATGATAAAAATATATTATGGTATGCCGAGCCAGCCAATGAATGGGAGAAAGCTTTACCGCTTGGAAATGGGCAACTTGGGGCTATGGTATTTGGGGGGGTTCAAGATGAAAGAATACAATTGAATGAAAGTACTTTATGGGATGGGTATGCACAGGATGCCAATAATCCGAAAGCACTTTCTGTATTACGGGAAGTCCAGGGTTTGTTGTTCCAGGATCAAAATGAGCGAGCAGTAGCCTTAGCAGAGAAAAATATGTTAGGCATACCTGCCGGGGTTAAATCCTATCAATCTTTGGGAGAATTATGGCTAGATACCCCCCATGATCAGGTGAATGGCTATGTACGGAGTCTGGATATGGAAAATGCCATAGTCCATACGGATTATTCTTATAAAAACACCAAATTTAATAGGGAGGCATTTATTTCTTCAGTGGATAAAGTAATGGTAATACGATTTACTGCGGACAAAAAAGAGAAAATAAATCTATCATTCACATTAAAAAGGGCACAGGATGCCCAGATTCAGGTTGATCCTATAGACTCTAATTCCCTTATATTAAAAGGTCAAATACGCTTAAACACCAAAATGGACACAATCGAAGGACTTAGTTTTTCGGCTCAAGTTAAAGTGATATCACAAGACGGAAAAGTTTCCCAAAAAAATGGTACGATAAAAGTAGAGAATTCAAGTGAGTTGATGATATTGGTGGCGGGAGCAACCAATTACCCAGGATTGGCCCATGCACATACTGGTATATTAAAACCTAAAGATTATCCACTTCATGCATGTAAGGATATTATTGAAAAAGCATCCGATAAATCATATGAACAGTTAAAATCCGATCATATAAAATTTTATAAAAAATTCTTTGACCGGGTTGAAATTAATCTTGGAACAGATAGAATTATGGGATCAAAGTCAACAGCTCTAAGATTGGATGATGCAAAAATTGACGGAAAACCTGATTTGAGATTAATTGAAAATTACTTTCAGTTTGGTAGATATCTCTTAATTTCAAGTTCACAACCAGGCACTATGCCCGCTAATCTACAAGGATTATGGGCCTGGCAAATGCATGCCCCGTGGAATGCCGATTACCATACGAATATTAATTTCCAAATGAACTATTGGCCTACTGAGATTACCAATCTTTCTGAATTGCACCAGCCATATTTTGATTTATTAAGTTCTTTAATTGTTCCAGGGGAACGAACGGCAAACACGATGTATGGAGCAAGAGGATGGGTTGTCCACCATTTAACGGATGCTTGGGGATTTACGGTTCCTGCCGATGGCCCCCAGGGGATATGGCCAATGGGCGCCGCCTGGGCTGTTCGTCAGGCCTGGGATTATTATGCATATACGGGGGATAAAATTTTCTTAAAAAACACTGCCTATCCCTTAATGAAAGGGGCTTCTAGGTTTATTATGGATTTTTTGGTAGAAGCCCCTAATGGAACTGCATGCCCTGGTAAATTAGTGACAAACCCTTCATATTCCCCAGAAAATACCTTTATTAAACCGGATGGTTCAACTTCTGTTTTTACTTACGGAGCTACTATGGATTTACAAATAATCCATGAGCTTCTCACAACAACCAAAGAAGCCGCTGACATTTTAAATATGGATGAATTGTTTCAAAAGGAATGTTTAAAAACCCTTAAACAACTAGCACCAATAAGAATAAGTAAAACTACGGGGAGGATTATGGAATGGGCAGAAGATTATGAGGAGGTAGAGCCACATCATAGGCATACATCACATTTATTTGGATTATATCCTTCAAACCAGATAACAATATTGGAAACCCCAGATTTGGCTAGAGCTGCAAAAAAAACTTTAGAGGGTAGAGGAGATGGCGGGACAGGTTGGAGTCTGGCGTGGAAAATAAATATGTGGAATCGTCTTCATGATGGGGAACATGCATATCTATTGTTATCCAATTTACTTAAAGATAAAACATTGCCAAATTTATTTGATAATCACCCTCCATTTCAAATAGATGGAAATTTTGGTGCCACTGCTGCAATAGCAGAAATGTTTGTTCAGAGCCAATCAAGGGATAAGAATGGAAATTATATAATAGAACTATTACCTTCTTTGCCTAAAGAATTTATAAGGGGCCATGTCTCTGGGCTTTTGGCAAGGGGAGGATTTGAGGTCAGTATTAGCTGGAATAATAAAAAAATAAGGGAGGTTCGAATCAAATCTAATAAAGGTGGTGTCCTGAATATAAAATACAATGGTTTGAGTTTTAAGGGGAAAATGACTCAAGGCACTACAATAAAATTAAACGGGGACCTAAATCGAATATAATATGACAATGAAAATAAAACTAGTTACCAAGGGATTGACTGCTATGGTATTAATAGTACTTTTAAGCAGTTGTGATAAGACTAAATATGATAATCAGGTAAGTCTACCGAATACACCGGTTGATTATGTCAATCCATATATGGGAAATATAAGCCATATGCTCGTGCCTACCTTTCCCACAATTCATTTACCGAACAGTATGTTGCGTGTTTATCCGGAGAGGAATGATTATACAGGGGATCGACTTCATGGACTACCATTAATAGTAACAAGCCATAGGGGGAGTTCTGCTTTTAATTTAAGTCCTTACAGAGGTTCAGAATTCGATTTAAAACCAGTTTTGAATTATTCATATGATCAGGAAAAAATCACCCCTTATTCCTATCAAGTCTACTTAGATGAACAAAATATATCATTGGATTATGGACTTTCCCATCAGTCGGGAATGTATGAAATATCTTTAGAAGGAGATTTAAAGAAAGATGTTTTTTTGATATTGAATTCAAAAAATGGATTTCTTCAATGGGATGGAACTGCGTTTTCAGGGTATCAGAATTTAGCAAACAATACAAAAGTGTTTATTTATTTCAAACCGGAACACCTACCAAAAGAGGTCACTGTTTTAAAAAATGGAGCAAGTATTTCCGGACATCAAACTACAGGTAAGAATGCTAGTTTGATACTTAAGTATGCAGAAAGCATTAAAAAAATAGCCATACAATACGGTGTTTCTTTCATAAGTGAACTTCAGGCGAAAGCAAATATGAAAAGGGAAATAGAAGGCAAAACCCTCGAAAAGATACAACTTTTAGGAAAGGAAATATGGAATGAGTCTCTTGGTAAAATTCAAGTGAAAGGTGGTGATATACAAGACGAGCATGTTTTTTATACTTCTCTTTATCGATGTTTTGAACGCCCTGTTTGCATTTCTGAAGATGGACAATATTTTAGTGCATTTGATGGCAAGGTACATCAAGATAATGGGAGGGACTTTTATACTGATGATTGGATTTGGGATTCTTATAGGGCACATCACCCACTACGAGTTCTTATTGACCCAAAGAAAGAGCAGGATATCTTAAACTCCTTTATCCTTATGTCAGAACAAATGGATAATTTTTGGTTGCCAACTTTTCCGGAAATTACTGGAGATAGTCGACGAATGAACTCCAATCATGGCGTGGCAGCTATAATTGATGGATACAGGAAGGGACTGACAGATTTCGATTTGGAAGCTGCATATAAGGCAGCTAAGGGTGCCATTACTCAAAAAACACTAGCGCCGTGGTCAGGAAAGCCGGCAGGTTGGTTAGATTCCTTTTATAAGGAACATGGATATATTCCTGCTTTATATCCAGATGAGGAGGAAACTGTGGAAGAGGTAAATCATTTTGAAAAGAGACAACCTGTGGCAGTTTCTTTGGGAACGGCCTATGATCAGTGGTGTTTGTCCCAAATAGCTAAAGAACTTCATAAACAAAATGATTATAAGGCTTTTCTTAATGCGTCCTACAATTATAGAAATTTATTTAATACCCAGACGCTCTTTTTTCACCCTAAAGATAAAGAGGGGAAATTTATCGAACCTTTTGATTATGTATTTTCCGGGGGTCTGGGAGCAAGAAACTATTACGGAGAGAATAATGCATGGACATACAGATGGGATGTACAACATAATATCGCTGATTTGATTAACCTAATGGGTGGAAACGAATCCTTTATTTCCAATTTAGATGCTATGTTTTCAGAGCCTATGGGCAAAGGAAAATCTCAGTTTTATGCTCAGTTACCGGACCAAACAGGAAATGTGGGGCAATTTAGCATGGCCAATGAGCCTTCCTTACATATTCCTTATTTATACAATTATGCTGGAGCACCATGGAAAACACAAAAAAGAATACATAAACTGATTCATACTTGGTTTAGAAATGATCTAATGGGAGTACCAGGAGACGAAGATGGGGGCGGTATGTCTTCATTTGTTGTCTTTTCTCAACTTGGATTTTATCCGGTAACTCCGGGATTACCTATCTATAATATAGGAAGTCCATTTTTTGAGAAAAGTACCATTGAGTTAGAAAACGGTAAAAAATTTACCATCATTGCCGAAAATTACTCTATGGAAAATAAATACATACAATCTGCAACCCTAAACGGAACCCCTTTAAATAAGGCATGGTTTACACATCAAGAATTGATGCAAGGAGGAACCCTTAAACTTCTAATGGGATCTAGGGCAAATAAAACTTGGGGAAGTAATCCGGCAATGGTTCCCCCATCCGCTGAACCATATATTAAAACTACAAAAAATGAAAACTAAATTACTTATAAAAAGAATAAAGTTCATAAAATTGATTTCCTTTTTGGTTTTGATACTATTTTTTTTGAATGGATGTCAAAAGAAAAAATCTACTCGTATTTATAAAGATTTTACAAAAGATTTTTCCTTGAGGGTAAATAATCTATTAAGCTATATGACTCTTGAAGAGAAGGTAGGCATGTTGCGTTACGACAATCCGGGAGTCCCCCGTTTGGGAATCCCCCGATACAATTGGTGGAACGAATGTTTACATGGAGTGGCAAGAGCCGGAGAAGCGACAGTTTTCCCTCAGGCAATAGGCTTGGCTTCCAGTTTTGATGAGAGGCTCATGAAAGAAGTAGCAACGGTCATTTCTGATGAAGCTAGGGCAAAACATCAATACTTTAAGAATCAAGGAGTAAGGGGGATATATAGTGGACTTACTTTTTGGTCACCCAATATAAATATCTTCAGGGATCCAAGATGGGGAAGGGGGCAAGAAACATATGGAGAGGATCCATATTTAACTTCTAGAATGGGAGTAAACTTTATACAGGGATTGCAAGGAGATAATCCTAAATACTTGAAGCTAGTGGCAACCGCTAAACATTTTGCAGTTCATAATGGACCAGAAATTTCAAGGCATAGTGATGATTTTGATGTTTCAGACAAGGATTTGAATGAAACTTATTTGCCAGCTTTTGATGCGGCAGTCAATGAGGCTAATGTGCAATCTATTATGTGTGCATACAACGCATTTAGAGGTGTTCCTTGTTGTGCTAATAATCTATTGCTTGATAGTGTTTTACGTAAAAAATGGAAATTCAATGGATATGTGGTTTCTGATTGTGGAGCTATTTCTGATTTTTACAGGGAGGGTGCACATGAGTATGTATCTACAAAGGATGAAGCTGCATCAGTAGGAATTAAATCTGGAACTGACCTGAATTGTGGGGATGTATATCAGAATCTGGATGCTGCCATAAAAAAGGGGTTAGTTGATACAACTTTTATAAATAAATCAGTGAAGAAATTATTGACTACAATGTTCAAATTGGGAATGTTTGATCCTGATAGTATTGTTCCTTATACACAAATTTCCATTGATGAAGTTGCCAATGAAAAGCATATTGATTTGTCAAGGAAAGCTGCTCAAGAATCTATTGTTTTATTAAAGAATAAAATGCAGGCGCTCCCTTTATCTAAAAAGATAAAATCAATAGCTGTGATTGGTCCAAATGCAAATTCATTGGATGCATTATATGGGAACTATCATGGAATTTCTAAAAATCCAATTACACCGGTAAAAGGCATTCAAGAAAAACTCGCTAAAGATGCAGCCATATATTATGCTCCAGGAACACCATATGTGGATGGAATGAATATTTATCAAGATATACCTGAACAAGTATTTTACGTAGACTCTACGCTTTCAAGACGTGGTCTTCAAGGCAAATATTATAAAAGTTTAGATTATACGGGAACCCCGGCTTTGGATAGGGTAGATAAAAAAATGGATTTTAATTGGATGGATAAAATGCCAATTGAACTTCCTTATAATAGTCGATTCTCTATTATATGGAAAGGGATTTTACTGCCTGAATATACAGGGAAATATAAGTTTAAAACTAGAGGTGAAGTTTTTGTTGATGGGAAGAAGGTGGATGGAGAAATATCATTAAAATCTGGAGTGAAATACAATTTTGAGTTCAGAATACACGGTAACCAAATGTATGACGAAACAATTGTTCCAGCAATTAAATTATTATGGGCTAGAACAGATTATGATTATGCTCAGGAAGCTCTTGATGTAGCCAAAAAAGCAGAGGTTGTTATTTTTTGTGGAGGACTCTCACCAAGAATTGAAGGAGAAGAAATGGGAACCTTTAAACTTGAAGGATTTGAATATGGAGATAGAAGTTTATTAAAACTTCCAGATGTTCAAACAAATTTACTAAAGAGAATGAATGCACTAGGGAAAAAAATAATATATGTAAACATGAGCGGAAGTGCTGTGGCCTTTAACTGGGTTAATAAGTATGTTAATGGGATAATCCAAGTATTTTATCCGGGGGAACAGGGAGGCAATGCATTGGCTGATGTTTTATTTGGGGACTATAACCCCTCTGGACGTTTACCGATAACTTTTTATAAATCTGTAGATGACCTAGGGGATTTTAAGGATTATAGCATGAAAGGTAAAACATACCGCTATTTTGAGGGCAGCCCATTATATCCTTTTGGGTATGGTTTGAGTTATTCGAAATTCAAATACAGCGATTTAGTTATTGAACAAGACACATCAAAAGATGAAGTTACATTATCTGTAAAAGTTACCAATAATGGTCATATGGATGGGGAAGAAGTTGTACAGGTATATATGGGGAATAATAAAGTAATTGGGCAGCCTATAAGGAGTTTAAAAGCATTTAAGCGAGTATCAATACCAAAGAATCAATCAGTCAAAGTAGAATTTGTCCTTACCGGAAAATCTCTAAAGTATATTGATCAATATGGGATTTCAAAACCAATTTCAGGCGAAGTTGAATTGACAATAGGTGGAGGCTATGCTACTATTAATGAAAATTATATCAAGAAAAAATTAGAAATAAAATAAAAATGAGAGACCAACTAAAAGAAAAAATTGTGCCAAGGAAAAACTTAGTTCCTTTTATTTTAATAACATCGCTTTTTGCATTATGGGGATTCGCAAACGCAGTTACCGATCCTATGGTTCAGGCTTTTAAAAAAGTTTTAGAACTTTCAAACTCTCAAGCAGCATGGGTACAAATGGCATTTTATGGAGGTTATTTCTGTATGGCATTACCAGCGGCACTCTTTGTGAGAAAGTATTCATATAAAACTGGGGTTTTAATCGGTTTAGGCCTATATGCCTTGGGAGCCTTATTGTTTTATCCAGCAGCAATATCAGGGCAATTTTGGTTTTTTTGTATAGGGTTATACATATTAACTTTTGGGTTAGCTTTTTTGGAAACAACAGCTAACCCATATATTCTTGCTATGGGAGATCCAAAAACTGCTACAAGGAGATTAAATCTGGCACAGGCCTTTAATCCTGTAGGATTGATATTAGGTTTATTAGTGGCACAACAGTTTGTATTGAAAAAACTACAGTCTGATGATATAGTTAATTTTGGTGCATTATCTCAGACTAAGATTGCTATGATCCGTGCCTCTGATTTGATGGTTATACGTAACCCTTATTTAATTCTAGGCCTAGTTGTTATTGGAGTTTTTGTGATGATTATAATAAGTAAGATGCCTCAGGCAAAAAGCGATGGTCAGATTATAGGTCTAGGCAATACATTTAAATCATTATTAAAAAATAAAGGCTACATATCAGGGGTCATTTCACAAGTATTATATGTGGGAGCCCAAATAATGTGCTGGACCTATATATATCAATATGCTGAAGCAATTGCTATTCCGAGTGATATTGCAGCTAATTATCAATTTATGGCATTTATGGCATTCTTAATAGGAAGAGCTATAGGTACCTATTTATTGCGGTTCTTTAATCCAGGTAAATTGCTAATGTATTTTGCGGTATTAGCCTTTCTTTTTACGCTGGGGACCATCTTTATTGAGGGAATTTTAGGGTTGTGTTGTTTGGTTGGAATTTCATTTTGTATGTCACTTATGTTTCCAACTATTTATGGAATAGCACTTGATGGCTTGAATGAAGAAGAGGCCAAAATAGGAGCAGCAGGATTAGTGATGGCTATTGTAGGAGGGGCTTTGATGCCAAAGTTACAAGGGATGATTATAGATTTAGGCGGGACAGGAGTTAAAGATTTGAATTTATTTGGAGTTACAGAAGTAAATTTTTCTTTTATTCTGCCATTGGCTTGCTTTATTGGGATTACTTTATATGGTTATTTTACATATAAAGAGAAAGAAAAACTATATAATTAGGCTAAATATAATGGATTATTATATAGGTTATGATATTGGCAGTACATCAATTAAAGGAGCTTTGATTGAGAATGAAAGTGGTAGGTCAATAAGTGTTTTACATATCCTAAAAATGAAATGAATATAGATTAAATGGGGTAGAATGTACTGAAAGGCAACATCAGGAAAATCGCAGAAGTGAATTTATAGTTGAAATTAAATAAGAAGAATTATCCATAACCTTATATATTTAGTTTAGTGAGATACTCTGATATTTTGTCGTACACAAATATTACTCCTGTTGATTATTTACATGTATAAATGAAAATAAATTATATGATACCCTCTTCAATGACTTCAATTAAATGTTTTATATCTTCAATAAAATGATTTGAAATTTGTATCTCTGGGGTCACCATCGAGGACAAATTGATATTTTTCGATTTGTCCTCTTTTTTGTTTATTTGTAGGTTGCTGTTAATCAATAGTATTATAGCTATTGCTTCATTAATTTTAGTGGTTCGAACTTTTCCAGATATTATCGTTAGCTTTTCAGGAAAAATGGAGGGAATTAACTTTCTTTTAACAAAAATATCTCCCTTTGAATACAGGATATCCAATTTTGAAATACAATTGTATCCTTTTTCCAATAAAGAATTAATATTAAAATTATCACTCTGAAAACCAGACAGTTTAGATTCTGTCTTAATGATTTCTTCTCCGCACTCTGATTTTATAGCACGGAAGTCCTCAGCATCAATATTGCCGTTTAATAAGAGGTTTCTGGTCTTTTTTATTTTTTTATCTTGTTTGGTGACGCTTTTATTTATCCCTGTCTTTATAAATTATAAACCTCTCTTAATGCTTCTGCAAGTGCTTTAGGTTTTCTGCCGATTAGCTTTTCCAAATCTTTAGTTACAATTTCATACTGATGGTTTTTGATATCGGTTGAAAAACCCGCAATTATAGAAACCATAAATTCATTTACACCATTCTGTTTCAATTTCTGTGTGAATTCTTTCAGATTTGCATTGGTATAATTAACTTCTTTGCCAGAGATTTCCGAGAGAGCTTTCGCAACATCGGTATAAGAATACAATTCGCTACCTGCAATTTCGTAGGTTTTATTTTCATGACCGTCTTGCAACAGCACATTAGCTGCAGCTTCCCCCATTTCCCTGCGCAGTGCATAAGGCAATTTTCCATTTCCGGCCGGAAGAAAAATGCCGGTTTCAAAGACATGTTCGCCTACGTGCATCGGGATTACGTCTGTATAAAGTGAGTTACGTAAAAAAGTGTAGGACAATCCACTTTTTTTAATATGACCTTCTGTTTGAAAATGGCTTTCCATCAATTTTTTTGTGGCAGACTTATTTACGTCCTTCAATGAAACGCCTGTATATGCAATATGTTTAATGCCTGCCTTTTTGGCTTCATCCACTACTGCTTTTTGTTGTTCTGCCCTGTTATGGTCTATGGTAGAAATAAGCAATAATTTTTCAATTCCTTCAAAGGCTTTCTCGATCGAGGCAATATCGTCAAAATCGGCAATGCGTACTTGTATGCCCTTTGCTTTTAATGATTGGGCTTTTTCTTCACTTCTTGCCAAAGCGATAAAGCTGTCTACCGATATGTTTTTCTGTAAATGGCTTATTACTGCTGAACCTAAATGTCCTGTTGCTCCTGTTACCAATATCATGATTTCTGTATTTTACGATTAATAATGGCACAAAAGTAGGATATATAGTTACTATTATGCTAATTGTTACCTATTGGTAAGTAGTTACCTTAAAGTAACTATTTTGTTTATCTTTGCAACCAATAAGATTAATAAAATGATGGATAAAAAATCGCTGTCTGAAGATTGCCTCAGAAATCTTCGAGGAATAAAAGACACTCAAGACTTATTGAGTGGCAAGTGGAAAACTTCTATTATTGGGGCGCTATACCATAACGGTAAGTTCAGGTTTATGGAATTAAAAAGGCATATAGATGGCATTGCCCCCAAAGTGTTGTCCAAAGAGTTAAAGGACTTGGAGATGAACCGCCTTATAACGCGTAAGGTAAGAGATACGATGCCTATAACTGTTGAATACGAATTGACCCCTCAAGGCAAAAGCTTGAATAAGGTTATAAATGCTATGGGAGAATGGGGGGTAAGATATAGGGAGTTAATGATGAAAAAATAATTTTTTATGACACTTATTATTTAGGGGCGCTTTAATTTTATTTCAAAGAAGCAAACGTCTGCTCCGTGATAATGGGAAGGCAAGCCTGAAGAGTCATTCAATTTCTTGATTCCTAAAAAATCAAAGCCACATTTTTTGTAATGATTTATTAATTTTTCATTATCACCACAAGTGTCCATTTTGATGAATCGTTTATGCTGGGTATCTGCTAATTCCTTTGCCCAGTCAACAATTATTTTCACGAAATTATTCCCCCTAAAATTGGGGTTTGTTGCTATTCTGTGAATATATATAGAAGATTCTTCTCCTTCGTCTTCCCAAATTTGAGGATCACTGTAAGTTATCGCCCAGATACAAGCTATTTTGTTTTCAATTACCAATTTAAATTGGCGATCTTCCATAACTTCATTGGATATTAATTTTTCATCAAATTCCGGCCATTGATTTTCTGGAAATTTTTCCTTTTGAAAATCAGTAGCCAATTTATAAAGTCTAAATATTTCGGGAATATCGCGTTGTGTACTGTTCGTAATTTTCATATTATTAAGCTACTTTAATTTTTTAATAACACACGGAACGATTTTACTGTTCTGTGATATATTCCATTATCACTCTTTTTTACAGAGGTTCCTATTTCCTTTCCAATTTTTCTATAAAAGTTAAATGATTTCGGGTGGCTACTGCTTACTAGGAGATACTCAAAATTTTTCTTTGCATAATATGGCAAAATAACCTCATTTAACCAATAAGAACCATAGCCATTTCCTTTATCGACAATATGAAAATACTTTAAAAGTACTGTTTTATTTTCTGGAAGATTTGATAAGTCTTCCATTCGATCTAATTCACCTCCCACAATTAATAATACACCAATTATATTTTTGTTTTTTTCAATTGTATGTGTTTCAAAACAAATGCCGGGCTGTTTTTTTAGATTTTCAATATAGCGTATAGAATGATAGAGTTCGTTATAATCATCCCAATCATTTTCTAATTTCCAATTGACATATTTTCCAATAGGAGTTAGAAAATTATGATGAAATTTTTTATGAAGACTAAAAATCACACCTTCTTTGTTGCTTGTTATTTCCATATTACAAAAATATGAAAAGGGTAAATGCTTTAGGTGGTTATTCTATCTTGATTTAAAAAGGTGCCCTTCAGTTTTATACGATACTTTACATCAATAACTTCAATTAAACGCTTTAAATCTTTAATGAAATGATTTTGAACTTTACTATCTAACAATAATAATTATATCATCAAGGAGCAATACCTGCCAGGACGAAAACTTTTCACAAATGCTTGGTCTCATCTCAATCTGCTAAATGACAAATAGATAACCAGTAGTAATTATTGCCTTTATAAAAGGGGAACTCGTTGAACAGATGCTATATTTTGGAGAGTACTTAAATGGTTTTCTTCTTAGCATTTAATTAAACAATGCCCTATACTGTAAAGGTGTTTGGTGGGTTTTCTTTTTAAACATACTACTAAAGGATTGGGGATGTTGAAAACCTAAATTATATGCTATCTCCTTAACGCTTAAATTGGTAGTTGATATTAAATCCTTGGCCTCATTTATTATGAAATTTTGAATATAGGTCTGTGCATTTTGACCAAGGAGGTTCCGTAGCATATCACTGAGATAACTTGGGGACATATTTAATTCTTCTGATAGGTATTGAACTGTAGGAAGCCCTGAAATACTAGCTTTCGTATTTAGATAATCACGAAGTATTTCTTCTATTTTTATTAATAGATCATTGTTTTCAGCATTCCTTGTAAGAAATTGTCGGTTATGAAATCTTCGTGAATAATTTAGAAGAAGATCTATATGAGATATTACCAGATCTTGGCTATAGTTATCAATATTATTTTTTAATTCATTTTTGATTTGTTGGAGCAGCGTCATAATTATTTCATTTTCTTTCTCTGAAAGATGGAGCGCTTCGGCAATAGCATAGGAGAAAAAACCATAGGTGTTAATGACTTTTCCTAAGGCCGAATGACGAATGAAATCTGCTTTAAAAACTAACATAAAACCGGTTACCGGATTATTTGAGATATTGGTGACTGAAAAAATCTGTCCAGGCTTGGTAAAACTCATCATCCCATCATCAAAGTCATAATCGCGCTGTCCATACTTAAACTTTCCTGAAGAACCTATCTTGCAGGCAACGCAATAGAAGTCATAAAAAAAACTTTTCCAAATTTCCCTATCATCAAACTTTATATTTTCAAAGTCAATGACACTTACCAATGGATGGTCGGGCTTATTTAAATGAAATAAGCTATGGAGCTCGGGTATTGATTTTATTTTTACCGGACCGGACTTTTTAATAGACATTTTATTTAAAATCAGTTTGTAAAGATAACTGTTTCCATTTTTCTAATTCTTCCCGTTCCCTTTCACGACTTTCCTTTATTGCATTAAAACTATCAGACCCTAACGGAAGATGTATGGGTGGGGATGACATTTCGGAAATTTTCAGTAAAACTTGAGCCAACTTTTTAGGGTCTCCTAATTGCATACCATCATAGCTTCGGAAAATTTCAACTTGTTTTTCCAAGTTATAACCCTCAATTGCATTTTTGGCAATTGATAGACTATCCTCACTCATAAAACTTGTACGAAAAGTACCAGGTGCCAGAATAGTAACATTGATACCAAAAGGTGCCAATTCCTGTGCAAGAGCTTCGGACATTCCTATTACCGCAAATTTAGAAGCGTTATAGCTGCCATTACCCGCATGCCCTATATATCCCATCATAGAAGAAGTATTTATAATATGGCCACTTTTCTGATTTCGAAGATAAGGAAGTACATGACGTATGACGTTTGCCATTCCAAATAGATTTACATCCATTGTCTTACGGAATTCCGCATTACTTAATTCTTCGATATTTCCCAATAAGTTATATCCTGCGTTATTAACAACAACATCTATGCGTCCAAAATGATGACAACCAATGTTAATAGCTTCCTTAACATCCTGTTCATTTGTGACATCTAAATCAAGGGCTAACAAATCAATCAAATTTCCATCGAGCTTTTCTAACATATTTTTGGGATTTCTCGAAGTAGCGATTACTTTATCTCCATTATTTAAAATAGCTTTTGTTATTTCGAGCCCCATCCCTTTAGATGCTCCGGTAATAAACCACACTTTTTTTGTAACCATAACTTTATTCTTTTTGTATGAAGCAAAATTACATAGCAATTATATTAACGAAGTATTCCAATTGAAGAAATAAGTATTTCAATTGAGTAGGAAGCAAATTGTGAATATTAGTATGCCGGAGATAATAAAAAACTAAACCTTCCATGCAGATTAATGTTTTGTTCTATGTAAGATAACTTGGCTCAATTAATAATACCAATGCCTGCAATTTGAAAACATCTTAAAAAGGACAGTTTCTTGTGATTTATAGGGGCGATGGACAAAGGGTGTATCGAAAAGAAAGAGAATAATTAGCAAAGAAGCGACTTGTGTTTTTACTTTCCGAAGACCAAAGGGGGGGCGTAAAGGGGTCAAACAGGTTATTATGGGTCATGAATTTCCTGATTCAAAATAAAATTTTCATTTATTTTGAAAGGCTTCGTTAGTTATTAATCAGTTGTATTATAGCTATTGCTTCATTGATTTTAGTGGTTCGAACTTTTCCAGATATTATCGTTAGTTTTTCAGGAAAAATGGAAGAAATTAACTTTTTTTAGCGAAATATATCCCTTTAAATACAGGATATACAATTTTGAAATGCAATTACATGCTTTTTTCCAGTAAGGAATTAATATTAAAATTGCCACCTTGAAAACCAGATATTTTAGGTTTTGTTTTGATGATTTCTTCTTCGCACTCTGATTTTATAGTACGGGGGAGTCCTATGCATCAAAATTAGTATTTCCGTCAAGTCTTATATTTAAAAAAAAGAATAAAAGTTTTTTGAATTAATCAATTTATAGTATTATTGTGGAATAGAATAGAACAGTTTAATTAATAGTTGAAATTTAAATAATAATATTTATTAATATCATAGTAAAAATGTCAAGTACTTTATCCAATCTCAAGAAATGTTGCATTATGGCCATGGTAACATTTTTAATTCCATGCCTTTCTTATAGTCAGAAACTAGTTTCTGTTAATACCGAAACCAATGCATTGGTATTTACTGTTAATGAAAATAATGAATTAAATACATTGTATTTTGGGGATAAATTAAAAAATTCTTCAGAATATGAGCTCATTGCAAAGCATTATAAGCAAGGAACGGATTATTCTGAAATTTATAATTCTATATATACCCCGGCAGGGTCTAAAAATCTTTTGGAACCAGCAATAAATATCACGCATACAGATGGAAATACTTCTTTAAGCTTGGAATATATAAATGCTGAAACCAATGAGGTTGAACCTAATGTGCACCTAACTAAAATTGTTTTACAAGACAAAGTCTATGATCTTGAAGTAGACCTTTTCTTCAAAGCTTATTATAAAGAAGATGTTATAGAAACATGGACAGAAATACATAATAATGAAAAGGGGGGAATAAGATTGCATAAATTTGCATCGGTAAATTTGTACCTTTATGGGGATAATGATTTTTGGTTAACCCATTATAGTGGAGATTGGGCTCAGGAGATGAGACCAGAAGAAACAAGATTGTCTCACGGAATCAAAGTATTGGACTCTAAGTTAGGAACACGAGCCAATTTATTTCAACCGTCAGTGTTTATGGTGTCTATAGGAAAACCTGCTACAGATAATGAAGGTACGGTACTAATGGGTGGTTTGGAATGGTCTGGGAACTTTCGCAATGAATTTGAGGTGGACCCATTGAATAACTTACGAATTCTTTCAGGTATTAATAATTATGCTTCTGATTTTGAATTAAAAAAAGGGGAAGCTTTTACTACGCCTAAATTTTGGTTCTCATTATCACGTACCGGAAAAGGAGATGCTAGCCGAAACATTCACAATTGGGCTCGAAACTACAAAGTATTGGACGGAAAAGGCACCCGTTTAACCCTACTTAATAATTGGGAAGCTACATATTTTGATTTCAATGAAAAGAAACTTAAAAAATTAATTGAAGATGCTGATAAGTTGGGAGTAGACCTGTTTTTATTAGACGATGGATGGTTTGGGAACAATTATCCGAGAAATGCCGATAATGCTGGACTTGGTGATTGGGAGGTGAATCAAAAAAAGTTGCCCAACGGAATAGGGACATTGGTAAAGACAGCGGAGAAAAACAACGTCAAATTTGGTATTTGGATAGAGCCGGAAATGGTAAATCCAGATAGTGACTTGTATCATGAACACCCCGAATGGGTAATTAAGCAACCCATGCGTGAGGAACATTACTTTAGGAACCAGCTGGTTTTGGATCTTTCCAACCCAGATGTGCAAGACTTTATATTTAATGTAGTTGATGGCCTCTTTACCGAAAATCCAAATTTGGCGTATATTAAATGGGACTGTAATTCGGTTATTTATAATGCACATTCTGATTATCTTAAAGATGATGAGCAATCTGAATTGTATATAAAGTATGTTCAAGGTCTTTATAATGTACTGGAACGAATTAGAGAAAAATACCCGAAAGTTCCAATGATGTTATGCTCGGGCGGTGGCGGAAGAGTTGATTATGGAGCAATGGAATATTTTACAGAGTTCTGGCCGAGCGACAATACAGATCCGCTTGAGAGAGTGTTTATGCAGTGGGAATATTCATATTTTTATCCATCTTCAGCCATTGCTGCCCATGTTACGGATTGGGGAAATCAATCTATTAAATTTAAGACAGATGTAGCAATGATGGGGAAAATGGGCTTTGATATTGTGGTTGATGAATTGCCCAAAGATGAGCTTGAATTTTGCCAGAGAGCGATAAAGAATTACAATGAGCTGGAAAATGTTATTTGGCAAGGGGATTTATACAAGTTAAAAAACCCATGGAAAAACGAACTGGCTTCTTTAATGTATGTGGGACAGGATAAAAAGAAAGCTATTGTATTTAATTATTTGGTGAATTATCGTTACGAGAAAGGAAGTCATTCTCCAATTAAGTTAAAAGGGTTAAATCCGGCCTCCATATATGAAGTTGAGGAAATTAATGTTTTTCCTGGTCATGAACCAATTATAAATAAAGAGCATTATAGTGGAGATTTCTTAATGAAAATAGGGGTTAATCCAAAGGTAAGCTCGGGGCATCCAAGTGTGGTGCTTCGACTAAAAGAGGTTTCAAATTAGGGTAAATCCAATAGAACATAATATATTTAGCATAAAATAAAATATAAATGGATCAAATTGTCCAGCAAATTAAGGAATTAGAATCTGTTAATTCACTTTCGAAACATGAGCAGATCGTTCAAGGAATTTTGAATGCAATCAATGAAAAACATGTTTCAAAGGGAGATATGTTGCCTTCTGTTAATAAAATGATTCAGGAATTGGGTTTTGCAAGAGAAACCATTGTTAAGGCATATAAGGAACTTGTTCATAGTGGGATTATCGAGTCCAAAAATAGATTGGGATATTTTGTGGCTACTGAGGATACACAGCAGGAGCTGAAAGTAGCTTTAGTTATTTTCGCTTTTGATATTTTTCAAGAAACATTTTATGAAAACTTTAGAAATGGTCTAGGCGATTCCATTCAATTAGATATTTTCTTTCATCATAATAATTTTGAAACATTTGATACAATTGTTAATAATATCAGAGGTAAATATGGAATGTATGTTATAGCGCCTATTCCTCATAAAAGCACCCCTGAATTGTTGAGACAGCTCCCGGTTAATCGGGTTCTGTTGGTGGATAGGTTTGTGAAAACAAAAGAAGATTATAGTTACGTGGTTCAGGAATTTAGAGAATCTTCTTATCAGGCATTTTGTAAACTGAAAGATAAAATCCAGAAGTTTGATCAAGTAGTTTTTTTCTTTAAATCAAATTCTGCCGAACCCAATGAGATATTGGAGTCGTTCAATCAATTTGTGAAAGATCACCATATAAACTCTGTTATTCGCGATAATTATAAGCCGGGATCTTTAGAAAAAGGAAAAGTATATTTTACCATACATAACCTGGAATTATGGGAAATGCTAAAAGATACCAAGGCCAAAGGTTTTGTTTTAGGTAAAGACGTGGGGTTTATTTCTCATAATGATGATATTGTAAAAGAAATCATCTTTGACGGCGTAACCACATTTTCTACTGACTTTTCCAAAATGGGAACACGGGCAGCAGAATTTGTTAAAAGTGGTGAGAAAATTAAAGTAGTTGTTCCAACAGTCCTTATTGAGAGAAACTCTTTGTAAAAATGAATGTAGTTGTATTTGGGAGTTTTGTATTTTGTACATTATTGATAGCAATAATCTCTTATATAAAAACCAGGAAAGATATAACCCGCACAACAGCGGGTTTATTTTTTGCCAATAAAGAGAACAATTTTTGGATTGTGGGGGGTGCCTTGTTCCTAAGTAATATCAGTGCTAATCAGCTTATTGGGGAAAACGAGTCCATTTATATTAACAATATGAGTGTAATGGCTTGGGGGGTAAGCTCCATTTTTGCCATGTTATTGGTGGCTAAATTTATACTCCCCATCTATTTTAAGACCAACTCCATGACTATTCCTGATTATCTGGGCAAGCGATATGACGGTGCTACCAAAAGACTGGTTTCCATAATTTTTTTATGTAGCTACTTGGTAAACTTACTTCCGGCTGTTCTTTATGGAGGAGCGGTAGCTTTTACGGGAATGTTTGATTTTATGGAATTGCCAGGTATGGGGTACTGGCAACAAATTTGGCTTATGGTATGGGTAATTGGTACAATAGGAAGTTTATATTCCATTTATGGAGGCCTTCGTGCAATAACGATATCCGATAGTGTTTTAAGCATAGGGCTATTGTTGATTGGCATAGCATTCCCATACTATGGCTTTAAGGTATTGGGGGGTGGAAATTTTTTTGACGGTTTAGGGATATTGCTATCTCAACATAAGGAACATCTCAACTCAATTGGAACTTCAAGCGATGAAATTCCATTTGGGACCATTTTTACAGGAATGCTTATCATGAATGTTTATTATTGGGGAATGGAGCAATACATAGTTCAACAAGCTATGACAGCCAAAAACTTAAAAGAAAGTCAAAAAGGAATGGCCTTGGCTTGTTTAGGTAAATTGCTATGTCCATTCTTGATAAATATACCTGGTTTAATTGGGGTTCATTTGATAAGCCGTTTAGATAATACTGCTGAAATATTTCCTAAAGTAGTAGGGGAGACCTTGCCCGATATATTAATTGGATTAACGGCAACAGTTGTATTGGGGGCGGCAATTACTACATTCAATGCTGGGCTTAATAGCAGTAGCGCCTTATTCATATTAAATATATACAAACCGCTACAAAGGAAAAGAGGAAAACGGACATCTGAACGTGACCTCACACGAAAAGGTAAACTTTTTCAAATAGTGGTCTCTTTGATAGCCATGTTTACAGCACCTTTTATATTATTTGCAGACAGTGGATTTTATACCTATCTTCAGCAACTGTCCGGAATGTTTTGTGTTCCCATATTTACAATTGTAATACTTGGTTTTGTTAGTAAAAAAGTCTCTCCTTTGGCGGCTAAGTCCGGGGCAATTCTTTTTATTATTTGTTATGTGGTTGCTAATTATGTAATGGAAATACGTTTGCATTATTTACATTTATTAGGGATACTGTTTTTGCTTACTTCAGCTTGGATGCTCCTCTTAGGAGCTCTTTTGCCAAAAAACGAAATAAAAATAATGCCATTGCAGTATTCTGGTAATTTTCAGTCTTGGAAATATCTCAATTATAGTGCAATTCTTCTAATAGTTCTAATGATAGCAGTTTTTCTACTCTTTTCTCCATATGGTATTGCATAAGGTTTTAACAAAGGGTAATAACCGTTAATGATAGTTTACGTGTTTTTCATCTTTTTTTTTAGTGAATTCTTATAAAAAAGAAAAAATATTTGTATTATTGTTTCTGAATAGAATAGTATAGTACAATAACTTTACTTAAAATTCAATTACAAGCAACTAACAATGTAAACTTTAAAAACTAATTTAAAAAGATGGAAAAAAGAATTAGACTCTTATTGACTGTTTCACTTTTAATGTTTTCCGGTTTGGCAATGGCTCAAACGGTAAGTGGGGTGGTAACCGATGAGGATCAAGTACCGCTTCCAGGAGTGAATGTTATCATTGCCGGGAAGAATACTGGAACTGCCACAGATTTTGATGGAAGGTATGAAGTAAATGGTGCAAATGCCGATGATGTATTGACTTTTAGCTATATCGGCTTTGAGACAAAAAAAGAACCTGTGCAAGGACGTCAGGAAATAAATGTTTCTTTAAAAATAGCTTCCGAGGCTCTGGATGAGGTGGTTATTGTAGGGGCTTCCGTTAAGAAAGGAGATTTAACTGGTGCTGTAGTGAATGTTGATGAAGAAGTCCTGGAAGAACGACCAGTAACCAGTATTAATGAAGCTTTGCAAGGGAGGGCCTCAGGTGTTTTTATTCAAAACGATCCTTCTCCCGGAGGAAATGCCAGCATCCGTATACGTGGAAATAACTCACTGCAATATGGGGGGAATCCAATTTTTGTTATAGACGGAATTGTAATGGATGGGGATTTTAACTTGACTAACTTAAACGATGTAGCTTCTATTAATGTACTAAAAGATGCAAGTGCAACTGCACTTTATGGGTCACGAGGAGCTAATGGAGTTGTAGTTGTAACGACCAAAAAAGGTAAAAGCGGTGAGGGGCAAATTAGTTATAAGACATGGATGGGTGTTCAGGAATTCACGAACGAAGATATTACTCTTAATGCAAATGATATTTTCGACTTACGAATCGATGCATTGGTAAATTCACATGTTGCTGATGACTATTTTGCAGCAAATCCAAACGCTTCCAGAGATCAATTTATAAACGAAGAGTTATTGGGAGACAATTCGAATTGGTTTGCCGATTATGAAAAAGAATCATACGCACAAGGTAAAAATTACAATTGGTTAGAAGAAGTTTCCAGATCCGCCATTCAACAAAATCACGCTTTGAGTTTCTCAGGAGGAGGCGAAAAAAATTCATATTACTTGAGCTTTGGATATATAGATCAGGATGGATTGATTAAAGGGTCTTCAAATAAAAGATATACAGGAAGGATCAATGCGGAACAACAAATAAAACCGTGGCTTAAAGTGGGGACCAATACTTCTTATACGAAATCAGTATATGACGAAGTTGACGGGTCGGTATTTGAAGATGCAAGGGGGGCAAATCCCCTATTGCCCATAGAGCGTTACCGGGATACGCTGTTCCTTGCCTGGGGAAATAATTGGGATATCAATGCAGAAAATCCTATTAATAGCTTAAAAATAGAGAAGGATAGAATACGAACCAAACTTGCTTCATCAAACTATGCAGAAGCTAAACCGATAGAAGGTTTAACAATTCGTACAACTTTTGCTGTTGATAATGTGAAACAGGAATATTATGAGTATGTCCCTAGAGATATTCAACAGGCAAAAAGAGATTCATATCTAGGACGGGCAATTCATAATTTAGATTACTCCAATTATTACCAATGGGATAATTCCATTACCTATGAGACCGATTTTGGAAAGCATGATTTAACGGCATTGTTTTCTACTAGTTTAAGTAAAGATGAATTTCATTATACCAATGTATTGGCACGTGACTTTCCAACAGATGACTTTAGTTATTACGATTTAGGAGGGGCTTTTGATAAGCCGAACTTTAGTCTGGGTTCTGATAAAAGTGCGGCTACATTGCAATCTTACCTGGGAAGGTTAAATTATAATTATGACAACCGCTATTTTTTGACATTAACGGGAAGGTATGATGGCTCTTCTCGCTTTTATGATGGTCATAAGTGGGGTTTCTTTCCGTCAGTGGCAGCTTCTTGGAATATAACCAATGAGCAGTTTATGGAGAGTCAACATGTTTTTGATTTAATGAAACTAAGAGTGGGTTATGGTAGTGTTGGTAATCAAAATATACCTAATTATGCTTTCTATAGTTTATACAACCCTGTTTATTCTAATGAACAGGTATCGTTTGTGTCTTCTGGTTTACGTGGTACTCCAAATCTCACTTGGGAAAAACAAGATCAGTTTAACTTGGGGATAGATTTATCTTTATTGAATAATAGACTTTCCATTACCGCTGAATATTTTGATATTGTAAACTCAAATCTTTTAATGAGGAGGACATTATCTACAATTACAGGGTATAGTGCAGCAATTGAAAATATTGGTGAAATGACCAACCGTGGAGTGGAGCTTACCATAAATGGGGTAATAATTGATAACGACAATTTTCATTGGGATGTCTCTGCAAATTTCTCAAAAGACAAGAATAAAATTACCAAACTATACCAGGATGTTGACGCTATTTATAACTTCGGAGGATTTACGGGCACTGATATACAACGAACAGGAAACTTCTTCTTGGAGGAGTCTTTAAACTCTATATATATGTGGGAGTTTGATAGGATAATTCAGCCCGAAGACATGGATTATGTTAATGGTTTGGAGTTGCCCGGAAAAACATTGCAACCTGGAGATATTTTGCCTAAAGATCAGCAAGAAGAAGGAGAAGAAGGTTACGGAGTTATAGATGAGGATGATCGCGTAATTGTAGGGAAACAAGATCCTAAATTTTATGGTGGTTTTTCTACTAGGTTTTCTTGGAAAAACCTATCATTAAATTCAGTATTTACATATTCGTATGGTGCTAAGAAAATAAGTGGTTATTACGAAGGATTAATGAGCGGAACCGGGTTTGGGCCAGCCCATACAGATATGCTCAATAGATGGACCCCTACCCATATGGATACATCGATACCTCGTGCTACCTACGATAATGCGCAACGGTTTGGAGCTGGTGATACTTCATGGGGGCTGCAGGACGCGTCTTATTTAAGGTTGTCTACTATTACTTTATCGTATGATTTACCTGGTGAATTTGCAAGCAAAATCGGGATGTCCAGTCTTAGATTGTATGTTTCTGGAAATAATGTGCTTACTTGGACCGATTACAAAGGTTACGACCCAGAAAATGGCGATTGGTACCCTACCGCAAGAATGCTTGTAACGGGATTGGATGTTACGTTTTAATTGTACTTAAGAATCTATAAAATTCAACAAAATGAAAACAATAATTAATATCAAATATAAATTTTGGGTTGTGTTTCTTTGTGTTGCCATGCTTGAATTGGTTTCATGTTCGGAATATTTAGAGGAGGACCCATATACGAGTTTAACAGAAGAAGAGGTATATGGCAATGAGGAAAACTTAAAGTTATTGATTTCCGGATTGTATACCCAGTGGCGCAACACAAGACAAGATAGAAGTGCCTTGTACATGGTGTTGGGCTCGGATGAAGGCAAGCAAGGTGGGCAGCAGGTTCAAGAGAATAATACACAAGCCGCTCTTGACAAGTATAATGGGGCCATGAATCCATTTAATTCTACATTAGCGGGAGAATGGAATAAGCGTTGGCCTGTTATAAGTGCTGCGGCAAAGGCAGTCCATTATTCACCATCTGATGAATTAAAAGCAGAGGCATCTTTTATAAGAGCATCAATTAATTTCGAATTGGCAATGCTGTGGGGGCCAATCCCCATTATAGACCTGGAAGACATGAAGGAATCCAGACAGCCTCTTAGCGATGTTTTTCAATTTATCATAAATGATTTAGAATTTGCCTCAGAGCATTTACCTTTGACACAGGATGATAAACGAATTCCAACCAAAGGTGCAGCACAAGCATTGCTCGGTAAAGTTTATATGTATGCGCCGGAAGAAACGGGATTGAGAGACTATCAAAAGGCGGTAGATTACTTTGATATGATGATTCCAAATTATGCTTTGATTCCTAATTATAAAGATTTATTCGATACACGATTGGATCAAAATACAAGTGAGGTAATCTATGCTTTCCAATTTAATAATATGTCGCCCGATAATAATATGATACAGCATCATGCGGGATCTAGAGCGGTAGCCGATATGGACTCGAACACGTATTTCGGAGGTTATGATTTGGCACTTCCTACCCAGTATTATTATGAAACTATTTGGGAAGGACAGGACGGAGATACCCGAAGAGAAGTGAGCATTCGATATGACTTTACATTGCCCGATGGAAGAGAACCGCAAATAACCTGGACAGGACAATCGGATGAATTGGAACCTCATATTAAAAAATTTGAGGATATACGAACCCAAGGTGAACAGAACTTTTGGTATTCTGGTGGCTTGGTTTATTATTTAAGGCTTGCAGATATTTTATTGTGTAAAGCAGAGTGTTTGAATGAATTAGGAAGAACGGGCGAGGCAATTAATTTAGTAAATAATACGGTCCGTGCCCGTGCTTATGGAGGAACACTCCCAGCCTCTCAAGCATGGCCATCTGGAACGTCTCAAGCGGAATTTGGTTCAGCAATATTGGATGAGCGAATGAGAGAACTTGGATTTGAAGGATGGAGAAGAATGGACCTTATTAGAACCGGACACTTTGTCGAATATGTTAAAGAGCGAAATCCATGGGCTAAAGAATCTGGAACAATTCAGGATTTTCATAAATGGTATCCTATACCGGAATCTGAAATCAAGCAGAACGATAATATTAATGAAGAAGATCAAAACCCGGGTTATTGATAGCCCGTGGTTTTGGCCTATTTATAAAAGACATTTTTTTATTAAAATTTAAATAACCATGCAAAAACTATTCGTTAAAAACAGAGTGTTGCTTCACCTATACTGTTTTTTTCTATTGTTAACAAGTTGTACTGAAAATCAATCATCGGAACAGATAAAATTGGCTTCAAAAAACGGAGTTAATGAAATTGTATTGTCCTTAACAGACTTGGGGCAACTGACTTACCATGTGAAACGTAATGGAAAAATATTAATTAAACCTTCTCCAATGGGAGTTATTTCTAATGATTATGATTTTACAAATGGGCTGAAGATTGTTGATATTTCATCTGTTCAGGAAAGAACTGAAAAGTACCAACTAAAAGTTGGGCACCAAAGCAAAATAAATCATATACTTCAAACCAAAAGTGTAGTAGTTAAAAATACCAAAGGAGGAACGATGGTTGTTGACTTGGTCTCTGGAGAAGAAGGTGTAGCCTTCAGGTATAGGTTTCCCGAAGCAGATCAAAAAAAGCATACTATAAAGAAGGAAATTACCGGTTTTCATATTGAAAAGAACGCACGGGGGTGGTTACAACCCTATAATAAGGCCGGAGATTATACACCCGGGTATGAGGATTTTTATTTAGAGGTATCCTCTGGAGATTCCATATCCGGAGCTCGAAATCCATCTGTTGGATGGTGCATGCCTGCTCTTTTCAATGTAAATCAAAAGAAGAACTGGGTGTTAATTGCCGAATCGGCTACCGATGGGAGCTTTAGTGGTTGCCACTTAAGGCCAATAGCTGAAGATGGAATATACAGCATTGCTTTTGCAAAGGCTGATGAAGCTTATACACTTCCTTTGGATAAAAATACAGAGGCATTGCCAACGTCAAAATTGCCATGGACAATGCCATGGAGAGTTGTCATTACTGGAGAATCTGCGGGAGATATTTTGCTTTCCACATTGATAACCGATTTAGCACCGGCATCTAAAATTGAAGATACCTCTTGGATTGAAACGGGAAAAGCTTCCTGGTCATGGTGGTCTCATCCTGATGATCATTCACCAGAAATATATAACAGGTTTACGGATTTGGCAGCTAATATGAATTGGAAATATACTTTGTTCGATGCAGGCTGGGAAAAAGCTAATGATGAAGGAGCTATTATTGATAAAGCAATAGCAAAAGGAATTCAGCCCATGGTATGGGGGTATTCTGGTAGCTATTTTAATCCAAAGGAACGTAAGGAACGATTTAAACAATTGGCAGATATGGGCATTAAAGGTGTTAAGATAGATTTTTGGTGTTCTGATAGGCAGGAGGTTATGGGAGCATTACAATCTTTATTTAAGGATGCAGCAAATCAACATTTGTTGGTCAATTTGCACGGGACAACAGTTCCTAGAGGTTGGCACCGAACCTGGCCTAACTTCGTGACAGCCGAAGCTGTGCTAGGAACCGAAAGTTATTTCTATGAAGAGCGTTTTCCGGATATGGCTGCCGGGCAAAATACAATTTTACCTTTTACCAGAAATGTAGCTGGGCCAACAGATTATACACCGGTTGCACTTACAATGAGAAAGTATAAACGCTTAAATACAGCAGTTCATGAATTGGCAACATCTATGATTTATACCTCGGGGGTTATTCATTTTGCAGATTCAAAAGAAATGCTAGAGTCTTTGCCTAACGATGTTCAAAATTTATTAAAGGAAATACCGGCTACTTGGGATCATACAGAGTGTATAATTGGGGAACCGGGTAAAGCAATAGTGTTGGCACGAAAAAGTGGAGAACGTTCATATATAGTCGGAATTAATGGAACCAATTCCGAACAACCTATTCAATTGGACCTTACCAAGTACAATAATAAATCCTCTAGTTATAGGATAATAAAAGAGGGTAAAAACCCACTAATGGAATTTGAATCTAAAATTAATTCTGTTAATTCAAATTTCGTATATAACATAGCGCCAAAGGGCGGGTTTATTATCGAATTCATTGAGGATGAGGCTATGAAATAACGAAGGAATATCATCTAATAAAGACTTAATGTCAATGGAGATAGATTTATATTCATTTACCTAACCTAATAATAACCAACCAATGAATAAAAAAATTACTTTTTTTAGCCTTGTGCTATTTATTATTACCAGTCATATAAGTGCCCAAACTTTTTATGAAGCAGAGAATGGCACTTTATTTGGCGTTGCCAGTATTCAGGATTGTGGAAATTGCTCGGGCGGTAAACAAGTAGGAGATCTGGGATATGATCGATATTTTACTTATGATGTGAGCATTGCCGAAGAAGGAATTTACAGATTGAAGTTTAGCTATTCTTCAGCACAGGATCGTTCTATATTTATTTCGATAAATGGAGATTCTGTCCCAGCACAAGCCCTTTGTAATAATGGAGAGTGGAGTACAAAATCGGATAGGGAAGTGGACGTAAAACTGGTGTCCGGCGTTAACACAATAAAATTTTTCAATGACTATGGATGGGCGCCTAATATTGATGGGTTTTCACTTGAGCTTTTGTCCTATTCCGATACATATTATGAAGCCGAAACCGACTCAAATTTATATGGAGTTGCCAGTATTCAGGATTGTGGGAGTTGTTCAGGGGGTAAACAAGTGGGTGATTTGGGCTATGACCGGTATATGACCTATGATGTTACGGTTGCACAAACGGGGTCTTATAATCTAAAACTAATTTTTAATTCTGGAGACCCACGATCTATTTTTATTTCGGCCAACGACGCTAATTCGCTAGAGCTTTCTTGTTTGTCTGGTGATTGGGGTTTGTACGCCAATCAAGACATAAGTATAAACTTAAACGAAGGGGTTAACACCTTAAAGTTTTATAATGATAATGATTGGGCTCCTAATATTGATGCGTTCTCGTTACGATTAATTCAGGAAGATGCTGGAGAATGTAATGATTGTAATCAATTTACCTATGGAAATGATGGCAAAATGGAATACAATTTACAAACAGGGACATTTGATGTTTTTCAACAAGATCAATTAATAGTACAGGCTTCATATTCAGAAGTATCTAATGGCGATACGTTATTTTCATCTAAAGAGTATTCGCAACGAACAATAAATCAAAGTAGTTTTTCAGATGATTTAGGGAGCGGAATCAAAGTAACAGTTGATTTAACTGACAGTAATTTCCCCGAAATGCAACAAAATTTTTATTTCTATGATGAGCAACCTTTCTTTTTAATGGAAGTTGTAATTCAAGGACAAATTTTGGAAAGTAATTATATGGCACCTATGGTCTCTTCGCATATTGCTCTGGAAGCACAAGGAGATAATCGTCTGTTGGATATTCCCTTTGATAATGATGCTTGGGTTCGTTACAATGCATTATCCTTAGGAGGTCAGGTCACGAATATCAGTTCTGAGGTAACTGCATTCTACGAAAATAATAGTAGAAACGGGATTGTAATCGGATCGGTAGAACATGCAGTCTGGAAGACTGGAATTGAAAGTAGTGGGGTGGGTAATGTATTGAATGATTTTCGTATTTGGGGAGGCTATACTTCGGCATCAGATACCCGCGATGAAAATCCACATGGTAAAATCAAAGGCGATTCCATAAAATCCCCTAAAATTTTTGTCGGTTATTTTGAAGATTGGAGATTGGGGATGGAATCTTACGGAAATGCAGATAAGTTGACAGGAGGAAGATATATAAACGATTGGAATGAAGCAGTGCCTTTTGGCTGGAACAGTTGGGGAAGTATACAATCGGATATTACGCTTGATAAAGCAAAATCGGTAGTTGATTTTTTTGCTGATGAAATTCCAATGTTCAGAAATAATGAAACAGCCTATATAGATTTGGATTCTTACTGGGATAATCTTGTTGAAGGTGGCTTGGAGGGTGACTTTACAAAGCTATCTGAATTTGTGGATTATTGTAACCAGCATAATTTGAAACCAGGAATTTATTGGGCCCCTTTTGTAGATTGGGGAAAGTTTGACCGAAGAGTGGAAGGTAGCACCTATAACTATGCCGATACATGGATTCAAGTCGATGGAGGTTATCATGATGTAGATGGAGCAAGAGCAATGGATCCTACACATCCAGCTACAAGGGATAGGATTGATTTGGTTATCGATAAATTCAAACAGGCAGGTTTTAAGATGATAAAAATTGATTTTATAGGCCATGCAGCTGCAGAAGCAAATACTTATTATGATCCAGATATAACGACAGGGATGCAGGCCTTTAAATCTGGGATGCAGTATCTTACCGATAAGATTGGGGGAGAGATGTTGGTATATGCTGCAATTTCTCCTAACATGGCTTCTGGGCGCTATGTACATATGCGAAGAATAGCCTGTGATGCATATGCCGATATTAATGCTACAGAATATACATTGAACAGTACTTCATATGGGTGGTGGCAATCACAAATTTATGATTATCTAGATGCAGACCATATCGTATTTGGGAATTCAAGTGAAGGAGAAAACAGAGCAAGACTTGCATCAGCTATTGTCACAGGGACCATTATAACCGGGGACGATTTTTCTTCTTCAGGAAATTGGGGAAACACTGCAAAGGAATTATTGCAAAATGAAGCACTTTTAAAACTTGCGAAAAATGGAAAAGCATTTAGGCCGGTCGAAGGTAATACAGGAGATCGTGCTAACGAGGTTTTTGTAAATCAAGTAGATGGGGTTAATTATGTGGCAGTATTTAATTATGGAGACCAAAAATCTTATAATATAGCTCTTGATAGACTAGGGTTTACTAATGAGGGGTATTGTGTTAAAGAACTTTTCACGGGAGATATGTTTGCCTTAAATGGTAATTCATTACAAGTAAATTTGGGCGCAAAGGATGTAGTGTTCTATGAATTTAATTCGGGGGAAAATTCCTGTATTTTCTCATTACCGGACAATTATCAGATTCAATCTACAGATGCAAGTTGTAATGGCAGTAAAGACGGAGAAATAAATATAGATTTCAAGAACGCTGATTATACGTATACCATTGAGATTTCTGGGAAAGAACCAATAATTTTACCCCAACATACTACAAACTATAATGTAAACGAATTATCGGCCGGCTCGTATGAGCTTTGTTTTACCATTGATGAGGCGCAAGATTATAAGCAATGTTTTGAGATAACTATAAGCGAACCCGGAACTATAGATGCGGTTTCGTCTTATAATAAACGTACATCCACCGTTCATATAAGTTTGAAAGGGGCAGAGCGGTATTATGTGGATTTAAATGGAGATGAATTACTTTTTAATTCGGGGGAACATGATTTGAAATTGAGGGATGGGTTAAACGAATTAAGCGTAAGAAGTGACCTCAGTTGTCAAGGAATATATCATGAAAAAATATATGTATCACAAGAGTCCAAGGCTTATCCAAATCCTACTAAGGATTTTGTGCAAATTTCTCTTTCAGATGTTGATGGTGTTGTTCAAACTACAATTCATGATCTTCATGGGAATTTCATCTTGACCAAGAAGGATACTACTATTAATTCAAAAATAACTGTTGATTTAAGTAGTATTAAAGGAGGAGTTTATTTTGTGAATGTTTCTGGGAAAGAATACAATGAAACCTTTAAAGTACTTAAAAAGTGATGCTGTAATAATTTTGTGTCACGTTAAAAAGCTAAAATAAAAAATGAAAGGAATTATTAGAACCATACAACTTTTACTCGTTACAGGTATCTGGACTGGATGTAATAACGATGATACTCCAACTGTTGTTCCGGCTGATGTTCAACTTATTTCACCAACTAAAGATCAGGTATGTGAACCGGGAACAAACTCAGAAACTGAGAACAGCCGTTTAATCTTTGAATGGGAAAAAGCCGAAAATGCCCAGAGTTACGACTTGGTTGTCGATGATATTGAAACAGGAGAGAATTTCATCGTTTATAAGGAGATATATGATACTAAAAAGGAATTGGAGTTGGTGCATAACCGTGCATATTCCTGGCATGTTATCTCAAAAAATATAAACAGTGACGTTCATGGTACCAGTCCGACCTGGAATTTTTATTTTGTTGGGGAACCAAAAAAAAATTATGCACCGTTTCCTTCCAAGCCGTTGTATCCTGATTATGGCAGTACCGTTCAATTAGAAGATGGGAAAGTAACACTGAGATGGGAAACTACAGATCCTGACAAGGATAAATTAACCTATACATTGTTCTTGGATGAAATAGATGGATTGCAAGAGCCTACAGATGAATTTAAAAACATTGAAATTCCATCGTATACGGTTCAACTGGAAGGGGGGACCTATTATTGGAGAGTTAAAGCATCTGATGGTACCAACAGTAGCTATTCTCAAGTATATACATTTACTATTAATTAATATTCTGAATTAAAAAATAATGACAAATACTCATAAGGGATCTTCTCTGTTGTTTTCTATTGGAGCTGCTTTTTTTTGTTTTTTCGGTTGTCAAGCTCAAAAGGACATAAATGCAATTTGGTATACCCACCCGGCTATGGTTTGGGAAGAAACACTTCCATTAGGAAATGGTAGATTGGGAATGACTCCCGATAGTGGAATACGAACGGATAAAATTGTTTTGAACGATATCACCTTATGGTCTGGGCAACCTCAAGACGCCAATAGAAAAGATGCGTACAAATATTTGCCACAAATAAGAGAACTATTAATTGATGGGAAAAATAAGGAGGCAGAAGCTATTATAAATAAACACTTTATAGCCAAAGGAAAAGGTTCTGGTAGTGGAAATGGTGCCGATGTACCATTTGGATGTTACCAAACATTGGGGAATTTATATTTGAATTTTGATTATGGGGAAAAAGCAATTATAGAAGAAGTTGATTATAAGAGAAAGTTGGACATTGATTCGGCAATTGCTTCTTGTGAATTTCGCATAAATGACATCAAATATACACGAGAATACTATACCAGTTTTGATGATGACATAGCTATAATAAAATTGTCTTCAAGTAAACCTGGTAGTATTTCCTTGGAAGTAGGGATGGATCGGCAGGAACGGTTTCAAACTTTTACAAAAGACGGAGCACTTATTATGGAAGGGCAGTTAAATAATGGTACCGATGGTTATGGTATGCGCTATAAAGCAAAAATAGTTCCTTTGATAAATGGTGGCAGAATTCAAAGCACTTCTAACAGTCTGCAAATAGCAGATGCAGATGAGGTGATTCTTCTTATTTCTATGGGAACAGATTATAAAAATAAGGATTATGAAAAGCTAATAGATCGGGAGTTGAAAAGTGGGCTGTCAAAATCAATTGCAGATCAAAGAAAGAAGCATATTGAAAACTATGCCAAACTTTTTAACAGGGTAAGCCTCAAATTAGGCCGTTCGGCAAATAATGAGGTACCTACAGATAAGCGCTTGCATGATTTTAAAGAATATAATGAGGGAGACGATGCCTTGGCGGCTTTATTTTTTCAATTTGGTCGATATTTAAGCATTTCTAGTACACGTCCCGGTATATTACCACCTAACCTTCAGGGGTTATGGGCTAAAAATGTGCAAACTCCATGGAATGGGGATTATCATTTGGATGTAAATATTCAAATGAATCATTGGGCGTTGGAAGTTGCTAATCTATCAGAATTAAACCTTCCACTTAAAGATCTGGTAAAGAGCATGGTTGTTCATGGAGAAAAAACAGCAAAAGCGTATTATAATTCAGATGGATGGGTAGCTCATGTTATTACCAATGTTTGGGGGTATACGGCACCAGGAGAACAAGCGTCTTGGGGTATATCAAATGCTGGTTCAGGGTGGTTGTGTAATAATTTATGGCAGCATTATTTGTATACCAATGATGTGCAATATCTCAAGGAAATCTATCCTATTTTAAAGGGGGTGGCCCAGTTTTATCTGGATATGTTAATAAAAGACCCTAAAACGGGTTGGTGGGTAACGGCACCTTCAGTATCCCCGGAAAATTCATTTTATCTTCAAAATGGCGAACAGACTAATATTTGTATGGGACCAACAATAGACAATCAAATTGTAAGAGAGCTTTTTCAAAATGTCGTTGATGCATCTACAAGCCTAGGTATAGATAAACAGTTCAGTACTGTTTTAGAAAAAAAATTGGAGGTAATCCCACCCGTTGCTGTAATTGGGACTGATGGTAGGATTATGGAATGGTTGCGGTCATATAAAGAGGTAGACCCACAGCACAGGCATATTTCTCATCTCTATGCACTTTATCCAGGAAACCAGATTACCATAGGACATACACCTGATTTAGCAGAAGCAGCCAAAAAAACTTTAATAGCACGTGGCGATGATGGCCCTAGTTGGAGTATCGCCTATAAAATGTTGTTTTGGGCACGTCTTAAAGACGGAAATCATGCGTTTAAGCTTTTGTCAAACATATTAAGGCCAACTAAGGCAACCAATATTAATTATGGTGCCGGAGGAGGTGTTTATTATAACCTTCTTTCTGCAGGGCCTCCTTTTCAAATTGATGGTAATTTTGGAGCAACTGCAGGGATAGCAGAAATGTTGCTACAAAGTCATGCAGGAGTAATCGAATTATTGCCGGCATTACCAGATCAATGGTCGGAACAAGGATATTATAAAGGATTAAAGGCAGAAGGAGGGTATACCGTTGATGTAAAATGGGAGCAGGGAAAGGTGACAGGTTTTATGATTTATTCCAGTTCGAAAAAATCTATTAATGTAAAAGTAAATGGTGTTGTGCAAGTTGTTGAAACAATTAAAAAAGGATAAAAAAATGAGAGTAGGACGTATTAAGCATTGTATGGTTTATTTCTTAAGAATTCAGCTTCTTTTAATATATTTATCAATTTTAGCGGGAAATGCACAGATAAAAGTGCCGGCTTATTTTTCTGACGATATGGTGTTGCAACAAAAAACGAATGTTCCTTTTTTTGGAACAGCTTCTCCTAATACACCTATTGAAATAAAAGTTTCTTGGGCCCCACAATCAATAAAAACCATTTCGGACCCAGATGGTAATTGGGAAACCCCTGTGCCAACCCCTTCCTACGGAGGACCTTATCAAATATCAATTTTAGGTAATGGAGAGATTCTTATAAAGAATGTATTGATAGGTGAAGTTTGGTTGTGTTCAGGGCAATCTAATATGGAAATGCCTTTAGGCGGATGGGGTAAAATTAATAATTATGAAGAGGAGATATTAAATGCCGATTATCCCAAGATTAGGTTGTTACAGGTTGAGCATAAGCAACATAGAGCTCCATCCGATGCAGATAATATCTCAGCTACTTGGCAGTTATGTAATCCTGAATCAATAGCCGGATTTTCGGCTACAGCTTATTTTTTTGCTAGAAAAATATGGGAAGAAACCAAAATTCCAATAGGTCTAATACACAGTTCATGGGGCGGTACGGTTATTGAAGCCTGGATGAGTAAACAATCCCTTAAAAATATCGATGCATTCAACATGGAATTACAAGCATTGACTTCAAAAAAGGCTCAGGATGCTCTTAATGTTATGAACACTTCAAAAATGGAGAATTGGGATAAGACTGTGGAGGTGTTGGATGGCAAGAAAAGCCATTGTTGGACAAAAGCTTCCTATAATGATTCTGGATGGGAGACTATGGCATTGCCTGGATATTGGGAAGATATGGACAAAACATTGAGGGATTTTAATGGAACAATATGGTTTAGGAAATCTATAAAATTAACCGATGTAGAAGCAAGGAGTGATATAGAAATTGTTTTTACAGCAGATGATAATGATAAGCTATGGGTTAATGGCAAATTTATTGGCGCTAGTGAAGGATACGATAAGATTTCAAAATATAGGATTCCAAAGCAGTGTTTAAACGTTGGAGCAAATAGTATAGTGATACGGGTTTTTGATGGAGCCAATCAGGGAGGTATTTATGGAAATGAATTTTTTATAAGGACCTCAGAAAGGCATATACCATTAGCTGGTATATGGAAGTGTCAATTGGGAGTGTCATTACAGGATTTGCCAAAAAAACCAACTATATATCAACAGCAAAATAGACCAAGTGTATTATTTAATGCAATGATTCATCCTTTTGTAAAATTCCCAATAACCGGAGTTCTTTGGTATCAGGGAGAGAGTAATGTTGATAGAGCGCATCAGTATAGAACTTTATTTCCGTTAATGATACAGGATTGGAGGTCACATTATTCTAATAACAGTTTATCATTTTACTTTGTTCAACTTGCTAATTTTAATGAGCCAATAGAGAAGCCCGTGAACTCTTCATGGGCAGAATTGAGAGATGCACAATTACAAACCTATAAAGCGTTGTCTAATACTGGAATGATTGTAACTACGGATATTGGTAATCCTTTTGATATTCACCCTAAGAATAAACAAGAAGTAGGAAGACGATTGGCATTAATTGCCCTAGATAAGAAATATGGTAAAAAAAATGTATTTACAGGCCCTATATATCAAGACTTTAAAGTTGTTAAAAATATCGTGGAAATAAGTTTTGAAAGCACAGGAACAGAGCATGGTTTGGTTGCGGCACATCATGAACCTCTCAAAGGCTTTAGTATTGCAGGGGAGAATAAGGTGTTTTATCAGGGAAAAGCTATTATAAAAGGAAATAAAGTATTTGTTTCATCATCCAAGGTATTAAAACCAAAAGCAGTACGATATAATTGGTCTGATAATCCCCAAGGAAATTTATATAACAGGGATGGATTGCCTGCATCACCGTTTAAAACAGACCAATGGGAAGATATTACAAAATGAAAGTTAAAGATGGATCTCAATTTTGGGACATTTTTTAGTTAGTTTGAAAAGAGCCGGGATTTGTTCCGGCTCTTTTTTAATAATTGGTAGTATCACTAAGGACACTATCCCGAAAAGTGTGTAAAAGTTAAAATATCGAGGAGTTGCAACCCCTGACATGTATTCATCTTAATGGCTCTCCATGTTTCTTCTTTTTTTGATTTAACTGAGCTCAATTGTTAACCGATTCTTCTGAGAATATATTTATTCTTGAGTTATAGAATCGAATAAAAGATGTTTGTATTTAAATATATTTAGATGTATGGTCGCTCCCATATGATTAGGATTAATTGCAATAATTTCATTTAAAAGGTTTTTCGCCTTTTCATATTGATTGAGACCTAAATAACCTAGAGCCATTAAATATGTACAATGAACATAGTTTCGTGTATCTAAATTATCTTCCCAAATCATTAAGTCGGGTAATGATACAGCAAAATAATCAATAGTTATTATGTCATTGCGATGCTCATGTCCATAGTGTATCAATTTCTTAAAGCGCTCAATGGCTTTTTGTACCTCTCCTAATTTTAAATTTGCCAGGCCTTGATAGAAGATTTTGTCCGGTTGTTGATCATTATAATAAATGGCTTCCGTAGGTTCCTCTATACCGGTAGTTGCTTTTTTCCAATATACAAGCGCTTCCTCTGATTTATTTATACAATTAAGAACAATCCCTGTCCAAAAATAAATATCGTTTTCTTGTGCACCATATAGTTTGCCCTCTCCTAAATTATCGGGATAGAATTGCGCTTGTTCTAAATAATTTATTGCATTTTCGTGATGGTCTTTATGAATAGCATTTTTGGCCATTTCGACCAAGCAGGTCACATATTGACCTGTTACCTTACCTTCACCACCTTCCCAAGGGTGAAATTTTCGGTTTTTTATAAGTGTGAATGCTTTTTCGTGTTTTCCTAGTAAATTATACAAGTTAATGCGTTCCAAGTACACATCGTCCCTTTGTATAACAAGCTCTAAGTTAGCTTCCAAAAATGAAAGTCGAAAGACAAGATCATAATTCAGCCGCTTGTATAATTGATCCAATTCCATTAAAATCCTAGCGTCTGTAGGATCTAATTTAAATGCTTTTTCCAAACTCTTTAATGCTTGTTCGGCATCTTTTTTCTTGTTAAAATAGGCAAGCGATAGATTTCGATGTATTGTTGCAAATCCGGAATCAATGGCTATTGACTTTTCCCAACAGCTCATAGCGTCTTCATATTGTTTAGCAGCATACCAAAAATTTCCAAGGTAATAAGGGGCTTTGGCATCGTTAGGATTGTTTAGGATTGCTTGGGAAAGTGCTAATACAGCTTCAATTTGATTAGGAAAGCAATATTTTGGATCGGCTTTCGATCCCTTTTCATAATATAGAGAAGCTTTTTTTATTTCGTTGTTTTGTTCATACATCCAGCCAAGGTAATACCAGCCCATAGGGTATGTTTGATTTCCCTGATTAATACCGGCTTCCAAAAGACGGATACCTTCGTTATACAAACCTGAAGCTGCATAGTCTAAAGCATATTCAATATAATTATGGATATTTCTCC
This sequence comes from Galbibacter pacificus, assembly GCF_029603165.1. Lineage (GTDB taxonomy): Bacteria > Bacteroidota > Bacteroidia > Flavobacteriales > Flavobacteriaceae > Galbibacter > Galbibacter pacificus. The sequence goes on from NZ_JAQSVC010000001.1 coordinate 405,755, forward strand.
TTGTAAGTTTATGTAGCTCTTCAATAGTTTCTTTTGAATTATCCAATAGATACTTTTCAAATAATACTCCAAAATTAAATGGATCTTTATTCAAGGCAGTTTCTATGTTTTCATATGCGTCAAGATTCTCACCTGTTAACCGTAAAAGAGCAATTTTTAAATGCAAAGCTTTATGGTCATTTGTATTCCGGGATATTGATTTATCGATATGTAATAAAGCATCCTGATAATTTCCAGAAACAGTATCCAATTGCGCAATATGCAAATACCCTGGATTTTGCCATGTTGAGTTCCAAACCGATTTGTAAAAAGCATTATAGGCCTTTTGATGTTTTCCTTGGTACTTTAAAGCAAGGCCGAGATTAAAAAAAGGTTCCCCATCATATGGATTAGGGTTTCTTTCGGTAATAGTAACTATGGACTTTTGAAAGTATGCTTCAGCTTCCTTGAACTTTGCTCTTCGAAGTAGCCATAATCCCATTGCATTGTTACAACGAGTATCCTTTGGATCTCTTTGCAGTGCTTCTTTGTAATAAGGGACTGGGCTAAAAGTGGCGTGTCTGTATTGTTCTAAATGTTGGCCTGTGAGAAATAGCTGTTCATGGTGCTCAATTTCAGAGGGGAGCAATGCAGGTCTTGCTGCATCCGGGATACTTTTAAAATCAGCTTCTTCCCATTTCCATTCGACCAAAATATTGTTTTTATAATCTTGAACCACAATATGAATCCCTTCCATAGATTGGCCTGCCGGATAAGCAATAGACTTTTCATATGAATTTGATGGCGATGCCATGTAAGAATCGACTAAAATAGTTTCATTTGAATTTAGAACCCTTATGGAACAGTTTGGATAGATCCCCGTTGTATGTACCTTTATAATTAAAGAGCCTGCTTTTTGCTCTATATTGACCATGGCGTTTTTGGTTGCATTTTTTATTGCCCCTAAATCCCGATAGGGCATAAAATACTGAACAAAATCTTTTTCCTCCTCTGGCATTAACCATGTAAAGTCCGGTTGATTATCTGTATATACCCCACACATTAACTCTATGTAAGGGCCATCTTCATCGGTTAGATTTCGGTCCCATGCATGACCAAAATTGCCATTTCCCCAGGTCCATTGCTTTTTTCCGGGTGATATATGATGATTAGCTACGTGAAGTAAGCCTGCCTTGGAATCATTTTCATAACCACCTACAAAATTATATTTGGAAGTTATTGCCATATAGGAAGTAGGAACCGGAATGTTTTTATATCGGGATATATCAGTTCCTGGAGAATAATCTACCTTGTAATAAGTCCCTTTAGCAATGGGGAATGAGGAAACATCTCTTTTCCCATGATCGAATACGGCGTTTACATCAGGAGGAAAAACAGATTGGTATGCATCATTTACTTTTACTGCCGGATTCGCCCACCATAAAAAAGTTTGAGGCAAGGGCGTTTTATTATATATTTTGGCTTTAATTTCAATATATGATTTATCTGGATGCAATGTAAATCCAGCCATTCCTTTTGTCCGGAACATTCTCTCCAGTTCACTACACCAAATAGTAGCACTACCATCTTTGTGCTCTTCCATCAGGTAATCAACTGGGTCAAATGTGGTAGGGCGATGGTGCTGCGGCCAATTAAATTCAATCCCTCCAGATATCCAAGGCCCCGTTAATCCAACTAATGCCGGTTTTATAACTTGATTGTAATATACGAAATGGCGTTCCTTTGTTTTATCGTAGGCCATTTGTATTCTTCCTCCCAATTCAGGAAGTACCATAATTTTAATGAATTGATTTTCTAAGAATAAGGCAATATAGGTTTTGTTTATTTTTGTGTCATGAATTTTTTCAATTACAGGGTATGGATATACCGCTCCACTACTACCTTGATAGACCCTTTTTTCAATAAATACTGGGTTCTTTTCGGGAGTTCCTATATCATAGGTAGGTAAAGTAATGTTTTCTTTCCAAATACGTACTTTTTCCATTTTGTTGAGTTTTTTATATTATGATGATTTCGTAGGATTTTTAGGAAATAGAGACTTCTCGATTTCCTCCAAGCTCTTATTTTTAGTTTCTGGAAGTCGGAAGTAAACAAACATAAAGCCCAAAACACATATGAATCCATAAACCCAAAAGGTGCCTGAGGCCCCTAAGTTTTTATTTAGAAGGGGAAATGTTTGTACCAATAAAGCAGATGCTATCCAGAGCGAAAAGGTTGAAATGGCCATTGCGGTACCTCGAAACCTATTTGGGAAAATTTCGGAAATGATAACCCAGGTTACCGGTGCTATCGAAACAGCATATGCGGCAATAGCAAGTAATACCAATATGAGCATAGGCCATCCCGAAACCTGTAAAGCGTACATTGAACCTATTCCCAGATAGACAAGAGAAAGACTGCCAGCACCATATAACATTAATTTTTTTCGCCCGATTTTATCAATGCTAAGCATGGCAATTACAGTGAAAACCAAATTAATACTTCCTGTAATTACAATATTCATAAATAAGTCGTTCATGTTGTACCCCGCAGCAGTAAAAATTTCTTGTGCATAATTGAATATGATGTTAATTCCGCACCATTGTTGAAAAACGGCGAGGATAATACCTATGGATAAAATGGTTGAAGATCTTTTTGAAAAGATTTCTTTAAAGCTGACTTCTGGTTTATTACCATTTAATGTGTCTTCTACTTTTTCACTTTCTAAATCTGCATAAGTTCTTCCGCCAACTTTAGTCAGGATGCTTTTCGCCTTGTCACTTTTTCCTTTTTTTATTAAAAACCTGGGGCTCTCTGGTACAAAAAACATTAGTATAAAAAATAGGCAAGCGGGGATTAATTCGCTCCAAAACATCCATCGCCATCCAGTTTGGCCATTCCATGAGTGTGAAATTTGTATTTGCGAAAATTCCTCAGGGATAGATTCAGAAATCAGCATATTGGTTATTTGTGCAGCTAGAATCCCGATAACAATGGTAAGTTGGTTTATAGAGACAAACATGCCCCGGGTTTTTGGTGGTGTAACTTCAGCAATAAACATAGGCGAAAGGGTAGAAGCCATACCAATTCCCACACCGCCAATAATACGGTAGATAATAAAGTAATTAAAATGTACAGCGGCTCCAGAGCCATAGGCAGAAATGGTGAAGAAAAGGGCCGACATTATTAGTAAGCGTTTTCTTCCAAATCGATCCGCTAGAAAACCGGCAAGTGCAGCACCAATAATGCAGCCAATAAGTGCACTGCTAATAGCCCAGCCTTGGAGGGAAGGGGTATTTGATATGTTAAAATATAATTCATAAAAGGGTTTAGCTCCGCCAATTACAACCCAATCGTAACCAAACAAGAGCCCTCCAAGGGCAGCCACAAGGCAGATGAAGAGCAAAAATGTATAATTGTAGTTTTTCATAACGCTTTAGATGCTTATGATGTAAAACTACTATATACGAAATCGTTTTCTATGGATATTATCTTTAATAAAATGGACTATTCTATTATTTATCACTTAAATAAAGAGACTAAATTATAATAATTTAATGTTGGTAATCTTTTCTGTATTTCAGGGGTGACATATTCATTGTTTTTTTAAACAATCTTGAGAAGTATAGTGGGTCGCTAAATCCCAGAGAAAAGCATATTTCTTTTATGCTCAATGAGGAAAAACTCAAATATTGACAAGCTTTTTGAACCTTTAATTGATTAAAATAGTGTATGGGAGAATAACCGGTTTCTTTTTTAAAAAGCGAAAAATAGTGTGATGGGGAGTAGTTGTGCTGCTTGGCAATATCGCTTACTTTTAGGGGGCTTTCTATGTTTGCTTTCATGTACTCTATAGAAGCTTGGATTGTATTGTTTTCTGAGAAGCGTTTACCAACTCCAATAAAAAACTCCTCGTATAAAAATGAATTTAATAATTGCCATAAGCTTATGTTGGTATATTCTATATTTTGAATACTAAATCCATCTTCCAATACATCAATGAGATTATCAAAAAGACTAATTCTTCTTTCTTCTAAAATGATAGAATTTGCTTTGTTTTTTCCGGACTCTAAAAATTTTTGATACAGGAATCCGGCAGTATTACCTGTAAAATGCAACCAATAAATACTCCATGGATGTACAGTTGAAGCATAATATTTGTGAGGGATGTCAGGGGGGATAATATAATAAGTGTTGGGGGACAAGGAAATTTTCTTTTTATTAATATGGACAAAACCCTGACCATCTCTGCAATAAATTAGAATGTATTGTTTGCTGCCCTTTGCCCGTTGTAAAAAGTGATTGCTTGCGTTTGGAAAAAAACCAATATCCGTGAAATACAAGGTCTTAATTAGCGGATTTTTTTTAATATTGTTTGTAATTTTTTTGGGAAGGACAATCATTCTTTGACCTATAAAGCCATCGTGTATTTTTTCGTTTTTTGTCATGCCATTCAACTGCTATAAGTGTAATTTAGTCCATGTTATTAAAAGCAAAGTCCATTGTATATAGCAGGTATCCCGCTATTTTTGATTGTGTTTATCTAATGCCTAAAGATAGGTATATTGTTAATTATGATGTATATAAATGAATAATAAATGGAATAAGAGTTATTTTGGGAAACATAACAACCAAACTGTCTATCTTTTTAAATATAAAGATAATAATGGCTCCTATGTCGAAATTACAAATTACGGAGCCATAATAAAATCCATATATGTTCCTGATAATAAAGGGGGCTTGAAAAACGTTGTTTTGGGATTTTCAACTTTACAAGGGTACCAGGATGATACTTGTTATATAGGCGCTACCATAGGTAGGTTTGCCAACCGAATAAAAAATGCATCTTTTACATATAATAATGAGGATATAAATTTAGAGGCAAATGACGGGCTTCATCAAAATCATGGCGGTAAAGATGGATTTAACTCTAAAATCTTTGATTATGAAATTAAAGGTCAATTACTTGTTCTATCATTAAAGTCTGCTAGCGGAGAAAGTGGTTTTCCGGGGGATGTTCAATTTGAAGTGCATTATAAATGGGATACGCTATATAACTTGTCGATTTGTTATTTTGCCAGGGCAACAAAGGTTACCCCCTTGAATTTTACAAATCATTGTTATTTCAATTTGACCGGCAGTATGTCGAAAATTTGGGATCATTTCTTAAAAATAGATGCTACTGAAATGTTGGATACGGACTCAGAATTTATTCCCAATGGAAAAATTATTTCTTCAAATTACCCCGTAAATCACAAAAGTCTTGGAGAAAACCTACAAGCAATAGGCCGCGGAATGAATAGCTATTTCATTAGGTCGCAGAAGAGTCAAGATCAGAAAGACAAAATACCAATCTGTTCTTTGTATGAGCCTCATGTTGGGATACGACTGGATGTTTACACATCATATCCTGGTGTACAGATATATACAGGAGATTTTTTAAATGGAAATTATAATAAGAACCAATCATTTCAGCCTTTTCAGGGAATTTGTCTGGAGTGTCAGTTTTATCCTGATAGCCCTAATCATGAACATTTTTCAGATACCTTTCTAATTCCCGGTAAAATATATCGACAAGAAATTATATATTCTTTTGAGACTATTTCGGGGTAGATAAAAAGCAAAAAAACACCAAAATAGCGCTATTTTATTGATGCGACTATTTCCAATTTTAACTCTTGATAATCATGTATTGTCTATTTATGTAATGTAGTAGTGCCAGTTTCATTAAAGGAGTTGAGTATCCGATTAAAAACAATAATTCCATATACGTGAAGATGAGTCAATTACAAGCTATGGTATTACTGATGTTCGTTTTTGATCTTGATAAACGGGCTGATTCTTTAATGAACTATCTAATCGTATTTTGATTAATTATCATAGAACCATACATTTCCATAAATATAATTTTTCATTAAAAAATCTTCAGAAAATCCAACGTTTTTATAGATGTTCTTACCCATGGATGAAGCTTGCAGTGTTGCTAAATTTTTCTTACCATCAATGGCCTGGTTGAGGAGCTTTAAGATTACTTCTTCAGCAAGGCCTTGTTTTCTATATGTGGGAATGATACCCATTCCATGAATTCCTATAACAGTACCTGTTTCGTATGTAATAGCTGTACCTATGGGTTCCGTGTCAAGATAGACCAAATAATAATTAATTTGTTTTTTTGTATGAAGAATGGTGGCTGCTGAAATAACATACCCAAAACTTTGCGGATATATGTTCTCCCAAATAGCTGCTTCTTTGTCCGTAACGATTTTTTTTAGCTGCACCCGTTTTTGATGTTCAAATTTCATCTTTAATTCAAGGGACATTCCTATTTGTTCGGATTTTACAAGAAACCCTCTTTTTTCAAAGAGCTCAAATGCATCACTCTTAAAATCATCCCAATAGCTAATGCTCAATACATGGTTGGAATGCTTTATTACTTGAGATATTTCTTCTATACTATCATAGTCGGCCAATCTGTTGAGCCAAATTCGGTTTGGCCACTGTGCGCCCCGTATAAGGCTGTGACTAAATCTTTTTTCTTCGGTATATTGTCCTGAAGCAGCCCCGGCTATTTGCCATAGAGAAGTTAAATTGTGTATGTTTTCAGTTAAATTTTTCATTTTCATGCTATTTTGAAGTTATCAATAGTATTCCCAATATCATTGCTGCCATTCCCGTTAATCTTTTTGTAGTGATGGGTTCAACTGGTAAATTTAGCCAGCCAAAATGCCCGGCAATAATTGAAAAAATAAGCTGGCCGCACAGTCCTAAAGCCATCATTTTGGCGATGCCAATTTTTGGTATGGCAAAATAGTATAGTGTAATTCCGGTAACGCTAAAAAGGCCTCCAACAAACCATAAGTAGCACGGCACTTGCTTTGCTGTATGTATGCTGATATTATCTTTAGAAAATAGTAAAACAAAAACAATGGCAAATATTGCCCCGCTGGAATAGGTTGAAATCGATGCCAAAATGGGCTTTTTAACTAGGGTTCCTAACTGTGCGCTATATGCAGATTGTACCGCCAAGCATATTCCACCAAAAAAGGCAATTATTGTTGTATAATATTGGTTCATAGCAGTTGCTTTATAAAAGTTATTTCAATATCTCAGCCAAAAATTGAAGTGCATGTTCCCATGCACGATTAGCCATGACTTTGTTGTAATCGGAAGATTTTGGATTGGTAAAAGTATGTTTGCTGTTCCCATATGTAATCAGTTGCCAATCGGCATTGCTTTCCTTCATTTCCAGGATTGAGTTCTCATAATCTTCTTTTGTAACTGTATGGTCATCTGCTGGGTGTTGTATTAAAACTTTGGCATCAAAAGCATCATTATTCCGTCTTGGGTCTTTGTAAAGCGAACCGTGGATGCAGATAATTCCGACAACGGGAAGTTTTCCCCGGGCAGCCTCCAGGGCTCCGGTTCCTCCGAAACAATATCCCATGACTGCTATTTTGTGTGGATTGGCTCCGGCTTTGATTAATTCGGTTAGCGCTACTGAAATCCGTTTTTGATAATGCTCAAAATGTTGTTTGTACCATTTTGAAGTTTTTGAAGCTTCTTCACTGTCTTCAGGAATGTTTCCTTCCCCATAAATATCGGCTATAAAAGCCATATAGCCTTCGGCCTGCAAATTTAAGGCCGCATTTTTTGCTTCGTCATCAATACCCAACCATGCTGGCAATATTAAGATTGCGGGAAGATCTTTTCCTTTATTGGAAGTGATGAATCCATTTAATTTATCATCTTGGCATTTGTAGGAGATTGGCAGTAATTGTTGTGCAGGTCTCATATCTTTTCTGTTTTCTACAAAACAAAAGTATGGGCTTTACATTGTTCGACTCTTTACATATGTTGAGTGGACCTATTTTTCTTTCAATTTTTTACGGATCCGGCTCAATTGCGTGGGTGTGATTCCAAGGTTTGAAGCAATGTGCTGTAATGGAATCCGTTTATCGATATCCGGATATTTATTTAAAAGTTTTTCATATCGGGTGCTTGCATCTTGCATAACGATAGAAATTTCCCTTTGCTCTTTTTCAATAACCCAATTCTTTTCCAGGTAAGCAATGTAAAAATTTTTTAGTTCCTCGTTGGAATAAATCAACTTTTTATATTGTTGGTGGTTAAGGCATAACACGGAGGTGTCTTCAATGGCCTGTAATGTAAATTCGGACGGGGTATTTAATAGAGCTGAAACAGTAGAGCCCGCAAAATGATCTTCCATGAAGATATTTTTATTATAGGTGTTTCCGTGGGCATCGGTAAAATATGCAATTAGGGCGCCATTATGAATGTAGTATAATTTTTTGGATACCTGACCCATAGAAAGCAGCACTTCGTTTCTTTCTAATTTCTGAAATTCGGCTATGTTCGCAACTAGTTGAAATGCTTCATTTGAAATGGGGCAATAGCTCAATATAAACGTCTTCAATTTAGATAAAATTTTTTCTTCTTCAGGCATATGTTTACATTTATTTGTGCGGGGTTAATTTTTCTTCGTGTTGTATACAAATTTATTCTTTATTTAGATGGGTTTTATGATATAACCCAACGTAAAACACAAAAAAATTACGATCTCCCTTTAAGTTAGTATTGTGGGATGATTAAAAAACCATAGCAGCAGCCGTTATATAAAATTTAATGAAACATGCTCCATTAATTTATTTTAATAATTACATTATGTTTGGTTAACTTGGGCTATTATTGCATTATCATGAGGACTTGTTACATACCTTACTTTTTATTAATAATATCAACATGTATTTCCTGTGGGCCCAAGGAGGCCAAGAACCACATTCAGGTTGGTTTTGCACAGGCCATGAGCTCGGATAACTGGAGAAAGGAGATGGAAAAGGGCATGCAGGTCCAATCTTCTTTATATCCTCATGTAAAACTGGAAATAAAAAACGCCAATAATAATGTAGAAAGTCAAATTCAGCAAATCCATGACTTTATTGATGAACGCGTGGACGTTCTTATTGTATCCCCTATTAAGTCCAAACCGGTAACCGCTGCTATTGAAAATGCCTTAAAGGCCGGGATCCCCACCATAATTATAGACCGTAAGATTGATGGCAATAACTATACGGCATATATTGGAGCAAATAATATGGATATAGGAAAAGATGCGGCTAAATATATTTTATCGGGAATAAAAGATTTTACTTCGGTCGTTCAAATTACCGGAGATATAGCCTCATCGCCTGCAAGGGAACGCCAATTAGGGTTTGAATCTGTACTAAAGAAATCAGAAAAAGTGAAACTGGTGGCCACCATACACGGCGATTGGGAGAAACCATCGGTTACGGGGCCTTTGGACAAACTTCTCGATAGCATGACCCCTGGTTATATATTTGCCCATAATGACCGTATGGCCATGGGAGTTTGGGAAGTACTTAAGCAACATGACCTTCAAAATAAAGTAAAAATTGTTGGAGTAGATGGGTTATATGGTCCAAATGGGGGGATACAATATGTAAAGGACAAAATATTATTGGCTACCATTTTATACCCCACGGGTGGGGCAGAAGCAATCGACCTTGCAGTGAAAATAGTTAATGGGGAGTTTGTACATAAAAACAATACGTTGAACACAGTGGTAATCGATTCGGTAAATGTGGATTTGATGCAAAACCAGTTTAATAAACTTGTGGAGCAACAAAACGATATAGAAGGTCAACAACAAGTAATCAATGAGCAAGTAAAGGCCTACCAATCGCAAAACAGCATGATAAAATTAATGATTGGCTTGCTGGTTTTATTGTTGGCATTGGCACTATGGAGCATATATTCAGCTGTAAAAATTAGCCGCAGCAAGCGTAAATTGGAAATAATTAACGAAAAGATAAAAACGCAGCGTAACCAAATAAAAAAGTTTGCTCAACAGTTAAAAGAATCCAACGATAGCAAAATTAATTTTTTTACGGCTTTATCACATGAATTTAAAACCCCGCTCACACTTATTACAAGTTCGGTAGAAACTATTTTTGAACAAAATAAGGCCCTTGTTGGGCAATCTTCTTTTGAAATGAATCTTATTATAAATAATTCCAAACGTTTAATAAGGCTTATTAATGAATTATTGGACTTTAGAAAGTTAGAAACAGATTCTTTTACTTTAAAGCCAAGAAAATCCGATATAAAAGAAATCATGGAACACGTACTTGGCGATTTTAAACTGGAAGCTGTTAAGCACTCCGTTCAATTGAAGGTAAAGTACCCCAAGAGCCCATGCTATCTTTGGGTGGACACCAATGCCCTTGACAAGGTTTTCTTTAACGTGCTCTCCAATGCCATGAAGTTTACACCGGCTCATGGAAAAATAGAGGTCGAAATTTTTGAAGAAGAAGAAAAGGTGAAAATATGCATAAGAGATACCGGAATTGGCATTCCCCAAGAAGACATACAGAATATCTTTAATCCATTTGTACAAGCAAGTAACAATGATAGGCCTAGCTCTGGCTTGGGCTTATATATTGCCAAACAATTTATAGAATTGCACAAAGGAACCATAGCAATCCATACACAAAAGGGAACAGAATTCATTATTGTTATCCCCAAGGGAAATAAACACCTTCAACATATAAAAATATATCCCGATAATATACAAATTACTGAAGAATTTGAGAATCACTTAAAACCTTCTGAACCTGAAAGTATATTGTTTGAGCCCGCATCTGTGCAGGATAATTTTTCTGATTTGCTTATTATTGAAGACAATACAGACCTGTGCCATTTACTGGTAAAACAATTAAAAAACGATTACAATATCTATATCTCCATAGGAAACGATGCCATTGAAAAAGCACTTGATATAATTCCAGATATCGTTATTTGCGATTTAAACCTTCCGGAAACTTCCGGTTTCGAATTGGCCAAAAAACTGAAAGAAGACCTTAGAACTTCACATATCCCGGTTATCGTTTTAACGGCCATGGGCGATGAAGATTCATATATAAAAGCAATGAATGCCGGAGCCGATTTTTATATCACCAAGCCTTTCCAGATGGATGCTCTTAAACAGGTATTAAAAACAATTTTATACAATAGGGAGCGTTTGCGGTATTATTATGCAAATAAATTGGATAGTATTGCAAGTGTTGGTTTTGACAAAGACGAGCAGGACTTTGTAAAAAAAATAAATGCATATGTGCTCGAAAATTTAAACAATCCGGAATTTTCCGTCGAAGAACTGGCTAAGGAATTGCATATATCAAGGGTGCAACTTTACCGAAAGGTCAAGGCCATATTGGGGGTTTCTATCAGTGATTATATAAATGGCGTTCGTTTGGAAAAAGCCCAGGAATTATTACAGGATTCTTCACTCCATATTTCTGAAATTGCATACGGGGTAGGTTTTTCATCACCCGGATATTTTTCCACTGCATTTAAAAATAAATACGGGATTACACCAAAACGCTATAGGAATTAAAAACGATTTTTTTACTTCAACGTTATCGATAACCATTTTTATGTATCAATTTTTAAAGTAATGTTACATAATCAAAACTACAACGTTGTAGGGTTTAATTGGTTGTATGAAGTAACTTGCTGAAAATAAAATTGTTATATATGAATGTGTTATTGATTAACAATTTTAGAACTTTTTGAATTTTCCTTAAAATATAGGTCGGTTTTTTAATCATAGTTTAGTTTTCGAACATTTAAATTATGATATGAATAAATTGATACGCTGGTCAATTACTGCTGCACTGGCAGGATTTCTTTTTGGTTTTGATACCGTGGTTATTTCAGGTGCCGACAAACAACTTCAGGAATTATGGAACACAACCGATGCTTTTCATGGATCGGTGGTAATGGCCATGGCTTTATGGGGAACAGTGGTGGGAGCCATATTCGGCGGCATTCCAACCAACAAGTTCGGAAGAAAAAATACGTTATTCATAATAGGGATATTGTACTTGGTTTCTGCATTAGGTTCTGCTTTGGCAAACGGTCCCTTTACTTTTGCGGCTTTTAGGTTTATAGGGGGCTTGGGGGTAGGCGCTTCTACAATTGCAGCACCTACTTATATATCAGAAATAGCACCTTCAAAAAGCCGTGGACGTTTGGTGTCTTTATATCAGTTTAATATAGTGCTGGGAATATTGATGGCCTTTCTGTCCAATTACCTGTTAAGAGAAGCAGGAAATCAACCTTGGCGATGGATGCTAGGAGTAGAAGCAATTCCTGCTTTTTTATATATGTTCTTTGTGGTTGCCATTCCAAAAAGTCCACGTTGGTTGATTTCTAAATCCAAAAAAACTGAAGCTTCAAAAATATTGAAGACCATTGGCAGTGATTTGGATGTGGAACAATTGTGGACGGAAGTCAACTCAGCAAGTCAAAACAAATTTACTGGAGAATCTATTTTCATAAAAAAGTATAGTTTCCCGTTAATGTTGGCCTTTTTTATTGCCTTTTTTAATCAAATGTCCGGGATCAATGCCTTCCTCTATTATGCCCCCCGCATATTTGAAATAGCCGGATTGGGACAAAGCGCTTCGTTACTGAGTAGTATTGGCGTAGGGGCCATCAACCTTATTTTCACTTTAATTGGGGTATTCCTAATAGATAAAGCTGGAAGGAAACAATTAATGCTCGTCGGTTCTTTTGGGTATATCGTGTCTCTCTTATTGGTAGCCTCGGCTTTCTTTTTTAACTGGGGAGGCCTTTGGGTGCCCATATTCCTTTTTTTGTTTATAGCATCTCATGCTGTTGGGCAGGGTGCCGTTATTTGGGTATTTATTTCTGAGATTTTCCCCAATCATTTACGGGCCTCTGGTCAGGCATTCGGGTCTTCCGTGCATTGGGTGCTGGCGGCCATTGTTCCTTCGGTGGTGCCGGTATTGTTTACATCAATTGGTGCTGGTTATGTATTTCTGTTCTTTGCCTTTATGATGTTTTTGCAACTCCTGTTCGTACTTTTTTTGATGCCCGAAACCAAAGGGAAATCCTTGGAGGTCTTAGGGGAAGAACTATCCTTGAAGACGAAATTAAAATCTAACCGGATATGAAAAATAAAATGCTAACCAGTAATAATTATATATAAAAACAAGCAAACTAAAACTTTAAAACTCAAACTTATGAAGCATTATACTTTATTGTTTTTTTGTTTGTTGTTCTCCTTTTCACTTTGGAGCCAGCAAACGGAAGTTAGCGGTACTATTACCGCCGAAGAAGACCAGATGCCGTTACCCGGGGTAACGGTAATCGTAAAGGGCACTCAAAAGGGGACCGTAACAGATTTTGATGGTAATTATTCCCTTTCAGAAGTAAACCCAGATGCCATACTGGTGATAAGCTATATAGGCTTTTCCACGGTCGAGATTCCCGTAAATGGAAATACTACCATCAATGCCGCCATGAAAATTGATGCACAACAACTGGACGAAGTAGTGCTTACGGGATATACAACGCAGAAAAAGGCAGACATTACAGGAGCGGTTTCTGTGGTTGATATAGCCGAGATGAATAAACAGCCGCAGGCAAACCCAATGCAGGCCATGCAAGGCAGGGTTGCAGGTGTAAAAATAACTTCGGATGGATCCCCGAGCGGAGGAGGTACCAAAGTACTAATTAGAGGGGTCGGTACCCTTAATAACACAGATCCTTTGTACATAATCGATGGAGTGCCTACCAAGTCTGGGATGCAGGAACTAAATCCCAATGACATTGAATCTATTCAAGTATTGAAAGATGCCGCTTCGGCCAGTATTTATGGCTCGCGGGCATCAAACGGAGTTATTGTAATTACCACAAAAACAGGTAAAAATGGAAAGATGCGCGTGAATTTTCAAAACTATACTTCTTTTTCTCAATATGCAAATAGACAGGAAGTGCTAGATGCAGATCAATACGGCCAAGTGCTGTGGCAGGCCATGATAAACGATGGTATAGACCCAAATACCAATAACTTAAGCTATCAATTTGATTGGAGCGAAAACGGTGGAACGCCAACGCTAAACAATATCATTATCCCTGAATATTTGGATGCCGAAAAGACCATAAAATCGGCCAATACAGACTGGTATGATGAAATATCAAGGCTGGGGATAGCACAATCTTATAATTTATCGGTCTCCAATGGGTCTGAAAAAGGAAATTACCTCTTGTCCTTGGGGTATTACGATAACGAAGGTATAATTAAGGAATCTAGCTTCAACCGAATATCGGCAAGGATGAATTCTTCATATAAACTTTTAAACGGCAGGGTTACCATTGGAGAAAACTTTACGATTAACAGAACAGACGAGATTGAAAGTCCAAGTGTATTAGACCCTGCTTTAAAAGCACTTCCTATTATACCCGTTAGAACTGCAGACGGTCAAGGTTGGGGTGGTCCGGTGGGAGGAATGAACGACCGCCAAAACCCTGTAAGGTTATTGGAATACAATAAGGATAACAACAAGGAGTTTCAACGTATTTTCGGGAATGTTTACATAGATGTGGAACCTATTAAAAACCTTCATGTAAAGACAAATCTTGGGATCGATCAGGGAAGTTTTTATCAAAGGACGCTACAAAGGAGTTATGTGTCGGGGTATTTGAAAAACGACCAAAATGCAGTGAACATCGATCAAAATACAACCAATAAAATAACATGGAGCAACACGGCCACATATAACTTTGCCCTCGACAAACATCAGTTTAATCTTTTAGCGGGTACGGAATTATATAGGGAAAAATATCAAAATACCTATTTAAGAAGACAGGATTTTTTATTGGAAACCCCAGAATACATGTATCCCGATGCCGGAACAGGAGAATCTTTTACTGGAGGGGGGGCTACCGGCTATAGCTTGGTTTCCTTTTTTGGAAAATTAGAATATGATTTTGATAGCCGGTATTTATTTTCGGCAACCATTAGAAGGGATGGTTCTTCTCGATTTGGTGCGAACAACCGTTTTGGTACGTTCCCGGCATTTTCTGCCGGATGGCGCATAAGCAACGAAAGCTTTATGAAAAACGCAACCATGATATCCGATCTTAAACTACGGTTGGGATGGGGGCAAACAGGAAACCAAGAAATAGGGAACAACGCCATTTACTCACTGTACATAGCCGATTATGCCGGTGGCGATCCAACTTGGGGAACATCCTATGGTACTGCTTATGACTTTTCGGGCACCGGTAGCGGTTTGTTGCCATCCGGGTTTAGGTCTATACAAATAGGGAACGATGACCTAAAATGGGAAACTACCACACAGACCAATATAGGGTTGGATTTTGGATTTTTTGAACAGCACTTAAGTGGCTCGTTGGATTTTTATTATAAAGAAACCGAAGATATTTTGGTTTTACCACCTTATTTGGGGGCTATTGGAGAAGGCGGTAACCGTTGGGTAAATGGTGCGTCTATGGAAAATAAGGGAGTTGAATTGGCACTTATGTATCGTGGAGGTAATACTAGTGGCTTTACCTATGAAATTTCCGGAAATTTTGCATTGAACAGAAACAAGATAACATACTTGCCCATAGAAGTTCAAAACAATTATGGAGGAAATGGTACAGATGATAATATTCTTGGAAGACCAATTAATTCCATGTATGGATATGTGACCGACGGGCTTTTTAGAACGGATCAGGAACTTCAAAATTCTGCCGAGCAACAAGGGAAAGGTTTGGGAAGGATTCGGTACAAAGATTTAAATTCAGATGGTGTTATCGATGATCTAGACCGCGATTGGATAGGAAACCCGAACCCGAGCTTTACCTATGGACTTAATATGAGTTTTGGATATAAACAATTTGATCTTAATTTGTTTTTTGACGGGGTTGGCGATGTGGATGTTATCAACTCAAGAAAATACCAAACCGATTTTTGGAGCGTAGACGATGTAGGCTCCAATAAGGGAACAAGGCTGCTTAATGCCTGGTCACCAAGCAACCCGAATTCTGATATTCCTGCACTTACAACCATAGACAATAACGCAGAATCCCGGTTTTCGACATATTACATAGAGCCGGGCGATTATTTTAAACTTCGGAACCTACAAATTGGGTATACCATACCGCAAAATACCATTGAGCGTATTGGAATAAGCAAATTAAGGCTGTATACAGGTGGACAAAATCTTTTCACTGTACATAGCAAAGATTTTACCGGCGTGGATCCCGAGAATGCAGCCTTTGGATATCCTTTGCCATTAACAGTAACTTTTGGAATGGACCTTACTTTCTAAACAATAAAAATGAGAATGATGAAAACAATATATTATAGTATTTTAGGACTTTTGACCTTAGTTTTGGCTACTTCCTGCTCAGATTATTTGGAAAACACCCCTAACGCCGTCTTGGAAGAAAACGAATTGATAAACCCCGATAATATTGACGGATTTGTTACTGCTGCATATGCAGCCTTGGGCAACGACCATTACGATAGCCCCTTTAGCTTATGGCCTTATGGAAATGTTCGTTCTGATGATGCCTACAAAGGTGGGAGCGGGCCAAACGATATTCAGGTTTTTCATTTCTTTGAAGTGTCCAATAATATTCGGACCGATTTTGGAGAGCTGGACCGGTTTTGGTACAACTCTTATATAGCCATTTCCCGAGTTAATAAAGCTTTAAATGCTTTAGACCAGATTGATAAAAGTGATTATCCTTTAAAAGACGTCCGAATTGCAGAAATGCATTTTTTAAGAGGACATTTTTATTTTATGCTGAAGGAAATGTTTAAATATGTACCTTATATAACTGAAGATATCCCAATTGAAGAATATGGAAATATATCCAACCGTGAACTCTCTAATGATGGATTATGGGAAGCCATAGCACAAGATTTTGAAAGCGCCGCAGAAAACCTTCCTGCAAACCAAGACCAGATTGGAAGGGTAAATAGTGCTGCAGCATATGCTTACTTAGCAAAGGTAAGATTGTACCAAGCTTACGAACAGGACGAGAATAACAATGTGGTAAAGATCAATCAGGAAAAATTGCAAGAAGTTATTCAAGCTACCGATGAGGTTGTGGGAAAATATCAGTTGGAGGATGATTTTGGCTTTAATTTCCTTCCGGGGAGTTACCAAAACGGCTCCGAATCTGTATTTTCTATTCAGTTTTCAAACAACGACAACACACTTCACGGACGTTTGAATTATTCTGATGTACTATCCACTCCACAAGGTCTTGGATGTTGCGATTTTCAAAAACCGAGCCAGAACCTGGTCAATGCGTTCAAAACTAATTCCGATGGGCTTCCCTTGCTTGATGATTTTAATGATTCAGACTTAGATTATAACAACCTAAATGCAACTACGGTAGACCCTAGATTATATCATACAGTGGCCATTCCTGGATTGCCATATAAATATAACAATTCTTATATTTATCAAGAAAGTTGGAACAGGAGCCCAAGCACGTATGGGTTTTATGCCTCTTTAAAAGAGAACGTTTCCCCCGATTGCGATTGCTTTGTAAACATAGATCCGTTTTATGGCAATTCTAAAAATAGAATTGAAATCCGTTATGCCGATGTTCTATTGATGCGGGCCGAAGCACTTATTGAATTGGGCAGGCACAAAGAGGCGCTGCCGCTGGTAAACCAGATTCGTCAAAGAGCAGGGCAAAGCACTACTTTGATTAACGGGTATGCCAACAATACCCAAGTGGCTTTATACGAAGATGGGGTAAACTGTAATTGGACACAAGATTTTGCCAGAAAAGCAATGCGGTTTGAAAGGAGATTGGAATTTGCCATGGAGGGCAACCGTTTCTTTGACCTTGTAAGATGGGGCGTAGCCGATGAGGTTCTTAATAAATATTATGAAGGGGAAAAAGAAAAGAGGGTTTATTATGAAGAGGCGCATTTTGACCCTAATTTAGAAGAATATTGCCCAATCCCTTTGGCACAAATTAACTTTAGTAGAAACGTGTACAAACAAAATACAGGATATTAGATTTATTAATGATGCATAATATTACAGAGAAAACAAAATTTTTTAAACAGATGAAAAAGTTCTTTATATACATATTTATAGCTACCTTACCAATGCTTGTTATGGCTCAAGATGATCAAAATGGTCAGTCGCAACAGAGCCCCTTAAATATTCAGGCAAGTAAAAAATGGTTGTTGTTGCCCGTTAAAAATGGGGTAAAAAGAGAAAAAGTGGTATTGTACCATGGAAACGAACAACTTAGGTCCTTTGATATTGAATTGACGAATGAAGCCCCCGATTGGTATGCATACCTCGATATTAGTGAGTGGAAGGGTAAATCATTAAAGCTTGATGTTAAAACAGGAGCAAATATGTCCAAAGCGCTTTCAATGATACAACAATCCGATAAGGAAAAGGATGCAAAAACATTGTATCACGAGAAAAAAAGAGCACAGTTTCATTTTTCACCCAAAAGAGGCTGGAATAACGACCCCAATGGGCTGGTGTACTACAAAGGAGAGTATCACCTGTTCTTCCAGCATAACCCCTATGGCGTAGAATGGGGAAATATGCATTGGGGGCATGCGGTAAGCAAAGATTTGGTGCATTGGAAAGAAGTTGGGGAAGCATTATATCCTGATAGTTTTGGAACCATGTTCAGTGGAAGTGCCGTTGTAGATAAAAACAATACAAGTACTTTGGGCAACGACTCTAGGGTTCCCATGGTTTTATTCTATACTGCTGAAGGATCTTGGATTCAGGGACTGGCATACAGTACAGATGGCCGGGAATTTAAAAAATTGAAAAACCCAGTAGTTTCAAAGTTTACGGACGGAAACAGGGACCCAAAGGTAATTTGGCACGAGCCTTCAAAAAAATGGGTAATGGTGGTTTATGTAGAGCTTGAAGGAAAGCAGCATACCATGCACTTCTTAACATCGCCCAACTTAAAAGACTGGGAAACATCGAGTATTGTAAAAGGAGGAATAGACAATGACCGTTATTTATTTGAATGCCCAGAGTTTTATCAGTTGGAGGTAGAAGGAAACCCCGACATTAAGAAGTGGATTTTAACCGGAGCCAATAGCGAATATGCCATTGGCACATTTGATGGTGAAGAATTTACTCCCGAACAGGAAAAACTCAACGGGCAGCATGGAAGGGATTTTTATGCAGCACAAACTTTCAATAACGAACCCAAAGGACGTAGAATAGAAATTGGCTGGTGGCGAACGCATACAGGAGGAGACGGCAATAACTTTAATCAATCCATGAGCATTCCCATGGAAATAAAGCTACTCGAAACATCCGATGGATTGAGAATAGCCCGTCAGCCGGTCGAAGAGTTAAAAGAATTAAGAAAAAAGCACCATACATTTGAAGATAGCGAGATAAATGACGGGAAAGCTTTTCAGTTTAAGAATATTAAAAGCGACCTTTTGGAAATTCACACCAAATTTACTTCTATAACTTCCAACCAGATTGAACTTTCAATTAAAGGGGTGAAAGCAATTTATAACGTAAAAACAGAAACGTTGAGTATCGATGGTGTTGATGCACATTTACCATTAACAAGCAATCAGTTGGACCTTACCATATACGTTGATAGAACCGGACTGGAAATTTTTGCACAAAACGGGGTATTCTTTATGCCTGTCAATATTAATATAGATGGCAATAATAAAGATATCAACCTAACGGTAAAAGGTGGCAGCATACATGCTACAAGTGAAGTATATGAATTGAAGAGTATCTGGAAATAATTTTGAGAAAAGTACAAATGATAAAAAGGATAGTTATTTCTAATGAAAAATGATTTGAAAATTACCTGTTTCGGTGAGGTGCTATGGGATGTGTTTCCGGATGGCGAGAAAATTGGCGGGGCACCGCTAAATGTAGCTTTGAGGCTTCAGAGTTTTGGCGTGCAAACTACCATGATAAGCAGTGTGGGCAAAGACATCCGCGGAAAAGAAATCATAACATATTTAAATTCGGTAGGGATTAATACCAATTGCATTGCGGTTTCTGCTGAATTTCCTACGGGTGTTGTAAATGTAAATCTGGATGAGAACGGATCTGCAAGTTATGAAATTAAATATCCTGTAGCATGGGATAAAATACCGTTGAGCTCATCCATGCTCCAATCCGTAACCCAAGCAGATGCTTTTATCTACGGTAGTTTGGTATGTAGGGATTCGGAGAGCAGAAAATCCTTAATAAACCTGCTTTCAAAATCTAAATATAACATATTGGATGTAAACCTGAGACAAGGTTATTACAGTCATGAGATTCTTATAGAATTAATGAAAAGCGCCGATTTTATAAAATTTAATGATGATGAGCTATTTGAAATTGGCGCAATGATGGGATCCCCATATAATTCATTGGAACAAAACCTTGAATATATAAAATCCTGGGTTAAGGCAACTTCTTTTTGTGTAACAAAAGGAAGGCACGGAGCACTGTTGTTCCATAAAGAAAAGTACTATTATAACAGTGGTTACAAAATAAACGTAAAAGATACCGTTGGGGCTGGCGATTCTTTTTTGGCATCGCTGCTTACCAAACTGTTGGAAGGTGAAAACCCACAGCGTGCCTTGGATTTTGCCTGTGGTATTGGTGCATTGGTAGCCGCTGAAAGTGGCGCTAACCCAATATTGAAAGAAACCCGGATAAATAATTTTATCAACGGGAAAGAGAACGGTTGAAAAATCAATTTGTAGCGTTAGTTAGCATGAAAATGGTACGGATGCGGTTTTACCGTTATTTGTATCATTTTTTTGTATGCTATATTTTTAATCTACTTATTGATAATCCTGTAGGGCACAATGTTTATAGCCCTATTTTTAATTAAACAATAAAGGTCATCCTTTAGAAATTCCCATTCAATTTCGGAGTATTCTTTTTTAGGGTTTTGGTAATGTAAATATCAATGGTAGGGGGTATAGCCTACATTGTTTTCCAAGCTTGTTTGGATGCCATTTTTAACTTCAACATCCTGTATGGCGTCTTTATAGTGTTTTTGGCATAAGATAACAATGTCCTGCCGGGTAACTACTCTTTCGTTTGAGATGAGGCTTTCCCGGTAGGCATATATCTTATCGGAATTTGTGAGTTCGTACCTTCCGCCAATTGTTGATGAAATAAATACCAGGGAATCTTTTTCAAAGGCAACGCCATTGTATAAGCTTAATTTGGAAAACGCATTAATGTTGTTTGCCTCCTCTCTGTCCTTGGTCCAATATTTTACAAAAAGGGTTCCATAATGTTCCGGTTTTTTTGAGTTCAGTATTAAATATGGTGCGGCTGTCCTGCTCATGGACAGGAGGTATAAAACAAATATCTTAGAAGCATGAAAAAACGATATTACAGTCCATTATGTATAAAAGTAGCATCCCAGGAGTCATAGAGATCTATAAATATTACAACTTCAACTTAATGGTTCCTTTTAAAAAAATCCATTTCAAAATAAGTGCTAAAATGCTGGTGCATTAGCTCTTGAAATTCACTTACGGTGCCATTCTCCAAGCACTCAACCAATTGCATATGATCTACTTTTTTTGGCGGGATTTTATGCATTTCTGTTTGGGATTCTATTTCCAAGACATAATCAAAAACAATTTTTAAATATTTTTGAAAACCGTATAGCGTTTCATTTTTAGAAACTTTATATAAATAGGAGTGGAAGCTAATTTCGTAATCAATCTTGTTTTTAGAGCCATCATTCCCTTCATAAGAATGTATAATCTCCTTTAATTTAAAGATATCGTCAGGGGTAACGTTTCTAAATAATGCATTGGCCATCCCTATTTCAAGCATAATCCGTAGTTCAAATAATTCATGTAAGGTAGATTTATCCAAAACACTCGGGTCTAGAACACGTTCTAAGGCCGAAAAAAGATTGAACTTAATTAATTGTATCCCTTTTCTTTTATTTGAAGATATAAGTCCTAACATTCTAAACCTGCTCAAGGCTTCCCTAATTACATTTCTGCTCACGTTCATGCTCTCGGCCAATTCCATCTCTGTGGGAAGGGCATCACCGGGTTTAAATCCATGGTCTTTAAAGTATATCCTCAAGTTTTTCTCTACCTGGTCTACCATACTTTCTTTTTGTACAGGCTTGATGGTTGGTTTGCTTTCTTCTTTCATACTATTTTTTTAAAATCGGTATTGTCGTTTTGTAGGACAAATGTAATAAAGTTTTTCAGTTAATTTTTGTGAATTAAAATAAAATACTATATTAGCACAATAATATTGTCCTACAATATACAAAAATTATGAAATCAATAAACCAACTAACACAAAAAAAAAGGCAGACATGGTGTTTGCTAATACTTATGACCATTGCGTCTATTATGTATGGTCAAGATGGAAAAACTATTACAGGTACTGTTTTTGATGAATCTGGAAATCAACCACTGCCTGGGGTCAATATTACACTCCAGGGAAAAAAGGTGGGCACGACTTCTGATTTTGATGGGAATTACACGCTTCAAGTGCAACCTACTGATGTGCTTGTGTTTTCATACATAGGCTTCCAGGTCGAAAAAATTCCCGTTAAGCAGCAAGAGGTCATAAATGTCTCAATGCAATTAGATGCTCAACAACTGGATGATGTGGTTGTAATTGGGTATGGTAAGCAATCTAGAAATTTAATAAGCAGTTCGGTTTCAAAAGTTAAAACTGAAGAAGTGGAAAATAACCCATCGGCAAATGCTATACAGGCTTTACAGGGTAAGGCGGCCGGCTTGAGCATTCAGGTAAATTCTGGGCAACCGGGCGCCGCCGGACAGGTGTATATACGTGGAGGTACACAGGTAAATGCCAATAGCTCGGCAAATAACCCATTATATATTATTGATGGGGTCTATAGAACTAGTTTGAATGGATTGAATGCTTCTGATATTGAAACGATTCAAGTGCTAAAAGATGCTGCTTCAACCGCTATATATGGTGCTAGGGCAGGTAATGGTATTATTCTCGTTACCACCAAATCTGGTAAAAGGAATACCAAAGGACAGGTAAGGGTAAGTTATAAATCGGGATTGGCACAACAACTTAATACATATCCCTGGACAAGTGCCGAAGATTATATAAGGGTTTCAAGAACTGCGGCAGAGCGGGGGATAAACTTGGAGAAACCTGGCGATAGGCTCGAGAATACAAATTTTGGTTATTCGGTCCAAACGCTTACACAGCGTGGACAATACGGGTTTAATCGTAACACATTAGCTTATTTAGATAATTTAATTGCTATTGAAGGTCAGGCCTATGTTAGTGATTTACTTGAAAATCAAGGATATCAATTAATGGATGATCCCGTGAGTGATAATACCTTAATCTTCAAGGATAATAATTATGATGACCTCATTTTTGTTACGGCCGAGGTGCATGACATTAACTTAGGCTTTAGCGGGGGTAGTGAAACTGGTAATTATAATGTTAGCTTGGGCTATCTGGATCAACAGGGAACATTTCTTGGGACCGGCTTTAAAAGGTTTAGCGGCCTTAGCAACGGAAGTTTTGAAGTGAGCGATCATTTTTTGATTAATTCCGGCGTTAACTTTAGTTATCAAGAGAGTAACCAGATCCAAGACGCTCGCAACTCTATCAATAGATCCTCAAGGTTGCCCCACACACTAAGGCTTTTAAATGATGATGGCACCCCGGCACTTGGAGAGAGTAGAAGCTCGCCAAGGAATAGGTTGCATGAAATGTACTATCAGGACATAGAATCAAAACAATATTTAACAACGTTGAATTTAGGTGCCGAATGGAAGATGTTCGAAGGATTTTCTTTCAAACCGTCAGTTTCATTCTTTAGGGATGAGTCTACGTTTAACTTTTTCGAGAGGGCTTCACCTGAAATCCCAGACCGGGCATCGGTTCGGGAAGAATCTGGATTCAATCAGTTGCTCCTCAATGGATTGTTGAACTATAAAAAAAGTTTTGGCGAACATCATTTCGATGCTTTGTTCGGGGTTAATTATACCAAGGAACGAAGGGAATATATTAGGGGAGAAGGTTCTAATGCCCCTACAGATATAATATCTACCATAAATGCATCGGCAACAGATCAAGAACGGGTTACCAGTAGTATTGTGGAAAACATACTGTTTAGCAATTTTGGTAGGATAAGTTATGACTATATGGGCAAATATTTGGTTTCTGCAAGTTACAGGAATGATGGGGCCTCTCAATTTGCCGAGGAAAACAAATTTGCATTTTTTCCCGCATTCTCTCTGGGATGGAACGTCCATCAAGAGCCTTTTTGGAAAGTTGACTTTATAAGTAAGCTCAAAGTTAGGGGGAGTTGGGGGCAAGCAGGTTCCCTTGCCGGATTGACCATAGAAGATACACAGGGCCAATACGGCACACGTTCTTATAATTTTCAGGGAGGTGCCTTGCTTTCCCAGCTGGCCAACACGCAATTAAAATGGGAGACAACCACAACAATAGATATAGGCCTGGATATAGGAGCATTTGATAATAGGCTGAATTTTTTGGTAGATTATTATAAAAAAACTACCGAAGACCGTTTAATAGACCGCTTATTGCCTCAACAGACCGGTTTTAGCTCCATTAGGGATAATTTAGGAAGTATTCAAAACGAAGGAATTGAGATTGAAGTTGGTGTGGATATCCTGAAGTCGGATAATTTTACATGGCATACCGATTTTAACTATGCATACAACAAAACTAAAGTCGTTGAACTACCCGATAATGAAAGAGCCAAGAACAGGATTCAAGGGGGTGTAATCTACGATCCCGAAACTGGGGGTGAAATGGAAGTTGGTGGATTGGCAGAAGGCGAAAGACCATACGGTATTTGGGCATGGGATTTAATTGGGGTATACGCCACAGACGAAGAGGCAGCTAATGCCCCGGAAGATATGTATGTTTCAGGCTCTAAGTTTGGGGACCCTAAAAATGGTGGTGATGCTATATGGCGCGATGTTAACGGGGATGATAAAATAGATGAAAAGGATTTGGTTTTTGTAGGATATCAAACTCCAAACATGTTGGGGGGAATGGTTAATACGTTTAATTATAAAGGCTTACAGTTGAGAGTAGCCATGGATTACGCTTTTGGCCATGTCATAGCCAACGAATGGCGCGCAAGGGCCAATGGGAATGCCAGAAATAACGTAATGACAACTACCGATGTTTTGGGAGATGATTTTTGGCACAACCAAGGAGATATTGCTAAATACCCAAGGTACGACAATGCTTCTGATTATGATAACGGCTACAGGAACCATGTTAGGGGGTTGGGGGGAACTTCAAACAGTAATATAGGAAGCCGAAATGGCGGTGTAGACAATACGCTTTACTTCCATAAAGGCGACTTTGTTGCTTTTAGGGAGGTTAGCTTATCCTATGCTTTTCCTCTGCAAGATTCCAAGCTCAAGGATTTAGGCCTGTCCGATTTCAACTTAAGTCTAAGTGGTTACAATCTTGGTTATATCACTGCCTATGACGGGTTAACACCAGAAATATACGACGGTGTGGATGAAGGGATTTATCCAAGACCTTTTCAAATAATTTTAGGATTAACAGTTTCCTTTTAATGTTAAAAAAAAGACACATGAAAACTATATATGGTATTTTAATTAGTTGCTTTCTTCTTGTAAGCTTACAATCTTGTATAGAAAGTGCCGTAGAAGCCGAAGTCCCTTCTAGTATAACGGGGGGGAATTTTCCAAAAACGCAAGGAGATTTAAGGGCGTTGCTCACAGGGCTTTACGATGGTGAAAGAGATGAGTATAACAGAACCCTGTATGGAGAAGATAGAGGGGATTCTTTTGAAGTGGGGCTCATAGGTTCGGTATCAGATTCCTGGGGACAGAATTTAAATGGTGGAAATGGCCCTAATTGGCGTGTTAATTATAATTTAATCAATAACGTTAACATTATTATTGCGGCTTCAGAGAATATTGAATTCAATAGTGAAGCCGATAAGGGTCAAATTTTGGGCGAAGCCTACTTTTTAAGGGCCTTTATATACTTTCAGATGGCTAAAATATGGGGCGATGTTCCATTGATTGCTTATCCCGTGGATCAAAATACTGAAATAGTGGGAAGAAGCCCTGTTGCTGAAGTTTTTGCCCTTGTTTTTGCCGACATTGAAATGGCATTAAATTATTTCCCCAACCCAGGTTTTGTTTCTAAATATAGCGCAAGTATGCCTGCAGCCTATGCTTTAAAAGCCGATGCCAGTCTATGGAGGGGTAAAGTTTTAGGTGGTGGCGAGTCCGATTTTACAGCAGCTATAACGGCTATAAATAATATACAAGGGGTAGAACTTCTAGATGACTTTGGGGCTATTTTTGATACCAAGGCAAACAACGAAGTCATATTCAGTATTTTTATGGATTATAATGAACAGGCTGGAATGTACGCTAGTACAGTTACTTCAAGAGATGTGAATGTAGACCCTGTTTTAAATCCTGATGTGCCTACTTCTACAAGTTTCAATGCAAGGCATAACTACAGGCCCAGTGAGATTATTATAAATTTATTTACAAACGATAATGATCAAAGAGCAACAAGGACTTTTATCCCAATCCTTACTCAGGATGGTAATGATGCAGATACAGAACCGGATGTGCTTTCAATTAGTCAAAATAAATTTAAAGGAACCGATTTTAATAACGATACCTTTTATGATAATGATATTATAGTATACAGATGGGCAGATATGTTGCTTTTACGGGCTGAGGCAAAGGCAGCCTTGAACCAAACAACAGGAGCTATTGCCGATTTGAATATTGTAAGGAACCGAGCCAACATTGGGGAATATAATGGCCCAACCGATAAGGTGTCCGTAGAAAAAGAAATCCTGGACGAACGTGGAAGGGAGCTGTTTTTAGAATTGAAACGGTATTGGGATTTGGTTCGCTTTGATGCGGGAGGAACAATTAATATATACAATCAAGTTCCTAACCTTAATGGAAAGAACATACCGGTTCTATGGCCGGTAAATGAAAATGTAATGGCCGAGAATGAACTCATAGAACAAACAGAAGGATATAATTAGAGTAGCCTAGTTAGCAGATTTTAGGGCGGGGATTTATTTCCTTGCCTTAAAATCAATAACAATAACTATCAAAGGCAAAAGCGACCTTATTTTAATAGGTCCTCTATTGTATAGATAACCAGTGATTAACTTCACATTGATACTATTATAAAAATGAAATTAAACTTTAAAGGGTTGATAGCCGCGGGGTTTAGCCCGTTCAATTTAAATGGTGATATTAACCTTAAACAAATACCTGTGCTGGTTGATAAATTAATAAATAATGGCATAAACGGGTTTTATTTAATGGGAAGCACCGGAGAAGGGCTCTCCATAAAAGTAGATAAACGAAACAAAATAGTTGAAGCATATGCCGAGGCAATAAACAAAAGAGTGCCAATAATTGTAAATGTAAGTCATTCCAGTTATGAGGTAAGTGCCGACCTCACACGGCATGCAATTCAAATTGGGGCCGATGCCGTTTCTGCAACGCCTCCAGCTTATTACAGTATTGAGAATCTCGGACAACTAACCTATGCTGTGGAGAAAATTGCAGACTGTCAAGATAGAATACCTTTTATTTACTATCATATTCCAGGTAAAACAGGCCTAAATTTTAAGATGCACCTGTTCCTTGAACAATTGGAAAAGCGGATACCTCAACTTGGAGGTATAAAATATACCGCTCCTGCATTAGATGATTTCATGATTTGCAAGGAAAATTTCGGAGATAGGTTTAAAATGTTTTTTGGTGTCGATGAATTGTTTTTACCTGCCTTGTCAATGGGTGCCGATACTTTTATAGGAAGCACTTACAACTTTATGTCTCCCTATTATCAAACAATATTGAAAAATTATGGTACCGAAAATCATCAACTGGCAGTGGATGCGTACCTTAAAGTAGTTGAGCTTATAGATGTCTTTTTACAGTTTGATGGCCTTGCGGCACAAAAATCTATTATGCAAATGATCGGGCATAATTTTGGGCCTCCAAAGGCTCCTATATTGCCGTTAACAACAAATCAATTTAATGTCCTGGAAAAGAATTTGGAATCTCTTGATTATTTTAAACTCATAAAAGAACATTAAAAAGCTTTTTTAAATGATGATGATTTTTCAAAAGTATAAGTTGCAATATGTTTTACCAGTACTGTTAATGGTATTGTATATTTTTCCTGCAAGGTCTCAAAAACTTGATTCCATAACGGGGTTGCAGCATCAATTTTTACCCAATTTGCCTTCAACCACAGTTTCCGTGCCTTCTTTAGGGTATGCGGGAATGTTTGGTGGCCCGGTGCAAAATGGCATATTGGCAATGGGGGGCGCTAATTTTCCAGAGGGAAAACCTTGGGAGGGAGGAAAAAAAGTCTGGAGCAGCTCTATTTATCTTTTAAGGGATAATAAATGGGAATTGCTAGACGAAAAGTTGCCTTCCCCAATAGGCTATGGCGCTTCTATTGCTATTGATGAAGGTGTTTTATGTATAGGAGGTAACAATCAAAAAGGTGGCTCTTCTAAGGTTTTTTTAGTGAAACTAAATCAAAATGATGAAATATCCATCATAAATTTTCCCCCCTTACCACGGCCTTTGTCCAATCTTACGGCAGTTAGGGTCGAAAACAGCATATATGTTGCCGGTGGAGACAATAAAGGGCAGAGTTATGGCGGTTTTTATCAACTAAATTTAAATGCCCATAAAAAATGGAAGGTTTTAAAAAGCATGCCCGGACCTGCAAGGAGTTTTCATAGTATGGCCGTTCAGGAAACTTCTTTTTCAAAAAAAATATTTGTGTTTGGCGGCAGATCATTGCAAAAGGGAGCTGGTACAGAACTACTCAACACATATACATCTTACAATTTAAAAACACAAAAATGGGACAGCATTTTACCTATAACGGTACATGGTGAAAGTAAAACAATAATGGCGGCTTCGGCTCAGCCCATAGGTTCCATGGGGATTCTTCTTTTTGGGGGGGATGACGGGAAGCTGTTTTCTGAGTTAGAAGCTTTGGAAACAAAAATTAGCAATACCGATAATGATGTTATAAAACAAGGGCTAATAAAGAAAAAGAGCGGTATTCTAGATACACACCCGGGCTTTAGCCCAGAAATATTATCATTCAATACCATTACAAAAAGTTGGATGGTTTACGATTCCATTGCAAGCTTTCCAGTAACTTCTTTGTCTTTTAAAAGTGGTAGGGATTTTTATTTTGTTTCTGGTGAAATCCGCCCTGGAATCAGAACTCCCAAAATAATGCGGTTGTCAATGGGAAGACATCCGAAATCTTTTGGAGCACTTAATTATGGCATACTTATAGCTTACCTTCTCATTTCCCTGTTTATTGGATTATATTTCTCCCGAAAACAAAAATCTACCAATGATTATTTTAAGGGAGGTGGCCGGGTACCTTGGTGGGCCTCTGGTTTAAGTGTGTTTGGGACTTTATTGAGTGCATTGACATTTATGGCAATACCTGCAAAATCATTTTTAACGGATTGGTCTTATTTTTTTCTTAATATGGCAGCTATTCTTATTGTTCCGGTTATTGCAATATATTTTATCCCCTATTTTAACAAGTTAAAAATTAATACGGCTTATGAGTTTCTGGAAGTCAGGTTTAATTATACAGCCCGGGTCTTGGGCAGTATTTCATTTATACTTTTTCAATTGGGGCGCATAGGTATAATTTTGCTTCTTCCTTCTTTGGCTATTTCTATAGTAACGGGTATTCCAGTAGAAGCCAGTATTTTAATTATGGGGTTTTTATGTATGGCGTATACCACGTTTGGAGGGATTGAAGCTGTTATATGGACAGACGTCCTACAGGTTATTGTTTTAATGGGAGGAAGTATTTTGGTTATTTTCTGGATACTTTTCCATTCAGAAACCTCTTTGTTAGATGCAATCGATATGGCCTCTGCCGATCATAAATTCAATATTATAGACTGGGACTTTAACTTTACATCTTCTACCATATGGGTAGTGCTTCTCGGTGGGTTGGCATCTTCTTTGATCACGCAAGGAACAGACCAAACAATTGTGCAGCGTTATCTTACCAGCAGCAGTGTAAAAAATGCAAGAAAAACACTATATACCAATGCAGTACTTACCCTGCCTGCAACGGTTATATTTTTTGGAATCGGCACTTTGCTGTTTATTTTTTATAGTAAAATGCCTGAAAAGCTTTCTCCAGATATACAAATTAACGATTCTATATTTCCATGGTACATAGTCAATGAGCTTCCCATAGGGGTGTCGGGACTTTTAATAGCCGGAGTGTTTTCTGCGGCCATGTCGAGCATTAGCAGTAGTTTGAATTCGGTTTCCACTGCTTTTTGCAATGATTTTTACCAAAAATATTACCCTAAGACCCCAGATTTAAAATTGTTGCTTATTGCTAGGGTCGCAACTTTGGTTATGGGAGCTATTGGGGTTGCTTTTGCATTGTGGATGGCCAATTCTAATATAAAATCATTATGGGATCAATTTTACCGTGTGCTGGGCCTAATAACCGGTGGTCTGGGCGGTATGTTTTTGCTTGGTATTATAACCAAAAGGGCAAATGCAGCCGGTACTTTATGGGGAGTATTGCTAAGTGCGGTGGCGGTATGGTACATAAGCAGTTATACAAAAATTAATTTTTTACTCTATTCATTCATAGGCTTGGCATTGAGCTACCTTCTGGGATATGCCTTGAGCTTGATATTAAAACCAAAGACCAATTAAATAAAAAAATCATAAAAATGTGTCAAGATAATATAATACTCAAACGATTTCTTTGTGCAACCATCTTTATTGCTATGATTGTTTCCTGCACAGAAAAGCCAGAAAATATTATTGTAGAACAACAACAAAAAATTTATCCGGTATTGAAGAATAAGGAGGTCAATCAATTATTGTTGATAGATGTTATACTGAAGGATACTTTGAAGCCGGCTGTTCTAAAAGGAATGAGCATCAATTTAAAAGGTACTGATGTAAACGATTTAAGTTCGGCAAGTATTTTTCATATAAAAGAAAAGCATAAAATAGGGGAGGACCCTATGCTGTTTTCAACCTTAAAAAAGCTTTCAGAAGAAATTACCTTCAAAGGAAATTTCAAACTAAACAAAGAACACAATTACTTTTTACTATCGTGTACACTGAAAGAAAACGTCGATATTACCCATAAAGTAATGGCCTATTGTGAGTCTGTTGCCACCATGGATGGATTTGTTGCCGCTAGACCACTTAAAGCCCCAAAAAAATTAAGAATGGGGGTGGCAGTTAGGAAACATGGGGATGATAATGTACACACCTATCGAATTCCGGGGATGGTTACCACTAATGATGGAATATTGCTAGCCTCTTATGATGTAAGAAGAGACATGTCAAGAGACTTGCAGGGAGACATAGATATAGGAATTAGCAGAAGCTTGGATGGTGGCAATACATGGGAACCAATGATAATTGCCATGGACAAAGGTGAGTATGGAGGCCTGCCAGAAAAGTTTAATGGTATTAGTGACGCCTCTTTACTTGTGGACAAAAAGACGAATACAGTTTACTTGGCCGGACTATGGATGCACGGCGTTATAAATAAAGAAGGAAAATGGATTGAAGGCCTTACCGATGAAAATGATGAATGGAACCATCAATGGAAGAACAAAGGATCCCAGCCTGGATTCGGTATTAAAGAAACTTCTCAATTCCTTATTTCCAAAAGTAACGATAACGGTAAAACATGGGGTCAGCCCATTAACATAACCAAAATGTGTAAGAAAAAAGGATGGTGGCTCTTTGCTCCTGCACCTGGAAGAGGCATTACAATGCATGACGGAACCTTGGTATTTCCAACACAGGGAAGGGATGAGCAAGGAGTATCTTTCTCTAACATTACCTATAGTACAGATAATGGCAAAACATGGAAAACCAGTAATCCAGCACATAATAATACTACCGAATGTGCAGTTGTCGAGCTTTCTCCAGGTGTATTAATGCTAAATATGCGGGATAATAGAAACAGAAAGGATAAAAGCAAAACCAATGGACGTGCCGTCTATATTACAAACGATATGGGTAAAACATGGAAAGAGCATTCTTCTTCGCATAAAGCGCTCCCAGAACCGGTATGTATGGCTTCATTGTATCAATTTAATATAAACAAGGACAATTGCAACAATTCCGTGTTATTGTTTTCTAACCCCAATACCAAAGAAGGCAGGAACAATATCACATTAAAGGCCAGTGTGGATAATGGTAAAACATGGCCAGAAGAAAAGCAGGTTCTCCTCGATGAAGGTTATGGTAGAGGATATTCTTGCATTACCCATGTAGGCAAAGATCATGTGGGGGTACTTTATGAAAGTAGCCAGGCAGATATGACCTTTCAAAAAATACCGCTTAAAGATCTTATGATAAATGATACAAACTAAAAGTTTTAAAAATGGAACAAATTCTTAAACTAAAATCACGAATGTTTATGATGAAGTGCTCAATATTTATATGCATGGCACTATTATTCTCAAATTGCGTAGAGGATCCAGGCGGAAGTTTAATTGTAGACGAAGACAATAATTCTTCTGATGGTACCAAGTATCCTGGAAGCGATGGGATAAACTTTATTTATGAAAAAGGACAGGAAGGGTACTCGTGTTATAGAATACCTGCGCTTTTAAACATAGATGATGAAGTGCTGTTGTCTTTTGCTGAGGCAAGAAAAAACAACTGCTCTGATACCGGAGATATTGATCTGGTTGTAAAAAGGTCTACCGATGGAGGTGCAACTTGGTCTGAAAATATTATGGTATGGAACGATGGTGGCAATACATGTGGGAATCCCGCTCCAGTTTATGACGCAGAAACGGGTGAAATAGTATTGTTGGCTTCTTGGAATAATGGAAACGATGATATTGGTCCCATTAACAGCGGGACTTCCATCGATACCAGAAGGGTATATGTAATTAGATCAGGCGATCAGGGGTTGACCTGGAGCGAACCGGAAGAGATTACTGTCGATGTAAAATTAAATAACTGGCGTTGGTATGCCACTGGACCCGGTTCTGGTATCCAAGTAACCAAAGGAACTTATAAAGGGCGTCTGCTTGTTGGCTGCGATTATATAGACGCTCAACGAAAAGGATATTCTCATGTTATCTATTCAGATGACCATGGGGGATCATGGAAAATTGGAGGCATATCTCCAGAACCCCAAACCAATGAATGCGAAATTGCCGAGTTATCCAATGGGTCACTGATGCTAAATATGCGGAATAGCAACAGTGGGGATAAACGAAGAAAAGTGGCCATAAGTCAAGATGGCGGGGAAAACTGGGATTATCTTGGGCTCGACAATACTTTAATTACGCCTATTGTACAGGCAAGCCTACACAGGTATAGTTTTGAGGGAGACCTTATTGACGAAAATATTTTGTTGTTCTCCAATCCTGCTGATTTTAACGATCGGAAAAACATGACAGTCCGGTTAAGTAACGACGATGGCCAGACCTGGTCAAAGTCTTTAATGCTCCACAATGGTTTCGCAGCCTATTCGGATTTGGCAAATTACAAAGATTACAGAGCCGCGATCCTTTATGAAACTGGCGAGACCGAAGACGATCGATATGACGGAATATCTTTTGAAACCTTTTCGCTTGACAAATTAAAATAACCAATCAAACAAACAACTAAAACCTTAAATTATGAAAAATGTACATTTACCCTCGTTGCTTTACTTTCTGTTACTGACATTATTCTTTTCCTGTAGCGATGACGATAGCTTGGCGGAAAAAAATATGGATGCTGCCTTTAAAGCTGATATTCAAAACATTAATGCTGGGGAAACGGTTCAATTTACAGATATGTCCATTGGAAATATTTCTAAATGGAACTGGACATTTAAAGGGGGAACACCTCCTACATCTTCTCTCCAAAACCCAGAAGTAACATTTAATGCTTCGGGAACGTATGCCGTGTCCCTTCATATTAGTGGTAGCGGGCAATCATCATCTATAAGTAACGAAGAATTTATTGTTGTTAACGCACCTGAAATCCAGGTAGACTTTAAAGCAAATAAGACCAGTGCCAGAGAAGGCGAAAATATAACATTTACAGACATGTCCAGTGGAAATCCCAATAGCTGGAAATGGGAGTTTATCCCTTCAAACGGGGCTTCATTTAGTTCGGAAGAGCAAAACCCAACGGTGGCCTTTGAAGATCCCGGTACATATACCGTAAAACTTACAGCCTCAAATGGAGATAAGTCTAGTCAAGGCGTAAAAAATGATTATTTAACTATAATCGACGCAACTTCTGTTGAAGCAAGCTTTACAGCTGATAAAACAAACACATATACAGGGGCTAGTGTTGCTTATACGGACACTTCAGTAGGAACGGCAACCTCATGGAACTGGACTTTTGAAGGTGGGACTCCAGCAACATCCAATGAACAAAATCCAACGGTAGTTTACAACACTTCCGGAAGGTATAAGGTTACTTTGACGGCCTCGAATAGTGAAAAATCGTCGCTGGTAGAAAAAGAAAATTATATAATGGTTATTCCTGGGGAAAGTTTGGCAGCCTTTTATCCCTTGAACGGAAATGCTAACGATATAGGCCCGAATGCAGTAACTACCAATGTGGCAGGCTCCATAGATTATACAGGTGCAAACAGAAATGGTATGGAGAATACTACAGCTACATTTACAGGAAGCAGCGCTATTATTGCATCAAATAATGCAGCCATGAATTTTGCGACTTCAGATTATAGCGTTGGGTTATGGGTTAAAACCGATAACACTACAAAAATGATGTTATGGCAGGAAAGTGGTGCCAATGGTCCAGGTGATAATCAAACATGGTTGCGTTTGGGAGATAATACCAGTGATAGGCTGTTGCGTTTTGCAACTGAGGATTCTGGTGGAGGCGCTATTTTAAATGTAGGTACTGCGGAAGTCCCAACGGGCGTAGCTGATAATAATTGGCACTTCTTGGTTTGTGTAAGGCAAGGAGGCTTGACCAAGGTGTATGTGGACGGTACTTTATCTAAAGAAATGTCGAAAACAGTAACAAAAGAAGTATCAAATGGACAAGACTTTAAAATCGGAGCCCAAGAAACTTCGCCGGGAGAATTAGGGAACTATTATCAAGGAGCTATAGACGATATTGTTATATACAACAAGGCCTTAACTGAAACAGAAATTGCCACTTTATATGGATTATAAATTTTATAGGATGTGGATATTAAATGGCGCTAAAGGGATATACATATTAAAAAATAATTAATTTGGTTCCACATTATTAATTATTGAAAATATACAAAATACATGACCACATTACCACCCAACATTAAAATCATAATGCTGACCTTGCTATCAGCATTATATGGCTTTTCCCAAAAACACCCAGAATGGGAGGACCTGTCCGTTGTCTCTGTCAATAGGGAAGAGCCACATGCAACTTTTTATGTATATAATTCCCTAGAGGAAGCAAAGAAAAATGATTTTGAAAAATCCGAAAACTATAAATTGTTGAACGGAGCATGGAAATTTCATTTTTCCAGTAAACCTCAAGACCGCCCAACGACATTTCATCAAATGGATTTTAATGTTGATAACTGGGAGGATATTCAAGTGCCGGGAGATTGGCAATTGCAAGGCTATGATTTTCCGCTCTATACAAATATTGAATATCCCTTTCCCATAAACCCACCGTATGTTAATAATTCTTATAACCCGGTAGGCTCGTACAAAAGGAAATTTACAATTCCGAAAACTTGGAACGGGAAAGACGTTTATTTATATTTTGGCGGCGTAAACAGTGCCTTTTACGTATGGGTAAACGGTAAAAAAGTAGGTTATAGCGAAGGGGCAAAAACCCCAGCGGAATTTAACGTTACGCCATATTTGAAAAAAGGCGAAAACGATCTGGCCGTTGAGGTTTACCGTTGGTCGGATGCCAGTTATTTACAAGATCAGGATTTCTGGCGTTTAAGCGGGATAGAACGCGATGTATACCTGTATGCAAAACCTAAAATAAGCATCAAGGATTTTTTTATAGCGGCATCTTTAGACCAAAGTTATACTTTGGGGATGTATTCGGCAAACATACTGCTGAAGAATACATCGAAAAGCAAAAATGGATGTGCCATAGAAGTCACCCTTTGGGATGAAGAAGAGGTTTTGTACAGGGAAGAAAAGCAATTGATGATTAAAGGTGAAGGCAACGATTCTGTTTATTTCGCATATGAACTAAAGAATGTTAAGCCCTGGAGTGCCGAATCACCAGAATTATATACGTCGGTTATCACTTTAAAAGCGGAAGGTGAGGTTCTGATGTCGACCAGCAATAAAGTGGGCTTTAGAAATGTGGAAATAAAAGGCGGAAATCTTTTGGTTAACGGGCAGCCTATTATACTTAAAGGTGTTAATAGGCACGAGCACGATGAGTATACAGGGCACGTAATTTCCAAAGAGAGTATGCTGAGGGACATTCGGCTCATGAAACAAAATAATATCAACGCCGTGAGGACTTCACATTATCCAAACGACCCTTATTGGTATGAGTTGTGCGATACCTATGGTCTGTATGTTTATGATGAAGCTAATATAGAAAGCCATGGCTTTGGTTATGATGAAGACAAAACCCCTGCTAACAAGCCGGAATTTGAAAAGATGCACCACGATAGAATATACAGGATGGTCGAGCGGGATAAAAACCATCCATCGGTTATTGTATGGTCCATGGGGAACGAAGCTGGCGATGGTCCCGCATTTGTAAATAATTATAAATGGATTAAAAACCGCGATGCATCTAGGCCCGTTCATTACGAACGTGCAGAGCTGGGGGAAAATTTTAAAGAGCGGCACACCGATATTATCGCATGGATGTACGCAAGTTTAGAGGATATCGATAAAAATTACATAGGCAAATATCCCGACCGGCCTTTTATATGGTGCGAATATGCACATGCAATGGGAAATAGTAGCGGGAATTTGATCGACCTGTGGAATTACGTGTATAAACACCCGCAACATCAAGGAGGATTTATATGGGATTGGGTAGATCAGGGATTGGTTAAAACAGATAGTTCCGGTACAAAATATTGGGCCTATGGTGGAGATTTTGCCCCAAGCCAGTATCATAACGACGGTAATTTTTGTATGAACGGATTGGTTAACCCAGACAGGTCACCGCATCCGGCATTATTTGAGGTAAAAGATATTTATCAAAATATTGATTTTACTTTAAAAGAAACTCTTAATTATACCTTTGAGGTTAAGAACAGGTTCTTTTTTACAAACTTAAAAGAATATGCCTTTGGTTACGAGCTTATCGAAAATGGAGTGGGCGTAAAGCAAGGCATGTTGAAAAGTTTTGATGTGGCACCCCAAAAATCCATTTCCTTTACCGTACCGGATCTTGCCAATTCCTTAAGCAAATCAAAAGAATATTATATAAATTTTTACGTAAAGACGATAAAACAAAAAGGCTTGGTCCCCCATGAATATATAATTGCGCGTAAACAGATAAAACTAAACCATGGAGTTGAATACGCAAAAATACAAGTGGCTTCTTCACTAAGGGGAGAAAAACCTAGGATAGAAGAAGATGGAGAAAAAATCAAGATTTTTAACCAGCGTTTTTCTGTTGAATTTGACAAAAAGAACGGGCTGTTAAGTTCGTATAAGGTTAATGGATATGAACTGATACAACGCGGGCCTAAAATAAACTTTTGGCGTGCTGCAACCGATAATGATTTTGGAAATGGATTGCCGAAAAGGGGGCATAAATGGAAAAAGGCTTCAGAGCATTACAAAATTAGCTCCTGTAAAATTTTAAACGCATCTAAAGAAAATGTTTCGTTAGAAATTTTATACAATATAGCCGAAGTTTATTCAACTTATAGAACAGTATATACTATTTATGGCGATGGTAGGATTAAGGTAGACAATAAATTTATGTTCGGATGGGAAGATAGCGCAACACCTGAAGAAAAAAAGCAAGGACTTTCGGAGTTGCCAAGATTTGGGATGAACATTATATTGCCCAAGGAATATAACAATGTAGAATGGTATGGGAGAGGGCCTCATGAAAACTATTGGGACCGCAGGCAATCGGCTTTTATGGGTATATACAAGGCCAAAGTAAAGGACTTGTACTTTCCGTACAGTCGCCCACAGGAAAATGGATACCGGACCGACAACCGCTGGGTCAAATTGACTAATGAAGAAGGCATTGGCTTGTTGTTTTCGGGGGTGCCGACCATATCCTTCAGTGCCCATCATAATTATATATCGGACTTTGATGCCGGGAAAAAAAAGCAACAACGGCATACCACAGATATAATCCCCAGGGATTTAATAAGCCTGAACATAGATTATAAGCAGATGGGCGTGGCCGGTGATAATAGCTGGGGAAGAAGAACATACGAAAAGTACCGGTTAAAGCCGGTTAATTGTGAATATAGCTATTACATATACCCCATAAATAAATAGTAAGCAGTTTTTTGTTTTTGATAGTTTACAATTGAATATTACATAACCTTGGCAATAATAATTTTTTAATGTCGATAAGAATGCATAAACATATTGAGTTAATTAATGATTTCAATACTATTTTATAATGCAAAATTAAAAGCTAATTTTATTTTTTATATTTTTAGATAATTATCTTTGTAATTTCTTACATAGATTTTTACCTCCCATATATTTTAAATAAAATTTATTGCATGAGTACTATCGACAGACACAAAAGTATACTTGAAAAAATTAACCAAGAAGGTCAGATCAAAGTTCAATATATATGCGATAAAATGGATGTTTCTCCTGTTACGGCAAGAAAAGATTTGAAGTTTTTGGAAGAAAAAGGGTTGCTATACAGGGTTCATGGTGGCGCTACATTGCATAACCCTTATGCTACCGATAAGCATGTTAGCGAAAAGGAAAAGATTCACTTGGACGAAAAGATGAGCATTGGCCTGGCAGCATCAAAGCTCATTACGGCCAATGACTCTATTTTAATAGGCTCCGGTACAACGGTATTGGCATTGGCAAAAAAAATAGAACCAAAAGAAAATTTAACGGTCATAACATCTGCCTTAAACGTAGCCCTGGAATTAAATAAGCACCTTGAAATCGAGGTTATTCAATTGGGGGGCGTGCTTAGAAAAAGGTCTTCGTCTGTTACAGGACTATATGCAGAAAACAATCTGGCCGATTTTTCTTGTAGCAAATTTTTTTTAGGAGTTGACGGGATTGACCTCGATTTTGGATTGACCACCGCAAATGTCATGGAAGCACACTTAAACAGGCAAATGATTCATGTGTCCCAAAAAACCATTGTGTTGACCGATTCCACAAAATTTGGAAAACGTGGGTTTGGAAAGATTTGCGGCTTTGATCATATTGATGAAATAATTACCGATGAAGGCATCTCTGATTTCACAAAAAATGCCTTGGAAGATTACGGAATCAAGGTAACCATTGTTTAAAAACAGTATGATTGTTTTCGATATTTACCATGCTTTTTTGCAAGAGCAATATCATCAACCTAATTTGTTATAGTGTGTCCTTATTATTAAAATAGTTTATAAAAAGGCTAAAAAACGTTGCTTGAAAATAGTTACAAAACACTTCCCATTAATCAAAATCCCTTCAATTAATAAAATAAAAATTAAATTATTGACGCAGGTTCTATAAAGTTTCTTTATATTACGTATTATTTCTTTTTTTACATTATTTTATTTACTATGAAAACAAAAAGATACGGTTGTATTGTACTTATTACTTTAAGTTTTTGTGTGTTAAATGCGCAAAATAAAACCATAGATACTACGTATAGGCCTAAAACATACAATGTTCAGGTTCGTCAATTTAAAAGCTATCCAGATAATCCAAACGATATTGTATTTTTAGGGAACAGCATAACGGCAAGGGCACATTGGAATGAATTGCTAGGGCTTCCCGATGCACGTAACAGGGGGATATCTGGAGATACGACTTTTGGAGTTCTGGAAAGGTTGGATGAAATAACCGAGGGCAAGCCCGAAAAGATATTTATGCTTATTGGTATTAATGATATTTCGCGCAATTTTCCAGACAGTGTGATTTTAGGGAATTATGAAAAGATAATACAGCACATTCAAAGCAAATCCCCCCATACCAAATTGTTTGTGGAAACAATCCTTCCGGTGAATAGTAATTTTAAAGCTTATGAAAGGCATTACCATAAGGACAATCATATTCTTGAGGTAAATAAAGGGATAAAAGAATTGGCTGATAAATATAGTGTGACCTTGATTGATTTATATCCGTTGTTTTTGGATAATGAAGCTAGGTTGGACGCTAAATATACGGATGAAGGACTTCATCTCAATGAAATTGGTTATTTGCACTGGAAAAAGATCCTCCAACCGTATTTGGCTAACTAAGCTAACATAATCTAACTAATTCTTTTGTTTAATGAGAAGCGTTTATTTTTACGTTCCATGCCCTGGAAACGTAATGTGTCTTTGCATTAACGGTGTCTTTACATGGGACTTCAATTGCGTGATGTTGTGTCCAAAAAGTTTTTAGGGTTTTACCGTTTAATTCCCGCACATTGGTTTCCGAATAGATTTTTTGGTCGTTTGGGTTTACAATAATTTTAATTCCGGTGGAGCGCTCCATCATCTCCAGATCTCCCCTGCTGTTCCCACCAACTATCATGGGGCTTGCTTTTATAAAGGTTTCAATGGTTTTTGCCTTGCCTTCTTCCTGCGGGATAGGGGATACAAGTTGATCGGTAAGAATGCCATTTGAAATAACAGACTTAACCCCTATAATCCTATTTTTAGGAATTCCAAGTTCTTCATTTACAAATCTTTGATAGAGCACTTCGGGTGAGGCAGTGATAACCCATACCTCAAAACCAAATTCTTTAAGGTTTAAAAGGAATTGCTTCATTTCTGGATAGAATTTCTGCCCGTACTTTTCTTTATAGGCATTCATGCCCATTGTTTCTACTTCGCTCACGGGAAGCCCTGCTAAAAAATTTATCCTTCGCTTTACATAATCGGTTCCTTGGTTATCGCCGTGCAATAAAGAATCTACTATGGCCATTTTGGAAACCGAAAGGGAATCTTTTTTGCCTTTATAATGTTCCA
Organism: Galbibacter pacificus; assembly: GCF_029603165.1. Taxonomy (GTDB): domain Bacteria; phylum Bacteroidota; class Bacteroidia; order Flavobacteriales; family Flavobacteriaceae; genus Galbibacter; species Galbibacter pacificus. The sequence goes on from NZ_JAQSVC010000001.1 coordinate 446,764, forward strand.
TGGCATAAGCAAATAGGGCTTCATCGGCTAAATAATATGGCGCTTGACCAAAAAGGGTCCCGTCGCAGTCAAAAACGGCCACTTTTCTTCCTGTTTGGGACATGGTTGAATCGAGGTAGTTTTTTATGCTTGTATTGATCTCCTCATCCCATTGGGGTATTTTTTGATAAACCTGAGCATTTATCGATAAAAAACAGCAGAAAAATAGTAAAAAAATAAAGCTTGTCTGTATGGGGGTTTTTCGACTTTTCATCTTATAAATGGTTTATTGGGTAATTTCCATAAGCTTTTCGGGCGCATCGGTAGTTATAAAATCTGCTTCTAGTTTCAGCATATCCTTCATGTCTTCAGCATTGTTAACGGTCCATACGTTCACGGTCATTTTTTCGTCATGGGCTTCTTTTACCCATTCAGGATGTTCCCTAAATACATTTATGTTGTAATCAATGCCTGTGTAACCATCCAATTTTGCCTTGTTGGGCGCAATATCTCCTTTAAGGTATGCAACTGGTGCATTGGCATCCAATTGATGGACCAATTTTCCGGCATCATAATCAAAACAGATATATTCAACCATCTCGGATCCGTTTAATTCATGGACCATGTCGACCGCCATTTTTGTTAGTGTAAGAGTGCGTTGCTTCCCCGAAGGCGCAGTTTTAATTTCTAATATGAGTTTTGTTTTGTGTTGCTTGAGCCCTTCTTCTAAATATGCTTTTAACGTTGGTGTTTTTTCCCCGTTGGAAAGCGATTTGGAAAGTAGTTCCTTGTATGTTGATGTTTCAATGTCCAGTCCCTGAAAATCCTTGTCGTGATTAACAACCATTATGCTGTCTTTTGTTAGGTGGACATCAAATTCAGAGCCGTAACACCCCAAGTTTATGGCATGCTTTAACGATGCTATTGAATTTTCGGGCACCTGTTGTTTTTTCCATGCCCCACGATGTGCAATAGTGGGGTTTGTTGCATTTTCGCTACAACTTATTAAAAGTAAAGCTGTTCCGGAAATTGCATAAATGAAATGTTTTTTTATAAGTTTAGTAAGGTTCATTTTCCTGTTGAATATGTATGTTGAATAAATATGTTTAAAAGATTGAAATTTATGTTACCGCCCCAAGCCTGGTGAAATGTTTTTCTGGTTGATGGAAAACCAATCGTTTTGACATCCCGAGCTACAGAGCGGTTTTATATTGATGTATTTTTATTTATAAGACGGATTTAAATAATTTGATTATTCGTCCCACCAAACCTTGGTGTTAATATCATCGGGTCCGCCCAGCATCTCAACGGCTTCTTGATAATTTGCCTGATTGTTTATCTGAACATCCGATGGGTAATAAAAACGGGAGGGCATCATGGCGTTGTTCTGCATGGCATCGGTGGTAGGCAAAACCGGTAGCCCTGTACGTCTGTATTCAAACCATTGTTGATAGTCGGTAAAATAGAGGGCATAATATTTCTGAAGCATGATTTGTTCCAAACTTCCATTGTATGCCACATCTGGATTGTCGAAAATAGAATCTTCAACTTCGGCCCCGATTTGTTCGATGGCTGCTTTAACGCCGTTTTCATAATGAGTTTCTGCATTATCGATAAATCCCCTTTGGGCTACTTCGGCTTTAATAAACTCGACCTCTGCATACGTTAGCAAAAATATCTGCATGGGGTTTTCTACTTGTTCTATATTAAAGGTAGATGCATCATAATCAAATTGCGACTCTGGCCCTGAATATGCACTGGGGATACCTTTGTAACCAATCTCCTCATTGTTTTCGTCATGAGCCAAGGTGGCTATAAAAGGTCTTCTGGGATCTTCAAATTGATTCAAGTTATCAAGAAAAAATGAAGCAACTTTTACGTTCAACCGAAAATCCTGTGGTCTTCCCCACGGAGAAACATTTGGTGTTACGCCAGTTACCTGAAGTATAGCCGACTCGTCTGTACTTTCAAATACAGGATATTTACTGGGGTTGTTAATCATGGCGGTTAATTTTTGGAAGGCATTGGTTTCCGTTTTGTTGGAAATTCTAAGCAACAATCTCATGTGGAGCGAATTGGTAAATTTTTTCCATTTCATAACATCATTAAAAAATAGAATGTCTTCCGCATAGATCATATCTTCATCTGTTTCATACATTGCATTGGCTTTTTCCAGGTCGTCCAGAATGGTTTGATATATAGATTCTTGCGAGTCAAATGCCGGGTACAATATACCTCCTTCTCCTTGGCTGGCTTCTGTCATGGGAACAGGGCCGAAAAGATCGGTTAAATTGGCATATACCCATGCGTTTAAAGTTAAAGCAATGGCCTCGTAGTTGGCATCTTCCGCAGAAATTGCCGCTTCTTTCATTTCGTCGATATTGTTTAGCCATCTGTAGTACCAATACCAAGATGAATTTCCTATGTTTTGGCTTACATCGTAGCGATGAAGCCCACCGGAAACACTTGGAAAAGGCAACGAGACTTGCATCAGGTCAAAAGTAATGCTGGCACTTCTATCTGCATTATGTGTTGCAAGACCGTAAATAATAGGGTTTATTAGGGTTCCCGGGCTTATTTCTGAAATGAGGTTCGGGTCTGTGTTTACTTCTTCAAAATCACTCGTGCAACCTGCCATTATATAAGCGGCAAGACAAAATATGATATATTTTATATTTTTCATTGTAGTTGTTTTATAGGTTAACTTTTAAACTAAAACCATAAGTGGCCGGTGAAGGCATTTGTCCCATTTCAATCCCCGGTAAAATAGTGTTGCCGTTTAGTGCGGCCGTTTCGGGGTCGTAAATAGGAAAATCGGATATTACGGCAAGGTTTCTTCCAAAAACACCTATGTTCAACGATCTTATTCCTGTATTGTCTAGCCATTTGCTGGGAAAATCGTAAGAAAGGTTTATTTCCCGTAATTTAATATAAGAGGCATCAAAAGAATTAGATTCGACATTGGCCCTTCTGTAGTATCTTGTGTACCAATCTGGTGTCACTACTTCCGTTGTGTTTTCAGAATAGGTGCCATCGCCATTATCTACAACACCGTCGCCCACAATAAAACCTGTATCCCTTCCGTAGAAAGTTGAGGCTAGCTTTCCTTGCTCTGTAAGCTTGTGGTGTGTTTGCGAGTAGATAATGCCTCCATATTGCCCCGCCATCATGATGTTTACATTAACATTTCCTATTTTGAAATTATTGCTTAAGCCCGCTTCCCAATCAGGGCTGGCATCTCCTATGTATTGAATTTCATCGGGATATGCAGGCAGGCCTCCATCATCATAAACAATACGCCCATCGGGAGACCGCACGAACCCGTAGCCATATATGGCAGTGGTTGTCCCGCCTTCTTTGGCTATAAGTGTTGCCTGGCCTCCAGATCCTATTTCCTGTTGTCCTTCAATGCCGTCGGCTAATTCCATAACACGGTTCCAGTTTCTGGACCAAATTAAGGTTGAGCTCCATTTAAACTTATCAGATTTCATGATTTTTCCCGTTAGGGTAAGTTCTACCCCGCGGTTTCTAACCTCCCCCGAGTTTAGCACTCCGGAGCTGTACCCGGTTGTTATGTCAAGGGGAACGGAAAGGATCTGGTTTTTTGTAACTGTTTGGTATATGGTAGCGTCTAAATTAATCCTATTATTAAAAAGCCTGGATTCGAAACCAGTTTCGTAGCTGGTGGTAATTTCTGGTTTAAAATTGCCATTGTACAAGGTGGTCGGTACGGTAGCGGCGCTCGGAAACTCGTTTTGACTATAATACTTACTGGTTTTATAAGGGTCTGTGTCATTTCCTACCTGGGCGAAAGAAAAGCGGTATTTTAGAAAATCAATGGCATCGGGTAAGTTAAAAATATCAGAAACTATAAAACTTGCGTTTGCAGAAGGATAAAAGAAAGAATTGTTTTGAACGGGCAGTGTACTGGACCAGTCATTTCTTCCGGTAAGGTCCAAGTAGATTTTATTGTTGAACGATAAAGACAATAGGCCGTACAAGCTATTTACTTTTTTATTGCTGTCGTAAGTTTGAATTACTGGATTGTTTACGCCGTTGGAAAGCTTGTATACGCCCGGCACTACCAGTCCTTCTACAGAGGCGTCGGTCCGTCTGTATTTGTAATCCCGTTGGTTTCCGCCAAGAGAAGCAGATAATGAAAATTTCTTGGATAGTTCTTTATTGTAGGTCAATAGGAAATCGTTGTTTATTTCCTGCTTCCATATATCCTGGTTTTCAAAATAACCCTTTGCATAACGGTTTATACTATATGGCCTGTGTTGCTCTCTATCTTGGCGGTATGTGTTCAAGGAAGAACGCACCATAAGTTCCAGATCGGGTGTTATTTGGAAGTTGGCATATATATTTCCTACAATCTGGTTGCTTTCAAGGGAGTTGGTGGCTTCGTATGCAATAAGGTACGGATTGTCGATATACGAGCTGAAAGGCTGTATTTGCTGAATGTTTTCCTGACCATCCTGCCAAATAGGGCGGTACCAATCCAAGTCGACATTCGGATTTTGGAAAATCATAAAATAGGCTATTGAACCATTGTTGTAGCCCGTGCTTGGAAGATTGTCGCTGTTCCGGTTGTTATAGTTAATTACCGTACCTATTTTCACGCTTTTAGAAACTTGGTAGTTCCCGTTAACAGAGGCGGTAATCCTTTCAAAACCGGTATTTGGCATAATCCATTCGTTTTTTGAATGCCCAATTGATGCCCGCATGGAACCGTTTTCGCCCCCGCCTTGAATAGATACATTGTTGTTGATGGTCGTGCCCATTCTCCAAAAATCCTTCCTGTTGTCTTTGTATGGTTTCCAAGGCGTTCTTTGGGCCCCCTGTCCTTCTATTGTTGGGTCGTATTGATAAAAATCCTGACCATTGAATTCTGGTCCCCATGCACTACTGGTGCTTCCAGTGTTGTTTCCATCTTGCGAACTTCCGTAGGAGTAATACGGATTTCCGTCGTCATCAAAACTCTTTCCCGTTCCCTGTCCATATTTGTATTGCCAGTCCGGCCATCTTTGAATAACATCCAGGCTTAGGTTGGAGTTGTATGTAATGCCCAAGCCTTGTTTTTTTGTCCCCGATTTTGTGGTAATAATTAAAGCGCCATTTGCGGCCCTGCTTCCGTATAAAGCCGTTGCCCCCGGCCCTTTAAGGACGGTAACGCTTTCTATATCTTCAAGGTTTAAGTCGGAAATACCATTACCGTAATCTATGGGCGAATCATCTCCGGTATATGCAGAGGATGATCCCGAGGTTGTCATTTCACTACTTACGGGAACTCCGTCAACTACAATTAATGCATTGTTGCCATTAGGGTTAAGGGAATTATTGCCCCTTAATGTTATTTGTTGCGAATTAATAGGCCCGGATCCCGACGATACAATGTTGAGCCCGGCCACTTTCCCTTTTAATCCGGAAGACCAGTTGTTTGGCACCGTTTGCGAGAGGTTGTCGGATGAGACAGTGGCCTGTGAAAACCCAAGCTTTTTTTCTTCCCTTTTAATTCCCAGTGCAGTAACCACAACTTCGTTAAGTGTGTTTGTTTCGGCAGTCAGTGCAACCTGTACGGGGCTATTTGCTGTTGCAGCGACTTCCTGGGTTTTAAAACCTATAAAAGAAACCTCTAAAGTGGTTTGCCGTGCTGAAATTGACAGGCTGAAGTTTCCGTCAAAATCGGATGTAGTTCCATTGTTTGTGTTCTTTTCAATAATGGTAGCCCCGGGTAGTGGCATCCCTTCTTGATCGGTAACCTTTCCTGTTATTTGGTTGTTTTGCCCCCATGCTATTAAAGGTAACATGCACAATATGCATAACAGGGATCTAAGTTGTTTGTTTTTCATTACATTATCTTTTAAGTTTTTTTAAGTGAGTTAATTCGTTATATTTCGAAATAACAAATATTATACAGTCAGATTACGAATGTAATAAAAAATAACTAATAACAATGCTTTTATTTCAATATTTGCTATCTTTTTATTTTTTTTTATTCTTTTTAATGCTACATTTGTTTCTAAATTATGATATGTAATGAAAAACGAAACAAAAGAAAATATATACAACCGAAATAATTTACTAGAAAAAATAAGGGATAAAAATTGTGTTTGGGATGTTCTTGTTATTGGTGGAGGCGCTACGGGGTTGGGCGTTGCATTAGACGCTGCTTCAAGGGGGTATAAAACCCTGCTTTTGGAACAATCTGATTTTGCAAAAGGAACTTCAAGCAGAAGCACAAAATTAGTTCACGGAGGGGTACGTTATTTGGCCCAAGGGAACATAAAATTAGTATTGGAAGCTCTTTATGAAAGAGGGCTTATGATGAAGAACGCCCCTCACTTGGTAAATCCCCTTCCTTTTATTATTCCAAGTTACCGCTGGTGGGAAAAGTTTTTCTATGGTTTCGGACTTAAAATTTACGATTGGATGGCCGGCAAACTTAGGGTTGGTTCAACCCGTTTGTTAAATAAGGACACCGTGACAAAAGAAATGGGAAACCTTAAGCACAATAAATTGAATGGTGGAGTTGCTTATTATGATGGGCAATTTGACGATGCCAGGCTGGCAATTAACCTAGCGCAAACAAGTATAGAGAATGGTGGCGTTTTGTTAAACTACGTAAAAGTTTCCAAATTGTTGAAAGATCATGAGGGGAAAATCACAGGTGTAGAGGCTACTGATTGTGAAAGCGGAGAACTCTTTAAGGTGAATGCAAGAATAGTAATAAATGCAACGGGCGTATTTGTTGATGACATTTTAAAGCTGGACGACCCCAATGCAAATGCTCTTGTAAAAGTTAGCCAGGGAATTCATTTGGTGGTAGAACGCAGCTTTCTTAAAGGAGATAGTGCCCTTATGATTCCCGCTACTTCAGATGGCAGGGTTCTTTTTGCTGTTCCTTGGCACGACCATTTGTTGGTAGGCACGACCGATACCCCTTTGGACCGTCATCAATTGGAACCAAAGGCATTAACGCAGGAAGTAGAGTTTATCTTGGACACACTCAAAGAATATTTAGATAAGGCGCCAACAAGAGAAGATGTTTTGAGTGTTTTTGCCGGGTTGCGCCCCTTGGTTTTGCCGGAGGATAAAGAAAAAGGGACCAAAGAAATTTCAAGGGATCATAAGTTGAAAAAGTCAAAATCGGGCTTGATTACAATTACCGGAGGAAAATGGACCACCTATAGAAGGATGGCAGAAGATACTGTAGATATGGCCATTAAAACGGCCACTATGGAGTACAGGCCTTGTGTGACCAAAAATTTGAAAATTCACGGGTTTCAAAAAGAAAAAAATACAGATACTATGCAGTTATATGGAAGCGATGCTGGACGGATACTTGAATTGGAAAACAAAATGCCCGAATTAAAAAAGAAATTGTATCCAGATTTTCCATATACCATGGCAAATGTAGTTTGGGCCGTAAGGTACGAAATGGCCCGTACTATCGATGATGTTCTGGCCAGAAGGTTGCGTATTCTTTTTTTAGATGCCAAAGCTGCTGTAGAAATGGCGCCCATGGTAGCCTCGATAATGGCCAAAGAGCTTGTAAAGGATAAAGAGTGGGAAAAAGCACAAACACTACAGTTTTTGAAATTATCCAAAAATTATATGCTGAATCCATCCATAAATAATTCGGCTGAAAAAATCGATCAACCAGTTTCAAATTATTAAACCAAAAAAACAAAACTTATAAATTATGGCTAAATATATATTAGCATTCGATCAAGGTACCACCAGTTCCCGTGCATTAGTTTTTGATGAAAACGGTAAAGTGGTCAATATAGCACAGAAAGAATTTACACAGATTTTTCCTAAGCCGGGCTGGGTAGAGCACGATCCTAACGAAATCCTCTCCTCTCAAATAGGAGTCGCCGCAGAAGCTGTATCCATGGGAAAATTAAAATCGGATGACATTGCCGCTATTGGCATTACCAACCAAAGAGAAACAACCATTGTATGGGACAAAGAAACTGGAGAGCCTATCTATAATGCTATTGTTTGGCAAGACCGTAGAACTTCGGCCTATTGCGATGAATTGATAGATAAAGGCCTTGAACCCATGATTAGGGAAAAAACAGGTCTGGTTATCGATGCCTATTTTGTGGCCACGAAGGTAAAATGGATACTCGATAATGTTCCCGATGCAAGGACAAAGGCTTCTCAAGGGAAATTGGCCTTGGGCACAGTAGATTCTTGGTTGGTATGGAACTTGACCAACAGGGACAAGCATATAACCGATGTTACCAATGCTTCCAGAACACTGCTTTTTAATATAAATACATTGGAATGGGACCAAGAACTATTGGAATTGTTTGATATCCCGGCAACAATGCTGCCAGATGTATGCGATTCCAGTGGAGAACTGGCCAAGACCTCGGGGGCAATATTTGCTAAGAAAATACCAATTACAGGGATAGCCGGAGACCAACACGCAGCTTTATTTGGCCAGATGTGTACAGAGCCGGGAATGGTAAAAAACACTTATGGAACGGGTTGTTTTATGCTGATGAATATTGGCAATAAACCCATTATTTCTAAAAACAAGCTGATAACAACAATAGCTTGGAAACTTGGAGGTCAAATTAATTATGCCCTGGAAGGGAGTATCTTCATTGCCGGCGCAGTCGTGCAATGGTTAAGGGATGGTCTCGGGATTGTTAATTCGGCTTCAGATATTGAAGAATTGGCAACAAAAGTCGAAAATACCGATGGGGTATATTTTGTTCCGGCTTTTACGGGCTTGGGTGCCCCTCATTGGAATCAACATACCCGGGGAACCATAGTGGGAATTACCAGAGGAACAACTTCTAGCCATATTGCACGGGCATCCTTGGAGAGTATTGCATTTCAAACATACGATGTGCTCAAAGCCATGGAAGCCGATGCCAATGTTGAAATTAAAGATTTACGTGTAGACGGTGGGGCTACTGAAAATAACTTTTTAATGCAATTTCAATCCAACATATTAAATGCAAGGATTGAAAAGCCTGAAACTTCAGAAGTAACTGCCTTGGGAGTTGCTTATTTGGCTGGCCTTGGAGCCGGAATATGGAAAAATACTGAAGAAATCCGTAATAAATGGAAAACCGAAACCGTATACGAGCCAGATACTAAAATTTCTACCCAAAAGGAGCTTGATAATTGGAAAAAAGCAGTAGAAACTGCCAACACCTGGTCTGATAATTAAATTTAAAAAAATAGATGATGTCACAATTTACAGCAGAATTTTTAGGAACCATGTTTTTAATCCTAATCGGAAATGGAGTTGTAGCCAATGTTTTGCTTAAAGATACAAAAGGAAACAATGGGGGCTGGATAGTAATAACAACAGCATGGGCCCTTGGTGTATTTACAGGGGTTGTTATTGCGGCGCCATATAGTGGGGCCCATTTAAATCCGGCTGTATCCATTGGGCTGGCCATTATTGGCAAGTTTTCATGGAATTTGGTACCCATGTTTGTTATGGCCCAATTGGGAGGGGCAATGCTTGGTAGCTTTTTAGTGTGGGCAATGTATAACGACCATTATCGTAGAACAGATGATGCTGGACTTAAAATGGCCACCTTTTGTACATCCCCGGCAATAAGGAATGATTTTAAAAACATGTTAAGTGAAATTATCGGGACCTTTACTTTGATCTTTGTCATTTTTCATTTTACAGAACCAGTTATGAACAACGATTTGCAAACCCCCATTGGTATGGGGTCTTTGGGTGCTATACCCGTATCTTTTTTGGTATGGGCAATTGGTCTTGCGCTTGGCGGTACAACGGGCTATGCAATAAACCCGGCCAGGGATCTTGGCCCCAGGATATTATATGCGTTATTGCCCATAAAGGGAAAGACAAATATTTGGGGATATTCATGGATTCCCGTGCTAGGCCCCATAATAGGTGCTGCCATAGCCGCCATACTTTATATTACTTTAACTGTTTAACCAACAAATACCCTCTTGTACCATGAGATTTCATAGCCCCGTAACCAAAGCTTATAAAAAGCACTGCACGCTTTTAATTATTATACTGTATGCTGTATGTATATCTTGTATTGATAAAAAAACAGAGCGTTCAAAATCAATAGATCATGTTGTGTCGTCGCATGTTACTTTGTTTAGCGATCTTAAACTTATAGAAGGGCAAAAACCATCGACCATGATCATGGATTCATTGATAAACCTGGTCGATAGGACTTATGAAAAAGATACCATTTACATGGGGATATACCTGTTTGAGCATCAAGGGTTGATAAATGCCCTAATTAGGGCCGGGAAACGAAAAGTACAGTTAAATATATTGGTGGATTCCAGTAAAAGAAGCAATAATGGAAATACTGTAACCACACTTTCTGCCATGAAAGAGCACAGTGAAGTGGTAACCATAAAAAACAACAATGGGGCATCGGCAATTAATCATAACAAGTTTGTACTGTTCTCCGGAACTACTTTTTTAGGTGAAAGACAAAAAAATATAGTGTTTCAAACATCTCATAATTTTATTGAAAAAGGAACGCATAAAATACAAGATGCAAACATTATCTCCAACCGGAACCTATATGATGCGTATGTAGAGTATTGGTCTATGATGAAATCTCATAAAGACAGCACGATGAATAATTATGAGTTTATGGAATTTTATGATGAGCCCTCGCATATCCGGGCGCAATTTTATCCCAAAAGGCACAATGGTAAAGTTATGGAGCCCGACGGAATGGTAACCTTGCTAAAACAAATAAAAAATCCAGATAAAGCTTCAGTCCAAATAGGAATGTCCGACTGGTCTGACTCCCGAACAGAAATAGCCGATGAGCTCATACGGTTATGCGGGCAAGGGACAAAAGTAACGGTAATTACAAAAAATGGAAAAGGGCTCAAATTAATGGGTAAATTAGAAGAAATAAAGCAACAAGGCGGACGAATAAAAATATATAACCTTGTAAATAAGGACAAGCCCAGGATAAACATTCATATGAAAACAATGCTCATCAAGGAAATGGTTCAAGGAAAACCAATGACCAAAGTGGTTACGGGAACACAAAACTTCACCAATAATGCCATTTGGAACAACAACGAGACCACATTGATATTTAACGATACAATTACCTATAAGCATTACAGTTCATTTTTTAAAAAATTGATGGAACTGCCGGGGGTAGACGGTTGAATATTGTGATCTGGGTTTATGTTGGGCAGGATGCACATGGGGTCGGTCAATATGGAAAGGCGGGTAATTGTTCACAGAAATTTAAAATAAGGTTCATATTTTCTTTGTTTTTTATTGTAAGTTTGAGAACAAAGCCATTCGGCAGATGCATGATAAATTTATTTTGCGGCTGCATATGGGTTGGTGTTGCATCAAGACCTCATTTTTTAATACTGATATAAAAGCTATATTTCCATAGTTTAAAAAATGATGAGAGGCCCGTATGCACATGCACGGGTTGAACTTTTTTATGGATATAAGAAATTTGTTGACCGCTATTTTTTTAATGAATAAACTGTACTGTTGGACCATAATTTACTATTAATAAGCATTCAAAAAAAAGACACAAGAGCCTTCAAGGTTTTGTTCAATTCTTTGTATGAAGATTTGGTGAATTATGCCTTTAGGTATACCTACAACATTAGTGTAAGCGAAGACATTGTGCAGGAGGTTTTTATCTACCTTTGGGAAGAGTCGCATTTAATCTCCATAAAAAAATCTTTAAAATCTTATTTATTTATCACCGTACGCAATCGTTGTATTAACCATTTAAAAACTATTAAAATTACAGATACCGACCATTTAATAGATCTTAATTTAATTACCACGCTCAATAGCGATATCTTCGAAACATACAACGATGAGGAAAAAGTACGTCTGTACGAAAAAGTTCACGAAATTATTGCGGTTCTCCCCGACAAAATGAAGCAGATTGTAATAATGAAATACATAAATGATTATAAGTACAAGGAAATTGCAGACGAACTGGATGTTTCCATAAATACGGTAAAAACCCAGCTTAAGCGCGCAAAAGACAGAATTTTGCATGCCTGTACGTTGTTTGCAATAATTTTTCACATTTTTTGTCACCCATAATAACTTTTTTAGTGTCGTATAAATACGGAGACATTATAAATTGTTATAAATGGAGTTTAAGCTCTTGATAAAAAAACTTAACGGAGAACTAACCAATGAAGAAAAAAACAGCTTCGACAGTTGGTATGAAGAATCTGAAAAACACCGGGAATATTTTGCAAAGGTAAAAGAGAATTACAACAAAGAACCTTTTAGTGTAAATACAGATAAGGCCTATTCAAAGTTAAAGGGCAAATATAATTTGAAGAAGAAAAAAGGTCTGCCCTATAAAAAAGTTGCCATTGCAGCAATTACAGTCGGTGTTGCTTTTATATCCTATTTATTGTATAAGCCAGATCTTAAAAAAGAGAAGCAGTCGGAAGTGGTAAGCACAACCCTTGAGATTCCTTATGGCTCGAGTAAGGCAATTTTAAGCAAAGACGACGGAACAAAAGTAGTTCTCAGCAAAGGCGTAAAATACGAAGACGACCAAATTATAAGCAACGGAAAGGAAATTGCATATAAACATGCCGATAATAAAAGCGGGGAGGTCAATTACAACACCTTGAAAGTTCCCAGGGGCGGAATTTTTAAAATAAAACTTTCAGACGGCACCTTGGTCTGGCTCAATTCAGAATCAGAAATCCGCTATCCGGTTTCATTTAACAAAAATCAATCCCGAAAAGTAGAATTACACTACGGAGAAGCCTATTTTGATGTATCTTCCAGTGAAAAAAACCACGGTACTTCTTTTGAAGTTTTGTCGCATAAGCAATCCATAGAAGTTGTGGGTACCCAATTTAACGTAAAGGCATATAAGGAAGATCCGGTAATAGCAACTACTTTGGTGGAAGGTAAGGTAACAATTGAGTCGCCTGTTTCCAGACAAAAATTAGTTCCTGGAAATCAATCCATATTCAACAAAAACAATACTAAAGTTTCTGTAAATACCGTGAACGTCCACGATTATATTTCATGGAAAGAAGGCTGGTTCAGCTTTACCGATAAGCCCTTGAAAGAAATCATGAAGGTACTGTCGCGTTGGTACGATGTGGATGTAATTATCGAGAACACAAAGGCCGGCGAAATAAAGTTTAACGGCGTATTTAATAAGAAACAGGATTTAAAACAAATACTTTCAATAATTGAAAAAACTAACGAGATAAATTTTGAAATAACCAATAAAACCGTTGTTATGAAATAAAAAAGAGGATGGCATTTAGACCTGCAAAAATTTAAACTACCATCCTCGACTAATTTAATTAATTAAATATTAACTAACTAAATCTGATTTTTATGTATTCTAAAATTAATGAATTCCTCATAAAATATGGGGGACGCATTGTATTGGGCATTATGAAAACATTTATTTTCTTTTGTTGCTTTATCACATTCGCATTCAACCCCAAAGAGGGCTATTCACAAAATGCAAAAATCGTAATTAATTCTGATTCTGAGCTTTCTATTGAAGAAATTTTTGGATTGATTAAACGGCAAACGGACTATACCTTTATTTACCGGTCCGATTTATTTGAAGATTTCCCAAAAGTTCAGCTTGAAAAAGGAATTATCAAAGCAGGAGACTTACTGGAGAAGAGCCTTGCCGGTGAAGGTTTCACCTATTCCTTTACCAAGGAAGGAACCATTCTTTTAGAAAAAAAGTCGGTAAAAACACTTAAAACCTTACAGCAAAGCGTGAGCGGAACCGTTTATGATAATGAAGGTTATCCGTTACCGGGTGCAACCGTTTCGGTAAAAAATAACGAAGGGATAGGCACCCAAACCGATTTTAACGGGGTTTACAGCCTAGAGATAAACGACCTTGAAAATACCGTTCTCGTTTTTAGATATTTGGGCTTTAGAACGTTGGAAGTGCCTTTGGATGGTAAAAGCACCTTGGACGTAACCCTGGAAGAAGATGCGCAAAGCCTGGACGAAATCGTGGTGGTTGGGTATGGCAAGCAAAAAAAGGTGTCCATGACAAGTGCGGTATCATCGATTTCCAGTGACGAACTGGTAGAGCGCCCTACAAAAAATCTTAGTGCTGGCCTACAGGGTCTGGCGCCGGGATTAACGGTTATAGATAGAGGCGGTTCGCCGGGCAGCTCAGACGTAAATATGTACATCCGTGGGGTTACAACCTTGGGCAACAACAATCCCTTGGTAATCATCGACGGTATTGAAATGAACATAAATGACGTAGACCCGAATAATGTGGAATCCATATCGGTACTAAAAGATGCTGCATCTACAGCCATTTATGGTTCTAGGGGGGCCAATGGCGTTATCTTGATAACCACCAAGCGGGGTAAAAAAGGAAAATTTGCCGTAAACTATAACCAAACGCTGGATATGCAAAACCTTACGGTGGAGCCAGAGCATATGGAAACAGAGGCTTATTTGAGGCTACAAAACACGGCATATCAAAACCGTGGAAGCGACCCTTTGTATTCTGAAGAAGAAATACAAAAATACGTAGATGGAAGCGACCGCTTGAGGTACCCGCTCCCGAACGAATTTTTTGATGCCGTAATACAAGACGATGCACCTATGCAAAGGCATGCCTTGTCTATTGCTGGAGGAACCGAAATACTGCGTACCAATGTCATGTTGAATTACTTCGATCAAGACGGGATTTATCCAAATCAAAATCTCAAACGATATAGGGTCCGTGTAAACAACGATATCAATCTTTCCGAAAAACTTTTGGTCAGCGCAGATGTAAGCTTGGCCAAGAAAGACCGCCATACATTTAGGGATCAAGATAATGTTTACCATAGAATGTTGCACAGTTCTCAATTTACGGTTCCGCGATTCCCCGATGGAACATATGGATTGAGCAAACAAAGACACAACCCATTGGCTTGGACAGATACCAATATTGTTGGCGCCACAGATGCCACTACCTATAATGGCCTTGTTAATTTAAAGGCTACTTGGGATATTGTGCCCGGTTTGTCGTTCAGTTCTCAATATGCCGTTGATCTTAGCGATTATTCATCGGTTACAAACATACCTACGTATGAAATTAGGGATTATTTCAATCCGGATGTTGTGCTTAAAAACAACGAGGTAAATCAACTAACGGAATACAGGAGCCAATCCCTTCAAAAAACATGGAACAATACGCTTACATACAATCTCGTCCTTGGAAAACACGATATGAGCGCACTGGCGGGATATTCAGAAATAAGTTATGATTATAAGGAACTCGAAAGCAATGGGCGGAACTTTTATAACGACGACCTTCGCGACCTAAGTCTTAGCGACCCGCTAAACCGTGAAATTAATAGTTTGTATACAGATTGGGGGTTGCGCTCGCTGTTCGGAAGGTTGAATTATTCTTTTGATGAAAAATATATTTTAGAATTCAATATGCGCTACGATGGATCTTCCAGGTTCCCCGAAAACAACAGGTATACTTTTTTCCCTTCAGTGGCCGGGGCTTGGCGAATTTCAAAGGAGCCATTCTGGAATTCGGTTAAAAGCGTAATAAACGAATTTAAAATCAGGGCTTCGTGGGGAGAAACCGGGAATCAAAACGTAGGTCTTTATACGTATTACGATAACCTTAACTTGGCAAATTATTATGTCTTTAACGGTGTTCCCGTTACGGGCGTCCGCCAAACAGATTTTGCAAGCCAAGACCTTACTTGGGAGACCACCACCCAAACCGATATTGGTTTCGACATGAGTTTCTTTCAAAATAAAATCAATATTGCTCTGGACTGGTTTAAAAAGGAAACCGAAGGTATTTTACTGGAACTGCCCATTCCCGGGATTGTTGGTTTAAATCCATCGGCAACCAATGCAGGTTCTGTTGAAAACAAAGGTTGGGAGCTTCAGGTGAACTACCAGAATGCCGTTGGAGATTTTCGGTACAGTATAACCGGGAACATTTCAGATGTAAAAAATAAAATTACAGACTTGGCAGGAACAGGACCTTATTATGCTAACGAGCAGGATATGTTTATCCGCAAGGAAGGAGAATCTATAGATGCCCTGTTTGGGTATGTTACAGATGGCCTTTTAACTCAGGAAGATATCGATAACGATTACCCCACATATGCATCGGATGCAACGGCGGGAGATATTAAATATTTGGACATAAGCGGGCCGGATGGCGTCCCCGATGGAATGATAACTGCCGATGACAGAAAGGTTATTGGATCTTCCATCCCTCGTTTAACATATAGTTCGGTTATAAACCTGGGTTGGAAAAATTTTGATTTCAACCTTCAATTACAAGGAGTTGGAAATAAAGATATAATGCTTTATGGGGCTTTGGTGGAAGCAGGTTCCTGGGAAGGTTTTACAATCGACATTGCAGAGGACTACTGGACACCGGACAATCTTGATGCAAGATTCCCGAGGCCTCAAAAACAAAACAATAAAAACAGTCGCCCTTCAGATTGGTGGATGGTAAATGGGGCATATTTAAGGGTAAAAAACCTTCAGTTTGGGTATAGCCTTCCTACGGATGTAATTAAAAAGTTTGGTGTGAGCAGGTTGCGCCTTTTTGTAGGGGGAACCAACCTTTGGACGATTTCCGACCTGAACGAATGGGGGCTTGATGCCGAAGCAGCCACCGGAAGGGGTGTTTTTTACCCAGCTACTAAAACATATACACTAGGATTAAACGTAGGATTTTAAAAATTAGAATCATGAAAATATTCAATATAAAATTACTTATTCCGTTGGTATCCGTACTTGTACTGGTTTCCTGCGAAAAAGATCTTTTAAATACAGAGCCTTCAAACGAATTGAGCAATGCCAATTTCTGGAAGACCCAAAAAGATGCCCTTAATGCCGTAAATGCCATGTATGCTTTTCTACCAGATTATAACGAAGTTGAATGGGACAGGATGACGGATATAGCAACTACCAATAGCCCAGCCCAGCAAACGGTTACCATTGAACGTGGGGAACACGATGCTAGCTTGAGCAGATTTAAATCTAATTGGGATGGTGGATATCAAGCTATAAGGGCCGCCAATTATTTTTTAGAAAACATTGATAAGGTTCGCGAGGAAGACCCTTCGGTAAGTCAAGATATTATCAATAGATACAAAGCAGAAGTACGCTTTGTCAGGGCATTTTTCTATGTTCGTCTAACCATGCTTTTTGGCAATGTGCCCTTGATTACCAGAACCCTTAACATTGAAGAATCAAAAGAAATAACAAGAGACCCCCAACAACAAATATGGGATTTTGTAGCTACAGAATTTGATGAAATAAAAAATGAACTGCCAAAAGCATACAGTGGAAACGACATTGGCCGAATTACAAAAGGGGCCGCCTTATCCATGAAGGCAAGGGCAATGTTGTATGCAGGACGCTGGAACGAAGCTTCGGTAGCCGCAAAAGAAGTTATGGATTTGGGAGAGTATGAGCTTTATCCTAATTTTAAAGATTTATTTAGTTATGAAGCAGAAAATAGCAACGAAATAATTCTGGATAGGCAAAGGGCAAAAGATGTGGCCGCCCATAATTTTTTTGCCAGCCATGCACCGGTTAGTTTAAATGGGAGCGTAGGCATTTGTCCCACTCAAACCCTTGCAAATGCATACGAGACCGTAAATGGTTTGCCAATAGGTGAAGACAATTCTTACAATCCTTTAAACCCGTATGCAAACCGGGATCCTCGAATGGGATATACCATGTTTATTCCTACTTTTTCTGATGATGTACCCGGCGATGTACTTTTTAATGGACAGGTATATGACCCGCGCCCGGATTCTGGCACGGGCGATGAAATTGAAGTGGATTTTTACCGTACAAAAACAGGATATAGCATAAAAAAATATATTAACGAAGAAGAATTGAACGACAGAAGCAATGGAGGCGTTAACTTTATATTGATACGTTATGCCGACGTATTGTTAATGTATGCGGAGGCCAAAATAGAAATGGGCTCCATAGACCAAAGTGTTTACGATGCAATAAATGAAATAAGGGGCCGAAACGATGTTAATATGCCCGCAATAGCACAAGGGTTGTCGCAAGCAGAATTACGTAAGGTAGTCCGTCATGAACGAATGGTAGAATTGGCTTTGGAAGGGCTTCGGTTTTTCGATCTGCGCAGGTGGAAAACTGCCGAAAACCTTATGAAAGGAGTTATTCCCGGGATGAATTATATCCCGATAGGGGAGCCTACGGAAGCTTCAGCTATCGAAGAATTAACATATGGGGGTACAACGCGTGCGTTCAACCCAAACAGGGATTACCTTTTTCCCATCCCTCAAGAAGAACGGATCCTTGTTCCTTCATTGGAGCAAAACCCAAATTATTAATATTTTAGCAATTGCCCGTAATCATTCAAAATAAAATATTTAATGTCCGCCCATTTTGAAAAGGCATGCTATTACGGATGATTACGGGCATTCAAAATACACTTTAGATTAAAACTTAAGACCTGATGAAATATCTATTTTTTACAGTACTGACATGCCTCTTTATTGGTTGCAAGGAAGAAAAGCAAGTTTCAGAAAATTTTAGCAAGCCAGACTCCAAACCAAATATTATCTTCATTTTGACCGACGATTTGGGGTATGGCGATATTGGGGTGCTTTTCCAAAATCAAAGAAAAAAAGAAGGAAAGCCTCATTTTAAAACCCCGTTTATTGATGAAATGGCAAATAGCGGTATAACCCTTGCAAGGCATTATGTGCCGGCTCCCGTATGTGCACCTTCGAGGGCTTCCTTGTTGTACGGGGTCCACCAAGGACATTCAAACATTAGAAACAACCAATTTGACAAGGCCCTTTCTGACGTTCCAAATATGGCGTCCATGCTCAAGGAAGCAGGCTATGCAACAGCTTTGGTTGGGAAATGGGGGCTACAGGGGTTAACAGGGAACAGCCCAGATACATGGAAAGCATTCCCGACCAAAAGAGGGTTTGATTATTTTTTCGGTTATGTAAGGCATGTAGATGGGCACAATCATTATCCTGCGCACAAAGCACATGACCGGCCTAAAGTAGAATTGTACGAAAATAATGATGAAATTTCGGGAAAATTGGAAGGATGTTATACAACAGACTTGTTCACGGCCGCGGCCAAACATTGGATTTATAATCAGGCAAAAAGTAAAGACAAACCTTTTTTCTTGGAACTGGCGTTCGATACGCCCCATGCCGGGCTTCAAATTGCACCATCTCCATACCCTGAAGGTGGCGGGATTAATGGCGGAATTCAATGGAAAGGGACTCCGGGAAGATTTATCAATACGGCAGATACTACCATAGACGACTATTACCATCCCGATTATGCCAAGAAAGATTGGCCAGACCCCCAAAAAAGATTCGCTAGCATGGTGAGGCGCATAGACAATGCCATTGGCGATATCAGGCAACTTTTAAAAGACCTTTCGATAGACAGGGAAACATTGATAGTGTTTACGTCCGATAACGGGCCTCATAACGAATCGTATGGCTATGGAAAATACGATCCTACCTTTTTTGATAGCTTTGCTAATCTTGATGGCATTAAGCGAGATACATGGGAAGGAGGTATCCGTGTGCCCACGTTTGTAAGCTGGCCCGGCCATATCCCGGATGGCATTAAAAACAATCAGCCGAGTGCTTTTTACGATTGGATGCCAACATTTGCTGAAATAGCAGGCATTGCACCCCCTGCCAGGACAGATGGAGTATCGTTATGGCCAATATTGAATGGTGAAAAGGAAACTAACGATGGAATGGTTTATATTGAATATAGTCAAAACGGGAAGACCCCGGAATATTCCGAATTTGAAAAACAGCACCAGGGAGCAAAAAGAGGAGAAATGCAGGTTGTTTATTTGGAAGGCCATAAAGGCATCCGGCAAAATATACAATCTCAAGATGATGATTTTCAGATATACAATATTCAAGAAGATGCTGAAGAGACCAAAGATTTAGCTTCTTCAAGCCCTTATTTTGAAGCACTTCAAACCCGGATGAAGAGCAAAGTGCTACAAAGCCGCCGACCGGATCATGAGGCAAAACGGCCTTATGACGGAATAATTGTTCCTTCGGTTAAATTAAAAAACATACAAAAAGGCATACAATATACTTCCTACAAAAAAACAACCTCATGGATTCCGGATGTTAGGGTAATAAAGAACCAGCAACTGGCAAATGGAGTGCAAAAGGCATTAAATATAACCAACATTGTTAAAGGAGACTCCATGGTCGTTAGCTACAAAGGATATCTACATGCCCCAACTTCTGGTGAATATACCTTTAGCCTGCAAGCAGATTCAAATAGTATTTTAAGAATCCACAATGCAAAAGTAATCGATATGGAAGATAGGGAAGCGCCTTTAGAAGCCAAGATAATGTTGGAGAAGGGATATCATCCCCTTAATTTAATTTATGCACACAATAAAGGAGAACCCAGCTTATCTCTTAAATCAAAAGGACCAAACGATATTGTTTTTAAAGAAATGGATTTTAGTTATTGATGGAAGTTTGTAAGATTATAGAGTGGAAAATACAGCTATAAGTTATGAACTGAGTAATTTGTATAGTAAGGATTGAGTTTTTAAAACTTATATCTTGGCCATATATTTAAAATTGAATTGATAGATTTATAATTACCCCCCAACCATCAATATGTTTTAATCTCCATAATCCGTTTATCAAAATTATCCTTGTGTAGGGATTTACTTTTTATTCTGGTTTTATAGGTATAGATGGTTGTAATGGAAAGTTCCAAAAAATTGGCAATTTGATTATTGTCCTGTATTCCCAAGCGGTATAATGCAAAAATCCTTAATTCGGGGCTTAAAAGCTCGTTGGTTTTCATATTGTATTGATGCTCATTGGGAAAGAGGCTGTTAAATTCTTCAATAAAAGTTGGGAATAATTTCAAAAAGATTTCATCGAATTGGCGAAAAAGATTTTCGCGCTCCTTTTTTACACTGTACCTGTTTAGTGCCGGGAGGACATCATCAAACTTCTTCGAAATAATTTTTTGGCGGGTAGTTTTTTGTAAGGTATCCAGTTTATTAATAAAATCGGATGTTGCCTGAATGAAATAGGTAATATATTCTTGCTTTATAGTATCGGCTTCGCGTAAATGCACGTTTAATTCCTGCAATTGTTTGTAGGAGGCCGTTAATTCTTTTCTGGATTTGCTTTTGGACTTAAGCTGTTTAAAAATTATAATTAAAAAAACAATGACAATGATTGCCAAAACGGCCAGTAAGGTAACCATGATTTCAAGGAAGCGGTTTTGCTTCGAGATGTTGTACATCTGGGCTTCCTCGATAATAGGAAGAATACTGGATATTTGAATTTTTCGGTGCCTGGCATTGTAAAAAGTGGCATCGTCCATTGCCAAATGGATATAGGTATTTGCCTTTTTAACATTTCCGGCTTTGTATAGTTCATTGGCAAGATTCCTTAAAGCCACGGTTTCCTTGGTAGCACTTTGAATATCAGAGATGGCAGCCAGGGCCAAGTATTCAATGGCTTTCTCCTTAAACCCGCGCTCCGAGAAAATATAGCCAAGGCTCGAAGTGGCAATCCCATAAAATTCGGGAGAAAGGTCGTAGTTATTGATCCAATATTGAAAGGCAAATTCGGCTCCTTTAAAATCCTGTTGTTTCATGCGCCTCAAACTTTCGGCAGCCCAATAATCGTTATCGTTTTCATCCACCAGCTCCAGAGCTTTGGACAAGCATTCGTTGCCCTGTTGTATGTAATGGATATTAAACCTGCTATCGTTATTATAATCGGCCAGATCGTAATAAGTTCTTGCTTTTACCGAGTAATACTGGAATTTGTTCTCTTTATTCAAGGTTTTTACGTCAATACTGTTTAGTGTATCTATAGCCTCTTTGAAAAGTCCGGAAGATAACAGCACAAAACCTTCCTGTACCTTTATTTCGTTTTGAAGTTCGGGGTTTTTAAGGGCAATAGCCTTTGTTTTTGCTTTTTCGAGGTAATAATATGCAGAGTCGTATTTAAAAGATTTGTATTCTTTAAAGAGCGATAAATAAGTTTGGTATAGTTGAACGCTATTGCCATTTACCACATATTTTTGAACATCTTTTTTAAGCGCCTGTATGGCATCGTATTTTTTTTGAATATAAATTTCTTTTCGGGCAATTTCACGATCAAGCCGATTCAGGGTATTCTGTGGATCCTGTGAAAAGGATAAAGTATAAATAAGGATAAAAAAAATAGTTGCAGTATAGCGCATGCTGTAGTTGGGTTATATAGGATAAAAATCAATTCAAGAATAATAAAATATAAAGCTTAAATTAATCAAAAAACAGTAAGTTTTTTAATTAAAATGAGTTATTGCCTCAAATGGTCCTATTATTTATTATATCGATAAATATTGGATGCAATATATGTGTTTTTGAAAAAAATACCTCTAAAAAAATACTGTTTTAGCAATGTGTATTGTTTAAAACACCTATAAATTTTTAAATAGTATCTAGATTTTTTAGCGGTATAAAAAATATTAATCATTTAAAAATCAATAAATTAAGTTATTTATTGGCTCGATATTATCTTGATTTTAACTATATCGTTTTCTTTCCCTTCAATTTGCTCATAATTTTGATTGATTCCAAAATGGAATTGCAACTAACATAAATTAATCAAACAACTAAACGTATGAAAAGTCTACGCCTAAAAATCCTGTTATTGGGGTTATCTCTGGTATGTTTCTGGGGATGCAACAAAACCGACGACGGGAGCTACACAACACCCATTACACTTTATGAAAAAGTAGGCGGTAGTTGGAGCCTAAAAAGCTTGAAAATGGTAGATGAATTTGCAAAGGCAAACGAGATCAAGCCAGACGAGCAGAATTTGGAAAGCTTTTTTAATTATCAGGATTTTAAATTATTGCTGAATCTAGATCAAACAATGAACCCCACTTCTTATAAAGTAGAAGGAAATGTGCCACCATTGTTTGAGCCTTCGGGTTATTGGGAATTAAGCTCACCTTTTCAGCCCACTACTGCCAATGCGGTGCGCATTAAACTTTACAGCGATGCTTCAAAATCAAAACTTACTCAAGAATTGCGGCTAACCTCCATTCCGGGATCTACAAGTGACATGCAGGTGCAATTGGTAAGAAGCTCCGAAGGTACTGCTTACCTCTCTTATATTTTTAATCTAACGGCAACTAACTAACGATATTATGAAAAAACTACTATACGCACTCTTTTTGCTATGTTTTTTAGCACCCATAACGAGCAGGTCGCAAGAGGAAGCCGGGGACGTTTCCAAAATTTGGTCTTACCCCGTAATTTATAATTATGACGAAGAAGTTACTTGGTATTTTGATATGGCCGGAACGACCTTTACCGAGGATGAAGATTTGTATATATGGATTTGGTCACCTTCTGAACCCGATGCCGGGAACTGGGAAAATTCATCAGATTTTGCAAAACTTTCTTATGAAGGAAACTTTATATGGAGCTTTACCTTGACGCCAACAACGTATTTTTCTGTTTCTGCTGAAGATATTGCCGCAAGTGCAGGGTTTTGGCTCCGCCTGAAAAATAAGGACGGAAGCAAGCAATCGGGCGTTGCTCAGGTTAGCTATACGCCTTTCAATGATTTTGAAACTGCCAATGAGCTAATACGTTCCTATCCAACCAAGCCGAGTTTGGATGAAGGCTTGAGCATTCTTTTTAATGCCAATTTAGCCGAAGGCTTCGATGGGGTAGAGAGTGTGCATTTTCATAGCGGACTTAACGATTGGGAAGTATTGCAGGAATATCAGGCATGGCTCCCGGAAATTAGTGCAAAGACCCAATTAAAAGACTTAGGGGGCGGAATCTATAAAATGGACCTTATTCCATCAGAATACTACGGAACGGAAGACGGCTATGTAATGACCAACTTGAATTTTTTAATGGTTGCCAAAGATTGGGCGGCGACTATTCCGGATCAGGTACTTAACGCTGCCGAATATATCCCGCCGCCACCGCCGGAATTTAAGTTTTTCCCCCTTCAGATAAGTCAAAAAGATTTCCTGGGAATGATTAGGACAAACAACGAACGGGGTGTTACAACTTTAAAATATACCATAACAGCCGGTTCTAAAATAATTGAAGGGGAATTTACCGGAGGAACCAGTGAAATTAAGGGTTTTGTGGATTTGGTTACAGAATTGCATGGAATGTCCGGGTTGAGTCAAATTCACGTGTTGGTGAGCGATAACAACGATAGGGTAATTACAGATACAGCCATACCGCTTAAAAAATAGTGCTGGTATATAAGCACATTTACAACCAAAAAAATAAAAAATGAATACAAAAAATATAAATTATAAGTTGCCAAAACTTGCATCTTTTAAGGCTTTGGTACTAATTGGGTTATTGCTGATTTCTATTGTTTCGGCCAGGGCCCAGGATAAAAAAACAATATTGGGAACCATTTTCGATAGCGATGGGCAGCCACTAGCAGGAGCCACGGTAATGGAAAAGGGGACTTCCAATGGAACTACTGCCGATTTTGATGGAAATTACTCCATAGAAGTAACTAACGGAAGCACTTTGGAGATATCGTTTATTGGGTTTGTTACAAAGCCAATTGTAATTAACAATACAACAGCTTCGCCCCTAAACGTAACTTTGGAAGCCGATATGGTGAGCCTTGATGCCGTAGAATTGGTGGCCGTAGGTTATGGGACCATGCGTAAATCGGATTTAACCGGGGCCATATCAACAGTAAATTCCGAAGAGCTTGTAAAAGGAACATTATCTTCAACAGAACAAGCTTTACAGGGTAAAGTAGCCGGGTTAACGGTTGTTCAAGGTACGGGCGATCCAAGTAGCGGGGCCACTATGCGCTTGCGGGGCGGTACTTCTTTAACGGCCAGCAACAATCCTTTAATTGTAATCGACGGGATTCCCGGAGTAGACATCAATCAGGTGCAACCAAACGATATAGCTTCAGTAGATGTATTGAAAGATGCTTCTGCCACAGCCATTTACGGTTCCCGCGGGGCCAATGGGGTTATCATCATCACCACAAAAAGCAAGGCAGCAGGATTTTCTGTATCCTATTCGGGAATTTCAGGAATTAGTTTTGCTTCCAATCATCTGGATATGTTATCGGCCAATCAATGGCGGTCTTATGTAAGGGGAAATGAAACAGTTGGAGCTATTGATTACGGGGCCGATACCGATTGGCAAAAAGAGCTGGAACGGGCTGCATACCGCAGGTCGCATACCTTGAGTATGTCTGCCGGTGGCGAAAATAGCGGAATGAGAAGTTCCATTACTTATTTTGATAATGAAGGGATTGTTAAAACCACGGGCCTGCAACGGTTAAGCGGAAATATTAATGTGCACCAATTTACCTTGGATAAGAAAATCCGTTTCGATGTAGGACTTTTTGCTACCATAGATAAATGGCATCCATTGGATTACCGCATTTTTGAACGTGCTTTTAATTTGAATCCTACAATTCCTGTATATGATGAAAATGGGAACTTTACCGAAGTGGGAGGGACCCTTTATGAAAACCCAGTAGAGATCCTGACACATAGAACCACCGATGATAAAAGAAACAGGTTGTTGGGCTATTTTAAAACGGAATTCAATTTTACGCCAGCATTAAAAGGGGTGGTAAATCTTTCGTTGGAAAACAATGCCCATACCGGAAATACTTACAAACCATCTACAGCTGTTTTAGAAGGGCGTACCGAAGGCGGTTATGCCCAGAAAGTATACGACGAATATACCAATATGCAATTGGAAGCTTACTTGAGCTATACCAAAGAATTTGGAAAGCATATGCTTAATGCCATGGGCGGATATTCTTACCTTGAAAATACTTATGAGGGGTTTGGGGCTCAAAGAAGTGGCTTTGAAACCGATCTGTTTGAGTACAATAATTTAGGTGCCGGGCAAGATTATCGTTTAGGAGATGTATATTCCTACAAAGGAAAGTCTAATTTGGTTTCTTTCTATGCAAGGGCAAATTATTCTTACGACAGTAGGTATATGGTTACGGCCACCGTTAGGGAAGATGGTTCTAGCCGATTTGGCGATAATAATAAATGGGGATTCTTTCCGTCGGCATCTGTAGCATGGAACATTGCCAACGAAGAATTTATGGACGGAACCAATAATTGGTTGAATCAATTGAAACTCCGTGGCGGATATGGAGTAACAGGAAACCAAGATGGAATAGGAGAATATAAATCGTTGTCCATATTGGGCGTGGGGCAGGATAGTTATTACGATCCCGCTACCGATAGCTGGAAGCTGGCATATTCTCCAACACAAAACCCAAATCCGGACCTTAAATGGGAGTCTACCGAGCAATTTAACGTGGGATTGGATTTTGGCTTGTTTGGCAGGATTACAGGTTCTCTGGAATGGTACAGCAAGACAACCAAAGATTTGCTTTATACATACCAGGTTCCCCAACCTCCTTATTTGGTGGGCACCATGCTTGCCAATGTGGGCGAATTGTCTAATAAGGGTATAGAACTCACCCTGAACGCCAACATTATAAACAACGATAAATTTAAATGGGATGCCAATCTTAATTTGTCCAGCAATGAACAAAAAATAGAAAAGCTATCCAATCAGGTTTATGAGACCGACGTAATTTACAGCGGTTCGTTACACGGTTTATCAGGAATGTCCAATCAGTTTTCCCAGATTATCAAAGAAGGATATCCCGTAGGAACTTTTTGGGGTTACGAAAGTAGCGGACTTGATGAAAACGGGGCATTTATCTTAAGCGAAGAAAAAACAGATATCGGCGATATTCAACCTTCCTTAAATGTGGGTATCGGTATGAATTTTACCTATGATAGTTTTGATTTCAGCTTCTCGGGTTATGGAATGTTCGGCCAAGATGTGCTAAATGCCACCAATATGATGCTGTACGATCCAAACCGACTGCCAGCATATAATGTGCCTGATGATTTTTTAGATAGCGGAATTACCTCCGATCCAACATATTCAAGTTATTGGGTTGAAGATGCTTCATTTTTTAGGTTACAAAACGTTACGTTCGGTTATACAGTTCCTATGGACAAAGTATTTTCAAAATTACGCTTATACCTAATGGGCGAAAACCTTGCTGTTTTTACTGGGTATAATGGCGTGGATCCCGAGGTAGACATGACCGGCCTTGCAGATCCGGGGCTGGACCGCTTCAACAATTACCCAAGACCAACTACCGTTTCGTTCGGACTTAATATCACATTAAAAAATTAAAGGAACAGTTAGATTATTAAACCTATTAAAATGAAAAAAAATATTATAACCATACTCGTTACAACTTTATTGGTAACTGCTTCCTGTACAAATATGGAAGAAGAACTATACGATAAGGTCCAAGACGACGATTTCGGAACGACTCCCAAAGAAGTGGAAGCTTTGGTTGGGGGTGCGTATTCTTCGTTGCGAGGATTTAGCGATGAAATTTCAAATTCCTTTCCAACCTGCGAATATGTTTTCTTTTTAAATGAAGTAGCCTCTGATGAGGCCACCATCCCGACAAGGGGCCAAGATTGGTACGATGGGGGTCGCTACCAGCAAACACAGCGCCATACATGGGATGCCGAAAACGGAATGATTTTATCGGCTTGGCGGTACTGCTACACAGGCATATCTAAAGTAAACTCCATTATTTACCAAATAGATCAATCGGGGTTAAGTGAGGACGATAAAAAACCTATTTATGCCGAGTTAAAGGCCATAAGGGCATATTATTATTACAGGCTTTTGGACATGTTTGGGAATGTTCCCATTATTACAGACTTTAAGAACCAGGAACTTCCTGCCAATTCCACACGTAAAGAAGTGTACGATTTTGTGGAAAGCGAATTGTTAAATGCCCTCCCTTACCTGCGTTCTGAAATTGTATATTCAAAATTCACAAAGAATGTAGCCTATACCTTGCTTGCCCGGTTGTATCTTAATTCTGAAGCTTTTGTGGGAATTGCACGTTGGCAAGATTGTATTGCCATGTGCCAACAAGTTTCTGGATATTCCATCAACCCAGATTTCTTTGCCAATTTTGCTACGGAAAATCAAGGTTCCAACGAGCTTATTTTTGCCATTCCATACGATTCTGATGCGGGGACTGTTGGAAATTACCTATCGTCCATGACCTATCATTATTTGCACCAGTTTACGGTTTCTGTAACCGGGGATTATCCTTGGTGTGGAAACGGGATTTGTGCACAACCTGGCGCGTATTCTAAGTTTTTGGATACCGATAAACGTAAGGCCAGCATGCTTGAAGGCGAACAAATAAACTTGGCCACCGGCTCGGTATTGATTATGGATAGCGGTGAGCCCCTTATCTATACCGAAGCGATTGAAGATTTTACCAATGCGAAACAAAATGAAGGAGTACGCTTGAGTAAATACGAGGTAAAGGAAGGTGAAAAATGGGAAAGAGACCACGATTGGGTGGTTATGCGCTATGCCGAGGTTTTGATGATGCAGGCAGAATGTTATGTACGCATGGGGTCACCAGAATTGGCACGGCCGTTTTTAGACCAAATAGCACAAAGGGCAGGTACTGAAACCCCGGATGTAATAGATCTTGATTATATAAACGACGAATTGTTGAGGGAATTTGCCTTTGAGGGCCGCAGAAGGACAGACAACATACGTTTTGGAACTTTTTTCGAACCGTGGTGGGAGAAGGAAAGCACTCCAAAATATCGTGGGATTTTCCCCATACCGCAATCAGAGCTGGATAAAAACAAAAACCTAAAACAAAATCCGGAATATTAAAATACAGTAGAAGCAAAGGGGCTTAGATTACATATTTATAAACCCAATAGTTAGCTTTTTTGAACACGGCAAGCCCCTTTGTTATACTGGTTTTGGATACTAGATTATTAATTGAAATGAAGAATAATGTACACATACACAAAACTGTTTTCAGGGCTGTTTTACCTCTTTTTTTGCTGTTCTTGTGATGGGGATTCAGGAGAACAAACGGTTTCTCCAGAAAAAGAGTTTAAAGTAGAAGAATTAGCCGCTAAACCTGTAGATAAATCCAATTCGGCCAAGCTTTTAATGCATTACATGAGCTGGTTTGAAACCAAGGGAAGTAGTGGCAATGGGCAATGGGGCTACCATTGGACCATGAACCATAGCAATCCTGATGTTGTAGGAAAAAATGGAAAAAGAGAAATAGCTTCTCATTATTATCCGCTTATCGGGCCTTATCATTCGGGAGATAAAGATGTAATAGAATACCATTTGCTTTTGATGAAATATGCAGGCGTAGATGGAATTTTAATTGATTGGTATGGAACGTACAATTTAAACGACTATGCCATCATCCATGAAAATGCAGAGCAACTTATAGCCATGCTCGATAAAGTTGGACTGGAATATGCTTTTGTTTACGAAGACCGCTTTCTCAATAATATTGTAGAAGCACAATTGGCCTCAACACCTGTAGAGGCCGCCAAAAAAGATATGGTTTATCTAAGAAATAATCATTTTGGCAATACAAATTATATCCAACTAGACCACAAGCCGTTGTTAATGGTCTTTGGCCCCATTACTTTAAAATCACCCGATCAATGGATTTCTGTTTTTGATGAAAGTCAAACCGAACCCTCTTTTTTAACACTTTGGAACCAAATAAACGAGGCCGGAGAAGGTGCCGTGGGAGAATATGCATGGGTTTATAAAGGGCAATCTTATTTAGAAGACTTTTACCAAACACGGATTAAGGAACTGGATTTTTCCATAGGAAGTGCCTATCCCGGATTTGAAGATTTTTATGCCGAGGCCGGAGTATATGCCGGTATCGATTGGGAAATATCCCCTTTAAACGGGCAAACCTTCAAAGAAACCTTGATGCTCTTTAAAAACTCTTCGTTAGATTGGTTGCAACTTATTACATGGAACGATTTTGGAGAAGGAACTGCCATAGAACCAACAGACGAACTAGGTTTTAAGTACATTGAAGCACTTCAAGATTTTGCAGAAGTTTCACAAAACAAGGACGTTTTTGACGAAATATATCAATTATATCAGCTAAGAAAACTTCATAAAGACAACAGCTCCATTCAATTGCAACTGGATCAAGCTTTCTACCATTTCGTAGCGCTTCAGCCGCAAGAGGCAAAAACAATAATAAATAGCATAAAAAACAAACCCTGAAAACATATACAATGAATATGCGAATGTTTCAAAGGAATGTACTATTCCTCACATTAATAGGCTTATGCCTTTCCTGTACAAAACCAGTAAACGAAATATTGGTTTCCTCGCCCAACGGAAATCATCAATTACTATTTAAATTATCAACCAAAGGAGAACCACTTTATCAAATCAACAGTAACGGAAAAAAAGTGATTACGCCTTCAAAACTCGGAGTTGCTTTTGTAAACCAAGATAGTTTAAACAGCGGCTTTGAATTACTGGGAGTTGAAAAAAATAGCGTCGATACTACTTGGAACCAATCATGGGGCGAGTTTGAATTTATTAGGGATCATCATAACGAATTGATAGTACATTTAAAAGAGACCGATAAAAAACACCGCTTGTTGAACATTGTTTTTAGGGCATTCAATGACGGAATCGGGTTTCGTTATGAATTTCCGGAACAACCGGAATTAAAAGAAGTACAAATTTTAGATGAGTTCACGGAATTTAATTTTCCCGAAGACCAAAAAATTTGGTGGATCCCCGTGCATAGTGAAAATAGTTACTATGAAAGTTTCTACCGAAAAACCCCGATGAGTGAAACAGACACCATTAATACGCCGGCTACCATAGAAACCAACGATAGTCTTTTTGTGGCCATACATGAAGCAAATTTAACCGACTTTGCATCCATGACTCTAAAAAATACCGGGGGGAGCCATTTTAAAAGCGAACTGGTACCTTGGTCTAATGGTGTAAAAGTATATGCCAGCACGCCATTTGTAAGTCCATGGAGAACACTTATTATAGGTGAAAAACCAGGCGATCTGGTAACATCGACTTTAATGCTTAATTTAAACGAACCTTCAAAAATAGACGATTTATCATGGATCAGGCCTTCCAAATACATTGGAATATGGTGGGGAATGCACTTGGAAAAATTTACTTGGGGGCAAGGAGAAAAGCACGGTGCCACAACAGAAAATACCAAAAAATATATTGACTTTGCTGCCGAGAACGGCTTTGATGGTGTCTTGGTAGAAGGTTGGAACCAAGGTTGGGATGGCGACTGGACAGCCGACGGAAATGCTTTTAGCTTTGTGAAACCATACCCAGATTTTGACCTTGAGGAAATAGGCAAATATGCTGTACAAAAAAATGTGCGCTTAATTGGGCACCATGAAACGGCAGGGGCTGCCAAGCACTATGAAGATGAAATGGAAGATGCCTTTAAATTATACCATAAAAACGGGGTCAATACCGTAAAGACCGGATATGTAAATAAATATTTGGATAAAAAGGAATGGCATGATAGTCAATATGGCGTACGGCATTATAGAAAAGTAGTCGAAACAGCGGCAAAATATCATATCATGATTGATAATCATGAACCTGTAAAGGGTACCGGTCTGCAAAGAACATATCCTAATTTAATGACGCAGGAAGGTGGGCGCGGACAAGAATACAATGCCTGGTCGCCCGATGGCGGAAATACCCCCGAACATACAACTATTGTCCCGTTTACACGGATGCTTTCCGGGCCTTTTGATTTTACTCCGGGGAACTTCAATTTTGATTATGAAACCCCAAACGGAGCAATGGTAAATACAACCGTAGCCAAACAATTGGCTTTGTATGTAGTGATTTTTAGCCCATTGCAAATGGCATCAGACCTTCCTGAAAATTACAGGGACCGACCGGCTTTTGAGTTTATTAAAAACGTACCAGTTTCCTGGTCCGATACCAAAGTGTTAAATGCCCAAATTGGTAAATATGTAACTATGGTTAGAAAAGACCGCAAAAGTGAAGACTGGTATCTGGGTTCCATAACCAACAAAGAGGCCCGTAATATGGATATTTCCTGTAATTTTTTAGATAAGGGCAATACTTACGAAGCCACTATTTATACTGATGGAGAAGGCGCTAATTATAAAGATAACCCTTATCCGGTAGGAATTACAAAAAGAAAAGTAGCATCAAAAGATACCATAAACATACATCTGGCCCCGGGCGGAGGAACGGCCATAGCTTTTAAGGCATTAAAAGAATAATTTAAATTTTGAGTTAGCGTTTTTTAGTTTACATTATCTTTAAAAGATCGTTTAATTATCAATAGACGGTCTTTTTTTATTATATAAAAGCAAGTCTTTGTAAGAAAACGACAATCTATTTGTAACATATTTATAAAAGTGATAGATTTATAGCTTCATTTTTATCAATAATTAAAATATAGACGACATAATTAACTACCAACCGAATCTAAAATGAAACGAAGAAAGTTTGTAAACAATACAGCCAAAACAGGCTTGGCGCTTACCTTTTTGGGGGCCATGGCCTGTAAGGAGCAGTCAAAGAAAAAAGAAGCCCCAATAGCCGAAATGGTAGAAGACGTACCATTGTTTTTTAAAATTTCACTTGCCCAATGGTCTTTTCACCGCGCATTAAAATCTGGGAAAATGGATAATTTGGATTTTGCAGCCAAAGCCCAAGCCCTAGGTTGTGAAGGCTTGGAATATGTAAATCAGTTTTTTGCAGACAAGGCCAAAGATACTGCATATCTTTCCCAAATGAACGACAGGGCGACTTCTGCAGGTATGAAAAATGTTCTTATCATGATTGATGGAGAAGGCCAATTGGCCGATGCCGATGCCAAAAAAAGGATGGAGGCCATAGAAAACCATTACAAATGGGTAGAGGCTTCCAAATTTTTAGGATGCCATGCCATTCGTGTCAATCTGGGCGGTGGAAAGGAAATGGAAGAAGCTTCTAAGGCAGGAATCGATTCATTGACAAAACTGTCGGAATTTGCAGCTCAGGAAAATATCAATATACTGGTAGAAAATCACGGAGGGTTCTCATCAAACGGGGCTTGGTTGGCCAATGTAATGAAACAGGTTGAAATGAAGAATTGCGGGACATTGCCGGATTTTGGAAATTTTTGTGTGGAATATGACGAAAATTGGAGCTGTAAAAAAGAATACAATAGGTATAAAGGTGTAAAGGAAATGATACCATATGCCAAAGCCGTAAGTGCTAAATCACATGATTTTGATGCTGATGGAAATGAGACCCATACCGATTATTTAAAGATGATGAAAATGGTGAAAGAGGTGGGTTATACCGGCTTTGTGGGCATTGAATACGAAGGCGAAGGCGTTTCAGAAGAAAAAGGAATCGAACTTACCCGGGATTTGCTCATTAAAGTGGGCAAGGAATTAAGCTAATTATATTATTTAACCAACGCTATAGTTTTCTAGATATACATATATGAAACCACTAAAACCCTTCTCAACAAAGCCGTACTTTTTATTAATGTTCATTGCAGTTGTATTTTTAACCTCTTGTGAAAAAAAGGATAAGCCGCACACGCATTTATCCGATCGAAGTTTGATTCCAGTTCCGGCACAGGTGCATAAAATGGATGGAACTTTTGAAATATCAAAAAACACGATTTTATATACTGATGGAAATAAAGAGCTGGACAAAGTAGCCCAGCAATTTATCAATGACTTTAAAGGTCTAGGCAACCTAGAATTGAAAACCGCATCTTTAGCAGAAGGTATTGATAACGGGATTGTTTTTAAACTGTCTCAACAGATCGATACTGAAGAGGGATACAAACTAAAGGTAACCAATCATCAGATTCAGCTTGAAGCCAAAAACCCCGAAGGTATTTTTAGGGGGGCACAAACAATTTTACAGTTGCTTCCCGCCAAACAAACAGAAGGCTGGTTGGTACCGGCCGTTGAAATAGAAGATTTCCCGCAATATGCATACAGGGGAGCCATGCTCGACGTGGCCAGACATTTTTTTTCGGTAAATGATGTAAAACGGTATATAGATTTAATGGCCGCATATAAATTTAACGTGTTGCATTTGCATTTAACCGATGACCAAGGTTGGCGAATAGAAATAAAATCGTGGCCAAAACTTACCGAAATTGGCGGAAGCACTGAAGTTGGCGGGGAAAAAGGAGGTTTTTATACCCAGGAAGAATATCAGGACATTGTAAAGTATGCTGCCGAAAAATATATTACCATAATTCCCGAAATAGACATGCCAGGCCATACAAATGCCGCCTTGGCATCATACCCCGAACTTAACTGCAATGGCAAGGCTACCGAACTTTATACGGGTACAGAAGTTGGTTTTAGCTCTTTTTGTACCGATAAGGAAATTACCTATAAGTTTATAGACGATGTAATTAAGGAACTGGTTGCCCTTACGCCCGGGCCTTATATCCATATTGGTGGTGATGAATCGCATTCTACCGAACTGGAAGATTACATACCATTTGTAAACCGTGTGCAAGATATAGTTTATAAATACGGTAAAACCCCCATTGGTTGGGACGAGATACGTCACGCTAAATTAAAGAACACTTCTGTAGTACAGTTTTGGGCCAATAAAGAAAATGCATTGGCAGCTGTGCAACAAGGCGCAAAAGTATTAATGTCGCCTGCTTCCAAGGCATATGTAGATATGAAATACGATTCCATAACGCCGCTAGGATTAAGCTGGGCGGGGATTATAAATGTAAAAACAGCATACAATTGGGACCCGGCAACCTTGGTTGATGGCATTGGCAAGCCGGAGATTGTTGGGATCGAGGCACCTTTGTGGACCGAAACATTGAGCAAAATAGAAGATGTTGAATATATGGCCTACCCAAGATTATTGGGCTACGCAGAAATAGGTTGGTCGCAAGATTCGCTTCGGTATTGGGATTCGTATAAAAAAAGACTGTCAATGCAGTACCAATACTTAAAACAAAAGAACATCAACTTTTACGAGTCGAAATTAATTCCGTGGTATAAAGCAACTGTTGATTCCACAGCACATAAGCACTAAATATTATCATATAACTTTGGGTGATTTAAAGAGGACATTTATTAAATGAAATAAGAGAAAAATTAATACGATTATTGTTTTCAATGTTTTGCACGGGCAAAAAAAGGTACAGAGTAATTTTTGAGAAACTTTGGTTTATTATTAATAAAAAATATTATATTTGCACCCGCATTTGCTAATAGTAAAATGCAAAACAAACGGCCTCGTGGCGCAACTGAATAGCGCATCTGATTACGGCTCAGAAGGTTCCAGGTTTGAATCCTGGCGAGGTCACTAAGGGCAAAGCCCAAACAAGTCAAAAACCTTGCAAAATCTATGATTTACAAGGTTTTTGCTGTTTTATAGCTATTGTTTAAATTGAATTGATTTGGTTTAAAATGTAAATAAATCGGTCAACAAAAATTTAAGAGGTTAACACTGTTGACCGAATACATAAAACACTGAACCGTAGTTGATTTGACTTTCATCTTAATGTTAAACCTTAAAGATGACAACTATGAAAACATCACACACCTTTTCTATCCTTTTTTTGCCTTTAGCTTTTTATTAGTAATAATAGTGTAGGGTTCTCCTTTGGATAGAGCGGTCTCATCAATGGATAAATACTTGCCCATATTCTCAGGAAAGATTAACCAGTCTTTAGCGTGGGACTTTTGCTTCCACTCTTTAAACTCACTTAGATAATCTCGATAGTGTCGTTGTAACTTCTTGCCATTAACTCCATAAAACCCACCTATGGTGTGGCAATCATTAGTCTTGGTACTGACCAAGTACTTTTAAAAAAGCAGCGAACTCTTGCGCCATGCGTATGCACCCCACCAAGTGCATACGTTGTAATACATGAAATAACCATCCGATTTACCTAAGTCGAAGAACTTCACATACTGGTTGCTATTGATAAAAAAAAGTGTAGGTGCATCCGTATCGTAATCATTAAAATCCACATTCAACCGTATCCCTTTAGGAGCATAGACAATTTTAATATATCCATCGAACTCATGACTGTTTAATAATGCTAACGAGTCTGAATCAAAAGGAATAAAATCCCAAACGTTGGTAATTGGATTGAAATAATTGTGTTGACATAACTCAAATATAATTTTAATATCAAAATATTTACTTAGAATTCTCAAATTCGGTTCGAATCTTATCACCTTAAATTATTTAATAGGTTCGAACCAGCTATCTAAAAACAAATCCATTTCATTTTTTTTATTAGACCCAGTAAATATTTGAAAATTTCGAATAAATGATATGAATATGTAGAACTAGTTGGCTTTATAATACAAAAAGAGGCACCAAATTGGTACCTCTAATGTGAACCCGCCCGGATATGAAAATCAATTTTTTGGGTTTTGACAGTCTGAAAGTCTCGTATATCTGTTTATTTTAGGTATAAAAGTGTGACTACTTCCCATCGATTACATTATCTTGTGTTCGTCTTTATTAGTTTTCAAATTTGATATTCCAGTTAATGGCCGCTATTCTTTTTTGAATTAGAATTAAAGTACTTAATAGTGCTGTTTCCTTTGGGAAGGAACCGTAAACCAAGTTTTTAAAGTCTGACTCATATACGCTTTTTAAATCGTCCCATACTTTTTCAGGTTTTTCAAATATTAATGAATTGACAGGATGGTTTTTCAACCATTCATTGTTATTTTTAAAACTTATAACATCATCCTGAGCGACTTTTAATAGCATAGTATCAAATTCATTTGATTTAAAAAATGTGAGTAGTTCTTTTACAGAAAGAAGTTGGTTTAAGTCATAAACGTGTCTAATTTTATTCCTTAAATCTGTAATTGGATCTTCACCATATGAAAATCGAACTAAGCTCATGATTTTTTCACAAATAGTCCTGCTTGGTTCCAAAACAAGAACATTGAATGGTAGTAGCACTTGTTCTTCAGCCATTTCATTTTGCCCATTATTTATCATCATTTCACCTACAAAAGAACAAACACTTTTAGTTGTATAGGGTTCAAAGTAACCAAGCCAAGTAGCTTCCACCACAATGACATCTCTTA
Source organism: Galbibacter pacificus (assembly GCF_029603165.1). Lineage (GTDB taxonomy): Bacteria > Bacteroidota > Bacteroidia > Flavobacteriales > Flavobacteriaceae > Galbibacter > Galbibacter pacificus. The sequence continues at coordinate 483,782 of NZ_JAQSVC010000001.1, forward strand.
CCTGACCATAATCTCCTTTAAATTCTTTATTATATGAGTGTGCTGTTTTACGGTTCATTCCCATTTTATGCGTTAAGCCTGCTATCTTTATTTCTGGTAGGACATCGCTTACTATATTACTAATTGTTCTTATTTTGGTTGTAAGTTTATTATTTGACTCTCCCGCTCTTCTCAAAACAATGAGGTCAATATCTTCTGAAAATCTTTCAATTATATTGTAACATTTAGATAATGCTGTTCCCCCTTTGAAAACGGTATTGCTGCCAATTTTATCATTGAATATTGTAAAGAGAGTGTATGTTACCCAATAATCCTTTTCTATAAATGTTGCCGGGATTTGCATTTGGTCAGATGTAAACTGTACAGCTTGTCTAAATAGTTTTTTATCCAGGTGAAGTTTCATATGATATTCCAGTTAGAAGCTTTGGTTAATGCTCTTTTTGCACCGGGAATCTCATATTTAGTAATCGGGTTTAGAGATTCTTTCAAGCCAATAGTTATAGATTTATTTTGTGTTTCATCCAACAATGCACCCAATAAAGCCCTTGTAGATGGTGGGTACTTTAAAGACAGTCGTATTAACTCTTTCTTGTCGTCTAAATTCAATTTTTTGATTATTTCCAAAAACCTTAAACAAGAAGCAGCTATGGTACTGTCGGGTATTTTTTTTATGTATTTAATGGAATCTAGGATTTGTAAAAGAGGAATGTTCTTTTTGGTAATTATATTTTTTTGTTTGATAAACGATATTGTATAACGCTCTCTTTTAAATTTAGGACGAATTTCATTTTTTCCTATTTGTATAATGTTACTAACTTGAGTTGTTAATCCTAATTTATTGTATATGCTATAACCTGTGAGATATCCAACTACCTTGCCATCTTCATTTATTAAATCTTTAACTATTTGTTCTTGATTGGGTTGAAGGGTGCCGAAAGGGGTTTTCTCAGGCTTGAAGTATTTTCCTTTTGATAGTTTTTCAATTTTACCTGAATTTACCATACGATTTAAAGCTTTGATGATTGCTTCTTTCTTACTCATATCAATGTCAAAATACTCGTAGGTGAAAATATACCCGTTTGGTAGTCGGTCTATCTTATTTCTTATATATTCAGTTACTTTCAAGTTTTTTAGTTTGTTCAAATATAGAAAAAATATCCAGTTTTTTAACTAATAAACTGGACAAAAAATAATTGATAAAACTTCTTTTTATATTAATTTATTCATATGAGTTAATTCGGGAGTTTATCAAAAGGCCCATAATGTATAGGGATGGTTTGTTTTGACTTTCGTCTATGAATGTTTAATCATTGTAGAGACGACTACCATGCCAATTACCGATACATTCTGAGATATCGCTTATGGAAGCGTATGGGATTGGTTTTCTGCAATTTTTTTTATACTTTTATAAATATCAAGACCTCTATGTATCTTTTTAAGATGCATTTTTATGTTTCTTCCCCCGGTCTAAAAATGAATTTACGCTTAACTTCCCCCTTACCTCTTTTTTTAAGTTAAACCAAACTATAGATGTTATGAGGACAAATCTACCGTTTTTAAGGACCCTTTTTAAAATAACGATAACACTTCGGAAGGGATTGTTGCTAAGGCGTATGTCAAGTTTTACACTGCTCCATAAATAGACTTTTAAAGCTCCTGAGATTTGAAACTTAACCATTTCCTTATCCTTTCAATAGGGGTATTCATAAATGCCCTTCCAGCCGGTGCCTATGGGCAAAGGGTATATGCCACGGTACAACAAAACGGTGTTTCTTTACCGTTATTGGCAAATATAGACAATCCACAAGGAGCAGTTGATACCATCTACACCAATTTTTCTACCCTAAATGTGAGTATTGGCGGGGTGGGTCTTGTATATGCCCAGCAGAACCTTCAGTTTACGGGTGCGCTTCGGCCTTCTCCTTCCTCACCGATTATTATAAAATTTGGAGCTGGAAATACACTTTTGGGACTGGTCAATGCATTAATTGTTCAGCGGACCAATGGAGGGATGAATACAACGGTAGGTACGGCATATTCATCATCTACATTGGCTACACTGATAACCTCTAATGCCGGGTCCAATGCAACGGAAGTTTCGATTCCCATACCGGGGCCCAATACTGCAAGCGACGGAATCCGCTTACGGATAAATACTGCTTTGGGAGTGGGAGTAGCTGCTAACCTCTTTTATGCTTTTTTTATCGTGCCCCCGATACCTGTTAATACTGCTATATCCATCTGTGAAGGAGAAACGGGCCTGATTGAGATAGCTAACTTTCAACCGGGTTATACTTATCTATTATATGACTCCCTTACCGGAGGGGTCCCGATATTAAGCGGTAACTCCCAGGTGATTTCCTTTAATGTTGCAGACCTGTCCAGTGGAAATTATTACCTCGAAGCTATAGAACCTGGTACCGATTTTGCATCAGCCAGGGCTGCCATTCAGATAGTAAAGTATTCTAAGCCCGGAAATCCGGATATTGTGATCCATATAAACGAGAACTAAAAACAATTGAAATTTAACCTAAAAATCACTACTAATGAAAACGTTCAGCAAATTTTTTTTTACAACCTTTTTGGTAACAATGTTATTGAGCTCCTATCAAAATTATTCCCAGACTGTACCAGCCCCTCAAGTTCCAATTTCAACCCCAACGGACCTGGATGTAGGGACTATTGATAGCGGGGCGGCAACGGTTACTGTAATGGATGAGGCAGTTCTATTTTATAATCCAGCCACCAGTGGTCCTTCCATTACACTAACGGCCAGTGTGGATGATGGAGAGGGAAATGTATTTGATTCCTATCAGTGGTATCTGGTCACTGCAGATGGAACTGAAAATACGGTAACAGGTCAGACTACCGCAAACCTTACCCTCTCTGGCCTTGCTCCGGGATATCATAAATACCGTATCTATGGATTATTGGATAATGAAGGGGGGACCGTAACCTGTCAATCTGAAGAATATCAGGATATAATCCTTTTTGTTTTGCCGCCTCTTGAGGTGGAAACTACCGTAAATTTAAACGGGAACCCATTGGGATATTGTGCAAATGATATTCCCGATGTGCCCATAAATTTATCGGTTACCAATCTTACGGCTGATTATTCTGCCAGCACCAACGGTTATGAAAATCCCCTGGGAAATGACTTTGAGGTCACCTATAGTTGGTTCGCAGTTTTAGAAGGCGGTACTGCCAATCCTATCGACCTTGGTACAACCACTGACAATTATGATATTTCAATTACGGATGCGGGAAGTTATACCTTTTATGTTGAAGTTGAATATGTGGTCAAGACCGATGACGGTTCAAGGGACTATATAACTTATGCAGGGGATGTGATAGATGGTTCAGGCGACCCATTGGAAATAACCGTCACTCCGATACCCGGAGCTCCGACCATTACCATTGGGGGTATTACCGATTAAATATGTCATGTGTAAAAACAAGGCCTTTTTGTATATATCATGAACTTATCCATGCATATTCGTTTTTCTTTATATCATATCAGGGTATATCTGGGCATGTTGGCTGTTTTTGCTGGGTTCCTTGAGAGTGGTTATGCCCAATCAGAAAATCAACGGATAGTTGTTGCCCCTGGAAAGTCTGTAGAATTAAATATTTCATCAAAAGGAGCAACACACTATATATGGTGGCGAAACGATACAATCATTAATGTGAGTGGCAGTAATTATATGGCAAAAAAGGAAGGGGTATATAGAGCCATGGCATACAATGGGTATGATTGTACGTCGATACTTTCAAATAGTGTCGAGGTTGTGCATGAAAATATCCCTGAAGAGTTTTCCGTGCAGCATTTTTGTGATATGGCAATGCCCACCATTATGGAAATAGATGTTGGTATGGAAGACTTGATTTGGTATGCGACAGAAGAGAGGGAAATAAGCCTTCCTGCGACCACACGACTGGAGGATGGAAAAACATATTATGCTTCCAGTATAGGGACACCGGCAAAATATGCCGTTCAGGTATTTATGGATGCCTGTATTGATATTGCACTCCATAAAAATGTAGACAGGACCCAAGCCCCTGTCGGGTCATTGGTAAACTTTACTGTTTCGGTTTCCAATAATACCCAAATATCAGCAGCAAATATCCTGGTTAAGGAACCGTTGCCCTCCGGTTATATATACCTTAGCCACCAATCCAGTACCGGTGCTTATCACGTAACCGATGGTATTTGGGAGTTGCCCGTTCTGTTGCCCTATGCGAAGGAGACCTTGACAATAAAGGTCAGGATTGCCAAAGGAGATAATTATCTCAATAGTGCGGATTTGTTGTATTCTGAACCAGAAGATTTCATATTGAGGAATAATGTTGCAACCGCGTCCGTAAATCCATTGTGTATAATAGTATTTGATATTTTCACCCCCAATAATGACGGGATGAACGATGCATTTAAAATTGGCTGTATTGAGCATTATCCAGAGAACGTACTCAACATTTATAATAGAAACGGGGTTTTGGTATATCATAAAAAAAGGTATGACAACAGTTGGAAAGGATATAGTAACGTACATGGTGTAATTAATAAAAACGAACGTTTGCCCGCAGGGGTCTATTATTATATTTTGAATTTGGGAACTGATATAAAACCGATAATGGGATGGGTCTATATGGGGTATTAATTTTGGACAGCGATAAGAATGGATTGTTTATGAAAAAGCTTTTTTCAGTATCGATTAACCTTTGAACAACATCTAAATATAAAAGAGAAACTCATTACTGAGATGTAGCTCAAAATATAAAGTAACGGTCCCCCTTATGAGTTTATAACGGTTCCAAGGCACATACCCCGGCAAGAGAAATATTGTCTAATCCTTTTTGGATATCATTGCTCGAGCTAATATAGTGGTGCTACCTTATGCCCGTAGAAGAAGTGGACATATGATATTAGCGGCAAGTATGGTATTTGAGTTGCTATGTTTTTTGTGAAAACGTTTTTTAGGAAAATTAAATATATAGGAGGTAGCTATGACATATATCATATGCTATAAAAATCTTTAGTTTCTCAGCCTTACATTTCCTTTTTATCTGGAAATAGAAAAGGAGATGTTGTAAATAAATTGGACTTTATATGCCCGACCATCATAAGAATGATGGATGAAAATCATTGTATGCATGTTTTATATTCAAATGTTTAGGCAATGCATTGTAAGCCTCAATTTGCTATATTTGTATGGCCTGAAAGAGATTGTTATACTGTAATGAACCATGCTATGGGTTTGTGTTCGTGTAATGTGGTACACTGTTCAATTCGAGTTATGAAATTATAATAAAGATGCCTTGTAAAGGTAATAACGACAAGGGATAAGCAATTAATGAATAATGGCAAAACAGGATTATAATAGGGATATTTTAACGAGTGCTGAAAGATTCAAAGAAGTCTTGAAATTTTTAAAAATGAATGCTTCTCAAATGGACGGTATATTGAAATCAAAAGGGATTTTCAATAGTCGGGCCGTTTTAGACGGCACAGAGGATATCAGTATGCCCATGGCCAGGATTATTATAGAGAAATGGCCCGAGATTAATGAACTATGGTTGTTGACCGGGGAAGGTACCATTACAAAGGGGGAAGTTGAAACTGGGACCGGCATTTCAGTTGGGGATATTGAAATTGTATTGAAGTGTTTATTGAACCACGAGGAAGTGCTCTTAAAAAATAAGATATTCAATAAGTGGTTGGAAAACAAAATATTAATACGGGAAAATAGTTTATTGAAGGAAATACAGGCCAAATATAATTTAACCGAAAAGGCCTAAACTTTTTCGAATTAAAAGATTCTCCCCTTTATTTTGATAGAATTCGGTTTCAAGCTTTCCGACCAGGTCCAGTTTATATAAAAGCCTTAAAAACTCTTCTTTTACCAACGCAAGCATATCAGCCTCTTCGCCTTTTTTGTGGGACTCTTTATTTTTATATTCATTTATAAGCTGCTCAAACCTCTTTATGGCAATATCATTTCTTAGCTCACCATTTCGATATTCGGATAAGAGTGTTTTTATTTGAATATTTAGTTCTTTCATTTTTAGGTTTTTATGCAGTAGCTTGGCGTTATTGTATTAGGGACTTGTTTACCTCGTTTATGAAACTGAATGCATTCTCAACAAATTCATCAGCTTCTTTTTTCTCCTGTAACCTTTTAATCCTGTAATTATTGAACAACTTGAAAATCAGAAATGAAATAAATAAAGAACAGGTTATATTAGCAATTTCATAGACATAGTCCGGATAGGGAGAATTTGAATCTATGAATACGTAGAATAAGTAATACAAGGCTACCGAACAGAACAATATATTGATCATATCCGATAGTCGCTTAACCGATAAATTTTTGTCCGGGATAAAACCTATGACCCAAAAAGTAAACATAGAGAGCCCGAAGAGGATGTAATGGGTTCCAAAAGTATAAAGGAAACTTCGCGTACTGCTAAAGCCAAACAATCCGTCATCAGCTCCTTTTTCGAAAAAGATATGCCAAAAAGGAGCGGTGATAGCGGATAGTGAAAACATAATTAATAGAACAAGATAGATATTATCCCTTGTCCCTTGGGTTTTCAATTTCATCTTTATCGATAAGCTGGTAGTTTTCAATTTTAGATGGCTTTTCTTGGTTTGCTTTGTATAAGCTTTCTGTGTCTGTTACCTGATCATTAGTACATGAAAAACTCAATGTAATAATCATCATTAGTCCGATAAATAAAGATTTTTTGATCATTTTTATATAGTTTAAAAGTTAATAAGTTAAAATTAACTTTCTACTATACGCATATGCCTTCACAGGTTAAAAATTATCAAAAAATTATAAACAAAATCTACATAATGTATTGATATTCATATGTGTTGATCTTATTCAATAAGATACAATATAATTTAAATTTTAATGGTTAAGGCCTCCTCTCATGCAAGTTAGGAGAACGTCAAATATAAAAAAAAATCTTCATTTAACAGTTATAGGGGACTAGTTTTTTTGATATATCCAATAACCCAAATAAACCCTAACGGATAGGGGTGCCAGGTACATCCTCTCTATAACCATTCCGATTTTTCGCTACCTCAGGGCTCAATCCATAGGAAAGAAATAGAAATTGCAGGACAAATTCCGGCAACATCCTATAGAAAATGTCATTGAAAATATAGAATTGTAAAAATTGCTGCCATAATCAAAGAGGCATATTTAGGAATCGGGGATACGCCCAATTTTCATGAAATGGAAGTGTATTGCGGAAAAGGAGCTATTTTGGCTAGATGAAACTATTGATTTCCTAGTCCATGAGTCTTTTAACTGAATTTCTGATTTTAATAGTAGGCTTTAAAAGGATCTTGGAAGTATTTTGCTCTTCATCATATAATTTGGTGTATAATAATTCCACGGCTACTTTACTGATATCTTCTACTGGTTGGACAACGCATGACAATGGTGTCGCCAAAAAATCCAGATAGGGGTGATCGTCAAAGGTAATTAAGGATATATTTTCAGGAATGTCCAATTTAGCCTCTTTAATGGCCTTCATACATCCCATGGCAATGGTATTGCTTAAGGCAAATATGGCGGTAGGCCTGTTTTTTTGTTTGAGCAACAGTTGAGTGGAAAGATATCCGTTTTGAAATGTGAAATTATCACCGATAATATTAAAATCATTGATTCCCGATTCTTTCATGGCCTCTTTAAAACCTTCAATACGGAGCTTGTTCGTATTGGACTCTTGCACCCCTTGAATGCATACAATATTATGATGTCCATTTTCAATAAAATATTTAGCGGCCATATAGGCCCCCTTATAATTGTCTGTTGAAACAAAAGGAATGTCCAGATCGATGAAATAACGGTCGATGCATACTACCGGTATGCCTTGATTGTGTATCTCGTCAATATGTTCCCATTGGTTTCCACAGGGGACAATAATCAGTCCTTCTATATTTCTGGAGACAAGCTGTCTCAATTCTTTTTTTTCAATTTCAGGATTTTCATCACTTTCCCCGATGATGGTAATGTAACCATGTTTCCTGATTTCTGTATTTATCCTACTGGATATCTCAGCAAAAAAGGGATTATTAAGAGAGGGGACAATTAAGGCTATGGTATTGCTTTTTCCACTTTTTAAATTAGCGGCGAATTGGTTCGGCACATAATTCAGTTCCCTGGCAACTTTTCTTATTTTTTCCTGAGATTTTTTCCCTATCCTATATTCCTTGGCCTTGTTATTTAGGACCCTCGATACAGTTGATATTGATAGACCTGTTTTTTCTGCAATGTCCCTAATATTTATTTTATTGCTATTATTTTCTTTATTCGGCATATATAGGATAAACGTTTGCATAAAGATACTTATTTTTCTTACATGATTTAATTTTTCATGTTATAAAATTTTTTTTTCGATAGATATGTTTGTATAAATTTAACATATCACTAATAATATAATAAAATATAAGGCCTATAAGTATCTTTATATCATTTTTAAGAGGTATTTTTTAAATTTTTATCAAAATAATTTGCGCAAACGTTTGCATAATTCAAATTTCTTCTTTAGGTTTGTTTTGTAGAACTATGACAGACTGGTTTTAATATGCACAAACGTTTGTTTTAAATAAACTAAAATCTATTGAATTGATGAAAAGAATTTTGTACTTAATCATTCCCATGTTACTTCTTTTAAATAGAAGTGCTGCACAAGCGGTCGGTTACACAAGTTTATTTGAAGAGGTTTTTGAGGGGCCTGACCAAAATAAAGATTACCAAGCGTGGCACATGTCGATGGATCAATGGCGGGAGACGACCAGAAGGAGTATCGATTATGATTCTTCCCAATATAACAACCGCGAACTGGAGTGGATTAACAGCTCATTTATATATGTCCAAATGATGGCGCATGACCGTTACTTTTATGACCCATTGTCCAGTACCTATACCGTAGATCGTTATTTGGAGGATTTAGAGCAGAGATATGGTGGTATTGATGCTGTCCTGATCTGGCCTACCTATCCGAATATAGGCATAGATAACAGGAATCAGTTTGATCTTCTTCATGATATGCCCGGCGGAATAGAGGGGGTAAAGAAAATGATAGGTGACTTTCATTCAAAAGGGGTAAAAGTATTTTTTCCAATCATGATATGGGATAATGGTACCCGGAAAATCGACCTGCCAATGGCCCTGGCATTGGTAAAGGAAATGAAGCGCCTAGGCGCAGATGGATTAAATGGAGATACAATGTTCGGGGTTACACGGGAATTCATGGCCGCAGCGGACAGCCTAGACTATCCACTGATTTTTCAACCGGAACTCAGCATTGGGAGACCCCAAAAATTTACACAAAAAAAAGAGACAGACACCTTGGAAGGGGACGGGGTTTCCAAATTAAAGCCTATCGAATGGAACCTGTCGAGCTGGGGTTATTTTTTTCCTTATGAATCCATTACCCCGGGGGTAAGTGTTTATAAATGGTTAGAACCCTCCCATCAGGTTTTTGTTACCAACCGGTGGGCAAGGGATAAAACGGATGATTTACAGCATGCTTTTTTTAACGGCATAGGCTATAATGCCTGGGAAAATATCTGGGGTGTATGGAATCAGATCACGGAAAGGGATGCAGCGGCCATTAAAAGGATATCGACTATTTATAGATCATTTCCGCAGATATGGAAGAGTAAACAATGGCGGCCCTATGTCCCGACCCTTCAATCACGGGTATATGCTTCGGAATTTCCCGGAAATGACCGGACCATTTATACATTAATTAACCGTGACAGTATACCAAGAGAAGGGGTTCAGCTCGAACTCCCCAATAAAATAGGGGCCGTATATTACGATATTTGGAATGGAAAGGTATTGCAACCAGAAAAGAAAGGCAACAAGGTACTTTTGAACTTTCCGATTGAAGCACATGGATATGGTGCCGTATTAGAAATTTTAAAGGAAAGTGTCGATGGTACTATTGATAGGTTTTTAAAAAAAATGCATGACTTTTCAAATCGTTCTTTAAGTTCATTCCCTGGGAAGTGGGGGCCGCTTCCTCAAAAAATGGTGGAGATACAGGGCACCAGCCCCCTATTGGACAAACCGGAAGGAATGATCTATGTTCCCGAAAACAAACATTATGAATTCATTTCAAACGGTGTCATGATCGAGGGGAATGACCTGCCTACTGCCGTAGGCATCCAACACCCATGGGAAAAACATCCCGCACGTTCCCAGCAGCATTTGATGAGCATCAAGGCTTTTTATATCGATAAGTACCCGGTCACCAATGAACAATACAAATCATTTATGGATGCAACCGGATATGAACCTGAAGATAAGCATAATTTCTTGAAGGATTGGGATAATGGTACATATCCGGAAGGTTGGGCGAATAAGCCCGTGACCTGGGTATCGATAGAAGATGCAAGGGCATACGCCAAATGGGCCGGTAAAAGGTTACCTCATGAATGGGAATGGCAATATGCGGCACAAGGTGGTAATAAGGACATATTATACCCATGGGGGCGTATTATGGATACTACCAGGATACCATCAATTGATTCGACGAGGACCCCCCGTGCGGTAACTGACGTGGATATTTTCCCCCAAGGCGCAAGTTCACTCGGGATAATGGACCTGATAGGCAATGTTTGGCAATGGACGGACGAATATAGGGATGAACATACACGGGCTGCCGTGTTGAAAGGGGGTGGGTTTTATCGGTCGGCTACTTCTGATTGGTATTTTCCGCGAGCTTATGAACTTAATAAATACGGTAAATATTTGCTGATGGCCCCCAGTATAGACCGTTCCGCCACTATTGGGTTCAGATGTGTCGGAGATACACCATGACCATGGAGGCGGCCCTGAACCGGAGCTTTATTTTTTAACAGATAGAACAAACGTTTGTTTTGTATAAGGACAATTGTAAAAATAATACCAGATCAAATAACTAATTAGCGAAACACGCAATCAAATTCCTTGATGAAAAGATCGGAAGGCGAATTAACCAAAAACCAAGCAAATTATGAAAAATACTTTTTACGCAAAGGGGTACTATTTGAAGGTTATACCAAAAATTTGGTTCTTATCATGTATACTAATGATGGGGACTTACCATTCGGCCAATGCACATAGGCCTATTGATACCGTTCGGATGGACCAAAATAAAGACATATACCAACAGTCCGTAACCGGTATCGTTACGGATGAGCAGGGCGTTCCGTTACCGGGAGCCAATATTGTGGAAAAAGGTACCAGTAATGGGGTAACAGCTGATTTCGATGGAAATTTCTCGATAGATATTTCTAATGGGAATGCAGTTTTGATTGTTTCCTATATTGGATTTGAAACACAGGAGGTTGCCGTTGATGGACAAGCAAACCTTGAAATACTTCTAAAGGAGAATGCTGCAAAGCTTGATGAGGTAGTGGTAATCGGTTATGGAACACAAAAGAAGGTCAGCCTAACCAGTGCGGTTGGTACGGTAGACGGGGAAACTTTGGAAAAAAGAACTGTAAAGAACGTGCAGCAATCGCTTCAGGGAAATGTATCCGGATTGACAATCCAGGATCAGGGAGGGGCGCCGGGGACCTCTAGAATGACAATGAGGATAAGGGGAGTAACGACTTTGAGCAACAATGATCCCTTGGTTATTGTTGACGGGATTGAGCAGGACCTTACCTATCTAAACCCAAATGATATTGAATCCGTATCCGTACTTAAGGATGCCTCTTCAACGGCTATCTACGGATCAAGAGCCTCTAATGGGGTCGTGCTTGTAACGACAAAACGGGCAAAGGAAGGCAAATTGAATGTTTCATGGAATTCCTACTATGCCATACAGAAATCCAATAATCAACCTGAACATATGGGCCTTGAAGATTATATGCGGATGCAGAATGTGGCATGGACCAATTCGTCGGGGAGCCCGATTTATACAGAAGAATACATTCAGGAATATATCCATGCAACGGACCGTCTTAAATACCCGCTCCCCAATACATGGTTTAAGGAAGTTTTGCACCCTGCACCTCAAACGAGTAAGGCCTTATCCATATCGGGAGGAACCGAAAATATCAAATCGCTGGTAAGCCTCCGACATTTGGACCAAGAAGGAATTATACCCAATTCGGACTCGAAAATTTCGGAATTACGCATGAACACCGATTTTAAACTAAGCCCTAAATTGAACTTTTCTGCTGATTTCAATTACAGGCACCAAAGCGCTACAAACCCATTGGATGTAGACCATGTAATCAATGGAATGTTGCAAAACTCCCAATGGACGGTTCCGGTTTATCCTGACGGGACTTATGGAGTCTCTGCCGATGGTTCCAGCCCCTTGGTAAGGGCAAATCTTGACGGAACGGCCAAGGATTACCAAGATTATTTCTTGGGAAATTTAAAGGGCATATGGGAAATTGTGGGAGGCTTGAAGTTTACCTTACAGTACAGTCTTCGTGCCACGTTTGATAAAAGCAAGGATTTTTCAAACAAATATCAGGTACTGGACTATTATGACCCAGGTAAAGTATTGGTCAATAAGCCCATCAATAGTTTAACGGAAGGAAGGTCCGATATGCGGGAGACAACGCTGAACGGGCTTCTTAACTATACCAAAACCTTTGGGAACCATGATTTTAATGTGCTATTGGGGTATTCGGAAATTGAGAACAAGGCCTCTAATTTATCTGCCTATCGTCAGGAATTTTACAGCAATGATATTCAATCGATTTCGCAAGGGGCCAATGATGGGACAAAAGATAATTCGGGTATTGATGTGGAATGGAGTTTACGTTCTTATTTTGGTAGGCTAAACTATTCTTATATGAATAAGTATCTTTTTGAAGCCAATGTCCGGTATGATGGATCTTCACGTTTTGCAAAGGGCAATCAATACAGTACCTTTCCATCCTTTTCTACGGGTTGGAGACTATCTGAGGAGAATTTTTGGAGCGGTTTAAAAAATACGTTCAATGAATTTAAACTAAGGGGTTCTTATGGTAAATCCGGAAACCAGGCGGTCGATCCCTATAGTTTCCTGGCGACATATAATTTACAGAGCTATTCATTTGGAGAGAACCCTGCCGTTGGCTATAGGCAAACAGATTTGGCCAATAGGGATATTTCTTGGGAAACAACTACACAGACCGATGTGGGACTGGATTTGCAAATGCTGACAAATAGGATTACGCTATCAGTTGACTACTATCACAAAAAGACAGAAGATATATTGTTGGAAGTTCCGGTACCGGCAACATTGGGACTGTATGCCTCGGCACAAAATATAGGCAGGGTGGACAATAAGGGATGGGAATTTACCCTGGGCCTACGAAACAGTTTTAATGAATTTAATATAAACAGCAATTTTAATTTTTCAATCAATAACAACGAGGTAATTGATTTGGGGGGGACCGGCCCCTATATATATGGACTGTATGAAGGAAACGCATATCTAGGGGGTGCTAATGAATCCAGAGTGACTACCAGGGTAGGCCTTCCGATCCATTCATGGTGGGGGTATAAAACCGATGGATATTTTCAAACCCAGGAAGAAGTCGCCAATTATCCCACTATTATAAGTGATGCCCAACCGGGGGATGTTAAGTTCCTTGACGAGAACGGAGATGGAAAGATCACACCGGACGATATGGTTAATTTGGGACAGAGTTTTCCAAAATACAATTTCGGTGCCAATTTTGATTTCTCATATAAGGCATTCGCTTTAAATATCCAGTTACAGGGAGCAGCGGGCTATAAAGCCCGTGTTGGGGGAGCTTTGGCTGAAATGGGGATATGGGGAGGATTTACCCATAAGGTAACCGGGGATTACTGGACCCCCGACAATCCGGATGCGCGATTCCCCAGACCGCTAAAATTTGACCTTAGGAATATAATAATGGCAGATAGGGACCTGCTGGACGGAGCATACCTGCGGGTGAAAAACGTACAGTTGTCCTATAAATTGCCTGTAGCCTTCACAAGTGTATTGGGCATAAGGGATGCCAGTTTATACGTCTCGACAACCAACCTGTTGACCTTCGCCGCTTTAAATGATTTTGATGTGGATCCTGAAGAAGTTATAGGTGGACGTGCCGAACGTTATCCACAGACTTCATTGACTACCTTGGGTGTGAACATTAATTTTTAGAGAATATTGAAAAAAACATAAACTTTACAAAAATGAAAAACTTAAAATATTTCATACTGATAACCTTTATAAGTACTTCTTTTTTTAGTTGTGATGATGATTTTTTGGATACCGTCCCCAATGACAGGATTTCTTCGGAACTTTTTTGGCAGACAGATCAAGATGCTGTATTTGCAGCCAATGCAGTATACCCATTTTTACTGCAGGATGCCTTTAGTTTTACCATGTGGGATGCCATGTCGGATATTGGGCATGTTACCCTGCAATGGCGTGATGAGTCCCTTGTTGAAAAGGGCGCGCACAACTCATCAAATGGGAAGGTGGCTTCTGAATGGGCATTTGCTTATAGAGGGATACAGGCAGCCAATATATTCATGGGCAATGTTGAAAAAATGACCCCCCAGGATCCAGCTCTGATTGAGCGCTTAAAAGCGGAGGTCAAAGTCATTAGGGCATATTCATATATCCGGCTGGCCATATTATACGGGGACGTTCCACTTGTGGATCATGAACTGACCTTGGAAGAAAGCAGGGAATTGACACGGACCCCAGTGGAACAGGTTTGGGATTTTATTTCCGATGAACTCACTGCTTCGGCAGTGAAGCTGCCGAAGGTCCAATCAGATAAGGGTAGAATAACAAAAGGAGCTGCCTTGGCCCTTAAGGCCAGGGCAATGCTATACGCTGGTCGATATACGGAAGCTGCCCTAGCTGCTAAAGAGGTGATGGATCTTCAAGTATATAGTTTGAACGCGTCCTATAAAGATTTATTTAGCTATCAGGCACAAAACACTACCGAGATCATATTGGACCGGCAATTTGCAAAAAATGTCAACAACAACAACATATTCAATTTAACCACGCCCAATAGTATATGGCCACAAGTAAATCAATTTGTACCCCGTAAAAGGGCCGTGGATGTATACCAGATGGCAAACGGAAAGGATATTACCGATCCCACCAGTGGCTTTGATCCATATAATCCTTATATAAACAGGGATCCACGGTTAGGTTATACAATATATACTTTGGGGGATACCTTGTTAAACGGCACAATATACAATCCCAAACCTACTAGTGGAACCGGTGATGCCATAGGGTCATCTGAAAACTCTACCTTTTCGGGATTCAATGTTAAAAAATATTTGAACCCCGAGGATATGGCCCAACCTACCAATTGTGGTATAAACATAATTTTATTGCGTTATGCAGAGGTGCTGCTCACTTATGCCGAGGCTAAAATAGAAGCAAATGATATCGACCAAAGCGTATTGGATGCCATTAATGAAGTACGGCAACGCCCCGATGTTAATATGCCGCCCATAACCGTTATGGGAGGCCAAGAAGAACTCAGGGAAATCGTGAGGAAAGAACGCACCGTAGAGTTGGCATTTGAAGGCCTGCGTTATTTTGACATAAGGAGATGGAGGGTTGCAGAAAACCTCACTGGGATTATCAGGGGGATGACTTATGAGAACAATAGCGGGGAGCTGGTGACCATAGCGTTAACGGGCTTTGACATTGCATTTGATAAGGAACGCGATTATTTATGGCCTATTCCCAATGATGAAAGGGTACTGAACCCCAATTTGACCCAAAACCCTGGTTGGTAATGGATTTTTGGCACTAAAAAACTATAATTATAAAAAAGTAAAATTTTTATAAACCGATTATAAACTTCAAAGATATAATATGAAAACTATAAAAAAGACCAATAGCAGAATATACTCAATAATCGCTATAAGCTTATTGATGTTGAGTTGTGGCAATGAAAGTTCGAAAGCACAAGAACTGCCTTCCGTTTCGATGCCCAAAGAAATCACACTGACCAAACAAGAGCTGAAGAATAAAATAAAGGGTGGATGGGCCGGTCAGACAATCGGGGTAACCTATGGGGGGCCTGCTGAATTTCGATTTAACGGAACAATGATACAGGATTATGTCCAACTCGAATGGAATGATGATTTAATCAGCTGGTTTTATGATAACGAGCCGGGGCTGTACGATGATATTTATATGGATCTTACCTTTGTCGATGTGCTTGAAAAAAAAGGGTTGGATGCACCCATTAGTGACTTTGCAAAGGCATTCGCATACGCTGAGTACCCGTTATGGCATGCCAATCAGGCAGCACGCTATAATATTATGAACGGTATAGAGGCCCCTGCTTCAGGACATTGGAAGAACAGTATGCATGCTGATGATATCGATTTTCAGATAGAAGCTGATTTTGCAGGTCTGATGTCACCTGGGCTTCCTAATGCCGCTTCCGATATTTGTGACAGGGTAGGACACCTTATGAACTACGGTGACGGTTATTATGCCGGGGTATATGTGGCCAGTATGTATACCCTTGCATTTGTTTCGGACGATGTGAACTTCATTGTGACCGAAGCCTTAAAGAAAATACCTTCCGAAAGCAAGTATTACCGTGCAATGCAGGACGTTATCGGATTTCATGAAAAATTTCCTGATGATTGGAAGCGTTCCTGGTTTGAAATAGAAAGGAGTAAATGGGCCCAGGACCTGCACTGCCCCGATGGTATTTTTTCACCTTTTAATATTGATGCCACCGTGAATTCAGCTTATGTTCTATTGGGACTCTTGTACGGCAAGGGGGATATTGCAAAATCTATGGAGATAGCTACCAGGGCAGGCCAGGATGCCGATTGTAATCCTTCGACCGTTGCCGGGATTTTAGGGACCATGGTCGGATATGACCATATACCGGATAAATGGTTAAAGGGACTAAAGAAGGTAGAGGACAGGGATTTTAAATATACAACGATTTCGTTGAACGATGTTTACGAACTTAGTTATAAACATGCCCTGGAGGTTATTGAAAGAAATAATGGTAAAATTGGTAATGACGAGATACAAATAATTTGTCAATCCCCTAAAACGCTTCCCTTAGAAGTTGCTTACCCCAATATTGAACCTACAGGAAACCTAAAGAGATCACGGGGTTCACTCTTTACGATTAATGACAATAAAGAGCATAGTATCGAATTTAGCGGTACGGGAATCGTTATAAAAGGCGGGATTGCCGGATTAAGCTTTTCCGGAAGCAGTGAACCTTTTGAAAATTATATCTATGAACTGGAGGTCAATCTGGACGGAAAGGTGGATAAGGTGATGAAACTTCCGGTTGATTACAAAAAGCGATCCGCAGAACTTTATTGGAACATGGAACTGCCAAAAGGGGACCATGTAATTAAATTAAAGTGGTTGAACCCTATGGAGCAAGGAAAGATAACCATCAATGAGTATGTGGCTTTTTCAGGCCAAAAAAACACAAATCATAATTAAGGGAACCGTGCTTGTACAAGGCCGTTTTCTTTATGAAAAATGCTTGGAAAAATTTAAATGAAGTCAAATTATTAAGAATTATTGATGAGTAAAATAGTAGTAATTGGAAGCTCCAATACTGATTTAATATCGAAAATGGAGCACTTTCCAATCCCCGGTGAGACCATAGAAGGAGAATCCTTTTTTCAGACCATGGGAGGAAAAGGGGCCAATCAGGCCCTGGCAGCACATAAACTGGGAGGAAATGTACAGTTTGTAACCTCTTTGGGAAAAGATTCAAACGGAAAGAGTACTATGAAGTATTATAAACGGGCACAGCTGGATGTGTCTTTATCTTTGGTTACGGATGAAATCCCCTCGGGCACGGCTATGATATGGGTCGATGGGAAAGGTGAAAATAGTATTGTCATAAATTCAGGAGCCAATAAAATGCTTTCCAGCACCTATATCGATAAGATACAAAAGGTTATAGCCGAGGCATATATGGTCGTCTTACAACTTGAAATTCCCTATGAGACCGTAAAGAGAGTTTGTGAAATAGCCTCTCGAAACAAAACGAAAATATTTTTTAATCCAGCTCCTGCGCAAAGAATTGATGCAGAGATTATAAAGATGACCGATATTCTCGTGGTCAATGAAACAGAGGCCAGAATTATTTCCGGTGAAAAATCCGGAAAATTAGAACAAGATGAAATGATTGATAGACTGAGGGCCATGGGTGCAAAAACAGTTATATTGACCTTGGGAAAAAAGGGAAGTATTTTTAAGGATGGCCGAACCGTAATATCCGTACCTGCCTTTTCGGTAAATGCGGTGGATAGTACTGCAGCCGGAGATGTTTTTTGCGGTGCCATAGCAGCAGAACTCTCCAAAGGAAGCTCATGGGAGAATGCCCTTGAGTTTGCGACGGCAGCATCTGCCATATCGGTGACTAAGATGGGGGCACAACCTTCCATCCCAACGGAAAAAGAAGTGTTGGAGTTTTTAAAAAGCAACACCTTAAGAATTAAGGTCAAGGCTGATTTATAAAAATAAACCTAAAATATAAACCATTATGTATATAGTAGATAATTATCTGGCAGCCATCGTTTTTTGTTTTATCACCATGTTGTGTTGGGGTTCCTGGGGGAATACCCAAAAACTTTCCAGCAAAGAATGGCCATTTCAGCTTTTTTATTGGGATTATGCTTTAGGGGTATTTTTAATGACAGTGGCAATTGCATTTACAATGGGTTCGATGGGAGATCAGGGAAGAAGTTTTATTCCGGACTTGCAACAAGCCGATGGGCGCTATATTTTTTATGCACTTTTAGGAGGGGTTATTTTTAACCTGGCTAATTTACTCTTGGTCATCGCCATTGATATTGCGGGAATGGCCATTGCCTTTCCGATAGGAATTGGCCTGGCGCTTGTCCTGGGAGTCGTCACTAATTATATAGATAATCCGGAAGGAAACCCATGGCTACTCTCTTCAGGAGTGCTTTTTGTGGTCTTTGCAATTGTTTTGGATGCCATGGCCTACAGGCAGATTTTGGAAAAAGTCAAAAGTGATTCCAGAAAAGGAATTATTATCTCTTTGTTGGCAGGGATTGCCATGGGATTCTTTTATAAATATGTTGCACTTTCCATGTCCATGGATTTTGTAACTCCTGAGGCCGGAAAGCTTACTCCTTATAGTGCTTTGGTTATATTTTCCGTTGGACTATTCTTATCGAACTTTGCTTTTAATACCATAAATATGTACCGCCCCATTTCTGGAACCCCTGTTACGTATAAAGATTACTTTGTACAAGGATCGACAAAGCTTCATATCATAGGAATCCTTGGGGGCGCTATATGGGGGCTGGGGATGTCTTTTAATATTATCGCTTCGGAACAAGCTGGTCCTGCCATTGCCTATGGTCTTGGGCAGGGGGCTACCATGGTAGCGGCATTATGGGGGGTTTTTATATGGAAAGAATTAAAAGGGCTCCCGAAATCTAAAAACTGGTTATTGATATTAATGTTTACCTTTTTCGTAATCGGAATAGGATTGATTATTTATTCAAAAGAAATATAAACTAAAAATTCATTTGATTTTTTAGAGTTGTATTAGTTAGCTTTATGTTAAAGAGGCGGCCTTTATAGAAGGCGGCCTCTTTTGTTTTGCAATATGTTGAAGCCTTCCATATAGTAGGATGTACTAGCCAAATAGTCTCCCGAGTCCCAAGGTTTTTTTTAGGCAATGATCGTTTTTTTTCACTCCATAGGACAGGAGGTGGCAGAATCAACCCTTTTGTTAGTCGTTTTCACACCTCTAAGTTACCAATATTTACTTTTATCTTTGGATAGGCATTAAATTCAACTAAAGAAAAGAGGCATCTAAAATGAAAATATTAAAGACATGCGATAAGGGACATAAATTTTATAAAAGCTCAGATTGCCCCACTTGTCCAATTTGCGAGGCTGAAAGAAAACCTAAAGATGGGTTTCTTTCACTTCTTTCAGCCCCGGCGAGAAGGGCATTAGAGAATAACAATATTGCCACTTTGGAAGAGCTTGCAAATCATTCAGAAAAAGAGATACTCAGTTTTCACGGGTTGGGGAAAAGTTCTATCCCGATATTGAAAAATGCCATGAAAGAACAAGGCCTGTCATTTAAAGGTGCAGAAGGATAGCAATTTTTAGCTACAATGGATTGAGCATATGGCATATCAAAAATAAAATTGGATTAAAAAGATTTTAAGATGAGAAAAATAACTGTTATATCCATGATTACAATGGATGGGGTCATGCAAGCTCCGGGCGGGCCTGGAGAAGATACGTCGGGTGGTTTTGAATATGGTGGCTGGGTTGCGACCTATGGCGATGAAACCTACAAAAAAATATTGCAAGAGGAACTGGAACAAAGGGCCGATTATTTACTGGGCAGAAAAACATTTGAGATTTGGGAGGGGTACTGGCCTGAACATAGCGATTTTTGGCCAGGTATCAATGAGGGTACAAAATATGTTTTATCCAATACCAGAGGAGACTCACATTGGAAAAATACCGATTTTATAAAAAGTATAGCAGCTATTAAAAAACTTAAAAACTCGCATGGACCGGATATTCAGGTTTGGGGTAGTAGCAAACTCGTTCAGCTATTACTTAAGAATGACTTGGTGGACGAACTTTGGCTTAAAATTTTTCCATTGACATTGGGTACGGGGAAGAAACTGTATGGCGATGGAACCGTGCCAGCCGCATTTGCATTAACAGAAAGCACCATTACTTCAAAAGGAGTATTTATAGCTAAATATGAGCGTGCCGGTAAAGTTGGTACCGGTAGTGTGAAGGTCTGAAAATAAGTAAAATTTTTCAGCTGCCATATTGGGAATTACTATATAACCATAAAAAGGGCAGAATCTTATATTTTAAAGATTGTTGGTTTTTATTAATATAAACTTAAATAAAGAACCTATGAAGTTTAACATAGTTATAGCTATAAACCTAATATTGTCAATGTTGGTTACCGGTGTTTTCTGGGGTACATGGTTTACATTGACCCGCTCTATAGACCAATTTTCAGCAGCAGAATTTATACATATTGGCAAGGTCATAATTGCGAATGTTGCCAATCCCATGAAAATACTAATGCCGCTGACCATTTTATGGTTAATTGTTCTAACTGGCATGAAATACCCTACAAAGGGCAAGGATTTTTATTTGTTTTTTGGTTCGCTGTTGTTAATGATAACTACTTTATTGATAACTTTATTGGTTGAAGTTCCTATTGATGATGAAATTAAGACTTGGACAGTGAACAATATTCTCAATAATTGGGAATCCATTCGTGAAAAGTGGGCATGGTATCATGGACTGCGTACCGTAACCTCAATTTTTTCATTTGTTGTGCTATGTGTAGGCTCGGTTTTATGTAATAAAAGGCCTGTTTAAATTCAACAGCTAGTGGGTTCTTTTTAAAGCGTTTAATTTTTCATATGAGAAATTTGAATGATATAAGAAAACCTTATAAAGGATTCCATACCAATAATCTGCTAATGCTTTCATTCTTGATGGGAACACTGGATATTTTGGCGGCTGTTTTATTAACGCTGTATTATGGTGGAGACCCCATAAAAATGCTCGGTTATATTGCAAGTGGCGCCTTAGGCACGAAAGCTTTATCGGGAGCTTTATATTATGTAGTTATCGGGTTGTTCTTTCACTATGGAATTGCCTTTGTATGGACCGTGATTTTTATGTGGGGATATAAAAAAGTTCCATTTCTGTCACAACACAGAATTTTAACGGGCATGGCATACGGACTTATTATTTGGTCGGTAATGGACCTTATAATTATACCTTTATCATTAATCACCCCAGGTCCGTTTAATATTGCCCGCGCCATAACCGGAGCCTTAATACTTATATTGGCCATAGGGCTGCCACTTTCCTTTATAACAAAAAACAAATTTCCAAAGGGTTAAAGCCAATGTTACTAAAAAGTTGACCTATTTGGTTTAAGATGACGCAATTGACCCTTTTATTGTGCGTAATCGCAACCCTTTAATTCCATGAATCCGTCTTAATTTTGGAATATAAAACAAGTCGAATTTAAAAATTAAACAATCATGTCAAAAAACACTGTAACATTACACCGTATTCTGGCCACTTCGCCAGCGAAAGTTTTTCGTGCATTTTCCAATGAAGATGCCTATGCATCATGGCTTCCTCCTTATGGTTTTGTCTGTAAGGTCCACCAAATGGAATTCAAGGAGAAGGGCAGCTATAAAATGTCTTTTACAAATTTTTCAACTGGTAATGGACATTCATTTGGGGGAGAATTTATAGAAATAAAAGAAGCAACACTGATTAAATATACGGATAGGTTTGATGACCCCAATTTACCAGGGGAAATGATCACTACCGTGCGGCTATCAAAAGTTTTATGCGGAACAGAACTGCACATTACACAAGAAGGTATTCCCGATGCCATTCCAGTGGAGATGTGTTATTTAGGCTGGCAGGAATCACTGGAGAAATTGAAAAAATTAGTAGAACCAGAAATACCAGACGCATAGAGCGGGGATGATGAATAATCATACTTCATTAAATAATACATCCAAATCCAATACGGTTAGGTAGGAAAGATAGTTCGAGTATTGGGCAAATTATTAAGCAAAAGTAACATGAAACAATTAAAACAAGGAAAACAATGAAAACTCAGGTGATAGAAAACAAGAATAATAAAAGCATTCATACAAAAAATAAAATAGTCTTTTGGATAGCTACAAGCATTATATTTTTATGGGAAGGATTAATGCCATTGGGCACGCTCTTGTTTGCCCATGAATATTTTAACGCTGGTACCAAACCATTGGGCTATCCCGATTATTTTGCCTATTCACTAATTGTTTGCAAAATTATAGGGGCAACTGCCTTAATGTTGCCAAAACTGCCCATAAAGCTTAGGGAATGGGCATACGCAGGACTGACGTTTAATCTAGTTTTTGCGGTCATTAGCCATCTAGTGGTAGACAAAAACATCGGTTATATTTTAATGCCTGTTGTAATTGGGGTAATACTTTCAGTATCTTATTATCAAAACCAAAAAATTCAAAACAATGGCTAAAACTAACTACCAAACAATTGATGAATACCACAGCACATTCACTGGAGATGTTCTTAAAAGAATGCAGCGCATCCGGGAATTGGTGCATAAAGTTGCACCCGAGGCCAAAGAAGTGATAAGTTATCAAATACCCGCCTTTAAGATAGACGACAAGTATTATTTAATTTATTATTGCGCATTTAAAAATCATTTAACGCTTTCCAGTCCATGGTCGGAGGCTATTTTAAAGAAATTTGAAGCAGATTTAAAAGGAATGAAAGTATCAAAATCTGCAATACAATTTCCACATAATATGGAATTACCGCTCGATTTAATAGAAAGAATTTTGAGATTTAGAAAGACCGAGATTTAGGCCACTGTTCAAAGATCATCTTTTTCTTCATTTGGGTTTAATGAAAAAAATAAAACCATCAGCATAAAGTATTAACTTTAGTTTACAAATGAAAAACGAAGGAAGGTTTTAAGCATATTTACTAATTAATTACACCAATTCTATGGTAAAAAGTAAATTATTAAGAATGGATAACGTAGGCATCGTGGTAGAATCTCTCGAGGATGCCATCACTTTTTTTACCGAAATGGGTCTAAAATTGGAAGGGCGGGCCACAATTGAAGGAGAATGGGCGGGGCGAGTTACCGGATTGGGCGATCAACGAGTGGAGATTGCCATGATGGTTACTCCCGACGGCCATAGTAGACTTGAACTTTCACGATTTCTTACCCCGCCAATTGAATCAGACCAGAGGACAGCCCCTGTAAACGCTTTGGGTTATTTACGGGCTATGTTTACCGTGCAAAATATAGATAATACGCTCGAAAGGCTCTATAAGTTGGGGGCAGAACTTGTAGGAGAAGTTGTCCAGTATCAGGACTCCTATAAGCTTTGCTATATCCGTGGTCCAGAAGGGCTTCTTATTGGCTTGGCAGAAGAGCTGGGCAATATATGAATTTTGCCCATGGCCGGTTATCTAGCCCATAGTTCATTCCATTAGATTGTCTCAAACCTATGCTTTTTAAAATGGATTATGTATCTTGGAACATGAAACATCCTTCAAGATATACACCGCACCCTACACAAAACGTTGTAGAATATCAGTATAAGAACTTAATTATGAGATTGTTATTTGCTTTTGTTAGTTGTCTTTTTTTTGATACATTATCTTTAGCGCAAGAAAGCGGTACCCATATCAACATTGGGGTTAATCATGTAATTAAGTCTTCCATATTAAAAGAAGATAGGGTAATTCAGATTTATACGCCTGATGGATATTCAGGCTCAAAACAAAAATATCCCGTGCTTTATATCCTGGACGGACAATGGTATTTTTTAAGCGGTGTGGCAATTCAAAAAGCCTTTCATAATAGCCCCCGTGCTATTCCGGAAATGATTGTAGTAGGCATCAATACTAGTAATCCATTAAGAAGAAAGCTGTTTGGAACTGAAAGCGAAAAATTTACTGATTTTTTAATGAATGAAGTCATTTATTACATAGAGTCCAATTATAGGATAAATGAAGAACGTGTCATTTTTGGGTGGGAAGATGCTGCATATTACATAAGCGGATTAATTTTGGAAAAGGGGAATGTTTTTGATGGAGCCATTATTTCTGATGGCGGATATGCTACTGAAGACCAAGTCAATGGGTTTGCTTCAAAGAAAGATGTTTATCTATTTATGGCTAACTCCAAAAAAGATATATATTATATCGATTCAACGGAAGCATTTCATGAAATATTGAAAGAGGCCAGCCCCGAGCGTCTTATTTGGAAATATGATTTATTTAATGATGAGGTGCATGAATCCCTGGCACATTTGGCAATCTATAAAGGATTGAAATACTATTATTATAATTATAACTCACCGGTTTTTAAAAGTATACAGGAGTACGTCGACTTAGGCGGAATGGATT
The DNA here is from genome assembly GCF_029603165.1 of Galbibacter pacificus. Taxonomy (GTDB): domain Bacteria; phylum Bacteroidota; class Bacteroidia; order Flavobacteriales; family Flavobacteriaceae; genus Galbibacter; species Galbibacter pacificus. The sequence goes on from NZ_JAQSVC010000001.1 coordinate 508,745, forward strand.
ATTTGACTGCCTATTTTAAAAAACGGGCAAAACGATTTGACTTTGATGATCAAATAGATAATGATACAAAAAATATGCTCATCTGGTTGGCATGGAAAAGGAACAATTTCGAATACTTCAATTTTTTCATGACCAAATTTGAAGATGTTTTAGCCACCCAAAGATATGCTTCAGCATATTGGCAAAATCGTCTTGGCCAGTTTTACTTAAAACATAATGATTATGAAAATGCCATTAAATATTTCAATGCCGGACTAACCAGGTATCCCAACTCAAAATTTGAAGAACAAATGCAAAAAGGCCTTACGGTTGCTAAGGACAAAAAAATTAATTAAAATGAAATACTCCAAGCCTTATCGGTTATAGAAAAAATGCATGCAAGCCCGTGCTTTATACTAAAAATCAAACTATTTTAAAAGCGGAACGGATTTTGAAATAGGCTGGTTACACAATTAACAATCCAGTAATAGAACAGGAAAAAGAAGCAGAAGATGGAATTTAACCCAAACAACCCTATTGTTAAACTTTGCATCCAGGCCATGGAAATGGAAGGAAAAGGCAAAACTGAAGAAGCATACAGCTTATTTCTTCAAGCTTGGAATGAAGCAACAAATGATTTTGAAAAATTTCTTGCCGCTCATTATATGTCCCGGTATCAAAAAAATAGTTCCGATAACTTGAAGTGGCTCGAAACGGCCTTACAATTCGCCTTAAAAATAAATAATGCATCTGTTCAGAGTGCTTTTCCAGCGCTTTATATAAATATAGCCAAATGCTACGAAGATTTAAAAGATCCCGATAATGCAAAAAAGAACTACGAATTAGCTATTTCATATAAAAATAACCCTATCGACAAAGGCCCTTTTTATCATGGAACAAAAGCAGCTTTGCAAACAGGAGATCTATTAATGGCTGGAGGGAGTTCCAACTACAAGCCAGACCTTAAAATGAATCACATTTACTTTACGGCCCTGGTTAACGGTGCAGGACTTGCAGCCGCATTGGCAAAAGGCGCCGGACGTGAACGGGTTTATACTGTTGAACCGACCGGCAGTTTTGAAAACGACCCGAACGTTACGGATAAAAAATTTCCCGGCAATCCAACGCGGTCATATCGCTCTACGGACCCACTTAAAATTGTTGGCGAAGTAACTAATTGGGTAAAACAAACCCCTGAGGAACTTCAAAACTGGCAAAAAAAATTGGCTAATTCTAAGCGAGATATCATCAATTAATCTCCGAACGATTTTTTTGATATTTATTTATAGTTGAGCCATCTTTTTTATAATTGGTACTTATTTATAAGCAAGCTATTAGTATCTTTATAATCTTAAGATGCATTAAAATTTAAAATTTTCTTATGAACAGAAGGAATTTTGTTAAGCAGACAGGCCTGCTTACGGCCGGTGCCATGGCCTTAAGCCATACCAATTTAATGGCACATGTTTTAAACAGCAGATCAATCAATCCGTTCGGGGTACAATTGTATAGCGTTCGGGATGTTTTGCCAAAGGATCCCAAAATGGTTATGAGGCAATTGGCAAAAATGGGATACAGGCAATTTGAGAGCTATAGCGGTCCGGAAGGATTTTTGTGGGGGCTTTCACCAAAAGAGATGCGATCATTTTTAAATGATATAGGGGTAAATATGGTAAGCACCCATTTTAATTATATGGAAGTTGCCAACAAACCGGATAAGTTGAAAAAAAATATTGAAATGGCCCAAGAAGCAGGCCTAAAGTATTTATTGTGCCCATATATAGGTGCACAGAAAACTTGGGATGATTGGAAAAGGATTGCCGAACAATTGAATAAAGTTGGTGAACAGGTAAATGAAAGCGGACTGAAATTCGGGTACCATAACCACGATTACTCATTCAAACCACTGGAGGGGGAGCTGCCCCAAGACTATTTAATTGAAAACACGGACCCCGAGTTTGTTATGTTCGAATTAGACCTCTGCTGGATCGATGTAGCAGGTGTGGATACAGCATTACATTTGCAAAAATATGGGAACCGATATGAATTATGTCATATAAAAGATTACACAATAATAAACGGTAAGCCTCATCAAAATGATCTGGGCCAAGGGAATGTTGATATTAAAAAAACGCTCAAAGCAGCCTTGGAAAGTAATATCAGGTATTTTATTGTAGAACAGGAGGAATATCCAAAAACGTCGCTGGAAAGCCTGGCATATGATGCAACTTATATGAAGGAACTTCAACTGTAAAGAACTTTTATGTTTCATAAAGACGGGTTGATTGTTTTACTTCAATACTTGTGAAAAAATAATATAGCCAAAGAGGTTATTCCATATATGATGGGATAGCCTTTTTTATAAAACAAACATATCTGAAACACTTAATGTCCCTAACTTTTTACCCCTGGAAATTTATAGGGATGGTTTTTTTATATTTTGTGAACATGATCATGTAATTTATAATGGTAATATGGTATTATTATAAGAGGTTTTTTCATAGAAACATATTTTTTGTATAAATTTATTGCGATTTATATAAAAATAAAAGGTTGTTGCATTGGAAAAAGCAAATCTAAACATACATAAAACTTCAGCAGATAGTGATAACGACAGTTTATTTGATCATGTTTTCCGATTGTACTATGATAAATTGCTCCATATTGCTCTGGGATATTTGAATTGTAAGGAAGATGCCGAAGAGATCGTGCAGAACACCTTTTTAAAGTTATGGGAACGTCGGAAACAAATTGACAAAATAGCAAACCTGAACAATTATCTTTATACGCTAACAAAAAATGGTTGTCTGGATCTTGTAAAGCACCAGAAAATTAAAATAGGGTATTCCAGACAACATCAAACCATGCAACAGGAGTTCATCAACGATCAGGCAGCTTCGCTACTTATTGAAAATGAACTTAAAAGTAAAATAGATCAAAGCATAGAGCTTCTTCCGGAAAAATGTAGGCAAGTGTTCTTGAAAAGTAGGGTTGAAGGGTTGAAAAGAAATGAAATTGCAACCGTTTTAAATATTTCCCCAAGGACCGTAGATAACCATATAGCGAATGCCCTTAAACATATGAAATTTCATTTAAGGGACTTTATATCCTTTCTTTTTTAATTTTTTAGAATTCTTTTTTAGGTAATCTTAACTTTTGAATCGTCTATATAATACTAAGGCATAGAATGGCATGGACGATTTAATATGGAAATACGTTAAGGGGGAGACCAATACACTCGAGTCGGAGCAGGTGGAAAACTGGATCAATGCCTCTGAAGGGCACCGCAAAAAATATCATTTGATAAAGGCAAAGTATGTATTGGGGACATTTGATGTAACCCAGGGCAATATCGATGTCGAAGCTAGGTTGACGAGTTTTAAAACTATGGCAACTAAACAACCAGTTCCATCTCTTAAGCCTTTGTTTAGGTATGCTGCGGTCTTTATTGTATTAATTGGTCTTGGTACGCTGTTTTTACTGATGAAGGGCGGCGATGTCAATATGACCGCACCTGATAATGCAATAGTGCTTGAGATGGAAGATGGCAGTACAAGGGTAGTAACGGAAAATAATAAAGAAATTCTTAGAAATAAACAGGGTGAGGTAATTGGGGTACAACAAGAAAACGAACTGGTTTATACGAAGAAGGAAACAGCCGTCGGTACTGATCAGGTAAACTATAATACCCTTAAAGTCCCTTATGGGAAACGTTTTAATATAACATTATCAGACGGATCCAAGGTATATTTAAATTCAGGGACCTCCATGAGGTACCCGACTCAATTTTCCAATAAGGGGAACAGGGAGGTATATTTACAGGGGGAGGCTTTTTTTGAAGTAGCCAAGGATTCTAAACATCCATTTATAGTATCCTCTAACAATCTGAATGTTCGGGTTTTGGGAACTAAGTTCAATGTGTCCTCTTATGAAGAAGATAGTTCTGTGCAAACAGTTCTGGTAGAAGGCGAGGTAAGCTTGTATAATAGTAACGATAGTTACGATACTTCCAAAAAAACATACCTAACACCGGGACATAAGGCAATATGGGATAAAAAGCAACATGATATACAAGTTGAACAGGCCGATGTGTCCATATATACTTCTTGGATGGACGGTCAAATGGTTTATAGACATATGGCCCTTAAAAATATTTTGAAAAAGCTGGAGCGCCAATACAATGTAACGATTGAAAAGCCTTCCGATTCCTTGGGGAATCAAAAGTTTACTGCCACTTTTGACGGTACACAGTCGATTTATGAAGTATTGAAGACCTTTAAGAAGCACTATGGAATACAATATCGTATGGAAGGAGGAAAATTTATCATTAATAAATAAATATCAATTAACCTTTAAATAAAAATACAATGGATACAAACTAACTTTAAAAAGATCAAAAAACACTCACAACGATAGTTACTTCTATAAAAGAAAATCGGAAAATGCGGCAACATTTCCCGATTTAGAAGTGATTAAATTTTATTAACCACAAACAGATTTATAAAAGTATGAAAAAACTACCTAATATAAGGGAAGAAATTCCCTTAGTTTTAAGTTATAGCTTAAAAATGAAACTTTCCGCCATACTGTTTTTCTTTATTCTCATCCAGGCAAACGCTAATTTAACTTATGGGCAGAAGGATAAAATATCATTACAGCTCGAACAAGTAAGCTTGGATAAAGTACTGACCAGTATTGAAAATCAAACCGATTACCGGTTTATTTATAAAGACGATGAAATTAATTATTCCCATTTGGTATCGGTACATGCAGATAAGCTGCCCTTGAGAAAGGTGCTGCCTAGGCTTTTTAAGGGCATGCAGATCGATTTTTATATAATGGATAATCAAATAGTCTTAAAACCAAGAAAGCCTGCCGTTCATAAGGGTTCGCTGCTAAAGCAGGTTCAGGTTAACAATATGCAGCAGTCCGTTAAGGGCACCGTTGTCGATGAACAGGGACAGCCACTTCCCGGTGCAAGTATTATTGAAAAGGGTACCTCAAATGGGGTGGTGACCGATTTTGACGGAAATTATTCAATAACGGTATCGGGGCCAGCATCTATATTGGTATTTAGTTACGTGGGATTTGAAACCCGTGAAATGACCGTAGGAACTCAGACCACTATGGAAGTCTCCCTTTTGGCAAGTTCCCAAGGTCTTGAGGAGGTGGTTGTTGTAGGCTACGGGTCCGTTAGTAAGAGTGATTTAACGGGGGCGGTTTCAACTGTTGACTCTGAAACGATTAACGCCTTTCCTACAACCGATGTTCAACAGGCATTAAAGGGAAGATCGGCCGGTGTCAGAGTAGTACAGAATTCCGGACAGCCCGGCTCGGGAGTGCAGGTACAGGTACGCGGAGGAAATTCCTATTTAGGGAACAACAATCCTCTGTACGTAGTTGACGGGTTCCCGATTACCGGCGGGATTGATTTTTTGAACCCTACCGATATCGAGAGCATTAATATCCTAAAAGACGCTTCTGCAACGGCTATTTATGGCTCCAGGGGCGCCAATGGCGTAGTGATGATTACCACCAAGGGTGGGAGCAAGGGACGACGGGGTAATATTAATGTTCAAAGTTATTACGGGATACAGACCGTTATTGATACCTATGAGCTGCTCAATAACAGGGAATTTGCCCAAGTTGCGAATGCGGCAGCGGCGAATGAAGGAATCTCGGCGCCGTTCGACCTGAACAATTTACCAACCGTTGAAACGGATTGGCAAGATATAATTTTTAGGGAAGCGGCCATTCAGAGCCATACTATTACTTTTTCCGGAGGAAGTGAGTCGTCTTCCTATTCTGCCTCTGCAAATTATTTTGAAAACGAAGGTATCATCATAGGAACGGGACAGAAACGGGGATCGGCCAGGCTTACTTTAGATCAAAAAGTGAACGATTGGGCGCGCATAAATGCCAACACCGTGGTAACACGGTTACAAATCGACGATGCAAATGTCAACAACGGCAATAGCGGAAGCAATATTTGGTCTGCCGCATTACAGGCCCCGCCAATGGTGCCCCCTTATGATGAAGCAGGGGGCTATAGCCCTGTCGATAGCTATCCTTTTAGTCCTGTGTCCATAAACAACCCATTATTGTACAATGAGGTGAAAAATCAAGTACTTTCTTCTAAAATGTTGGCCAATATGGCATTGGAACTAAGTTTTAACGAAAACCTAAAATTAAAAATCCAAGGTGGTACCGAGCAGGAATTTAGGGAACGGAATTACTATTCGCCGTCCATTTTAGTGAAAACGTCCCCTCAGGGTAATGCCGCTACCGATATTACCAGAGATGTATCTTACCTAAATGAAAATATACTTTCTTATGATAAAAATATAGGTGAAGACGATAAATTGTCAGCAATTGCAGGTTTTACCTATCAAACTTTTAAAAGGAGGTATAACCGTTCAAGTGCCACGGGTTTTCCAAACGATATTTTAGAAAATAATGCATTGGGAGGAGCAGAAAACACCAATCCTAATGAGTCTTCTGTGACGGATTGGAAATTACTTTCATGGTTGGGGCGTATAAATTATAACCTGGATAATAAATACCTTTTTACGGCCAGTATCCGTGCCGATGGTTCTTCCCGATTTGGAGAAAATAATAAATGGGGGGTATTCTCTTCCGGGGCCTTTGCATGGCGGCTCAGTAATGAAAATTTCCTTAAGGATTGGGAAAGCCTTTCTGATATGAAATTGAGAATAGGGTATGGGCAAACCGGGAGTACTGCAATCAATTCTTACCAGTCTTTAAACACCCTTGGGCAGGTAAGGGCTACCTTTGGGAAATCCGATGCTATTGGTTATGCCAGTGTTTCGGCACCAAATCCGAACTTAAAATGGGAGACAACGACACAATTGGGAATAGGTTTGGATATGGCCTTTTTAAACAATAAATACAGATTTACGGTAGATTATTATAAAAAGAACACCAAAAACTTACTCGCCATTATCCCATTGCCCGGTTCTACTGGTTTCACCTCTCAGATTACCAATCTGGGGGAAATACAGAACACCGGGATGGAGTTTAGCCTCGGGGCCATTTTTGGGAAAAATGATTTTACCTGGGACGTTTCCGGGCAATTGTCTTATAACCGGAACGAAGTTATTACCATTGGCCAGGATATTTTGGGGGCGCCTTTGGACATTCCCTTTAGTTCTTCGGTAAATATCGCCAGGGAGGGAGAACCCTTGGGGATGTTTTATGGATTTCTTGAGGATGGATACGACGATCAGGGAGTCATTAAATACAAAGACTTAAATGAAGATGGCGTTATCAATAACGACGACCAGACTATTTTGGGAAATCCATATCCCGATTTTGTATTTGGGCTGAACAGTACATTGGCTTATAAAGATGTTAGTTTAAATATATTCCTTGAAGGATCGCAAGGGAACGAATTGTTCTGGGCAACCGGGGGCTATATAGCCAATTCATTTAGCACCGGCGGTAACCAACTGGTAGATGTATATAAGGATTATTGGACACCCGATAATACCGATGCTGCTTATCCGGCCCCCAGTGAAAATAGGTCCCAATTGCGTACATCGGACCGTTTTGTGGAGGATGCTTCATATATCAGGCTTAAAAATGTGAAATTGGCATATGATTTACCAGTGGATAAATTGGATGTTGGCATTTCGGCCTTGCAATTATATATCAGTGGACAAAACCTATTCACCATTTCAGATTTTCCGGGCCTGGACCCTGATGTTAATACGCGGGCTTCCACCGGGGACCTAAGAATAGGGATTGCACAAACGCCCTATCCGAATGCCAAGACTTTTACCTTGGGATTAAATATCAAACTATAACAAAATATATAAACAACGAAGACATGAAAAAACTATTCATACTTCTGATCATTGCAACGGTCAGCAGATCGCTTGTTCAGTGCGAAGGGGCATTGGAGGAATCTCCCGAGAGCCTTCTTGTCAAAGAAAATTTTTATCAAAACGAAGCAGATGCTTTTGCCGCTTTAACGGCCGTTTACGGTACTTTTAGTTCAGCCGGGGATTATCCTACCATCTATTATATGGCTCTTCTGGAGAACAGGGCGGATTATTCTAATGGAAGGGGGAGCCAGGCCGGGATCAGTAAATACGACGTTCCTTTGGACAATACGACCCAAAGCAGGGTCTTTAATGCCTATAACGACCTGTATTTAGGGATTAACCGGGCCAATGCAGTTATCGGTAATTTACCGGGTATCGAAGCTATGAGTGCCCCTGTAAAAGCACAATATATTGCTGAAGCCAAGTTCCTAAGGGCTTTTTTTTACATGAACCTTGTTAAGTACTGGGGGGGAGTGCCCATTCGTTTGGAGGAATTTACCTCACTGGATCAAATAGCCGCCCCAAGGGCTTCTGCACAGGAAATATGGGACTTGGTAATTAATGATTTAACGGAAGCGCTTCCGGATTTGGCGGATTCATTTCCCGAATCAGAGAGCGGGCGTGCTACGGTATGGGCGGCAAAGGCAGCTTTGGCCGATGCCTATTTAAATACTGAAGATTGGGCCAATGCGAAGGAAATGGCCAATGATATTATAGATAACGGTCCATACACACTGGTAGAGGTAGGACAGGCCAACGATTTTATGAAAATCTATGGCCCCGATGTCGTAACGCATGCCGAAGATATTTTCTCGGCACACCAAACAGCCACTAACGGAAATGCCATAGCCTTATATATTCACAGGGCCAATACCGGGTATTCGGTCGGGGGTTATCATGCATGGCTTCCCGCTGAAAATTCAGTAATCGGTACCAGTTGGGATACGGCCGATCTGAGGCGTCAATTTAGTATCTATACCGAATATACCGATGTAAATGGGGTTGTACAGCCTCTTCCGGATGACTCCCCGATGCTTTTTAATAAATATAGGGATCCTGGTGCTACCAATGGTTTTCAGGGGAGGAATAATGTGCCTTTTTACCGTTTGGCGGAAATGTACCTCATTTATGCGGAGGCATCTAGCGAAGAAGCCGGAGGGCCCGATGCTCTGGCCACCGAACGGTTGAATATTGTACGGAGAAGGGGATATGGGTTGCCGCTCAATAGTCCGTCCGCTGAGGATTATCCTGAGGGGATGAGCGCTACTGCTTTCAAGGATGTGGTCTTAAAAGAGCGGGCTTATGAATTAAATTTGGAAATGAAGCGTTGGAACGATCTCTTGAGGACCGGGAGGGCACAACAGGCAATTGAAGCAACGGGAAAGGCATGGAACGATACAAGCTTGTTGTTCCCATTGCCCGTGGATGAAATTAATAACAATCCCGCATTAAGTCCCAGTGATCAAAATCCGGGGTATTGAGTTATATTATGTAATAGGGGGAATTGAATAATTTTTATTTGATCCCCTTTTAAAAGGATTTAATAATGAAAACATTATATCGAAAAAGGGAAAATACCTGCTCATGGAATTTTCTGTTAAAACAGATGTCCCTATATATTGGGTTTTATTTTATGTTGGGATGTACGGGCATTCCTGACGAAAAGTCCATCGAATCGGATATCAGCTCAAAACCAAATGTATTGATAATATTGGCAGATGATTTGGGATATGGAGACTTAGGGGCCTATAATGAACAATCTTTGGTACCTACACCAAATTTGGATACCTTGGCCTTACAAGGTGTTAAGTTTGTCAATGCCTATTGTCCCATAGCTGTTTGTTCTCCTAGTCGTTATGCCCTGATGACCGGTACTTACCCATGGAGGAGCTGGAATGTTTCCGGGGTCATGCGCAATTATGAGCGGTCCATGATGGCACCAGGACAGTTAACCCTGCCGGCCATGTTTAAGGCCTCGGGATATACCACTGCCGGTTTTGGTAAATGGCACCTAGGGGCTTCTTTTCCCACAACCGACGGAAAAAAACCAATAGGACATGGTAAATTTTACGACCCGGATAATGGCGCTAATATTGATTTAACGGGCGCTGTCCATGACGGGCCTATAGATCATGGTTTTGAGCAATGGTTGGGCTTTAGTTGTGCCAGTGAATGCTGGGTTTTGAAAGATAAAACCATTATAGGTGCTATGCAGCACGATTATTATACGGTAGAAAAGCATCCACAAGCAGGAAAAATAAAACAAATTCCCATGGATAGTTATCTTCCCATGATTACAAAGGCCTCACAAAACTTTCTAAAAGAAAAAGCTTCCAAAAAGGGAAAGCCGTTTTTTTTGTATTACGCGCCCTATGTTCCCCATGTTCCTTTAGCTGTTAGTAAGTCTTTTTTAGGAAGAACCCCGGCCGGGGCATATGGGGACTATGTTCATGAACTTGATTTCTATATTGGCGAATTGCTCCATACATTGGACAGTTTGAAATTGTCTGATAACACTGTCGTACTCTTTGCCAGTGACAACGGTTCGGCATTTAGAACTACCTATCAAGGGATGAACGCCTCAAATGCAGCCAATAAACTGCCAGGGCATTTTCGTGACACCATGGGCATTTATAAGGCACCTGCCAGTTCTTCTTTATCAGAAAAAGTACATAGCCCTAATGGGGCGCTTCGCGGTATTAAGAGCACAGCCTGGGAAGGTGGCGTAAGAAGCCCTTTAATTGTACGTTGGCCGGGGCATTTCCCTAAAGGGCTAACAACAGCAGCGCTTTTTGGCATGAACGATGTTATGGCAACCCTAGCACCGCTTACTGGATATATATTAAAAGGGGGCGTAACTACAGATGGAATGAACTTATTGCCTGTGTTTTACGGGAAAGGAACAAAGAGTCGTAAATCCATAGTAGTTCAATCGGGAAACAATATTTATGGGTTGCGTAATGAAAAATGGAAATATATTGAAATGCCATTAAAAGAAGGAGGGACTTATGATGAATTGTACAACCTCGAAGAAGATCCTTCTGAAAATCATAACCTGGCAACTGTATATCCCGAACGGTTAGAGCAGATGAAAAAAGAGTTAGAGCAAATATTACAGGGGCAATCCACAACTGTAAAAACAAATTGAAAATCTAGTATAGGATAACTGAAAAAAATAAAATATGAACACAAAAAAGTACATAAGAGTATTGGCAATATTTTTACTGGTAACTACCAGTTGTAGGTCGAAACAAATGGAAGACAAAACAGGAATTGGGTCCCCACAAACAGCCGATGTTATTGTTTACGGCGGGACCTCTGCGGCTATTACAACCGCAGTCCAAGTAAAGAAAATGGGAAAATCGGTCATAGTGATCTCGCCCGATAAACATCTGGGCGGATTGTCTTCTTCCGGATTGGGCTATACAGATACCGGAAATAAAGAAGTTATAGGTGGGCTCTCAAGGGAGTTTTACCAGCGCATATATAATTACTATGCAAAAGATAGCGCATGGAAATGGCAGACCAGGAAGGATTATGGAAATGTAGGACAGGGAACACCGGCCATTGACGGTGCCAATAGGACTATGTGGATATTTGAGCCTCATGTGGCCGAGCAGGTATTTGAAGATTTTGTTTCAGAGTACAATATCCCGGTTGTTCGCGATGCTTATTTAAATAGGGAAAGTGGTATTGTTATAAAAGACGGGAACATTCAAAGTATTACGACTACAGATGGTCAAAGATATTCAGGGACTGTTTTTATCGATGCTACCTATGAAGGCGATCTTATGGCATTGGCAGGAATACCTTACACTGTGGGAAGGGAATCCAATACAACCTATGGGGAACGATGGAACGGGGTACAAACCAATGTTTTTCAGCACCCCCATAATTTTGGGGATCTGCATGTCAGCCCATATAAGGTGCCGGGAGATCCCAATAGCGGTTTGGTAATGGGGGTCTCGAAAGAAGGGCCCGGAAATTACGGGGAGGCCGATGACAAAGTACAGGCATATAATTTTAGAATGTGCCTTACGCAATTGGACGAAAACAAGGTTCCTTTTAAAAAACCTGCCAATTATAATCCAGAACGCTATGAACTTTTGGCAAGGGTGTATGCAAAAGGCTGGGATCAGACCTTTCAAAAATTTGACCCAATACCGAATTTAAAAACCGACACCAATAATCACGGTCCTTTCAATACCGATTATATCGGGATGAGCTATGATTATCCGGAAGCGGGTTATAAGCGTCGTAAGGAAATTGTAAAGGAGCATCGGGAATACCAACAGGGGCTTATGTATTTTATAGCTACAGATCCCCGTATTCCGGGGAAAGTCCGAGAAGAATTTAAAAAATGGGGATATGCAAAGGATGAATTTCAGGACAATGGAAATTGGCCCTATCAGATATATGTAAGGGAGGCCCGTAGGATGTTAGGGCAGTTCGTAATGACAGAGAACGAGATCTTGGGTAAAAAGAAAGTTGAAAAATCTATCGGTATGGGGTCTTATACAATGGATTCTCATAATGTACAACGGTACATTACCAAAGATGGGTTTGTGCAAAATGAAGGGGATATCGGTGTGCATCCCCACGAACCCTATAAAATTGATCTGGGTACCATACTCCCCAAGAAAGGTGCATGCACTAATTTGATTGTGCCGGTAGCGGTGTCGAGCTCTCATATCGCCTTTGGTTCTATCCGTATGGAACCGGTATTTATGATCCTAGGGCAAAGTGCAGCAACACTAGCGGTGATGGCTATTGAAACAAGCAAAGCTGTTCAGGATATAGCCTACGCAGATTTGAAAGCACAGTTGCTCAAAGATGGGCAACGCCTCGAGTTGGAAAAACATTAAAACAGGCTATGATTTCATTTTTGATATCCATCGCGGCATTAATCCTAGGTTATTTTTTATATGCCACTTTTTTGGAAAAAGTGTTCGGCATCGATAGGAACCGGACCACGCCGGCTTACCATTTAAAAGACGGCGTGGATTTCATTCCCCTCCCTACTTGGAAGATTTTTATGATACAGTTTCTTAATATTGCAGGGCTTGGGCCTATTTTTGGCGCTATTGCAGGTGCCATGTTTGGACCATCGGCCTTCTTGTGGATTGTACTGGGGAGTATTTTTGCAGGCGCGGCTCATGATTATTTCTCCGGGATGCTGTCCGTTAGGCATAATGGATTGAGCATTAGTGAGATTTCCGGAATTTATTTAGGTTCTTGGTCCAAACATTTAATGCGGTTCTTTACCATCATCCTTTTATTATTTGTAGGGACTGTTTTTATGATGGGGCCTGCTAAAATTATCGATGGAATGAGTAGCCATATCCTGAATTTCTGGATATGGGTGTTTATTATTCTCTGTTATTATTTTTTCTCTACATTGTTGCCGATAGATAAGCTTATCAGTAAGTTATATCCAATATTTGGTATTGCGATGTTTGTAATGACCATTGGCTTGATCTTGGTGCTCCTTACCGGAGAGTACCATGTTCCCGAAATTAAATGGGGAAATTTGCACAATATGACAAGTTATCCGGAACAAACCCCAATGTTTCCGATATTATTTGTAACAATTGCCTGCGGTGCGATTTCAGGTTTCCATGCCACCCAATCCCCTTTAATGGCCCGTTGTATCAAAAGCGAGAGAAATGGAAAATTTGTTTTCTCTGGTGCAATGATTACCGAAGGTGTCGTTGCCTTGGTTTGGGCGGCCGTATCGATGGCTTATTTTGGCGATGTTAGAGGATTGAACATAGCTATGGAAACCCATGGCCACAATACTGCTTGGGCGGCTAATGAAATTTCCTTGAATATGTTGGGGGGAATTGGCGGGGTATTGGCACTAATAGGTATCGTAGCTGCCCCCATTACCTCTGGTGATACAGCCTTTAGGTCCTGTAGGTTGATTCTGGCAGATATTTTTAAGTTGGATCAAAAGAAAGTCAGTAAAAGACTTTATATAAGCATTCCTTTATTTATAACGGCTTTTGTGCTTACCCAAATAGAATTCGATATACTATGGCGTTATTTTGCATGGAGTAACCAAACATTGGCGGTGGTGGTACTTTGGACCATTACGGCCTACCTTATCAGGGAACAGAAATTGGCTTGGGTGACCTATGTCCCTGCCGTTTTTATGACCATGGTCAGTGCCACATATATCTTAATAGCCCCTGAAGGTTTTGAGTTGCCCAATATCTATGCCTATATAGGTGGAGCCTTTTTAACGTTGTTGGTTATACTGTTGTTTCAAAATTATGTCAACAACAAACAGGGAAATATTTTAAAAGCCATAAACATATGGAAATAATGTCAAAAAGGGTAGGCGTTAGAAAATACCTGTTAGCAATCAGTAGTTTTTTAGTTGTAGCGTGTTCCAGTAATTCCCGGCAGGTAAAAGTGATTAATGCCGGGATTCCTGGAAATAATTCCGAAGAATTACTAAACCGTATACGGACCGGATTTCCTTTGCCAATACCTGATATTGCAATAATTATGGTAGGAACAAACGATATGCTGAATACCGGTAAAATGTTGACCTATCATGATTATGAACATAATTTAAAGCTTTTGGTAGCATATTTTCAAAGAAAAGGGTCAAAAGTTATTTTGGCAAGCCCACCGCCTATAGACAGCATTTATTTATTTGAAAGACATGACAAAAAGGATTTTTTGCAATCACCAAATGTGAAGCTCGATTCTGTTAGAGAAAAAGCAAGACAAGTAAGTGCGGCCCTTAAAACGGGATTTGTGGATGTTTTCAAAGAGTTTAAAAACAAAAAAATCCCCGATCACAATCGGGATATTTTTATCCAGAATCCCATTAATACGGGTCAAAGGGATGGTGTGCACCCGACAGCCGAAGGAGCCAGGTTGATAGCCAGGTTGATAGCCGGTTATATACAAGACAATGGACTATGCCGGTCCGGGTGCAGTATATATTGTTTGGGCGATTCCATTACCTATGGGAAAGGGCTCAAAGGTGAAGGGTCAACCAATGGCGAGACGTACCCGGCTTTTTTGTCAAGGCTGCTGCACTAAAAACAAGGGGGATGAAGGCCCTTTTGCATATAATTTAAATACAACAGGGACATTGTATAAGGGATTGTGCCATTGCACTTAATTTATATCGGATCGGGCTCAAAGGCATTGTTTGTATTTATTTTAATCCCGGCACCACTTTTTGCATCTAAGTATAATATGGCATGTTCCTTGTTTCGGAGAATTGTAGAGGGCCATTCTTCGGTAATTTCAGAAAAAAGGGTCTTTTTAACGGCCTTTGCCTTTGTTTTACCCGGAACCACACAAAACATATACAGGGAAGAGAGCAATGTGGGAATTGTGACCGTAATGGCCTGTTCGGGAACCGATGCCATGTCGGGAAAACAACCGTCGTTAACCTGTTGCATTTTACAATCAGCGTCCAAGGTTACAATTTTCACCGCTTTGCCATCTTTAAAATCCGCAGTATGCGGATCGTTAAATGCCAAGTGGCCATTTTCACCGATACCCAGACAGGCTATATCGATAGGGAAATTCGATAATAACCGTGCGTATCTATGACATTCAACCTCAAGGTCTTTTGCCCGTCCATTGATGTAATGAACACTTTTAAAATTAACTACGCCAAAAATACGTTCCTTTAGATAGTACCCAAAACTTTGTGGGTCCTCCATGTTCAGCCCAATATATTCGTCCATATGGAAGGCATTCACCCTGCTCCAATCTATGTCCTGATTGGAAACTAATCGATTTAAAAGCTCATTTTGGGAAGGAGCTGCTGCAAAAACCATGTTTATTTCCTTTTTTACGGTCAATAATTCCTGGATTTTATTGGAAACATCAAGTGCTGCAGCAATTCCGATTCCACTTCTATCTAATAACAAATTGATTTTAAGTTTATCTTTATATATAGGGCTCATTAATTACCTTTCTTTATATTCGTTTACCGGATCCGTTATGGAGCCGTATTTTGTTTTATCGTATGTTTTTACATCTTCAAAAGAAATAAATTCAAACCTAACTCTGTACTTAAAACACGTATTGTAAACCTCAAAAAACGTATATTTTCGGTTATGTTTTGAAAGGTGTGTTTCTTTTGGATTATACCCATAAAAGAGAAATGCCTTTTTATCAAAGAGTAGGGGCATCTATTTTTTGATATTTCAGCCTAGGTTCCATATAAGGGGTTAAAGGCTATTTTCATCGCCACGGTGAAAATGCATTTTTCTGTATTGTCCGGGACTCATGTTTTTAAATTTCTGAAAAATCCTAAAGATGTTTTTATAATCGCTGAAGCCTACCATCCTAGCGGCTTCTATAAGGGATAGTTCGGTAGTGATCAGCAGTCTTGAAAATTTTTCGACCCGCACCAGTTGGATGTATTGATAAATGGTGGTACCGGTTTCCTTTTTAAAGGTCTTTTCCAGGACACGCCTGGACATGGGAACCATATCGATGATTGTTTTTACGGAAATGGATTCGGCATAATTTTTTTCGATGTATTGAATTATCTGCCCAACATATTTATTGGAGACCACAAGCCTTTCGGTCGATTCCCTGGTAACGATGCTAATAGGTTTTATAATGACGTCAACAGGGGGGATTACTTTTTTGTTAAAGAAAGAATTTAAAAGCTCCCCGGTTAAAAAACCACCGTTGACAACGTCCAATTCAATAGACGACAGTTTGGGATCGGATATGTTGCACAACAGGTCATCGTTGTCCACTCCCAATACCGAAATCTCATTAGGGATATGGATTCCGGAGATTTTGCACAGTTCCGTGATGTGCAGTGCATGCTGATCGTCGCATGCAAACAGTGCAATGGGCTTTGGCAGATTTTCCAGCCATTTTCTTAAATTCTTATGGTTGACCTCCAACTTTTCATTTTGTTCCTCTTCGCTTGAATTGTACAGAATTACCTCGCCCCCTTTTTTTTCAATAGTGGAGATATATCCTTCGCCCCGCTCGCGCATCCATACTGTTTTTTTTACGTCATAATAAGCAAATTGACGATACCCTTTCCTGTAAAAAAAATTGGCGGCCATGACCCCCGCATTAAAATAATCACCTGTAATATTGGAAGTTTGCTTGTTTCTCTCTTTATAGTTTTGGGCAATGATGGGAATGTTTAATTCCGTCAGCAAATGAATGTCTATTTCGTCGAATTGAGAGATAATGGCATCCGCTCCCCATTTTTTAGCCCATTTTATAACCCCTTCGGCTCCATAGAGCTCTTTATAGTACAATGGAAGCCTATAGAAATTCCACAAACAGGATTCTTTGGAGTAGTGTACGATCCCTTTCAGTAATTTCCTATTGTAATCACTGGACAAATCTGTTAATAGGAGTATTTTTTTCATAGGTGTTTTTTCATTGGAACGATAGTTTAAACTATGTATTTATGTGTGTCTATCAAGGGGTTATGGGCAAATATAGAGATAATCCTGCAAGTTGCCTGTATCGGCCTTGCAGGATTTTTTCAGCTAACTCAACATGATTTTTATTGTTCCACGTCCCACCAAACACGCTTTAACCAGTCGTCTTCACCTATTCTGGAAACAGCTTCTTCATAACTGCTTGTGTTTAGTTCCGCCTCTTGGCTCGGGTATTCCATCCTGCGGGGCATTTGTCCATTGGATTGGTTAAGGGACGGGACATAATTATGAAAAGTAACCTCGGGCATGCCGGAACGGCGATAGTTCGACCAGGCTTCCATGGGGTCCAATATATGCAATACCCATAGTTGTGTATTGATGTCCATAAGCTCTTGCCCGGGGGTGAGCGGGTTGGCATTGCTAAAGGCCGTAACATCGCTTTCATTTACTTCGGCGCCAAATATACGCCATTGCCTTACGGAGGCTTCTAGCCCATTCTTGTAATGTTCTGCGGCCGAACCCGGAACGTTCCAGCCCCTAAAAGCAGCTTCGGCCAGTAAAAACTCGACTTCGGCATAGCCAATATTGATAAAGGGCGCATCAAAAGCCTGAATGTATTTTGATGCACGCAGCAGGCTGTACCGGTATTCAATGGCCACTTCTTCGCCATTATAATTTATAGTCACCGGACCGCCGGGATATTTTGAGTTGGGATCCCAGGCATACCTTTGTGCCTGCATGGTGGAGGCAGCATAGGGTCCGCCACGTTCATTTAAGACCAGATCGGTAACATCGGTCCGGTTTTCATCCCTTAATTGAATGGTAGCATAATATCCATTGAGCAACCGCGGATCGTTCATGGCCTCCATGACTTCCACGATTTCGGTTGTAAGCCAAAACTCGCTCCCCCTGTCCGCACTGGACCCATATATTAAGTTTGCCACTCCATTTCCTTTTCCTATGCCCGTGGATGGGTTGCGGAAATCTTCATAGGTAACTGCGCAAATGTCTTCATTTGAAGTAAATACACCAGCTGCAACGGCCGTTTCAGCTTCTTGTTTGGCTTTTGCAGGATTAACCTTTACCAGCCGCATGGCTATGCGGAGCCGCAATGAATTTGCATATTTTTTCCACTCATTGATGTCGCTGTCGTATATGGCATCGTATTTGGCCAGTGGCTTGGAGGCGTCCAAAGCCTTGGAAGCTTCATCGAGTTCTTTAAAAAAATCATTGTAGATATCTTCCTGCCGATCGTATTGGGTAATGAGCTTATCTTCCAGATATCCCTTTCCTGCGTCAAAATAGGGGATATCACCATAATAATCGGTCAACCTTAAAAAGCACTGTACTTTTATTATCCTGGCCATGGAATTTATATTAACAAGTGCCGGATCATCTTTGGTCGCATCGATTAAGGTGATGGTTTTATTGATGACATCCGGATAGTATTTCAACCATAGCCGTGACATTTCGGGCGCACTTTTTTGTGCGTTTCCACCATATTCTACCATTCCCCATAGCCCGGTCCACTGATTCATAAAACCGCCCGGATAATAAAAATATCGTGTTTGATCTTGCCAATTGGCGCCGGGTAGAAACTCAATGGTGGTTAGCATAATTTCTGGGTCGATTGTAGCTGAGGTATTCGGGTTGGTGTTCAGGTCATCAAAATTGGAACATCCCAACCACGATAGGCTCGCTATAATGAGGATGGAATATGTTTTTATATTTTTCATCTTTTATTTTTATTAGAATTTAACGTTTAATCCAAAACCGATAGTCCTTCTGGATGGCAGGGAGCCGTATTCGAATCCTTGACCGTTTGAAGAATTATATCCGGATTCCGGGTCTATGTTCTTAACCTTGGAATATAAAGTTGCCAAATTTCTGCCATAAAGAGATAGGGATACGCCCGTTAACGGGGTCTTGTCCAAGATCCTAGATGGAATGTTGTACGAAAGGTTCAATTCCCTTAATTTAATATAGGAGGCATCATCGATAAAAGGCTCGGGGGAATTGGAGGCTACGTTCGTCCAATAATCCTGGGGGTCTACATATACGTCATTGGCGACATATTCCGGGGCTTCTTCAGTACCGATATTTTTAACCCCTTGACCTATATATCCGCCTGTGGGAACCCAATCTTCGGTAGTTTCCCCGGCGGCAATACGCGCTGCTTCCGAAGCATACCACCCGGCACGCCCTTCAAGGGTTTCTTTGGTGGTCCCCATTTGATTGGAAAGCATGTGGCTCATGGAAAAAATATCCAATCCCCATTTCATGTCAAATAAGACCCTTAGACTAAAATCCTTGTACCTGAACAATTGATTAAGTCCCGCGGTGAAATCGGGGACCCCATTTCCCAGAATTTCATTTTCGCTTTCGTAGGTGGGCATCCCGTTTTCAAAGATAACCGCACCATCTTCATTGCGTTTAAAAGGTTTGCCCACAATGACCCCGTAATTTTCACCTTCCATAGCATAGATATAAGTGTCCAACCACCGTGCTTCTGCCAGGGTATAGGTTTTTATGTCGGGGTGCAATGCCACGACCTCATTGTTGTTATTGGCATAGGTCAGGGTAGCGTCCCAATGAAAGTCCCTGGTCTCTACCGGGGTTACCGATAGGGCCACCTCAAAGCCCTTATTGACGATTTTTCCAGAATTAATGGAAGCGCTATTATATCCGGTGGTCGTGGAGGTGGTAAGTTCCAGTATCTGGTCCACGGTTTCCTGATTGTAATAACTTACATCCAGTTTGATCCTGTTTTTGAAAAACCGCAGGTCGGTTCCCACTTCATAGGAGTTGGTGCGGGTGGGTTTGAGGTTTTTATTGGGAACCACCGCAGATTTGATTTCCCCCAAAGAATAATCGTTAAAGGTAAAATCGTACAGGCCATAATTCAGTCCCAATTTATAAGGATCGGTGTCCCCACCGACCTGTGCCCATGAGGCCCTCAATTTTCCAAAAGAAAGGAACCCTTTGTCCATATTAAATAGGCTTGAAAAAACCAAACTTCCGGATAGGGATGGGTACCAATAAGAACGGTTGTTGGACGAAAGCGTTGATGAAACATCGTTTCTCCAGGTAAAATCCAAATATGCAAAATCGTCGTACCCAAGGTTCACGGCACCGTACACCGAGTTTACCTGCTTTCTGTATAAATCGTTGGAGAGGGTATAGGTGCGGTAGTTCAGTATGGATTTAAGTCCGCTTAGCACTTCGTTAACCCCGCTGTTTACATAGGTCTCACTTTCGTTGTACCGAATGTTGCCGGCAATGAGCGAAGAAACGCTAAGTTTGTTAAATTTCTTATCGAACCGGAGCATTGCCTCAAAATTATTTTCAACTACCGAGACCTGCCTGTGGACAAAGCTGCCATCCAATTGTGTAGGGGAATGCCTGGGTGTAAAATCATCCGACTTAAAGGTATAAAAGTCTGTTCCTCCATTTAGGCGCATGGAAAGAAAAGGAAGGATCTGATAATTTAATTGGAGGTAGCCCATGACCCGTTTCTTCTCGGAGTTGTTGCTCATTTCATTGATGGTCCAATAGGGGTTTATACGGTAGATATTCCCCCCGTTCCAGTCCACATACCTGCCTTCTTCGTCTTTGTAATTTTCGGAAAGCCATTTTTGATTAAAATTGGGGGCAATACCGATAATGGCATTGCCCACATTATTTGGGTGGTCGGACAATGCCGGTCTGTTTTTTACATCTTCAATGGTATAGTTGACCCTTCCCTGTACGGTCAGCTTTTCCCCAAAATCCGACTTTCCATTGAGCATGAAGGTAGTGCGCCTCATATCGGAATTGGGGACGATATCATTATAATTCATATCCGAAACAGAGGCCCTAAAACCATTTCCGCTTGAAAAAGAAACGGAGTTGGTGGTGGTCCCACCGGTTCTGAAAAAGGATAATATATTGTCCGGAACATTCTGGTAAGGCTTCAGTTCGCCATTGTAGATATATGTGCTTAGGGAAGGGTCCAGTTTTGCGCCCCAGGCCGCTTGTGTTGTTGTTTGCCCATCATCTAAAGTAATGGGCGCCTCACCATTGCGGCCTTGTCCGTATTCCCTTTGGTAATCGTCAAAGTTCGAGGCCAGTTTTACAAAATTAAACCTCGAAGAAAATTCAATGCCCAAACCGGTTTTCTTTTTCCCCGATTTGGTGGTTATCAATATTACGCCATTGGAAGCCCTGGATCCGTAGAGTGCGGAAGCCGAGGCGCCTTTTAATACAGAAATCGTTTCTATGTCTTCCGGGGAAATAGCACTTAGTCCGTCCCCATAATCATAGCCTCCCCATTTATCGGCTTGCCCCAATTGTGTATTGTCCATAGGAACCCCGTCAATTACATATAAGGGGGTGTTGTTTCCCGTAAGTTGTGAATTTCCCCTGATTACCACCCGTGTACTTCCGGCAGGCCCTGCTATTGTAGGCGAAATGTCAACACCGGCCACTTTGCCGGTCAATGCTTTCATGGCATTGTTCTCGCCACCTGCATTTAGGTTATCACTTTCTACCTCGGAGATGGCATAGCCTACGGCCCTGGACTCTCTTTTAATACCAAGGGCGGTTACCACCACCTCCTTTAAATTTGTGGCATCTTCCGTTAATTGAACATTTATCGATGAACGGCCATGTATGTTAATTTCTTTCGGGAGGAAACCTATGTACGAGATTACGATCGTTGCATTTTCATCGGAACAGCTAATGGTATACTTTCCGTCAAAATCGGTTGCAACACCGTTTTGGGTCCCCTTTTCGGTCACGGTGGCCCCTATCAAGGGAATATTATCGGATGCCGATGTAACGGTACCGCTAATGGTCTTTGTGTTTTGGGCTGTTGCCGGGATACTCATTATCGCAAATAAGAATATCAAAATGCAACGGGCTGCTGTCTTTTGAATTTTTTTATTCAAATACAGCTTTTGTTGTATGATTTTAAGTTTAGCCATATTAAATTAGTTTAATTTGTTGGTTTTTAGAATGTTATGAATTGATTAAAAAATTGGGATTTCACAAATATAAAAGAGAAGAAATGTGTTTTATTGGGCTATATGCGTATAAAAAACCTCAAAATACGTCAGTTGTATTAACGGTAGCCTTTTATGGTTATAATACGCGGTCCTTGTTTTTTTATAAGAAGAGCGCATCTGTTTTTAAGGTATGGTCGGAAAAGGAATAATTAGGGAATTATAATGGAATTGTTTGCCTAAATGACTTTTAAAGTGTATTAATTTGAACTAATTAACTATTTTATTAAATAATCTATAGCCATTACAACTTCATCTCCTTATTGAAAAAGTGAAATTTTAGACTTTGGCATACTTCCGTCTATCGAATATTATGAAGTGAACATAAAATTATCTTGACGCTTTTTGAAGTAAAACAACCGCTTTTAGCCATTATTTGAGAGCTAAAGCCAACTTACTTTTATGGCTGAGTTCATATACTGCATTTTAAGGGTCTTTTGGCTGTTCATTTTTTATTGAATATGATACTTGAAATAGCTGTTTGCCTTAAATGCGGATATGATTCTATTAACTAACCTAAATTTCAAGAAAGATGAAACAGAAAGCAAACTTTTGGTTGATGGTTTCCTTATGGGGATGTATTCAACTTCTGTCGGGATGTAATTTTGAAAACCTACCTGAAGAATCGTATGAGAGCATACATTTCATTTCAGGGGATGACAAGGTGGTAATCGGGTATATTCCTACTTATGTGGATATGGAAAGCACCATTGATAGTACAGATCTGGATATTCTAACACATATAAACATAGCATTTATGAACCCTGACGCATCTGGTACATTTTTATCGGGTGGTGAACCCGTTTGCAGCAATGCCTCGGCTTCTGATATTAATTATGTAGTAAACAAAGCACATCAGGAAAACGTAAAAGTCCTTGTTTCTTTAGGAGGAGGATCGGTCCCTGGTTGTTCGGGCGATTGGGAGACTTTATTGCAATCCTCTAATAGAACAACTGTAGTGAACAATCTTTCTGCACTTGTACAATATTTTAACCTCGATGGGATTGATGTAGACATAGAAGGCGCATTATTATCGTCTATTAGCAGTGCTGGAAATTACACTCCTTTTATTCAGGAATTAAGAAATGCACTTAACCCTCAGGGAAAACTGGTTACCTGTGCCACGGCAACATATACTGGTGGGCGCATACCTACTTCGTCCATAGCCTATTTTGACTTTATCAATATTATGTCATACGACAATGGTTGGGGAGGTACCGGGAATCACTCTACATATGCCGATGCGGTAAGCCATATGCAAACCTGGCTTGGACTTGGATGTCCCGCAGAAAAGTTGGTATTGGGAGTACCGTTTTATGGTTATCAGGGCACAGTGGGGAGTGGCGATGTTTCTTACAGCGATATTATAGTTCTGGATCCCAGTGCTGCTTATATGGATGAGTATCAAGGGTATAAATATAACGGAATTCCGACTATTGAGGCAAAAACGGCATATGCGCTGCAAAATGGTGCAGGCGTAATGATTTGGGAGCTCTCCCAAGATACTTTTGATAGCCTGAGCTTGCTCCAGGCCATAGGTAGAAAATTGTCTGAAGCGCCACCAGTTGGTGGCGGAGATGGGGAGATCCTTGGCTATTATACGGAAAGATCGGTTACCGATGATGTTTTCTCCATTGTCAATTTAAATACAAGCTCCATGACGGCCAACACTGCCTACCCCGATGCAGGAACCGATGGCGGAAGCACGGTCATCGAGGCCAAGGCCACGACCGGAGGTTCGGCTACCAATTACGCCACTTATTTTAACTATCCGGGAAGCCCTAACCAGGATTTAAGTTCATACAGTGTTTTCCACCTTTCCCTAAAGTCGTCCAGCCCCGACGAGACCGTTATCAGGCTGGAAGATGCCAACGGGCAACAAATAAACCTGGACCCCACGACATATGGCTTTTCCTATGACGGAAACTGGCACGCCATGAGCATCCCCTTTACGGATATGTACACACAGAACCCGAGCTTTGATTTTACCGATGTAAATGATGT
This sequence comes from Galbibacter pacificus, assembly GCF_029603165.1. GTDB lineage: Bacteria > Bacteroidota > Bacteroidia > Flavobacteriales > Flavobacteriaceae > Galbibacter > Galbibacter pacificus. The sequence continues at coordinate 533,015 of NZ_JAQSVC010000001.1, forward strand.
GGTAGTGGTAAAGAGTATTCCCGGGATGGCCGCAAGCATCAACCCGGCAACCTATGTTTTTTATGTAGATGATGTATATTTTTCCACAGGGGAACGTCTTGGCTATTATACGGAAAGATCGGTTACCGATGATGTTTTCTCCATCGTCAATTTAAACACAAGCTCCATGACGGCCAATGCCGCCTACCCCGATGCAGGAACCGATGGCGGAAGCACGGTCATCGAGGCCAAGGCCACGACCGGAGGTTCGGCTACCAATTACGCCACTTATTTTAACTATCCGGGGAGCCCTAACCAGGATTTAAGTTCATACAGCGTTTTCCACCTTTCCCTAAAGTCGTCCAGCCCCGACGAGACCGTTATCAGGCTGGAAGATGCCAACGGGCAACAAATAAACCTGGACCCCACGACATATGGCTTTTCCTATGACGGAAACTGGCATGCCATGAGCATCCCCTTTACGGATATGTCCACACAGAACCCGAGCTTTGATTTTACCGATGTAAATGATGTGGTAGTGGTAAAGAGCATTCCCGGCATGGCCGCAAGCATCAACCCGGCAACCTATGTTTTTTATGCAGATGACGTGTATTTTTCGTATTGATGATCAATAAAAAAGAAATGTCAATTAAGTGATGCTCCCTTTTTATCGGGGGAGCTTAATTGACGTTTTTTGAGGCTATAGTTCAGGGAACGACCCTTTTTCGGAAATAAAAATTCATTTTTTTTTGTCTTTAAAAGTATAGAAGGATTGCATCTCAGGCTTATATTTTAAATAAAAGATTCAGGGATTTATTGTTAAAAAAACGATATATGTTTATCACTATTAAAAAGTGGCGCAATGGTATACTAATGGTATATGCTTTTTGTATGCATTCTTATGCATTAATGCCCAATACAACGATTTGCTTTTCCCAAAGGGATAATGATACCATTGGGCAGGATCATTCTATAACAAAGGTCAGTCCTTTTAAGGCCAATGGGGAATTGCAGCTAAAAGGTACCCGGATTTGCAATAAAGACGGAGATCCGATTCAGCTCAGGGGGATGAGTACCCATGGATTGCAGTATCGTGGCAACTGTTACAATGATGCTTCATTGGACGTTCTGGTAAATAATTGGGGGGTTGATATTATCCGGTTGTCCATGTACGTTCAAGAAGGGGGGTATGCATCAAATCCCGAATACTGGACGCAATATGTGGATACGCTGATAGAGAAGGTTTCTAGTCTTGGGGCCTATATCTTACTGGATTGGCATATGTTGCATCCGGGCGATCCAAATGCAAATACAATACTCGCAAAGAAGTTTTTTGAACACATGTCAAAACGCCATGCGGAAAAAGCGAATATTATTTATGAAATATGTAATGAACCGAACGATGACAATCATGAAGTTACATGGGCACTTATTAAAAGATACGCTGAAGAAATAATTCCAGTGATAAGGAAGAATGCCCCTAATTCCCTAATCGTTGTGGGAACCCCTAAATTTTGTTCAAGGCCCAATGATGTTATCGGAAATGAATTAAAATACCCGAATATACTGTATACCGCCCATGTATATGTGGGGGATGATGATCAGTTGCAGCGAATGGAAAATACCAAGGAGGCCCTAGCGGCAGGGGTGCCGATTTTTGTCACCGAATGGGGCACGCAAAACGGATGGGGGGACGGGGCCAACGACTTTGCAAAGGCACTGAAATGGATCGATTTTATGAAAGAAAATAAAATATCATGGTGTAACTGGAATTATTCAGATAGTCCGTTAAGCGGGGCTTCCTGGAAAAATGGCACTTGCCCTGATGGTCCCTGGAGCGATGAAAACCTGAAAGAGTCGGGAAAATGGATAAAAAACCACATTGATACCCCCATGGATTCATGGGCAAGAGAATAGTGATGGAAAATTAGTATATTTCAAATGATGAACAAAAATAAACAAGGCTTACTTTTATTGGTTACTTTTTTAGTGGTATCCGTTAATATAGGGTTCTCCCAAACTCAACAAAAAAAGGAAAAAGATTTTGAAATTGTAGGGTTTCATCTGGACCTGCGCATACAGGTAATGAAACCAAAGGCCCTAAGGGAACTTGTGGATGAACTGGCATATTTTGGGGTCAACACCCTTATTATGGAATGGGAAGGTACTTTTCCCTTTCAGACCAATCCCGTAATTGCCAATAAATATGCCTATACAAAAGAAGAAATCAAGGACTTTATAGCGTATTGCGGTCAAAAGAACATAGAAGTAATACCCCTTCAACAAAGTTTGGGGCATTTAGAATATGTTTTAAGGAATTATAGATATGCAGAACAAAGGGAAGACCAAAAAGATGTTTCCCAAGTTTGTCCCATGGAATTTGCATTGAACAAAAAATTGTTTACCGAGCTCATTACCGAAATGGCCGAAATACATCCATCAAAATATTTTCATATTGGCGGTGATGAGGCCTATCTGTTGGGCCATTGTGATAAATGCAAGGAAAAGATAGCTAAGAGCGGGAAAGCGGCCCTGCTGGCCGACCACCTTAAAATGATTACCGATATTGTGGTATCACTTGGGAAAATACCGGTCATATGGTCTGACATAGCGACCAGTTATCCCGGAGAATTGAACAAATTGCCCAAGGAGACCATATTCATTGTTTGGAATTACGGTTGGGACGTAGACCGGTTTGGTATCGTGAACGAACTTACCAAAAAGGGGTTTGAAGTATGGGGTTCACCGGCCTTAAGGAGCAATCCGGATAATTATTTTTTAACGGATTGGAAAAATCATTTTGACAATATAAAAGATTTTATCCCTTTTTGCAGGGAAAGCAACTACAATGGAGTCGTGATGACCTCTTGGTCCACTTCCGGGATTTATTCTCCCGTCTTTGAAGACCATCATACAATTACCGATTTAGTACCTGTTAGACGTGTTTATCCGCTTTCCGGTTTTAGGATACTTTTGGCGGCATATTCCCAGAGCATGCAGCAAACGGCACCTTTAAATGCAAAACGGTTTATCGTTTCTTATGCTGAAAAGCGTTTTGGGTTTAACAAAAGAGAATCCCGTGAGTTTTACAGGGCACTTTTGGGGAGCCCGTACCAAGTTATCAATGGGGAAGTAGAAAATCATTCCGAATTGACAGTGCCCATGTTGTACGATTCTGTCAAAGGATACCAAATGGTTTTTAACAAGTTGCGACCAGAAAGAAATCAAAAGGAATTTGAACATATAAGGCTTATGAAAGATATAAGGGAGAATTATATGCATTTCAAAAAAGTGGAGGGAAGAGTGAACAGTGATTCTTTTACCAAAGCCATGTTTCCACAAGTGATTTCGGAATTAGCTGAAATTATAAAAAAATACGATAGCCTGGGCCAGCGGTATACCAATTTAAATAGCGGATATTTATACCCCGAGGCCATTGATGAAGAAAATTACACACGTACAGTGCCCGTTAAAATACTGTATGAACGTTTAAAGGGACAAAAAAAATAATCTAACCGACTATAACCAACTAAATTATGACGCTTAAATTATGGGACTGGATGGTCATTATTGCTTTTTTTATGGCAATGGTTGCCATTGGTGTATGGGCACATTTTAAAAATAAAGATTCCAGTGATTATTTTATTGCCAGTGGAGGGCTTCCCTGGTGGCTGTCCGGCATTTCACATCATGTTTCCGGTTATAGTGGAGCTGTATTTGTCGCCTATGCGGGACTGGCCTATACACATGGTTTTTCAATTTATGTTTGGTGGGCAATGACGGTGGGGATTTCCATTTTAATGACCATCAATGTTTTTCCTGTACGTTGGGTTCGGTTAAGAAAAAAGTTTGCCATACAATCTCCCTTGGAATACCTTTCTGTTCGTTATGGCATTAAAACGCAACAGGTAATGGCATGGAGCGGGGTACTCCTTAAATTATTCGATGTGGCTGCCAAATGGGCCGCCATCGCTATTTTGTTGCGGGTATTTACCGGGGTGCCTATACTTTACGGGGTGCTTTTCTCAGGCGGGATTTCCATCATCTATATTACCATTGGCGGGCTTTGGGCGGTAACCATAAGCGATTTTATTCAATTTATCGTTCAAATTGGAGCCGGTATCGCGCTGTTTATCGCGACCATTACCAAGCTAGGCGGTATAGAAAGTGTTTTTACCATCTGGGACCAGTTGCCGGAAAGGAACAGCGAGTTTTTTGCCGAGCCGTATACCGTTGGTTTTGCCCTTGCATTTTTATGTATAAATACATTTAGTTATAATGGGGGGACATGGAATCTGGCCACCAAGTATATATCCTCCCCCGATGAATCCAACACAAAAAAAGCGGCGATTTTATCTGGGACATTGTATTTAATCTGGCCGTTGATCTTATTTTTCCCCATGTGGGCGGCTCCTGTATTATTGCCGGGCCTGACCGATCCTACGGAATCGTACGGACTGTTAACAATTCACCTTTTGCCTCCAGGGGTGGTCGGTTTGGTCCTGGCATCTATGTTTGCCACGACCATGTCCATGACTTCCAGTGATGCCAATACCATTGCCGCTGTTATTATACGCGATATATTACCGGTACAGTTAAAGAAATATAAGTTGATAAAAAGCATAAATTCGTTACAGATAGCAAGGTGGGTTACCTTCGTATTTGTGTTTTTCACCATTGTCATTGCCACCCAGTACGAATCTTTTGGTGGAATTTTAGGATTGATAGTTTCATGGTTTGCAGCCCTTGTTGGGCCTATTGCCGTTCCCATGCTGTTGGGTATGCTCCCAGCATTTAAAAAATGTGGAGCCGTTGCAGCATTATGTGCTATTTTTTTAGGATTTTTAAGCTTTATTTTTACAAAAATATATGCTGCCAATCTTTCATATACCCTAGAAGTAGGCTTGCCATTATTTATTTCATTATTGGTATACGTGGGAATAGGATTTTTAAATTATAAAAAGAAAGTCTCCAAGAAAGTGATCGATTTGTTGAAGGCTATCGATTAAAATGATAAATCAAATTTTGAAAGATGAAAGAAGTCATTTACTGTGCTGACTGTTTTACAAATGAAAATTTTCAGATAACCCTGAAAAATGGACAGGTTGTTTCTATGGCCAAGGTTGATTCGCACGATCGCAAGGTGCTGTACATGGCCCCGGGATTGTTCGATATTCAGATAAACGGTTTCCTCCATACCGATTTCAATTCTTTTCCCATACTTGAGAACGATTTTTTAAAGGTCATTGACCAGATGTCAAAACAAGGGGTATTGTTCTTCCTTCCAACGGTAATTACGAATTCCGATTCCAATATGATATCCCTTTTGGAAAATATAAATGAATTATGTCTGAAAAACCCTGTTATCCAATCCTATGTCGCCGGGATTCATTTGGAAGGACCTTTTATTTCACCGGACTCGCAGGCAAGGGGTGCTCATGACGGTGCTCATGTTAAAGCCCCCGATTGGGAACTGTTTACCGCATTTCAAAAGGCTTCCGGAAATCGCATAAAGTTGGTTACTTTGAGCCCGGAATGGGAAAATTCCGTCGAATTTATAAAAAAATGTGTACAGGACAATGTAAAAGTTGCCCTTGGACATACCATGGCCACCGATGAACAAATTGAAGAAGCCGTCCTGGCAGGGGCATCCCTATCTACTCATCTTGGGAATGGTGCCCCCTTGTTCCTCTCCAGGAACAAGAACATAATCTACGATCAGTTGGCAAACGATTTGCTTGTGCCCAGTTTGATAACCGACGGATTTCATTTGCCGGTTAATTTTATAAAGACCGTTTTAAAAGTAAAGAAAAACCAGATTATTTTGGTAAGCGATGCTACGATGTTTGCAGGCATGGCGCCCGGGGTATACAACTCACATATTGGCGGTAAGGTAAGACTAGACGGTAAGGGGAGGCTTTCCCTGTACGAACATAAAGAATTGCTTGCCGGATCGGCAGCTTCCCTTTTGGATTGTATTAATTTTTTACTCAAACAAGGTTTGTCCACGTTTGAAGAAGCCTGGGAAATGGCATCCAATATCCCCTATAAACTTATGTATCCTGAAAGAGAAAATACCGATCTGGTCTTGTTTGGCTTGGCTGACGGGGAAATTGTCATCCATAGTGCCTTTAAATCGGGTAAGCGGGTATATAAAAAGTATTGATGGGACACAATTAGTTTTTTTTTAGATAGTTAGCGTTTAGCGGCGTTAAAGAAAATCGGACAGGGAGTTTTTTCCTTGTCCGTTTTTTAATTGCATTCATTAATCAATAATTGTAAATAATTACAATGAAATGTAAAACAATGGGGTATTGCTAAATAATTGGCATTAAAATTAGTGAAAAACAAATTTTAATTCAGGTAAATTTTACTTTTATTATTTTTTTAAGTATTATTGTCACTACAAAACTAACTGAAAACCCAATAATGAAGGATACCGACGATCATTTTCTTTTCATTAAATTGAAACAGGATGATATAGCGGCTTTTGAGGCCATATTCTCCCATTATAGGCTTCCCATACTCAAATTCATTGTAAGTTATGCCAAATCCGTTGAAGTAGCGGAAGAATTGACCCAGGAAACATTTATCAGGTTATGGGAGTCCAGGGCGACTCTCAATGCCCAAAAAAGTTGCAGGTCTTTTTTGTATACCATTGCCAAAAACCTTTCGCTTAATTATTTAAGAAGTAACACAAAAGAAGAAATCCTTAAACAAGAATTATGGGACCGGGTAAAAATGGCACAGGCCAATCCCGAAGAACGTATTGTCTTTGAGGAATACCAAACTATCTTTAATCAGATTCTTGAGGAACTTCCCCAAAAGAAGCGGACGATCTACATTATGTCCAAATATGAAGGGAGGAGCAACGAAGAAATTGCAACTACATTGGGCGTAACAAAAAAGACGGTAAAAAACAACCTATGGGAGACTTTACGGATTATTAAAGACCGCTTGGAACCCTATTTGGAATACACCATCAGAATCGTGTTGATTTCTTTTTTTTCTACCTTTTTTTAAATTTTCAATCGATTTCGTCGGGACTTTTTCTAATTCCCGTGTATTATAGGTACAGCGCAATTGCTATTTATGGCCCAGGAAGAAAGAATAAAATATTTAATTGAAGTTTACCGGAACAATTCAATTTCCAAGGATGAATACGAAGAATTTGTTGCCTACCTTCAAGATCCCGTTTATAACGACCTTATTTTATTTTTGATGGACGATGGTACCGCACCGGAAATCAATATAAGTGAAAGGACTGAAAGCAAAACAGTTGATTTTAACCGTTTTGTCCGATCCCGGACCGGCCGTAAGCACTTTAAAAGGGCAATGCCATGGATCATGGCCACAGCTGCCGTTTTGGCCGTATTGATGATAGCCCGTATATATCCCGAACTAAGGGCCATGAAGGAGCAGCGGTTGGTAACCATGACCACCCCTATGGGAGAGAAGCGCAATATAACCCTTCCCGACGGCTCCTCCGTATTTTTAAACGCAGGTTCCAAACTGGTATATCCTCGGGAATTTAAAAAAGAACAGCGTGAAGTACGGCTTGAGGGCGAGGCATTTTTTGAGGTAGTGCACCGACCGGAACATCCGTTTGTGGTTTTAGCGGGCAATGTAAGGACCGAGGTGCTAGGAACTTCTTTCAACATACGATCTTACAAGGGCGATGCACAGGAACGGATAAGCGTGGCAACGGGAAAGGTGATGGTTTCTTCAAATGAGCTGAAAAAAGACAGGCAAGTGGTTTTGCTCCCCAATGAGCAGGCCATCTACCAAAGTGGCCATATGGACAAAAAGAAAGTAAATATCTCGAGGGCCCTGGCATGGAAAAATGGAATTTTGGTATTTGAACAAACCCCTTTGGATCAAGCTGCAATAATGTTGGAGCGATGGTATGGAGTACGTATTGTCATAAAAAATAAAGCACTCAACAAATGTACCGTTACCGGTGAGTTTTACAAGAAGGCCAGCTTAAAACAGATTTTGGAAAATTTTAGATATGTACTGGATGTAGATTATGAATATGTATCGGCCAATGTAGTGGAAATTGATGGAAACCCGTGTCATTAAAAAAATATTTAAAAAACTAAAACGATTAAGTATATGAACCTTATAAAAACTTCCGTGAAGCGATGATGCCATTAAAATATGTAATAATGCCTAATCCGGATATTAATTTTATATAATTCAACATGAAAAACTTTCATATAAAAATGCTCAAGCTACTTTTAATAATGGGAGTCCTGCTTTTTAACATCGCTGGATTTTCACAGGATAAACCAAATATTATCGTTATTCTTACAGATGACATGGGGTTTAGCGATATTCAGACTTTTGGGGGTGCCGGCATACCCACGCCTAATATAGACCGTTTGGCAAAAGAAGGTACTAAATTTACCCAATATTACAGTGCGGCCCCTATTTGTAGCCCGTCGCGAACCAGCATTTTAACCGGTATGTTCCCCGCAAAATGGAACTTTACCACTTTTTTAAATGACAGAAAGAGTAACGGGGCCGCAGAACAGGCCAATTATTTAAATGTAAATGCACCTTCCATGGCCAAAATATTGAAGCGGGGAGGGTATGTTACCGGACATTTTGGAAAATGGCACATGGGCGGCGGCCGCGATATTAAAAATGCACCCAATTTTGATAAATATGGTTTCGACGAGCACATAAGCACCTATGAAAGCCCGGATCCAGATCCCATTATCACTGCCACCAATTGGATATGGTCTCCTGAAGATAGCATAAAACGTTGGGATAGGACAAGGTATTTTGTTGATAAAACCCTGGATTTCCTTAAAAGGCACAAGGGAAAACCCTGTTTCGTAAATCTATGGCCAGATGATATGCATACGCCTTGGGTGCCGGAAGTAGATTTTCGTTTTACGGGCAAATTTCCCATGGACCCGGAAGAGGAAAAAGCTTTCCAAATGGTGCTAAAGGAATACGACAAACAAATTGGTAGGCTCCTTGACGGAATAAAAAAAATGGGGATCGAAGATAATACCATTATTATTTTCACCAGTGACAATGGGCCCCTGCCGAGTTTTAGGGGCAGCCGTTCGGGAGGACTTCGCGGTACAAAGTTGTCCCTTTATGAAGGAGGGATACGCATGCCGTTTATCGCCAAATGGCCCGGGCATATACCGGCAGGTAAAGCCGATGATGTTTCGGTATTGAATTCTACAGACCTGTTGCCTACATTGGCCGATATTGCTTCGGTAGAATTGCCCAGTAATTATCAGGGAGATGGAGAAGTCAGGACATCGGTATTGTTGGGCAGTCCGTCCCAACGCAAAAAGGATATGTACTGGGAATACGGAAGGAATCAACATGCCTTTAACTATCCGAAGGGAAAGGACAAGAGCCCGAACCTTGCCATAAGGTCCGGAAAATGGAAGTTGCTGGTCGATTACCTCCGTAACAATGCCGAACTTTATAATATGGAGAAGGATAAGTTTGAAACCACTAACCTTGCCGGACAATATCCGGAAATAGTAAAAGAATTGAAACAAAAAGTAATCACCTGGAGGACATACTTACCCGAATTAACACCAGAACGGGCCAATCCTGCCAGATAATATGTAAACAATGAAACGATAACTAACCAAACTAAAACAATTAGAACATATGAAGACCTAAAAAAAATGGCCTTCCGTTAATTGGTGACGCAATTAGCAGGGAAGGCCTTACTGAAACTTAAAATACGTTCCATAAATCAATTACACAAAATTATGAAAAATAATCTTATTAAGACGTGTGTATCTATGACTATACGCTCATTAATAATCTGTATCTGGGTGTTTTCAAACTTCACCCTGGCCAATAAGGCAAAAGCCCAGGACCTTAATCAGGTGTACCTGTCCATGAATGTTACCGAAGCAACTTTGCAACAGGTAATCCATCAAATACAGCAACAAACGGTATTTACTTTTTTTTATCAGGACGGTTTGTTGGATACTAAAGGTAAAAAAGTATCCATTTCCGCAGGAAATGTTCCGCTAAGGGACATCCTAGATGAAATTGCCGATCAGTTGCAGCTTAGTTACAAGCAGACCAATAATACTATTGCACTTAAAAAACGGGAAGAAAAACCGGAAATAACAGAGCAATCATATTTAGAACTTCCCCAGACGGGCATAACGGGAACCGTATCTGATGATACCGGTCCGTTACCGGGCGTTAATATTGTAGTTAAAGGGACTTCCATAGGAACGCAAACCGATTTTGACGGTCATTATAGCCTGACGGATGTTCCAGATGATGCCATTTTGGTATTTAGTTACATAGGTTTTGTAACCCAGGAAATCAAGGCGGCCAACCAGACCACTATCGATGTTACCTTAAGGCAAGATGCTCAGGCCCTGGATGAAGTAGTGGTTATAGGTTATGGTACCCGTAAACGAAAAGATGTGACTGGAGCCGTGGGAAGTGCAAACCTTGAAGATTTTAGACAAGTTCCCGTAAGTAATGTCGGGCAATTATTGCAAGGAAATTTACCGGGACTCAATGTAGGCCCGGTAGTGAGCGCAGGGTCAACACCTTCTATTTCGGTAAGGGGCAGAACCACCATATCGGGAAATCAAAATGTGTTGATTATCTTGGACGGAATACAATACAACGGTTCTCTGGAATCTATTAATCCAAATGATATAGAATCCATGGACGTATTGAAGGATGCAAGTTCAGTAGCTGTTTATGGTGCTCAAGGGGCAAATGGCGTAATTCTCATTACCACAAAACAGGGAAAGAAGAATCAACGGCCAAGAGTAACAATTTCTACTTCGTATGCAACTCAAGAGCCTTCCAAGGATTTAAGTCCATTAAATCGTGATGATTATTTAGAACATATTAGAAAGCTTCAATATGAAAATGCTTATTTGGGGCCCGATTATATAAACCCGAACCCCGATTTCGATCTGGCCGATTATATAGATTCTTCCATGTTGGACGAAAATGGAAACATTGTAGATACCAATTTCAATTGGTGGGATGAAGGAACCCAACTCGGTTTTATAAACGAGCAAAAAATAAGTGTTTCGGGCGGATCAGAAAAAATAAGGTTTTTAATATCCCTTGACCATACCAATCAGGAAGGGTTTATTGTAAACGATAAATTTCAGCGTAAAGGAGCAAGGATTAACCTTTCTACCAATGCAACAGATTGGTGGGAAGTAGGCGTTCAAAGTTTTGCTTCCTTTGTAAATAAAGACGGCGCCGAGCCAAGTATTACAGATTTGGTGCGTACTTCCCCCTTATTAAAACCTTTTGATGAAGAAGGAAACTTAATCCCAAACCCTGCCAATACAGCAGTACAGAATCCATTTATTCCTTATTATGTGGACAATTATGAGCGGCACGATTATTTCTTTGCCAACTTTTTCTCGAAAATCGATTTTCCATTTTTAGAAGGGCTTTCGTATAGGGTAAATTTTGGTAATAATTACAGGATCAATAAAAATTACGGTGCCAGCGAATATGGCTCGGGCTTAACGGGGTCCGCTTATAAAAACCATGATTTTTATTATGATTATAATTTGGATAACATAATAAATTACAACAGGACTTTTGGCAAGCACGCTATAGACCTGACTTTATTGTATGGAGCTATAGAAAGAAAATTTGAATATACAGGTGCAAGCGCAAATGATTTTGCAAGGTTGGACCTTGGATATAACAGCCTTGAACAGGGCGTCAACCAGTTTACCTACTCAGATGCTTGGCGGGAAGCGCTAAATTATCAAATGGCAAGGCTTGATTATAGGTTTGATGACAGGTACCTGTTAACGGCCACCATTAGAAGGGACGGCTTTTCAGGATTTGCTGCCAACAATAAATACGGTTATTTTCCATCGGTTGCACTGGCCTGGAATATAAACAATGAAAACTTCTTTAAGGCAGATTGGGTAAGCAATTTAAAGTTGCGTGTAGGTTACGGGACCAGTAGTAACCAGACCAGTAGATATAGTTCTTTGGCAGGTGTAACAACCCGAGCTGCCTATGTTTTTGGCGATGGTGGAAGTACGGTGTTTGGGCAACAGCTAACCTCGTTGGCAAATCCCAACCTGAGGTGGGAACGAACCACAGGTATTAATCTAGGGCTGGAATATGGTTTTTTAAACGCTAGGATAAATGGCACTGTTGAATATTATTATACCAGGACCAATGATTTACTATTTGATGTTGCCATCCCGGATATTACAGGTTTTGAAACCATAAGGACCAACATTGGTGAAATTGAAAACCAGGGGTTTGAATTTGCTATTAAAAGCCTGAATATTGGTACGGATAATTTTAAATGGAACACTACCGTTAACTTCGCTACCAATACTACCGAGGTCTTGGAATTAATAGGACGGGATAACGATGGAGATGGTGTAGAAGACGACCTTACCGCTAGCAATTTGTTTATTGGCGAACCATTGGGGGTTATTTATGATTATGAGACCGATGGGATCTATCAAATCGGAGACGATATACCCGATGGCTATTTCCCTGGGAGTTATAGAATAATAGACCAAAACGGGGACGGTGAAATTACCCCGGCCGACGATAGGGTTATTTTAGGGCATTCCAACCCGGCATATCGATTCAGTATCTTAAATACTTTTAAATACAAAGGCATAAGCTTAAGGGTATTTATAAATTCCATACAGGGTGGTAAAAATGGCTACATGCAAAACAACATTTACCCCATAACCCTCGACGATAACAATATTAGATGGAATTATTTAAATGACAGGGATTTATGGCAACCAAACCACCCGGAGGGCATAGATCCTGTATTTCCCGGAAAGAACCCACGGGTTTCCCCAGCTGTATATGGCGACCGCAGTTTTGTTAGGTTGCAGGATGTTAGCCTTAGCTACGACTTTGATAAAGACTTGGTGAACAAACTAAAAATGGAAAGTTTACAAGTGTTTATAAGTGGGAAGAATATCGCTACATGGACCAAATGGAGGGGGTGGGACCCCGAAACAGGTGTTGGATTGGGATCTGGTGGCAGGCCACTTCTTAGAAGCTATTCCCTTGGCCTAAATGTAACCTTTTAAAGAAAGAAAAAATGAGAAAAATAATACTAATAGTTTCAACAATACTTTTGGCAACAACTTCTTGCAATGATGATTTTTTAGAAGAGAAGCCATTGGATTTTTTAAGTAATGTAAATGCTTATGATACCTACGAGGGCTTAAATGCCACCGTTAATAATTTATATTGGTTTTCCAGAAGAATTTTTTTCGACAGGGACGAACACCGCCCTTTTGACTTTATTTATGGAACCGATTTGGTTTACGATGGGCAGTCGAGCACCGATAGGCATACCAATATGATCGCAGCCTACGACCCCAATAGCGGTATCCCTGCTACACATTGGGACAATCTTTATACAATGGTTGTCGAGTCTAATATTGTTATCAGTAGGGCGCCGGTTGCAGATATTACGGAAGAACAACAAATAGAAATATTGGCCCAGGCAAGGTTTTTTAGGGCATTTGCATACAGGGCATTGGTGTATATATGGGGCGGGGTGCCTTTGGTAACAGAAGAGATTACCGAACCGCGAACAGATTTTGTAAGGGCTTCAAAAGAAGAAGTTTTAAACCAGATAATTGAAGACTTAAATTATGCTGCCAATAACCTGCCCGGTATTACCGAAGCAAAAGATGGCAAACTTAACAATCTTGCTGCACAGCATTTATTGTCTGAAGTGTACCTTGCCGCAAATCGGCCACAAGATGCCGTAAATGCTGCCTCGGTGGTCATTAACGATCCTGCGACGGCTTTAATGCAAAATAGATTCGGGTCAAGGGCCAATGAAACGCCGGGCGATGTATATTGGGACCTGTTCAGGATGAACAATCAAAATAGGGGCTCTGGAAATACAGAAGCACTTTGGGTGATTCAGTTTGAAACTGATGTATTGGGAGGAAGTACCGTATCTGGAGGCAGAGGTGGTTCGTATATGTTGGAAAGACACCACGCACCCTTTATAAGAAATGTCAAAGTTAATGGAGAGTCTCCCTTTTTGTGGCCCAAGAGCGATTATACAGGTGGCCGTGGAATAGGTTGGGCCGTTCCTACTTATCATTTTACCAACGAAATATGGGAAAGCGATTTTGACAACGATATCCGAAATGCAAACCATAACTTTGTGAGGGAATTCACGGCCGATAATCCAAATTCATCTTATTATGGGCAGGTTTTTTCAACGGAAAACCCTCCAGAAGGGGTTGATACCACCCGCGATTTTTATGCTTATCAATCTAAGGTTACTACCCCCATGAACCATCCCGATGGACTTTATGACGATAAGGAACTTGGTACCTTAAAGAGTTCCGCGGGAGCGACCTATACCGACCAATATATGTTCCGGATGGCAGAAACATATCTCTTAAGGGCAGAAGCATATATGGACCTTGGTAACAATGCCAAAGCAGCAGCAGATATTAATAAGGTTAGGGAAAGGGCACATGCCAATCCAGTGGCTGCCGGCGATGTTGATATTGACTATATTTTGGATGAGCGGATGAGGGAACTGGGCGTGGAAGAAAAAAGAAGGCTTACCCTAATGAGGCTGGGATTGCTATATGATAGGGTAAAAAGGTTTAACCCCTATTATGCAGATGAAATTTTGCCCAAATATAATCTTTGGCCTATTCCAGCTGCTGAAATAGAAAGGAATATTGATGCGGAATTGGAACAGAATCCCGGCTATTGATACTGTGAACACAGTAAAGTTTATATGCAAATGAAGTTTTTAAAAAGTAGACCATGAGGTACCTTGTTTTTTTAGCATTCTTATCCTTTTTTAAGGTTTTCTCTTTTCAGGCAAAAAATGACACGCCACCCAATGTCCTGTTTATTTTTGTGGACGACTTACGTCCTGAACTTGGGTGTTATGGTACTAAAATAATAAAAACGCCAAACATAGACCGGTTGGCCTCACAAGGGAGTGTTTTTAACAAACATTATGTACAGGTGCCAACTTGCGGTGCTTCAAGGTATGCCCTGCTTACCGGTTTATTGCCAAAAGCAAAGAACCAATTGAGTAATGAGGCTATTAGGACCTATATTTCCGGTCAACCTGAAAAGGACACACCGGAGACTTTTATTCATCAACTAAGAAGAAATGGGTATTTTACCGTGGGGATAGGTAAAATAAGCCATTATATCGATGGGCTCTATGGTTATGCTGAATCCTCTATAGGTGCAAAGCCCGAACTTCCCTATAGTTGGGATAAAAATTTATTTGATCCGGGGAAATGGAAAGATGGCTGGGATGCATTTTTTGCTTATGCCGATGGCAGTAGCAGGATAACAAAAAAACGGCAGGTGAAACCCTATGAAAATGGAAATGTAGGGGATGAAGGATATCCTGATGGGCTTTCGGCGAAATTGGCATTGCATCAACTGGATTCCCTGTCAAATTCAAAAAGGCCCTTTTTTCTTGCAGTCGGGTTTTTTAAACCGCACTTGCCGTTCAATGCTCCAAAAAAATATTGGAACATGTATCGGGAAGACAGTATTCCCCTGACTCCTTCACCAGAGATCCCTGAATATATAAATCTGGCCAGCCTTCATAATAGCCCGGAATTTAACAGGTATGCACTGGGAGAAGAAAAGCCAGATTTAAATACCCCCGCTTCAAGGGCATATGCACAAAAAATAAGACATGCATATTATGCCGCGGTAAGCTATATGGATGCCCAAGTGGGTAAGCTTATAGAAAAACTTAAAGAAAAGGGGCTTGATAAAAATACCGTTGTAGTACTCTGGGGAGACCATGGCTGGCAACTTGGCGACCATAGGGTATGGGGCAAGCATACTTTGTTTGAAAGGGCACTCCGCAGTCCATTGATTATTGTGGATCCCAGGATTAAGGAGCAGAAAAAGAAAATTGACAAAATTGTTAGCTCTATAGATGTTTATCCTACTCTCATGGAGATGTGCAATGTAGAAATGCCCTATAAAACCAAGGGAAGAAGCATGATAGGCCTACTTTACCAAAACGAATTGGATAAGGCATGGAAGGAGGCTTCATACAGTTATTTCAACAAGGGAATATCCGTAAGGGTACCCCGTTATAGATATACAAAATATTTTAGGGATGAATTTCCTGTCGTTGAATTATATGACCATACTGTCGATCCCAATGAAAATGTCAATATTGCGGCAACCAAGCCTCACCTGGTAAAAAAGCTGGATAGTATATTAGAAGAAGGAGATACAGGGCTTTATTTAAAATGAGAGTAAAAGGAAAGGTATAAATACTAAAAACCACTTATGAATCTGAATCTTAAATTTCAACCCGTTTCAAGAAATGTACTGTGGGTATTCCTCTTAACGGCCTGTGTTTTACAGGCTCAAAAATCAAAACCGAATATTATAATTTTTATCAGTGATGACCAGAGCCAAATAGATGTTGGCTGTTATGGAAATACCGATGTTTATACCCCAAACATGGACCAGCTCGCCATGGAAGGGATGCGGTTTACTGCTGCTTATGCGGCAACTCCCATGTGCGCTCCTTCCAGAAGTAATATGTTAACCGGTCTGTATCCTTTTCGGAATGGTTCGCAAATGAATCATTTTGCCTTAAATCCCGAAACCAAGACCTTGCCCGATTATTTAAAAAAGCTGGGCTATTATGTGGCCATAGCCGGAAAGGTCGATGTATATCCCAAGCCTGATTTCGACAGGCACATTGGTGAATACTTTGGTAAATATTTTCCGGTAGAAAATAGAAACGACCCCCGAAATGCCACGACAGAATTCATAAATGGTTATTTTAAGGGCGAAAATAAAAATAAGCCCCTGTGCCTGATTGTAGCTACTTGGTTGCCCCATGTGCCATGGCAGGAAGGGGACAACTATGCCCCCGAAAAGTTAAAATTGCCCGATTATTTGGTAGATACCCCCCAGACCCGAAAAGCTCTGGCGGCTTATTACCAGAGTATTGCCAAGGCCGATAAAATGCTTGGGAAAATATTGGAGTCGGTTGACCAGAGCGGAGAAGGGGACAATACCGTTTTTATGTTTTTTTCCGATCAGGGCACGCAATTTCCGGGAGCCAAATGGACCACTTACGATCAAGGCCTGAACGTTCCCTTCGTGGTGCGGTGGCCCGGAAAGGTAAAAGCGGGCACAACCACCGATGCCCTTATTTCCTTGACCGACCTCACCCCGACCTTGATAGACTTGGCAGGAGGGGAACCGATAGAAAATTTGGATGGAACAAGTTTTAAAGATGTCCTGCTGGGTAAAAAAGAGCAACACCGTGACTATGTTTTTGGAGAGACCTCGATGGAACCTCAATATTGGTATAATTATACCCCTTCCAGAACCGTTATCGATGCCAATGGTTGGCAGTATATTAAAAATTACCACCCCGAGAGACGTTTTATAACCCATATAGATAAAGTGGAACAGAATATGTTTTATTTTGATTCCTGGGTGGAAAAAGCTAAGGCCAGTGACCGCGCCAATTTCCTTTTGAACAGGTACAGTTACCGTCCGCCGGAAGAATTGTACAACCTAAAGACCGATCCCTGGGAAACGGAAAATTTAATTAAAGGACATAAATTTTCCCGCAAGGAAGAACAATTGAAACGGCAATTGAACAACGAACTCTTAAGGCAGGGTGAAGGCATGGCCACGATCCTTCAAGGAGATTTGCCTGTTTTTCACAGCAACTCATATAGCGTATCACAGGGGATGAGCGTAAGCGACCTTTCTTTTGAACGGGATAGATGGTCCCCAAAGACCCTTATCATGAATTTGTTTATTGACGGAACCGGGAACAACGGTGTGCTTTGCGAATATTTTAACCAGTTTAGGCTCATCTTAAAAAATGGGAAGCTCGGCATTGTTTTACGGGACGGGCGTGAATTTTTTAGCGATATTTTATCAGATGTAAACGGGCACCTTTTGTTTCAGCTTTCAAATAAAGGGAAATTGTCGGTTTCCTTTAACGGAGCCGACATAGTAAACCATTCCCTTGAAAAAGATTTTACGGCTGTTAATTCGGGTTATTTTTCATGTGGGCTAGCCAGAATGCAGCAATTAAACCAGGGAGAACAAAATTACTTTAAGGGAAAAATAAGCGGTATAACAGTTTCCATGAATAAATTGATCCGAGAGCCCCGTTAAACTCAGCTAATAAAAGGATAATCAACATATAAAAGAAGAGTAGATTAGTTTTAATTTAGTTAGCAGTTTAGTTTTAACTTGTCTGAAGATCGTTCGGGGTTATCAATAGCCCTGAACGATTCTTTTTTTGAATTAGTTAAGACTTTCAAAAAACATTATCCTAAAACAAAGTTCATAGCAATTGTGTACTTTCAATATTGTATAAATACCGGCGTTGGTATCACAAAAAAATGTCACAAATACAAGTTTTACAGGGTACATATAACTTCAATATATAAATATTTGTACTTCCATATGATATTACAGAGAATCTAATCATGAAGTTTCAAGAATATTAAATTCCTAACAAAGAAAATTATTTTTATTAAATCTAAATAAATATATTTGTGCCGATTTATAACTGATCACGATACAAACTAAAAACTATGAAAAATATATACATAGCACTTACCTGCTTAGTCTTTGCATTTGCATCATTGCCTACACATGCATCCTACCGTATAATAGCACCCAACAATGATATACAAGAATACTTTAGGGTAGCGGGAAGTGTTTTGAATGAGTCTCAAGCCCCGGTTGCCAATGCATCGATTATGATAAGGGAATTGCAAAAAGGTACGGTAACGGACAGCAATGGAAATTATGTATTTGAACAAGTGCCAACTGGAAATTATACAATAGAAGTGCGTTATGTAGGAAAAAAAATGGTTTCTAAAAAAATAACGGTTAATGACAATTCCGTTTTTGATATAGTACTTTATAATGAAAATGAAGAATTAGAAGAAGTTACCCTTGAAGGGCAGACAAAAAATAAATTTGAAGCATCCAAAGAGACCAGCTCTGTTGGTAAAATGCCGTTAAAGGCGATAGAAACCCCACAGGTTTATACATCTATTGATGGCGAGGTATTAAAAAATCAATTTATTTTTACCGTAGACGATGCCTACCGGAACATTACGGGGCTCCAAAAAATGTGGAGTGCTACCAATAGGGCCGGAGACGGGGGAGCATTTGTAAACTTAAGGGGCTTTATTGTTAACAATCCATTGAGAAACGGACTTGTAGCTCCGGTAACAACTACGATCGATGCTATTAACATTGAAAAACTGGAAGTTTTAAAAGGTCCGTCTGCAACGCTTTTTGGTAGTAATGTAACCTCCTATGGCGGGATTATTAACAGGGTTACCAAAAAACCCAATGAAAATTTTGGGGGCGAAGTGGCAGTGGCCGGTGGAAGCAACAATTATTACAGGGCCCAGGCCGATATAAATACCCCACTAACAAACGACAAAAAACTTCTTTTTAGGGTAAATACGGCATATACCAATAGCGGAAACTTCCAAAAAAAGGATGCTGAAAATTCATTTTTTGTATTTATACCTTCCCTTACCTATAAGTTTACGGAAAACCTGGACGTTAACCTGGAGTTTGAAATGTTGGACACCGATGCGGTACCCGACCAGTTTTTATTTTATTTGAGCCCGGCCTTAGGGGTGGATAATATAGAAGCTATTGAAGATTGGGGGTTGGACTATAAAAATTCTTATATGGGAGACGGTCTGAAGACCAAATCTAAAACACGAAACCTGTACGGTGCCATAAATTATACCATTAGCGATCATATTAAGTCATCGACCAACATCAATTCTTCGTATTCACAATCAAACGGATATAACCCCTATTTTTATATAGCACCAGAATCTACATTTACACAGGATCCTGCCGATACGGAAATGGGCGTAATACGCTCCGACCAATCTACGGTAGATAGCAAGCAAAAATATTTTCAGGTTCAGCAAAACTTTAATTTCGATTTCCATTTATTTAATATGAGAAACCGCACGGCCGCAGGTTTTGATTACTTAAGAAGGGAAGACGAACAGATGTTTATTTTTCTAAGCGCATTCGACTGGGTTCCGTTTGCCGGAGGCAATTATGATTCTTTAAATGCGGAAAGCTTGGAAACAACTTATGAAACTTTACGAAATACACCGGGTTACGATTTTGATGCGAATAATACCTACCCCATAACCGGGGTTTTAAATACGTATAGTGGGTATATTTCCAATGTTTTGACTCCTGTGCCGGGATTAAATGTACTGACATCCCTTCGCTATGAAAGTAATAATTTTGAAGGTGGTAAAAGCGGTCAGGCAGCTACTCCCGAATACACTCAAGGTGCATGGTCGCCAAAATTTGGGCTAGTCTATGAACTGGTAAAGGATAAGGTTTCTGTTTTTGGGAACTATCAAAACAGTTTTACCAGCAATGGATATATTTTAACAAGTAGCGACGGCGAATTTGTCCTGTCCGATCCCGAAAGGGCCAATCAGTGGGAAGGTGGTTTTAAAACCAATCTCATGGACGGAAGGGTGAATGCCACGATAAGTTATTATAACATTGATGTGAAAAATTCACTGCTAAACACCGGTGAGTATGTAGGTGCCCAAGCTGTACAGAAACAATCGGGAAGCCTAACGAGCAAGGGGGTGGAATTTGAAGTAAGTGCATTTTTGGCAAAAGGCTTTTCTTTAATAGCAGGAACCAGTTATAACGACTCAAGATATACCAGTAAAGATGAACTTGATGCCGATGTTTATAATAGACGCCCCACAACGGCTTCTTCGCCTTGGTTGACCAATTTTAATGCCAGTTACCGTTTTATGGACGGCAAACTAGAAGGTCTTGGCTTTGGTGTTGGGGGCAATTATGCGAGCGATAATAAAATTGTTAACTCAAACTCGCAAGGAGTATTTATACTGCCTTCTTATTTCGTGTTGAATGCAAATGCCTATTACGATATACATAAATTCCGTTTTTCAATAAAGGCAGACAACCTTACCGATGCGCATTATTGGACCGGATATACCACGGCTAACCCACAATCGCTTTTGAGCGTGGTAGGAGGAATTACCTATAGGCTGTAACTATTGTATGGTTCAATTAAAAAATAGTATTGTTTTTAATTGAAGCAACAGCAAAAAAAAGAAAAATGAAACTTAAAACTGCAAAACGTTGGTTTTCATGGCATAAATGGACAAGTTTGATTTGTACAATTTTTCTCCTATTGCTATGTTTAACGGGACTGCCACTTATCTTTCATGAAGAAATTGAGCATCTACAGGAGAATTTTACCGTAGAAACCATCGAAGGGCAGCAAAGGTTGAGTTATGACAAACTGGTTGAAATTGCAGAATCCAAGAATCCCGGAAAACATGTAAGGTATGCTTTTTGGGAAAAAGATGAGCATCCAAACCAAGTGCTTTTTGATGTTGTTGAACATCCTGACGATCATTTTGAAAAGAGCAAATATGTTTTGATAAATGAGTACACGGGAGCGGTTTTAAGCGAACCCGAAAACGAAGGGTTTATGTACATAATGCTCCGCCTGCATACCGATATGTTTGCGGGAATCCCTGGAAAATTGTTTATGGGGCTTATGGGGATCCTCTTTATTATTTCGATTGTTTCGGGCATTGTACTTTACGGTCCCATCATGAAGAATTTTGACTTTGGGATGGTAAGGAAGCATAAATCTAAAAGGTTGCAATGGCTGGATACCCATAATTTACTGGGAATTGTAATGGTGGTATGGTTAACGGTCGTAGGCTTGACCGGTATTATAAATACCTTATCCGATGTAGTTTTGGGGCTGTGGCAACAGGGACAACTTGCAGAAATGACGGCCCCCTATAAAAATGAAAAGCCAATAGAAGGAAGTTTAAGTTCTCTGGAAGCTGCTGTAAATGTAGCCGAAAATAAAATACCCACCATGGATGTTTCTTTAGTTGCCTATCCTGGTACCCCTTTTACAAGCAAGCACCATTATGCCGTGTTTATGAAGGGAAATACAGAACTTACCTCCAGACTGCTAATGCCCGTACTTATTGATGCAAAATCGGGCACTATTACAGACGCACGTAAAATGCCGTGGTATGTGAATACACTTTTTATCTCACAGCCACTCCATTTTGGCGATTATGGCGGGATAACCTTAAAGATAATCTGGGCTGTTTTTGATGTATTGACAATCGTAATCCTTATAACAGGACTATATCTATGGTTTGAAAGAAGAAAGTCTAAAATAACTTTTTCAAAAAATAACAGTAAAGTTAAATGATGATGCGAAATAAACGATTTAAACTTTGGGGAATACCAATTGTTTTGGCAATCATTTCGTTATATGCTCTGATATCTGCCTTGGTAGGGGGATGGGTTGCCGATATCATTGCAAGTATATTATTGGCCATTCCAATCTATATTATGTTTAAAAAATACATATGGCATTCGTCAAAATAACAGGAAACTGTGAAAACTACTTCGATCCCTTATGTTCGCTTATGATGCCTGCTAAAAAGCTAGCTATAAAAATCCGCAGCAATCCCATATGGTTAATGTGACGAAGTATAAGAAAGCATTAAACTTCCACAAAATAAAGAATACCGAAGCTGAGCAACGCCTTTGTTGGACATAAGGAACATACTTATTTTAAAACTTTAAGGATACCTTCTAAATCCATGACCTTGGCATACCCTTTTCTTAATACCTGCAATTCCGGTTCTTGCATTTCAGGATTGTCGGTTGAGGTGACATCACTTCCAAAAATGACTTTAAATCCCCTTTCATATCCCTGTCGCGCTGTCATTCCACAGCAATAATTAGTCAATGTGCCACAAATTATAATGGTGTCCTTTTTAAGGTTTTTAAGTATTGTCTCCAAAGGGGTATCGTAAAAGGCCCCATAAGAGGGTTTAGAAATGACGATTTCATTTTCCATAGGCTTTATCTCATGCCATATCCTACCTTCTTCAAACCATGTAGGGTCCGAACCTATATGGGGATATCTATTGGGCATCAATTCTCCTGAACGGGGTCTGTCCTTAAAGAAATGTGTTTTTCTAAAGGCCGTATAAAGTACTGGAATATCGGTTTTTCTGCAATGTTCAATCAACTTTTTTATTTTTGGGACTTGTTTTGTAGCTTCGGGTATCCATGAAGAGGTCCACTCCGGTTTTACAAATTCATCTTGCATGTCAATTACGATCAAGGCGCAATTTTTACTATCGATGTCAAATTGGACATCTCCATGGTTATATGCATCGGTTGCTGCTTTGAGTAGAATTTCTTCTGTGTATCTCATTTTTAATTTATTTTTATTTAATACTGCCTATTTAAAATGGCAGGGTACAAGTACTTGCATGATTAAATGGTACAACGTCCCTGTACTTTGCAATAGGTTGAACATTCTTAATTCACTGCTTAGTATTCTACGTTACTGCCTTTAATAATTTCTCTGTGCATCTTGCAAATTAGTAAAAGAGGGACATTTTGCCAAAAATAAATAGTGGTCCAGTAGGGCCTATGGGACAACCTGGATTGGCCCGTTGAAAGTGACCGCTCCATGCTATTTTTTATTTGAATTTTATGACCGCGTTTGGTTTCGGGCGTTCTTCCTTTCGGTCTGATTGCGTTAAGTCATGTATTGGGGTCCAGGGCATTTTACCGAATTTTCCAAAATCTTCATAAGCCCCTAAGAATTGAAATTTCTCAAACACAAAAGGAATTCCCTCTGCACCCAATGGCGAGTTGGTATCCGCGACATGAAAATGTAGATGTGGTCCTGTTGTTTGCCCTGTAAAACCAAGGGATGCGATGAGCTCACCTTTCTTTATTTTTTGACCAACTTTTACTTTAATGCTTCCCGGTCTTAGGTGTTCGTAAAAAGCAAACTGACTATCCCCGATTTTAATCGAAATATAATTGCCAGTTGCTTGGTCCGCACTGTGTCGAGGATGGTCGGATATGGTCG
Organism: Galbibacter pacificus; assembly: GCF_029603165.1. GTDB lineage: Bacteria > Bacteroidota > Bacteroidia > Flavobacteriales > Flavobacteriaceae > Galbibacter > Galbibacter pacificus. The sequence continues at coordinate 556,971 of NZ_JAQSVC010000001.1, forward strand.
GGCTTTCAAGGAAATCACTACCTACCGCGGAGACGATACCGTCTGCAACGGCAAACACATCCGCTCGGTATCCCAACCAATTCGCGACGATATTTTCATCACCGGTTGCATACGTGCCATTTTTGTCTACCTTAATAAAGTCAATCGCATACCGTCCGGGGATACGCGCCTTCCCATTTAACGTATAGATGACCCTGCGGTGTCCCCTTTCCCAGGAGGGCTCATATACCGTTGTCCAGTAACCGCCCTTTAAGGGTGCGCCCAGGACCAATTGATTGTTTGATATACATTTTATAGGTGAGGTATGAACAGAAATCTGGCTTGCCTTATTTTTGTGAATTGCTTCAAAAATAATTTGATGGGCTATGTTTTCGGGCTGTTTTTTCTGTGTGTCCAGGTCAATGTAAACTACAGCAGTGTTTCCGGGGGGCAACTGCATATCCGAATCTTTTTTTGAAGTCCCAATCCTAATATAATTGTTTTTTAAGCTATTTTTTTGAAGACTGAGCAATATCGAGCCATCCCTGCCATTTGTTATACGTATTTCTTTAATAGTAAAGGTATCCGTTGAAAAATTGGTAAGGTAGAGCTCATAATATGCTATTTTATTACCGTTTATACCTATTAAATTAATGGTGTCGGGGAGTTTTATATCCAGTGTTTCTCTATAGGACTGCCCGAAGGTCAAGGAGCCGGTCAACAAAAGGGATATAAGTGTTGCGATATTAATAAGGGATAGGTTTATTTTTAAACTTCGCTTATTCAGGATACGGATATATGTTTTGGAAAGGAAAAGGGAGAACATCATGGTTGGTGATTTTTATTTTATCGGATTGTGAACAGGCCGATTCTTATTGAGTAATTCAGCCTGCATAATTTTTATATTGGTTATAGTCCTATAAATATAAGTATTGGCTGTTAATTATATTTTATCACGGCAACGGCATTAATTTCGATCATAAAATCTTTATTGATCAGTCTATTGATTTCAACTGCGGTACTTGCCGGTGGATTTTTTAGGTTAATAAATTTATCCCGTGCGGTTCTAAATTTCCCAATCTTTGATATATCTGTAAAATAACAATCGAGATTAACTATATCATCCATTGTACCGCCGGCTTTCTCCACCTGTGATTTTATATTTTTAAAGACCTGTTCTGTTTGTAGTCCTAAATTGTTATATCCAACTAATTTTCCATCTGGATTTACAGGGACTTGTCCTGAAATGTATATTGTTTTAAAATGGCGAGGGTTGACTTCAATGCTTTGAGAATATCCTCTTTGGGATATGTCATTGAATTTTACATGCGTTTTATTATGTTGTTTGGAACAGCCAAATATAAAAATCAAAACCCCGAGTATTACTGTTTTTTCCATTGTTTTCTTCATAATTGTTGGGTCTATGTAACTTCGCAGGTGTTATCTCAGAAAATGTTCAACCTAATCTTTCCATGGCAGCTTAAACATAACAAATTATATTGAATCCCGATTAGTGCTACATATGAAATATTGCCATTTTTTCTTTTGTAGCTTCGGATATGCTGGAAATGAATTTCCTATATTTTTATCACCGGCCCTGTATGGCAAACCATAGGGCAACCTCTATCGATAAAAACATTATAATTTTCAAAATCAGATGTTAATAGAGGGCTTTCTTTTCTTGTCTGTATTTGCTTGGGCTCATACCTTTGTATTTTTTAAATTGGCGACTGAGATGACTTTCGTCGGTAAAGCCCAATTCGTCCGAAATTTGACCGATAGTATAATCACTGTATAGCAATCGTTGTTCTATATATTTCATTTTGTATAGGGATATATAGTGTTGTAGGGTTTCTCCAGTCAATTTTTTAAAATATTCACCAATATAATTTTTTGAAATATTAAAGGTTTTTGCTAGGGTAGTGGTCTTTAATTGTCCTGGATTTCCTATATTTTTTTTTATGTGCGTTAATATTTTATTGATTAACGGTTCATCATTCAGCAGGATTCCCGGATTAGGTTTAGTTGTAAGGTTTCTTGATAAAATATTTAATATCAATGTGATATACTGTTGCGTATGTTGTTGGGAACATAGCCCTTTTTGATCGTGTTCAATAATGATATTTGAAATAAGGTTTGTGATCATTTGACAGTCCTCAATACTTTGAATAACGACCGATTCATACCTGTTATGGTTATAAAAAATCTGTTCTAACTGTTTTAACCAGGAAAGTCTATTGTTTTGAAATGTAGGATTAGTTTCTGATGTCAGGAAAACTTCTGAAAAACGGATGGAACAGAATTTGGTGGGTTCCCTGCTTTTAAACCCTCTGCAATCCATGGGAGTGAACAAGAAAATATCTCCTTTCCCGTAGGTATGATTATTTTCGTTTACGATCCTCTGCCCACTCCCATCCATAATTTGAAGAATCTCAAAAAAATGATAAATCAATGCACTCTCTTGCCAATTTTCATTTTCTGAAATAAACAATTCCATGGGCTGGTACAATTGTTTTCTTTTCACAAACCTCAGATTTTACATTATTATCCTCTTATTTTAAAAGTACAGGGAATGCGGTACCGCTTACTTTTGTCCTCAATATACAAATTGCTTATTCAAAACCATAAAATTTTAATGAACAAAAAGATATAAAAATGGAAAACAATACAAATATGACTTCGGGCATATCATTCTTTACAACAGGCGATGGATGTAGAATCGCATACAAGGTCGATGGTGATTTTTCCCTCCCTGTTTTAGTTTTATCGAACTCTATAGCTACCGATTTTAGCATGTGGGATGGACAGATTGACAATTTTAGCAAATATTTCACAATACTGCGTTTTGATACAAGGGGGAATGGTCTGTCGGATGCTCCTATAGGGGATTATTCAATAGATAGGATGTCACTTGATGTGGTAGCGCTTTTAGATTATCTGAAAATTGAAAAAATTCATTTTCTCGGTCTGTCACTGGGAGGATTTATCGGGCAATGGTTGGGTATCCATAGCCCGGAAAGAATACATAAGTTGATATTGGCAAACACATCAGCTTATCTCGGACCCGCAAAATTATGGAATGAAAATATAGATTTATTGAATAATGGGAAAGGGATGGCATTTTTTGAAGCGAAGTTTTTAGAAGGCTGGTTTTCTAAAGAAATGGTGCAGGAGGAGGAAACCATTGTGTGGCTTTTTAGAAAAATGATTCGAAGAATGTCCCATATCGGACTGGCAGGGTCTTATGCTGCAGTAAGAGATGCAGATTTTCGAAAAACAGATGTGCTTATTCCCAATGAAACTTTAATAATTGCTGGTAAGAATGACCAGGTAACCATAGCCGAACACAGTGAACAAATACATGCTGTTGTTCGAAATTCAAAATTGGAGGTCTTACCTGTGGTACATTTTTCAAATATTGAAGGTAAGGATGCGTTTGAAAATTTGGTATTGGCGTTTTTGAACGATGATTTGTAAAATGGTGTTCTGCCAAGGGCGGGGGCTGACTAATTTTTGTGGCAAATTAAAAATTCGATGTGCAGGGTTCACCGCCCCACAGCATATACCATATCCAAGGTAAAAAGAAGCCCTTACAAGGTTTAATAGGATATATTATCCCTACAATATCGAGAACAATTAGGACAAACATTGTAGAACTAGGACTCGATCATCCAAATGGTGAATTGAATCTGGGACAGTATAGCACTGCTCACAAGGGCCTTTTCCCCGGGCAAGGGAATAAAAATATCAGAGAGCGATTCATTTACAAGCTTCAAACTTCGATATAAAGTCAGCATTCAACACTATCCATATACCGGAACACTACTTTCTGATATGCATTTTTTTATTCGGAATATCGATTGTCAGTTTTTTTCCTATCCAATTTATTCCCATAATCCCTTCATAAATCAAGCCCTCAATAAATGTAGCTTTGAAATTTTCAATGGAGACATTCCTGTTTTTATCTTCCATTTTTGGTAATCGGGAATAATAATAGGTGTTTCCGCTTTCGGGCTTGAAATAACTTGCCTTAAATTCACTTTTTACCGCTGTTTTGTCGATTCCCAATGTTTCCATAAAACGGGCATTAAATCGGAATACATCAAATCCTGCACCGCTGTCCAGTCTTACACTCAACGTCAGTTTGTCGTTAAGTCTCACTTGCGTTGATATATTTATTTCGATTTCACGATCGTTTGAAATTTCAATGGGCATTTCAAAGTCTTCTTGTTGTTTAATTTCTTTTAACGTAGTATCAGATTCGATATTCAGTGTCTTATTCTCAAAATCGATGGTGAAAGGGGTATTTTTCAATGGTGTTAGCGAAATTAATCCGTCAAGCGGGAACTTGATGTCATAAACGGCAAAAGTCTCGTTATCGATCTTGAAGTCTTCAACCTTTAGGGATTTGGACTTCCATAAATCTACTTGAAGTTCTTCGCCTGTTGCCCTATGTCCTGTATAAAAATGGTCGGTTTTTTCTAAATCGGTTATTTTGTCGGCAAAATCTTTAGTGAGAAGGTTTATTCCTGCCCCAGTATCAAAAATAAAGTTTCCTTTAATCCCATTGACTTCGGCCGAAATAACGATATGTCCACCCTGTGTTAGCGTAAATGGAATTTTGATTTGGGATTTTGGTTTTTCCTGAGCATAAGTAAGTGGGGATATTAAAATTAAAAGGATTAAAATAAGTTTGTTCATAAAGCTGTAGCATTTTGTGTGTATATGTACGACGATTGCCTTTCTATTTTGTTACAATTTAAAACATGTCCTTACCTGGTAGAGCTGATTGTTTCAATAGTTATATGTCCCGATTTATTGTTATATTTTTTGAAGTGTCCTCTTTCTTCTGTTTCCAGTTCTAATTATTTTGTAGCTGTTCATTTTTCAAATCCATCTTAGAACTGCTTCATAAGAGTCTGAAGGTCTGGTATTGAAGCAGATTTTAGATTGTGCTGCATTGCTGTGGATTACATTTATTATTTTTTCAAGAAGGAATAAATGCGCATTTATCATACGAATACCGGCACCTATCATAATGCAATCAAACCGGTTATTGTTTAAAAATTCCAAAATTGTTGACTCAGCTGTTTCACCCAAATCAGTAAAACAGTTATAGATTTCATATCCCAGTTCACTTAATTTCTGATTTGCTTGAATTGCTTCTCTCCGAATCAATTCAATGTCTATGTCCTGTGGAAGATTGTTAAAATCAATTAACTTTGGATCAATTCCTATTAATAAAACCTTTTTCATCTTATAAATATTAATATATGCTTATGAATTATAGCTGATCGGTCTTTTGGAGATACAACCAGTTGATATAATTTTATAAAGTCGGACAAAGGTACCTGCCGTTGAATATCAGTTGTTTTTTAGCATTTAAAAAACCGGGAATTTTCTCAATATACTAAAGACCTTGTCTTTATGTTTTTCTATTGATAGTTTATCAATCAGGTCTCCTACAAATTTAAGTGCTTTAGGACATTCAACAAAGAATATGGATGAGAAATCGGTTCCTTAACAATGTCTTACTTGCATAAATTCCCAAAAAGGGATTTATAGGGAAAATGTTCTATATTTTTTTATTGCGAGCAAAGGAAATATAGGCCGTCTGGTCCTGCTGGCAAGTTTTTATAAAACAGGATTTATTGGACTATAGTTTGATATGTTTTTTAAACAGTATGTTTTTTCTGATAATACCTGCTGAAAGCTATGTATAAAAATCCGCAGCAAATCCATGTGGGCAATGTAACAAAGGATAAGAAAACATTAAACTTCAACGAAATAAAATAAAAAATACCGAAGCTGAATAGCCATGCCCATAATACAGCATAGTTAAAGCTAATATTTGTTTTTTCAGCATAAAAAGAGGTAATTCCTGCCCTTCTGGCAAAGAAATGATCAAAAACGATAATGGCGCCGATTGGAGCGAGGATAAAGCCATAAAGTGCTACAAAATCCAATAATTTCATGGCAAATGCAGGAAAAAGCCCGGCAATGGTAGCTATTGCACCCGCTAAAATGGTAACCCAAAAAGTAGAGGTTTTCGGTATAATGGCTTGAAAGGCAAGTCCTGCTCGGTAAATTGTTGGATTTGCCGTTGTCCAACCTGCTAAAATAACCGCGAGTATACCAAAAATGCCAATCGCATTGTAGGCCAATGGGCCTGGTGCTACCGTTGGTGCTTGTCCGTTTGCCAAAAAAGCCTGGGCTTCCGGGGATTTTAAATAAACGGCATATAACAAAGCTGCTGCAATCCAGGCAATGTAATGTCCAATATATATCCCGCCGGCGGTTGTCCACCCGATAGAAGGGTTTTTGGCAAACCTGAAAACAGAGAGGTCAGACATGCCAATATGCATGGCCGCATTGGCAAACCAAGACCATAAAAACACATGCCAAAACGTATATTTTATCTGCCCGGGAAAGGGTTCGCTGCCTTCCCCCCAAAGGTTCCAAAAATCTGAAAAACTGTGTACTTCCAATTGAGATAAGGCCACGATGCCACAAACAATAAATGCCAAAACAATTATGGGCGACATCCAGTTGGCCGCTTTGGCCACTGTATTGTATCCTTTTGCAGCGATTATCGAAATAACGGCCCCCAAAACCAGTACAATGGTTATCCATGTAATGCCATTGGGCAGGGTATCGGTTAATTTGGGCATTTCCATATTAAAGGGAATTCCAACGGCGGTTGCCGAAACGGTTATCATGGCCCCGGCCAAAAAACAGAACAATACCCCATTTGCCAAATTATAAACAGTCACCAATTTTTTACCACATATTTTTTCTAAATGAAAATAAAGGGTATACCTAAATTTTGTCCCGATTTCAGCGGTTAAAAAACGCCAGCTCAATACGGCCATTAAGTTTCCGAGCAGAAGCCCGATAATTAAATCAAAAGCACTTACGCCCGTTGTAAGAAACAAAGGTCCGATTACAAATTCGGTTCCGGCGGCGTGTTCCCCGGCATACATTCCCAAAAAGCTTTTCCATCCTTTTAGTTTAGAATCCGGAACGCGTTCCCTTTCATATTCGCCTCCTGCAATTTGCTCGATATCTTCTTCAATGGTGTATTGTGTCATAATTTGGTTTTGGTTGTTAAATTAAGTGTTTGGGCAAGTCGGCAATTTTTTCGCAGCAAAGCTGATCCATTACTTGCTTTAATTGAATTTTTAACATAGATATGGTATGGTCGCCTCCTTTATTGCCCAAAGCCGCGGCTCCGTACATAAAAGACCTTCCCATAAAGGTAAATTTTGCGCCACTAGCCAGACTCCTTGCTACATCCGGGCCAGAACGTAGCCCGCTGTCCATCATGACTTCGATCTGGTCACCGTATTTTTCAGCAATGGTTGTAAGTGGTTTTATGGTAGATTCCCCTGCATCGAGTTGCCTTCCGCCATGATTGGAAACAATTATGCCGTCAAACCCTAAACGGATGGCTTCCCGGGTATCTGCTTCAGAAGAAACTCCTTTTAACACCAATTTTCCCTTCCATTGGTCGCGAATGGGTTTAATACGGTCCTCATTGAGCCTGCCAGAAAAAGTTTCATCCATGAATTTTCCCAATTGCTTTAAATTAAGACCGTTTGGCATATAGGGCTTGATATTTTCAAAATTGGGCTGTCCATGTTTAAGTGTTTCCATGGCCCAAATCGGCTTACCGAGAATTTGTAAAATATTTTGCAGGCTCATCTTTGGCGGAAGTGCCAAACCGTTTCTAAAATCCCTTGGCCGATACCCAAATGTGGGGACATCGCATAGTAAAACCAATACGGGGCAACCGGCATCCCCGGCACGCTTTATAATATTTTTTCTGATGGAATCATCAACAGGATTGTAAAGTTGAAACCAAGCATTTCCTTCGGTAAGTTTGCTGGCCCTTTCAATATCCATGGTTGTTACCGTACTTAAAATAAAGGGAATATTATGTTGAAAAGCCGCTTTGGCTAAAATTTCAGGTGAATTGGGCCACATAAGTCCTTGCAGGCCTACCGGGGCAATACCAAAGGGGGCATCGTATTCCTTCCCGAAAAGTGTGGTTTTGATAGACGAGTCTTTGTAGTTTTTTAGGTAACGGGGCTCCAATTGGACTTCTCTGAGTTCGGCGGTATTCCGGTGTATGTTTACATCTTCATTGCAACCGCCGTCCAAGTATTCAAAAGCAAATCTTGGAATTCTTTTTTGTGCTTTTTTCCTTAAATCTTCAACCGATGGATATTTATAATCGAAACTTAATGCCATGTAATATTTTGTTATTTTATAATGAGCGGAACATGTTTTTTTAACGAATAATTCTTTTTGAGGAATTTAGAATTAAGCTGCGTGTCCGAAATACTAATGGCCGCACCCAGGGCAGACCCCAAGGAAGCATCTGTTGTGCTCAATTCCATATTCCTTAAATAATGCGATAATAATTTTATATAGATGTCATTATCGCTAAAACCGCCGTCAATATACAATTTTGTAATGATGTCGCCTTTTTTGACCATTTCTATACTTTTAACCTGTAGTTTAACCAGTTCGATCATTAAATGGTGATAGGCATCTTCAAAAGTATCATAAGGTAGCTTGGTGGCAACTAACGGCACTTCGTTGGAAATGCTTTCCCATTTAAAAAGGTGTTCAAATTCTTTGTTGATTTCATAATAAGCATCTTCGTTGAATTTTACTGTTTTATGATAATCTTGTGGAACCCCGTACATTTCTGCCAACTTTTTTACCTGAATTTTATACTCGTTGCCCAAAAATAACCGCGAAGCTTTTACCTGTTTTCCATTAATCCGCATATAATTAATACAATTTTTTGTGACATCGTTTGTGGTTAATTCAGATGACGAAAAAGGATTTAAAGCAATACTCCAAGTACCTGTGGAAACCAATATAAACGGCTCGCTCAAACTTCTTACATATGGTAATAAAGCCGCGGAGCTATCGTGAATGCCTACGCCAATTTTAATGCGTTTTCCATTGTAGTTCATGTTAATACTGGTCTCGGTAGATACAATGGGCGGTAAAATTTTATGGATATCCTCTTGATAAACCCACTGGTGATAATCTTTTTTGTAGTAATCCCATAAGGCGGTGTGGCAACCAATACTGGTATATTCGCTTAATGGAATTCCCGTAAAAATATAGCTGAGGTATTGTGGCAGGTGTAGCGAATACTTGATCTTTTTAAATATTTCGGGTTTGGTATGTTTAAGCCAATACAATTGCATGCCCGAATTGAGCATGCCTTCCCTGGAGGAACCCGTTTGTCTTGTAAACCCTATTTCCGGGCCGTATTTTTTATAAAATGAATCGATTAACGATTTTTCGATGGGCTTGGTATAATTGTAAAGGGGGGTGAGCGCCTCCCCGTTTTCGTCCAAATGGACAAAGCTGGCCCCGTAGGATGAAAAGTTAATAGCCTTTACATCAAATTCTTTCGCCTCTAAAATTTGGTGGAACAGGTCTTTTAGCCAATTTTGAAGTTTTTCTAGGTTTTCGGTCGGGTGGCCGTCTTCATCTTCAATCGGATCAAAGCGTACATATTCACGATACACCTCTTGAAACTCTTCATCAAAAAGGAAAAACTTTTTATTGGTCTTTCCGATATCGAATACAGCGGTAACTTTCTTTTTCATCTTTCTATCGTTATAGGCCGGTGGCCACCGTATGCTTTCCACGTTCTTTTACCAGTTGTTCCCTTACCAAAAGCGATCTATAGGCTTTTAAGGGGTTTATAGCTCCATGTTGTTGCAGCCGGGCTTGTTTTACAAGCGGACGGACGTCTGTTAAATAGGCATTTTGAAGTATTTCTTGGCACAAGGTAACATCATTATTTTTTTGTGCTTCTTTAAGTTGATGTTGGTCTACCAATAACGCTTTAGCATAGATAACCTGAATGGCTTCCAAAGATTGAATGAGGTCTTCCAACGGGTCTTTTAAATTATGGCTGGCATCGATCATCCAGGAAAGTTCCGGGTTTTGCGGGTTGTTGTTCATTCCGTAGACCAATTCATTAAAAATAAGGAAAAGTGCATATGGCTTTATGGAACCTACCGTTATGTCGTCATCGCCATACTTGCTGTCGTTAAAATGAAAACCGCCCAACTTGCCTTTCCACATCAGGGTAGCAACTATTTGTTCGATATTGGTATTGGGTAAATGATGCCCCAAATCTACCAAAGTATAGGCCTTTTCGCCACATTCGTTGGCCAGCAGGAAAGAAGTGCCCCAATCTTGAATAACCGTACTGTAAAAGTAAGGCTCGTAAGGTTTGTATTCAATAAACAATTTCCAGTCATCGGGAAGGACATTATAAATTTCCTTTAGGCTATTTTGCGTGTGCGAAAGCGCCGTTTGAAAGTTGTTTTGCCCGGGAAACGAACTCCCGTCTGCCAACCAAACGGTAATACTTTTAGAACCTAGTTCTTTGCCAATATCGATAACTTCCCTGTTATGGGCAATGGCCTGGTCTCTTACAGTTTTGCTGGTATTGCTGAGCGATCCAAATTTATACGATTCTTTGGCATTGGGCTGGTCTTGAAACGTATTGGAGTTTACCGCATCGAATTTTATATCCAAACTATTTGCCAGCTCCTTAATTGCTTTATAATCTTCAGGAATATCCCATGGAATATGCAGGGAAACAGCTCCGGCACTTTTTGTAAGGGCATGGATTATCCCAATATCTTCCAGTTTTTGCTCTAATGAAGCCGGTTCACCATAATATGAAAACCGCCCAAATCGGGTTCCCCCGGCTCCTAATGCCCAACTGGGTATGGCAACCTGAAAATTGGCTAATTTGGCAACAATTTGATCTACTTCTATACCTTGTTTTGAAAGAGATGAAGCTAAATGATCGAATTGATTTTTATGAATGGAAATATCGTTTTTATTGGTGTTTAGTTGGTCTGGGTTAATAATCATATGTTTAGATTGTTTACAGGTTTTTTAAAACCTGAGTGAATTTAAAAATAAATCTCCATAGGTTGGTAAAACCTATGGAAGATTTACTTAAGCTAACTAACAACTGTGCATCTATCTAACAAATGCATTTGCCATTCCACCGTCCACATTTATTATGTTTCCGGTAGATTTATCCAGAATGGCCACGAGTGAAAATACACCATTGGCAATATCTTCCGGATAAATAATTTCGTTCAATAAATTTCTTTTTGCGTAGTGGGCGGGAAGCTCGTCTACGGAAATTCCATAGGCTTTGGCACGGCCTTCGGCCCATTCGCCTTCCCAAATTTTACTTCCTACAATAACACCGTCGGGATTTACGGTATTGACCCTTATTTTGTTGGCCCCGAGCTCGGCGGCCAATAGGCGGGTCATATGTTGCTGGGCTGCTTTTGCGGTTCCATAACCAACATTGTTCGGCCCGGCTACCAGTCCGTTTTTACTGGCAATATTTACAATATCACCTCCCAAGCCTTGTTTTTTTAGGATGGCAACTCCTTGTTGGGCCATTAAGAATTGCCCTTTTACAAGAATATTTTGCAACAGGTCCCAATCTTTTAAGGTAGTGTCTTCTAAAGATTTGGAGATGGCCAATCCTGCGGAATGAACAATAATATCTATGCCCCCAAATGCAAGCGCAGCATGCTCGAAGGCTTTTTGAATAGAATCTTCTTGGGTTACATCGCAAACAACGGTTGTTACCTGATCTTTTTTATATGTTTTTTCAGCTTCTTTTAAATAGGTTTCATTAATATCGGTCAATACCACATTGGCACCTTCGGCAACTAACTTATCGGCTATCGACTTACCAATGCCGCCCCCTGCACCGGTTACAATGGCAATCTTTCTGGAAAGGGGCTGTTCGGCAGGCATGCGTTGCAATTTGGCTTCTTCGAGTAGCCAATATTCAATATCAAAAGCTTCTTGTCTTGGCAAGGATGTGTATTGAGAAATGGCTTCGGAACCGCGCATTACATTAATGGCATTTACATAAAATTCGCTTGCCACACGTGCCGTTTGCTTGTTTTTGGCAAAAGAGAACATGCCAACTCCCGGATAGATAATAATAACCGGATTGGGATCCCGCATGGCAGGGCTGTTATTGTGTTTACAATTGTTGTAATAATCTTCATATTCTTTTCTGTACCGTTCAAAGGCAGGTGCTAATTTTTTTAAAAGCGTTTGATGGGATGTTACATCTTCATTTTTATCCAGGGTAAGAACCAAAGGTTGAATTTTAGTGCGTAAAAAATGATCCGGGCACGAAGTTCCCATTGGGGCCAAACGTTCCAGATCGTTACTGTTTATATATTCCAGTACGGTTCTGCTATCGGTAAAATGCCCAATCATTGGTTTTTCAGAAGAACATAACCCCCGTAATAGGGGCATTAATAGGGCGGCTCTTTCTTTTCTTTTTTCTGAAGGTAGACTTGTTACTTTTTCACCGCCAAAGACGTTGCCATTTTCTTTTACCTTTTTCTCGATATATTCCGAGGCCATTTCAATAACCTCCAAACTATTCATATAACATTCATGGGAAGTATCCCCCCATGTAAAGAGTCCGTGGCTTCCCAAAACAATGCCGCGAATTCCGGGGTTTTCGTTCAGGCATTTTTCTAGTTGTAAACCCAAATCAAATCCCGGTCGTTGCCAAGGTACCCATCCCATGGAATCCCCCCATATTTCTTTAGTTACCTTTTCACTGTCTTTTGCGGCTGCAACGGCAATCAAGGCATCGGGGTGTAAATGGTCAATATGCTTAAATGGCAATAATCCGTGCAAAGGGGTGTCAATAGACGGGGCCCTGCTATCGAGATCGTATATGCAATGGTTGAAAAGGCCAACCATCCTATCTTCATCTTCCAAACCTTTATATACATTTTTCAAGCTTCTTAACCGATTGGTGTATAAACCGGCAATACCGGCACGCGTAAGGGTCCCAATATCGCCACCGGAACCTTTTATCCACATTACTTCCACATTTTCATTGGTAAGTGGGTCTTTTTCAATGGTCTTGCAACTGGTATTTCCTCCACCGTAATTGGTAATTCTAAGGTCTGCGCCTAATATATTGGAGCGGTATAAGAAAAGTTCAACTTCGTTCCCGTTTAGAGCACTGGCTTTTTTATCATCCCAAAGATAGTTTACGTATTTAAAGGTTTTTTTCATGTTATAATGGGTTTCTACTTTTACACAAATTTATTTCAAAGTTATATGGCGTACATCGATAAGGTATCCTGCACTATCCTGTAGCAAGGGAAATTATAACAAGATAGGGAATTTGGATTATTTGTTTACTTTTATGTCCATTCTTTATGTAATAATAAACTTGGAAAAATCTATTCCATGGACAAGAAATTGAATATTAGTATTTTGGAAGAGTCACGTGTGCCTAAATATACACAAATTGTAAACTCGATTATTGGGAACATTAGTAGCGGAAAACTAGAAATGGGAGAACGCATACCTTCTATTAATGAACTTAGTGCCGAATACTACCTTTCTAGAGATACTGTTGAAAAAGCATATAATATCCTTAAAGAAAAAAAAATAATAACATCGGTAAAAGGGAAAGGATATTATGTTTCCAGAACACAACTCATAGCAAAAAAGAATATTCTTTTTCTTATTAATAAGCCCAGTTCTTACAAAATGAGGATTTTCAAATCGTTTACCAATGCCATTGGAGCTGATGTTCATGTAGATTTGAGCATATATCATTGTGATGAGACATTATTTTTAAATTTAATTGAGAAACATAAAAATAGTTACGATCATTATATTATAATGCCACATTTTAAAAATGATAGTTTAAAACACCTAAGTTATACTGATGAAATAACGGCTGCAATAAATGAAATCCCAAAGCACAAACTTGTTTTAATGGATAACAACAAACTGCAAATTTCTGGTACTATAAGGGAAATATACCAAGATTTTGAGAATGATATTTTTGATGCGCTTACCAAGGGGTTTGAAAAATTAAAACGGTATAAGAAATTGTTTTTAATCTACCCGAGAAAAGTAATCTATCCATATCCATTACGTATTTTAAGAGGTTTTGTAAAATTTTGCGGGACACATGAATTTGACTATGAAATTCTTGATGAAGTATACCAAGACATGGAAATAAAGCCCCTTGACGCCTATATTGTAATAGAGGAGAACGACTTGGTTAATTTGGTTAAAATGATTAGGGACCAAGGGTTTATTATGGGCAGAAGTGTAGGCGTTATTTCTTACAACGATACACCTCTTAAAGAGTTGCTTGATATAACCGTGGTAAGCACAGACTTTAAGGCAATGGGAGAGAAAGCTGCTGAAATGATTATGAATAATTCTTACGAGAAAATTAAAAATCCTTTCCATTTTATTGAACGTATTTCTGTATGACCGAATATAGCAGTACACTACAGGATAAGATTCTTATTATTGGTAATTAATATTGAAATGAAATAAAAGCCAAAATAAGTTAAACAAAACAATCTATGTATTACAAAAGAATGATTAAATACCTTATGTGCATCAATAAAAAAAATGCAATAAAGTATACGCTTATAGCAACTTCAATTATTTTCATTACTTCCTGTAGTAAAAAGAATGATGGGCCTGACAAAATCAATAATCAAGATAAAAAGCCCAAAATAATCAATATTGTAAATTTTATCAGGGATATAGAGCCGAGAGATCCAAAAATCACAAAAGAAGTATTGTATGAAACTGTTGTAGAGCAGGTTAAAATGATGAAAAAATATAATCTAAAAGGAACATTTTTATTGCAATATGATGCTTTGGTCGATAAACGTTACCAAGAATTGTTAAAAAATCTGCCAAAAGATCAATTTGAAATAGGTGCATGGTGGGAAATTCCACAACCGATGGTAAAGAAAGCAGGACTAATATGGCGAGGGCGTTTTCCATGGGATTGGCATGCCGACGTTGGCTTTTCAACCGGTTATAACCCAGAAGAACGAGAGCAACTGGCCGATGTATATATGGAAGATTTTAAAAGGGTATTTGGGTATTATCCAAAATCTGTAGCTTCTTGGTTTATAGATGCGCATACCTTAAACTATTTGTACGAAAAGTATGATATCGTAGTTTCGGCCAATTGTAAAGATCAGTATGGAACTGACGGATATACACTATGGGGAGGATATTGGAACCAAGCCTATTATCCAAGTAAGGTAAATTCGTATATGCCGGCACAAAATGAAGAAAGTCAAATACCCGTACCAATTTTTAGAATGCTGGGGAGCGATCCGGTAAGGCAATACGATACCGGCTTAGAATCTGATAGGCAAGGAGTAATAACTTTAGAGCCTGTATATAAAGAAGCTGGAGGAAATAAAGAATGGGTGGATTGGTACTTTAAAGAATTTATTAACGGAGAATCTATGGAATATGCATATACTCAAGCCGGTCAGGAAAATTCATTTACATGGTCGGCTATGAAGAAAGGGTTTCATATTCAACTCCCTTTAATCGCAAAACTGAGAGATGAAAATAAAGTAAAAGTTGAGACATTAAAAGAGTCTGGTTTCTGGTTTAAGAAGAAATACCAAACAACGCCTGCAACTTCTGTAACTGTTACGACCGATATGAAGGGGAGTGACATGAAAACAGTTTGGTACAACAGCAGATTTTATAGAGCAAACTTATTATGGGAGAATAATTCATTACGCTTTCGCGATATTCATGTATTTGATGAAGACATAGAATCATCTTATCTAACTAAGCCTGTTGCTTCTAATCAGGCACTTTTCTTTACACAACCTATAATTGATGGATTCCTGTGGAGTAAAGCCAATGATTTAGCAGGATTACGTTTTAAAATAATGGAACAAGGCAAAGAGTCATTAATAATAGGAAAAACACCAAAAGTTACAAGCCCTGAACATGGTGTTTTAAGGGTGTCTTGGCCTATTAAAAATCATGAAGCCAAATTGATTCTGGTTTTTGAGGAACAAGGCATTCAATTAAAAATGGAAACAGGCGAAAATCTTATATGGTATTTAGATTTTACAGCTCCTAAAGAAGTAGACTTGCCTTATACATCGATTACAAACAATCAAATTAACTGCAATTTTCAAGGTCATGCATATACTTTTAAAGCGTCAACAGGTAATTTTTCTGTTCCAGATAGCTGCACGGTATATAGGATTACACCTAAAGAGAATATCATAAATGTTAGCTTTTCCAGTAATTAGACATAAAAAGAAACGAAAATATAAATATGAAATCCTCTACACATTGTATGGAGGATTTTTTTAATGTGCAGGATTTATGAAACAAAACATTTTGAAAGCCATGGAGAAAAGTTTACATGAATTCATTACGAAATTCTTTTTTTTTAATACAAAATAGTCCATAAAACTACTTTTTTTGGCAAATTTTTTATCGCTTTTCCAACTTAACAGGATAGTGCAGGATAGAAATGGGATTCCCTATTAGTAATATTGGTTAAACGTTTACACAGCTTTCTACATAAACTCAAAAAATGGAAAGAATTGTAAATATCCTTATATAAACAAAAGGAAAACTAATGTTAACTAATTAATATTCATTTACTTATGAAAAGAAGTACAAAGAAGTTCAGCCTAACGACTCTTTTCTTATTGATTTTTGTTTTGGGACAATCCATACAGGCTCAAGAGAAAAGTGTAACCGGGAATGTTACAGATAATCAAGGAATACCTATTGCTGGAGCCAACATAATGATTAAAGGGACCTCTAATGGAACGACAACAGATTTTGACGGAAATTTTACAATTTCTATAGGTTCATCAACAGTTACTCTGATAGTTTCTTATATTGGTTTTGCATCTACAGAAGTAAAAGTTTCCCCTAATCAAAATATTAATGTAGCACTTAAAGAAGATGTTTCCCAATTAGATGAAGTGGTTGTAATAGGATACGGAACCCAGGAACGAAAAGATCTAACCGGTTCTGTAGCCACAATAAGTTCAAAAGATATTGAAGATATACCAGTGTCTTCATTAGATCAAAAATTAGCAGGTCAAGTTCCCGGTGTTCAAGTAAGTACTGTTACCGGGACACCCGGTGGAGCTTCAAAAATTAATATTAGAGGGGTAGGTTCCATTGGAGCTAATTCAGATCCATTGGTAGTAATAGATGGATTTCCTATTAGCAATAGTTTTAATCAAACCAGTAACCCCCTTAACTTGGTTAACCCTGATGATATAGAATCTATATCCATACTCAAAGATGCCAGTTCAACAGCAATTTATGGGTCAAGAGGAGCAAATGGGGTACTGATTATTAAAACAAAGCAGGGAAAAACAGGTAAATTGCAAGTCGATCTCAATACATATACTGGTTTTCAAACAGTACCAGAAAAGGGACGACCAGATATGCTTAATGCACAGGAATTTGCACAATTTCAAAAAGAGATTAGGGAAGATGCGGCTATTGCAGCTGGTGGTACAGTGGCAGATGCCGTGATTCCAGAAATGTATCAAAACCCAGAACAATACGGTGAAGGTACCGATTGGTTTGATACCATACTTCAAACGGCACTTCAACAAAATGTAAATTTAAATGTTAGAGGAGGGTCGGAAAGCTTAAGGGGTTCTATGTCATTAGGGTATTTTAATCAAGAAGGTGTAGTTCGCTATACAGGATATGAAAGGTACACCATGAGAACAAATTTTAATGCTGACATAGGTAAAAAGGTAAAAGTGGGGTTAAGTCTAGCACCTACATTTAGTAAACAGGATATAAATGATCTGGAACGGGATTTTCTTGATATTATAGGAAAAACACAATGGTTTAATCCAATTATTCCAGTAACCGACGAAAATGGAAATAGGACGCCCCATATTGGCGGTCCGGGTCTTTTTAGTGCTCCAAACCCATTAAACGAATTGGAATATGCAGGAACAGAAGTAGAGGAGTTTAGGGGAATTGCCAGTGCATTTGCAGAATTTGAAATTTTTAACGGGTTTACAGCCAAATATACTTTTACAGTTGATTATAATAACGGGAAGCGTTCACGGTTTTATCCAAGCTTTTTAGGAAATACCAATAGCCCGCCTCCAAATGTTCCCACCCTGAGTGTTTCCGAAGGGGATATTTTAAATCAGTCTTCAGAATTTTTACTGAATTATAAAAAGGATTTCAATGAAAAGCATTCCCTTGGGATAACAGCAGGATATTCAAATCAAAAAGAAACGGCAGAATCTATTTCTGTAAATGGAACGGATTTTCCAGATGATGAAATAGAGACTTTAGGGGCAGCTGGAAGAATTTCTTCTTATGGGCAAGGAGTAGAAGAATGGGCCTTAATATCATATTTTGCCAGGGTAAATTACGATTTTCTAAACAGGTATTTGTTAACTGCTACTATTCGTTCTGATGGTTCCTCAAGGTTTGGCAGTGAAAATCGTTATGGAACATTCCCATCTATTGGAGCAGCATGGCGTATAAGTGAAGAAAGCTTTATGGAAAATTCTTTTTTTGATAATTTGAAATTAAGAACTAGTTATGGTTTGTCTGGTAATTTCAACATCGGGAACTATACATATATCTCAACTGTAGGAACATCTAATTATGTTTTTGGAAATAGTATAGCCAGCGGGCGCTACTTGAACTCCCTTGGAAACCCAAATTTAACATGGGAAGAGTCAAGACAATTGGATATAGGGCTTGAGGCTTCTTTTTTAAATAATCGTTTGGATTTAACATTGGATTATTACCGAAGAAATACCGAGAATATGCTAATTGATACACAAATTCCTTTTTCGTCTGGATTTGGTTCTGCAACTATTAATGGAGGGGAAATCCTTAACCAAGGTCTTGAAGTAGCTATTAATTCCAGAAATTTCACAGGTGATTTTAGTTGGACTACAAACTTTAACATTGCTTTTAATAAGAATAAGGTATTAGCCCTTGACGGGGATAGCAATTTTATCCTTTCCGGGCGAAGCGGGGAGGGAAACCCAACACATATTACTCAAGTAGGAAAACCAATCGGGCAATTTTATGGTTATGTAATAGAAGGGGTTTATATGAATGAAGAAGATTTTGACAACTCGCCTAAACATTCTTCATCTGTAGTAGGCTCTATAAAATATAAAGATGTAAATGGCGATGGAGTAATAGAAGCGGTAAACGATTTTGATGTCATAGGTAATCCATATCCCGATTTTACATTTGGACTTACCAATTCATTTTCATACAAAAACTTCGATTTAAGTATTGTTATTGACGGTCAATATGGAGGCGAACTTTTAGTGGGTGCCAATCAATTTTTAGATAATATTGATGGAATATTCAATGTTACAACCGATGTTTTTAACCGCTGGAGGTCTCCGGAAAATCCGGGCGATGGAAAAACACCCACCACAAATGGAGCAAGAGTGATATATCGGGACGTAAACTCTAGTTGGGTAGAAGACTCTTCGTTTCTTAGGTTTCGGAATATAACATTTGGGTATAACTTACCGAGCGAAATTTTTGGTGAAAACAGTTTTATAAAAAGATTAAGGATATATACAACTGTTAACAATGCACTGATGTTCAGTGCCTATGAAAGAGCAAATCCACAAGCAGCGAGTCCATTAAACAGAGGGGGAGGAAGCGTGGCACTTGTGCCGGGCATGGATTTTACTTCATATCCATTAGCTAAAACATTCATATTAGGTCTTAATTTTTCATTTTAATACATAGATTATGAAAACGAATATATATAAAATACATAATGTAAAATATTGCCATCTATTATTTATGGCCTTATTCATGGCTGTAAGCTGTAGCGATGACTATCTTGAACTTGAACCACAAACAAATCTTAATGAAAAGTCATTTTTTAAAACGCCAACACAAATAGAACAAGCTGTAAATGGAGCTTATGTTCCATTGAGGAATCTCACCAATTTAGAATATTGGGTTTTTGCTGAAATGCGCTCAGATAATACAACCTTTCAATTTTATCAAGCAGACCGTGGATTGGAAAACAGAGGGTTGGTAGACTATTTTTTAACAGATGCTTCGCATGACTTATCCATGGGAGGTTTATGGAATGGTTCTTATGACGGAATTGCGCGCTGTAATGCGGTTTTGGAAAATATTGATAAAATAGAGGGGTTAACAGCTTCCAAAAAAAATCAATTTATTGGTGAAGTTAAGTTCTTGCGAGCTTTTTATTATTACAACTTGGTACTTCAGTTTGGAGGTGTCCCATTAGAATTATCCACAACTCAAGACCCGGGCGAGGCCAATAGTGATGGTAGGGCTTCAAAAGATGCAATTTACGAAAGTGTTATAGCAGATTTAATGGATGCTGAAAACCTACTGCCTAAAACATATGGCGATATCGATCGAGGCAGGGCTACATCGGGAGCAGCAAAAACTCTTTTGGCGAAAGTATATATGATTCAAAAAAAATATACAGAGGCATTAACAGTATTAAAAGGTATTACAGGCTATAGTTTGGTAACTGGTTCTGATGAAAGTTACAAGGATGTATTTAATCCAAACAATAAAGGAAATACCGAAATTATATTTGCGGTACAATATCTTGGTTCTGAAGAAGGTCAGGGGAGTAATTTTATGTACCAGTTTGCCCCAAATAATTCGGGGAATATTGTTACCGGAGACCCCCAAATGCTCAATTTAAATTCGGGATCGGGGTGGAACACACCAACACAGGATATGATTCGAGCTTATGAAGAAGGAGACTTGCGCAAAGACATTTCAATGCAGGAAGGTTTTGTTGATAATGATGGTAATTTTGTAAATCAGCCCTATGTAAGCAAATATAATTTTGGTTTTGATTTGAGTGGGAGCACAAGTGTTAATTTTCCTACCTTTCGCTATGCTGATGTACTGTTAATGATGGCAGAGTGTTTAAATGAGCAGGCTTATGTAGCCAATGGTGAAGCTTTTGATCTTGTAAACCAAATAAGGGAAAGGGCTGGTCTTGAAGACTTAACAGTAGTAGATGCAGGGAATCAAGAAGCATTTAGAAACGCTGTTTTTCATGAAAGAAGAATAGAACTGGCTTTTGAAAACCACCGTTGGTATGATTTGATTCGTTCAGGTAATGCAGTTGAGGTGATGAATGCCCATGGTGAAGAAGAACAGACATTAAGGGCAGATATTATCCCGGCAGGTGCCTATAATGTATCAGAAAATAAACTATTGTTGCCAATTCCTCAACGAGCAGTAACCTTAGATGGTTTGGAACAGAATCCTCAATAATTAACTTAAAAATAATACAATGAAGCAGAAAAACTTAATTTCAATATTTGTAATAGCACTGTTTTGTTTGCCCACTTTTTCACAGATAAATGTAGACCAGTTACTTGCCGAAAATAGGGTAAACCCTTTGGGAATTGACAATCTTCGACCAAAACTGACTTGGGTGTTATCTTCAGGAGAAAAGAGTAAAACTCAGTCTGCATATCAAATTCAAGTAAGCAACGATAGAACAGGTTTTAATAATGATTTAATTTGGGATAGTGATAAAGTAACTTCAAATCAGTCGGTCAGAATTATGTACCAAGGTCCCGAAATGAAATCTTTGAAAAAGTATTATTGGAGGGTTCGTGTTTGGGACGAAAAGGGGAAAGTATCCAAATGGAGTAATGTTGCTTTTTGGCAAATGGGAATTTTAAATAAAACCGATTGGAAATCCCAATGGATTTCGGCAGGATATCTAGAGGATTCTTTACGACCAAGCCCAGCTTTGAGGAGTGAATTTAAAATTCAAAAGAAAATAGAAAATGCATATGTTGTAATTACCTCGCACGGAATGTATCAAGCTTTTCTAAATGGAGAAAAAATCGGAAATGATTACTTAACTCCAGGTTGGACCAGCTACAACAAGCGTTTACAGTATCAAGTGTACGATATAAGCAATATGTTGAAACAAGGAAGAAATGCCATTGGAGCCTTGTTAGGCAGTGGGTGGTATAGAAGCGCACTTGGTTGGGGGGATAATGAAAATCTATATGGAAGTGAACTGGCATTACTCATGCAGATACAAATAGAATATAGCGACGGTACGCAAGAAATTATAGGCACAGATAAAAATTGGAAATCTGCCAAAAGTGCAATTCAAAGCTCAGAAATATATAACGGAGAAACAATTGATGCTAGAAAAACACTGGGGGAATGGATAGAAACAGGCTATAAGGACCGTTCTTGGCTACCTGTAAAAGTACAAAACTACGGATATGAAAATTTAATTGCAACCTATAACGAACCTGTAAGAAAACACGAAATTATAAAGCCCCTAAATATTATTATAACACCCGAAGGAGATAAAATAATTGATTTTGGGCAGAACCTTGTTGGTTTTGTTGAAGTGGAAGTACAGGGGAAAAAAGGGGATAGTTTAATCATCGATCATGCAGAAGTTTTGGATAAGGAAGGTAATTTTTATACCGAAAACTTAAGGGCTGCGAAGCAGGAAAATAATTATGTATTAAATGGAGAGGGGAAAGAACATTTTCAACCGCATTTTACATGGCAGGGCTTTAGGTACATTAGAATAAAAGGAAACATGAAAGACAAAATTTCATTGAATAACTTTAAAGCGGTAGTTCTGTATTCTGACATGCGAAAAACGGGCAGTTTTACCACCTCAAATAAGTTATTGAACCAACTTCAGCATAATATTCAATGGGGGCAAAAGGGAAATTTTTTAGATGTTCCTACCGATTGTCCGCAACGGGATGAAAGACTTGGTTGGACAGGAGATGCCCAGGTATTTTTTAAAACAGCTGGCTATAATATGCATGTAGATAATTTCTTTTCAAAATGGATGAAAGATGTTGCTGCGGACCAAAAAAAGGATGGAAGTGTGCCTTTTGTAATTCCAAATGTACTTGGAGAAAATTCTGCTGGTTCAGCTGGATGGGCAGATGTTGCAACTATCATACCATGGGATATATACTTGATTTATGGAAATAAGGATGTGCTGAAAACGCAATATTCAAGCATGAGATCCTGGGTGGATTACATGAGTAGTAAGAGTACAAATTATTTATGGAATACAGGTTTTCATTTTGGGGATTGGCTATTCTATCGTCCAGATGACGATAATGACGGAAGGGCTGCTATTACCGATAAATATTTAATTGCTCAGTGTTTTTATGCGCATTCCGTTCAATTATTGATCAATGCCGCCAAAGTATTGGAAAATAATAAGGATGTAGAAAAATATACTGCGCTGCTTCAGCATATAAAAAATGCTTTTGTAAGTGAATATATGACCCCCAACGGAAGATTGGTTTCGAGCTCGCAAACGGCTTATGTTTTAGCTTTACATTTTGGGATGATGCCTGAAAATTTGAGAGCTCAGGCAGTTGAACGCTTGGTTGAGAATATAAAAAGCTATAATTACCATTTAACAACAGGTTTTCTGGGAACCCCATACTTATGTTTGGTACTTTCAAGATACGGTTATCACGATTTGGCATATACGCTTTTAATGCAGCAAACATATCCTTCATGGCTATATCCTGTAACGGCAGGAGCAACAACAATATGGGAACGTTGGGATGGACGCAAACCCGACGGTTCTTTTCAAACTCCGGGCATGAATTCATTTAACCATTATGCATATGGCGCAATCGGTGATTGGATGTACAGAGAGCTCGCAGGAATAAATAATTCTGAAAAAATGGGAGAAACAGGATACAAAAAAATTGTTTTGACGCCTCATTTTGAAAGTAAATATGTTTCAGAAGAAGTGAAGAAACAGAACAATGGAGAGCAATTAAATGAAGTAAATGCAAGTTTGGAAACATATTATGGAAACATACGTTCCCATTGGAAAAGGGATGGTAATCGTGTAATTTATAGGGTTGAAATTCCAGTAAATACTTCTGCTGAAATACATTTTCCGGAAACTCAAGTAAATAAAATAAAAGAGAATAATAATGAAATAGCTACTTCTGATAAGAACATCAAAATAGAAACCAATTCAGAGGAAACTATTCTTTATATTGGTTCGGGAGGCTATAACTTTTCAATTGATGATTAACCTGTTGTCCTTTATTTAACTATGAACAATGTCAAATTTCTTTTTTAAAGGGTCAGTATATGGCTTTATGACCAGTCGATATAAGCTGCAATATGATCGGGAATACATATAAATGAAACAAAAAGGTTGTCGTAAGACAGCCTTTTATTTTGGAATAGGGACTGATATAATCAACTTTTGGTAATGGTCCTTTAAAATATGACCCTTTTTGAAGCTGAAAATTTTTCGTTTAACATGTGCCCGACCCCAGTCCATTGCCATGAATTAATGTGGTAGCTTATTCTTAAGCACTCCGTAGGTAAAGGTCCCCAGTAATATCCGAGGATAACTACTATGACGGGACCTTATGGGGATGCCGGGAAACCCATAACGGGCAATTATTGGGCTGAAGGCCCCACAGTAGCTAAGATTAATGGAAATTGGACGGTATATTTTGATAAATATATCGATAAAAAATACGGGGCTGTCACCTCTGCTGATCTGCAAAACTGGAGGGATATTTCAAACGAGCTTACCTTTCCGAAAGGAATACGGCACGGAAGTGTGATTGAAATTTCCTTGGAAGAATTCCGCACGTACTTTGGCGGTATGGAAATCGATGACCAATAAATAGCTATACCTATCATCCTCTTTAAAAAGGCTCCGGGGAATAATAGTGGGTCTAATTTTTTACGCTTTTCATTTTTCCGACCACGATATAGGCGGGACATTATTTTTTTAACACTCTATATTATTATTATTCATCAATGATGGTTAATATTGTAAAATAATTATAAAAACAAGGAAATGAAAATAAATAATATTTCTAATAGTTATTTTATTTTTTTATTTACTTTTTTATTTATTTTTCTCACCACAGCCATCAAAGCCCAAGAACCCTCAGTAAAGGGCGCTGTTAGTGGACGCTCCGATACGATTGTCCATGCCTCTCAGGTCGACAGTACGACCGTTGAGGTATTTTTTTCTGCCGGGCAAAAAATGATTTTTGATTTTTACGGGGACCATATATTCAGGCTTTTTCAAGATAATTCAAATAAGGGGATGAGGGCTCCCAGCGCAGAACCCCAAGCTGATATACTGGTGGATCATCCCAGAAAAAAATTCGAGAAACTCCATCTTTCCCAAACGGATCATAGCGTACTGATAACCACCGGTGCCATAGCGGTTTCCCTGGATAAGGCCACCGCTTTGATAAAGGTACGCAACCTAAAGACCGGGGCTGATGCGATAGAATTCCTGGCACCCGTAAGCTTTGAGAAGAACCGGACCAGGTTGGCTTTAAAAGAACATGAGGATGAGTACTTTTACGGGGGTGGGGTTCAAAACGGCAGGTTTTCTCATAAGGGGAAGCGTATTTTGATAGCAAATCAAAACAGTTGGACCGATGGGGGCGTGGCCTCCCCTAATCCCTATTACTGGTCTTCCAGGGGGTATGGGATGATGTGGCATACCTTTAAAAAAGGAACTTACGATTTTGGTGCCGAACAAAGCGGTATGGTAAAACTATCCCATCAAACCCCCTATTTGGATGTTTTCTTTATGATTGATCATGGAGTCAAGGACCTGTTGAATGATTTTTACCAATTAACGGGGAATCCGGTATTATTGCCCAAATTCGGATTTTATCAGGGACATTTAAATGCGTATAACAGGGATTATTGGAGAGCGGCCGGGGAAGGGGTTCTTTTCGAGGACGGAAAATATTATCAGGAAAGCCAGAAGGACAACGGGGGTATTAAAGAATCTTTGAACGGGGAAAAAGATAATTATCAGTTTTCCGCAAGGGCGGTTATTGACCGTTATAAAAATAACGATATGCCATTAGGGTGGATTTTACCAAATGATGGTTATGGTGCCGGTTACGGACAAACAAAAACGCTGGAAGGAAACATCCAAAATTTAAAGGAACTCGGGGTATATGCACGTAACAACGGTGTAGAGATCGGTCTTTGGACACAATCCGACCTGCACCCTAAAAAGGGCGTAAGTGCTTTGTTGCAGCGCGATATAGTGAAGGAAGTTCGCGATGCCGGGGTACGGGTTTTAAAAACCGATGTTGCCTGGGTCGGGCAGGGGTATTCCTTTGGGCTTAACGGGGTGGCCGATGTAGGGGAGATCATGCCTGAATATGGCAACGATGCCCGCCCGTTTATTATTTCATTGGACGGTTGGGCAGGCACACAACGCTATGCCGGGGTCTGGTCCGGTGACCAAACCGGAGGGGTATGGGAATATATACGATTTCATGTCCCTACCTACATAGGTTCCGGTTTATCGGGACAGCCCAATATTACTTCGGATATGGACGGTATTTTTGGTGGGGGAAACCCCATTGTCAATACAAGGGATTTTCAATGGAAGACCTTTACGCCCATGCAATTAAATATGGACGGTTGGGGGACCAATGAAAAGTATCCGCAGGCCATGGGAGAGCCTGCAGCTTCCATTAACAGAAATTATTTAAAGTTGAAATCGGAACTCATTCCATATACTTATAGTATCGCAAAAGAGGCCACCGATGGCCTGCCGATGATCCGGGCCATGTTTTTAAAGGAGAAAAATGCGTATACACAGGGAATACCGACCCAATATCAATTTATGTACGGCCCTAGTTTTTTGGTGGCCCCCATATACAAAGAGACTGATCCGGATACTCATGGGAACGATGTACGGCACGGGATTTATCTTCCCAAGGGATTGTGGGTGGATTACTTCACGGGGCAGCAGTACCAGGGAGGTCAAATTATAAATAGTTTTGACAGCCCCCTTTGGAAGCTCCCGGTATTTGTAGAAAGGGGCGCTATTATTCCAGAGGCCAACCCCCATAACAATGTTTCCGAAATAGATGCCGGGCTGCGAACCTACGAGGTATATCCCTATCAGGGTTCTTCCTTTACGGTTTATGATGATGACGGGACAACACAAGCCTATAAAAACGGAGCGGGCCTTTATACAAAAATAACATCAACGGCAGATGAAAAGGGCAACGCAAAGCTTGTTGTATATCCGGCCCTGGGGGATTTTAAAGGGTTGGTCAAGAAGAAGCTCACCGCATTTAAAATAAATACAACGGACCGCCCCACAGCAATCTCGGCCCAGATTAATGGAAAGCATATTGCATTGAAAGAGGCCGGTACCAGGGAAGGTTATGAAAGCAGTACCAATGTTTACTACTACGACCGGCGTCCTGACCTAAACCGGTTTTCGACCAAGGGCAGTGAATTCGAGCAGGTCGAAATGGTCAAAAACCCACAGCTCTTGGTACGGATTGAGGCATCTGATATTACCAAAGATACCATAGGGTTACATGTGCAGGGCTATAAATTCCGACCTGAAAACAAGGATAGGGTAAGCTCCGGATTATTGACCGCCCCCGGGAATGTTCGATTATCGGACAAAAACATAACGGCTTATACGCTGAAACCTGTCTGGGATAAAGTTACGCATGCCGATTATTACGAAATCGATTTTCAGCATATGCGTTATACGACCATTAAAGATACCGCCTACCTTTTTGAGAACTTAAGGGCAGAAACACATTATCGCTTTAAACTCAGGGCCGTGAATAAAGACGGGGTTTCTCCCTGGAGGACCTTTGAAGCCGAGACAAAATCGAACCCTTTGGAATTTGCCATACAGGGGATTAGTGGAACAACGAACGTTTATAATCAAGAAGGGTACGAGATCGCTAATTTTTTTGACTTTGATCAGGGAAATATGTGGCATACCCTATGGGGGGAGAAATCGGTCCCCTTTGAAATCGTAATGGACCTACGTTCATTCAATCAACTCGATAAATTTCAATACCTTGCCCGAAGTAGCGGTGGAAACGGCGTGTTTCGCCAGGGAAAGGTATATTATGGAAATGACGGGAACAACTGGCAGCCTGCCGGAACCTTTCAATGGAACGGGCGGGATGATCAAACCTTTGTCTTTACCGGGCATCCCACCGCGCGGTTTATTAAAATAGTGGTTACCGAGGGTGTGGGCGGTTATGGTTCAGGTCGGGAACTGTACGTGTTCAAGGTTCCGGGAAGCGAAAGCTACCTGCCCGGAGATATCAATAATGACGGGTTGATCGACGAAAATGATTTGACCTCTTACCATAATTACACGGGACTCCGACAGGGAGATGCAGATTTTGAAGGGTACGTAAGCAGGGGGGATGTGAATAAAAACGGGCGTATCGATGCCTACGATATTTCTGTAGTGGCAACCCAGCTACAGGGAGGGGTTCAACAGGGACAGCTTGAAAAAGTATCGGGAAGACTCCATTTGGGCACGCCGAAGAAGGATTATAAAAAAGGAGCGCTTATAGAGGTGACCGTTCGCGGGAGTGATTTAAAATCGGTCAATGCCCTTAGCATGGCCATACCGTTTCATACAAGGGATTATGAATTTGTCAGGGTAACCCCATTGGCCATGGGCCAAATGGACAATTTTACCAATGAGCGGTTGCATTCCAACGGGGATACCGTATTGTACCCCACTTTTGTCAATATCGGAAACCAACGGACAATAACAGGTGATCGGGCCTTGTTTGTACTTATATTCAAGGCAAAACATTCCCTTAGGTTTGATTTAAGCCCGGGACAGGGAATCCTGGTGGATAAAAATTTAAATATCATTGATTTTTAAACGGACAAAAGGGATGGGCCCTCAAATTCATTTTTTCTTGAACAATTGATAGGAAAAGAAGTTTTAAAACAATTTATTAGATGAAGCAATTAAACCTTATCGGGATTATCTTTCTTTTTGGCCACGGTTTTTCTTATGGACAGCCACTTCCGAAGAGTTTGGAACACTATATAGAGAACCCTCGGGTGATCTCGGAAAATAAAGAAGATGCACATGCCACCTTTTATTCCTTTTCTTCCGAGGAAAAAGCAAAAAAAAACCAGTGGCGAACATCTCAAAATTATCTTTTATTGGATGGGGACTGGAAGTTTAAATGGGTGAAAAAACCGACGGATAGGCCACAAGATTTTATAAACCCGGAAATAAATGTGGATGCTTGGGATACTATAAAAGTACCTGCCAATTGGGAAGTTGAAGGATATGGAACGCCTATTTATGTAAACCACCAATACGAATTTGCCGATTACAAGGCGCCGGTCTCCAAGGAGATCGCCTTTATCGACGGGGTGTATCCTTCGGATCCGGGAAAGGTACCACATGATTACAATCCGGTAGGCTCCTATAGGAGAGCGTTTGTAATTACGCCTGATTGGAGGGAAAAAGAAGTGTTCCTTCATATCGGTGCCATGAAATCCGGTGGCTTTGTTTGGATAAACGGACAGTATGTCGGGTATTCGCAGGGGAGTAAATTGCCTGCTGAATTTAATGTTTCCAAGTTCTTGCACGAGGGGGAAAATACCATTGCCCTGCAAATTTTCAGGTGGACGGACGGTTCGTATCTGGAATGCCAGGATTTTTGGCGGATAAGCGGAATCGAAAGGAGCGTATACCTGTATGCACAGCCCAGGGCCCGTATCAAAGATGTTACCATGACGGCCACCACCGACCAGGGTTATGGTGATGGCATTTTGGACCTGTCCGTGGCATTGGAAAATACATCGCCCAAAAAGAAAAAGCTTGAGGTTAGCTATAAAATATTTGATAGGGACGATATCCTGGTCGCCAACGATATGCAGCCCCTAACCCTTGAGGCCAATGGGGGAACAAGCATTGATTTTTCCGCTTATGTAATGGGCGCCATGCTCTGGAGCGCCGAAACGCCCAACCTTTACAAAGTGATCGTCTCTACCAAAGAAAAACGGGGCAACATACTGGAAGTTATATCTAATGAGGTTGGCTTTAGAACGGTTGAGATTTCCGGGGGATTATTAAAGCTCAACGGGCAGGCAATTACCTTGAAAGGGGTCAATACGCAAGAACATAACCCGGAGACAGGACATGTAGTCCATGAAGCACAGCTCATGAAAGATATAAAACTCTGGAAAGAGAATAATATCAATGCGGTGCGCTTAAGCCATTATCCGCAGTCTGAAAAGTTCTATGAACTCTGTGACCGTTATGGCATCTATATTGTCGACGAGGCCAATATAGAATCCCACGGCATGTATTATGGGGAACATTCGCTGGCCAAAAAGCCGGAATGGGAAAAAGCTCATGTGGACAGAATGCTGAGAATGGTTGCCCGTGATAAAAATCATCCTGCGGTTATTATATGGTCCATGGGCAATGAGGCCGGTAACGGAATTAATTTTTTCAAGGCCTATGATGCGATAAAAAACCTGGATCCTCAAAAGCGCCCGGTACAATATGAAAGGGCCTATAAGGAAATAGATGGAAATTTATTTGATATGGATACCGATACCGACATTATTGTCCCGCAATATCCATCACCTGCTACCTTTAAGGCCATTGGAACCTCGTTGACCGACCGGCCGTTTATTCCAAGCGAATATGCGCACTCCATGGGGAACAGCACCGGTAATTTTCAGGATTATTGGGATGTTATCGAACAGCACGATAACCTTCAGGGCGGGTTTATATGGGATTGGGTAGACCAATCTATATGGAAGACCAATGGAAAAGGACAAAAATATTATGCCTATGGGGGCGATTTTGGAGAGCATATGCCCACCGATAACAGTTTTTTGAATAACGGGATCGTTTTCCCCGATAGGGCCCCGCAACCGGCATTGCACGAAGTTAAAAAGGCACATGAGTTTATCAATTTTAAATACAAAGGGACTAACAGGGATAATGAGGTCAGGATTTTGGTAGAAAATTTATATGATTTCATAGCGCTCGATTGGTTTGCCATAACAGCCACCGTAAAGGCCGATGGAAAAATACTGAAAGCGGTTCCGATGGAACAATTGAAGATAGCCCCGCATACCGGAAAATTAATCCGTGTTTCATTGAACGGGATTGAATTCAAACCCAATACGGAATATTTTATGGAGGTTTCGGCGAAACTGAACTGGGACAATGGGATACTGAAAAAAGGGCACGAAGTCGCCCATGAGCAGATTCGGTTGGATAATAAAATACAATGGGATTCCCATCCATTAAAAAATGACAGGCCCGTACATCGTAAAGAAACCGAGGAGACCGTCATTTTTTATAATGAAGATTTTCAATTGGGGTTTGATAAAAAGACAGGCATCATGGGTTCCTATGGATTCAAAGGGAACGAATTCATTAAGGATGGGCACGGACCAAGACCTAACTTTTGGAGGGCCCCCACCGATAATGATTTTGGCAATCAGATGCAGAAGAGGAACATTGAATGGAAAAATGCTTCCCTCAATGCCAAGGTAAGCTCTTTTATGAGCGAAAAAAATAAAGATGGCTCTTATAAGGTAACGGTCGTATATGATCTGCCAGGGGTAAATACCACCTTTGAGAGCCGTTATACCATTTATGGGGACGGGATCGTTAAAATTGACAATACCTTAAACCGGACAACGTACAAAGCAGATATTCCCAGGGTGGGAATGCGGATGCAATTACCAAGGGAGTATAGTGAAATAACTTATTATGGTCGCGGTCCTTGGGAAAATTATAAGGACAGGAACGTTTCGGCCTTTGTCGATGTGCATAGATCAACGGTAAAAGAGCAATACGTGCCTTATATACGCCCACAGGAAAATGGGTATAAAACCGATGTACGATGGGTAGCCCTGACCAATGAAGTGCAAGAAGGCTTATTGGTCGTTTCTTCTCAAAATAATGAAAAAGACCTGGGCATAAGTGCCTTACATATGCTCAATGAAGATTTTGACGCTACCCCCGGAATTTCTTACAACGGCCAGCTTACCGAAAAAGTTAAAAAGCATACGTTGAATAATGATACGTATAGCGATGGGATGCCAGCAGTGAATATAAGTAAACATACCATTGACATTGTAGAAAGAGATCTTGTACAATTGAATGTTGACATGGACCAACGCGGGGTAGCAGGCGATAACTCCTGGGGGGCCATGCCACAGGAAGACTATTTAATAAAGGGAGATCAAATACATGCCTACTCCCTTTACCTGATACCATTTACAAACGGATCTCAAGAACAGTACATCAGTCAGTACAAGCGGTTTTATCCGATAGAACAGATAAATGACTAAAATATGGCTCCTTTAGAAGCTGAAAATTTTTTGTTTAACATGTGCAGGCCCCGGTCCATTGCCGTGAATTAATGCGGCAGCTTATTCTTAAGTACTCCGTAGGTAAAGGTCCCCAGTAATGCTCCGAGGATTACTACTATGACGGGATAAAAACCAGCCCCGGCCAAGACAAACATCGGTCCCGGACAGGCACCGGTGAGGGCCCATCCCAAGCCAAATATGATACCTCCGATCAAATACCTAGGAATGCTTTTTTGTTTGGGGCTTAACCGTATTTCCCGCTTGCCAAAAGTTTTGATATGGTGCCGCTTTATGGCCTGCACCCCGATAGTGCCCAGTAAAAGGGCTGATCCGATAATGCCATACATATGAAAAGAGCCAAATTGGAACATTTCATAAATTCTAAACCAGGATGCCGCCTCCGATTTGTACATTACGATCCCGAAGAAAATACCCACCGATAAATAGGTTATATATTTCATATTGCTATCCAAAAATTAAAGGGTATAATATATGGACCATCACCAGACCTCCGATAAAAAAGCCAATGACCGCAATAAGGGAGGGAACCTGTAAATTACTCAGACCGGAGATGGCATGGCCCGAGGTACAGCCACCGGCGTAGCGCGATCCAAAGCCCACCAAAAAACCGCCCAGGAGCAATAAACCGATCGTAAAGGGATCGTCAAGTTGCTCCGTTGAAAACAGCTCAGCAGGCAAATAGGCTTTCCCGGCACTTTCAATGTGATACTCCCTTGAGAGTTGTCCGGCCAAATCCGGGTTGATTTTTACAGTATTATCGGACATATACCGGGAGGCCAAAAAACCACCAATGACGGCGCCCAGAACCACCAGTAAATTCCATCCCTGTTTCTTCCAATCGAATTTAAAAAAACCGGACACCCTCCCGGCACCCCCTATGGAACATAATGTCCGAAGGTTTGAAGACATTCCAAACTGTTTTCCCGTCAGCAATAAAACAAACATCACTAGTGCGATGAGCGGGCCCGAAACATACCAGGGCCAAGGGTCATATATCCAACTCATATACCTTTGTTTTTAAATGCAAATATCTGGATTTTTAAAAAATGAAACAGTAACATTGGTTACAGGACAACATATATCTGCATATGAATGATTTCATGAGGCCCCCATAGTCTTCTGTACCTATTTTAAGGATGCGGGGCATATAGGACCTGAGGTCTTGATACCCGCTTCTTTGACCGCTTTAAAGCCCCCTTTGATATCTATAAGGTTATGAATGCCACGACGCTTGAGGATAGAAGCCGCAATCATGCTGCGGTAGCCCCCTGCGCAATGGATATAAAACATTTCCTTTTCCGGGAACCGGTTCAAATGCTCGTTGATGGAAGAAAGGGGCGTGTTTTGCGCATCAAGGATATGCGCTGATCGGAATTCACCTGGCTTTCGAACATCAAATACCGGGACGGGATGCTCACTATCCTGCTTGAGCTGTAGGAGCTCATCTGCCGGAATAGAAACAACGGTATCGTAGTGCCTGCCTGCTTTTTTCCATGCTTTAAAGCCTCCGTCCAGGTACCCAATGGTGTTGTCAAATCCGACACGGGACAACCGGGTAAGTACTTCCACGATACGCTGCTTTTCGGCAATTAGTAAAATAGGCTGTTGTACGTCTTTTATCAGCGTTCCCACCCAAGGGGCAAAATCTCCGTCGATGCCTATGAAGATCGATCCCGGGACATGGCCCCTGGCAAAATCAACCTGATGCCTTGCATCCAATAGTACCGCCCCGGTATGATTTGCCGCTATTTCAAATGCATCCGGTGCTAAGGCATTTTCACCATGAGCAATGATCTTCTCCATATCCCGATAGCCTTTTTTGTTCATTTTGACATTCATGGGGAAATAGGCCGGTGGAGGCTGTAGACCGGCAATCACCTCTTTGACGAATTCCCCTTTGGTCATATCTGCCCGTAGGGCATAGTTGACCTTTTTTTGATTCCCCAGGGTATCTACTGTTTCCTTCATCATATTCTTGCCACAGGCAGACCCCGCTCCATGGGCCGGATAAATGATAATATCATCGCCCAGCGGCATGATCTTATCACGCAGGCTGTCGTACAAGGTACCGGCGAGCTCTTCCTGTGTCATGTGGGCTGCTTTTTGTGCAAGGTCAGGACGGCCAACATCCCCCAAGAACAGGGTGTCACCTGTAAAGAGGGCATGATCTTTTCCATCTTTATCCTTTAAGAGATAGGTGGAGCTCTCCATGGTATGTCCCGGTGTATGTAAAACTATAAGGGTAAGTTCCCCGAGTTTAAATTCCTGACCGTCCTTTGCGATAATGGCCTCAAAGCCCGGGTTTGCGGTAGGGCCATATATAATCGGGGCGCCGGTCCTTTCGGACAGGGTTACGTGCCCGGAAACAAAATCGGCATGAAAGTGTGTTTCAAAGATGTATTTTATTTTTGCCCCGGCGGCATCCGCTTTATCGATATAGGGCCGTACTTCCCTCAAGGGGTCGATAATGGCCACCTCACCTTTACTTTCGATATAATAGGCCCCTTGTGCCAGGCATCCGGTATAAATTTGTTCTATGTTCATAGGTTCATTTTTTGTATGTTTTTTCAACGTCATAAAAACAGGGATCATTCAGTAAAATTAGATTTTGTCATTATCATATCCTGTAACCATTGTTACACAAGGCCGTTTTTAACTCAAGCATGTATGTGTGTAAGGGACAGTTCTTTATACAGGATATAAACCCCCATGATGAGAACAAACCAACCAAATGTCTTTTTGAGTTTCTTTCCTTCGATGAAATTATTGATCCATATCCCCATGGTAATTCCCATAATTGAGATTCCCGTGAAGGTCAACAAAAAGGGCCAGTCTATGTCGAGGTTTTGGACATCCCCAAAAAAGCCGGTCAATGAGTTGATCCCAATGATAAAAAGGGACGTGGCCACTGCCTTTTTCATGGGAAGCTTGGCCAGAAGGACCAGGGCGGGAATTATTAAAAATCCGCCCCCTGCACCTATAATACCGGTGACAAGCCCCACGATCAGGCCCTGTGTTATTAATAAGGGGGCGTTGTATGTTTTTGGCCCAAGGGACCGTTCGCCGATCATGGTCAGGGAGGCCGATAGCATGACCATGGCAAAGAATAACATAATGGCCAAATCCTTGGTTACGGCAAAACCGCCTATTTTGAATAATTCCTTTGGAAGTGCAGGGACCAAGTAGGCCCTGGTCAGGTAGATGGTCACAAAT
Source organism: Galbibacter pacificus (assembly GCF_029603165.1). GTDB lineage: Bacteria > Bacteroidota > Bacteroidia > Flavobacteriales > Flavobacteriaceae > Galbibacter > Galbibacter pacificus. Next base: position 592,281 of record NZ_JAQSVC010000001.1, read on the forward strand.
GCAGGAATGGCAAAAGGGATGGCCGTTTTAAAATCGACCATCCCTTTTGCCATGTTTTTAAGGGCCCCGATCAGTGATGTGGCCCCCACCACAAACAATGAATATGCCGTGGCAGTCACCGGATTAAGTGCTAGGGCATATACTAATAAGGGGACGGTAAGGATAGCACCGCCACCACCTATCAACCCTAAGACCAGCCCTATTAAAAATGCTCCTGAATAACCGAAAATTTCTACAATGTCCATATCTATTTTAATTCCGGGACAAATGTAACGGCTGTGCTTTTCAAGTTTGGTAACCGATGTTACAGGACTTCGATAAAACTGCGATGTAGGTTTATTTTGTTGTTGTTTTCCATTTTCTTCAGCAGTCTCGAGATTACCACACGGCTTGTGTGAAGGTCTGCCGCAATTTCCTTATGCGTGGTATATATATGCTTACTTTTTATGACTTTGACTTTATTGTAAAGGTAGTTTTCCAATCGTTGATCCATATTGTTAAAGACGATATTGTCGACACTTTCCAAAAGCTCCATCATTCGCTGGTGATAGCTGGCAAAAACAAAATTCCGCCAGGTTTTATACCTTGTGGACCAGGTTTCCATTTTATCGACCGGAATCATCAATAGGCTTACCGGGGTCTCCGTTACGGCATGGATCTCACTGATGGTATTTCCCATGCAACAGGTCATGGTCATGGCACATGCATCCCCTTTCTCGAGATAGTACAGCAATAACTCCTCTCCATCGGGATCGGGCCGCATTATTTTAATGCTCCCCGATAACAATAGGGGCATTGATTTAATATATTGCCCGGGTCTTATCAAATCCTGCCCTTCCGGTAACTCCATAAAAGTAGCGGCCCGGCTGATTTCTTCTATAAGAGCGGGTTCAAACCGTTCCCCGTAATATTTTTTAAGTTCCGATGTCATTGTTTACCGGTTATGTAAGGGATGTTTTTTATCATACGCATGGTGCTATTTATTAAAATCACTGCTCTGTCCTCTAACCAAGCGGTTTTTCAGTTAAACGACCCACGAAATTCCAAAGGGGTCATATCGGTTTTGTTTTTGAACAATTTACTAAATGATTGTGAGTACTCAAAGCCCAGCTCGTAAGCAATTTCACTCACGGACATGGCCGTTGTCGATAATTTTTCCTTGGCCTTTTCAATAAGCCTATTGTGGATGTGCTGTTGGGTATTCTGCCCGGTCAATCCCTTGAGCAGCGTACTTAAATAGCCGGGGGAGGTATTTAGGGCATCTGCAATGTACTGTACTGTCGGGACCCCTTTAAGAATCAGATCGCCATTGTTAAAATAATCTGTCAGTACGTTTTCCAAACGATCGAGGATTTGATGGCTGCTAATCTCACGGGTTATAAACTGCCGCTTGTAAAACCTGTCCGAATAGTTGAGCAAGGTCTCGATTAGCGGTACGATGATCCTTTGACTGAATTGATCTATGTTTTCATTGGATTCTTTGGCGATATTTTGGATAATGCCATTTAAAATAGCCTCCTCTTTATCCGAGAGGAACAAGGCCTCGTTTACGGCATAATCAAAAAAGCCATAGTTTTTAATGTTTTTGGCCAAGTAGGTATTCCACAAAAAATCAGGGTGGATAAGCAGCATCCATCCCGAGCGCTTTTCATCTGAATTTAATACCGGTTCTATACCGAACACCTGATTGGGAGCAATAAAGAACATTATGCCCTGATCAAAATCGTATACTTGTTGTCCGTATTTTAATTTGGCACCGATCCCCCTTTTTACCGCAATGTTGTAAAAATCGAAAACCACATTGGATACGCCTTCTTCGCTGTGGCATTGCATGGCCCCGTAATCGATGGCGCTGATCAGCGGATGCCTGGGCGCCGGTAGTCCTTTGAATTTATGAAATTCAGCGATGGTTTTGATTCTATGTGGTCTCATACCTGGCATTTTACAAAATTAGGTTTATTGATTGTAAATTTCGGCAAATTCCCGGGCGAATTCAGTAAATTTCACCTTGCCGGGTTCCGGCCGGTTGTGATAATAATCTTTGTACAGATGGCCATTTCTTTGGGCAGCCTGCATCTCTACAAACCCTTTGGACAATTCTGCATTCATTCCATGTGAGCGCATACGGTTCAACATATCCTGGTCGGAAATGGTCATCCATTTTAAATCCGGTCTGCCTATAGCCGTACCAAGTGTTTTCGCAATTTCCACCGCTGAAATTTCTTCACTGGCAATATACCGTACCTCCCTTCCTTTAAATTCCGAACCCATTTCACGGGCGATGGTGTGGGCGATATCCAGCGGTGCGACCCATGGTTCTTTTGCGGTGCCGCCAAAGTTTTGGACAATGGCCCCTTCTGCCTTTATAGTGGGGATGGACCGTAAGAGGTTGGTGTAGAATCCAACGGGCCGCATATATTTTATTAAAAAGGCAGCGGGCAGTCTGTTTAAGACCTGTTCTACATGATGATGATATTTCAAGGCCCCTATGCCGTTAGCTGTATGGGCACCGATCGTACTTAAATAGATAATCTTCTTAATCCCGGTTTGTTCAAGTACCTTTTTGTAATTGTGGGCCATTTTGATAAATCCCGATTCAAAATCGACCTTGTCGTCCATTGCGCTTCCCATGGCCTCCCATATCCCCATAAGGTATACGGCATCTGATCCATCAAAGGCACGCTTTAGGAACTCCGTATCCATGATTGTACCTATGGCCGCCCTTGCGCCCATTGCCTCAATTTCCCTTTTTCTTTCGGCCGTACTACTGATAAGGGTTACCGCATGTCCGTTTTTAATTAATTCCCGGGTCAGGGGTTTTCCTATGTTCCCCAAGGAACCCATTGCTGTTATTTTCATTTTTGATCGTTTTTATTAAATACAAAATTCAACAATCACATGCCGGGATATGTATCCATATCTTTTCCCGATGTATCCAAAATGAAACATATCAACGTAAAGTTCAAAACAGGGCCTTACATAAAAGCGTTGGGCTTATGCCGCGCCCCATAGTATGTTCGAAAAAACGATGATTGTCATAACCAACAATAACAGGGTTGTATCTAAAGGCCATTCAGCGTAAGATCATCCTAATGATCAGGTGGAAAAGGGGACCGTTATCATTTAAATTTACTGGGGACAATGCCAAATTTCTTTTTAAAGGCGGTGGTAAAATGTTGCGGGTTTTTATAGCCGACCATTTCGGAAACCTGAGAGATGCTTAGGTTTTTCTGAGCTAATAGTTTTTTAGCCCTGTGCATTTTAATATCATTGATATAACCGAATACGGTAGTGCCAACAAGTTCCCTGAACCCTTTTTTTAAGGTAAATTCGTTCGTTCCTATGAGTTTTGCCAGCTTGGGGATGGTAATCTGTGCATCGTAGTTGTTTATGATGTGTTCCTTGGCCCGCTGAATTTTAACGGCATCCAACTCCGATAGGGTCGAGCTGGGGGCCGTGGAATCATAGCGGCACTGGTCCAGCTGTAAAAGCAGTAACTCCAATACCTTGGCATGAAGGAAAATTTTTCGGTAATGCCCCTTCCAGGGCGACTCAATAATTTCTTCTAAAATTAGCGCTATGGCAGGGGTGATGGGGAAATTACTGTGCTGTAAATATCCGGTCTGCCGGTTCTGTATGAGATTTTTAAAAGTATCAAATGCCTTACCCCGTGGCATGAAACCTTCAAAAAAAGAAGGCGCCAATTGGATGTTTATAAAATGCATTTTCTTTTCCTTGAACTCAATAAGGGCATGGTTATTGGCACAATGGAAGAGATTATGGGTATCGCCCTTAAAACGCTGTTTTTCTTCGGTGTCGGGTAAATGTGCCTTGACGGTCCCTTTTAAAACAAAAATCATTTCAATGGTAGCATCGGTATAGTTACAGTGGACCTGCATTGGTCTTGACACGGTCAGTTTCCCATGGCCTATTTTAAGGTCGTCATATACTATTTCCTTATACCAGCCTGAAAAATACGGTTCCTTAAACTCACTGTATAATTCCTTGGTGTTACAATCATCTTTTTGGATATCCTTTTTTCCAAAATTAAATTCCGTCAGCCTGGAATTGTTCTTGTTTACCTCCAACATATTTATTATTTCGTATTACGTAGGTTTTATTCCGTTTAGCGTAATTACGGTACGAATTACCTCCATTATATTTGTCTCCAAAGTTAGTTATTTATATTTAATCTAAATAAGATTAATAACTATTTTTAATCCTTAATTTAAAACAAGCCATTAAAATGAAAGCGGAAATTGCCATGGAGAATTGGGAAGGGGGGCCGGGAGGGGCCCTTATAAATGCGTCCAATATCGAAACTATTGAATTGGAGTATAGGGATGCCGTTAAGCTTGTTGTTGAATCGTTGCGTCTTTACCCGAAATTGCGGTTGTTGGATTTATATTTTGGGAAGAATCCGCTGTTGCCTTTTTTCTTTAAGGCAAGTCCTCTCAGTTACTTCGGGTTTGAGACCGCTAACAAACTTGTTGAAAAAAGTAAAGCGGATTACCAATATTATATTCGACAGCGCAAGGCTGTTTTTGACGATTTTGATGGCCTGCACATCCCTTATGTAATGAACTTTTTTCATCGCGTAATCAGTATCAGCCCAAGAATAGACCCCTATCTTATTGAAGCATATCTTCAGGAGGCCTATAGGGTAATGGCCCCTGGCGGGGTCATGGTCTTTACGTTTAAAATTAAAAATTATGAACAGGCACTGCAACTTATTCAACGTGCCCGGTTATCCCCTTTTAGGATCGATGATTTAAAAATTTTAAATATGAATTTAGAGGACCCTTTATTGGTTAACCACAAATCGGTCTTTTTTGTATTGACCAAAGCGGTTGTAAAAAAGATACCCGATGAAGGATCCCAGCAGTAGCAAATATATGGGGATTCCCTATTGCGTAGGTATTTTTCCGTTTTGCGTATGATCAGAGGCGAAAGGTTGAAATATATTTGCATTATTTAGACTGTGTCTTAATAAAGGAAGCGTCAATTGAAATAAAAGCTAAGCATTTTAAAATGATCAAAACAGATATACTTATTATCGGAGCGGGCCCCACGGGACTGTTCACGGTATTTGAAGCCGGTCTATTAAAACTCAAATGTCATTTAATAGATGCCTTGCCGCAACCTGGGGGGCAATGTTCGGAGATTTATCCCAAAAAGCCCATTTATGATATTCCGGCCTTTCCGGAAATTCTAGCGGGGGATTTGGTAAACAACCTTTTGGAACAGATAAGGCCATTCGAGGCCGGGTACACCTTGGGCGAGCGTGCAGAGACCATAGAAAGACTGGAAGACGGGACCTTTATCGTAACAACAAACAAAGGCACGCAACATCATGCTCCGGTAGTGGTCATCGCTGGGGGATTGGGGAGCTTTGAGCCCAGGAAGCCGCAACTGGAAAACATTGCCAGGTATGAAGATAATGGCGTTGCATACATGATCAAGGACCCGGAAGCCTACCGGGATAAAAAGGTATTGATAGCCGGGGGCGGCGATTCTGCATTGGACTGGTCCATTTTCTTGTCCGGGGTAGCTTCTGAAGTATATTTGGTTCATAGGCGAAATGAATTTAGGGGCGCCTTGGATTCGGTTGAAAAAGTAGCCGAACTTTCCAAAAAAGGAAAAATCGAACTCATAACCGAAGCCGAAGTAACCCATTTGCACGGAAATGAGAAATTGGAGGCTGTAACCGTAAAACATTTAAAGGACGGGGAGTCTCATATAGAAGTGGATAATTTTATCCCTTTGTTCGGGCTTTCGCCAAAATTGGGGCCTATCGGGAATTGGGGCCTGGAAATTGAAAAAAATGCGATAAAAGTGGACAATTCTTACGATTATGCTACGAACATCCCGGGGATCTATGCCATTGGGGACGTAAACACCTATCCCGGAAAGTTAAAGTTAATTCTTTCCGGTTTCCACGAGGCGGCCATTATGTGCCAAAGTGCTTACCAGCGCATTTTCCCCGATAAGAAATATGTCATGAAATACACCACGGTAGGGGGTGTACAAGGTTTTGACGGCACCAAAAAAGAAGCTAAAAAAGAAGTGGTAAAGCGTATCTCATAAATATGTCCTACCCCCCATTAGATATAAAAAGCAATTGCACACGATCGGTATCCATTGTGATTGTCCGAACAAACCAAACAGATAAATGCCTGCCAATAAAAAATATTTAACAAAATCCCCCCTTCAGAAATTCGCAAAAATAACTGCTGCTTTTATCGGGGGATACATCCTTACCGAAGCCTTTTTTATGGTCCTGATTGCCTGGACGGCCCCGGCCTCTATGATATTTACCTTGCGGTATGCCGGTTTTGTCTTATGGGCGGTACTGATGATCATAGCTTTTATCGCCAAAAATGGCTGGTCCATATGGGGCATTTACCTATTGGCGACTTTGTCCCTGTCGTTAATCGCATACTGTGGAAACACAATTATTCCCTAATTCCCTATAGTTTTATGACCAATCGCGTATACAATATCCTTTTTCATACCCATACCATCAGCGGTATTGTCATTAGTGCCTTATTATATGTTATTTTCTTTACCGGCTCCATTTCCTTTCTAAGGGATGAAATCAATGCCTGGGAAAGAAACGAGCCAATTCAAGAACACTATTTCAGGAGCATAGATTTTGATACGGCCATTGAAAAATTGGATTCCGAAGAGAAATTATATAGCAAGGATGTAACCTTTTCGCACCGTTATTACGAGAAAAGGATTGGCGCCTTTGTTTCGCCCGCAAAAGATACCACGCTTGCCAAGGAGAAAAAGCAGGGGAGAAGAAGGGGCTTTTTCTATCTCGATGCCGAAAAGCACCACAGGACCGACTATACCTCTAATTATTCCCTTGGGGAGTTTTTCTATAGGCTCCACTTTTTTGCACAACTTAATTTTTTTGGGCGTTCCGGGTACTTTTTATCCGGTTTGGTGGCATTATTCTTTCTCTTTGCGGTGGTTACCGGGGTAATCGTGCATTGGAAGAAGATTGTACCGAGCTTTTATGTTTTTCGCCCCAAGGCAAAATGGAAAACCATATGGACCGATGCCCATGTAGCCCTGGGACTAATAGGACTGCCTTACCAATTCATGTTTGCCGTAACAGGTGCCTTTTTAATTATAGGATATACGGTAATGCTGCCACCGGTTCAAAAATTTCTTTTTGATGATGACCAACAAGCTTTTAATAAAGTTGCAGATTTCAATGAAGAAGAAGTCTATCCATTTATTGGGGAGCGTGCCAATTTCCATGTTTCTTACAACGATTTTATTAAAAAAACACAAGAAAAATGGCCCGATTTGGTAATTAATGGCCTCAAAGTGATTAATTATGGCGATAAAAACATGCATATTCAGGTGAGCGGGTCGCCCGATTATAAAGATGCGCTTACCGGGGCGGGGCACCTTACCTTTAGGGCGAGCGATGGAAAGTTGGTAAAGGCAAAAAATCCGTATGAAGTATCTTATATTGAAGGGGCCAATGGTGTTTTAAGAAGGTTGCATTACGGCGATTACGGTGGGTATGGAATGAAGCTTATTTATCTCGTACTTGGGTTTGTAACGTGTTTTGTCATTATTTCCGGGGTGCTTATATGGCTGGTGGCCAGGGACAAGAAAAATGTTCCCGAATACAAAAGACGCTTTAACTCATGGCTGGTAAGAATATACATGGCCGTATGCTTGGGCATATATCCGGTTACCGCATTCACCTTTTTGGTGGTAAAGCTCTTTGCCAATGGAACGCTTGTCGATCGCAAGGCCTTTATCAACCGGACGTTCTTTTGGTCATGGCTGGCGGTATCGCTTCTTTTGCTGATAAAGAAAAACCATTATTCCATTAATAAGCTATGCCTTGTTTCTGGAGGAATTATAAGCTTAATGATTCCTTTTGCAAACGGATTTATAACCGGAAACTGGTTATGGACCTCCGTTGAAAACGGATATTCCCAAATATTGGTAGTGGACCTTTTTTGGACATGCTCCGGGGTCATTTCCTTTCTCGTCCTATACAAAATGAAGCAGAAGGCGTCCAAGGCCTAAGGTCAATTATTCCGTATTACGTAGGTATTTATCCGCTTTGCGTATATGGGGACCCTGTTTAATATTATACTTTCGCATAAAATTTATATTAATTAAGTCTAAATAAAAATAAATGCAAACCCTCATCCCCCGTACTATTATATTGATAGGCAGTCTGCTGCTAGGTTTTTTTTCTTTTCCACAGCAGGGAAAAACGACCGTAAGCGGCGTTGTAAAAGATACAAACGATAAGCCTATTTATGGGGCCACGGTATTGGTAGAACCTCTTAACAAAGGGGTGTCGACAGATGAACAGGGATATTTTCAGCTGAGTATCGGTACTGGCAACGGGTCCTATACCCTTAGGGTGACCTATTTGGGATTCGATGAAAAAAGGGTCCCAATCGAACTGGGTCAAACTGGTGAAAGCCCGTATAATATTGTGTTGGAAGAATCTTCATACGACCTTGATGAAGTGGTGGTCTCGGGAAAAAGTATCGTCAATCAGGTTAAGGAAAAGGCCTTTAACGTCAATGTGATCGATGCCAAGAAATTGCACAATACGACTTTGGACCTCGGGCATGCCCTGGACAGAACATCCGGGATCAGGGTGCGGGAGAGCGGCGGGGTGGGTTCCCAGATGAATTTTTCCCTGAACGGTTTTAGGGGGAAACAGGTACGTTTTTTTATTGACGGTATTCCCATGGACAATTTTGGGTCTTCCTTTCAGCTTAATAACATTCCCGTAAACCTGGCGGAGCGGGTAGAGGTATACAAGGGGGTGGTCCCCATTGGCCTGGGTGCCGATGCCTTGGGCGGGGCGGTAAATATCATTACCAATACCTATGAAAAAAGCCATTTGGATGCTTCTTATTCTTATGGTTCCTTTAATACGCACCGTTCCATGGTAAATGCCATTTATGTTTCTAAATCTGGATTTACGGCACAATTAAATGCCTATCAGAACTATTCGGACAACAATTATGATGTTACGGTAGATGTAGCAGACATCAATACCGGGGAATACTATCCGGATCAAACCGTGGAGCGCTTTCACGACAAATACCATAATGAAACGGTCATTGCCAATATCGGGGTCGTCAACAAATCGTATGCAGACCAATTGTTACTGGGGGTAACTACCGGATCGAGTTACCGGGAAATTCAGACAGGGGCACGTATTGTAAGTGTATTCGGGGCCTGGCACCGAAAAGGGAACATTCTTATGCCGAGTTTGAAATACATTAAAAAAGACTTTATAGCCAATGGGCTGGACGTCCGCTTGAATGCCAATTATAATTTTGGACAGGAAAAAAATATAGACACGCTGCATAGAAGATACAATTGGTTTGGCCAATATAAAGAATATGACAATCCCGGCGGGGAACGCTCTTATTCTTTATATGAATACCGGAACAACACGGGTATTGCAACGGCAAGTTTTGATTATGAATTATCCCAAAACCACAAATTTTCACTGAGCAACACCTTTAATACCTTTAACAGGAAAGGAGAAGACCAGCTGGACCCCGACAGTGAGATATACGAACAACCGCGAAAGACCATTAAGAACATTCTCGGGCTGGGATATGGGTATGAGGCCGAAAACTGGAGTGCCAATATTTTTGCCAAGCAGTATTTCCAGCAGAATAAATTCAGTCAATCCTATAACCCATCCGGCGACTATGGGGACATAGCCTATAGGGACCAGACCAATAAGTTCAGTTATCTGGGCTATGGCCTGGCCCTGACCCACTTCTTTAACGATGATTTCCAAATAAAGGCCTCTTTTGAAAAAAGTTACCGTATGCCCGAGACGGAGGAGCTCTATGGCGACCTTGTCAACCTGCAGGGGAATATTGATTTGAAACCCGAACAAAGTTATAATTACAATTTGGGGGCCAGCTACTGGTGGCATATGGGGACCCAACATCACATTAACTTGAATGCCAATGGTTTTTACAGGGATGCCAGCGATTTTATCCGCCCTGTTTTAAACAACAACCAGACCATGCAGGTAATGGATAATTTGGGGAGCGTTACCAATTTAGGGATCGAATCGGAAATTAGGTATCAGTATAGGGAAAAATTTAGTGCCGGGGTGAACGTTACCTATCAGAACTTACGGAACAATACAAAGTACGAAGGCGGGCAGACTACCGAAAGTGTCGTGTACAGGGACAGGATTCCAAACATGCCATATCTCTATGGAAATGCAGATATGAGTTATACGTTCCAAAATGTAGGGGGGACGGGCAACCTTTTATCTATTGGATATAATATGCTGTATGTGCACGCATTTTACCTCTATTGGCCAAGTTTAGGCGATGATAAGTTCGATATTCCAGAGCAGATATCACAGGATTTCAATATTACCTATACCTGGAAAGAGGATTTACAGTTCACCTTTGAGTGCCGGAATATCTTCAATAAAAAGTTGTACGATAACTTCAGCTTGCAAAAACCCGGCAGAAGTTTTACCGGAAAGATCAGGTATACCTTTTTTTAACTAAAACCAATCGATTAAAAAAAATGGCATTATGAAACAAAAACTATTCACAACTTACCTATTTATAAATGCACTTATTTTATTAGGTGCCTGTAGTAGTGATGATGACAGTGCAACGGATAATGGTGGGGAAGGGCCCGTGCCTACTTCAAAATATATCATTACCGCAAATCCAACGGCCTCGGAAGGGGTGGCCGATTACATTTTAACAACAGAAGATCTTACCCAAGGAAGTATTACCACCGAAGGAAACGGCATAGAACAAGATGGCACTTACCGGTATTATGTGACCAACAACAATAAATTCTTTAGTCTTTTATATGGTCAGGGAAATCCTGGGGCGGTTACCACTTATGAATTAAATGCAGATGGGGAACTGGAAAAATTATCTGACTTTCAATCGGAGACCGTTCAGGCACGCGCAGCGGTTAATGATGATGTCCTTATGATAAAGCTTTCCAGAGATCTTGAGTCGCCTTATGCATATTGGTACCGTCTGGATACCAATACATCCACTTTTGTGGATGAAGGACAAATAAATACCGAAGTATTGGCAGACAACGGAGAGTTGGCTTATTTTTCGTGGATAACACAGGTCGGTGATATGGTTTTTTTGCCCTATTTCGGAATTAAGGCCTGTTGCAATGATGCCGATGGGACCAACTTCCCGGACCAGGCCAATATTGCCGTGTATTCATATCCTGAAATGGAGCTGCAAACAGTTATTCACGATAATCGTACCAGCTTTATAGGAAGGTATGCCAATACCGGACTTTCGGTAGATGAAAAGGGGGATGCCTATACTTTTTCTTCTTCGGTAGCAATGAGCAACGGCGAATTTACTTCTACCAAGCCATCGGCCGTTACCAAGATAACCAGCGGTTCCCTGGAATTTGACACCGATTACTTTTTTAACCTTGAAGAGGCCTCCGGTGGTTATTACCTGACCAATCATTACTATGTTTCCAACGGTAAGTTTTTAGGCTTTATGGAAAAAGAAAAAGTATCACAATATGATACGGGAAGGCGCTTGGCCGTTATCGATGTCTATAATCAGTCCTTTACTTGGATTGAAGGCCTGCCCGAATATACAACGGTTACCAATGTTACGGCAAGGAACAATTATGTATCCGAAGACGGAACGACCATTTATACGGGCATAACCTCCGAGTCAGATGGAAGCTATGTATATGCCATTGACATACTAAATGCCACGGCCGAGAAAGGATTAAAAGTTGAAGGTGGCGTCATCAGTGCCATTAGTAAGCTGGACATAGCTCAACAATAAAGAGGCAACATACATTAAAGCAATATATAGAACTGAATAATTGAATTTTTAAATTTTTATACAATGATCAAGCAATCTAATTTTTACTTTGGATTAATATTTTTAGGGGCTACGACCCTTATAGGATGTAGTAGTGACGACGATGCAGGAAATCCTGATGATGGTGGGGAAAACCCGGCGGCCGAGTCACAATATTTAATCACGGCCACGCCAACCGCCTCGGAAGGGGTAGCCGATTACATTTTAACCACGGACGACCTTACGCAAGGAAGTATTACTACCGAGGGAAATGGTATTGAGCAAGACGGAACGTACCGTTATTATGTAACGCATAACAATAAGTTTTTCAGTCTTTTATATGGGCAGGGGAATCCGGGAGCGGTAACTACCTATCAACTAAACGCTGAAAGCAATTTGGAGAAGATTTCTGATTTCCAATCAGAGACCGTTCAGGCTTTTGCCCCCGTAAATGATGATATCCTCATGATCAAGATTTCCAGAAATGCCGAATCCCCCTATGCGTATTGGTACCAACTGGATACAGAAACTTCTCAGTTCACCGGGGAAGGTCAAATCAACACTCAGGAACTAGCCGATAAAGAAAATGGGGAATTGGCTTTCTTTTCCTGGATTACCCAGGTTGGCGACAAGGTGTATTTGCCATATTTTACGGTAAAGGCATGTTGCAATGATACTTTTGGGACAGATTATCCTGATGAGGCCAATATAGCGGTGTATTCATATCCGGAAATGGAGCTGGAAACCGTTATTCACGACGACCGTACAAGTTATATTGGTAGATATTTCGACAACGGACTTTCTGTAGATGAAAACGGGGATGCCTATGCTTTTTCAGCTTCAGTAGCAACTACCAACGGTGAGTTGACTTCTACCAAGCCTTCGGCCATTACAAGAATTAAAAGCGGTACATCGGAATTCGACCAGGATTATTTGTTTGATATAGAAGCAGCCTCGGGCGGGGCCTATATTACCGATCATATTTATGTAGGGAACGGTAAGGCCATTGGAATACTTATGGATGAGAAAACCTCTGCCTACTCAACCGGAAACAGATTGGCGGTCATCGACCTGTATAATCAAACCTTGGAATGGGTAACCGGGATGCCAAGCCCAGAAACAATCCTAAATGTTACCAAAGGGATGGACAATTATGTTTCTGAAGACGAAAGCACTGTTTTTGTTGGCGTAACAACCGAAGGCGGAAGCTTTATATACAATATTGATGTTGCCGGAGCAAGTGCAACGCAGGGACTGGAAGTAGAAGGAGGACAAATTACAGCGATAAACAGGTTGGACCCTGTAGAGTAAGTGCAAAGTTAATGCATAATTTTTATTGTTGGTAAAGCAGCTTCACAAACGAAGCTGCTTTTTTTTAGGGCTGTCCTGATATTTATTGCGATGTAGTCGCAATAATGATTTCTATTCGTATCTTTGCTTATATAAGCATTTATAAAATTCATCGATATGAACCATTTGGAAAAATACGCTGTTATTATTATCGGGGGAAGTTATGCAGGGCTTTCAGCGGCCATGTCTTTGGGGCGCTCATTGCAAAAAACCTTGATTATAGATAACGGGAGGCCCTGTAATATACAAACCCCGCATTCACATAATTTCTTGACCCAGGACGGTAAGGCCCCAAATGAGATCACGGCCCTTGCCAAAGAACAGGTACTCAATTACCCAACGGTAACTTTTTATAAAGGAAAGGCTCTTCAGGGAAAAAGAATAAAAGACGGGTTTGAAATCGGGACCGGGATCGGTGATAAGTTTCAGGCAAAAAAATTGATCTTTGCCACGGGAATAAAGGATGAAATGCCAAATATAAAAGGTTTTAAAGCCTGTTGGGGCAAAACCGTTATCCATTGTCCTTATTGCCATGGCTATGAGCACAAAGCGCAGCCAACAGGGATATTAGCCAATGGTCCGGGGGCCGTACATTTGGCCGGTCTTGTAAGAAACCTTACCGGTTCCGTAACCATATTTACCAATGGAAAAGCTGATTTTACGGGCGAAGCGCTTCAAAAGTTAAGCAAGCGTGGAATACCTATCGTGGAAACCGAAGTAAAGGCATTGGAACATACCGATGGGATCCTTGAAAATGTAGTACTTGCCGATAGGACCAAGGTCTCGCTTAAAGCTTTATATGCCAAGGTCCCGTTTGTTCAACATTCGGACATCCCGGAATCCTTGGGCTGTGAAATCACCGAGCACGGCTACATCCAGATTGATCAAATGCAAAAGACCTCCGTGGCAAATATCTATGCCTGTGGCGATAATTCAACAGGAATGCGATCGGTCGCCAATGCCGTATATACAGGAAACCTGACCGGTGCCATGGTCAATATGGAATTGGTAGGGGAGAAGTTTGATCGATAATATAAATGATATATGTATAGGTAATGTATGAAGTTGGTTATTTAACGTATGGAGAGAACCCATACAAATGAGAAATAAATCCTTATGTTCAGGATTTTTAATTATGTCAATAATATGAAGTTTACCGTTTTATTAATATATAAAGTTCTGTTCCTACCAGAAACACATAATATATAAAAAATCCACTTTGGGAGTTAGGTCATAATGATGCCTATAGATACCAATCAAACTCATAAAACAAGAAACCGGTCGAAAGAGCAAATTATATATAATATTACTCTTCCCCTTTACCCATTATACTCCAACAATTGGCCGTTTTCCGTCGTCGTATAAGTAATGAAAGAGCTGGCTTGGTTTAAGGCTGAGGGATTTGGCGAGGCCATAGACTTCATTTGGGTACAGATGTATAAATTCACCGCTTAGCAACCTGCTCAATCTTGTATTCTCAATATTTGCAGCAGAGGCAATATCTTTTGTACCCTGAACAAAGGGAGACAAAAAGTCCTTTAACTTGTTATTAGAATCGGACTCTAGGTGAAGTAATGTGAACTTATGTTTTTTGAATAATTCATCACACAAGACATCAATATTTAAGTTTAACAATTGCAATACATAGTAAAAAGTTTCCGCTAAAACATGTTTCCTCGTGCCAAGAATATCCTTAACATAAGTTTCTAGTTCTCGCTTAGACTTTCCCTTATATTCTTTAGATATAATTTTTAGAACAAAATCTAAAAAATATGTTGTTTTTAATTTACTAGTATTCAATATATTATAACTTTTTATTGAATAAACAGCAAAAATATTTGCTGTTTATGTATATTGTTTTTATATTTGTTCAAAACCAACAAAAAAGTTGGTACGATATAGCTAAAAAACGTATCACCAAATAGGTGAGCATGAGTTTTTAAGAGCCTCTGAGTCCGAAACTAGCACATTCATACTCAAATCCGAGGCGGTAGATTAAAAACCTATGTCTAAAGTTATTGTGTATCTTTGCACAATTCTTTGGGCTGGGTGTCTATCGAATGCCGGGTTTGGGGCTAGTGCTAGTGCCTGGACAAAGGCAGGACATAGCCCCAGCCTTTTTGTATTATACAGCAGAGACTCGCTAATCATAACACCATTTATGAAATCGAGTAAGGCAAATCCATCAAAGCTTCTTTACTGCAAATCATATGCAGCAGTTGTCTACTATGTTGGTGCCAAACGGACAAAATTCCTTGAATCCATATCAAAACATTAATATGCACCTAAATAAAAGATTAAAAACCGAAATCAAAATTAGAAACCATACCATTTTAATTAAGGGTATATATTCTAATGGCTACTGTTCGGTAGCACCGACACCATGCCTATGGAAACGCTTGTGTTTGCCACAAGATGCAAGACGGCTATATCTATCGGATAATAACAAATATAAATGTAGTCCCTTTTTCCCTTTCATGCAAATTCACCTTTGCATTCTTATAGCATGTGGGATCGGTTTATAAACATAGAGTTTTCTTAAATCATTAATAACCAGTTAAAAACACTGAAAAATGATGCTTTTTTATTTAAGAAAAATATTAATTAATGGCTTTTACTTATTATTTAGGAAAATACCAAAAAAACCTGTTTAAGCCTTATCTATTGTTCGATTGGCAACATCTTAATTATTGATTTTAGTTAGCCATTTTCTGATATCGATCAATTTGTACACTTCACGAATCATGCTATCTGGCATGTCAAATATTAGCAAGCTTAGAACGAAATTTTAAGGCTTTTCTGTTTCCTTTTACGTCGACATTTTGTCTTCGTGTTTAGGCATGAAAACGCCATTGTTTAACTATTAAAAATGGAAGTATATAAGGAGTAAAAAATATACATATCAGCTTAAAACCAAAAAGAAAGAAGGGCTTCCTGAGTTGTGGAAGACCATAGAAGCCCTTTGTATCAATTAAACGAAGTCTAACTAATAACAATTCAAAATTATGCAAAAAAAATATAATATAAAGGATAGTTGCATCCTTTTATTTGCCCTTCTCATTTTCTTTACGGGCATCTATTCCCTCTTCGGGAATATCAAGGATGTTAATTTGTTTGATTTGGCTGCCTATCAGCATCGGATCAAGGGGACGGTCACCGATTCCAACGGTGTTCCCATTCAGGGAGTGAACGTAGGGATAAAAGGTTCATCAAGTGGCACTTTTTCGGATGAAAAAGGGACCTTTTACCTGGAGGCCGCCCCTTCCGATGTTTTGATACTGAGCTATATCGGGTTCAAGAAACTGGAGGTTGCCGTGGGAAGCTCGGCGGAACTTTCCCTGGTGCTGGAAGAGGACGTAATGGATCTGGGTGCCGTTACGGTCAATGCCGGGTATTATACGGTAAAAGAAAGGGAGCGGACAGGGAACATAGCCAAGGTGACCTCTGAGGAAATCGAGCTGCAGCCCATTGTGAGTCCATTGCAGGCTTTAGAAGGCAGAATACCCGGCGTGGAAGTAGAGCAAGGAAGCGGAATTAACAGATTAGCGCCGAGTATTCGTATACGCGGAACGAACAGTCTGCGCAACGATGGAAATTATCCCCTGTACATTGTTGATGGTGTGCCCATTAATTCCAGTCCTGTAAGAAGTAGTGGGGCATTAACTGACGTGGCCGGTATCGACCCTCTTAGCTCATTAAACCTGTCAAACATTGAGACTATAGAAATCTTAAAGGATGCCGATGCCACGGCTATTTATGGATCCCGGGGTGCTAATGGAGTAGTGCTGATAACTACCAAGAAGGGGCATGGAAATGATGGAAAACTTCGATTTGAGACTAAACTATATTCGGGAATCTCAATTGTTCCTAACAGAATGAAACTATTAAATACCCCGCAATATATAGCTATGCGAAAAAAGGCATTCGAAAATGACGGGGTTGAACCTACCCAACGAAATGCCCCTGACTTATTGTGGGAGGACCAACAGCGTTATACAGATTGGCAAGATGTATTTTTTGGAGGAGCATCGGAGGTGACCGATACGAATTTGGCAATATCCAGTGGGAACGAGACCACCTCTTTTTTGTTGGGCGGATCTTATCATAAAGAGGGTACGGTTTTTCCTGGAGATTTTGGATATAACAAGTTTACAGCAAATTTAAGCTTAAATCATAGTTCCATAAATCAAAAGTTTCATATCAATTTATCTATAAATTATGGTATAGACAATAACACGTTATTTAACAGTGTTAATTTAATAAATTATGCCTTAACATTACCCCCAAACGGCCCTGCCATATATAATGGGGATGGTAGTCTGAATTGGACAGATTGGATATGGGGAAATCCTTTTTCCGAGTTATATAAACCCCAGGAAATTAAAACCAACAGTCTTCTATCTAATATGGGGGCCTCCTATGAGTTCATGAAGGGATTGAAGTTAAAAGCAAGTTTAGGATATTCCAGCCTCAATAACGAAGAGGTCATTAAAACACCTAAATTGGCTTACAATCCCATATATTGGGATGTGGTGAATTCATCTTCTACCCACTCACTTGTCAAAAGGCTATCATGGATCATTGAGCCTCAGATCCAATATGAACGAAATTTTGGAAAATTTAATTTAAGGACATTAGCAGGTTTTACCTTTCAAAATAGTCAAAACGATCTTTTACTTTCGGTGGGGACCGGTTATAGTGATGAGAATTTGATGGGAAACCTGGCCGCTGCTGATCAGGTCCAGGTGCAAGCAAATGAAAATATTGAATATAATTATAATGCCATTTTTGGCCGGTTGGGGGCAAATTGGGATAAAAAATATTTTATCAACCTAACTGGCAGAAGGGATGGTTCTTCCCGGTTTGGGCCTGATAAACGTTTTGCCAATTTTGGTGCCGTTGGCAGCGCCTGGATATTCTCCGAAGAAGGGCTTATTAAAAGACTCCTTCCTTTTTTAAGCTTTGGGAAGTTAAGGGGAAGTTATGGAACCACCGGAAGTGACCAGATACCCGATTATGGTTATCTGGATACTTACCAGCCCACTCCTGGCCCTGGAGGGTTGTACCCCACGCAACTTACCAATCCCGATTACTCATGGGAAGTTAATAAGAAATTAGAGACGGCACTTGAATTGGGGTTCGTTAGGGATCGCATAAATTTAGGCATTAGCTGGTATAAAAATAGGTCATCAAATCAACTGGTCGGGTATCCTCTTCCTGCGATAACAGGTTTTACTTCCGTTCAAGCCAACCTTCCCGCAACCGTTCAGAATACGGGATGGGAGATAGAGCTATCCACAATTAATTTCAATGTTAAAGACTTTAGCTGGCAGACCTTTTTAAACCTTACTTTTCCTGAAACGGAATTAGTAGCATTTAAAAATCTCGATCAAACTTCATACAGGAATAAATATAAGGTAGGACAGCCGTTAAACATCGTCCTACTTTATCAATATGACGGTATTGACCCTAAAACCGGGCTATATAAGGTAAAGGACCTCAATGAAGACGGCAAATATAATTTTGATGATCGTGCCATTATAAAAAACCTTGACAGGAAATATTATGGGGGAATTAGTAATAACATTGTTTATAAAGGGCTTTCATTACAATTCCTGTTCGAGTTCATAAAGCAAGATAATTACACTCATTTAGCTGCACTAACTGCTCCGGGAACTTATGGAAATAAATCGACCGACGTACTTAATGCCTGGACGGGAAGTGAAAATGTCACTGGTATTCAAAAATTATCGCAATTGACCACAGCAAACCGGGCTTACTCCAATGCTATAAAAAGTAACCTTGCCATTGGGGATGCCTCTTTTTTAAGATTAAAAACGTTGTCTTTGTCCTACCAACTTCCGCCTAGCATTTTAAATAGGTATAAAATTCAGAAATGCACCCTATTTGTACATACTCAAAACCTATTTACAATTACAGATTATAACGGTTTGGATCCCCAAGGGGGACAAGTCTTGCCCCCATTACAAACGGTTACTTGTGGAATCCAATTAAACCTTTAAATACTAACGACATGAAATTTAAATTATTCGATATTTATCTGTATCAGACACTTTTTGTCCTGCTTTGTAGTTTACTTTCTTCCTGTGAAGATTTTGTTGATGTAGAAATCCCGGAGCATAAAATTGTGAGTGAGACTGTTTTTAATGATAACACTACGGCAAACAGTGCCGTAGTGGGCATATATAATGAATTGTTTCGATCTTATTTTTCAGGAGGCGGAAGAAATTCGACCCAAGTGCTGGCAGGGCTATCTGCAGATAACCTTCGGACCATCATATTGGACGATGACTTGATTGAATACGAACAAAATAAAATTTCTATTCAAAATTCTTCCAACCTCAATCTCTGGTCCAGCGCATACAACATTGTTTACATGTGCAATGCCGTATTGGACGGTTTGCAAAAATCTGAGGGGGTCTCGGCAGAAATGGAAGTTCAACTAACGGGAGAAGTACGGTTTGTACGTGCCTTCGTGTATTTCTACCTCGTTAATTTATATGGCGAAGTTCCATTGATACTAACCCCGGATTACCGGAAAAATGCCTTGGCATCGAGAAATACTATAGATGAAATATACAGCCTCATGATAGACGACTTGGAGAATGCTGTAGCTGTTTTGGGGAATACCTATAAAGACGGTGAACGTACACGAGCCAATAAGTTTACTGCTATGGCTTTACTGGCAAGGGTGCATTTATACAAAGGGAATTGGGATCGTGCCGAAACTTTGAGCAACCAAGTTATTTTGGAATCTCAAACCTACGAACTTTTGGATGATATGGGTCGGGTTTTTTTGGCCAATAGCAAAGAAGCCATTTGGCAGATATCCCCAATAGGCTCTGGATCCTCGTTGGCACATACTAAAGAAGGCAACCTGTTTATTATATTAGAAAACCCTAATTACGCTACACCAGTTTCGTTATCAAACAATTTTGTGGAATCCTTCTCTAAGGAAGACGCTCGACTCACTAGTTGGATACATACCTTTTCTACAGAAAGCAATACATTTTACCATCCTTTTAAATACAAGGTAAAATATGCTTCTTCTGGAGAGATTACAGAATACTCCATGGTTTTAAGACTTGCCGAACAATATCTTATACGATGTGAAGCGCGTACACATCAGGGTAAATTGCTTGGAGCTATAGCTGATCTGGACAGGATCAGGGAACGGGCTAATCTAAGCTTAATTTCAAATATAGCTCCCGGAATCGATCAAAAGGCCTTGTTAGACTCTATAAGTGCCGAGCGAAGAAGGGAACTGTTTACCGAGTGGGGGCATCGATGGTTGGACTTAAAACGTACCGGAAGGATATCAACCGTGTTAAGCCCCATAAAAACATCCTGGCAGGACCTGGATGCATTATATCCCATACCGGAGGGCGAAATAAGTAAAAACCCGAACCTGACACAAAATAATGGATATTAAATTCAGCTGAATATTATGAAGGATCAGATCATAAAAGATATTTTTTTCAAATTACTTATTAATGTTTTCATTTGGAGCTCTCTTCCGATGTATTCATTGACCTATCGGGATACCATACCCTTAGATCCCGGTATACGATACGGGAGATTACCCAATGGGCTTACTTATTATATCAAATCCATTAATACTGCATCTAAAGAAATAGACATGAGGCTTATTGTTAAGGCCGGGTTTAACCAGGAAGACCCGGATCAATATGAGTTTGCACATTTTATGGAACATATAGCGTTAAAAGCCGGCAAGCACATATCGACTAGAATGCTGTATGGATCGGAATTGTTCAATCAATTAGGTATTAAGCCAAATGCCATTAATGCACTGACATCAGGGGAATATACAGAGTTTAGGTTTATTCTTCCAAATCATAACCATAAAGCTCAAACAGTATCTTTTCGCTTATTTCGGGATATTATTTGGGATTTAGAATTTAAACCGATCTATATAGATAGCGAACGTTCTCCGTTTTTGGATGAATCCGAATTTAGGGGAGGAAAGACTTCCGTAACCAGCATGAACCATATTTTGGATTCGAGATTAATGGGATGCGGGGGAAAGTTCCCCAAAGATTATGCTCATCATATTAACACCTTTGAACATAAGCGTTTGATACGGTTTTATAACGATTGGTACCGTCCAGATTTAATGGCATTGGTCATTATGGGGAACATAAAAGATATCAATGGTTTGGAAAATGAGATAAAGAAAAAATTTTCTGCTTCTAAAACTATAAAAAAACCGAGACCACGTTTGGACTGTAATGAAAGTTACCTGAATGGGGATATGAGATTTGTCAGACTGGAACGGGAAATATTACCGCAGGAGAACATAACTGAACCCGTTTTCCTTCGTCTGTACATGAGAGAAAATAAAAAAAAGGAAAGGGGGACCATAAAAGGGCTTAAAAATGGCCTGAAAAGAGACCTGTTTATTAAAATGCTCAATGCCAGGTACACGCAAATGCAATGGTCTTATAATAACCATTTTGATATTTACAGTGAATTTTCAGAGTATCCATCGGCGTTTAAAATTAATATATGCGCATATGGAAATCAAGAAAGATTAGCGGTAATTGAGGCTTTAAAAACTTTAAAACAGGTAAAAGCATATGGTTTTACGAATACTGAGTTTAATAAGACAAAAACGGATTTATTTGAATCTTTGAAAAAGTCGGATACTACAGCCGTTTCCTATTGGAGGGAAGAATTTCGGAATCATTTTGTTTATGGTAAGGGATTGCCACAAAACAAAATTGGGCTTTTAAAAAAGATATTAAATAATCTTACCTTGGAAGAAGTCAACAATTTTTTCAAAGATCGTATCAATAAAACACCGGAAGATATTGGTTTAATTGCTCCAACAGCCAATATGGCCCTTTCTTACACGGAAAAAACAATTAGAAACTGGTTTTTTGAAGCCGATACTTCTAAAACAATACCATATACCGATCCCATTATCCCGTCAACATTAATGGATCCGATAAAAGTTTCAGGGTTAAAATGCTGTGACTATAAAGAAGGGACTACCGACATTCCCGGTATAAAGAAATACTTATTAAGTAATGGGGTTAAGTTGATTTTCAATTCCTTTAAACCCGCCCCCGATATTTTGGGAGGTAGTGAATCTGTTATATTTAAAGGTTTTGTTTCTAATGGGGCGAGCTGTTTTTCTAAAAAAGATTATTTTTCTGCCATTAATGCACCTGGAATAATTAAAAATTCGGGTGTTGGCGGAAAGGATAAATTTGACATAGAAAGATATTTATCCAATCAAGGTTTTAAACAGTATGTGACCCCTTATATAGGGTATAAGGAGAGCGGGATACGTGGGAGTACCACAACAACATTGAAAGATTTGGAAACGGCCCTACAATTAACCTATCTTTATATCACGGCCCCAAATTATAATGAATTGGCATATGAGGATTGGAAGATGAGTGCCCCGAAAAGATATTTGAACGATCTTGTTCAAGATGACCTTATAACAACAGTTAAAAATGTATTGAATGATAGCTTATTTCTTCCTAAAGGCTCTAAACGAATGGAAGGGGTAGGACATACCGATATGCGGCTAGCTTATAGCATCTATAACAAATTATTCGGAAATGTACAGGATTTTACGTTTTTATTTTCTGGAAATTTTCAGGAAGAAGAACTCTTGCTTTTGTGCAGAAAGTACCTGGGAAATATACCAAATACTACCGAACATGTCGAATGTGAACAGGGTTTAAAAACTCAAGAGGATATTCCCGAAGCTCCATTTATTAAAATATTCCCTGCTCGAAAAAACATACATAACGTACGGGTACGTATGGTATATGTTACCCCTTTGGACAAGATCTCCCTGGACTGGAAAGAGAAAACAAAATTAATGTTACTCTCCAGATTTCTGGAATATTCATTTTTAAAGCATTTGAGAAAAAATTCGGAAAAAGGGGGGCCTTATGTGGCTTTTGTAAGTAATGACAACAATGACGGGGTATCTGGGTATAATAAGTTTTCCATTGATTTTGGATGTAGCCCAGAGGATGTAGATCGACTGGTTATGGAGTCAAAGCAAATTATAGAAAATCTAAAAAAATCGCCTTCAACAGAGATAAAGTTATTTAAAGCGGTTAAGAAGAGATTAATGCCGGTAAGTGATATAGAAACCAATAAGGAGATGTTAGAAAAGATGTATTTGCATTATAAATACGGATATCCCTGGGTAGGTATATCGGATGTTCGGGATTACATGGGTTCACTTTCGTTAAAAGATTTACAGGAATCAGCACAAAAGTGGTTAATATCGGAGCCTTTTGAATTTAAGATGGTGCCTCCAGAATAAATAAAATAAGATTATCGATTCAAGAGAGACATAAAATTAATTAAAAATGGAGCACACTGCAGTATAATTGTCCGCAGCGTACTCCATTTAAACAAAATTTTCTCATTCAAGAAAATTAGAGATCCACTACTTCACCAGAGCCATCAAGTGGCTGTGAAGTATCAGGGGTTGCATAAACTTTATAAATCGTTGGGTCGGGCAAAAATCTTATTTTACAATCACTGGAGCCCTCACAATCAACATTTACTGATTGCCAATTTCCCGGAGATGCTTCATAATATCCTTGTACAACGGTTTTATTTGCGTCCACAAACGCAAACGACATTCCAATGGCCATAATAAAGGCCAACATCGGTAACATTAATTTTAAATTTTTCATGATTAAAATAATTTTAATTGTTAATACTATGCCTACTTCTATGGGGGCAGGTTTTCGGCGTTTTCTTCCCTGCTTTTGTTGCGCAACAAAATATCGTGGCGCCTAGAAAGGGTCAAGGCGGACTTTTAAACAATCGAGCAGGAACGGGGGAATACACGGGACGGTCCATCGGGGTCCGTATTGCTGCCCCGACATACTTTAGGGGAACGTTGGTTTCTTTTTCCCGTACAGCCTTATACCGGTTATAGCCAGTAAGATGAGCACTGTATTGAGCACCAAGTGCTGCGGCCAGGATAACAGCGTGATCACCCCGCCACAGGAGCATGGGACATAGGGGCTGAAAAATACGATGCCCGCTACATAAAGGGTGAAAAAGGCCATAAGGGCAAGGGCGCTGTAAAGGCCCTTGAGCCGGGTGGCGGGCCAAGCGATAAGGGCGGCCACTGCAATTTCCAAGAGGGGTACCGCCCAACTGAGCACAATGGCTATTGCTTTGCCGGGGATAATAGGGGAGTTGTTCAGGTTATTGAAAAAACGGTCCCCTTCCATAAGTTTGGTCGCTCCCGTAAAGACAAAAAGCAGTACAAAAAGGAAAACGATAAGTTCCAATAATAACTTATGATGTTTACCGACGAATTCATATGGATACCTTGCTCTCATAGCGTTTTGAATTTAATCGAGTAGTCGGGGGGCAGCTTTTACATGGTATAAAGTTACAATCCCGGATGTTAAAGCCGGTATCCGTTCCGAATACTTTTTTTATTCAAAAGGTATAATTATAAGCCGTTTTTTAACATTTTAAGGTGTTGTATGTCCAGATGAAGGCGCAGAGCAGTCTTTTTAAGGACCGAGGGGGACGGTTTTTAAATAAACCCCATTTCTTTGGCCTTGCGTACCAGTTCACGATCATTTCTGCCTTTCACGTTGAAGTATGTCCGCAACTTGGACTTACGGTTTAATAAAGTGGAATGTGCCAGTGGGATGATTTCGTCCATGTCGTTAAGGGTGCCACCTTGGGAAAGTTCATAGAGTATTCGCCGATCATGTTCATCAATGGTAAAAGTCTTTGCCACATAGGAGCGCATAGCTAGCCATACGCTGGGACTATAATAGGGCTCGTTATTTAAAACAAGGCTTAAATTGCTGTTCAGTTCATCCGGTTTTAAGTCATTTTTTACCATAAAACCTTCCGGATTAATGCTCTGCAGAATATTGTGTATGCGAAAAGGTTCGTTGTGAGTGGTTGCAATGATAATTCGGGTTTCCGGGTACTCCTTACGTATTTTAAGCCCTAGGTCTTCTCCCGATATTATCTTATTGTCCAAAGACGGGGGCAGGTTAATATCCAAAAAGAGGTAATCTATTTTGTAAAGGGACGATACCCTGTTAAATACCGCAAGGGTTTCATCAGAGGAATGCACCTCTATGATGTTCAGATTGAGTAGCTTATGATCGGCCACATCGATCAGCGTGTCACGAATGGCTCTTGTGAAGATCCGATGGTCATCCAATAGTACTACATTATAATTTTCTTTTTTCATAATTCGGTTATATTTTAGTTAAGGGGATTCGGATGTGGAGGATCGTTCCTTTTCCCGGTTTGGATTCAATTACAAAACGCCCATTGAGTTCTTTTACATTGGATTCAATATGGGAAAGGCCGATACCATGCGTTGTTTCCTGTTTCTTGATTCCTTTTCCGTCATCTGCCATGGTTAGGTGTATTTCCGGTTCCCGATAGGATAAACATACCTTTAGGTGCTTGGCTTGTGCGTGTATGATACAGTTTCGGACCCCTTCTTCAATGATGTTATAAAGGTGGTTTTTGATCATTAGCGGGACTGCCTTCCAGGGGATACCGCTATCGTTGTTTAAGTAATATTTCAGGTTTATGGTATTACACCGGGTTTGGATTAGTTTCTCGATTTCCTCTATAAAATTATTTTCAATGGCCGAAGCCATTTTATGGAGCTTATGCGAGGCATCCCGTATTTGCTGCTCGTATTCCCGGAGTTTCTCTATATTTTCCTTATGTTCCTGCATTATTTCAGGGGGACCGGTCAGTGGTAACCTGAACCAACTGATACGGAAACCTGCCATATCTCCCAATATCTTTCCGTGCAATACCTTTGATATGCGTTCCCGTTCTTTTTGAAGGGCCTTGTGCTTTTGATTTTCCTGATAAAGGAGCTTGTTGCGTATGTGCTGCTGTTGATTCTCCAGGTGCAACATCCGGTTACGGGCAATTTCACGGTAATAAAAATACGTGGTTGCCAGAAGGATAAAGACCACAACCGAAACAGAAATGATCCACAATCTTTGGGTAGTGAGCGTTTTGGTCCTTTCAATGTACTTATTGGTTTCGTATCGAACCCGGGCAAACTTGTTACGTACCTTTCTCTCATGGTTATGAATCCTTTCGGTAAGGATTGAAAATTCCTCCAGATAGGAGCTCTTCGAAGAGGGGTCTACTTTAGAGAGAAACTTCAAGCTTTTTAGGGTTTCACTGTTATTTTTTATTTTTCTTGCTTTCTGTAATGCTTCTTTAGCCAGTGAAATGGCCCGTTCCGTATTTTTTTTAAATGCAAAATATGCCGCCAGGTGCAGCATGCTGGTCACAACACCGGTCTGTTTATTTAGGCTATCGCGTAGATACAGAGCCGGATAAAAATCATTTTCATTTATGGTAGGATCTTTCATTAATAAGCGGGTATAGGCAACATTGTCTTTAAGACGGGCATATAAAGCGGGGTCTGTGGTTTTTAAATCTAACATCCTCAAAGCGTTATCGAAGTAAAAAAGGGAGCGGTCATACTGCTTCTGGTCCTGGAAAAGAATCCCCAGGTTATTGTTTAGATGGGCATTTAAAAGCTCTGTACAGCCTATTTTCCTGAGATTGTTCATGGCCATTGTGTAATATTCAATAGACCTTTCAGGTTCGTTGAGCTCGTAATAGACAATTCCCAATAGGTTATAGCAATAGTATAACTGTTTGTGTTTTTTAAGCGGCTCCAGGATAGTAATAGCTTGGAAAAGAAGTACTTCACAGGCCGTATAATCTTTGATACGGCTGTGTACGATGGCCATATTATACAGCATTTTACCGGTATAATATGGAGCAGGGATTCTTTGATAAAGGTTCAGGGCCTCATTATAGTGATAGTAGGCGCTATCATAACATTCCTTTTGAAGGTAAAATGCGCCATAGTTCCAATGAGCATCTGCTTTGACCGTATTGTCCCCATAGCTAGTAGCCAGATCCAAGGTTTTTTGATTCGCAGCCATGAAAAGTACGGAGTCTTTTAGTTGAAAGGCCCGGTAGGCAATGGTCGCCAAATACGATTTCTTTATGGAGTCATTGGTAAGGGTATTGGCATAGGTATAAGCACTGTCCAAATAAAACTTTCTCTTAGTGAGCGAGTGGTTGTCGTTCTGTGTTTGATGCAGCCATAGGGATACCTTGTCCTCATGGTCTTGTTCTTTGGATATTTTTTGGTTACAAGAAAAAAAAGAAACAACAATAACAAGAAGAAAAACACAGTAACAGTATGTTAGTCTACCAGCAATCAAAAAGATTTGGAATATTTTGCAAAAACAAATTTATAAAAAAACCCTCAACAAATACAGTTGAAGGCTTTTTCCGGATATAAAGATTAATTAAAATGTACCGATCCGCATTACTAAAATCGGTATTCAATCTTTTTCATTATCGGGTGGAATACTCACTTCATCCCCAGTAGCATATATATTGCTGGAGGTTTGTTGCTCATCGGCAAGGTCTTCTGGTGGCGTACAGGATTGTACGACCATCATGGACACTGCCAAAAGCAGTATCGTGCCTACGGTTTTCATGATTTAATATTTTAAAAAGGATCATTAGATGTCAGGGCCGTCAATGCGGCCTATTGCTAATCCGTAGTGCACTATGGAGGTATGAGCGGCGATATTTGCCCATACATAAAAAGCGGCTTTCAATGTGATAAAAGTAGATGGAGAAAATGTTAAAACACTGGTATAAACAGATAAAAAAAAGGATCATTACATATAATTTTTATTGCCCATAGAAAGGTAAATTGGAGCCCTTAAATTCCTTCCTTCATTTTTTTTGAACCTCACCCCCGGCCTTTTCATAAAGCAAAAAACTACCTGTATATGAATGATTATGAGAAATTGCTCAATGAGTTGGAAAATCAGCTAAATCAAATGGAAATCAATGAAAATGACGTATTAA
This sequence comes from Galbibacter pacificus, assembly GCF_029603165.1. Lineage (GTDB taxonomy): Bacteria > Bacteroidota > Bacteroidia > Flavobacteriales > Flavobacteriaceae > Galbibacter > Galbibacter pacificus. Next base: position 620,432 of record NZ_JAQSVC010000001.1, read on the forward strand.
TAAGAGCGGAAAAAGGAATTCAGATTACCAAAGGGATTGTAGGGCGGATTAGGCGAATGGTCTTGGAAAGGGATTTTGTTAATAAAGCGGAAGAAAAAGATTTTTTTCGACGGATTAAACCGCGTGCCGTGAGCAGGTTCATCTGTTATACAAAGTTATATGACCTGGAGAGTAAACGGCCAATGAGCAGCAGCAAACTTCAAAAGCGTTATTTACAACATGCGATAAAAGAACTACAGTCCTATTTCACTGATAATATCGAATTTTACAATTATTACAGAAGGGGAGCGACCATCTTTGACGACGTATTTTTTTTAAGGAATAAATCGAACATCCGCATGGCCCCGGATGCGTTAGGCTCCTTTATGGACAGTGAATTCTCTACCAGCCATGATAATGTGGTGGCCATTATTTTAGGCCATGACATGCTAATTGATTATCTAAAAAAAGAAATGAAAAAGATAAGGGCAACAAACCGCACACAGCTGGCATCCACATCCCTTCCGGACCTAAGGTTGTCCTGGACCGCTTCCAAAGCTGCCTTAACAGAACTTATCTATGCCCTGTATTCCAGTGGGGTATTTAATCACGGGAGAAAGGACTTAAAGGGGATTACTGCAGCCTTTGAAAGGTTATTTGATATACGGATGGATACCGTTTATAAAAGTTATTCCGATATAAAGGCCCGAAAGGGAAACCGGGCCCGTTTTTTACAGGAACTGATCGACCGGTTCAATGACCGCATGGATGCGGATGATGCCCTATAGGCCAGGTGAGGGGACCAGCAACTGTCACAATATCCCCGAGGGCTTTATAGGTCCCAAAATTCGATGCCGCCTTTAAGGTCAACGGTTACCAGTTGTGATCGGTCCTGTGTGATATCCATGGCGCTCGGGGTCGCCCTATGTTTTGAGTATGTTTCTACAATCGCCCCGGACGGCTTGTTCCATTTCCTGATCGATTTGTCCAGGCCATAGGTATATAGATGACCCTTGGTCATCAAGCCTGTAATCACTTCCAGGTTCAAGGGCACGTTCACCGTGGTATCTTTATCAGCGAGATAAATCGGCCAGTCGGGGTGTTTTTTTGAATAATATAAACTATCTGATGCGGTATTGTAATATCCGAACTCCTTGCCGTCGATTAATAAAAAATTAGCTTCACTATCGACATCGGCCAGCTTCCCTTTTATCGTATGTTGTTTGATTTCGTTTGTTTTATAATTCCATACGAGGATCTTATTCATACGCCCGTCAAAGTAAATATCCCCGTTATCGGTGATATGTTTTGGACGCATTTGTTTTAATTCAGCCGGCGTGTCCAATTGTTTAAAATCATTTTCTGTATCCCATATATAGTGGTTCCCCTTAAAATCAAAAGTGGCCAGGATACCGTTTTTTTGATTGTAACAAAGCTGGTATGCCCAGCTTGCTTTCAGTGGTATTTTTTTGATAAGCGCGCCGCTTAAAGTATTAATAACGACAATACCAAGATGTAATGTAGCGGCATACACTTCATTTTTTTCGGCATTGTAGGCCATGTTGTATATCTCATCATCAATAGCGGCTATTTGTTTTCTGTTGTTTTTTTGGTTGATGAGCTCATATATTTTCCCATCATAGGTTGAAACAAATACGGTATCACGGCTTGATGTAAACACAACATCGGTATAGGATACCGGATTGATACCCGTGAATTTACTTTTCTTTATGGTGATTCTCTGTTTGCAATTCGTAAAAAGCAGGGATAGAAACACTAAGGTAGCTATTTTATAAAATTTCATTTATTGTTGATCGGTTTTGATTAACTCTTGTCTGTTCCCATTATCTAAAACATCCATCCAGGTACCATCGTCTGAGGTCCCGAGATTGATCTGATTTGCATTTTTACCCCACATCTTAAGGGTGGCCGCTCCCTGAGGTTCTGCCATAAACAACACCCGTTGGGATATTTTGGAGTCAAGGGTCAAAAATACGTTCCCATAGGAATCATCGGTCACATAACCGCCCCTTTCCTGTCCTTCGTGATCATAGAGCATGACCCCGGAGACCCCTGAATTGTCACCCCTGTAAAATCGATAACCAAAGGATTGGGCAGGGGGGAGATGGGATCCGATAATAACCCTTGCAACACCTGTAGAATCAGTAACTACCAGACCTTTGACCTTTAGGATTTCATTGGATAGGTCGATTTCTACCTTCCGGTTGTTTGCCATATAAATAACCAGGCCTATAGTAATTGCCAGGTTAAGAAATAAGAGGAATTTAAGTGTCCTATTTTTCATTCGTTGTTTTTTTTCAAGACGAGTTAGTTAAAATAATGTTACATCCTAATTTAAAAAAGGAAGATTCGGTACGTATCGATTTTAAAAAGACAGCCGATCCGATTCCCTTTGATATCACAAGGATTGAATACTCGGCACAAATATCAAAATTCTTTTTTTTCTCAAAAAATAGATAAGGCAGAATTATAATAGGGCGCTTTTTTGTTTTTTACAGATAATACCTGTGAAAAGCGCCTTTTATTTTCAAAATATAGACGATAAAGCGTATTTTAGTATTCTTATGGAAACTGTAATTTAAAAAATGAAGATTTTTAGGTTTAAAACATACCTGACCAGTAACATGGAGGTGCTTGAACCGCCGACGCAGGAGCTTTTGTCCAATTGCAGTCAACGGACTGTCGATAAAGGGGATTATTTGTTGCGTGAGGGTGAATCCACCGGTAGTTCTTATTTTGTGGAAGATGGCCTGCTCAGACAATTTTCAATCGATGAAAAAGGCAAGGAGCACATACTTCAATTTGCCCCTGAAAATTGGTTTGTTTCCAATAGGGAAAGTGAGTATCTGAACAGGCCTTCTTCCTACTTCATTCAGGCAATAGAGGATGCCAGAGTGCTTGTTGTCGAAAGGGAATTAATTGAAAGGCTATCAAAAAGCAATCCTGCATTTATTGAATTAAATACACGGTTGCTGCATAGGCATATTGCGGGCCTGCAAAAACGTGTGACGCAATTGCAAAGTTATACCGCACGGGAAAGATACCTGGATTTCGTCCGATCGTATCCCGATGTTTTGCTTAGGGTTCCCCAAACCTATGTTGCTTCCTATCTCGGCATAACGCCAGAAAGCCTGAGCCGGGTACGAAAGGAACTGGCCAAAGAACAACAGGTTATTTCTTAACCTACATCAATGCAGGTCGGAAGCAGCCACTGTAAATTTGTTCTATAAATCAAAAAAGGAGAAAAAATGAAACCAAGAACTATTGAAATGATAGCTACTCCAAGCGCTCCCCACTTTGTGGGTGACGGATTTAGGGTACATAATTTTATACCGAGTTATCCCAGGATGGATATGAAACGGATGGACCCGTTTATTATGTTGGATTACAATGCAAAATTTGAGTTTCCCCCTTCTGAAAGGCCAAAAGGGGTCAGTGTCCATCCCCATAGGGGGTTTGAAACCGTTACCATCGCCTATCATGGAAAGGTGGAACATCACGATTCATCGGGTGGCGGGGGTATTATAGGAGAGGGCGATGTGCAATGGATGACAGCGGCAAGTGGCGTGCTGCACAAGGAGTACCATGAAACCCAGTGGAGTAAAAAAGGAGGTGTTTTCCAGATGGTGCAGCTTTGGGTAAACCTCCCTGCAAAGGATAAAATGAGCAGGCCGAAGTACCAATCGATTGTAAATAGTGAAATGGCAAAAGTCGGGCTTGCGGACAATGCAGGGACGGTGGAGGTCATCGCAGGGGAATACAAAGGGATAAAGGGAAGTGCTGACACCTTTAGCCCCTTGCATATTTATAACGCCCGTTTGAACAAGGGCGGAAAAGCCGAATTTCAGCTGCCCCCGGACTTTAATACCGCACTCTTAATCATCGAGGGGGAAATACTCCTAAATGAAACCGAGACGGTTGCTGCCGATAATTTGGCGTTAATGGCCAATGATGGAGAAGATTTTACCGTTGAAGCTACCGAAAATGCCGTGGTATTGGTATTAAGCGGTGCTCCATTAAACGAACCTATAGCCGCACACGGCCCCTTTGTGATGAACACACATCAGGAATTGGTCGAAGCTTTCAACGATTTCAATACAGGGAAGTTCGGTTATTTAGAAGATTAAGTTATAACAGGAGCTGTCGGGGACAGGCCTGACAGCTCATTTTATCTAAAAAATATGAAAGAACGGTTCAAGAATATACCACTGGTAAAAAATGAAACAAAAAAGCGCTTCGAGATGGAAGTAGATGGATATTTTGCATTTATTAATTATGGCGAAATAGGAAACCAAATAGCACTGGTACATACCGAAGCAGCACCGGAACTCTCCGGTACGGGGGCAGCTTCTGCCGTAGTTGAAAAAACATTACATTGGTTAGGGCAAAACAATAAAACATTGCTGCCTTTTTGCCCTTATGTATTTGCTTATATAAAGAAGAACCCTCAATGGAAACGTATCGTGGATAAACGATTTAACGCATACGATAAATTATGAAAACAAACAGATTGGAAGCCTTTAGTGACGGGGTTTTGGCCATTGTAATCACCATCATGGTGTTAGAGATGAAAGTTCCGGAGGGTGCAAGCTGGGACCATTTATCGGCCGTATTGCCTAAATTTATGTCATATCTTTTAAGTTTTGTCTATCTCGGTATTTACTGGAACAACCATCACCATCTGTTCCAGGCCATACAAAGGGTAAATGGTAAGGTGCTATGGTCGAACCTCTTATTGCTTTTTACGCTTTCATTGGTTCCTTTTACAACGGCTTGGATGGGAGAAAACCATTTTGAGAAAAATCCGGTAATTCTCTATGGCATGAATCTGTTATTATGCGCCATTGCTTATGCACTATTGGAAAATGCCAGTACGGGCTCTGACGGGAAATCTTCTGTTATAGGTTCCGCCTTGACCGGTAAAAGAAAGGAAGCTGCCTCGGTAGTGTTATATCTGATCGGAATTGTATTGGCGGTATTTTATCCCTCTATGGGGATAATCTGTTTTATTGTAGTTGCGGCCATTTGGTTAATACCGGATAAACGCATTGAAAATCAACTAAAAAAATGATAAGGATATGGAAAGTTACAACAATTTGATCGAAGGCATAAACGGCTTAAAGGAGCAAGGTTATGTAGAAGATTTCAACCTAAAGGAAAATTGCCTTGAATGTCGCGAGGGAGCCTATAAGGTCTTTCATGACGAATTTGAAATAGATAAATGGTTTCGTATCGAAGGGGATGATTCCAGCGCAGAGAATGCTTCCATTCTCTATGCCATTTCATCTGAGAAGTACGGGTTAAAAGGAACCATGGTCAATGCTTATGGGGTTTACTCAGATAGTATTGCCGATCAAATGTTATCCAAATTAAAATTTGCCTGATATGCAATCAAACGTAGGTCTCATTATAGAAGAAAAAGCAGCCGATATCGGTAATTTTATGGTAGGCAGGCTGCTTCCCTTTAGACAAAAAAGAGCAGTCGGCCCATTTTTATTTATAGACCATATGGGCCCCGCCTGTTTAAAAGAATATCAAAATTTGGATGTCCCGCCACATCCGCATATCGGACTTTCCACGTTGACATATTTATTTGACGGTGCGATATTTCATCGTGATAGTCTGGGCAATTCAATAGAAATAAAACCCGGTGAGGTTAATTGGATGACTGCGGGAAAAGGAGTGGTACATTCGGAGCGGACACCCGAATATTTAAGGGGGCAGGATACGTACCTGCACGGATTTCAAATATGGATCGGATTGCCAAAACATTTGGAACAGTGCGAACCTTCCTTTTTTCATATAGATAAAGATGCCATTCCTGCCTGGGAAGATAAAGGGGTTGCCTATAAACTGATTGCCGGGTCGATAAAGGACAGGGAATCGCCCGTTCCGGTGCACAGTCCTATGTATTTTATAGAAATAAAAACCAAGAAGCCGCAAACAATAGATATCGGCAATAGGCTTTTTGGAGAAGTCGGCATGTACGTTCTTGACGGGACGGTAAAAATCGAGGGCAATGACTACGGTAGCAAACAATTAATGATAGCCAAAAATGCTTCCTTATGTGAATTCGAGACCAATGGGCAGACAACACTTTACCTGTTCGGAGGGGAGCCTTTTCAAGAGGAACGTTTTATGTTTTGGAATTTTGTAAACTCTGACAGGTCCGTTTTGGAAAGTGCCAAAGAAAATTGGAAAAATCAAAATTTAGTAGCTTTCCCAAAAATACCCGATGATGACAAAGAATTTGTGCCCTTGCCTGAACCCAAGGCCATCAAGAGTAAACGATAAAACATTGACCCGAAAAAAAGAGGGAGAACAGGGGAAGAGACCAGGCATTGTAGCGGACAATACCCTTTAGTAAAAATAAATGGCTTAAAGTATGGTAGTATCCCATGGCGGTTGGTGGTAATTTTACGGTATGCCCGTTGCTGTACGTACAAGCACCGGGGACCTTTCCCGTATATGGAACGTATTGCAAATACTTCGATAATAGGAAATAAGTTCGTAATTACCTTCAGTTTACGGATTTATTTCCTTTACGTTTTTTAAGGTAATTTATTGCTTTTACGGGGTTTCTTTTTATAGGGGAGGTTACAAATTGCCATAGACCCGGATAAATTAAATGTGTTAAAATTTATACGTAATTACGGGTGTCTTACGAATGATTCTTAAAAAAACCTTTCAAGTTTGTGTCGGAAAGTTAAATCACTGCAAAGCCGTCATGTGTAGTATCTAAGGTTTTACCTTTGGCGGTTTTGCTTTTTAAACCACAAATTATGAGCAGAAAGATAGTTACCAATGAAGACCTGTATCAGTTTAAAACGGAACTGATCAATGAAATCAAACAAATATTGAATTACGAAGGCGACGAATCCCAAAAAAAATGGTTGAAAAGCAATGAGGTCCAGCAGTTGTTGGGGATATCGTCCGGCACGCTTCAAAACTTACGGGTCAACGGGACCCTGCCTTATTCAAAAATTGGAGGGGTGTTGTATTACGAATATCAGCAAATCATAAATATCCTGGAGAACAACATGGTCAATTGCCGGTTTTAAGGGCCCGGGCATTCATTCTTCTCGAAGCCTATCGGAGAATGCCCGATAGGGAAGGAAAGGAACATCCAATAGCCATAGTATATCTTTATGAAAAGGCGCCATCCACTGATTATAAAAGAAGGTAAGGACACCTATCGCCTCGGTGAATTTAGGGGCGGTCTGCTGTTGTATGATTTTGAGGGGATTTTAAATTACCTAGAGGCCAGGGGGAAAATGCTGTTTGGGAGCAAATTTAGGATATATCCAAAAAACCATACAACACTATATAAATTATCGGTCTATCTTATCAGGGATACGAGAAGCTGTAAAAGACTCGGGATCGACCCGGACAAGGGCATACTTTTATCGGGCCCAAAAGGGTGTGGCAAGTCATGTCTTATAAAGCTGATACGGCATTTAATACCGGGGCAGCGGTTATATGAGCTTATCCCATGTCACAATATCGTGTTCGGCTTTAATTGCATAGGTGACCATATTACAAGGCAATATGAAGACGACCGTCTTTATTGTTTTGATAACCTGGGATCGGAACCTATGGGAAATTATGCCGGGGACAACCGTGATGTAATGGGCGATATATTACTGATCAGGAACCGGTTGTTCAGAACGCATAGGGTAAAGTGTTTTGCGACCACACGGCTCACGGCCCGGGATCTGGAAGCACGCTATGGCCATAAGGTATATAAAGGCATGCGGGAGTTATTCAATTTAATAACCTTTAACAAGGGGAACAGGAATAAACCATAGCTTGCTATTAAAATCAGTGGTTTTCTTTGTAAAGGGGAAAGAAAATGATAAATTCACTTCAAAAATAGAATTTCCCATGCGTTACCTCTTTCCACTGCTATGTGCCATTTGTCTTTGCTCATGTCAAAAGAAAAATAAAATATCCCTGGACCGTCTTCAGGTGGAACATCTATCCGCTCCCATGGGAATAGATACCCCCAAACCGAGGTTCTCCTGGACGCTTTCAACCGATACCCCTGAATTATCGCAAAAAGAATATCATATATATGTAGCTGAAGATTCTTTGTCCCTGGTGGAAGATGGGAATATTTTGTGGGACGAACATGGTGTTGCATCTGATAACCTGATAGTTTATAAGGGCCGGATGCTAAAACCTTTTACCAAGTATTATTGGGGTATTTCGGTAGTGGGAAATAATGGTGAGGAAAGTAATCTGGCCATCTCGCATTTCGAGACCGGGATGATGTCTACCAATAATTGGAAGGGTAAATGGATTACCGATACCGAAGATGTCAACCTAAAACCTGCCCCGTATTTCAGGAAAGAAATAGCTCTTGACAAAAAAGTGGTCAGGGCCCGGGCATACATTGTAGCCGCCGGATTATACGAACTTTACATCAATGGGCAGAAAGTAGACAATCACCGCTTGGACCCGGTCTATACCCGGTTCGACAGGCGTAATGTATATGTAACGTATGATGTGACCGATGAACTCCGGCATGGTAAGGCTGCCATTGGTGTATTGTTGGGCAATGGTTGGTACAATCATCAATCAACGGCAGTTTGGAATTTTGACAAGGCAGGATGGCGGCACAGGCCCCGGTTTTGTCTTAATATACGGTTGACGTACCAAGACGGTTCCACAGAAATTATTTCAACCGATAAAAGCTGGAAAACCGCGTTAAGCCCGGTAGTTTTTAACAGTATATACACGGGCGAACATTACAATGCCCTCTTGGAACAAAAAGGATGGGACAAAGCAGGTTTTAATGATTCTTCATGGAGCAATTCCATGGAAGTCAAGGCGCCTTCAAATACCATTGTGGCGCAGGCTATTCCACCAATTCGGAACATACAGGAGATAACGCCCGTCTCTATGAGGAGACTCGGCGGCAAACATTACATTTTTGATTTGGGGCAGAATATTTCAGGGGTCACAAAACTTCAGGTAAGCGGCCAAATAGCTGCCAGGATATGGGTGTCCCATGCCGAACAATTGGACAGTCTGGACTATCCGGACATGTCCAATATCGATGTGCATTACCGTCCGCAGGATAACTCGGACCCTTTTCAAACGGATATTTACACATTGTCCGGGGGTGTACAAGAGGTCTTTATGCCCAAATTCAATTATAAAGGGTTTCAGTATGTCGAGGTGAAAAGCAATACCCCAATAGATCTTCAAAAGAATGATCTAAAAGGAGAGTTTATGCATACCGATGTAAAGCCGATCGGGAGCATCCATACTTCCAACGAAACCATAAACAAAATATGGCAGGCGACCAATAATTCATACCTGTCAAACCTTTTTGGATATCCAACCGATTGTCCGCAACGTGAGAAAAATGGGTGGACCGGCGATGCGCATATCAACATAGAAACGGGACTGTATAACTTTGATGCCATTACCGTATACGAAAAATGGATGCAGGATCATAAAGATGAACAGCAATCCAATGGCGTTTTACCTTCCATTATCCCTACTTGGGGTGGGTGGGGCTACGATTGGGGCAATGGTCCCGATTGGACCAGTACCATTGCCATTATCCCTTGGGAGCTCTATCGGTTTTATGGAGATGATAAGGCTTTGCAGATGATGTACGGGCCCATGAAAAAATATGTAGATTATATTACGTCAATAAGTTACGATGGAGGATTGACCGACTGGGGATTGGGCGATTGGGTTCCGGTAAAATCGGTTACGCCCAAAGAACTCACATCGTCAATTTATTATTATGTAGATGCAAATATATTGGCCAAAACAGCCAAACATTTTGGAAAAGAGAAAGATTACCAAAAGTATGCACAATTGGCCAATAATATTAAAAAGGCCATCAATCAAAAATATTTGGATCCAGAAACGGGTATCTATGGAAATGGGTACCAAACCGAGCTAAGCGCACCGCTTTATTGGGGGATTGTCCCGGACTCCTTAAAGCCAAAAGTAGCCAAGCAATTGGCAGAAGCGGTTTTAGAAGCCAAAAATCATATCGATGTCGGTTTGCTGGGCACCAAAACCATTTTAGGGGCATTAAGTCAAAACGGTCATGCCGATCTGGCCTATAAAGTGGCTTCACAGGAAACCTATCCTTCATGGGGATGGTGGATAAAAAACGGTGCCACTACATTATACGAAAATTGGAATATAGATGCCGCCTCTGATATTTCAAAAAACCATATTATGTTCGGGGCAATCAGTGCATGGTTTTATAAATCCCTTGGTGGAATCCTGCCCGATGAAAATGCTCCCGGGTTTAAACATATTATCTTAAAACCAAATATGGTAAGCGGGCTTGAAAATTTTGAAGCCAGATTTCAAGGGCCACAAGGTGAAATACTATCCCGCTGGGAAACGTCCCGGGAAGGAATTGTAAAATATGAGGTTATTATACCCAATAATAGTACGGCTACCCTCTATTTGAATGCCAATAAGGTTGAGTTTAATGATAAAATCTCGGAGAATGCCAATAACTTATATACCAAAGCATTAAATCCTGGACATTATACTTTTTTGATTTATAACAATTAAGGTTGAAATTCTATAACGATGTAAATTCCTTCATGTGGAAGATGATAATTATTCAATATAATTTGTATTAGAATTCTTATTTTTTACGTTTTTTCAGTTATTTTTTAATAATAAGTACTTACCTTTAGTATAGAAAAAATAATTTATCGTTACTTAATAAAGCGTTGATTTTTATGTTTCTGAAGCTTGATATGACAACTTTAAACGAGAAAATTATTTCAATAGGGAATTAGTGATAATAAAATTTAAGAAGAAGATTAAATATAGAAAACATGAAACGATTGTTATGCCTTATAATGCTAGTTTTGGGTTGCGCAACATATGGTCAAATGAAAGATTCTCCATACAACAACCTTAGTGTTTTTCCCATGGATTCAGCAAATCTTCAGCAGGCAAATACTTTTGAGATGCCCCCATGGAGAGCAAGGCGTTTTAATATCACCGCTGGTTCTTTCTTTCCTATAAACAACACCCAGATTATGGTAGGAAGTAACGAAAGGGATTTTGGAACGACTATTGACCTTGAAGACGATTTGGGTTTTAACGATTTTAGCTATTCTTTTATGGTGAACGGACAGTGGCGTATTTCCAAAAGGTCGCGTTTCGAATTGGAATACTTTTATTTAAACAGAAAATCTACGCATACGCTGGAACGTGAACTGGAATTTAAAGACCATACCTATGAAGTAAATGCCAGGGTTTCCGCTTTTTTTGACGTCAGTATTGTCCGCTTTTTTTACAGCTATGCCTTTGTGGCAAAACCAACCTATGAAATAGGGGCGCTTATTGGGTCGCATGTGATTTTTGGCGATGTGGGCATGCAGGTCGATACGGAAACCGGGAGCGCGGAAGTAAGCGATAATTTTGATTTTACGGCGCCTATCCCCGATATCGGTATTTGGACCGATATTCAGTTGTCCAAAAAATTTGGACTTTATGCCAATGCCAATTATCTATCCTTGACCATCGATAATATTAAAGGTCGGGTATTGAGTACCAATATCTCCCTTTTGTACAATATTCACAACAATATAAGCCTTAAAGCAGGCTACAACAGCCTTAATTTTAGGGTAGATGTTGAAAAAGAGCGCTTGGACGGGTTTTTTAAATGGGGGTACAACGGCCCCATGCTGACCCTAACTTATGCTTTTGGCGAACAGGTAAAAATATAAGTATTGATAGCCTGTAAATTAAATTGATTTCTAATACCTTATAAACCTATTTTGTTTACGAAATCGTTGGCGTGATAAAATGATAAAAAATCAGGCTTATTTTTACTAATATTTAACGGTGAATGGCTTGTCTGTATAAACGACTTTTTTTAGTTTTGGCACCGGATATGAAATTACTACTCAAATTTTTTATATCGCTGTGCGTTATCCTTATAAGTGGTTTTGGCCAGCTGTATGCACATTCTTCTCAGGATGCAGTTGCTTATTCCTCTATCCGAAGCCTTGAAAACTTTACCCATACCAATTATTGTGTACTGCAGGATGCCCACGATCCAAATGCAGTATCGTTTTCTCCCGGCCTGGAAAAAAGGGATCATAAGATCGAAATCACTGAGAGCGAGGTTACCGAGGAAGAATTGATTTCCTTTAAAAAGGATTCGGAAATTGCCGATTACCTTACTTCCTTATGGCAACTGAATGCTTATAAATACGCTTTTCTCAACAATAGAAAAACTACATTTCTAGATAAGCAGACTTCTTATTTATCATCTTTTAGATGGTATATCGTATTCCGTGTAATCAGAATTTGATTTATAAATTTTTCAAATTGGGCAAATAATTAAATGCCCGATCTTCAATTTTTAATACGTGCATTCCTTTTAAATTGACCAAAAGGCTTGTGACAGTATTTCTATATACCTATTAATTAAATATTTACAAATTGTAACGCTTTAAAAAAGCAATTATTATGAAGAAAATTCTCATGGTGATGGGCTTGTGTGCCTTGTTGTGGCATACCGGCTGTACCTCTAAAAAGGAAAAAGGAAACGAGGACCAGACCAAATATTTGGTTACCAATCCCATTAAAATGGACACCTTGATCACAGATGATTATGTGTGCCAGATACAATCCATCAGGCATATCGAGCTGCGTGCCCAGGAAAGGGGCTATCTGGAAAAGATATATGTGGACGAAGGCCAGTTTGTAAAAAAGGGCCAATTACTGTTTAAGATCATGCCCAAAATTTATGAAGCTGAAAAGCAAAAAGCCAGTGCCGAAGCTAGTTTTGCTGAAATTGAATATCAAAACACCAAGAAATTGGCCGATAGTGATGTAGTGGCTCCCAATGAACTGGCCATGGCCAAGGCCACTTACGATAAGGCCAAGGCAGAACTTGCGCTGGCCGAGGCACATTTACAGTTTACCGAGATCCGTGCACCCTTCGATGGTATTATAGACCGGTTCCATATGCGACAAGGAAGTTTAGTTGATGAAGGAGAACTCCTTTCAAGTCTTTCGGATAATAGCCAAATGTGGGTATACTACAATGTGCCCGAGGCCGAATATCTTAATTACAAGACCAAAGTGAGCAAGGACAATCCGGTAAAGGTTAATTTATTGATGGCCAATAACCAGTTGTTTAAGCAAACGGGTGAAGTAGGGACCATTGAAGCAGATTTTGACAACGAAACGGGGAACATCCCCTTTAGGGCAACTTTCCCGAATCCCGACGGACTCTTGAGACATGGCGAAACTGGAAGTATTTTAATGAAAGTTCCATACAAAGAAGCCATTATAATTCCACAAAAGGCAACTTTTGAGGTATTGAGCAAAAAATATGTTTTTGTCATAGGGAAGGACAATAAAATTCAACAAAGGGAAATATCCATAAAAGCAGAATTACCACATTTATTTATTGTAGACAAAGGGTTGTCTGTAAACGATAAAGTATTGCTTGAAGGTATACGAATGGTTAAAAATGGAGAAAAAATTGATTACGAGCTTGAAAAACCGGATAAGGTATTGGCAAGTTTGGATATGTATGCAGAGTAAGTTAACCCATAATATTACAACAAATGTTTAGTAAATTTATAAAAAGACCGGTATTGGCCATTGTCATATCGGTGGTTATTGTATTTGTGGGCTTACTGGCCATAAAACAATTGCCGATCTCTCAATTTCCACAGATAGCACCGACCACGGTCAATGTTTTTATAGCATATCCGGGGGCAAGTGCGGATGTGTTGGTAAAATCGACCTTAATTCCTTTGGAAACCTCCATCAACGGGGTTCAGGGAATGCGTTACATAGCTTCTGATGCTACCAGTGCAGGGGAAGGGACCATGCGTATTATTTTTGAACCCGGAACCGACCCCAACCAAGCGGTGGTAAGGGTTAAGACCCGTGTCGATCAGGTAATGCCCCTGTTGCCGGAACTGGTGCAGCGGGAAGGGGTGGTTATCACCCCCGTACAGCCAAGTATGTTAATGTACGTAAACCTGTTCAGTAAGGAAAAAAACAACGACGAAAAGTTCCTTTATAATTATGCATATACCAAAATTGTACCCGAAATACAGCGTATTAAAGGTATAGCTAGTGCCAAAATACTGGGGAGCCGTAAGTATGCCATGCGGGTTTGGTTGAAACCGGACCGGATGAGGGCATACAAAGTCTCTGCCGAAGAAGTATTGGAAGCAATGGACGAACAGAGCATTATAGCCAGACCGGGGCGTCTGGGTAGGAGCTCGGGCAAAAAAGCACAGGCCCTGGAATATGTACTGGTATACAAAGGAAGGTATAACGAACCGGAAGATTATAAAAATATCATCATTAGGGCCAATAAAGACGGAGAGATTTTAAAATTAAAGGATGTCGCCGATGTAGAACTGGGAAGTGAGTTTTTTGACATCTACTCAAACCTGGACGGGCACCCGTCCGCTTCCATTGTCTTAAAACAAACTTTTGGTAGTAATGGTAGCGATGTTATTAAGGCCGTAAAGGAAAAATTAAAAGACCTCAAAGAAGATTTACCGCCCGGGGTAGACTATCAAATTGGTTATGATGTATCCAACTTCTTGGATGCTTCCATTGAGCAGGTAATACATACCCTCCGCGACGCCTTTATCTTGGTGGCCATTGTGGTATTCCTGTTTTTGGGGGATTGGCGGTCTACCATCATCCCGATTATTGCCGTACCCGTATCCTTGATCGGTACCTTCTTTATCATGCAGCTCTTTGGACTGTCCATAAACCTTATCACGCTCTTTGCGCTGGTACTGGCCATTGGTATTGTGGTAGATAATGCCATTGTGGTCGTTGAAGGGGTTCACGTTAAGATGGAAGAGGAGAACCTTTCGCCATACAAGGCATCATATGCGGTACTGGGCGAAATAGGAGGGGCCATTGTGGCAATTACCCTGGTGATGGTTTCGGTGTTTATACCTATTTCGTTTATGACCGGGCCCGTGGGGGTATTTTACCGCCAGTTTTCCATTACCATGGCAGGGGCCATTATTTTATCGGCGGTCGTGGCACTTACGCTTACCCCGGTACTTTGTGCGATGTTGTTGAAGAACAATCACGGCAAGCCAAAGCGAAAATCGCCCGTTGATAAATTCATAGACTGGTTTAATGGTAAATTCGACAGGCTTACCGGAAAATATGTAAACGTCCTTAAACGAATAGTTAACCGGCGGGTAATTACCTTCGGAATGTTAATAGCATTTTGTGTGGGGATATTTTTCACCAATCAGGTGTTGCCGGCAGGATTTATCCCTAATGAAGACCAAGGGATGATTTATGCCATTATTCAGACCCCTCCGGGAGCAACATTGGAGCGGACCAATGAAGTAGCCCGTAAATTGCAGAAGATTTGCGAGGAAATGGACGGGGTACAATCGGTTTCTTCCCTGGCAGGATACGAGATCATGACCGAAGGTCGGGGATCCAATGCGGGAACCTGCCTTATCAACCTCAAGCCATGGTCCGAGCGCGAGCATAGCGTTCATGAAATTATGGAAGAGCTGGAAGAAGAAACCAAAGACCTTGGTGCGGTTATTGAATATTTCGAACCGCCGGCAGTGCCCGGTTTTGGTTCGTCCGGAGGTTTTTCCATGCGTTTGCTGGATAAAACTAGTTCAACCGATTTTCATGAGTTTGAGAAGGTAAACAACGATTTTATGGATGCCCTTCGCAAGCGTCCAGAAATTACGGGGCTGTTCACCTTTTTTGCTGCCAATTATCCGCAGTACGAACTAAAAATCAATAACAAGGCCGCCATGCAAAAAGGGGTTTCCATAGGAAAAGCCATGGAAAACCTAAATATTCTAATTGGTAGTACCTACGAACAAGGGTTTATTAAATACGGTAGGTTCTTTAAAGTGTATACCCAGGCAGCACCAGAATATAGGGGGATGCCATCCGATCTGGAAAAACTCTATGTTAAAAATGAAGAAGGCGAAATGGTTCCTTATTCTTCTTTTATGACCATGGAAAAGAAATTGGGGCCTAATGAAATCACAAGATATAACCTTTATAATTCTGCCGCCATTAGAGGGCTTCCGGCCAAGGGGTATACCTCTGGGGATGCCATTAATGCCATTAAGGAAGTAGCGGCCGAAACCCTTCCAAGAGGTTACGATATTGCTTGGGAAGGCCTTTCGTATGATGAAGCTTCCAGAGGAAACGAATCCATTTACATTTTTGCCGTGGTATTGATATTTGTATACCTGGTACTTGCGGCACAATACGAAAGTTTCCTATTACCGTTGGCCGTTATCCTTTCCTTACCGGTCGGGGTATTTGGTTCCTTCCTGTTGCTTAAGCTCATGGGGCTTTCAAACGATGTGTATGCACAGATCGGTGTTATTATGCTTGTCGGCCTCTTGGGGAAAAATGCGGTATTAATTGTAGAATTTGCCGTTCAAAAGCGCAGACAGGGAGCTTCCATAATAGATGCGGCCGTTGAAGGCGCCAAAGTAAGGTTCAGGCCTATTTTAATGACGTCCTTTGCATTTATTGCCGGATTGATACCATTGGTTATTGCAACGGGAGCAGGTGCAATAGGGAACAGGACCATTGGCGGATCTGCCCTCGGCGGAATGCTTATAGGGACCATCCTAGGGGTAATGGTTATTCCGGGATTATATTTCGTGTTTGCAAAAATGTCGGATGGTCGCGATCTCATTAAAGATGAAAACACAGAGCCTGTTTCAGAGGAGTTTATGAGAATGACCGAAGGTGACAGTAAAATGAAAGCCAGCATTCGAAAAATAAACAAGCTTTTGAAAAAATTAATGAAAAAATCAGACGATGAATAAAAAAACACGAACTATGTTACAGTGTAAAAAGGCATATTGGGTGGGGATTTTTGCAATAGCGACCCTCTATTCCTGTGCACCGACCTTGGATACTGTACAGGAAGATACAACGGTGGTTCCCGATCAGTATAAAAACCAGTCGGGCGATAGCTTAAATACGGCCCGGATAAAGTGGAGCGAGTATTTTACAGATCCGTACCTGGACACGATTATCGACGTGGCACTGAAAAACAATCAGGAACTCAATATTACCTTACAGGAAATTGAGATAGCCAGAAACGAAATCAGGGCCAAAAAAGGGGAGTACCTGCCTTTTATAGGGTTGACCGGTGCCGCTGGATTTGACAAAAAAGCAAGATATACCAGTCAGGGTGCTAGCGAAGCTACCACCGACATCAGACCCGGGGAAGAAATGCCTGAGCCGCTACCGGATTTTATGGTAGGGGCTTATGCTTCCTGGGAAGTTGATATCTGGGGAAAGCTTCACGATGCAAAAAAAGCCGCCGTGAGCAGGTACCTATCTACCGTAGAGGGCAAAAACTTTGTGATGACCAACCTGATTGCTGAGATTGCCAACTCGTATTACGAATTATTGGCACTCGATAATCAGTTGGATATTGTGAACAAAAACGTGGAAATCCAAACCAATGCGCTCAAAATCGTAAAGCTGCAAAAACAGGCTGCCCGTGTTACCGAGTTGGCCGTTCGTAAGTTTGAAGCAGAGGTGTTAAAGACCAAGAGCCTTCAGTACGATATCCAGCAAAAAATAACGGAAACCGAAAATAAAATCAATTTTCTGGCCGGTAGGTACCCACAGCACATTGAGAGAAACCCGGTTGCTTTTAACGATTTGGCAATGAAATCCATTAGTACGGGGGTTCCGTCGCAATTGTTGGAAAACCGTCCGGATGTAAAAGCCGCCGAACTGGAGCTTGCAGCCTCCAAGCTGGATGTAAAAGTGGCCAAAAAAAGGTTTTATCCATCGCTTGATATTTCAGCGGGAATAGGTTTTCAGGCCTTTAATCCCAAGTATTTGTTCACGGCACCCGAATCCCTGCTTTATTCTTTGGCCGGAGACATAACGGCCCCTTTGATCAACAGGAACGAAATTAAGGCCACATATTACAGTGCCAATGCCAAACAGATACAGGCGGTTTATAATTATGAAAAGACCATATTGAATGCCTATGTAGAAGTTGCAAACCAGTTGGCCAAGATTGATAATCTAGAAAAGAGTTATGACCTTAAATCACAGGAAGTAGCGGCGCTTACCAAATCCATTGAAATATCCAACGTACTTTTTAAATCGGCAAGGGCAGATTATATGGAAGTATTGATGACGCAACGCGACGCACTTGAATCCAAATTTGAACTGGTAGAGACCAAAATGCAGCAGATGAATGCCATGGTCGATGTTTACCGTGCCCTTGGTGGCGGGTGGAATTAAGCAAGAACCCTAATAATGTTCGTAATTTAAAATAGTGGTTAGCAACTTTATCCAATAATTTGGATAATTACCCGAAGCCTTCAAGACTTATTTGTCTTGGAGGCTTTTTTTCTTTAACCATGCATACCACAACACCATTTAACTATGATTGTGATGTTTACTCTTCTATACAGACACATAGTTTTATAGGCCTTGAAAAATTGTCCGGTTTTTGTAATGAGTCAAATCATTAAATATAACCTTTCTCGAAACAAACCGATTATCTCCATGAATGGTATAAACATCATTCACATTAATTTCAACCATATGATTGAATAATGTAATTATATGTACTCTGTTGAGTAATTAATTTTTAGATTCTTAAAAAAATCGCATAAAAATTTTTCTAAACGGGAAAATTTTCTACTTTTGGAAAACCTAAATTTTTTACTATAATAACAATACCTACTGATGAGCATTCTAACTATACGAATAGCATTAGCTGCTATAGCGGCTTTTTTATATGCGATACCTGCAATTTCACAGAAACAATACGATGAAAGCTTAAGTCCTGAAAACATTCAGTACGGACTTTATTATCAGACTGGTCCCGGTTCAAATAATACATTGAACTGGACATATCCGTATGGCTCTAAGATTACCATGAATGCCGGGGCATATAGGAATTTTGAATTGCTTACCACTCATTATCCGGACGGAAGCTTAATGCTTCGTCAATGGACCCCCGCAGCTAATAGCTGGACAAATTGGAGAGAAGTTCTGGTCAAAAAGGAAAATGGCTTTCTGGGCTTAGGAATAGCAGAACCCCAGGCGCGATTGGATGTTCATCAGGAAATGCGCCTTAGTAGCATTAATGAAAGGGATAATGTTTATTTAAGGATCAATAGGGGAGATTCTGGAAGAGATCGAGCATTGGTGTCATTTGGGCAAGGTAATGAATATGTGTGGCATGTAGGCCTTTTGTATCGCGGTGGGGGAGCCAATTCGGATTTTTTTATTAGTCAGCGCAGCGAAATCAGAGACGGGAATGGAAACTTTGTACATACTCCTGATTTTACCATTACACAGAACGGAAATGTGGGCATTGGCTCTATTTCTCCTGACGCCAAGCTGATGGTAGCAGGGGATATCCATGCCAGTGAAGTAAGGCTGGATCTAAATGGTACCGTTCCTCCTGATTATGTATTTAAAGAGGGCTACTATTTAAAAAGTTTAAAAGAGGTTGAAAACCATATCAATGAAAAAGGTCATTTACCAAACATCCCTTCAGCAGAAGAAATGGAAGAAGAGGGGATCAATCTTAAGGGAATGAACCTGAAATTATTGGAGAAGATAGAAGAATTGACACTGTATACCATTCAACAACAAAAAATGATAAATGAGCAGAATAAACGAATTGAAAAAATAGAAAGCCTGTATTATAAAAATAAAGGACATTCCAATAATCAATAATACCAACTAAACTGAACTATCATGAAATATAACCATTTGCTTTGTAATATAATAATGTTACTATGCTTAAACTCTGCAATGAGCCAAATCCAAACGGGTGTATATAAAACGACTCCCGGAAACACAGATTATCATCAATTTGTAAGAAATGGGAATGGAGCAGCTGTTTATATCAATCAGGTATCGTCTAATGCAGCCCATCCTATTTTGAAGCTGTCTAGTGGTACTTCTCAGGCTAATAGAAATGTAAAATTAATTGTCGAAAACAATGGCTTTCTCGGGATAGGTACTGAACAGGCTACTTCAAATTTACATGTTTCATCTGGTATCGATGGTGATGCCATTATTTTATTGGAATCGGATACGGATAACAGTAATGAAGCTGATAATCCTATGATTAAATTTAGGCAAGATGGTGATATTATAGGGGTCAATATGGGTTTTTCAACCAATTTTGGAGAAAATCTTTTTGGAATAGGAGTTAGAAATACAACAAACGGGGGAGAAATATGGGATACTTTTATTGTAGATGTAACCAGAAATAGAATTGGGATAGGAACTAACAACCCCGATTCTAAATTGACAGTAAAAGGCAATATCCATGCCCAGGAGCTAAAACTTAATCTCAATGGATCAGTAGCTCCGGATTATGTTTTTAATGATGGTTATGATTTAAAAACATTGGAAGAGGTTGAGTTGCATATAAGGGAAAAGGGGCATTTGCCGAACATTCCTTCTGCAGAAGAAATGGAAGAAGAGGGGATCAATCTTAAGGAAATGAACCTGAAATTATTGGAGAAAATAGAAGAATTGACGTTATATACCATTGAGCATAAAAAGTTAATCAGAGAACAGGGCAATATGATAATTGATCTTAAAAATGAAATACATGAACTAAAATCAGGGAAGAATGACTAAGGATTTTATTAATACAGTCATGGTTTTGTTGCCATTATTGGCTTTTTCACAATCTAATATATTTCCAGGGTCTGGAAATGTAGGGGTCGGCGTGGATAATCCCATAGGTAAATTAGAAATTATTAAGAATTCTGACCTGTCTAGTTCACTATCGATGCCAAATAGTTCACTGTTGTTAAGAAGTGGATTAGAAGATTATAGTGCAACATTGCGATTCGGTGTTGATGGTAATAATATGAAAGCCGTCATTCAAACGCAACAAACAACTTCGGCGGCAAAATATGATCTATTAATCAACCCATATGGTGGAAATGTAGGAATAGGGACAAAAAGCCCTCTAGGAAAGCTTCATTTGAAAGGGGACTTATATTTGGACGGCACTGAGTCAGTTAATGGGTGGGCGAGAACCAGAGTTCATTGGAAAGGACATTCATTGATTTTTGGAACCCTTCCAGGACGCTACGCACATAATTTAATTGAATTAAAGCCCGGTGGTTCAACTAGTGGAGAGTTATATTCTTCGATGGAGTTCTACCAAGCTATTGGGGAAAACAATCATGAGAAAAGAATACGTATAATTTCACATAGCGGTTATCCTACATTTTTCAATGCAGGAAACGTGGGAATAGGCACTGAAGACCCCGGTTCATGGAAACTAGCCGTCAACGGTAAAATAAGAGCCAAAGAAGTAAAAGTGGAAACCAGTTGGAGCGACTTCGTCTTTGAAAACGATTATGAACTACCAACCCTTGAAGAAGTCGAAAAGCATATTCAAGAAAAGGGACATTTAAAGGATATCCCATCAGACAAGGAAGTAGCGAAGGAAGGGATCTACCTAGGGGAGATGGA
This sequence comes from Galbibacter pacificus, assembly GCF_029603165.1. Lineage (GTDB taxonomy): Bacteria > Bacteroidota > Bacteroidia > Flavobacteriales > Flavobacteriaceae > Galbibacter > Galbibacter pacificus. The sequence goes on from NZ_JAQSVC010000001.1 coordinate 641,927, forward strand.
TGCCAAACTGTTGCAGAAGATCGAAGAATTGACCCTTTATATTATAGAACAGAATAAAAGAATAGAAGCTTTAGAAGATAAACTTGACAACTGTAACCATCATGATAAATAGTATGAAAACCAGCGTGATTTTTTACTGCCTTTTAATAACATTTATTTCTTTTTCCTATGGCCAGCAGGCCAACTATGATGTATCGGCTGCTGATGGAAATGGATTCCGGTTTTGGGGCGGCAACAATAGTTATAAGGTACATATGGGAAATACGGGCGAATATCATTATGGGCCCGTTACCGGTTACAGTATTAAGATGAATATGAACGAATCCCTCGGAAGAGGGTGGACATGGGGAGTTTCCGGTTTGACCCCAATAGCGGCATTAAATAATCAGGGCAATTTTCAAGTGGCAGGAAATTTAGTAGCCCTAAAAAAATTAGGGATAGGGATTGCCAACCCAACTACTTACATAGATATTATAAATAGCGAGGTTAGCGAAAGCTTTTTAAGATTTCGGGTTGCGGATGCTTTGGATGACTATTTTATGATTGCCAACACTACAACCGAAGACGGGCAATTTATCCCGCTACTTAAGGCAAGACATGTAACAGATAACAGGGCGGCAATAACCTTATTGGGAGAGATTGGCCCTAGTAACGATACAGGTAATGCACCTGTGATGTCCTTTGATGCCAGGAAGATTAATGCAGAGGTGGTCAACAGGCCTTTATTTTCATGGGCAAATTATTCGGACCGTTTAATGACTTTGGATGCCCAGGGCAGGTTGGGGTTAGGGACTACAACTACTCCAAAGAGCAAATTGGAGGTAAAGGGCGTAATTACTTCCTCCTCTACGACCTCCTCAAATTATGTCACAAGTTTTTTTGTAAGCGGTGATGGCAATGCCTATATGAATTTTGTTGGGGGAGATGCAGATAGTAGGGTCGGTTTCCAGATTGACGGAGGCAGTGCCATGAGCATATATAATGATAGAAGTGTGGGGATCAATACATCAAGCACCGGAAGTCATAAGCTTGCAGTTGGCGGTTCTATTGGAGCACAGGAGGTAAAAGTAGAAGTGGGCGGTTGGAGCGACTTCGTCTTCGAAAACGATTATGATCTGCCAACATTGGAAGAAGTAGAAAAATACATTCATGAAAAGGGACATTTAAAAGATATCCCATCAGCTAAGGAGGTAGAAAAGAATGGAATCTTTTTAGGAGAGATGAATGCTAAACTATTGCAGAAGATAGAAGAGCTTACACTTTATGTAATTGAAACAAATAAGGAAAACATAAAGCTTAACAGTAAAATCCTTGAATTAGAGAAAAAAATAGATGAACTGAAAAATTAAAAATTAGTTTATGAAATACATGTTATCAATGGTATTGATTTTAGCTTTTATGTCTATTGATGTGAAGGCGCAATGGGAAGTCAAAAACGGGACTTCCTTTATAGTCAACTCCCATATAAATAGGGAAAACGATTTTGGTTTTAACTTGGAAACAACCGGAGGGAATTATGGTTATTTCATTGAAAATAATAATACCGGAACAAATCAGCAAACATTTTATTTCGGGCAATCAAATGGAAGTAAAAACATTTTTGGAATAAGCAGTTCGTCAGATACAGGTGGTTCTTGGGAAAGCAGATTGGTAATCAATCAAAATGGGTTTATCGGCATAGGGACTAATTCTCCCGAATATATATTAGATGTAAAAAAAGGTATCAGGATAAGGAAATCAACCTTTGGAGTAACCATGGCCAGTTCAGATAACGGTTGGCTTCGGGATGAATGGCTCACAGGTAATTATGGTCCTGTACAATGGAATCAGAACACGCAGAAATGGTCTCGTCCATCGGGAGATTATAACGATATAGGTGGGGTTTTATGGCAAGATGAAGGAACATATTTTATTAGAGATCATGGAGGGGATAATCTAGAATACTCAAACAAAGAATTATTAGAACAAGCTTTTTTATTTGCCGACATAGTAAATGGCAATATTGGCATAGGCACAGCAGATCCCGGCTCATGGAAATTAGCGGTCAATGGAAAAATAAGGGCAAAGGAAATCAAAGTAGAGACCGGATGGAGCGATTTTGTTTTTGAAGAAAACTACAATCTGCCTACCCTTGAAGAAGTGGAAAAACACATTCAAGAGAAAGGACATTTAAAGGACATCCCATCAGCAAAAGAGGTAGCGAAAGAAGGAATTTATCTAGGAGAAATGGACGCAAAATTGTTACAAAAGATCGAGGAACTCACCCTTTATGCAATCGATCAAGAGAAAAGAATGGATAACTATGAAAATGTCATTGAATATTTGACCGAAGTGATAAAAAATCAACAGGAATCAATTGAAAAATTACAAGAAGCACATGACTAAAAAAATAATTCTTTTACTGGTAAGTGCAATAGGTTGCTTGAATACGAATGCGCAATCCTATTCTGGCATTTTAACTCATACCAACAGCTACTTTACCATAAAGCCATTCAACTCATCGTATGATGACGGTTATGGTGCCCGATTGTTTTATGATGGAAATAAAAAGGCATTGATATTCTGGAACATAGATCCAGGTTACCAATATACTAATATTGAAGTTGGAAATATTAACTCATATGATATTAAATCTGAAAAAATCAATGCTGGTAGATTAATATTGGAGGATAAACTAGGAATAGGAACAATCAGCCCTAGCTCTCCATTATCTATAAGTGTTGGGGGGCAAGGTATAAATTTTGCATATGGCACCAACTCTAGTGGTTATACGCTAAATGTTGGTGTAAATGATGATGGGGTTAATATTGAGAACAGCTCTTCTGTTAGAGGATATAATTTTAAAAATTCTAGGGGTACTTTACTTACAATTTCTCATAAGGGGAATGCTTTTCTGAATGGAAAATTCGAAGCCAAGGAAATAAAAGTCACCGCCACGCCCACGGCCGATTTTGTATTCAATGAAGGTTACAATTTACCAAGTTTAGATTTTATAGAAAGTTATGTAAAGAAAAACAAGCACCTCCCAGAAGTAGCATCTGCTGAAGAAATGAAGGAAAATGGTGTAAATATAGGGGAATTCCAAATTAAACTCTTGCAGAAGATCGAGGAACTTACACTTTATACAATTACCCAAGAAAAGAAATTAAAAGAATATGGGGTATTGGAAAATAAGTATAAAATGCTTCAGGAAAAAGTGATAGTTATGGAGCGGTTAATCAATCAGTTAATAGAAAAAGAAAATCAACAGCCATGAAAATAAAATTACTTGTAATGATTTTTGTATGCTTGACATCTTATGCCATACAAGCACAATCTGAAGAATATAAAATTAAATTTAGCTACGATAGTGCGGGCAATCAGATTTTAAGGGACCGTGTGTGCGTGAATTGTTCCAGTGCCAAAACGACTGCTCCTAAAAAAGAGCTAGTGGCTGAAACCCCTGAGGAAGAGGAAAAAATAGAAGAAACCGATAATCGATCTATGATTACCGCTTACCCGAACCCAGTTACCGATTTGTTGAATGTCATGTGGGTAGAAAGCGAGAATGCCGTAAAGCAGGTGGCCATATATGGTACAGACGGGCGGCTCCTGTTTACGCAAGAGATCAACTCCAAGTCAGGGCAGTTAAACATGGATTTCGGGAGGTACCCTTCGGGACTGTACTTGCTGTTGGTAACGTATCAAGACAACCATCAAGAAACTTTTAAAGTGATTAAAAAATAGCCTAAATATTACTTCATGAAAAAACTACTACTCGTTATATTTATAGCTGGCCTTATGATTCCTAATGCTCTTTCGCAGGAATTAGAAGTGAAAACAATCAAAGCGAAAGAGGTAACCCAAGAAGTCAAAGAGATGGAGGTTGCCGAAAACCAAATAAAGAAACAACCCATAATAGCGTCTAGGGGCTCCGGTGGTACCATAACAGGAAGTACCATGGGAGCACTTTCGGTGTCCTTGACAGGAGGCGCAAATTACAATATCCCAATTGATGTGCCACCCGGTCTTAATGGTGTTCAACCTGAAATTTCCCTAACGTATAATAGTCAGGGAGGGAATGGACTGGCCGGTTGGGGGTGGAATATTTCGGGTATTTCAATGATTACAAGGATTCCTTCAACACAATACCATGATAACAAAATAGATGGGGTAGATTTTGATGCTAATGACCGCTTTTCGTTCGATGGACAACGTTTGATATTAAAAAGTGGGTCCTATGGAGGGAGTGGAGCTGTATATCAAACAGAAAATTATTCAAATGTCAAGATCACCTCTTATGGTACGCACCCCATAAGTGGGGTAAATGGGCCTAAATACTTTACGGTCCGATATCCGGATGGGTCTTTTGCACATTATGGATTGACCAATGATTCTAGAAGTAGGGTTGACTATGCTATATCTTATTGGGAAAACCCACAAGGAGTACGTATTAATTACATATATTCTTCAGACAATAACGGAATAAAAATAGATAAGATCAGTTATGGAGCCAGAGCAGATAATGCACCTATAAATACCATTGAATTTAAATATGAGGATAGAGAGCGTAAAGAGCAATCTTATATAAACGGCATCAGTTTTATAAGGTCTCAATTACTAACTCAAATACAAGTAAAAGGCAAAGGAAGTGTTGGTTATAGAAATTATGTATTGACACATGATCATACAAGCCTGGGGTATGATCGGTTAATCAAGGTTCAAGAGAAGACGGGCGATAATAGCCTGTCAAGAAACCCCATTACCTTTAGTTATGGGAGTACGGCAAATAGTATCGTTCCTACGAACAGGCAACCCGAAGATCTTTCCGTGATTAATATAGAACAAAGAAATTCACAGTATGTTTCGATGGATTTCACGGGGAATGGCAAAATGGACTTTGCCATTTACCCAACCACCGGAACAGAAGCAAAGAAAAAGTTTTGGTTATTTGAGGATATCCAAAACAGTACTTATACAAATTTTGGGCATGAAGTATCTACCGGAGGAAAGTTTGAGGATATTTTTCCGGTTACGTTTTTAAATTACCAAAATAAACTCATGCCAAATCAGGCTGTGGTAGTGATTCAAAATATTTCCAACAACCGCACAAAATTCAAAGTTATTGGATATGGCGGTGCTGCACAACCGGTTGCATTGAAGTATGAAAAAACATGGGACGCTCCAACCTATCGGACCGTTGATGAATGTGCACCGGAAGTTGATCCTGATCACGGTATAAGCACTCATCGCATGCCTCAAAAGTATATGGCAGGTGATTTTGATGGTGATGGACTTACAGATATATTAAGTATTTCCAGAACATATAACGAATTTAATTGTTATAGGGACCCCGATCAGTCAGGTCATGCGAAACCCATTTGTGATTGTCAATCATATACGGTAAACAGCTCCCAAGTAAGGCTGATTTCACTGGACAGAAATACTGATATAAACGATACGACCACACGATTGGGAAATTTAAATTATTATTTGAAAGATTCCGATCAGATTCATGCATTAGATGTAAACGGAGATGGAAAAACGGATATTATTCAGTTCCGAGAAGGAAAAGCATATGTATATGGTTTGAATGAAGATAATACCTCTCTAGAACTTTTATGGTCATTGAGTGATACCAGGATAAAAATGGATTTTAGAATATTGCCGGGGGATTACAACGGAGATGGAAAAGCCGATTTCTTGATTCCTGTGGCAGATGATTCCAGTGTATTTACGCTTTTTATGTCCAAAGGTAATGGTTTTCAAGTGTTTGGTAACACTCCTTATCCATTTAAATATAAAAAGTACAATACCGATAATTACCCTTCAACTGTTAAAGGATATGATTTGATACCGGTGGATATCAACGGGGATAATAGAACTGATATTATAGATTTTCAGAATATAACATATGAGAATGGAGTTAATGGTTCTCAGACCATTAAATTATATCAAAATACGGTATCATCCACATCGGATGCCAAACCTTATTTTTCATATGCAGCCACGGGATATTATACGGGTGAACTAGAGCATTTTCCCGTTCCTATATTTTTAAGCTCAAACAGGCCCAATGGAAATTTGGATTTTGCTACCATGAGTGATAATTCAGTGACTTCATTTGAGTTTACCAAAGACCACCGAAAGGAGGTTTTACTGAAGTCGGTCACTAACAATGGCATTTCCACAGACATAGCATATGGTAAAGTAGATATTTATTATACAGGAGATGGTGGATATTATTCACAGGTATACAGCGCCGGGACTACACAAACCTATCCATATGTAAATGTCGATGTGGCCCCTTCGTTTAATGTAGTAAGTGAATTGGAGCAAACGGGAGCTGGAATGACCCGAAAAAAACAGTTCTATTATAAAGGAGCCGTGTCGCATGCTACAGGTTTGGGCTTTTTAGGTTTTACCAGGGTCATGCGTAGTAATTGGCAAGGGACCGATGTCGAAACTATATGGAATATCTCAGATCACGATCCGATGTTACGGGGTGCCGTTACGGAAGAATGGGTGTCAACTTCATCCTATCCCAGAGATAATTTAAGTCATACCACTTACGACTATGATTACAAGCTCATAGCAAACCCAAGTTCTCCGTCAAGACCTCAATATGATTCTGACATACAAATAGATTTCCCCATTTCGGGCCAAAAAACAGATGAGGCCTCAAATTCCATCACACTTTTGCCCGGTTTTTATGCCAATGGGAGCAATGGCTCCTATATCGCCAGGGTTGTGCCTCCCGAGGACCAACCGGGGGCCAGTGGGTATGCGGGCGTTTCCGATTTAACATTAAAGAAAACAACGAGTGAGAATGTGTTGACGGGCGTTACAACCACAGAGACATATACCTATGATGATTATAAGAACGTTACAAAGGCTTATACGACCTTCCCGGGGGGAAGCAAGACAATTACCTATCAATATAGTAATAACCCGTCTGCAAGCAGCACTTCATTTCATATTGGGCGAATTACCAATAAAACCGAGCGAACGGTTCTGGAAGGGAATTCCATGACCTCGGAAGAAGCTTATACTTACGAAGGTAATTTGGTTAAAACCCTAAAGAAACGTGGAAGCGGTACGGATTGGTTAACGGAAACATTTGCCTATGATGAAAACGGAAACGTACTCTCCAAGCAACTGAGCGGGGGAGGGGTCATAAGGACTGAAAAATTTGAATATGCCTCAACCTATGATAAACGTTTTTTAACGAAATCGACAGATGTTGAAGGGCTTTCAACCACTTATACCTATGATGTTGTTACCGGTAATCCGGCAACCACATCCAATCCCTATGGACTTACAACGACTTTTACCTATGATGCATGGGATCGATTGGTAACGGAAAAGAATTATTTGAACAAGACCACTACGCATGTTTATGCACCGCAAACAGGAGGAGGGATGAAAGTTACTACCAGTTATCCCGAAGGCGCCAAAGAAGAGGCGGTGTACAATGTCTTTGGATGGAAAACACGTTCCGGTACCTTGAGCTTGAATGGGCAATGGATATACAAAGCTTATGAATATGATATATTGGGGAGAAAGGTAAGGGTTAGCGAGCCTTATACCGGTGGCTCCAGTCAATGGAACGAAACAAAATTTGATGAGTACGGACGAATTATTGACCAAATCTTATTTAACGGGAAAGATATAGGTATAACCTATAGCGGCCTGTCTTCCACTGTAAACGATGGCACTAAAATGGTTACAACAACGGTGGATGCGCTAGGGAATAAAGTAAAAGTAACCGACCCGGGAGGAGCGGTCAACTATACGTATTATCCTAATGGAGTTATGAAGACAGCCAATTATGGAGGTCACGAGGTAACGGTACAAATAGATGGTTGGGGAAGAAAAACCAAACTCACCGATCCGGCAGCGGGCACCTATACCTACGAATATGATATTTTAGGGCAACTGTTAAAAGAGACAACGCCAAAAGGTTCTACTGAATATACGTATAGCACAGTTGGTAAAATGCTCACCAAAAAATTAACTGGCGATCATACCAATATGTCACTTACCTATCAGTATAATGGGACGACTAAATTAATCAGTTCCATAACTGGGGTCAACAATACGGATACAGAGACCTATAATTATACCTATACGTACGATTCGTACAAAAGGCCATACACGGTTAAAGAAGTAAACAGCAAAGCTTCTTTTGAGAAGCGGATGAGTTACGATGGCTATGGAAGGATAAACACAGAAACGTATATATCCAAAAACTTGGGCGACGGAACATCGAGTACCATTGTCACTAAAAATGTTTACGATCCATCCTCGGGCCTTTTGGAAGAGATCAGGAATAATGCCACAGCTGCGGTTTTATGGAAGATCAATGAACTCAACGCCCGCGGACAGGCTTTGGATATTACTTTGGGTAACGGAATGACCCAAACCACTACCTACGATGCCTATGGATATGTAGATAAAGTGGTAGACCAAAAGAAAAATAGCACCAATACCATTACAGCTTTAAATTTGGATTATAGCTTTAACGTACAGCGGGGAACACTGAATAATAGAAAGAACAATAAATTTGGTTGGAACGAGAGCTTTGCGTATGACAATCTGGACCGTTTAAAGACCATAAACGGTAGCGTATCCAAAACCATGACCTTTGACGATAGGGGGCGGATAACCAAAAATACGGATATAGGGGATTATGCGTACGAGAGCAACAATATGTATCGCTTAAAGGAGATTACGCCCAACACCAAAGGCAGTACGTATTATGAACAGCACCCTACGCAACAGATTTCGTACAATGCATTTAAAAAACCGGTGGAGATTATAGAAGAGGGCCATGGCAGGGCAAATTTTGAGTACAGCCCGATGCTCAACCGGAGCCATGCCTATTATGGGGGCACACAAACGAACAAAGAAGAAAGACGGTACCACAAACATTATTCTTCCATAATTCCGGCAGAAATTGTGGAAGATACTCAAACCAGCAGTACCAAAATAATAACCTATATAGCAGGCGATGCCTATTCGGCGCCTATTGCACATATCAAAAAGACAGGGAGTGGAGCTGTAGATGAATTTCACTACCTTCATCGAGATTATTTGGGCAGTATAATGGCAATAACAGATGCCTCTGGAGCCATTAAAGAACAACGCCAATTTGGTGCATGGGGAACGGTAGATAAGTTTTGGAGTAGTAGTGGTGCCACTGCCTTTAACCACGAAAGCTTATTAGGTAGGGGTTATACAGGGCACGAACATTTTTTTGAGATAGGACTTATCCACATGAATGGCCGTATGTACGATGCCAATTTAGGTAGGTTCCTCTCTCCCGACAACTTTATACAAAATCCATATAATACCCAAAACTTTAACAGATATGGTTATGTGCTGAATAATCCGTTACTTTATAACGACCCTAGTGGAGAGTTCTTTTTCTTAGCAGTAGCCATTGGTGCTGCAATAGGGGCAATAACACAGGCTCTCAAGCCCGGAGCAAATTTTGGTTCGATTCTTGGGGGTGCATTGATTGGAGCCGCAGCAGGAATGATTGGTGCCGGCGTAGGGAGTGTAGTTGCAGGTGGAGGATTTTTTAGCAGTGCTGCCGTATCATCATCTATGGGCTTTTGGGGCGGCGCAGCCAGTGGTTTTGCCGGAGGCTTTGCCGGTGGTTTTGTAGGCGGTGCTGGTAATGCGTGGCTTAATGGGGCAAATTTTGGAAGTGGTCTGGGTTCAGGGCTTAAAGCCGGGCTTATTGGTGGTGCAATGGGCGGTGCTATTAATGGTATTAGTAGTGGAATAAGAGCCGTAAACAATAATAGAACTTTTTGGTCAGGTAAAGAATGGAACGAATTTACTGTAGGTTATGGTGAAACGGATGCTTATCTAACTCTTGGGAAACAAAATTTTTCTACTAAGTGGGATACTGATTACAGTATGTCTATACCTCGAGTGCAGCAAAGTGGTTTATACGATTGTACTTATGCAACAAAGCTTTCAGCAGATAGATATTTTAATGTTCTTGGACAACAATCTAATAATAATAGTTGGTCTAAATTGGCTAATGCAGGTAGAGTCACGAATGCTAATACCCAAGGATTATACAAAGTATCAGGATACGGTGTAAATGCTTATAATAATGATTTAGTTCATACCTTTTCAGCTAAAAATTCATTGCCGTGGATGTTAAATGAAATGAAAATGAATAGAATGGTTCAAATCGCATGGAAACCATTAGGAGGGGGAGGTATTGGACATGCGAGTCTGATCTCTAGAGTTAGATATCTATCTGATTTTTCAAGATATGGAGTTCAAATAATGAATCCAGCGACAGGGAGTTATAATTGGATGTCTAGACGTGAATTATCTTCAATACATCAAATTTTTAGTTTATGGAAATAAAGAGAAATATATTGATATTATCATGTTTGTTTATTTTTAATATAAGTTTTGCTCAAGAATCTATTTTTAATCAAATGGACGAAAGGAATAAAATATCATATGAGATATTTAAAAAATGGTACGATATACAATGTGATTATGTCACAAAGAACAAGAGTAAATTGAGAGTAGAAGACTTGAGTAGAGTATTATGTAAAAATTTTAAATTGGATGAATTACACTGCATTAGTCTTCCTCTTTTTAAATTGAAAAAAGGGTTAAATGAATCAAAAATCAAGAGACAGGAGATGAGGAGTTATATTGATTTTAAATCTTCTGATTCTTTAAATTATATATTAGTTTATAAGGATAGAGAATTACTTACTTACTTCAACCCTATTATTAATGATGATGTAGATGAAGAAGAAATAGAAGAAAGGGTTTTTGAATCACTTTTAATTAAAGATGGAGGTAATTTAAGGTTGGTTAATCCAGTTGAAAATGATTGTTATTTTGGGATTATTGGATTGGATCCGATATACTCTTTATTTGAATTGACTAGTGTTAATGAAGTGTACGTAATGAATCCTTATTATACTCGAATGAGTATAGAAGATTATTTATTAAAGATTATAAAAATAAAAAACCTAAGGGAGATTATAAAGGGAAGATGATCAGATAAATTGCTATAGGTGTTGTAGCAAGTGGTTCTGTGTCAGGAGGTATTGGCAGTGTTCTCGGTGGTGGGAATTTTGGGGGTGGTGTCCGGCAAGGAGCTATCACAAGTGGGTCATATCAATAGGTGGCGAAAAATAAATTCTTTTATATTTTATCTTTGCTTATTAGAACAAACAAATAATTGCTATTTTTGTATATCAAAACTAACAAAATAGATTTTTTATTTGAACAGTTTAAGCAAAAATTAAAACACACTTCCCTTAATTTTGTCAGATCGGTGATGGAAGAGATCAATTGGAAGGCAAGGCTTATAGGAATCAAAGGAGCACGAGGTATTGGAAAGACCACCCTTTTACTGCAATATATCAAATTACATCTTGGCGGAGAACTGAACCGTACCTTATACGTAAGCTTGGATGATATCTGGTTTAACAACCATTCTCTGATTTCCTTGGTACGTGATTTTGAACGCCAAGGAGGGAAATACCTCTTTTTGGATGAAGTCCACAAATATCCCGGATGGGCACAAGAATTGAAAAATATCTATGATAGTTATCCGGAATTGAAAATTGTTTTTACGGGGTCATTGCTTATGGAAATACTGAATGCCCGTGCCGACCTAAGTCGAAGGACTGTGGTGTACACCATGCAGGGGTTTTCCTTTCGGGAGTATATAGGGGTGGAGACAGGAGCGGTCTTTGATAAGTTATATCTGAATCAAATCATGGAAAACCATTTAGAAGAAGCGCAAAGGATCAATGAAATGATAAAGCCGTTCCAGTATTTTGAGCCATACCTTAAACATGGCTATTATCCTTTCTATTTGGAACAGTCCGATCTATATGAAATGCGCCTGGGAGAAGTGGTCAATATGATTCTGGAAATTGAATTACCGTTATTACGGCATGTAGAACTGGCCTATGTGGCCAAGATAAAACAGCTATTGGTGATCATAGCCGAATCGGTTCCCTTTGTTCCCAATGTCAGCAAATTGAGCGATAAAATCGGTATCAACCGGGCCACTTTATTGTCATATCTGCATTATCTAGATGAAATTGGATTGACACAAAACCTGTTTAAAAATACCCAAGGCATCAGTAAGCTACAGAAACCTTCCAAAATATACTTGGACAATACCAACCTAATCTATTTGCTGGCACGGGAAAATGCCAATAAAGGGAATCTACGGGAAACCTTTTTTTCTAACCAATTGGCCTACAGGCATACACTTGGATATACAGAACAGGGAGATTTTATGGTGGATGACAGATTTACTTTTGAAATAGGGGGCAAGGGAAAGAACCAAAAACAAATCCGATTGGTGGAGAACGCATACATAGTAGCCGACGATATTTTGTATGGTTCCCAGAACAAGATTCCGTTATGGATGTTTGGCTTTCTTTATTAACAATAAATATAAGAAGAGGGTTTGGGGGACGTTAAAAAAGAAAAAATGGTTTATAAAATTAATAAGAAAGCGGTTCTTAAAAATTTAGATTATATAATTTTCATCACTATTGTGTATGCTGTGATTGTTTTGTATTATGAGGATTATAAAGTAGCATATACAATTAATGCTTTTACTTTATTTTATTTAATTCCCTTAATTGTTGTTATATTTTTATTCTGGGATTATTACTTTCATACCAAAGGACAAAAAGTTTTTTTCTCAGATGAGAATATAGTTGTGAAAACTGCAAAAGTGGATAAAAAATATGAGAAATCGGATGTTGAAAAAGTTACCCTATATGCAGCACCCTCATTTAGGAGGAATAGCACATTTAGGCTACTTCCTTTCGAGGCATTTCATTTTGTAGAAATAAAGATGAATAGTAGTAAGGGGGGTTATATATATAACATCTTTATCAGATCCTGAATTGTATTATAGTATTCAACAACAAAGTGTTTTAAAGGGGAAAATATATTATAAAAAGGGACTTATTAACTCCATTTTTTGGAATGGCTTGTAAATTATAAGTTTTATTATATCAATAAATATAACCCGTGTTAGTGCGAGATTACATTTTTATTTTTAGATTTTTCAGTAAACCAGTTGCTGCGGATGATTGTTTAGATAAGTTAATAGCTTTTAAAGCTGTTGTAGGTCTAGTCATATTGGTTTTATGCTGAGCAGGTTAGGAAGGACTTTTTGGTCTGGCGAATTGTAACCTTATCCAACTCCCGGGCATATCTTAATAGAAAACAAAAAAGGCTGCTTCATAAAGCAACCTTTTTGAAAAAATATTAAAAACCTTTTTTTAAAGCTTAACTGATAAACTTAAAATAAGTTGAGATGGCCTGGTATCTATTCTTCCTTCCGGAATATCTGCAAAATCGGCTTCGTTATCGCTAAAACCTCTTTCGTAACGTAGGCCAACACCCAACTTTTCACCAAGGTTTACGCCAACTCCCAGGTTGACACCAACGGTAAAGTCGTTTTCAACATCTTCGAGTTCTACATCTTCCAAATCGGTATCAAGGATATATTGTAAAGAAGGCCCTGCGAACACATGTAAAGGTCCTACTATATTCAACCCGACCAAAAGAGGCATATCCAGTTTGCTCATTTTGAATTTACTGTCATATCCGCCTTCTTCATATTTAGAGTTGGTCTTGGTATATACCAACTCGGGTCGCAAATAAAGTGTTCCCATATCTAATTTCCCGAAGGCACCCAAGTGAAAACCAACTTGAGAGTCAGACCCTATATTTCCTATGTCACTGCCTATGGAAGCATCTCCGTTGGAGTTAAAGTTCAAACCTCCTTTAAGTCCAAAACCGGACCCAGATTGTGCAAAACTTGTGAAACCTGCTAATAAACAGATTATTAAAAATGTTTTTTTCATAATTGTTGTTATTTTTTAAGATGTTAATCAGGAGTATAAACTAAAAGTTGACCAGTTTATTTCCTTTTTAACACTTTTGTAACAGCTTTAACAATTGCTTCACTATTTAATCCGTATTTATCCATCAATTGAGCGGGGGTTCCACTTTCTCCAAAAGTATCTTGTGTTGCAACAAATTCCTGTGGTGTAGGATTGTTAACGGCAAGTGTTCTGGCAACGCTTTCCCCAAGGCCGCCAAGATAGTTATGTTCTTCAGCAGTAACCACGCAACCTGTTTTGGCAACAGAGGCTAAAATAGCATCTTCATCCAAAGGTTTTATGGTATGTATGTCAAGAATATCGGCAGAAATACCTTGTTTGGCCAATTCTTCACCGGCCAAGATGGCTTCCCATACCAAATGTCCGGTCGCAATAATGGTTACATCGGTACCGTCGTTAATTTTAACGGCCTTTCCGATTTCAAATTTTTGGTCAGCGGGTGTAAAGTTTGGTACGGCCGGCCTTCCAAAACGTAAGTAAACGGGCCCGTGGTGTTCGGCAATGGCTATGGTCGCGGCTTTTGTCTGGTTAAAATCGCAAGGATTGATAACGGTCATTCCAGGAAGCATCTTCATAAGTCCGATATCTTCCAAAATCTGGTGGGTGGCCCCGTCTTCACCAAGGGTAAGCCCTGCGTGGGAAGCGCATATTTTTACGTTTTTATCAGAATAAGCAATAGACTGCCGTATCTGGTCATAAACGCGCCCGGTCGAGAAATTGGCGAAAGTACCGGTAAAAGGTATTTTGCCACCAATGGTCAAACCTGCGGCAATTCCCATCATATTGGCCTCTGCAATTCCTACCTGGAAGAAACGTTCGGGGTTTTCCTTGATAAAATCTGCCATTTTAAGCGAACCTACCAAATCTGCACAAAGTGCCACTACGTTCGGGTTGGTACGTCCCAGTTCTGTTAATCCTGCTCCAAAACCGCTTCGGGTATCTATTTTTTCTGTATATGTGTATTTTTTCATTTTTCTAATTTCTGTGTTTAACAATCAGTTTTCAAACAATGGTTTAGTAATCTCCTAACGTTTCAGGATTTTGTGCCAATGCTTTCTCTAATTGTTCGTCGTTAGGGGCTTTCCCGTGCCATGCGTGCGTACCCATCATAAAATCTACACCATGTCCCATAATGGTGTGCAGTAAAATACATACCGGTTTCCCTTTTCCGGTTCTGCTTTTGGCTTCTTTTAGTCCGGCAATTACGGCTTCAAGGTCGTTTCCTTTTTCAATTTCCATGACGTCCCAACCAAAAGCTTCAAATTTAGCTTTCAGATCCCCCATTGGAAGTACATCTTTGGTGGCACCGTCTATTTGTTGGCCGTTAAGGTCTATGGTAGAAATAAGGTTGTCTACTTTATTCCCGGCGGCATACATAATGGCTTCCCAGTTTTGTCCTTCCTGTAATTCACCGTCGCCGTGCAGGCTAAATATGGTATGGTTGTCCTTGTTCAGTTTTTTTGCCAATGCCGCCCCAATGGCAACAGACATTCCCTGCCCTAAAGACCCCGATGCCACACGTATACCTGGAAGGCCCTCGTGCGTTGTAGGGTGCCCTTGCAGGCGTGAATCGATTAGACGGAATGTATTTAGTTCTTTTACCGGGAAATAACCGCGTCTGGCAAGTACGCTGTAAAATACCGGCGATATATGTCCGTTGGATAAGAAAAACAGGTCTTCTCCAATACCATCCATATTGAAGTCTGTTTTAATATCCATGATTTCGTTATAAAGTGCTACAAAAAATTCGGTACAACCTAAAGAACCGCCGGGATGTCCGGAGTTTACGTTGTGTACCATCCTTACAATATCCCTTCTTACTTGGGTAGTCAAATTGTTTAATTGTTGTGTGTCTGGCATTTGTGATTGTTAAATTTAATTATCATAACAAAAATAAACCTTTATAAATCCACAGCAAAGTAATTTTGTACACATATTCGCCATATTTGTTTTAAATGTAAAGGTTTTAAGTGTTATTTATGAAGTTGAAGCTGTTTTGTTGATTATCTTTGCAGATTTAAATTGATAAGTAAGCATAGTAATTGTATGGTAATTGGCCGTAGGGAGAGGTTTTATAACTTTTAACTGAAGCATTTCCAAGCTTGGCCAACAACCAGCACCTAATTGATTAAATGGATTTTAAATTACATACAACCGATGCCGGTAGCAAGGCAAGGGCTGGGGAAATAACAACTGGGCACGGTACCATTGAAACACCTATTTTTATGCCCGTTGGAACGGTGGCCTCGGTAAAAGGAGTGCATCAAAGGGAGTTAAAAGAAGATATCAACCCGGATATTATCCTGGGGAATACCTATCATTTATACCTACGCCCCAAAACCCCCATTCTTGAAGCGGCAGGCGGATTGCACAAGTTCATGAACTGGGGCAGGAATATTTTGACCGACAGTGGAGGGTACCAAGTATATTCCTTGTCTTCAAACAGGAAAATCAAGGAGGAAGGCGTAAAGTTTAAGAGTCATATTGATGGGTCTTATCATGTTTTTACCCCAGAAAACGTTATGGACATTCAGCGCACCATCGGGGCCGATATTATCATGGCCTTTGACGAGTGCACCCCATATCCATGCGATTACAATTATGCCAAGCGTTCCATGCACATGACACACCGTTGGCTGGACAGGTGTATAAACCGTTTTAAGGAAACCCCCGCTAAATACGGGTACGAGCAAACGCTTTTCCCCATTGTTCAAGGGTCTACTTATAAAGACCTAAGGATGCAGTCGGCAGAATATATTGCCAATGCCGGGGCCGAGGGAAATGCCATCGGTGGCCTGTCGGTCGGGGAGCCTGCCGAAGAAATGTATGCCATGACCGAAGTAGTTTGTAATATCTTGCCAGAAGACAAGCCGCGCTATTTAATGGGGGTAGGGACACCTATCAATATTTTGGAAAATATTGCCCTGGGGATTGACATGTTCGATTGCGTTATGCCAACAAGAAATGCGAGGAACGGAATGCTCTTTACGGCACATGGTACCATCAACATAAAAAATAAAAAATGGGAAGACGATTTTTCTCCTATTGATGATATGGGCATCACCTATGTAGATACCTATTATACAAAGGCATATCTAAGGCACTTGTTTGCCGCCAATGAATATCTAGGCAAGCAAATTGCCACCATTCATAATCTAGGATTTTATTTATGGTTGGTTCGTGAGGCTAGAAAACATATATTAGCGGGAGATTTTTCCCAGTGGAAAGATGGCATGGTAAAGCAAATGGACAAACGGCTGTAAGCGTAATTACTGAGCATAAAGTTGTTCGTGAACGGGATGTAATAAAAACAGAAATAAAAAAATAGGTGAAAATAATAGATTGGTATATATTAAAGAGGTACTTGCTTACCTTTTTTACGATGATTATGCTGTTTATCCCGATAGGCATCATGGTCGATGTATCCGAAAAGGTAGATAAAATGATAGATAACGAGGCACCAACGGCTGCCATTCTCTCTTATTATATCGATTTTACCTTTTATTTTGCCAGCTTTTTGTTTCCTATATTTCTTTTCTTGTCCATTATTTGGTTTACTTCCAAACTGGCCAATAATACAGAAGTTATAGCCATTTTAAGCTCGGGCATATCTTTTTGGAGGTTTTTACGGCCTTATTTTATAGGGGCAACCATTATCGCTATCTTTTCCTTTATCATGGGCATGTTTATAGTGCCCGAAGCCAGTGAAGGTTATAACGACTTTAGGATAAAATATTTAAAAGGAGGAAGGGATAAGGGCCGCGAGACCACCAATCTCTTTAACCAGATAAACGACGATGAATATATATATGTGAGCAGTTTTACACCAAGCACAAAGATCGGGTACAACTTCACTTTGGAGCATTTCGATGGAAATACCTTAAAATATAAAATCAAGGCGAGTAATATCCGCTGGATAGACAAAGACAGCATTTATCGTTTAAGCGGTTATATAAAGCGGGGGGTTGGCGAAAACGATGACATTCTTGAAAAGCAGAACAGGCTGGACACGGTTTTCGATTTCGATCTGGACGACCTTACCCCGGTTTCCTATGTTGCCGAAACCAAAAATTTATTCGAACTGAACAGGTTTATTGACGAGCAGCGCAAAAAGGGAGCGCCAAACATCAACACCTATTTGGTGGTTAAATACAAACGCTGGAGCTTGCCTATTTCGGCATTTATATTAACCATTATTGCCGTTTCTGTATCTTCCATGAAGCGAAGGGGCGGTATGGGGGTCAATTTGGCAGTGGGGATTTCCCTGGCCTTTATTTTTATCTTTTTTGATAAGGTTTTCGGCACCATGGCCGAGCAATCGGACTTTTCGCCTTTATTGGCCGTTGCCATTCCTAATATTTTATTTGGTGTCCTGGCCATCTATCTCTTAAACAATGCTAAACGATAAATTAAAAAACTATCTCCATTTACATTTTATAGTGTTTATTTGGGGGTTTACCGCAGTGCTAGGCGCGCTCATAACCATAGACGCTATTCCGTTGGTTTGGTTCAGGATGCTGTTGGCCTCCTTTTTTGTATGGCTGTACGTGGCTCTTAACAAGTTCACCTTAAAAGTACCCAAAAAAGCACTTATTACCATGCTTATTGCAGGTTTGGTCATTGCCCTGCACTGGATTACCTTTTTTAAGGCAATAAAAGTCTCCAATGTATCCGTAACCTTGGCCACCATTTCAACGGGCGCTTTTTTTACGGCCGTTCTGGAGCCTATTTTTTACAAGCGGAAAATGATTTGGTACGAAATTGTGTTCGGACTTGTGGTCATTGCCGGTTTGTTTATTATTTTCAATGTAGAAACCCAATACACGCTCGGGATAGGCTTGGCGCTTATTTCGGCATTATTGTCTGCTACATTTTCATTAATCAACGGAAAACTGGCAAAACAGTACCGTCCATCGGTTATTTCATTTTATGAGCTCGGCAGTGGTGTAGGGTTTATTACTTTGTATTTATTGTTCTCCGGAAGTTTTTCTGCTGAATTTTTCAAGCTTTCTGCTTCCGATTGGATGTATTTGTTACTTTTGGCAAGCATCTGTACCGCCTATGCATTTATAGGTTCGGTAAAAGTGATGAAGCTTATAAGTCCATATACCGTTATGTTAACAATAAACATGGAGCCTGTGTACGGAATTGTACTGGCTTTTGTAATTTTGGGGGCATCAGAAAAAATGAGCCACGGTTTTTATATCGGGGCCGTAATAATAATTATGACAGTGGTGGTAAACGGGATTTTAAAAAATTCGTTAAAAAGAAAACGGCCTATCGGGCAGGCTAAATAGTATAAAGTTTTATATTTGTACGCTAATAAATTTTCAAAACAAAACTCATGGAGTATTTAGATTTTGAGTTACCAATTAAAGAGCTTGAAGAACAGCTTGATAAGTGTAAAGTTCTTGGATCGGAAAGCGATATCGACGTTTCCGATACCTGCAAGCAATTGGATAAAAAATTAGAAAAGACCAAAAGAGACATCTATAAAAACCTGACTGCATGGCAGCGGGTTCAATTGTCAAGGCATCCTTCAAGGCCATATACCCTTGATTATATCAAAGCTATTTGTGGCAATACGTTTTTGGAGCTCCACGGCGACAGGAACGTAAAAGACGACAAGGCCATGATTGGCGGATTGGGCAAAATAGGCGATCAGACCTATATGTTCATCGGCCAGCAAAAAGGGTACAATACCAAAACAAGGCAGTACAGGAACTTTGGAATGGCCAACCCCGAAGGATACCGAAAGGCATTACGATTGATGAAAATGGCCGAAAAATTTGGTATTCCCGTGGTATCGTTAATTGATACTCCCGGTGCCTATCCCGGAATTGAAGCCGAAGAAAGGGGGCAGGGAGAAGCCATTGCAAGGAATATTCTGGAAATGACACGCCTTAAAGTGCCTATTATTGTACTTATTATTGGCGAAGGAGCTTCCGGCGGTGCCTTGGGGATAGGAGTAGGAGACCGCGTACTGATGTTGGAGAATACTTGGTATTCTGTAATTTCACCGGAGTCGTGCTCGTCCATACTCTGGAGGAGCTGGGAATATAAAGAACAAGCTGCCGATGCTTTAAAATTAACCGCTACCGACATGAAAAAACTGCACTTGGTGGACGATATTATTAAAGAACCATTGGGCGGTGCCCATTCCGATAGGGAAACAACTTTTAAAACGGTTGAAACTCAAATTGCTTCGGTTTATGAAGAGTTAAAAAAGTTATCCCCAGCCCAGTTGGTAAAAGAACGTATGGATAAATATGCCAACATGGGGGTCTTTAAAGATTAAAACCCCGTGTTTGTTACCTTAATGTTAAGACCGAAGTTTTTGCTTCGGTTTTTTTTACCTTTATTAACAGGAATTAAAAGTTATCAACAGTTAAATTGTTGATGACCAGTTAAAAACCAAAGATACTTTTTAACCGCTTTTCAGGTTACAATTATATACATTCGCATTCATGGAAAAAGTGAACCCAATACATGGAGTTAAAGTTGATAAATCAAATGTCATCCAGCTGGAGAAAGGTAAAATACCTCCGCAAGCCATTGATTTAGAGGAAGCTGTGTTGGGGGCCATGATGATTGATAAAAAAGGGGTAGATGAAGTAATTGACATTTTGCATCCCGATGCGTTCTATAAAGACGGCCATAAATATATTTACGAGGCCGTGGTGCAGTTGTTTGAAACCTCCGAGCCGATAGACTTATTAACAGTTTCGGCCCAATTGAAGAAAAATAAAAGACTGGAGTCCGTGGGAGGCGATTTTTACCTTATCCAGCTCACCAAAAAAGTATCCTCTTCGGCACATATTGAATTTCATTCCCGAATTATCTTACAAAAGTTTATCCAGCGCAGCCTTATAAAGATTTCAAGTGAAATCATTGAAGATGCCTATGATGAAGGAACCGATGTTTTCGACCTTTTGGACAATGCCGAGGCCAAATTATACGAAGTAACGCAAGGAAACATAAAAAAATCTTCTGAAACTGCTCAGAGCTTGGTAATCCAGGCAAAGAAGAAAATTGAAGAAATCTCCAATAAAGAAGGGCTCAGCGGAATCCCGTCAGGATTTGACAAATTGGATAAACTAACATCCGGTTGGCAGCCCAGTGATTTGATTATTGTGGCGGCACGTCCGGGAATGGGTAAAACAGCCCTAACCCTTTCCATGGCAAGAAATATTGCCGTAAATTCCAATATCCCTGTTGCTTTCTTTTCGTTGGAAATGTCTTCCGTACAGTTGATTACCCGTTTAATTTCTTCTGAAACCGGCCTGTCTTCAGAAAAATTGCGTACCGGAAAACTGGAAAAGCACGAATGGGAACAGCTCAACGTAAAGGTGAAGTCGCTTGAAACAGCACCACTTTTTATTGATGATACCCCATCGCTTTCTATTTTTGACCTTCGGGCAAAAGCACGCCGATTGGCCTCTCAGTTCGGAATTAAAATGATTATAATTGATTACCTGCAATTAATGACCGCCGGGGGAAGTCAAAAAGGAGGGAACCGTGAACAGGAGATTTCTACCATTTCCAGAAACCTAAAGGCTTTGGCAAAAGAGCTGGACGTGCCCGTTATTGCACTTTCCCAGTTGTCGCGCGCCGTGGAAACCCGAGGCGGAAGTAAGCGACCGCTTTTGTCCGACCTTCGTGAATCTGGAGCGATTGAACAGGATGCCGATATTGTATCTTTTATATACCGGCCCGAATATTACAAGATCGAGGAATGGGACGATGAAGAAAGAAGCCCGACACAGGGACAGGCGGAATTTATCGTGGCAAAGCACCGTAACGGGGGCTTGGAGAACATCCGACTCAAGTTTATCGGGCAGCTCGGTAAGTTCGACAACCTCGATGATTTTGATTCCCCGTTCGAATTCCAATCAAAAATGAACAAAGGGGAAGAAAATCCATTTATCACCAAAGACCTTCCCAGTGCCGACGAGGCCTTTGGAAGTTCCATGAACGATGATTTTTCCGGTGGGGACGATGATGTGCCGTTCTAGGCAGCATTTGGAAACAAAACAATATCCGGTATACGATAATATTTTAAAGATTCAATCCATCAATAATTAAACACTTCGGCCAAAGCATATAACAGATGTCCTAAAACATATAGTAAAATATAACTTGCCGTGCTTTTTAATTATGCTATTTTTGATATTCCTATAAAAAAAGCTGCATATAACAAGTGAATATAGAGAATAAATTAATACAAATTGCTATTAAAGCAGCGGTCCGGGCAGGCATAAATATCATGGAGGTCTATAATGGTGCTGATTTTGATGTTTCCCTTAAAGCAGATAATTCCCCAATTACCAAAGCAGATAAACGAGCCAATAAAATTATCACCCAAATTTTGTCGACTACGGGAATTCCCATTATAAGCGAAGAAAACAGTATAATTGATTATAGAGTTAGGAAGCATTGGGAACAATGCTGGATTGTTGACCCCCTGGATGGGACCAAGGAGTTTGTAAAAAGAAATGGGGAATTTACGGTAAACATAGCCTTGGTAAAGAATCAAAAACCAATACTGGGGGTCGTATATGTCCCGGTGACCAAAGCATTATATTATGGCGTAGTTCCAAAAGAGAAGGCATATAAAACCATTCTTGATAATCCATCAGAAGAATTCTTCATTAGTGGTCAAGAATTATCGGGACCCGAAAAAAATTCATCAACAATAAAGATCGTTGGAAGTAAGTCGCATATGTCTTCAGCAACAAAAAGAATCATATCAGCTATAAAAAAGGGATCGAAAAAGGTAGAAATGGTATCCGTTGGGAGTTCGCTGAAATTTTGCCTGTTGGCAGAAGGAAAAGCAACCATCTACCCAAGGTATTCCCCTACCATGGAATGGGATACGGCTGCTGGACATGCCCTTTGTAGTGCCATTGGATTACGGGTTTTGAATGCAGAAACCCAAGATCCGTTAAGATATAACAAAAAAGAGCTGATAAATCCGTCATTTATTGTAAATTAAATGCAAGATAAAACCAGAAAGAGACATATAGCCAAAGCTATAACATGGCGCCTGGTAGGGACAATAGATACAATTACATTGTCCTGGATTATTTCCGGAGACCCATTTACAGGGCTTAAAATAGGCCTGGCCGAAGTAGTGACAAAAATGTTTTTGTATTATTTTCATGAGCGTATATGGTTTAAGGCCAATGTCCCCGATAGTAAAAAACGCCATCTATTGAAGACCGTTACCTGGAGGATTCTGGGAACCATTGATACTATGGTGCTGGCATGGATTATCTCCGGTGACCCGTTTACCGGGCTCAAAATTGGTTTTGCAGAAGTGATTACCAAGATGGTCTTGTATTATTTACATGAAAGGACCTGGTACAGAATAAATTTTGGACTGGATAAAAGAAACAATAGTACAACATAAATGGAGAAAAATATATTTCCATATCAATTTAAGGTTACCCAAAAAGACCGGAATAAACTTAACAGGCACAATTCCTTGCTTGTTTGGTTTACGGGATTGTCTGGTTCTGGTAAATCTACCATTGCCGATGCCCTGGAGCAAAAATTGCATTCCCGGGGAATAAAAACAATGGTATTGGATGGCGATAATATTAGGAGTAGTTTATGCAGAGGGTTGAATTTCAGTAAAAAAGATCGTTCTGAGAATGTTAGAAGAGTAGCCGAGACAGCCCGTTTGTTGCTCGAATCGGGGGCCGTGGTTTTGGCAAGTTTTGTATCACCCTACAAAAAAGATAGAGAATATGTAGAAAAGACGATAAAACCTAATATATTTGTCGAAGTTTTTGTGAATACGAGCATTGATATTTGTGAAAAGCGAGACCAAAAAGGCTTGTATGAAAAGGCAAAAAGCGGAACATTGGACAGTTTAACGGGTGTTTCCGCGCCTTATGAAAAACCAGAGAAACCAGCGGTTGAAATTACCGAAAAGGACAGTATACAGGAAGCTGTCGAAAAAATATATATAGAAATTAAGGATAAGTTAGAACTCAATTAAGAATGAGTAAGTATTATTTAAATTATTTAGACGAGTTAGAATCGGAAGCCATATATGTACTGCGTGAAGTTTGGGCACAGTTTGACAATCCGGTTATTTTATTTTCCGGTGGGAAGGATTCCATTGTAGTAACACATTTGGCAAAAAAGGCCTTTTATCCGGCAAAAATCCCATTTGCACTGATGCATGTGGATACCGGTCATAATTTTCCTGAAACCATTAAATTTAGGGATGATTTAATAGAGAGTTTGGGCGTACGTTTAATTGTAGGTTCCGTTCAGGAGTCCATTGATCAAGGGCGCGTTGCCGAGGAAAAAGGTAAAAACGCTACCAGGAATGCACTACAGATTACTACATTGCTCGATGCCATTGAGGACAACAAAGTTGATTGTGCAATTGGTGGAGGCCGACGTGATGAAGAAAAAGCAAGGGCAAAAGAGCGTTTCTTTTCACATAGGGACGATTTTGGGCAATGGGATCCAAAAAATCAGCGTCCTGAACTTTGGAACCTTTTTAATGGGAAACATTTTGAAGGGGAGCATTTTAGGGCTTTTCCGATAAGCAATTGGACTGAAATGGATGTTTGGAACTATATAAATCGTGAAAACATACAGATTCCTTCGTTATACTTTGCGCATGAGCGTAAAGTAGTTTGGAGAAGCAATTCATGGATTCCATATTCAGAATTTTTACAATTGGAAGAAGACGAGGAAGTAGTAACCAAAAAGATCCGTTTTAGGACACTTGGGGATATAACCATTACCGGAGGGATTGAAAGCGAAGCTGATACCGTTTCCAAAATAGCACAGGAGGTTTCGGCAATGCGGCAAACCGAACGTGGAAACCGTTCGGATGATAAGCGTTCTGAAACAGCCATGGAGGATAGAAAAAGACAGGGATATTTTTAAGATTAGATTTAAAGAGAAAAAATGCAGATAGATAACAATCAATTATTAAGATTTACCACTGCCGGAAGTGTAGATGATGGGAAAAGCACCTTGATAGGAAGGCTGTTATACGATTCCAAATCTATTTTTGAGGATCAGTTGGAGGCTATTGAAAACACCAGTAAAAAGAAAGGGCATGAAGGCGTGGACCTAGCGCTCTTTACCGACGGCCTTCGAGATGAAAGGGAGCAAGGAATTACCATTGATGTGGCCTATCGTTATTTTACCACTCCGAAACGGAAATTTATTATAGCCGATACACCGGGGCATATTCAATACACCCGAAACATGATTACGGGGGCCTCCACCGCCAATGCGGCCATTATATTGGTAGATGCACGCCATGGGGTTATTGAACAGACCAAGCGACATGCCTTTATTGCTTCATTGCTTCAAATACCCCATATTATTGTATGCATCAATAAAATGGATTTGGTGGAATTCAAGGAAGAAGCCTATGATAAGATTATTGCTCAATTTGAGGAATTCTCATCAAAATTATTGGTAAGAGACGTTCGTTTTATTCCAATTAGTGCGCTTTTAGGGGATAATGTAGTAAAGCGTTCCGAAAACATGGAATGGTATCAAGGGGCGCCGTTATTGCACACCTTAGAGACGATGCACATTAGTAGTGATATCAATAAGGTAGATGCGCGTTTTCCGGTGCAGACTGTTCTTAGACCTCAAAGTGAAGAGCACAGAGATTACAGAGGGTATGCAGGGAGAATATCAAGCGGGATTTTTAGAAAAGGGGATGAGATTACGGTCATGCCTTCCGGGTTTACTTCCAAGATAAAATCGATCGACACCTTTGAAGAAGAAGTAAACGAGGCCTATGCCCCTATGTCTGTTTCCATTACTTTGGAAGACGATATTGATATCAGCCGTGGCGATATGATCGTGCGTACCAAAAACAAACCGGAATCCTCACAGGATCTGGAAGTAATGCTATGTTGGTTGAACAATGAAGCCGCTAAGCCAAGAACCAAATATGTGGTACGCCATACATCCAATGAACAAATGGCCATGGTAAAAGAAATTATCTATAAAATCGACATCAATACCCTTGGAAGGAGTAGTGAAGACAGAGAAATGGAGATGAATGATATTTGCAAGGTAAAACTGCGCACAACCAAACCATTACTGTTCGATTCTTATAGGGAAAACCGGATGACGGGAAGTTTGATTTTAATCGACCCAGCAACCAATCAAACAGTAGCCGCCGGGATGATCGTTTAAAATTAAAGAGGTAGAATTAACAAGCTGGAGTATGCTATATGTTCCGGCTTTTTTATTTATGGATTCTTTGTTTATCTTTACTTTCCTAAACAACCTGCATACATTATTAAAATGGCTAAGACCATTATTAAATATACTAATTTGGCCTCTTGGCTTGAAGAGTCATTATTGAAGATTGATTCTCGAAGAGTCCTTACCTTTTTAGAGCGCGGAGAAATAGAAAAGGAAAATTTCCTAACTGGGAGACAGCTTCATGAATTTTCTATAAAATATGCTAATGCAATCCTTGAGAATTCAAATTTTAAAAAAGATTCGGGCCGTCCAGTTATCCTTGCTATGTCTCCAGGACTGGATTTTGTAATTTCATTTTTTGCATGTTTGTATTCCGGAGTTATTTGTGTGCCGGTTCCTGTTTCAAAAAATAGGTTAACGCTAAAGCGTTATGAAAGTATTATTAAGAACTGTGGAGCCAAAGAGATATTATGTGACCATACCGGCTATCATACCTCGCTATACTTATTGAAGGACAATTTTTGTCAAGTTGATAAATTAATAAATATTCACCAAGAAGATTTTTTTAAAAAAACATGTAAAAATGATTTAAATGGTTTTGGAAAGAAACTTTCAGACCCTATTTATATTCAATATACCAGTGGTTCTTCAAAGGACCCTAAGGGAGTAGTCTTGAGTAATTCAAGTGTAATTCACAATGCCACCTTAGCAGGTGGATTATGGGATATGAATTCGAAGACTACGGCCGGAAGTTGGCTACCGATGTATCATGATATGGGGCTAGGAATGATGTTATTTATAATATTACATACAGGACATTTTGTGTTTATGTCTCCCTTAGCATTTGTACAAAAGCCTGTTAGATGGCTTAAAATGATTTCACATTATAAAATTTCCTTAAGTGGTGCACCACCATTTGCTTATAATTTATGTATAAATAAAATTTTTGATAGAGATTTAAGCAGAATGGATCTTTCTTCTTGGAAACGTGCATATTGTGGTGCTGAAACAGTTCCCAAGACTGTTCTTAAGGCTTTTAAAGAAAAGTTTTCAAAATACAATTTGGATCCCAAATCCGTTTTTGCTTGTTATGGGATGGCAGAGGTTAAATTGTATATAGCAGGTCAGCGTTGTGAAAAAGCGTTAGAAACAGCTGATTCAGTTGATAATTATGTAGCACCTATATGGCTTTCAGAAGAAACTAAAAGTCAGATTAAAATTGTAGACCCGGTTAAATTAAATATCAAAGATGAAGGTAACAAAGGAGAGGTATGGGTTCAAACAAAATCAAAGGGGCTAGGATATATTCAGCAATATAAAGAAAATCGAATTGATATAAATGATACTGTATTCAATGCTAGTATTTCAGAATTATCTGGCTTATGGCTTAGAACAGGTGATTTGGGGTTAGTTTCTGAAAATCAACTTTATATATTAGGGAGGATTAAAGATAGTTTAAAAGTGAATGGGATGAATGTTTCTCCAGCTGATTTAGAATGTTATGTAGGAGGGCTTCATCCAAGTTTAAATGAATTTGGAGCTGCTGCATTCAGGAGCTCAAATAAAATTGAAGGAAGGGCACATTTATTAATAGAATTGCATGCATCAAATGAGAATTCTATTGATTTTTTATCTCTTGAAGATAAAATTAGAAAGGGTGTGTTAACCAATTTTTCAATTGGGCTGGATGATATCCTAATTCTTAAAAGGGGCACACTGGAACGTACTTCCAGCGGGAAGATCCGACGTCAAAAAATTAGAGAGCAATATTTAAAAGAAAACTATAGCCAATATATGGTCAACTAAGTATTTTAGAATGAATAATAACGCTATTGTATATAAAGAAATTGAGGATATTCAATTGGCTAAGGAGGTACTGAGACATCCTAGTTTTGGAGTGATTAGAATGGATCAATACCTGGAAAAACTACAAGAATTAACAAAAGAAGATTTGGGTTTGCTTATTAGATTTTCCAAAAAATCTTTGATTTTCCAATCAGGAGAATCCCATATAGAGTCCCGCCGTTTAATTGCTCATTTTTTTAGTCATCGGGAAGTACAGAGATGGAGGGACAGCATTGGAAACATCGTTGAAGATATTATGGCAGACCATACATCAAATGATATTGAGGTATTGTCTGATTTTAGTGACCCCTTATTTGTCAGTTCAATGATTATGGTAATGGGTATACAAGTGAAAGAAGAGGATTTGTTCTTAGAGCATATAAAAATAGCTAAGGCTATTACGGAACCACTTTTATCCAAAAAAAGATTGAGAAGAATTCAAATATCTCTGGAATACTTAATAAATCTCGTCAAGGAATCATTTAAAGAAAAAGACTATGAAGAACAATCATTCTTAAGTCATATAAAGAATAAAATTGAAAAGCCATGGGATAAATATGAAGAACTTCATATTCTTGTGGTTAGTTTAATTATAGCAGCTCATACCTTTAGTGAAACTTTTGTGATAATAATGTCTAAGTTAGCTTCTCCTATGAATGATTTGTGGAGTAAAACAAAAGATTTCGAGTGGTTGAATAAAAGAATAGATGCTTTTATCAGGCTATACCCAACTACCCAAAGTATTGGTCGAAGAGTTATTAAGGATTGTAATATATTGAATACCCAATTTCAAAAAAATGAAATAGTATATATAAAGGTTCCTATTGTTAATCGCAATCCGATTTTTACAGACGAAGAAGATATCTTATCCGGAACTGAAGAAATAAAATGTCCTTTTTCACATGTTTCTTTCGGCGGAGGGATTCATAAATGTCCGGGAGCTTCTTTATCTAGAATGATTTTTATGGAAGCTTTTTCAATATTAGCATCAAAATTTCCTGAATTTGTTTTAACTAAGCCTTTGAATACAAAAAATGTTTCATTTATGGTATCAATTCCTTCTGATTTACAGGCTCGGTTGAAATTAATGAGTGATATTTAATTTTTTTACTATGTCAGAAAATAGAAATGCCAACAAATCACATAAAGCCTTTGTTTATATTAATGATATAAAAACAGCTATGGAGATAAGCATGGATAATCATTTTGGACCACCCCGGATGAAACAACATTTGCTAGAAATAGATGCTCAAAGTAATCTAGATTTATCAACCCTTATATTAATTGTAGAGAATGCTCTTTTTTTTATGTCCGGAGAAAGGCATGCCATATTAAAACAGCGTATACTTAGGATAATTGGTCCTGCTAAAAAAAGAAAATGGGATTATATTATTGAAGAGGCTATTAGTGAATCCATTTCCAATCTTAGCGCCACTAAACAGATAGATTTAATAGCCGATTTTACCTATCCCATTTACAGAAATGCCACACAAAGATTATTGGGAATTTCACCAGAGAACCCCCAAATCTTCGAATATTGGGTCCCTAAACTTCAGGAATTGTTAGAACCTTTACTTCCCCTTCGTACTTTAGGGAAAATGGAAGAGGCTTTTAAATCACTGCTACAGGAGGTTAAAAGAAATAGGAATACCAATACGGATATGAAGAAGAACGAATTTATTCCGCTTATAGACGATTTAATAAAAAATCCAATTAAGAATTTTACCGATGATGATTATTATGCTGTGATACTTGTATTGTATGGAGCAAGTTTAAATATATCTCAGACATTAGGGAACATATTATTTCAATTGTTGAAAGCGCCTGAAGAAATAAAAAAAATGGCAAGTAATCCTAAATGGGTAAACCGAAACCTTGAAAGGCTTATTAAATCGGCAGGCTCAGCGCCATATGTTCACAGGGTAAGCAGTGATGATGCTCGGTACGGGGATTATAAAATTAAAAAAAATGACAATGTTCTTTTGGATTTACCACAGATACATACCGGAGGCTGCCCATTTCAGCAATTGGATTGGGGTGAAGAAAAAATTGGTAGGAACGATCATTTAGCTTTTGGCAGGGGAATCCACTATTGCGTGGGGGCCGGATTTGCACGGCACCTTATGGAGCGAGCCATAGTAATGTTGTTTGTTGAATATCCAGATCTAGTTATTGTTGAACAGACCTTGGATATTGTTGAAAACAACCCTATTGTTGCCTTGAATAGCTTAAAATGTAAATTAAACGAATAATATAAAGATGAATAATTTAAAAGAAAACGATATTATTGAATTTGTAAGGTTAAAGATTGTAGAACGAACAGACATTGATATAGATGATATTACCGAAGAGAGTAGTTTGGAAGAAATTGGTCTTGGATCTCTTGATGTAGTTTTAATATCCGGTGAAATTGAAGATGAATTTAAGGTTGAGGTCGATCCCATGATGATGTTTGAAAGTAAAACTCTAAAGGAAGTAGCCAGTAGGGTAATAGCATCTAAATGAGTTTAAAACAGTGTCATATTGGGTTGTCCGTCTCGGGCCACGATCCTGCTATTGCAATAATAGATGAGAAAGGGGAAGTAGCCTTTGCAGAGGCTACTGAAAGATTTGTCCAGCAAAAAAGGGCTTGGGGTATTTTACCGGATCATCCAGAGCATATAAGAAGTATACTACCTAAGTATATTGATAATAATTCCGAGATTTTTATTGCAAAGACATGGTTGAGTTCCAAAAGGGAATTACCATTAAATGTTTCCGGAGGATTTATGTTTGAAGATAATGATATTAAATGGCTATTAGGCCTTCAATCTTATTCTTTTAATGAAGCAGGAAATAATATAAGGCATCTATATGGAGATAAGGTTAAAAAGGACGAATGTTTTGATCATCATTTGACCCACGCTGTTAACGCATCTTATAGTGCCCCCTTTAGTAATGCATTATGTCTGGTGATTGACGGGGAAGGAGAGGTAGGTGCAGCAAGTCTTTATCGATTAGAATCAAGAAGGTTAAAAAGAATATGGAGGTCATGGGGCCCGGGTAGTTTGGGGAGTTATTATGGCCTATTGACCAAATTATGTGGTTTTGACTGGAGGGTAGGAGAAGAATGGAAAGTGATGGGGCTTGCCGCTTACGGGAAGTTTGATATAAGTATCCTAGATAACCTTAAAAAACTAGTGCAGGTAAAAAACGGGAAATTGTTTTTCCCACCTTCAAAGGAAGTTCTTGATTTACTAGTTGAATTGAGAAAAAGCGGAAGAGAACATAACGAAGATATTATGAAGGCCTCGGATCTTGCTTTTAATGGACAACTTGCTTATAGTTATTTTCTGGACCAAATATTGAAATCGATACAATTAGAGAGCGATGAGAATTTGATTTTAACTGGTGGTTGCGCATTGAATTCAGCATATAATGGTACTATAATTAAAAATCATAATTTTAAAAATATCCATGTGCCTAGTGCCCCTGCAGATGACGGAAATGCCGTGGGAGCTGCCTTGTTATCATGGATGAAATACAATCAAACAAATAAGATTCCATCGGGAGATGGCTCTCCTTATTTAGGAACCGATATCAGAGATAATTTAACCAAAAAAAAGCGACAGGCTATTTTGAAACACCACAGTTTTTCTCGTGTGGAATCATGCATAGCTGATAGTGGATATCAAGTAGCCCAACTTCTCTATCAAGGAAAAATTATAGGAATCATGCGCGGAAGGGCCGAGTTTGGCCCAAGAGCATTGGGGAATAGGTCTATTCTAGCTGATCCTTCTCGATTAAATTGTAAGGAATATATCAATTCCAGGGTAAAAGGAAGAGAAGATTACAGGCCTTTTGCCCCGGTAGTTTTTGAAAAGGATATCAAACGATTTTTTGATTATAATTTACCCTCACCTTATATGTCTTATACATTGCCATGGAAAGAAGATTTTTTGAAAAAGATACCCGGAGTGGTTCATCATGATAATACAGGTAGGTTACAAACTATAAACAAAGAGAGGAACCCTTGGCTGTCAAGTGTATTGAATGAGTTTGAAGCCTTGGGAAAGTTACCAGTATTATTAAATACCAGTTTTAATGTAATGGGTAAACCAATCATCCATTCTGTTGAAGATGCAATGGCTGTATTAACTACAACTGGCCTTGACGGTTTGTTAATTGACGATCTGCTCATTGTAAAATAAAAAAGCATGCTGTTTACTTCGTTGGAATTTGTATTTATTTTTTTTCCATTGACATGGATAATATTTTTCTTCTTATCAAGAAAATATAAATCTTTCTTAGCAGTTTTTTTATTAATTACTTCATGGGTATTTTGTTTTCTAACCTCTATCCAAGGACTTGTTATTTTATTATTTTCAGTTATTTTCAATTATATCATAGGGTCCTTTATCAGTAAGAAAAATGGCAACAATCTCTTAAGATGGACCATTTTTGGAATAGTAGCCAATATTACTGTATTATTCTATTTTAAATATGCCAGTGGGAAATTATCTTTTTTGATAGAGAATAGTGATAAAATGTCTGAGAATTATGTGGCATTTGGTATACCACTTGGTTTATCCTTTTACACATTATTTCAAATTTCGTATTTAATAGATCTATATAAAAAAAGAAAAGAAAATTTGCCTCTGATTAATTACGCGTTGACAGTATCCATGTTTTCTCAATTACCTGCGGGACCTATCTTAGTATACAAAAATGCATACAATAAGTTTAAAGATATTGGGAGGAATGATCTAAATATGGATATGGTGAATAAAGGGGTTTCACTCTTTGTTTTTGGCTTATACAAAAGGGCTCTATTTGCACAACCAATGAGCCTACTGGTGAATGAAGTGTATGATAAACTCAAATTGGGAAGTGAAATTACAGTTTTAGATTCCTTGATAGCAAGTTGGGGCTTTTTATTACAATTATATTTTGATTTTTCCGCGTATTCAGATATGGCAATAGGGATAGCTTTGTGTTTTGGCATACAGTTACCAATTAATTTTAATTCACCGCTGAAGGCTAAATCTGCAGGTGATTATATTCTAAGGTGGCATATTTCTTTAATAGCTTTTACAAGAGACTATGTGTTTGTACCGGTATCCAATTCAGTTAGAAAATATTTAAAAGGTTCTTCTGTTAAAAAACAATTGTGGGGTTGGATTTTAGGGACTTTTGCGGCTTATATGGTAATCAATACTTGGCATTCACCAACGCTGAATTTTTTGCTATATGGAATAATTGTAGGGGTTTTTGTTATAATTAGCCAAATGACAAATTTAAAATTACAAACAGCATTAAAATTAAAATCTCATAAATTTTTAAAACTGTTATACCCCTATTTAAGTCAACTTATGCTTTTAATTGTGGCTTCTATTATTACTATGTCTTTAAGGGCTGAAAATATGCAAATGATTCAAAAGGTCATAAAAGGAATTTTTATATTCCCTATGAGCGCAAGTACGTGGTTTGAATGGAAAAGTGTAAAACTATTTGGATATGGAACATTAGGCGTTTCTATAATTTTATTTATGAGTATCACATCTCTAATTGCAATATCAGGGCCCAATACTATGGAGATATTTAAAATAATCAGGATTAAAAAAACTGTATGGTATACGAAGTATTTTTGGAATCCAACTCTAATATGGGGCATAATTATCGGAGTATTACTTTTTTTATATTTGATTTTAGGAGATAGTTCTAAACAAGATTTTATATATGCACGATTCTAAAAATAACTTTACAAAGACGGTTTTCATAGTTTTTGGTGTATTAACCCTACTTTTAGGGCTATTTAATTTTATAATTGATCCTTATCGCTTACATAAAAAGCGAATACCTGGAATCAATGATCAAGTATGTAGAGGTTTTTTTTCATACAATTCAATGGATAACTTGATGCAATATTATTTTTCAAAATATAATGATGAACCTAATTTGATTCTAGGTACCTCTCATATCATTAGAGGAGTCCCCGATTGTCGATTTACGGATATATTCAAAATGGGAATAAGTAGTATGAGTATCGAGGAGGCAGCTTTAATACTAGAAAAGCTATTGGACAAGAAAAAACTTCCTGATAATATTTATATTGAATTGATGGCTGGAGAATCGATTTCATTCCAAAATGGAAAACCGAATCGAATCAATGATAAAATTTCTTGGTATAGGAGGTTTATTGATATTAAAACTTTGAGAATGACTTTTAGTACTATAAGAAATAGCATAGGGCTTAAGACTATTATCTGTGGTGTCCCGGACATTTCAGATACCTTTGTTGATAAGGTAGATGGGACGGAATATGTTCGAAGAATTCAAGAAGAGGAATACTTATCATGGTTAAGTCTTATTGATAAGTTAAATAGAAAAATTGGAGATCATAAGGTTAATATTACTTTTTTTACCTCTCCTTTGCCATATGGAGCAATGAGTAGTGTAAAGGCTAAGGGGATATCTAGATATAATTATATGGTGATTAATAAAGTTATAAATGCCAGTAAAAAATATAACAATATAATGTGTAATTATATTGACTTATTAAATTCAAGTATTGGTGCTGATTATATTCCTGGGACCACTTCTTTTAATCAGGGCTGGTATGATGCTTCTCATTATAAGTCAAAAATAGGAGAAAAAGTCGTAGATACATTGCTTCAAGTGACCCAAAAATAATTTGTTGGATAAAGCATTTTTAAAGCTTGATTTTAATATATATATAGAAATCCCAAAGCTTTTGTTAACACTTTCATGAGTTTCGTTTAGAAAACCTATTTTTACGTATTATTGAAAAATGCGGATCCTTTATCAACTAAATTGGGTATAACAACCGTATTTACATAATAAGGTTTCAAAATAAAATTTTCAAAAAGTTGAATTTACACACATGAAAGAAAAATATAAAATTGCCATAGTAGGTCTTGGGTATGTAGGGTTGCCCTTGGCCGTTGAATTTGCCATTAAAGGTTTTTCGGTAATCGGTTTTGATATCAATCAAAAAAGGGTTTCCGAGCTTAAACAGGGAAAGGATGTAACCGATGAGGTTATGGGTAACGAATTGGAAAAAGCAGAAAGTTTGGTATTCAGTTCAGATGAAAACGATTTAACCGATTGCAATGTATACATAATTACAGTACCGACCCCGGTAGATGATTTTAAACAGCCGGATTTACGCCCCTTAATTTCTGCAAGTACCACCGTAGGGAAACACCTTAAAAAGGGCGATATAGTCGTGTACGAATCCACTACCTATCCCGGATGTACCGAAGAAGACTGTGTGCCTGCGTTGGAATCTTCAAGTGGATTAACTTTTAACAAGGATTTTTTCTGTGGATATTCCCCGGAACGTATCAACCCGGGCGATAAACAAAGAAGGCTTAGGAACATTATGAAGGTAACTTCCGGAAGTACCCCGGAAATCGCCGAGGAAGTTGATAAACTATATGGAGCCATCATAGAAGCAGGAACACATAAGGCATCGAGCATAAAAGTAGCCGAAGCCTCCAAGATTATTGAAAACACACAGCGCGATATCAATATTTCTTTAGTAAATGAACTAGCCCTTATTTTTGATAGGATTGGCGTGGATACCGTTGAAGTATTGGAAGCCGCAGGGACTAAATGGAATTTTTTGCCATTCCGGCCGGGATTGGTTGGCGGACATTGCATCGGGGTAGATCCGTATTACTTAACCCATAAAGCTGAGCATTTGGGATATCATCCGCAGGTAATTTTATCGGGAAGGCGTATTAATAACGATATGGGCGTTTTTATTGCCAATAAAATTGTAAAATTGATGGTGAAAGACCAGCTTCCGGTTAAAAATGCCAGAGCCTTGGTTTTAGGGATAACTTTCAAGGAAAACTGTCCGGACGTAAGAAATTCGAGGGTAATCGATGTTATTGATGAACTGGAAGGTTTTGGGCTCGATGTGGATACATACGATCCCTATGCCAACAAGGAAGAAGTTAAAAAGTATTACGATGTTGATTTGATTGATGAAATAACCGATAGGTACGAAACCATTGTACTTGCAGTTGGACATAAAGAATTTGCCGATTTAGATTTCGATACGCTAAAATCTGGTCCGCGGACCATTATTTATGATGTGAAAAGCTTTCTTCCGAAGGAAATAGTGACCGCAAGATTATAAGAAGAACGTAAGTGAGCGTAGAAAAACATACCAAAAAAATATTAATAACCGGAGGAGCCGGCTTTATCGGTTCTCATGTGGTTCGATTGTTTGTAAATACATATCCCGATTATAAAATTGTCAATTTAGATGCATTGACATACGCAGGCAACCTGGAGAATTTAAAGGATGTTGAAGGTAAACCAAACTACACATTTGTAAAAGGAGATATTACCCATGCCGACTTTATCTATAATTTATTTGATAAATACCGATTTGACGGTGTCATCCATTTGGCGGCCGAGAGTCATGTAGACCGCTCCATAACCGATCCGTTGGCATTTGTAAAAACAAATGTTATTGGCACGATGAATTTGTTGAATGCAGCTAAAAAACTTTGGTTGGATACGCATCAGGATAGCCGGGAAGGGGCTCGTTTTTATCATATCAGCACCGATGAGGTGTATGGTTCTTTAGGGGAAAATGGACTTTTTACGGAAGAAACGGCATACGATCCAAATTCTCCCTATTCAGCATCTAAGGCAAGCTCGGATCATTTTGTCAGGGCTTACGGGGAGACTTATGGATTGCCATATGTTATTAGTAACTGCTCTAATAATTACGGTCCCAATCAATTTCCGGAAAAATTAATCCCATTATTCATCAATAATATTATCAAGAAAAAGCCTTTGCCCGTTTATGGTGATGGAAATTACACACGGGATTGGCTCTATGTTATCGATCATGCAAAAGCAATAGATTTAATTTTTCATAGAGGTAAGAACGGAGAAACCTATAATATTGGAGGATTTAACGAGTGGAAGAATATTGATTTGGTGAAGATTTTATGTAAATTGATGGATAAAAAATTAAAAAGAGCAGAAGGTGAATCGGAAAGATTAATCACCTATGTAAAAGACAGGCCGGGGCATGATTTACGTTATGCCATAGATGCCACTAAAATAAATAAAGAATTGGGCTGGAAACCATCGGTAACCTTTGAGGAAGGGTTAGAGAGAACTATTGATTGGTATTTGGGGAATCAACAGTGGTTGGAAAATATTACAACGGGAGATTATAAAAATTACTATAAGGAACAATACAAATAGTAGTGTTTTTCTATATATATGATATATAAATAAGCTTAAAGCTAAAAAAAATGAAAGGAATCATACTTGCTGGCGGATCGGGAACAAGGTTACATCCATTAACATTGGCGGTAAGCAAACAATTAATGCCCGTGTATGACAAACCTATGATTTATTACCCGCTTTCAACATTGATGAGTGCTGGGATAAGAGAAATTTTAATTATTTCTACCCCAAAGGACTTATCCTTGTTTAAAGAATTGTTGGGAAATGGTGAAAAATATGGTTGTAAATTTGAGTATGCCACACAAGAACATCCAAACGGATTGGCAGAGGCCTTTATTATAGGGTCTGATTTTATAGGAACTGATAAAGTAGCATTGATTTTGGGGGACAATATATTTTATGGAACAGGTTTCGATAAATTATTGCGGGAGAATGTTGACCCGGATGGAGGAATTGTATATGCATATCATGTTCACGACCCAGAACGCTATGGTGTGGTGGAGTTTAATAAAAACAATCAAGTGATATCCATTGAAGAAAAACCACTAGAACCTAAATCCAATTATGTAATACCAGGCATTTACTTTTATGATAATGATGTGGTTGAAATAGCAAAAAATATAAAACCCAGTAAACGTGGTGAGCTGGAAATAACAGATGTTAACAAGGTATATCTAGAAAAAGGAAGGTTAAAAGTAAGTGTAATGGACCGTGGGACTGCATGGCTGGATACGGGAACATTTCAATCTTTAATGCAGGCATCACAATTTGTAGAAGTAATAGAACAAAGACAAGGGTTAAAAGTAGGTTCTATTGAAGCTACAGC
This sequence comes from Galbibacter pacificus, assembly GCF_029603165.1. GTDB lineage: Bacteria > Bacteroidota > Bacteroidia > Flavobacteriales > Flavobacteriaceae > Galbibacter > Galbibacter pacificus. The sequence continues at coordinate 679,940 of NZ_JAQSVC010000001.1, forward strand.
TTTTGAAATGGGATATATTACAAAACAGGAATTCAAGAACTTAGCAGAGCCTTTAGTAAAAAGTGGTTATGGCAAAAAATTATTGAGTTTATTAAAATGAAGCTATGTAGTTGTAGTTTCGCAATATGATAATTCAATATGATATAATAGAATTAATGAAAATAGAGGAGACCAAATTAAAGGGTTGTTTTGTGATAGAGCCAGAAATCTTTCACGATGAAAGAGGTCATTTTTTTGAAAGCTTTAATCAAAAAGAATTTGAAAAAAAAATAGGGCAGAAAGTAGACTTTGTTCAGGATAACCAGTCATTTTCAAAAAAAGGAGTCCTAAGAGGAATTCATTTTCAAATGGGGAAGTATGCCCAAGCAAAACTGGTCAGGGTGTTAAGTGGAAAAGTATTGGATGTTGCCGTGGACCTAAGAAAAGATTCAAAAACATTCGGTGAATATATAGCCGTTGAACTTTCAGCAGAAAATAAAAAACAAATGTTTGTGCCAAGAGGGTTTGGGCATGGGTTTATTACATTAAGCGAAACCTCGGAATTTGCCTATAAATGTGATAATTTTTATCAGAAAGAATCAGAAAGAGGAATTATTTATAATGATAAATCCATAAAAATCGATTGGCAATTAGCGGAATCAGAAATAATAGTTTCTCAAAAAGATAACCAATTGCCTAGTTTTGATGTAGCTATTTTAGAATTGAATTAAAAAAGCTTTTGTATGCCGAAGAACTTATTTTATGAAAGAAGATAAAAAACAATTAGCATCAAAAAGCATAAAACCGACGACTGTTCTTGTTACCGGCGCAAACGGTCTACTAGGCCGTACCATTCAAAAATATAAAGACGATTATCCCAAAATAAACTTTTTGTTCTGTTCTTCAAAAGAATTGGATATCACCATAAAAGAATCCATCAAGAAAAATTTTAAAAAAAACAAACCGGATTATTGCATTAACTGCGCTGCTTATACCAATGTAGAAAAAGCCGAAAAAGAACCCGAAAAAGCTTTTTTGGTCAATGCAGAAGGAGCAAAAAATCTAGCCGAAGTTTGTAAAGAAAGCGGAACGGTCTTAATCCATATTTCCACCGATTATGTGTTTGACGGTGAAAAAAGAACACCATACACTGTAAAGGATATCCCAAACCCCATCAATGAATACGGAAAGTCGAAACTTCAAGGAGAAAAATATATTCAGCAAATACTGGAAAGGTATTTTATTATTCGAACTTCGTGGTTATATAGTAAGGAATTTGAGAAGAATTTTTATCTAACCATTTTAGAAAAGGCAAAAAGAGGTGAAGAATTACGGATTACCGATGCCCAAATCGGATGCCCAACAGACACAGAAAACCTCACAAAGTATATATTAGAGTTGATAAATATTCCTCTTCCTTTGGAGGGGAAAGGGGAGAATTACGGAATCCACCATTTTTGTGACAAAAAGCAAATGACTTGGTATGGTTTTGCGATATCAATACTTGAAAAAAACAAGATAGATAATATGATACTCATAAATGATAACAGTTATAAAACTATTGCAAAAAGGCCTATTTATAGTGTGTTGGAATAAAGTAGAGCTTTTATTATGTTATGAAGTTGCATAGGGATTATTTTATGTTGCCCCTTTTTATTAGACAGCGTTAGATTATAACCACGTAGCAACATAACAAAATCTCATAGTATTAATTCTAAAAAGGCTTGGTGAAATAGCGGATTATTGTATTTTTGCATGAATTTGACAACTGAGCCGAAAAAAAATTAATGAAAATAAAAAATTTAATCATTTTTGGAACCCGACCAGAAGCTATTAAAATGGCACCTTTGGTGAAGGAGTTTCAAAAAAATAGTGATAGTTTTGAGACTAGAGTCTGTATAACAGCTCAGCATAGGGAAATGTTGGATCAGGTACTTCAATTTTTTGAGATTCAACCGGATTACGACTTAGACTTAATGAAGCCCAACCAGAACTTATATTCACTAACTTCGGATATTATTACTAATCTAAAAGAAGTCTTAGAAGATTTTCAGCCGGATTATGTCTATGTCCATGGGGATACCACAACTACCATGGCCTCAAGTATTGCTTCGTTTTATTCAGGGGCAAAAGTTTGCCATGTGGAAGCAGGATTAAGGACCTTCAGTATGCAGTCTCCTTTTCCAGAGGAAATGAACCGATGTGTTACCGGCGTGGTCTCAAATTATCATTTCTCCCCGACAGAAACATCAAAAGAAAACTTGTTAAAAGAAAACAAAGTTGAAAAATCGATTTTAATAACTGGAAATACGGTGATAGACGCATTGCTTTTTAGTGTTGAAAAGATTAAATCAGTTGAATTTTTAGATGATGAAGTTAAGAAGCTTGAAGGAGCAATCGACCTTGAGAAGAAGTTAGTCTTAGTTACGGGCCACCGAAGAGAAAATCACGGTCATGGGTTTTTAAACATATGCAAGGCTTTAAGGACAATAGCGGAAGAGAATCCCGATATTCAAATTGTTTATCCGGTACATCTAAACCCGAATGTTCAAAAACCGGTATATGAATTACTCTCTGGGATTCCTAATGTAAAATTAATTAATCCCCTTTCGTATCCCGCTTTTGTGTGGTTAATGGAGAAATCTTATTTAATAATAACAGACAGTGGGGGGGTGCAGGAAGAAGCACCAAGTCTGGGCAAACCTGTGTTGGTGATGCGGGACACTACGGAACGCCCTGAGGCCGTGGAGGCAGGTACGGTGTTGTTGGTGGGTACGGATAGCGATAAAATAATTAAGGAAGCAACTTCGTTATTAAAGAATGAAGAGCTATATAACAAAATGAGTAATCTACATAATCCTTATGGAGACGGTAGAGCATGCAAAAGGATTGTAGATTATATAAAAGAAATTTCAAATGGATAAGCCAGAAGTTGTAATGGTAGGCCTTGGGTATATTGGATTGCCAACAGCGGCGTTAATTGCCCAAAATAAAACTTGTGTTCATGGAGTTGATATAAATCCGCAAGTAGTGGATACAATCAATGCCGGAAAAATACATATTATAGAACCGGAATTAGACAACGCAGTTGCGCAAGCTGTTAAAGGGGGGTTTTTAAAAGCATCAACACAACCAGTAGGAGCAAATACATATTTAATTGTTGTTCCAACGCCATTTAAAGGTAAAAACGAACCCGATATATCTTTTGTGGAAGCGGCTACCAAAGCTGTTATACCTTTGTTGAAGGAAGGTGATTTGTATATTATAGAGTCAACCTCCCCAATCGGGACTACAGAAAAAATGATGCAATTGATTTATTCTGAGCGTTCCGAACTAGAAGGGAAATTATATATTGCATATTGTCCCGAAAGAGTGTTGCCAGGAAATGTGATGTACGAATTAGTTCACAACGATCGAGTGATTGGAGGAGTTGATGAAAAATCCACTCAAAAAGCGATAGCTTTTTATCGCCAATTTATAAAAGGAGATTTACACAAAACCAATGCCCGCACTGCAGAAATGTGTAAATTAGTAGAAAATTCGTCAAGAGATGTGCAAATAGCATTTGCTAATGAATTGTCGTTAATTTGTGACAAAGCAGATATTAATGTTTGGGAGTTAATCAATTTGGCAAATAAACACCCAAGAGTGAACATTTTGCAGCCAGGATGTGGAGTAGGGGGCCACTGCATAGCTGTAGACCCATATTTTATAGTAGCAGATTATCCTATGGAATCACAGATTATAGGTAAGGCTCGGGAAATTAATAATTATAAATCCTTTTGGTGTGCCGAAAAAGTGCAAACAGCCAAATTAGAGTTTGAATTAAAACATGGCAGAAAGCCAAATATTGCTTTAATGGGCTTGGCGTTTAAACCTAATATTGATGATTTAAGGGAATCACCGGCTAAATACATTGCGCAAAAAGTATTGCAAAATGCTAATAACGAAGAATATTTTATTGTGGAACCTAATATTTCTGAACATAAGGTTTTTAAATTGACCGACTATAAAGAAGCAGTGAAAAAAGCTGATATAATCGTGTTTTTAGTAGCTCATGATGAATTTAAAAATTTGAATTTATCTGAAGATCAAGTAGTGTTGGATTTTTGTGGGATAAAAAGATAGTTTAATACAAATGTTAGAAGAATTTTTGATGAAATTGATTAAAAGTGTTCACGGAAATTTAACTATTATAATATACTAGTGATATAAAAAGGGTTTACGGCAGGATAAGTAATTATTATAATTAATTTTGGAGATTTCGCAGGATGATATTTTCTACTAAAATGATGATAGATGTAAAGTTTAATTTTTTGGAATATTTTTATGACTGATGATTAATAAATTAAGAGAAAAAATATTAAGCCATGGATCCATAATTATAATGGCATTAGGTTCTTTACTTCTTTTTGTTTCAAATATTTTACTAAAAAAAAAATTATCTCCGGAAGAATATGGAGAGTATTCATTGTTTATAACATATCTATCTCTAATTAATTCATTTGGTCTATTAGGATGTGAACAAGTTTTTTTGCGTATTAGTAAATTTTTAAAGAATGATTTTATTGAAACGAGCAAGAGGTTATTTCTTTCCATAATATTGATTGGTTTGATATTTAGTTTCATTTTAAGTTTTATATTGGAAAATTATTTTTTAAAGAACTATTTCACTTTAATTTATATATGTACGGTTTCAATTAGTTTAGGAATGTTTCAATTTAATATTCTGAGACTTAATGCAGAATTTTTAAATGCTCAAATATTAGGAAATAGCTGGAGAATAATTTTGGGTGTTTTAGTATTTACTTTATTAATCAATAGTTTCAGTATTGATTTTACGGTTTTAATTTATGTTTTAACATTTGTTATATTTCTTTCTGTTTTGATAAGTGGGATTTATATATTAAAAAGAATACGGTTTGTTTTTAAAATAGACCATTCATCTTCCACATTGCTGAAATATTCTTTTCATTTTTTTATAGCTTTATCGACGCTTTCACTTATTGGTAATATAGATAAGTTTTATATAGAGTTTGAGTTTGGGAAAAAGCAGTTAGGGGATTACTTTTACTTAGCAAATCTTTTTATTTTTCCGTTTTCATTACTCCAAAGTTATGTTGGTTTCAAGGAATTAGTTCATTTTAAAAATAATTTCAATAAAGAGGTATTGAATAAAAAAATAGAGAAAATAAATGTCTTTGGAATTGCTTTAGGATTTTTATTAGTGTTTCTTAATTATATATTGTTTCGATTGAATTTTTTAGATGTGGATTTGTCGTCATACTGGTTATTAGTATTCTTTTTTATTTTGACAGGTGTTTTGAAATTAAACTATGCTATACAGTCATCTGTTTTTGGTGCCATTGGTGAAATTAGTACAATTAAATTGGCTAATTTTCAATCATTGATACTTATTTTTCTGTTAGGGTTGGTGTTTATACTAGTTTTACCTAAAAAAATTGAATATGTCGGTCTTGCAGTTTTTTTTCTATGGTTGTCTAGAGTTTGTATATGGAAATTTAATATTAACAAACAATTAAAAAAGAATGAATTTGAAGTATGAGATCCAATTATGGGCAAATGCGTTTGTAAAATTGATTCCTGGGTATATCGGTTGTCGAATAAGAAATTTGCTTTTACCATATAGAAGAGGAGTCAATGTAAAAGTTTGGGAGAATGTTCAAATAGACTCGCCTAGTAGGTTAATATTAGGAGATCAAGTTTCGATTAACAGAAATTGTGTGATTCATGCGGGAGGGGGGATTGTAATAGGGGATAATACCTTGATCGGCCCCAATGTAATTATCTATAGTCAAAACCATAGGTATAAAAATAGTTCAGAGTTAGTGAGAAATCAAGGTTATGACTTAAAGAAGGTTGTGATAGGTAGTAATGTTTGGGTTTCGGCCTCGGTAATTATATTACCTGGAATAGAGATTGGGAACAATGTAGTTATTGGAGCAGGGACAATTGTAACTAAAAATGTTCCGGATGATACTATAGCGATTGGAAGCCCGCTCAGGATTATACAAAAAACTAACTTTTAAACGCGTAACTTGATTCACCATATTTTTTTTATATTATTATCCTCCGTATTCTTAGGCTTAGGAACAATGAGCTCCTCGTCATTAATAGTATTGAAAAAAAATGGCATTAGGGGATTTATTGCACTAATCGTTTTACTTCCCATAACAAATTTCACTCAAATTTACCATACCAAGTTTCAGCTTTCGATATATTATTTCTTTTTTATCGGTACAACTTTGAATTCGATTTATAAGATAATACTAAGAAACAAGGTTAATAAAAATTCAATTATAGGACTTTGCTTATTAGTGTTGTTTTTATGCTTTTACCTTTTTCATTATTTAATATTCATTGATGAACAGAGAAGTGTAATCAATATCTTAAAAGATATTAAACCTATATTGCTTTTAACAATTGGATTTTTGTATATACCATATACAAGAAAAGATATTTTTAGGTTTTTAGATCAAAAGTTCATTAATAGAATTATTAAAATAAACTTTATTGTTTGTTCTGTAATTTATTTCTTGATGTACAAATTTAGAATTGATCAATATATTTCAAATGATTCTTATTTTAAAATAAATGAAACTAGATATTTGACCTTAGGATCATATTTCTGTGTATTTTATTTATTGAACCATATTTTTAACGGTAAGCCCCCATCCCTAAAGTATTTGTTTTACTCTGCAATGCCTGTAATTTTATACACGGGTAATCGCACCTTAGTATTATCAATTTTAATTACTGTTTTAATATATTATCTTTCTAAATTAACAGCTAAGAAAATATTAGGCATAGTTTTATCAGGTGTTGGAATATTAGTTAGTTTCACGTTTTTAGTCAATAATGTAAATGAAAATTCAGGTTTATATAGATTTAAAAGTTTAATAAGTTACGATTATTTGGAAAAGGCATTAAGTAATAGGTTTTCTCCTTTCTTTTATGAATTCAAAAATAGTTCTATATTGGATATAATCTTTGGTAAGGGGATAGGAAAAACTTTTTTTATACCATGGTTTGTATATAGGGATAATATTGATGATTATAACATTTACATAGACAGCCTATATTTTACTTTATTTCTTAAGTATGGTTTGTTCTCAATTTTTATTTATTTAATTATTTATAATTATATACGTCTTGGCAACAATAAAAATGTATCTATTTTTTATATGTTATTTTTTTTAATATTGAGTTTTACTAATGCTATAGTTTATCAATTTCCATTTTTATGGATACTTATTTTGTTAGCTTTTCCTTTTTCTGAACTAGATAAATCATAATTTACTTGCAAACATATAAATAAAGTGAAAAGCACTATACCGTTATGTCTTTCTAAATAAGATTCAGTTAAAAATAAAAAAGAAATTAAAGTCACAAACAAAAATCCAGTAATATTTTTACTTTTCCAAAAGAAGACGGAATAGTAAAATATTAGAAATATCAAAGTTAATTCGCCAATAATCCCCGCACCAACGTATATTTGTATGTATTGATTATGCGCATTATATCTTTCTTTTGCAAAATGGAGCAAACCATTTCTCTCATATGATTTTATAATTGCATTATTGGCATTTTGAATGCCATTGCCAAATAAAATACTTTTGTTTGCCTCAATGGCTGCGTCAAATTGTCTAAGTTTATTCAATCCATCTCTGTGCGTAGTTCCGTTACTAAATGTAAAACCAATTATTTGTTGAAATCGGTATCGGGTGGCTCTGACATTGTAAAGTGCGGTAGACAATATTATTGCTGACGTGATGGTGACGACGATACCTAGAATTGCTTTTTTTCGAAGTATGAAATAATAAAAAATATAAAATAGAATTAGAATTACCAAGGCAACGATGTTCATTCTTGAAGATAGATGTATAATGAAAAATGAAAGATAAAGAATAGCAGTTAAATATATGCCTACATATAATTTCTTTTTGGCAACTAAAAGAAAATTGAAAAGTAGTATTATCGCTAATAATACAAAAAATGAGTAATATGTGCTATCAAGCCCAATTGTATCAGCTAGTTTTATATAGGAATAGTCTTTACGAAATAACAAATTTAAACTTTCATTTTTAGTGATCAATAGGCTTATCATTGTAAGATGAGAATAAATGGCATTTAATATTATCCATAAAACATAATATAATTCTATTCTTAGCAATTCTTTTCTGGATATTTTAATAAAAATGAAAATAATTGGAATAATAAGAAATAGTAATGCCCTTAATAAATATTTCTTTGTTTCACTAAAATCGTAACTATCAAATAAAAGTAGATTTAAAACTGTTAAAATAAAAAATAAGATAATTGGATAATAATAAGTGGGAGCGTTTTTTTTTTTGTCTTTAATATATTGCGCAGTAGAAAAGATAAATAATACAATTAGGGCAATACTATTTATATTTTCCTTGATAGTTAAAGATATAAAAGTTAGAGATAATAGAATTACTTTGATATTTTGCTTAAATTCTTTTTTTAAGAATGATAAATTAAAACTTAAGTGCATATGTTTTATTTTTACAACTGGGTTAAGCTTAGCTTATGAATATAATTTTATATTTGCTTTTCAAGAGTTATTTTAATAACTCTTGCAAAAATACAATTCTTTTTACATGTTTCTATGTGTGATTTTTTATATACTCTGATGTGAAAATAATTGTGAATATGTTTTTTTGACACGAATTATTAAATAAATATCATTATTTAAATTGAAAATACTACATATATTATATCAATCATTACCTCAAGTATCAGGCTCTAGTATTAGATCACGAGATATTTTAATGTCTCAAAAAGAGGTGGGGCTTGATGTATTTGCAATAACAGCACCGTTTCAAGAGGCTCGAAGTAGAAGTGAAATCATAAACGGGGTAAAGTATTACAGAGCGCGGATAAATAAAAAAGATAGTATTTCTGATAAAACGAAACCATTTCTAAAAAGATTAATTAGAGTTTTTTATATATTATCATTTTATAAGAAAATCGAAAAGTTGATTACTGAAGAAAAACCAGATGTTTTACATGCGCATGCTGTTTTTATTTGTGGCTTACCAACCTTGATACTTTCAAGAAAGTATAAGATACCAATGGTTTACGAAGTTAGATCCTTATGGATGTTAAAAAAAGATAATAGTGTTAAAAGCCAATTTTTTATATTTGTAGAAAAGCAATTATTCAATCTGGAAAAGTTTATTATGAATAAAGCAGACAAAGTAGTTGTAATTAATGAAAATTTGAAAAAAGTTTTAATAGAATTAGGAGTAGCTTCATCAAAAATTTTAGTAGTTAATAACGCAGTAAATACAACATTTATTGAGAACTTGAAACGTGATTTTGAAGTCTCAAAATCTAAAAAAAGGCTTAATTTTGGCTATATAGGTACTTTGACACCTCACGAGGGAATAGATTTGTTGATTCAAGCTTTTTCCATATTCAATAAAGAACATCCTAATTCGAGTTTGCATATTTATGGAAGCGGTTTGGAAGAAAATAGGATTAAACAATTGTGTAAAAGTCATGATTTTATTTTTTTTAATGGAAGAATTGACCCAAATAGTGTAAATGTAGCTTTTGAAGGGATTGATATAATTGTTAATCCTAGATACAAAAATAGGCTTACAGATTCTGTTACACCGTTAAAACCCTTAGAGGCAATGGCTTATGAAAAGCTATTTATAGGGAGTGATGTTGGGGGAATTAAAGAATTGGTAAACCATAATGTAAATGGATTTTTATTTAAATCTGGGGATGTTTATTCGCTTGTTGATTTAATGAAGTGTGTGTCATGTCTAAGTGATGAACGGTTAAAGAGCATTAAAATGAGTGCTTTAGATTATGTTATTAAAGAGAAAAGTTGGTTAAAGAATGCTGAGCGTTACAAAAAAATATATGAAAAATTAAATTTTAATTAACAATTAATCTGAATCATTAACATGGAAAGAAAAGAGAAAATAAAAGAAATAGTTATAAATAGTTTGAAAAAACTAGGTAAAGAAGAAATGATCGATGGTTTCATTAATGCAAATAAAGATACTAAAATTCAAGAATCAGTAGACAGTATGGCAATTGTAGTTTTATCTGTTGACATAGAAGAAGGATATAAAGATGTTTTTGATAAAGAAATTAAGGTTTTGAATGATCAAGACCCTAATTTCTTAACAAATTTCAGGGATGTCTCAACTCTTGTTGAATATATTAATAAACTGTAATGGGTAGCCAAATTAATTTTATAGATTACTATTTACCAAAAAAAATAGTCTCAAATGAGGAGTTGCAAACTCAATTTCCTGATAGAGATATTTCTAAAATGGCAAATAAGATTGGTGTGTACAAAAGGCATGTTGTAGATAAAGAAGAAACAGCCTTAGATTTAGCTGAAAAGTCATGTAATAATCTTTTCAAGACATATGATAAAGACAAGATTGATTTTGTCATTTTATGTACACAAAGTCCAGATTATTATTTGCCAACATCTGCTTGTTTATTACAGCAAAGGTTAGGTCTTTCTAAAAATGTAGGAGCTTTTGACGTAAATCAAGGCTGCTCAGGCTTTATTTATGGTTTAACAATTGCTAAAGGTCTTATATCTGCTAGTATAGCTAAGAATGTGCTTTTGGTTATGTCTGAGACATACTCTAAACATATTAATTCAAGTGATTTAGGAAATAGAATGATTTTTGGAGATGCATCTTCGGCAATAGTAGTAGAGCATGGAGAAAGTGAAAAAATTGGAAATTTTGTTATAGGTACTGATGGAGAGGGAGCTGACAATCTAATAGTTCGTAATGGGGGTATGAAATGCCGTTTTGATATCAATGCTGAGACAATAGTTAGCAGGAATATGGACGAGCAGACTAATAATGATCTCTATATGAATGGCTCAGAGATTTTCTATTTTGTTGGAAAACAAATACCACAAGTTGTTGAAAATACATTACTTAAAAATAATTTAGCAAAAAAAGATATTGATTATTATATTTTTCATCAAGCAAATGAATATATGATTGATTTTTTAGCAAAAAAATTAAAACTAAATAAAAATCAATTTTATAACAATATTGAAGATATCGGAAATACCGTTTCGTCAACAATACCAATAGCTTTATTGAGGAGCATTAGCGAAGGTTTAGTGAAGCAAGGAGATAAAGTAATGCTATGTGGATTTGGTGTTGGTTATTCTTGGGGAGCAGTTATTATTGAAATTTAAGAAATAAATGAAAGAAAGGATAGTTGTATTATTAATTAAAATTTTACCAAAAGAGACTAAAAATAAAATAAAAAAAATAATCTTAAAGCTCAAAAGTAAAAATCCTAAATTGTTCACTTTTCTTAACGGAACTTTTAATGATGATGATATAATAAAAGAGTTTGAAAGAAAAAACCTAATTAAAGAGTTCGATATTTTAATGGTTCATAGCTCTATTAATAATCTGGTTCCAATGTATCAAGGAAATGTTGGCACTTTGCTAAGTGCATTGATAGATTATTCCAAAAAGAAAAATATAACTTTAGTAATGCCTGCTTTTGTGTTGGGTAAAAAAAACAAAGGAGTGAAAGAATTTTATTCTAAAAAGAAGGAATTTGATGTAGAAAAGACTCCAACAACAGTAGGCTTGTTAAATGAAATGTTTAGAAGGAAGAAGAATGTTTATAGAAGTCTCCACCCTACTCATAGTGTTGCTGCATATGGGCCTAAAGCACAAGAGTTAACGGAAAAGCACCATTTGTCGTCTACAACCTTTGGAGAAGACACACCGTTTGGTATCATGAATTCCTATAAAACTGTTATTTTTGGTGTGGGGGTTTACTATTATCGAAATTTAACGCACGTGCATGTAATTGAAGATTTATTAAAAGAAAAATTTCCTTACCCAATAGAAAGAACATATATAAATATACCAGTTGATATGTTTTATAAAGAGAAAAGATATACATACAATTTAAAATGCTATACAGATAACTTATCCAATCGTCGGGATTTAACGGTTATAGCAAAGAATATTGCAAAGCCTGATTTATTGCAGTGGTCTTATAAAGGTGTTCCAATGTTTATTGCAAATGCTGGTGAAGTGACAAATACATTGTTGAAACTTTCTAGAGAGGGTAAAAGTATTTATAAAGCGTGAGAATATGAACATATATGTCACCTTAGATTACGAACTTTTTTTTGGAGCAAGGAGTGGTTCTGTAGATAAATGTATTATAGAACCCACAGAAGCACTTTTGAAAATTGTTGATCCATACAATATTAAATTTGTTTGTTTTGTAGATGCAGGGTATTTGGTTCAGCTGGAAAGACAGAAAGATCAATTTCTTGAGTTGCAGAATGATTATAATAAAGTAACACAGCAGATACGTTATCTTGCAGATAATGGACATGGAATAGAACTGCATGTTCATCCCCATTGGGAAGACTCTTATTATGACGGGAGACAATGGGTTTTTAATACTTCAAGATATAAGCTATCTTGTTTTAATCAAGAAGAAATATTGGATATAGTCACTAGGTATAATAATGTTTTAAAGCGGGTGTTAGGCAAAGCACCTGTGGCATATCGGGCAGGGGGCTGGAGTGCCCAGCCATTTACTCCGATTAAAAAAGCCCTTGAAAAAAATAATGTGTTTATTGATAGTACCGTTTACCCAAATGGATATTACAATTCAGCTAATCAGGTATTCAATTTTAGGGGAGTTCTTCAATATAAAACTGAATATAATTTTTCGGAAGATATAACTAAAGAGGATATCCATGGTAGTTTTAAAGAGATTCCTATCAGTTCATTTAAGTTGAGTCCGTTTTTCTTTTGGAAGTTTTTGATAATAAAGATTTTAAAGCAAAAACAGCATCAATCTTATGGAGATGGCTTTGCATTAGGAATGGATAAAAAAGAAGCACTAAGGCTTCTTACCTTGCCTTCTTATAGTGTAGTTTCAATTGACGGCTATAAAGCCAAATTATTGGATAAATCTTTTGACAAGTATATACGGAAGACTTCAAATTCAGGTAATTTTGTAATAATAGGTCATCCTAAGGCTTTTACTCCTTATTCATTAAAAAAAATCACTTCTTTTATAGAGAAAAGAAGTAGTGAGCATAAGTTTGTAATATACCAAGGATAATTAATTTATAAGGTTTATATGGAAGTGATTTCGAAGGATATCAATAATAAAAGGATATACGCATTTAAATCCAAGGATGTTTTTTTACACTTCATTAAGGATAAAAAAAGCATTCTAATAGCTTTGAATGCTGAAAAATTAAATAAAGCAGATCAGGAGTTAGATAAAATAATCAATAATAATATTGGCTATCCAGATGGTATTGGAGCTGTATTAGCTTTAAAACGAAAAGGCGTTGAGTCTATAAAAATTGCTGGAGCAGAATTTTGGTTGGATATTATTAAAAAATATCAAACAAAAAAATCGTTCTACTTGATTGGAGGTTCAAAAGAAGTAATTGAAAAGACGATAGTTAAATTATACGAGGATTACCCAAGTATTAATATCAATGGTTATCGGGATGGCTATTTAAAAGATGGATATGAGGCAGCTTTATTGGAAGACATTGTTAAAACAAAGCCTGATGTGATTTTTGTTGCAATGGGAAGTCCTAAGCAGGAATTCTTAATGGAGAAATATTTAAAAGTATATCCAGCGTTGTATATGGGATTGGGAGGAAGTTTTGATGTATATACAGGAAAAATAAAAAGAGCACCTAAAATATATCAAAACTTAGGGTTAGAATGGTTTTATAGGTTGCTCAAAGAACCTACTAGGTGGCGAAGACAATTAACTTATATAAACTTTTCAATACGCTTAATGCTTAATAAAATTTAAATGCGAATAATTATTTTAACACAGGATGAACCTTTTTTTCTGGCTAAGAATATTGATTATCTAATTAAAAACTTGCCAGAGGGAACGGAAATTGTATCAACTATTTTGTTTGATGTTTCACCTTTTGGTAAAAAGGAGTCTTTTTATAGGAAAATGAAAAAAACATGGACTATTTTTGGTTCTTATTTTTTTCTATATTACACAATAAAATATATTAAAAGTACATTTAATAAACAAAAAAGAGTTTCATATGTACTAAGTAAACATGGAATCAAAGAAATTAGATTGAAGCAAGGAGTTAACCATCATAGATCATTAGAAATCATTAGATCCTATAGGCCTGATTTGTTAATTTCAATAGCAGGAAATCAAATCTTCAAAAAGAAACTAATAAATTTAGCTCCTTTAGGTTGTTTAAACCTACATACTGCATTATTGCCAAAATATAGGGGATTAATGCCAAGCTTTTGGGTGTTGAAAAATAATGAACCTAAAACTGGAGTAAGCATTTTCTTTGTGGATGAAGGAATAGACAGTGGGCCTATTTTGATTCAAAAAGAACTAAAAATAGATGATCATATGACGCAAGAGGAACTTATTAAGCTATCAAAAAAATTGGGGATGAATGCTATATTAGAATCTATAAGCTTGATTAAAAAAGGAAAATATCAATTAATTGAGAATCCTGATAGCCAAAAAACATATTACACATTCCCTACTAGAGAAGATGTTAAAGAGTTTAAATCCAAAGGGAAACGATTTTATTAATGAATATATTAACATTTGATATTGAAGAATGGTTCCACATTCTAGACAATAAATCTACTAAAACAGAAGTAGATTGGGGACAATATGAATCTAGAATTCATAAAAATATGGATAGGATTTTTAAAATCTTAGAAGATAATGATGTAGATGCTACTTTCTTTTGCTTGGGATGGGTTGCAAAAAAATATCCAGAGGTAATAAAAAAAATAGACGAATTAGGTTATGAAATAGGAACACATTCTAATCTACATCAGTTGGCATACGAAATGACTCAAAAAGAGTACGAAGAAGATTTAAAACAGTCAATTTATGAATTAGAAGATATCATTGGTAAAAAAATAATATCATATAGAGCTCCTGGATTTTCTATTAAAAAGGATAATCTATGGGCCTTTGAAAGTCTTCACAAGTTTGGGATTAAGAACGATTGTTCTATTTTTCCTACAAATAGAGCACATGGGGGGATTTCAAATTTTGCAATTTCAGAACCATGTATATTAGTACATAATGGAGTTTCACTGAAGGAGTTTCCTATTAATACCACTAATATATTAGGAAAAAAAACTATTTTTTCGGGTGGAGGTTATTTTAGACTTTTCCCCTATAGTCTTATAAAGTCAAAATCTAAGCAATCCCAATACATTATGACTTATTTTCACCCAAGGGATTTTGATAAGAACCAGCCTTTAATTGATGATTTGAGTATTTTTAGAAAATTTAAATCTTATTATGGATTAAACAATTGTGAGAAGAAATTAAGAAATTGGCTCAATGATTTTAATTTTATTGATTTAAAGCAAGCTGATGGATTAATTGATTGGTCCAAAGCAAACATAATAGAAATAAGTTAATTTTCTGGTTAATCAAATATGAGTATTATATTCTGAGTTGGAAAAATTATATTTGTTAGTTGTGGTTAGTTCTTAATAGCCTTTAGAAGTTTATTTATGTATTTTCTAGAAACAGCAATTTTACTATTTATAGGAGGTTTTCTTCTTACTTACTTTACCATCCCAAAAATAATTGGGGTAGTAGAGCATAAACGCTTAATGGACAATCCCAATAGTAGGAGCTCACATAAAAAAGTGACCCCGACATTAGGGGGTGTTGCGTTTTTCTACTGCTTAATTTTTGCTATCTTTTTTTTAAAAGAAAGAGATTTGCATAATGAAGCCATCTATTTAATACCAGGATTAACTATATTATTTATTGTAGGCTTAAAAGATGACTTAGTTGTTCTATCCCCTCTTACTAAATTGGGGGCTCAAATATTAGCGGTTTCGTTTGTACTAGCAAGTGATAGCTTTATAATAACCTCTCTACATGGTTTTTTAAATATAAATGAAATACCTTATTTTTTATATTTATTAATTGGTGGATTTTTTATGATAACCATTATAAATGCCTACAACTTAATTGATGGTATCGATGGATTGGCTGCCATGGTGGGAATAGTCATTTTAATACTTTATACCACTATATTTTATATGTCACATGAGTATTTTTATGCTTTATTATGTATTGCTTTAAATGCTTGTTTAATAGCTTTTTTGGGTTATAACCTTTCATCTACCCGAAAGATTTTTATGGGGGATACCGGGTCTTTAATTGTTGGTTTTATGCTGGCCATGTTTACACTTAAATTTCTGGCATTAAAACCTACATCATATAAGGATTTGCCTTTTTTATTAGAAAATGCACCCTTGGTAGCAATAGGTATTCTTATTGTTCCTTTATTTGATACTGCTAGGGTTTTCACTTTAAGAATAGTAAGTAAGAAAGGGCCATTTTCACCCGATAGAAATCACACCCACCATATTTTAGTAGATTATTTGAATCTTTCCCATCAGCAAGCTAGTTTTATCATTGCCAGTTTCAATTTTATTTTTGTAGTACTACTGATAGTCTTAGGGAGTACATCGAACAATCTATGGATGATATTAGCATTAGTTACCACCGTAGTATTTTTGGCATATCTTTTTTATCGCTTAGATTATAGTTTTGCTAACCTAAAAAGAAAAATATTTTTTAAACGTAAGGTTGAAAGTTTCAGAGAAAGGTTAAAGAAAAGGAATAAGAATAAGTGATATTTATTAATCCTCTCATAATATAAGCTTACTAATTATAATTTCATATTGACCAACACCATCCAACATATAAAAACGTTGTTTTATCAAGATGAAAACAGTAATCTGGTACAACGTGTGTTTTGGAACAGTCTGTATATCGCTTTTTTTTTATTGCCTATCGATATTAATTATCCTACGCCATTTTTTGCGGTAGCCATTGTAAGCGGGGGCATTAATATTTTTAAGGGTGATAAACAATACCTATCGGAGAATAAAATATTGTTGCTTTTCCCGCTTTATTTTTTGATGCTTCTTTTAAGTATGTTTTATACTGAAAATGTAAGCGATGGCTGGTATCTTATCCAACGTTCCTTAACATTGCTGTTGTTTCCGATTATTTTTCTTTTTGTAAAGGAGGATGGGCTCTCGGTCCGTAAACTTTTCGATTTTTTATTATACGGGCTTATTGTATCCTTCTTGATCAACCTTTTAATGGTATTGTATGACGTTTTCTTATTTCTGGGGAATATTCCTCCCAATAGTTCCTTTTTTGACTATGTAAAACAAGGATGGGACTTTTTTATGCACGTACAGTTCTCCAGCCTTGTGAATCCCGGATATATCTCTTTGTACATTTTATTGGTACTGAGTTATTACCTGAAAAAAGAACTAAATACCATTTTTAGGCTTTTAACGGTGATCGTATTATTTGTCTATCTCTTTTTATTGGCCACCGAATCGGCGTATTTTACCTTGTTTATCATGGCTTTGCTATTACTCCTTAAGGTGAAGGATAAAGTGAGGCGTAATTTGTTGATACTGGTGCTTGTATTGGGGACGTTGGTGTTTCTCAGTAACCCGCGCATCATTGATTTAAATTCCAATTTGAATGCTCGCGGATTAAAAGAAGTATC
Source organism: Galbibacter pacificus (assembly GCF_029603165.1). Lineage (GTDB taxonomy): Bacteria > Bacteroidota > Bacteroidia > Flavobacteriales > Flavobacteriaceae > Galbibacter > Galbibacter pacificus. Next base: position 697,539 of record NZ_JAQSVC010000001.1, read on the forward strand.
GGTGAACAATCCTACCATTTCCGAGTCCTTGCGGCTGCTCTCCTGGAAGGCCTCCATAAAAGCGATCAACGAGGCACCCTTATTGGGTTATGGGGTAGGGGACGCCCATGAGGTATTGGTACAAAAATATAAACAACTGGGATACAATGAGAATTATGAGCACCGGTATAATGCCCATAATCAGTTTTTGGAAACATGGTTGCAAATGGGGGTTGTAGGGGTATTTGCTTTGATGCTTATTTTTACTTTTTTAGCCTATAGCATGCGAAGGAGCTATAATGAATTTTCGGTCTTTCTGGCCCTTTTCATTGCTTTATTGTTCGAATCCATGTTGGTGCGTTTTAACGGAATCGTTTTTTTCTCCATCATCGTTCCATTGTTGCTCAAAAAACGGAGCATCTTGAGCAGTCGAATCATCCGGAATGAATAAAACTCGGTTAAGTGCTTTTTTATTTCATTTAGCCTTCCATTTTTGGCAGGGTGAAAAAGAAACTGGTGCCTTCGTTTATTTTTGAAACAATCCAGAGCTCCCCGTGGTTCTTTTTAATCATTTCCTTGCACAGGTTAAGCCCCAATCCGGTTCCTTTTTCATTATGCGTCCCATAGGTAGAGCTAAAATGGGTTTTGTCTGAAAGTATATTGTCTATTACTTCCTGTGCAATTCCAATACCGCTGTCCTTGATTTCTATTTGCCAGTGGTTTTTAAGCTCAGTTCCTATTATTTCAATAAATCCGGACTCGGCCGTGAATTTAATGGCATTGTTGACCAGGTTTCTAAATATTAGTTGTACTTGGTCCCTGTCAACATAGGCAAAAGCCTTGTCGGGAACCTTATTGTATATGTCGATGTTCTTTTTATGGGCAAGCTCTTTTAGCAAAAGCATGGTCTCGGCCACTTCGTGTTTAATATCAACTTTCGAAGGCCTTGAAATGGCCCCTTTCATTTGTGCCTGTCCCCAGACCAATAAATTGTTCAGCGTAAAGGAGATGCTTTTTACCTGCTCGCTGAGCTTCGGTGCAAATTGCATAAAGTCGTTCGGACTGATCTGGTTGTCCTTTAAAAGGTCTATCAGGGAATTAAGGGAAGCAATCGGGGCCCGCAGGTCGTGTGCTATGATCGAAAAGAATTTGTTTTTGGTTTCATTGAGCTCTTGGAGCTCCTGCTCCCTCTTTTTTAAATCGTAATTTTTATTGGCCAATAGCCCGTTGAGCTTGCGCTCCAGTTTCCTGCTGCGCTGTGTAAAAAATAAAACCGTAAGCAATATAAGAACCCCGCCAGTGGACAGGTAAATGAATAGTTTTTGCTTGTTGAGCTCTTTTTCGTTTTTTAAAATAAGCTCGTTCTCCTTTTCAATAAAATCCATCTGCGCTTCATGGGCGGCAATACTTTTGGTATTTTCATGGTTAAAAATACTGTCGTTGTATTTTTTAAACTGCTCGTGGTATTGAAGGGCCTTTTCAAAATCTTTTGTTTTTTTGTAAATGACCGAAAGCGTTTGAGAGCATTCCTTGATGTCTTCAAAAGAATTTAACTCCTTGGCAATAACAAGCGCTTCTTCGGCATATAATTTGGCAAGGTCGTATTCCTGCATGCCGCTATAGGTCTTGGCAATACCGTTTAAAAGGGATATTTTTTCCCGTTTGTCCTCTACTTTTTCATAAAGGGAAAGCGATTGCATAAAAATATCCAGGGCCGGTTCGTACTTGTTCATCTCCACATATAGCTGCCCCTTTACCTTTAGGGCATAGGCCAACCAGTCGTCGTAGCCCAGCTCTTTAAATATGGGAATACTTTTATCGATGTTCTTTAAACCTTTTTCAAATTCCCTGGTCTTTAATTGAAAACTGGCAATATTGCTCAGGGTCTGCCCTTCCGATAGGGTATTCTTTGTTTCAATGTTTATTTTTTGGGCTTTGTATAGAAACTCCAATGCCTTTTTGTATTCCCGTTGCATTCCATAGGTAATCCCGAGGTTTTCGTATAGCAAGCTTAGGTACAACTTGGCATCTTTGCTTTTATGCCCGTTGTGCTCGCCCAGACTTATGCCCTTTAAGCTAAACTCTACCGAATTTTTTATGTCGCCGGAATATTCATAGAAAGTAGCTATGTTGCAATAGCACATTAATGTTTGTTCCAGGTTATTGGAGTTCAGGGCTTTGGCCAGGCTTTTTTGTGCGATGGAAATAGCTTCCGTGTAATTCCCCAATTCGCTTTCATAAAATGCAAGGTTGATAAGGGCCTCGACTTCTCCTCTTGTGTAGTGTATGCTTTTGGATAATTTTAAACTTTCTTCAGAATAAAATTTAATGGTATCGTTGCTTATATAAAAGTTGGCAACCACATACCTGTTTAAAAGATTGATATATGCGGTATCCCTTTTTTCTTCTATGGAGCGGTGTTTTTGCTGGGCAATTCTTTTCGCAAGACTGTCTTTTTTTTGCTCCTGGCCATAGCTGTTGGGGCAAAATAATAGGCATATTGGTATTAAGAGTAGCTTAAATTTCATTCAGGGAAACAAATCTGTTTCAAATTTAATATAAAAAAAAATATTTTTTAGTATTTATCTGATAAATAGGGGACTAAATACCAATGTAATCGATTGATAAAAAAAACGGCCCTGCTTTTCGAGGTGGAGCAAGGCCGTTTTTTAAAGGAAATCGGTGCAGATACAATTTATTGATCCATATTTTTTAGCTTTTTAAGCTTGGCTTTCCATAAATTAAGGTCGTCTTTGTGCTTTTCTATGTTCTTTTTAACCTCCATAACAATGGGATTGTTGTCATCGGCATTGAAAAACTGTAAGTTGTTTTCAAGCTGGCGGATTTCAGATTTTGCCTCGTCGATGCGCCTTCTAATAAAAACACGCTCGTTCTGGATAAGCGAATCGTTGTCCGAGTTGGCCAGCTGATCCAGTTTGTTCCCGTACTTTATAAGCTCGGCTTTCTGTTTGTCAAGATCGAGCTTTTTAAAGAGGGCATCCAGGATTTTGTTAAACTTTCCTTCAATGCTCTTTTTGTTATGTGGAATCCGGCCAATGGCTTTCCAGTCCGAAATAAAACTCTTTATTTGCTCCAAGTCCTTTTCCTTGTCACCGGAAAGTTGATATTCTTTCAGGTCGTCCAAGAATGCTTTCTTTTGCTCAAAGGCTTCCATTTCTTCTTTAAAATGTTCGTTCTTTCTGGCATGGAGCCGGTCAAAATAATGGTTACAGGCCGATTTAAATTCGTTCCAGACCTTGTCCGAATATTTCCTTGGCACATGGCCTATTTTTTTCCAGTCTGCCTGGATCTTTTTCATAATAGGGGTGGTTTCCTCCCAATCTTCACTGTCTTTTAAAGATTCTGCAAGTTTTACCAGTTCTATTTTCTTGTCGAGGTTGTGCTGCTGGTCTTTTTTCAGACTTTTATAAAAAGCGTTTTTATTCCTGTTAAATTTCCGTACCGCTTCCTTAAATGCAGACCATGTCTGCTCGTTTACCTTGTATGGTACGCGTCCGGCATTAAAAAAGTCTTCCCTTAAGGCCTCGACTTCCTTAATCTGTTTCTGCCATCCGCTATGGTTGCCCGCCGGATGCTGGGTAACGTCCATTATCTTTTTGATAATGTCCTGTTTTACCAGTAAATTATCTTCATGAATGGCGTCCTGGTTCTTAAAATACTCCTGACGCTTTTGGTGTATGACCTTTGTGGCGGCACTAAAGCGGTTCCAAATATCCTCACGGTGTTCCCTGTCCACGGGGCCCAGGTCTTCTTTCCAGATTTTATGGAGCAGCTGCAACTCGCGGAACGCCTTGTTTACATCGCCCATTTCGGTAAGGGACTCGGCCTGTGCAATTATTTTTTCCTTTTCTTCAAGGTTGTGCTTAAAGTCAAGGTCGCGCAAATCGCGGTTCAGGTCCAGAAAATCGTAGAAAATCTCTACGTGGTGATGGTACGTGCGCCAAACATCGTTGTAATTTACGCGTGGAATAGGGCCTGCATTGCGCCATCTGTCCTGAAGTTCCTTAAAATGCTTATAGGTATCGTTAATATTTTCTTCAACGTTAATAAGGCCTTTCAGTTCTTCTATAATCGCCAGGCGGTTTTCCAAGTTGGCGTGCAGGCGGTGCTCCAGATTTTTATAATACTGGTTGCGCTTCTCTTTATATTCGCCATACACCTCGTTAAATTGCTTTTTAACGGGAGTGCTGTAGCTAAAATCTATTTCATTGCCGCCCTCGTTTATAAAATCTTCCTTTTTTTGCTCTAAAAGTTCCTGGTACTTTAAATCAAATTCAGATTTTATCTGGTCCACATGGGCCTTAATGGCTTGAATCTTTTCCTTTTTAACCAGTTTTTCAAGTTCAGATACCAATTTGTCCATGTTCATGGCATGGTAGTCCAGTAAAGGGATTTCATGACGATCCTTATGCCCTTCATCTTCGGCATCCTCCGCATTGGATTCATCGATCTCGTTGTGCACGTCCTCCTCTTCGCCAGAATCTTGTGCAGCATCCTTTTTAACTGCTTCCGGAGCTTTTTCGGCAGTACTTTCTTCTTGATCCTCTATTTGCGCGGCCTCTTTGTTACTTTCGTTCTCGTTTCCATCTGCATCGGGATGCAGGTTATCGTTTTTTTCTTCTAACATTTTATAAATGTTTAAGGTTCGTCAATACTTTCAAGTTGAAAGATACTAACAAGTAACAAATTAGCCAAGTGTTTTAAAGCGCAACTATAAAATATTTAGATTTTAATCGTATCCAGGGGGCGTTATCCCCCATAAATGAGGCTTTGTTAACATGTATGTCCCATAAATATAGAAAATGGCCATGCTGCACAGGGGTTGTTTCGTGCACTCCCGGTTATTTTATAAATGTTCCTGTTGATGTCTCCCTTTTCTGAAATATTTTTTATAAAAAGCGTAAAAATGATGTATTGCAAATAGCCAAAACCTGGCAAGGTTGCCCATGTGCATGATAAAAACCCATATGGTAGGAAAGGTTTTGCAGGATATTAAAAATGAAGCTACTACACCAATGGTGAAGCATGGAATATTGCTGAAAAAGATGAAAGAAAGCTGAATATAAAATCATAAATTCCTGCAAGGTCTTTTTTTCGACCTTGTAGGTCTACTTTCAACCGTAAAAATGAAACATCGGCTCCAAAGTATGGAATAAAGCCAAAAAAGATGCGCTATAGCTGATGCAAGATGGGGCATTGTAGAAAAAGACCATAAAATTGACAAAGCCCGTGGAACAATAACCATTTTTTCGGTACCAAATATGCGGACCTTTAAACATGAAGGAATGCGGGCGCCTTATTACCAAAAACGGAGGGAGTTTTTATAAAATTAGTATCGAAAAGCCTAATTTTCATTCCAAATTTTCCATGCTTTTTCGGCTTGCAGCTTTAACATCTCATGTCCGTTTACGGCAGTGGCTCCTTGTGCTTGTGCATGCTTCATAAAGCTGGTTTGCGGGGGATTGTAGATAAGGTCGAACACCAAGTGCTTATCGGTTAAAAATTGATACGGAATTGCGGGCTTTTGCTCTACATTGGGGAAGGTCCCCAGCGGGGTGCAATTAATAATAACGGTATGCTTGGAAATCGTGGCCGCATTTAGGTCGCCGTAGCCAATTTTCCCACTAGAAGCGGTCCTGGATACATATTTGTATGGAATTTGCAGACTTTTTAGGGCATGGGCAACCGCTTTGGAGGCGCCCCCCGTACCCAGTATCAAAGCGTTGGTATGCCATGGTTTTAAGTGGGGCCTTAAAGATTCTTTGAAACCATGTACGTCTGTATTATAGCCTTTTAGGCCATTTGGCACAACCTTGACCACATTTACGGCGCCAATTTCTTTGGCTTCGGGATCTATAGCTGTTAAATAGGGAAAAATGGCTTCTTTGTACGGAATGGTAATATTAAAGCCCACCAGACCTTTGGTACTGTTTATTATTTCTTGAAAATCCTCTATTTTTTGTACATCAAAGTTAACATACGAATAACCTGTAAGCCCCAGCTCCTTAAATTTCTCGGTAAAGTACCCTTGAGAGAAGGAATAAGAAATATTTCTCCCTAATAATCCAAAACGCTTATCCATTTTCTGTATTTTTTTCCCCGTACCAGTCCAGTGCCAGTACAATTAAAATTCCAATAATAATAAAACCAACGGCAATCCATGTTTCGCCATTATGTATGTGCGGAAGGTAGCGTTGGTAGTTTGCTATGATTTTTTCGCCGGCAGAATCTGTCATGATATCACCGTGTGCGTCCAATCTGTAAATGGTTTTCTTCCATGGCCACACCACGCCCAGCGAACCCGTGATAAAACCTAAAATAATGGCCGTTGTAATGTATTTATAGTGTTTTAGCACATAACTTAATAAATGAGAAAGGGTTACCAGCCCGGTAACGGAGCCCAAAGTAAAAACCATGAGGATTTTAAGCATTTCAATGCGCTCGGAATTATTTACAAAGCTAACATCTCCTTGAAAAACTTCGGCAAAAGTGTCGTACAGGGCATTTACCGAGTCTACCAAAAGCAATACGTAGTTGCCGAGCAAAATTAAGATGAAGGAACCGGAAAGCCCGGGCAGCGTCATTCCCGAAACGCTTATAATTCCGCAGAAAAAAACAAAGAGCAGGTTGTCGTTTTGTTTGGCGGGGTTGAAAAAGCTCAGGGAAACGCCAATGGCAATGCCGATAATGGAAAAGAAAACGGTTTTTCTGCTCCAATGATGAAAATCCTTGGAAATGTAATAAATAGAACCGACGATCATCCCGAAAAATGCGGCCCATACATACAGTTCTTTCTGTGCAATAAAATAATCCAGTATTTTGGAGACGCTAAAATAACTGACCAGCATGCCCAGAAGGAGCAAGCTTAAAAAGCGCCCATTGATGTATTGAAAAAAGCTTTTAAACCGCCCGTTCAGGATAAGTTTTAAGGCCTTTAAGTTGATTTTTTGCAGGGAATAGATAAATTCTTCGTAAAAACCGGCCACAAAAGCAACCACACCGCCCGAAACCCCCGGGACTTTATTGGCCGCACCCATGGCCAGCCCCTTGATAAAGAGGAAAAATTTATCCATAAGTGTGCGCGTGGGTTGTTGCATCGTTATTCTTTTACCGTAGCAAGTTTTTCTAATAGGAAGATGGTTAAAAAACCAATAAATGCCAAAATTATTGCCCACATTAACTTGGGGTCGCCATCAAAATAAAACGGACTGATGCTTCTGTCTATAGTAATGGTCTTATCGCCAAACTTTTCAATTTCCATGATTTCCTTCCAGGGCCATATTTTATTGAGCGACCCCAGGATAAAACCGGTAAGTAAGGCCAAGGTACTGTTTTTGTAATTGGTAAAGAGGTATTTTAAGAGCCTTGAAAAACTTAGCAGTCCAAATACAGCGCCCAGGCCAACAATGGCCAAGGTAATCAGGTCTCTGTTGTTGACTGCCGCCAAGACCGTTCCGTATGCGCCCAAAAGGACTAGGATAAAGGCACCGGAAATTCCGGGAAGTATCATGGCACAAATGGCCAAAGCCCCTGCAAAAAACAAATAAAGATAGCCCCCGCTTGCATGGGATGGGGGGATGGTAGTGATGTAATAGGCAAGTGCCGCCCCAATGATGAATGCAATGATAACACCGATGGACCATTTGGAAATTTGTTTGCCCACAAAAAAGATACTGGCCACAACGAGCCCAAAAAAGAAGGACCACAATAAAATAGGATGGTGCTCCAGCAACCACTCCAAAAGTTTGGCCAAAGAGAGCACGCTTATGGCTATGCCCAAAAAAAGCGCTGCCAAAAAGTTTCCGTTAATGTGCTGCCAGGCTTTTTTGAACCCTTCTTTTCTTAATAGCTGCAGGGTCTCCAGGCTGATATTGTTAATGGAGGTAATGAGCTCTTCGTAAATACCGGAAATAAAGGCAATGGTCCCGCCAGAGACGCCCGGGACAACATCGGCGGCCCCCATGGCGATTCCTTTAAGGGTTATAACGAGATAGTCTAAAAATGATCTTTGCATATGTTGTTCTTAGGCGAACAAAAATAGCAATTTTATAGGGATGCATTTTTAAAACTACAGATTATATTTTTGACCGTTTTTCTACTGTAAACGGCCGGGAACAATATTTCCATGGTATCCCGTTCTTCGTAGTTGTGTTTTAGGGCATTTTTTAAATGGTAGGTACCTTTTAGGGAATCGGAGGATAAATAGTACATTCCGGCCAAACGGTACTCCAGATCGGCATGTTCCGGATAAAATTCCAGTGCTTGTAACAAGCTATGGATAGCGCTGTCGTATTCGCCTAATTTTAAGAGGATATCCGACCATGAAATCCAGGTTTCCAGCTCGTAATTGCCAAGTTCTATGGTTTTTTGATAAGCCAAATCGGCTTCTTCATAAAAATGGAGCAATTCGTTTATTTTGGCACTCCGCTTCCAGTACAGAACATTTTCACTATCTATATTGATGGCCTTATTGATGTAATACAGCGCTTTTTGATAGTTTCCCAGTTTGAAGTAAAAATCGGTAATGGCAATCCAGCCTTTGTCCAAGAGGGGGTCTTCGTGTACCGTGCGGTAAAAGAATTTTTTGGCCAGTTCTAAATTGCCAAGCTTGTCGTGGCATTTTCCTATTCTTAAATAGGCAAAAGAGGTAGGATCGTCCAGTCCAAGGGTAATCTCGTAATTTTCAATGGCCTCGTTATACCTTTTTAAGCGCTCCAGTACCCGGCCTTTTTCAAGATAGGCACCAATGAAGGTATCGTCTGAATAAATGGCAAAATCAAAGCTGGAAAGTGCTTCTTTGTACATTTTTTTACTAACAAACTGTTTTCCCAGTTGATGCCATGCAACTTCGCAATAAGGGTTTTGGTCCAGATAGGAATTAAGGAACTCGATGGCCCCATCGAAATCTTCCAAAAAGTCAAAACAATAAATAACATTGTACAGAGCGGCATAATCTTCAAAGTCTTCGTTCAGGCATTGAATAAAAGCATCTTTGGCCGACTCGTAATCGTCCAGAAAGAGGTATTCCATACCGAGCAACGAATATATGTCGGCATTGTCGTCATCGGTCATCGACAGGGCTTCATGAAGCAGTTCAATTGCTCTTTGATGGTTGTCCTGCTTGGAATAGATGTTGGCTTTTTGGATATAAATTTCTTCATTGGAAGTCTCAATGGCCTCTACTTCATTTAAAATCCTTTCGGCGGCTTCAAATCGGTTTTCAAAAACAAGGATCTCCACGTGCAAGAGTTTAAGTTCTGAAGAAGAGGGGTGTTGCTGTAACCCGATCTGTATGGCTTTTTTTGCCAAAGCTACTTTTCCGGAATTTAAATAGTGATGAATAATGTCTTGAAAATCCTCTGAATCAAAGAAATAAACGTCGTTTGTTTTTAGCATTGATTCAAATTTTGCTAATGGAAGGTTATGGTCTTCGTGAGCACTAAATGGCATAGGCGATGCATTTTTAGATTTCTACGTTAATAAATTTAGGGCTTGAAGCGTTACGATATGAGCCAAAAACCTTATTGTTATTAACAAATTAGTTAACATTTTGGCTATTCCACTCCTCCAGAAGTTCTAGAATGGCAGTACAGCCTTCTTCAATTTCTTCATTAGAAATGGTTAATGGCGGTGTAATTCTAACGGCTTTCGGTTCAAAAAGCAACCAAAATAAAAGGAGTCCTTTTTTCATGCCTTCCAAAACCAGAAAATTAACTATTTCCGGGTCTTCCAGAATGATGGCCAACATTAACCCTTTTCCTCTAATTCCTTTAATCAAAGGATGTACCAAAAGCGATCGGAAAAGTTTTTCTTTTTCAAGGGTTTGCGGTATTAAGTTGGAACTTGTCAATTCCTGAAGCGTGGCAAGGGCCGCGGCGGCAATAACGGGGTGTCCGCCAAAGGTGGTGATATGTCCCATTTTGGGAGATTCCTTCAGCAATGCCATCATGTCATGCGAGGCAGTAAAGGCCCCGACCGGCATCCCGCCTGCCATTCCCTTTCCCATGACCAAAATATCGGGAACTACTTGATAGTTCATAAACCCGAAAAGTTTGCCCGTGCGGCCAAACCCCGGTTGTATTTCATCCAGGATCAAAAGTGCCCCGACTTCTTCGCAACGTGCCTTAACTTTTTTTAGGTAGCCGTTTTTAGGTTCTATAAAACCTGCGCCTCCTTGAATGGTTTCCAAAAGCACTCCTGCGGTGTCCTCGGTTATGTTGTACAGGTCGTTTTCATTGTTGTATTCAATAAACGATATTCCGGGGAGCAGCGGCCTGTATGCCTGTTTGCGCGGCTCGAAGCCCATAAGGCTCATGGATCCTTGCGTATTGCCGTGATAGGCATGCTTTGCGGCAATAAGTCCGCTTCTTCCGGTGGCGCGTTTGGCCAGCTTCATGGCCCCTTCGATAGCCTCGGTGCCGGAATTGACCAAATAAGTGGTTTCAAGTGGCCCGGGCAGTGATTTTGCAAGCAATTTGCTAAACTCCACAGCGGGTTTCTGTATGTATTCCCCGTAGACCATTACATGCATGTACGAAGCAGCCTGTTTTTGTACGGCTTCCACTATTTTTGGGTGGCTATGGCCGAGCGTGTTGGCGGATACCCCGGCCACAAAGTCCAAATATTTTTTATGGGAGACGTCATAAACATAAGTCCCCTTTGCATGTGAAACTTCAATGCTCAGTGGTGCAGGTCCTGTTTGCGCCTGATATTTTAAGAAGTCTTTTTTCATTTGGAAGGCGTATCTTCTTCTTTTTCTTTGTTTTGTTCGGGCAAGGTTGCTTTTTTGCTTGGTCGGGCCCTTTTTTGTTGGGGGTCTTTTTGGTCGTCTTCCGGCTTATTCAAGGTTTCTCCGGGGGCCAAATCAGGGTTATCGATATCTATGGGGTTGTTTACCCCTTTTATTACCGGAAGTACAATGTTGTTGTCTTCTTCACTAAAAAGATCTTCCTTGCTTAAAATCATTTCGTCACCGCGCCAATAAAACCCTCTAAATTTCCTTCCGTTTACAGGAAGGTCATCATCTGGGTAGATGGTTCCTTCAACATCGATAAAAGAAGTGGTGTTGTCAATTTCATTGTTTTCCATAATCATTTGTATGAGTCCACACTTTCGTTTGTCGATCCCCACAAATTCATCTTTGTCGTTCCACAGGAAATAAATAAGTTCGGCATTTTTAACAATGTCAACAACCCTTAATTCATTCTCTTCGAACAGCCCATAAAGATATTTTCCTTTAATTTGGTTGTAGCCCTGTTTTAGGGAGTCTTTAAATTTTATGCCGCTCAGGGAATCTTTTTGGATTATAAATGCATTTTCCCAGACTTTTAAGGAGTCCAGTTTGTCGGTCTTTAAGTCGGACAGGATGTGTATACTGTCTCCGGTCATTTGGGTCTGTCCGCTCCAAAGAATGGGACGGAAAGCCGAAATTTTATTTTCGGGGGTACTGGGCGGGATCTTGCCAATGAGTTGTGCAATGCCGGTTTTTTCATCCGAGTGAATGGAGTCGCATTTGCCGCTAAGGTCGGTTTTGTAAAACCGTGCATCCCTATAGGCACGGATAACCCTTTCGTTTTCTTTTCCGGTAACCATCAAAGTGTCTGCGTGGATATACATGGAGTCTTTTTCAAAAACGCTAATGGCCAAGGCTCTTTTTGTAACCAGCACCGAATCCTTCGCTTTGTATATTTCGGCATAATGGCCCCTTAAAACCCCGTCGTTAACGGTATCTATTACTTTAATGTTGTTGGTAGCCGAAGCAAATTCTGTCGCCTTGTCAAAATAGAGGCTGTCGCCATAGATAATCCGTTGGCTATAATCAATGCGGGTATTTTTTAGCCCATACCCGGTCTCTGCAACGGTATTGTAATACCCTCTTTCGCAGTACATTTTATAGTCTTCTCCGGTAACAGTGGAAGGCCCGTACATGTATGCATTTTTAGATTTGGTGTAATAATCCATACGTGCAGAATTAATAATATAATCGGGATTTGTTATTTTAACGTCGCTTTTAAATTCATATTTATCAATCTCCATATAATAGCGCCCTTTATTGCTTGTTAAAACATTGGCGCTGTCCTTAACGGTACCAAAATTATCGTAAAACGCCTCTTGGGTATTCCTGTCAAACTCCAATTCTTCCGTGTTTAGTGTCATCGAACTGTTGCGCAGCTCTACGTTCTCTTTTGCAATGGCAATTTTCGAGGTCCCATCATATTCAATGTATTCGCTGTTCATTTTAATGGAATCGCCCTGTTGGAAGAAAACGTTTCCATAGGCTTCAATACGGTTTTGTTTTTGGTAATATACGGCCAAATCGCACCAAAGATCTATACCCTGATGCTCAAACTGTACTTGTTGGTCGTCTTTGCTAAAGATTGAGGCCCCGGGATATTTTTCTTCATCCTTGTTAAAATCCCCACCGTGGACAATGGTAATCTCTTTCTTTTCTTGTGCCGAAAGTAGTGGGGTGCCAGCTATCAGCATTAAAAATATATATGTTCTTAAAATCTTCAAAAGCTCTGAATTTTGCATCAAAAATAAAGCTTTTTCAGTTAGTTGATGATTTGTTGGGAAGAATTTATAAAAATGAAATTTTTTGAATGATAATAGCAAATGCCACTTCTTCTTATGAATTTTTTATAGTATAAAATCAAGCAGGTAAAGACTACTATAACCAAATGTAGAAGATGTTATAAATCTACTCATTCTATGGGGAAATGTGACAATATATCAAATCGACAATTTAAGGACGTCAAAATAAAAAAACTGATAATTTTTAGGTGTTTGAATTAAAACTTTAAAAATAATTATCATTTTGGCTGAAAACTATAAAATATCTTCAATGATTTAACTTTTTCTTTTATAAGTTAGTCCCTGCTAATCTCAAACTATATTAACAATGAAAATTAAATTACGTGTATTTTTAATGCTGATGCTAGCATTAATTGTGCAATTTACATTTGCGCAAGAAAAAACCGTAACAGGGACGATTACCGATCAAGACGGATTACCGTTACCTGGAGCGAATGTTGTAGTCAAGGGCACCGCCAATGGTGCCCAAACTAATTTTGATGGGGTGTACTCCATCTTGGCCAGCGTAGGAGATGTTCTGGTGTTCTCTTATGTCGGTCAAAAACCGGAAGAACGTACCGTAGGTGCTTCTAACGTAATAGACCTTGTACTGGAACAGGACGCACAGGCATTGGCCGAAGTGGTTGTGACCGGGCAGGGGATTAGAAGGGAGAAAAAGGCACTTGGTTTCTCTCAGCAATCGGTGGAGGGCGACCAATTGGTGCAGGCCCGGGAAACTGATGTAAACAACGCACTGGCCGGCCGTGTTTCGGGTATTCAGGTAGTGGGAAACAGTAGTTCGACTTTTGGGGAATCAAGGGTGAGGCTTCGTGGAAACGATGATCTGCTTTATGTGGTGGATGGCGTTAGAATTAATAATTCCAGCGATATAAATACCGATAATATTGCGGAAATGTCGGTGTTGAAAGGTGCTTCGGCAACGGCCATTTATGGTCCCGAGGGAAGGAATGGGGTCATCATTATTACCAGTAAATCAGGCACCGTGGGTGCAGCAAAGGTTGAAGTGAATTATTCCGTAGGACTTAGTTCTGTATCTGCTTTACCGGAGTATCAAAATGAATACGGCGGCGGTTATAGTCAGACATTTAATGTTTTTCATTACGACCCCGCACAGGATCCTGCTTCATGGGCTTCTTTTGAGGGACAGCTTTACCCGGATTTTTGGGCCGATGAAAGCTGGGGACCCAGACTTGACGGGCAAATGGTCCGTCATTGGGACAGCTGGATACCCGGCACCCCAGAATTTGGAGAACTTCGCCCTTGGACACAATCCCCGAACGATGTACGCAGTTTCTACGATTCTGCACTTACCAATAATACCACGGTTTCTTTTTCAAAAGCCGGGGAAGATTACAATGTAATGAGCACCATTTCTTATGTAGACCAGAACGGGGTCATCCCTAATTCCAGTAACAAATACACCAAAGTAGCTTTTAATGCTTTTTACAATGTTACGGAGAAATTAAAATTTGTTGCCAATATCAATATAGAAGACAGGGACCGGGTTAACAATCCCGATCAGGGATATGGGAACTTAGGGTCTAATTTTAATCAATGGTGGCAACGACAGCTCGATTTTACCAGACTGCGTGATTATATGAGAAACAATCAGGCAGTTTCATGGAACATCCGGGGGCCAAGAGATGCCAGGCCCTTGTATTGGGATTCCCCTTATTTTCATTCTTATGAAAATGAAAAACACGATTATAAAAACTCTTATTTTGGTAAAGTAGGGATTGTCTATGAAATTACGGACGACCTTGAATTTACCTTCGATGTAAGAAGGACCTTTTACTCTTATCTGGAAGACGACCGCGGAACGACCATCAGCCTGTTGGATCCCGCTTTTTACCTAGAAGAACATAGAAGGGAGGAGAGACAGGATTTCTTTGGGATGCTAAATTACCACAAACGTTTGTTTAATGACGATCTGGATGTAGATGTTGTTGTTGGCGGTGAAAAAGTAGAGGAAGACTACAGAAGGTTATACAGTACGACCAATGGCGACCTCACGATTCCTGATTTTTATAATTTGGCCGGTTCTCAAGATCCCGTTACGGCCGAGAACGAGATAGGAAAGGAAAAGAGAAATGCCATGTTTGCAAAAGCTTCCCTAGGGTACAAAAGCCTTCTTTATTTGGATGGTTCTTACAGATTGGACTGGTCTTCCACAGCGAGGGACGACGATAACCGGGTGGATACTTACGGAGGGTCCCTAAGTTTTCTTCTACATGAAATCCTTCCTAAAAACGATGTGCTGACTTTTGCAAAGCTGCGGACGGGTTATGCCAGTGCTCCTTTTTTTCCAGATCGGTATCTTACCAGGAATGTTTATGATGTAAATCCTTTGTATCAAGGAAACGGGCGGTTGTCGGTTTCCAATGTTCAGGAAAACCCCATTTTAAAAGGAGGTACCAGGGACGAGTTTGAAGTAGGTGCCGAATTGCAGTTTTTTAGAAATAGGCTTTCGTTGGATCTGACTTATTATAACAGGATAGACAAAGACCTTCCTATTAATGTGCCTTTGGACGGCGCCACGGGATATTCTGATATTACGGTCAATAGCGGTAAGCAAACGACCAATGGTATTGAGGTGGCCCTGACAGGGGATATTATTGACGGCGAAGATGTAACCTGGACACTTGGAGCAAATTTTGCCACGTTGAAGAGGGAAGTCAATGAGCTTTATCCCGGGATTGATGCCAGGGATTTAAGCGATTATGGATCTAGTATACGCTTACAGGAACGAGTAGGGCAGGAATATGGATTGTTCTACGGAACTGGTTATGCCACCGATGAAAATGGCAATATTCTCTTTACGGAAAACGATGGGAATTATTACTACAGTATTCAACAAAATAAATATTTGGGGTCTTTGTTGCCAGATTATACCGGGGGTATCTTCTCTAATTTCAGATACAAAAATGTATCCTTAAACCTTGGGTTTGATTTTCAAAAAGGTGGGAAGTACTATTCCAGGACAGAGCGCTATTTCGATCATTCGGGGCTTTCGGCCAAGACAGCTGGACTTAACGATCTAGGAAACCCTAAAAGGGATCCAATTTCTCAAGGTGGGGGAGAGCATATAGTTGGGGTACTGCAAACGGGAATCGATGAATCGGGAAACCCCATTAGCGATGGAACAGTGGTTGACGCCTATGTAGACCCACAGGTGCTCTATAATTCAGGGAACCTTGGTGCGATTTATGAAAACAACCTCCACGATGCAACATATATCAAGTTAAGGACCATTCGGTTGAAATATGACTTCAACAAGGAATTACTTGAAAAAATAAGCCTGTCAAGCGCATCCATAAGCCTTTATGCCAACAATGTTTGGTTGATTTATGCCGATGAACCTTGGATAGACCCTTCGGAACTGGAAAAGAGAAACGATATCAACTGGGCAGAAGGTGGAACTTTACCAATGACCCGGACCGTAGGTTTAAACCTGAATTTAACTTTCTAAAAAATAATGATGATGAATACGATAATAAAACATATAAAAATAGTGGCATGTATAACTGTATTGTGCAGTTCGTGTAATACTATTGATTATGACGATACCAATGATAACCCCAACGGGCCGACCGACGCGGTGACCTCGCAATTGCTTACCAATGCCTTATCGAGCATCCCGGATATTGTAGTCGATGAAACACCCATATTGTATATGCAGCACATTACCGAAGGGCAATACCCGGGTTCATCAAGATATTCTGGGCTAACCTATAGTTACGACAGCTGGTATACGGGGCCGTTACAGGATTTAAATGAAATTATAGCCATCAACAGCAATCCGGAAATTGCCGAAGATTATGCCATTTACGGTGCAAATGCAAACCAAATTGCAACAGCCAAAACCATTAGGGCCTATTTTCTGCAATATATGACAGATCGTTGGGGGGCACTCCCTTGGTCCGAAGCGTTTATGGGAATAGAAAACCCGCAACCAAAATTTGATACGCAGGAAAGCCTTTACGATTTTATGTTTGCAGAAATTGAAGATGTATTATCCTTAATAGACCATAGTGCTTCGGGGCCTAGTGGCGATATTTTATTTGATGGCGATATGGACAGGTGGGAGGCCTTTGCCAATAATTTAAAAATGACAATGGCATTGAGGATTTCTCATGTAAACCCTTCCCTGGCAAAAACAAAATTTGAAGAAGCAGTGGCTTCCGGTCTTTTGGTAACTTCTAATGATGATAACATTGAGTACCATTACGGTACCGATGATGCCAGTGATAGCCCGTGGATGGATAACTTCAGGACAAGGGAGGATTACATCCTTTCCCGGACCATGGTAGAATCACTTAGGGAAAATTTAGATCCCAGACTGTTTGAATATGCCGCCCCGGCAAGAGATAGTGTTTCGACCGTAACAAACTTTCCTGATGCCATTGATGCTGGATATGTTGGCGCCCCCAATGGAAATGTAAACGGGAATGTTCCCAGCTATTCTTTTATTAACAATGAAATTATTTACACACCGGATTATCCTTCACCAATCTATACGGCAGCTCAAATAAAATTTGCCATGGCCGAAGCGGCCGTAAATGGTTGGGATGTTGGTGGAGGTGATGCCGCTACCTTATATGAAGAGGCCGTTACCGCTTCTATGGAATATTGGGGGGTTGCCACTGAAGATATTACAGAATATATCGCGGCACATCCTTATGGGGGGATCGAGGACATTGCTTATGAAAAATGGGTGGCATTATATTTGAACGGCCCCGAGGCCTGGGCCGAATGGCGAAGGTTGGATGCGCCTGCTTTGGTACCTTCCTCCTATGCAAATGACCCGAGGATTCCTGTAAGGCATGCATATGATGCCTCTATTGCAGATAATAATGCTGCCAATTATGCTGATATGATATCGTTTCAAGGTCCAGATAATTTGCACACCAGGTTATGGTGGGATATACACTAAAAATGTTTGTGGACCTTTATAAATTTATTTTATTAGCTAACCATTAACATCAAAGCCGATCTATGATCGGCTTTGTTTTTTTTGGTTGAAAAACAATTTGTTTTTCTATGTCCTTTCTAATTATTTATCTGTGGATCGTTTGTGTTCTGTCCGGTCCCACTGAAACAATTTTTATGGGCACGTTCAATTCTTTTTCCAAAAATTCAATATAGTCGTTCAATGCTTTCGGAAATTGACCGGCTGCATCCAATTGGGTCAGGTCCTTGTCCCAGCCTTTTATTTCGGTGTAGACAGGCGTTACGTTTTCTTCTTCTATATTATAGGGCAGGTGTTGAATGGTCTCCCCCTTGTATTTGTAGGCAGTGCATATTTTTAATGTTTTAAACCCGCTTAAAACGTCGGCCTTCATCATCATGAGCTGCGTAACCCCGTTTACCTGAACGGCATACTTTAAGGCTACCAGATCCAACCATCCACAGCGTCTGGGCCTTCCGGTTACGGCACCGAACTCGTTTCCTATTTTGGCCATTTTCTCACCATCGCCATCAAATAGTTCAGTGGGGAAGGGACCGCTTCCCACGCGGGTGGTATACGCCTTAAAAATACCAAATACTTCACCGATCTTGTTCGGGGCCACGCCAAGTCCGGTACAGGCGCCCGCGGCGGTCGTGTTGGAAGAGGTTACAAAGGGATAGGTGCCAAAATCGATGTCCAGTAAGGAGCCCTGTGCGCCTTCGGCCAAAATGGTCTTATTGTTTTTAAGCGACTGGTTTAAAAATTCCTCACTGTCGATAAAGGTAAGTTCCTTAAGTGTGGCAACCGATTCAAAAAATTCTTTTTCAAGTTCTTCCAAATCGTATTGTACATCAACGTTGTAAAAATTGATCATGGCCTCGTGCTTGTCTGCCAGTGCCCTGTAGCGTTCTTTAAAATCGTCCAGCTCCAGATCGCCGATACGCAATCCGTTCCTGCCGGTCTTGTCCATATATGTAGGACCGATCCCCTTTAGGGTGGAACCAATTTTAGCCTTTCCTTTGGAGGCTTCCGAAGCGGCATCCAGCAAGCGGTGGGTTGGCAATATTAAATGTGCTTTTCGCGATAGGATCAGTTTCTTTTTATAATCAATGCCAAATTGGTGTAAACCTTCCAGTTCTTTAACAAAAACTACAGGGTCTATTACAACGCCGTTGCCGATTACATTGATGGAGTTCTCATGAAAAATACCAGAGGGAATTGTTCTCAATACGTGTTTGATGCCGTCGAATTCAAGTGTATGGCCTGCATTTGGACCGCCTTGGAAACGTGCAATAATATCATAATCTTTGGTGAGGACATCTACGATTTTACCTTTTCCTTCGTCTCCCCATTGTAAACCTAGTAGTAAATCTACTGCCATTGTAATTAAATAAGATGATTAGCTTTTTTCGTTCTTGGTACCGTAAAAGTACAACGAATGATTTTGAATTTTTATGTCGAAAACTTCTTCGATCGTTTTTTTGATGTTCTGTATCCTTGGATCGCAAAACTCCATTACCTCCCCGGTATCCGTTAAAATAACATGGTCGTGCTGTTTATCAAAATACGATTTTTCGTAATGGGCCTGATTTTGACCGAATTGGTGTTTTCTGACCAGTCCGCATTCCAAGAGAAGTTCTATGGTATTATAAAGCGTAGCACGGCTTACACGATAGTTCTTGTTCTTCATTTTTATATAGAGCGATTCTATATCGAAATGTTCCTTGTTATCGTATATTTCTTGCAGTATAGCATACCGTTCAGGAGTTTTCCTGTGCTTGTGTTCTTCCAAGAATTTGGTGAACACGTTTTTAACGATTTCCTGGTTTTTGTCGTTCGCCATGATCAATTCTACGAATTAGATTACAAATGTAGTATTTAAAATTAAATTCGTCTTACTTTATCGATACCATTAATTTTTTTCAAGTTTTCTAACAATTTTTTTAAGATGGTTTTATTTTTAACTTCCACGGTAATTTTTCCGGAAAAAACACCGCCTTCGGTTTCAAAGTTGATGTTTTTCATGTTTACGTGCATGTTGTTGGAAATTACCTTGGTAACGTTGCTTACCAGCCCTAAATTGTCTATCCCGTCCAATTTAATAATGGCCGTGAACTCCTGTTGTGTCGAATCGATCCATTTTGCGGGAATAATCCGGTATGCATAATTGGACTGGAGGGTAATGGCGTTGGGACAGTTTTTCTTGTGCACCTTGATGCCTTCGTTTACCGTAATGAAACCAAAAACTTCATCTCCGGGGATGGGGCTGCAACAATTGGAAAATTTATAGTCCAGTTTTTCCTCCTCCTTGCCAAAAACAAGCTGGTCGTAATTGGTGGTAATTTCTTCTTTGTTAATTTCTTCGGAAGATGCGGGCTTGCGCATTTTATTTTTAAAGAAATTAATGAAGGTATTGTTTCGCGAGGCGGCAAAATCCTTTAGCATCTGGTTGTCTATGGTGCTGATCCCGATGCGGTAGAATAAATCCAAGCTGGTTTTCAGTTTAAAATAGACCACCAGATCGTTTACCACTTTTTCGTTAAGGGTAATTTTAAGCTGCTTTAATTTTCGACGGAGGATTTCCTTGCCTTCTTCGGCAATTTTTTTCTTCTCTTCTTTCAGGGAAGATTTTATTTTGGCCCTGGCCCTGGCCGTTGTGGCATAATCCAACCAGTTGGCATTTGGTTTTGAACTCTCGGAAGTAATGATCTCTACCTGATCGCCGCTCTTTAATTCTTTGCTGAGCGGGACCAACTTACCGTTTACTTTTGCCCCACGTGTTTTCAGGCCTACTTCCGTATGGATATTAAAGGCAAAATCCAGTGGGGAGGCCCCTTTTGGCAATGATTTTAATTCGCCTTTTGGGGTAAAAACAAAAATTTCCTGCGAATAGAGGTTCAGTTTAAATTCCTCAACAAAATCCACTGCATTTCCTTCGGCGTTTTCCAAGGCTTCCTGCAGGCGGTTGAGCCAAATTTCAATTCCCTGTTCTTTTTGGTCGCCGTGCTTGTATTTAAAGTGGGCCGCATATCCCTTTTCTGCAATTTCGTGCATGCGCTCACTTCGTATCTGCACTTCCACCCAACGGCCCTTGGGACCGATCACGGTAATGTGCAGTGCTTCGTACCCGGTAGTTTTTGGGGAAGAGATCCAGTCGCGCAAACGCGTCGGGTTGGGCCTAAAGTGGTCTGTGACGATGGAATATATCTTCCAGGCGAGAAACTTTTCGTTTTCGCGGTCGCTTTTGTAGATAATACGGATGGCAAACTTGTCGTATACTTCATCGAAGCCCACGTTTTGGGCCTTCATTTTCCGGCGGATGGAAAAAATGGATTTTGGCCGTCCTTTGATCACATAATTCAGCCCTTCATCATCAAGGCTTTCCTTGATAACATTGCTAAATGAACTTATGTAGGCTTCCTGGTCTTCCTTGCTTTCTTCCATTTTGCTCAAGATGTCGTTGTAGACATTTGGCTCGGTATATTTTAAACCAAGGTCTTCCAGTTCGGTTTTTATGTTATAAAGCCCAATCCTATGGGCGAGCGGGGCATAAATGTACAGTGTTTCCGACGCAATTTTTACCTGCTTATGATCGGCCATGGAGTCCATGGTCTGCATATTGTGCAGGCGGTCGGCAATTTTTATGAGTATTACCCTGACATCGTCGTTTAGGGTAAGCAGCATTTTCCTGAAATTTTCGGCCTGAAGGGAAATGTCCTGTTCGGACGTCATTTGTGAAATCTTGGTAAGACCGTCTACGATCCTGGCCACGGTTTCACCAAACAGGCGTTCCATATCTTCGAGCGTATACGAAGTGTCTTCCACCACATCGTGCAACAAAGCTGCCGCAATGGCAGTTGCATCCAGCCCTATTTGCTGTGCCACTATTTTTGCAACCGCAATAGGGTGGAAAATATAAGCTTCGCCACTTTTTCTCCGTTGGTCCTTATGTGCATCAACGGCAGTATCAAACGCCAACCTGATTAATTTTTTGTCTTCATCAGAAAGTGTTTGGTAACTTATGCGCAACAATTCCTTGTATTGCCTGGCAATCTGCTTGTTTTCTTTTTCTATGTCCAATACCCTCATATACTAAAAATACTATAATCTTTATTATTTAACAACAAATTCCATGCCCTATTCTCATGGAGATGTTAACAAGTTTATTTACAGAAAAGGGCGCTTCTAAGGTATGAGAATACACTATATATTAATGTTGTGCGCTCAAATTTTTAAACCTTTCCAGTAATGTAGGGTGCGAATAATGCACAAATACATACGCCGGATGCGGGGTTAGATTGCTCAAACTGTTTTTGGACAGCTTTTTAAGGGATGTGATCAGCGGTAATGGAGCATAGGTTTCTTTTGCATAATCGTCGGCCTGGTATTCAAATTTTCTGGAAAAATAGTTCATGATAAGTCCCGTAATTTCCGAAATGGGGCTGTACAAAATACCAAAGGCAATCAAACCTGCATGAAAACTGGGCTGTTTAACGCCAATGGCCAAGGAGAGTTCGGGAATGTTGATGAAAAGGGAAAGGATGTACAAGGTCAAACCGGTTAATACGACCGATGCGGTAATGTTGAAAATAATATGCCTGCGCTTGTAATGCCCCACTTCGTGTGCGAGCACCGCTACAATTTCATCCTCCTCCAAATCTTTTATAAGGGTGTCGAACAGGGTTATCCTTTTTTGTTTGCCAAACCCCGAAAAGTAAGCATTTGCCTTGGTAGAGCGCTTTGAGCCGTCTATCACAAAAACATTGTCCAGCTCAAACCCGACCTTTTGGGCATATACTTCTATTTTTGACCGTAGGCTCCCATCTTGTAAGGGGGTTTGCTTGTTAAAAAGTGGGACTATAAGGTTGCTGTAAAACATATTGATAAAAACGGTAAAAACAGCCACCAATGCCCAGGCGTATATCCAAAAATCAGCACCCGTCAGCATATAAAACCATATAACGAGCGAGAGTATCCCGCCGCCCAGGACGATCATCATCAGCCATCCTTTTAGCTTATCAAGGAAAAATGTTTTTTTTGACATTTTGTTGAAGCCAAACTTTTCTTCGATGACAAAAGTATGGTAATAAGAAAAGGGTATGGTCAAAATATCACCGGCCAATAGAATGGTCCCGAAGAAAATAAGGGTCACGGCTATTTCATTGTTGCTGATGCCCCTTGCAAGCTTGTCCACAAATTCAAACCCGTCCAAAAAGAAAAAGGCCAGTGTAAGCATTAAAGAGTACAGGGAACTGATATTGGAAAATTTGTAATTGGTTTTTTTATAAGCCTGCGATTTTTTGTATTCGCCCTCGTCATAGACATCGTTTAATTCTTTTGGGACGGGACGGTCGAAATTCTTGGCATTGAGGTAATCCAGGATCTTATCAACGATAAAATCGAGCAGCAGGATCGTTATGATGCTATAAAAAATGGTTTGTGGTGTCATCTTCTAAATAATTGGATGCTACAAAAATAGGATTGTTTTTTTAGGCCATGGACTTTTTCTGAGATTTACAAGAAACCACGTTGCCTTTTTGCCTCAAAAATAACGATGGCGGCAGCTACCGAAACATTCATGGAATCGATTTCGCCTTGCATGGGGATAAGAATGTTCTGGTCGGAAGCATCGAGCCATTCCCCGCTAAGTCCGGTAGCTTCGGTTCCCACAACAATGGCGGTTGGAACGGTATAATCCAAAGTACTATAATTTACCGGTGCCGTCAAGGCGGCACAGTTGATGGCAATTTTTTTTAATTGCAGGTATTCAATAATCTCCATAGTCGTGCCCGTTGCAATTTTATTGGTAAAGACACAACCTACACTGGAACGGATGATGTTCGGGTTGTACAGGTCGCTTTTTGGATTGGCAATGATTACCGCGTCCAAATTCGCCGCATCTGCCGTGCGGAGCAATGCACCGATATTTCCGGGTTTTTCTGGGGCCTCGGCCACCAAAATTAACGGATTTGCGTTTTTTAAATCCAAACTGTTTAAGCTATGCGGTTTGCTTTGGGCAATGGCCAAAACTCCTTCTGTGGTTTGCCTATACGCAAGTTTTTGATATACTTCTTTTGAGATTTTAATAAATTCTACCGAAGGAAGTTTTTTGATCAAAGCGTCCAGATTTTCTTCAGAAAAAATATCGGCAAAAAAAAGAAGGGTTTGTATGTTGTAATTTCCCTTGAGGGCCAGTTTGAGTTCCCGTTGTCCTTCAATAACAAAAAGTCCTGACTTGCGCCTTTCTTTGGATTTTTCCTTGAGCTGTAAAATTTGTTTTACAAGATTGTTTTGAGTGCTGGTAATTTCTTTCAACGCTATTTTTTTTCAAAAATAAATTAAAATCACCGGAAAACAATATTCCTATTTGGCATTGAATTTCATTGGGCATGAATGATTTTATAAAATATACATTACGATATTTCAAATATAACGGCCTTATTTTTTTACATCAATAATTAAAAACCCCGCTTTTGAGAATCCCGTTTTTTTACTGTTAATTAACGTTAAATATACATAAGTTAATAGTGTTACTATTAATTTTGTGCGCTTTCATATTAAAATGCTGAAAATTAAATGGAATTTCCTGGAAATTTACGTTTTACAATTAATGAGAAGTTATACCTGAAGGACCCTGAATCTTCCGAATTAGGGAGGAAAATCCTTAAGTATAGCATTATCCTTATCGACCAGATAGGATTTGAATCCTTCACCTTTAAAAGGTTGGGGCAATGCATAGGATCCAATGAAAGTTCGGTATACCGCTATTTTGAGAACAAGCACAAATTGTTATTGTATCTATCTTCCTGGTACTGGTCCTGGATAGAATACAGGATGTTGTTTTCCATCCAGAACATTGCCGACCCCCTGCAAAAACTGCATAGGGTAATTGAAGTGGTTGCTGCCGAAGTAAAAGACGATGAGACAACGGCATATATAGATGAGGCCATACTTAACAGGATTATAATTTCCGAGTATTCCAAAACATTTCTCACCAAGGAAGTGGACAAGGAAAACAAGGATGGTTTTTTTTTGGTCTACAAGAGGATAAACCTTTTGCTGGCCGATATCATATCTGAAGTTAAGCCCGATTATCCATACAGTAAAACATTGGCTTCATCCATAGTTGTTGGTACCATTAACCAGCATTTTTTTAAACAACACTTTAAAGCGATTACCGATTTTTCCGGTCATGATGGGGAAGTCGCATCGTTTTATATTAAAACCCTTGATAAAATATTGCTATGACACCATTTAAAAGATTTAGAGGCTTGCTGAAAGTGGATAAAAAAGATATATACCAGATTTTTTTGTATTCCATCCTTGCCGGGGTAATCAGTTTGTCGCTTCCCTTGGGGATACAATCCATTGTTAATTTCCTTCAGGCGGGAAAGGTAAGCACGTCTTGGATAGTGCTGGTAATTATTGTGGTTCTGGGGGTAGCAATGGTTGGGGTTTTTAGGATTATGCAATACCGTATAACGGAAAATTTGCAACAAAAGATCTTTGTGCGGTCTTCTTTTGAGTTTGCTTATAGGTTTCCTAAAATGAAGTTCAGCAAGCTTTACCCTTATTTGCCGGAAGAACTTGCCAACCGCTTTTTCGACACGCTCAATGTCCAAAAGGGCGTTTCAAAATTATTGCTGGATATTTCCGGAGCTGCGCTTCAGGTTATTTTCGGCATTATCCTTTTATCGCTATACCATTCTTTTTTCATTCTGTTTGGCATGATGCTCATTGTGTTGTTATACCTAATATTCAGGTTAAACTTTTCTTCGGGTGTGGCAACAAGTTTGAAGGAGTCTAACTATAAATACAAGGTAGCGCATTGGTTGCAGGAAATAGCAAGAAACCATATGAGCTTCAAAAACAAAAGGGTTTTTAATTTTTCCCTCGACAAAAATGATGATTTGGTTGGCGGTTATTTAAAAGGAAGGGAAAGCCACTTCGATATTTTAAGGAGACAGTTTATACAACTTACCGGGTTTAAGGTGCTTATGACGGCAGGACTGCTTATTATTGGCGGTTTGCTGGTATTAAATCAGCAAATGAACATTGGTCAGTTTGTGGCCGCCGAAATTATTATTCTGAATATTACCAATGCCGTTGAAAAACTTTTTTCGGGCACAGAGTTGTTTTACGACGTGCTGGCATCGTTGGAAAAAATAGGAAAGGTCATGGATATCGAGTTGGATGCAGAGGAAGAAGGGCAGTATAAATTAAACGAAAAGCCCATAGCTATTGAAACAAGGGGGTTGTCGTACAAGTTTCCCGATTCCGACCAGTTTGTGCTCAAGGACGTTTCCATGGAGATAGCACAAGGCGACCGTATTCTTATCGAAGGGCCCAACGGATCGGGAAAAACAACACTGGCCAGGCTCTTAAGCCGTGTAATAGAACCCACAGAGGGCATGTTATATATCAATGGGACTAACTATAAAAAGTATTCCTTGGAAGATTTTAGGTTTAACATAAGTACCATAAACGTTAACGACAATGTTTTTGAAGGGACTATTTTAGAGAATATCACCTGTAAAAATCCCGATATTTCACTTGCAAGGATAGTGTCGGTAATGGAAGATTTAAAGCTGGCAGAATATATCAAGTCCCTTCCTAACGGATTGGACACAAAGGTCCACTCGGGGGGAAAACAGCTTTCGTCTTCCATCGTCGAAAAAATATTATTGGTCCGCTGTGTCCTTTCCGATCCCAGGATGATTTTTCTGGAAGAACCTTTGGAAAATGTAGATAAGGACTCTGCTAAAGAAATTATTGATTACATGACTGCCAAAGACAAGCCCTGGACATTGGTGGTAATTTCAAAGAACCCTTATTGGAAGTCAAAATGCAATAAGAGTTTTTATATGGAACAAGGTACTTTAAAAAATTAAGCTATGTTGAATATTTCAGATAATAGAATCCATAACTATATAGATGTTGGCAGGTTTAAATCCATGAAGATTTTTGCCGACAACAAACACTATAAAATCATCCGTAAAGTTGTTTGGGGTGTGTTTATTGCATTGATCTTGGTTTTGTTCCTGCCGTGGACGCAAAATATAAGCGGAAGCGGTTTTGTAACTACGCTCAAACCCGGACAACGGCCACAAACGGTGCATGCCATTATTGGCGGTAGGATAGAAAAATGGTATGTGCAGGAAGGGGATTATGTAGAAAAGGGCGATACCATTTTATACATTTCCGAGACAAAATCGGAGTATTTGGACCCCAACCTTATCGAGAATACCGAAAGCCAGGTCAAGGCCAAAGAAAATGCTGTTGCATCGTACATGGCCAAGGTGGAAGCCCTTGGAGAGCAAATTGAAGCCATTAAAAGGGAAAGACAACTTAAACTTAAACAGGCCGATAATAAATTAAAACAAAGTAGGCTTAAAGTAGAAAGCGACAGTATGGAACTGGAAGCCATAAAAACGCAGTTAAGTATTGCCGAAACTCAATATCAGCGGGCATTCAATTTAAACGAGGAAGGCCTAAAGCCTATGACGTATGTTGAAGAAAAGAGGGTTAAGCTTCAGCAAATGCAGGCCAAGATAATAACACAAGAGAATAAGTTTTTGGCAAGCCAGAACGAATTGATCAATAGCGAAATGGAGCTTACCCGTTTGTCGGCATCCTATTCGGAAAAACTGGCCAAGGCAAACAGCGACCGCCAAACGGCATTGAGCACCCAATTTGATACCGAATCGAATGTAAGCAAACTCCGGTCGCAATTTGCCAATTACAAGCTCCGTAATGGCATGTATTATATTACCGCGCCCCAAACGGGTTATGTGAACCGGGCATTACAATCGGGTTTAGGGGAAACGGTCAAGGAAGGCGCCTCGATAGTGAGTATTATGCCGGCATCTTTTGAAATTGCCGTGGAATCGTATGTGGAGCCCATGGATTATCCTTTAATAAATAAGGGAGAAAAGGTCAGGATATGGTTCGATGGATGGCCTACAATTGTTTTTAGCGGTTGGCCCGGGGTTTCGTACGGTACCTTTGGGGGCGTTATTGTGGCCAAGGAGAATTTTATAAGTGCCAATGGTAAATACCGGGTATTAATAGCCCCCGACCCGAGTGATAAGCCCTGGCCAAAGCTATTGAGCATTGGTGCGGGCACACAAACCCTTGCCTTGTTGGACACGGTTCCTATTTGGTTTGAAATATGGCGGACATTAAACGGGTTCCCGCCTAACTTTTACAGGACCCAAACGGGTGCAAATACAAAAGCAAATGCAGAAAAAACAAACAAGTAAACTTAGTTTGCAACAAAAACTGAGAAAATATATAATTGGGTGTGGCTTATTATGGCTTATGTGCTTTACGGGAATTGCACAGGCTCAAAATGCCAACCAAGAATTTACCTATGATGAATTTCTGGGCATTGTAAAAAAATACCATCCTTTGGTAAAGCAGGCAAACCTTATTGTAAGTGCCTCCCAGGCAAAATTATTAAAGGCAAGGGGGTATTTCGACCCAAAAATATCGGCTGATTTTTATAAAAAGCGTTTCGACGATAAAGAATATTACAACTTATTCAACGGCAACCTTAAAGTGCCAACCTGGTACGGGGTAGAGTTTAAGGCAGCTTTCGATAGAAATCAGGGGGAATATTTAAACCCTGAAAATTACGTTCCCGAAGATGGGCTGGCAAGCATTGGGGTTTCTGTACCTATTGGTCAGGGACTATGGATTAATGAGCGCATGGCGGAAGTTAAAAAGGGAAAGCTTTACCGGCAATTGGGTGATTACGAAAGGACCTTGGCAGTAATGGATGCACTTTTTGAAGCATCTGAAGCATATCTGGACTGGAAGCAGCAGTACGAAAAAGTGATGCTTTACGAAAGGTTTTACCATAATGCATTGGAACGCCAACAATGGATAAAAAAGGCTATCGAACTTGGAGAGCTGTCGCCAATAGATAGTGTAGAATCCGGGATTATACTTAAAACGCGCAAGCTTGAACGGGACCAGGCCGAACTTAAATTAACAAAAAGCCGGCTGCACCTCTCTAATTATCTTTGGGCAGCGGATGATATCCCTTTGGAACTTTCGGAAAAAATGGTGCCGGAAGAAAACCTAAAAGATAATATGTTGGATGTATTGGGCATTAATCCCATGGCCACCGAGATGAACCTTGAAAATCATCCAAAATTGAATGCCTTGAGTACTAAAATAGACATGAAAGAGGTGGACCGCAAGTTAAAGGCGAATAAGCTTTTGCCAAAATTGCGGCTCAATTACAACTATATAGCAGCACCAAATTATTTTAATAATTATAATTGGGACGATTATAAAATTGGGGCTTCGCTTTCGTTCCCTATTTTGTTGAGAAAGGAAAGGGCAGAAGTGAAAATAGCAGAGGCCGAGCTTAACAATGCACAATATGGATTGCAGTTTCAAAGGCAAACACTTCAAAATAAAGTGAGGTCTAAATATGCCGAGCTGGAGTCGTATCAATCACAAATGGGCATGAACATGGACCTAATTGCCGATTATAAACAAATGCTCGATGCAGAGGTTAGGCTTTTCGAGTTGGGCGAAAGCTCCATATTTTATATTAATACCCGTGAAAACAAATTGGTAAAAGCCAAAGTGACACAAATAGAACTGGAAAACACCTATTTTTTAATAGTTGCCGATTTGTACCGGGCTTTGGCTAAAATATAAAAACGCTTAGTTAATTTTGACTGAAATTGGTGTCCGGTTGGGTCAATTCACTTAAAATGCCCTTGAAATGGCTTGGCGACATTTCCATAATTTATGCCATTTCTTTAATTAAATTTATTTCTGATGAATCAATATGGCCATCGGCCGCCGCAACTGCAAAAGCACATTATATAATATTTTCCTTACCATGTTCGTTTAAAGACGGGGTAATTTGCTTTAAATAGGTGTCGATTTTTTCAGGGTTGTTCTCAATTTCTTCAATAAGCGCCTCCAATTGGCCCATATCTATATTGTTCTGGATATATATTTGTTTAGAATTTTAAATACTATTTCCTTCTCGCTATTAGCTATTTCTCCATCGGCTAAAATCATTAAAACCATTAAATGTTTGATGGTCACATGCATTGAGTTTTGTGTGGTAGGCTCTTATAGCTTAATCCCTGGGGATAAAAGTTCCCTTGCAATGGTTGCATTCAACATATTCGCCAGCACTTCCAAGTGGAATTATAGGAATGAAATAAAGCGTGAAAAATTTGGTGACCTTACGGTGCCTGTAAGGTTTGCTTGTGTCGCATCGGGGGCAGTTAAAGTCGCCGGATTTAATGGTAGACTTAATGCCCCTTGTTCCAAAAATAATCATAGTATTATACGTTTAGGTCAAAAAATGAGGTTGAACATATTAGGGTAATTACTATTTTTTGCCGTATTTTTCGGTATAGCGTTTCCACAGTTCTGTTTGGTGGGTTTCCAAGCTAATGTCCCTTCCCTGAATATAAGCTTTACTGATAATGTTTGTCCGCATGTCCAGTGCATCGCCCTCTGAAATAAACAACGTAGCGTCCTTTCCTGTTTCTATAGTTCCAACCAGCTTGTCTACCCCGGCTATTTTAGCGGCATTTTCAGTGATCAATTGTACGGCCTGTTCCTTGGCCATTCCATAAGCGGCAAAAGATCCGGCATAAAATGGCAGGTTCCGTGTATTCATGCGTTCCATGCTCCCGCTCGGGTCTATACTACACAATACGCCCGCTTTGCTTAGTAATGAGGCCAGCATGAAGGTATGTTTGATGTTTTCATCATCACTGCTCGGGAGCCGGTGCGGGCGCTTAACCACTACGGGAATATTATTTGAGGCCAATAAACCGCTGACTTCATCGGCTTGGTCGCCGCCAACAACCACTATTTTTTCAATGCCTGCTTTTTTGGCAAAATTAACGGCATCGGTAATTTCGCGTTTTCCGTCTACATGAATAAATAGTTTTTGGGTGCCGTCAAAAAGACCTTTGGTAGCTTCGTAAGGCAGATTCCTGGGGTTTTGGTTTCCCGCCAGATATGCTTTGGCTTCCATTAAAAAGTGTATTATCCCGTCTATTTCTTTGGTATAATCCTCGTTGGGTTTCAACCCCGGGTCCTCGCCCCGCCATGGACGCCCTCTTTTTAAACTGTTTGGCCAATTCATATGAATGGCATCATCGACCTTTATGGCCGCATCTTCCCAGTTCCAGGCATCAAACTGTACCACCGAGGATGTTCCGGAGATACTACCGCCCCGTGGGGTAACCTGCCCCATTAAAACTCCGTTTGGGCGCATGCTTTCTACCACTTTAGACTCGGCATTGTAGGCAATTAAACTCCGGATATGGGGCAGGAGCGAACCAATTTCGTCCTCGTCATCGGTGGCCCGTACCGCATCAATTTCCACGAGTCCCAATGTAGAGTTTAAGGCAATAAAGCCGGGATATATATGTTTTCCAACGGCATCTATTACTTGGCTAAACTCATTTTTATCAACAGCAGAGGCACTTCCCACGTAGGTGATTTTTCCATCGTTAAAACCAACGGCCCCGTTTTCTACCACGGTTCCGTTGCCAATATGTATTGTGGCCCCTGTTATCAAGATGGATGTTGTTTGGGGCGATGCTGGTGTTTGCTGTGCTAAGATGATGTGGGTTATCATCAAAAAGGCTATATATATTAAATTTTTCATTTTAAGGCTATTTCAATTGATAAATTAGTGTGTTGCAATGGAACGCTTCGTCTTCCTTTACTTTTGGGGCCTGTGTTTTTACCCCGTTGTTTTTGGCACGTATCATCATATTAACGAGCTCGTTTTTTTCCTGTCGGATTAGGGTTTCTGCTTCCTGCATTTGCTCATAGTCATAATAAACGGCACCTTCAATAATTGTTTTTTCGGCAATAGCGTACACCGAAAGCGGATGGTCGCTCCATAAAACCAAATCGGCATCCTTCCCTTCTTTAATACTTCCAATATGGGTATCGAGGTGCAATAACTTTGCAGGGTTGATGGTAACCATTTTCCATGCTTCTTCTTCGCTCATACCGCCGTATTTAATAGTTTTGGCGGCTTCTTGGTTTAGCCTTCGCGACATTTCGCCATCGTCTGAGTTGATGGCGACGGTAATTCCCTGATCGTGCATAATTGCGGCATTGTAGGGAATGGCATCGTTTACCTCAAATTTGTAAGCCCACCAATCAGAAAAGGTAGAGCCGCCAACCCCGTGTTCTTTCATTTTATCGGCAACTTTGTAGCCTTCCAGAATATGGGTGAAAGTGTTAATGTTGAAGTCGAATTTCTCGGCTACTTTCATGAGCATGTTTATTTCGCTCTGCACATAGGAGTGGCAGGTAATAAAACGCTCTTTGTTTAATATCTCGGCCAAGGTTTCCATTTCCACATCGTAGCGTGGGGCTTTTGTTCTGGATTTTTTAGAAGAAGAAAGCGCATTGTATGCTTTCCATTGTTCACTGTATTCTTTGGCCCTTTGGAAATAATCGGTAAAAACCTGCTCCACGCCCATGCGGGTCTGTGGAAAACGGATGGTCTGCGAAGCTCCCCAATTGGATTGCTTCACGTTTTCGCCCAAGGCAAATTTTATAAACTTGCTGCGTTCTTTGTATAAAAGGCCGGTTGGGTCCTCGCCCCATTTTAGTTTTATAATGGCTGAACGTCCGCCAATCGGGTTTGCCGATCCGTGCAGTATTTGAATGGTAGTGACGCCCCCTGATAAATTTCTGTATATGTCCGCGTCTTCAGAGTTAACGACATCTTCAATGGTAACTTCGGCAGAGCTGTTATGCCCGGCCTCATTAATTGCGGCGGCCGCAATATGCGAATGCTCGTCTATAATCCCTGCGGTGAGGTGTTTCCCGGTTGCGTCTATGATTTTTGCGCCCGATGCGGATAAATTTGTACCCATGCTGGCAATTTTTCCATTTTTTACCAAAACATCCGTGTTTTGCAAAATGCCGGTATCTTCACTGGTCCAAACCGTGGCATTTTTAAACAATATGGTTTGTTGTTGGGGCAGGCTTTTTAAACCAAAGGCCTTATTTGGATAGGTAACGGGAAATACTTTTGGAATCTCATCCGTTTCGGTTTCTTTTTCCTTTTCTTGTGAAGTTTTTTTGATGGCTGTCCAATTTGTTGTGTTTCCGTTGGTAAGTACCGCTTCACCTTTTAAATTTCCTTCGGAAGCAATTAAAGAAGAAAGCCTGATGAATTGATCTTTGTCGGCATCGCCATTAGGGTTGAAAAATAAGTGCAGCCATCCGTTCTGGTACGTAATATTTGAAGCAATCTTCGTGGCCCCCTTTTTAAGTTCCGATTTTATTTTTTCAAGTTCACCAGAGAGGGAAAGCGCATAACTTTCGCTATTGATATTCAAGGTATATTCTCCCCGGATATCAATGGTTTCCATATTATTTACAACATGTTTGTTGCCTTGAACCCAGTTTTCGTAAAGTGTGGTTTCTTTATCAAAAATATCGCCGGAGGTAATTAAAAAATTGGCATAACGCCCTTTTTCCAAGGTCCCTATTTCATCGCTTTCGTTCAGTAAGGAAGCGGGGATTGTAGTTAAGGCTTCCAAGGCCGTGGTTTTATCGAGACCGTATGCAATTGCTTTTAAGAGGTTTGCCTTAAAATCGGTTAGTTTTTTATTGTCTTTTGCGGTAATGGCAAAAGTTACATTGTTTTCGGCCAATACTTTTGGGTTGGTAGGGGCCTGGTTCCACAACAGCATTTCTTCCAAAGAAATTTTGTTGGCCATGTAGGGGTCGGTAACATCGTAAGCATCGGGAAAATTTAGCGGGATAATGTAAGAGGCCTTGGTGCCTACGATTTCATCAATGCGCTCAAATTCGTTGCCGCCACCTTTTATAATGTAATTCAATTTAAATTCGTCGCCAAGGTTGTCTGCCCTTAAGTCGTTTAATTTATCATCTGCAATAAAAATCTGCGGAAGCGGTCTGTTTTTAATCAAAGCTTCCAGGGAAAGGTCTTTTCCTTCTGCATTTCCTGCTTCATACCATTGTGCATCAAAATACATTTGCCGCAATAGGGCAATGGCCCCCATTAACGATGTCGGATAGGCCTGTCGGGAAGCTTTACTTTTTTCGAATGAAAGGAATTGAGCGGCATCTTCGGCAATAATTCTTTCACTATTTGTAGTATTTTCATTCAATGCGATCAATGCTCCGCTACCCCTTATAATTCCGTCGGAAATATGAGTGTTTACAACGCCAAAACCTGCATCTAGCAATTCTTTGGCTCTTTTTTCTTCAAAAGAAAATTTTTCAACTGCCCTGTTTTCCGGCATCACATGATCGTTCCAATAATAGCCTTCGCGTGATGCATCGTATTGTGGGGTATTGCTTTTTTGCGGTTCTTTGGGGGCCAAAATTCCAAAATCGGAACACATATCGATAAAGGAAGGATAAATGGACTTCCCGTTAAGGTCGATGGTAACACTGTTTTCGGGAATGGAAACCGAACTGCCAACGGCGGCCACTTTTCCGTTTTGGACAAGGAGCACTCCGTTTTCAATAATGTTGGTAGGGGTCACGTAAATTTTTGCGTTTTTAAATGCAGTGTAGTTGGAGTTTTCTGTTTTAACACCGTCGTTTTGTGGGAAATATTCTTGAGAAAATAAAGATAAAGAACACCCGAACAGTGCTAAAATGCATAGTTTGATTTTCATTTATTATAAGAGTTATAAATTAGTGGTAAGTAAATTTAAAATTTTTTAGATGAAAACGGTTATTTTACGAGTGTATCTATAAATTTTTGTCTTTATAATAATTTACAAGCAGTGCTACTACATAACTGTAACTTTTTAGACCTTCTTTTTGATTATTTGCTTTTAGGAAAGAGTTGAACGTATTTTTAAAAACAGGCTCGGCCTTGGTTTTATGACGACGCCAAAAATTGGCGACTTCTATGTAATTTTTAATGATACCTGGATGAATTTTACCGTTGAATTCTTCAAATTTTTTAATGTCCCGCCTTTTTACTTCACCTAAACAATAGCGCAGTACATAAATATAACCCGAATATTGAAAATAAAGGTCGTTGTTTGAAGTAGCCGCCAAAAAAGCGATAAAATTGGCCTCGTTTTCCGCCGAATACCCAATTTGGTGTGCTTCTTCGTGGCAGCTGACGGTAGGGTACTTAAAATCAAGTTGTAGGCCATTTACCTGTGCCTCGTTGGTAAATGGGTTTAAGTAACCGCTGTACCCCATATAGGTCAGGGCCGTACTGTATAACGAAGTTTTAATGCTTTTGGGATGGTATTGAAAATCCGGGATTTTTTTTACCAGGTTTTGATAACCGTTTATGGACATGCCATAAATCTCTTTTTTCGAATATGGAATTTTAACAATAATGGTGTCCGAATCAACCAGTTTGCTATGTATGGAGTTGCTTTTGGCAACTAATTTTTCGGTAAAAGCATAGAGTTCCTCAGACGTATATTCATTGTCTATTTTTAGTTTTTTATGGATGGGCAAGCGGTAATAATTAAAGCCCCAAAATACATGAAAGACAAAGTACGCAAACGAAACCACAAGCAAGACTTCCCTGAGAAAATAGCGGGTACTGTTAAAAAACATCTTTCCCTTTAAAATTAAAAACCTAATTATCAATACGGCTAAAATGGTATACAAAATGTCGCCCACCGAAAAAGGGACCCAGCCAAAGACGTAGCGAAAGCCTTTGGATATTATTGGATATACCAATGTACTGTAGTATTCTTCAATAAACCAAGGATATCCCGCCAACCATTTCACGAAGATGATTTGAGGAACAATGGATAAAGCTAAAATGGTTTTAACCCGATTGGACATAAAGTCAAAAATAGAAATAAGTTGCAGTTTATTAAAACAGTTAACAAACAAATAAGAGAACTTCTTTTTTATAAAGGCACAGGGCTGTTAAAAATCCCTATTTTTGTAAAAAACAAGTATACATTAATGAATTCAGAAATAAGAGAACTACAACCCGAAGAAGTTTGGAATAAGTTTACCGACCTAAATGCGGTACCAAGACCATCTAAAAAAGAAGAACAGGTAATAGCCTTTATGCTCGATTTTGGAAAACAGCTTGATTTGGAAACTTTTAAGGATGAAGTAGGGAATGTAATTATAAAAAAGCCGGCAAGCCCCGGCATGGAAAACCGGAAAACGGTGGTACTGCAATCGCATTTGGATATGGTACACCAAAAAAACAACGATACTGTTTTTGATTTTAGTAGCCAGGGAATAGAAATGTTTGTAGAAGATGGCTGGGTAAAGGCAAAAGGAACAACTTTAGGGGCCGATAACGGTTTGGGCGTAGCGGCCATAATGGCCATTTTGGAGAGCAAAACAATAGCGCATCCTGCCATCGAGGCGCTTTTTACCATTGATGAAGAAACCGGGATGACAGGTGCCCAAGGCCTTAAGGAAGGGCTGCTTGCCGGCGATATACTTTTAAATCTGGATACCGAGGAAGACGACGAAATAGATATAGGCTGCGCCGGGGGCATTGATATTACCGCTTCCAGAAAATACGAAGAAGAAACAACCCCGGAAGATGTTACGGCCTATAAAATAGCTGTAAAAGGCCTGCAAGGTGGGCATAGCGGAATGGATATCCACCGTGGGTTTGGGAATGCAAATAAAATAATGAACCGGTTGTTGTTTGACGGGTTTGAAAATTTTGGACTTAGGATTGCCAAGATCGACGGGGGCGGACTTAGAAATGCCATCCCGAGGGAAAGTGAAGCCATTGTAGTTGTGGACAGGATCCATCATGATGCTTTTGCCTTGGAGTTTAACCAATTGGCCACTTCAATAAAAAAAGAGTACAAAACCATGGAACCCTCCTTGTTTATTTCTGCCGAAGCTACCGACACTCCCGACAAGGTAATGAATATTGGCGTTCAGGAAGGCATTACAAAGGCATTGTATGCAGCACATAATGGTGTGTATGTTATGAGCCCCGATATGGAAAATCTGGTACAAACCTCCAATAACATTGCACGTGTTAAAATAGGCGAAGGGAAAATTAAGGTGCTTTGCTTAACAAGGTCTTCGGTAGAAACCTCCAAAATAGACATGGCAAACTCGTTAAGGGCCACTTTCGAGCTGTGTGGTTGCGAGGTAAAGTATAGCGGGGAATATCCGGGATGGAAACCCAACGTAAACAGCCCCATACTAAAGGTGCTTAATGAAAAATACCAAGAACTCTTTAAAGAAGCCCCGGAAGTGGTTGCCTGCCACGCCGGATTGGAATGCGGTATATTGGGGCAAAATTACCCCGAAATGGACATGATTAGTTTTGGGCCAACCATAAAAGGAGCACATTCCCCCGATGAAAGGGCCCATATTGCCTCGGTAGAAAAATTCTGGAAATTCTTAAAAGAGATACTAAAGGAAATTCCCGTAAAGGATTAGAAAATGGAGCATAAATAACTGCATGTGTAGCGAAAATGATTATTGGCTATTTAGTCAATTCTTTGAACGATTTGATTAATTTGTGTATTTCGGTTTCAGTTTTGCCGTCTATTATTTCCCCGTCTTTAGATGCTTTTCCTTTTATTCCTTGAATTAGAAGAGTTGTGTCGTCCGTAAAATAAGTTTGAATTGTTTTCATAATCAGTTTCAATTCCTCGTGTCCTTTCTCTCCGCTGGCCGAGGCTGTTATAAGTCCGACCGGTTTATCCGAAAACACAGTTGTTGAAACGCACCATTCAAGTATGTTTTTTAGTCCACTTGGAATACTGAAAACATATTCAGGTGTACAGATTATTATTCCGTCCGAACAGGATATTTTATTTCTGAAATCAGTTATTTTTTTCGGTACATTTTCGTCAGTCAATTCAGTTTTATAATGTGGGAATTCGGTCAGATCCGCTATAATTTCCAATTCCATTTCGGATTTCCCCAATTCAGAGATATATTTTAGAATTGCCAAATTTCCCGAGTTTCGACTGGCACTTCCACAAATTCCAATTATCCTTTTTTTAGTGTTCATTTCGTTCTATTCTCGTTATTTTGGCTTGAAGCTATGTTATTTTTATGTAATTAACGAGTTGTACCGTGATTTTATATTTTTTTCTTATTTGGATTCTTCCTATTTGAAAATAAGGAGATAATTTATACTGAATTTTTATTAATTCGATAGTATAGGTAGTTATGTTTTTCAATAACAGCTTTTCTTATGTTCTTTTTCTCAAATGATGCAGGGAGAATTTCGGGTGTTTTTGTAATGAGCTCAATGGGATGGTCCAATTTTGCAGAAGAGGTTCTTAATGCTCTTTCGGCCCAATTATTTTCGAGGTATTCAATAGTTTTTTAAGTTCAGATATTGCATGGTCTCCCCATAGTATTTTATAACCACTTTTCATAAATTCCTCTCACTTTTGAGTGAGAAGTTAGTTTTTTATTATCGGCATCTTCAATCCCTTTTTCTATAGATCGTTTTTCACTAGCTGAAATTTTATCCCTCCGGTCCGCCTTTTCTTCCTTTCTTAGTTTCATTAGTTTGTCAATCGATGACCTGTCGTTTAATGTTGATAGCCATTGAATTAATTCAATTTTTTTATTTTCTAAACTTAAACCTATAAAATCAAAGTTACAAAAAAATTAAATTGAGATAAAGATGCTTTTAGCATGCAAACTAAATTATGCAACAAAATAAAAGGCCATAAAGGGCTTAAATCTATCCTGTTTCTATAAAATTAATGGTTTGTGCAATAACTATAATTACCGGTGTTAGTTTTTATTGATGTAATTCCTGTAGTTTAGTTATTGTTACCCTTGGAGCACCACGAACACCCTGTCTATTGGTTTGAATATCTGGCTCAACTTCTTTAAAATTCCTAGGTCGTCCATTATCATAAAGACTAACATCGAGTAGGTATACCGAATATCTCTTACCGTCGGATGGGGCAGCGCTTGTGTTATTTCCTATAACGTGTAGAAACCTTAAACCCACAAGTTCCTTGATAGCTTGATTGATGAATTCTGCTTTGTTTAGGCGATCATTTTCAATTAAAAAAAATGTCTTTTTTTGAGAAAAATAGCAGCTCTTAAGAAATTAATATAAGATTCTAATGTGTTACTTTCATTAAAAGAATCTTTTTCAAGAGCTTTCTTTTTGTTAACATAATTCTGAATTGCAACCTCCCGTACATCAGGTACTGTTATGGCCGATGTTCCTTCATTGATTAGGTGGCAACATTTAATGAAAAGGACTAAAAAATCTCTTGGATCCCCAACCGATACGGCGACCAACCTGTCTGGAGATATAAAAAACCCGCCAGATGGATTTTGCCATCGGGCGGGGGTGTGTATAAGTTCTTCGGGTTTTCTATACAGGAGTTCTTTTCTATTCTTGAATGCCCGTCATTTCCAGATCGAAAACCAAATCTGTTTTTGGTGGAATGGGCCCGTAACCAGAATCGCCATAGGCTAGGTAAGAAGGGATAAACAAGCGTAGTTTATCTCCTACTTTCATCATCATGATGCCTTCTTTAAAGCCCGGGATCAAGGTAGCGTCGGGGCTTATTACCATTGGTGCGGGTTTGTACAGGCCCCTGTCCAGTTTGCCAGGGTTTACATTGCCGAATTTTTCTGCAATGTCAAGTATACTGGTATCAAAAACATTTCCA
Organism: Galbibacter pacificus; assembly: GCF_029603165.1. Taxonomy (GTDB): domain Bacteria; phylum Bacteroidota; class Bacteroidia; order Flavobacteriales; family Flavobacteriaceae; genus Galbibacter; species Galbibacter pacificus. Next base: position 736,710 of record NZ_JAQSVC010000001.1, read on the forward strand.
TTTTCAAAATACCCAGCATAATCAATCAATGCTGTTTGCCCTACTTTTGGTTTTTCGCCGGTACCTTCTTTTATATAGATGTAATGCAGTCCGGATTCGCTGCTTTGGGCTTCTTCTTTCTGGGCTTCAAACTCGCTGGCTATTTCTTTTTTGGCATCTTCAATAGCTTTTTGTCTTTCGGCTTCTTCGGCAAAATAGTCTTCAAATACTTTTGAGGCGTCAAAACTTTTGGCTTCTTTTCCAACCCGGACTATTTGTACATGGTTGACTTTAACGGTGTCTATGGGCCTGTCTTTATTGGCCGGGTCTTGCGAGGTTTCTACATTGGCAATACTGTCTATAACTCCCAGTCCCGCTACAACTTCACCAAAAATAGAGTATTTCCCGTCTAGAAAAGGGGTTGCCTTGTGTGTAATAAAAAACTGGCTCCCATTGGTATCGGGGCCTGCATTGGCCATGGAAACCATTCCTTTTTTGTCGTGTTTTAGGCTGTCAACAATTTCGTTTTTAAATTTATAGCCAGGATTCCCGCTTCCAGTGCCAGTTGGGTCGCCTGTTTGTATCATAAAATCCTTGATTACGCGGTGAAAGGTTACCCCATCGTAATACAATTTGCCTTTAAGCGTATCGCTCACATAGGTATTGGTCCCTTCGGCAAGGCTTACAAAATTGGCTACGGTTATTGGGGTTTGATTATAAAAAAGTTTTACAATCATATCTCCTTTGGTGGTTTGGATATCTGCATACAAACCATCTCCCAGATCGGAGTATTTAGAGCTTGAACAAGAGGTAAGCACAATGGCCAAAATGAAAATAAAACTTAATTTTTTCATTGAATTTATATTTAATTATTTGTTTTTATACTGTCTGATGCTTTTTCGATAATATCGATAAGCGTAATGGTACTTTTTATAGGTTGATTGGTGCCTATCCGCTGGTCATCGCCATGATATCCGTATGCTAGTGACGAAGGGAACAAAAAAGTAGCCTTTTCGCCTTCTTTAAGCAGCTTTACGGCGGTGCGCAGCCCCGGAAAATAGTCTTCCTTGTCGACCTTAAAATGTACTTCCCCGATTTCTTCACTTGAATATATGGTTTCTTCGGAGAGCGACCTAATATCGTAATTAATTTTTACTACGTCTCCTTCTTTTGGAACATAATTTTGCGTACTGTCCCTAATGTCAAAATAATACCAGTACCCATTGGAAGATGCGTGGTATTGGTGCAGGCTGTCTTTGGCAATAATACTGTCTATACGTTTTTCTTCGTAATCCAGCAGGTTTTTGTTCCTTTCAATAGAGGTCCGCATAAAAGAGCCCGTTTTGGCGCTCACGGGCCGCCGGGCCTCAGGCTGTTTGCAGGCCACCAGCATTAATAGCGGGGCAAATATAATTAAGCAGGTTTTTGTCATTGTAGTTCTTCTTTATATGCTTTCAGGGTTTTTTCGAAAAATGCGGTAGTTTCTTCTAAAGACATTTCGCTCCTTCCCCCGGCGGCATTTATATGGCCTCCGCCATTAAAGTGTTTTCTGGCAAATTCGTTCACGGAGAAATCGCCTTTGGAGCGTAACGATATCTTTATAATGTTCTCTTGGGCGCTTTCAATAAATATAGCTGCAAATTTTATTCCCTTTAAGGAAAGTCCATAGTTTACAAAGCCTTCGGTATCGCCTTTTTTATAGTTGAATTGTTGCAGTTCTTCTTTAGAAAGGGTTATGTAAACGGTATGGTACTGCGGCAGCTCTACCAAATTTTTAAGTGCACAGCCCAATAAATGAAGCTTGTCTAGCGAATTTGTGTCAAAAATATCGTTGTGGATCAGGGCATTTTTGGCGCCATAATCAATTAAATTGGCAATAATGCGGTGCGTGGCACTGGTTGTGGACGGAAACCGGAAAGAACCGGTGTCTGTCATAATGCCGGTATAAAGGCAGGTGGCTATTTCGGCAGTTATTTTATGGGCCTCTCCCAGAAAGTCGATAAAATTATATACCATTTCGCAGGTGCTGCTCATGGACGTGTCAGAATAGGTATACTTTGCATAATCATCGGGCGCCTGGTGATGGTCTATCATAACATAATCTCCCGTAAAGGCCTTTAAGCCGTTGGCAACTTCATCGATCCTGCTCAACGAATTAAAATCCAAGGTAAATATCAGTTCGGCTTCTTTTATCTTCTTGCAGGCAATATCGTTTTGGGCATCGTACTTGATAACGACCTCCTCGCCGGGCATCCATTTTAAAAAATCGGGATAATCATTGGGGGAAATTATACTAATATCGTGTTTATTTTGTTTTAAGTAATGGTACACCCCTAAACTGGATCCAATGGCATCGCCATCTGGGTTTTTGTGAGGGATAACAACTATCTTTTTTGGTGAGGATAGTACCTTTTTTAGTTCTTTTATCTTACTTTTTTCCATTGTGGGCTAATATACAATTTAATAATAGAAAACTTGAAAAAGGAATAGTACATTTGTAAGTATAAACTATATCTATGCGTGTAATACTCTGTGTTTTTGGGGCAGCTTTGCTTTGCTTCGGGTGCAAATCGGTAAAAAATAGTACCTATGCGCTTTCCGAGGGCAATTTCGTTATCGCCTTTGGTTCCTGCAACAAGCAGGGCGAACAAAATTTATTGTGGGACGATGTGCTTGCAAACAAACCGGCCGTATGGATTTGGGGTGGCGATAATATATATTCTGATACCGATAACGTGCGCGAAATGCGCAAAGATTATGAAGAACAGCGTTACCAAGACGGCTATAAGGAAATAAAGAAGCACATGGACATAATTGGTACTTGGGACGATCATGATTATGGCGTAAACGATGGCGGTGCCGACTGGAAGATGAAGAAAGAGGCACAGGAGCTTTTTTTAAATTTTATGGATGTGCCAAAACACGACCCGAGAAGGAGCCAGGAAGGGGTATACAATGCCAAAACATACCATACCACAGCGGGCGATGTAAAGGTAATTGTGCTGGATACACGCTATTTTAGGAGCCCGCTTACCAAAAACCTGGGCGATGACGGTAAGCGCTTTATGCCAAACCCAAAGGGCGTGGGAACCATACTTGGGGAAAAGCAATGGGCCTGGTTGGCCAACGAGCTAAATGGCTCCACGGCAACTTTTAATATTATTGTAAGCAGTATTCAGGTGCTGTCCAATAAACACGGCTTTGAAACATGGGGCAATTTCCCGGGCGAAGTTGAAAAATTGTTTACATTGATAAAATCCAGTGGCGCCCAAAGGGTTATCATGCTTTCTGGAGATCGCCATATTTCTGAATTTTCTCAAATTAACATTAGCGATTTAAGTTACCCGTTAATAGACTTTACTTCCAGTGGGCTTACACATACCTATGAAGCCTATTCGGGAGAAGAAAACCCATATAGGGTAGGAGAAGTGGTAATTCAAAAGAGCTTTGGCCTGTTAAAACTCAATATGAAAAACCACAGGGTAACCATGGAAATGATAGGAAACGGAAACCGGGTTTTAAACGAATTGGAGCAGGGGTATTGATGCCTGTTTTATGCAATGACCTTAATTCGGTAGCCCTCCCTTTGATTAAAAGTCTTTATTTTTTTCCATCAGAAAGTAAAAATAAATATAAAACCCTTACTTTTGCCGCAAATTTAAAAAACCCATAAAGGGATGTTTGGCATAAATAATAGCGCAAACAAATACAAATTAGGATGCAGCCCAGTGTGGCTTGCAAAATTTTATTGAAAAATGGCAACAAACAGAACATTTACAATGATTAAGCCTGATGCCGTAGAAAACGGACATATAGGGGCTATTCTTGAAAAAATAACTGCAGCAGGGTTTAAAATCGTTGCAATGAAATACACGCAGTTAAGCAAGCGTGATGCAGAAGCGTTTTATGCAATCCACAAAGAGCGCCCGTTTTTTGGGGAATTGGTTGAATTTATGACCCGCGGCCCCATTGTGGCGGCTATTCTTGAAAAAGACAATGCAGTAGAAGATTTTAGAACGCTTATCGGGGCTACCAACCCAGATGAAGCTGCCGAGGGTACCATTCGTAAATTATACGCGGCCTCCATTGGTGAAAATGCCGTTCACGGCTCCGATAGCGATGAAAATGCAGCTATTGAAGGCGCTTTCCATTTTTCGGGAAGGGAAGTTTTTTAAGCAAGAAAAAAATAGTGAAACTCCATTGCTGTAAAGTGATGGAGTTTTTTTATGGTTAGCACAGTAGTATTCAATAAAAACGTATCTCCTTACAGTTCAATTAACCATTAACAAATAACTGGTCCCTTATCCCTGGTCACTGTTATTCAAGGTTTCAGGTTTTTGTTTCAAAGTTGCAAAAGGTTCAAAAGTTTAAATTCATCAACGATCGTTAAACTAATCCCTAGTCCCTAATTAATACAACAATCACCTTAAAACAATACTTTTGACCACCTCTTTGCCCAGCTCCTCATTGAGCATTGTTACAATTTTTTCTTTCCCGTAGCTCAGTTCTTGCCGCAATACGGCCGAAGACAAAGACACATAAAGCACATTGCGCTTTAGCACTACTTGCGTTGTGTAATTGTTAACGCCGTTGCCCATAAGTTTTTGCCATGCATTTTTTACATCGACTTTATCCATGCCTTTATCCAACTTGTTTTCCTGAACAAATTCTTTTAAAGCTTCGTTAAGCGATATGTATTCGTTGCGTCTTTTGGACATTTTATATAAGTTAAATGAGCTAATGTTTTAATGCTCCGCAGAGCCCTTTTTTAATGAGAATTTTTCAAAGCGTTTGTAAAAATAGGTTTTGTCCTGGTCGTTACTAACGGCAAAAATGTCTTTGGTTAATTTAACAAGTTGTTCTTTTCTATACCCCTCTTCATTATTATAAACCATAAAAAATTGCCCGTCTTCTTTTTTTATACTGAAGCTTTCATATTCGTTCATGGAAATAAAAGTGCCGTCCAATCGTGGCATTACTTTTTCACGGGTCCCGGTCGAATCGTTTTTTACCTGAATAAAATCGATAACCGTATTTACCTTATATCCTTTGCTTTCCCCGGAAGGGAAAGTAACCTTCTCGATTTCCCAATAGCCGTTTAACTGGCTAAGGTTTTCAATTTTTTGTTGGGAACAGCCCAAAAGTAAAAAGCTTAACCCGATAACTATTTTTAATTTCAATACAAATGTTTTTGTGCCAATTACAAAGTTAGGTAAAAGTTTAGCGCATACTGTTTAAAAACCCTGCAATTTTATATGGAAGAATCTTAAAATATAACGTTAGAATTCATTAAATGATGTGGGGGTATTCCGATGAATTCATTTTATGGGCGAACTAGGATTTCATTTTTTACGATAATTACATTGGTTTTTAGGAGCAATGCTTTTTCTTGTTCCAAAAAAGCGCTTATTTTCTTTTCATTATCTGTAATTTCTATTAAATGTGGATGATTATAATGACGAGTCTCTCCAACGCCCCAATTGATTTTTTCCTTATTGAAATACCCTTTACCGATGTTAATGTTTAAAACCTGGTGTAGGTCAAGAGCTTTGGCCCGCTTTATTAGTTCTGTAGAAAAATCAGGAGCATATATTTTCTTCCAAAAAGAACGGTCTTTTATTTTCTGACCATATTCAAAATAAATTCTAATGGTAATTATGTTGTTCATTTTTTATTTCTTTTATTTTTAATTTCAGACAAATGCAAGCCTTTTTCCCTAATGAATGAGGTGTGTTTAGGGCTTCCTATTATTTGTGAAGAATATACCCCTGAGTGACCTGAAAATAGATAGGCTGTACTGCAGGCCAAGGCAATAAATACTCCAGATTCTACGCCAAATAACTCAATGCCCATTACGGTACATGCAATAGGAGTATTGGTGGCTCCAGCAAAAACAGCCACAAAGCCCATTCCGGCTAATAAGCCCATTGGTAGCGGGATAAACCATATCAAAACATTCCCTAAAGCCGCCCCAATATAAAAAAGAGGTGTTACTTCTCCTCCTTTAAAACCGGCTCCTAAAGTAAAAGATGTGAATAATAGCTTTAACAAAAAGTCATAAGAATTAAGCTTGATATTAAAAGAATCCACAATGGTCGGTATTCCAAGCCCGATATATTTTGTAGTCCCCATTGCATAAATAGCTATTGCTAAAATAACACCCCCAATAGCAGGGCGCAGTGGAGGATATGAAATAAATTTTTTAAATAGGCTGTTCCAAAAATGTGTGGATTTAGAAAATAGCATCGCTACCAAACCAAATAAAATACCTGCCAATAAAGCCCATAATACGTTTTCAGGGTTTATTTCTGCAACTGTTTTAATATGGTAATGTGTATGTCCAACATTCCAGATACTGCAAAAGTAATCGGCAAATACCGCTGCCATAAAACTTGGTATAATGGCATCAAGCCTTATTCTGCCCAGAACAAGCACTTCCAGAGCAAAAATACCGCCGGCGAGCGGTGTTCCAAAAACCGAAGCAAAACCTGCGCTAATCCCAGCAATTAATACAATTCTCCTGTCTCTTTTGGAGAGTTTAAAGATTTTTGTAAATCTATCTGCAACTGCACCTCCAATTTGTACAGCCGTACCTTCCCGGCCCGCAGAACCCCCAAACAAATGCGTAACAACAGTGCCAAATAAAACAAGGGGTGCCATTCTAAACGGAATGATTTTTTTAGGTGAATGAAATTCTTCCAACAATAAATTATTTCCTTTTACGACACTGTTTCCATAAAGATGGTAAGATAGCCCAATAATCAAACCGCCAACAGGAAGAAGACCGATAATCCATATATGTGATTCTCTCCATCCGGTTGCCCAGTTTAAACTAATAAGAAAAAATGCAGAAATACTTCCGGCTACAATTCCCAGCAATAAACATATTACAATCCATTTTAATAAATAAATCAAGGAAGGGATTTGCTCAAAAGAGCTCAAGAAATTTTTAATTTTGAGAATGTTCATATGGCGTTTTTATATACAATTCTACTTTGGCATAAGCCATTTAAAGTAGAAGCCATCAGCTTTTATAAAGCGGTTCAAGGCAGGCCTCATTGCCATATGAAGCTGCAAATTTACACTAAAAAATAAATTAACTGTATAGGTTGAAGATAAATTTTTACAAACCAATCATTTTGTACGATTGGTGTGTTTGCTTGACCACATTTTCGGTACGCTCGTAATGCGTATCGCTTATAAATATTTGACCAAATTCGTCCTGGTCTACCAGTTCAATAATCTGGCTAACGCGGTTTTCGTCCAACTTGTCAAAAATATCATCCAATAAGAGTATGGGGGTATGTCCGGCCTGTGCTTTTATAAAATCGAACTGTGCCAGTTTTAGTGCAATTAAAAAGGATTTTTGCTGTCCTTGGCTACCAAATTTTTTTATGGGAAAACCTTCAATTTCAAAATTAAGGTCGTCTTTGTGCGTGCCTACCGAAGTATATTGCAAGGCTTTGTCCTTGTTGAGGTTTTCAAGAAAGAGGTCGGCAAGCGGTTGTTCGTGCAGCTGACTTTGGTACGAGAGGTCAATTTGTTCTTGTCCCCCTGAAATGGCCGTGTACCGCTCTTTAAAAATCGGGATAAAAACCTCTAAAAAGGCCTTCCGTTCCCGGTATATCTTGCTTCCGTATTCGTTAAGCTGTTGGTTGTATACCGCTAAAGTGTCTGTATTAAAAGTATTATTGAGCGCAAAATATTTTAAAAGGGAATTTCTTTGTGCCAGTACTTTGTTGTAGTTAATAAGGTTTTGTAGGTATGGCCTGTTGCTTTGGGAGATGACGCTGTCTATAAATTTTCTTCTGGTTTCGCTTCCTTCAACAATAAGGTCCCTGTCGGCTGGGGATATAATCACCAATGGTATAAAGCCAATATGGTCAGATAATTTATCATACACTTTGCCGTTGCGTTTTATGGTCTTTTTTTGCCCCTTTTTTAAGCTGCAAATAATGTTCTCTTCCTTTTCTCCCCTTAGAAAGCCACCATCTACTACAAAAAACGACTCTCCATGCCTTATATTTTGTGAAGCAATAGGGTTAAAATAGCTTTTCCCAAAAGAAAGCAGGTAAATAGCGTCCAGTGCATTTGTCTTGCCAATACCGTTTTGACCTACAAAACAATTGATTTTAGCATCAAACTCGAAACGCTGTGAAGTAAAATTCTTAAAATTAATAACCGATAATTTTTGCAACTGCATTATGGACCTTCTGCTTTTATTAAGATTTTAGTACCTTGTAAGAAGTTGCAAATTATTGAAAATAATCAAATAAATTCCCTTTCCTATTTGAATAAAAATTTTATTTTTGCGAGGCTTAAAAAAATGAAGATATGGCAACATATAAGAAAAGAGGTTATAAAAAACCAACCGGTAAGGAGGAAACTTCAGCTCACGACGCGCATAGCACGACCGAAGAGGTTTTTAGTACTTTAGACCAAAGTGCTAGTAAGACAGAAGAATGGGTAGCTAGAAACCAAAAAGTAATTCTTGGCGCCATAGGTGTAATTGCTTTGGTGGTTTTGGGGTTCTTGGCATATCAGCAATTTGTAATGAAGCCAAAAGAGGCAGAAGCTTCCAACGAAATGTTTTTCGCCCAACAATATTTTGACGAGGCCGTGAACAGTACAGCCAAAGATTCTTTGTACGGGCTTGCCCTAAACGGTGCAGAAGGAAAATATGGCTTACTTGACATTATTGACAATTACAGTGGTACAAAAGCCGCTAATTTAGCACATTACAGTGCCGGAATGGCATATTTGAATACCGGAAAATATGATGAAGCTATAAAATATCTTCAAGACTTTGACTCAGATGACCCTATTTTAGGGGCGCTTGCCAAAGGTGGGATAGGCGATGCTTTTGTTCAATTGGGTCAGGAAAGCGATGCGCTTGAGTATTACGAAAAGGCCATTGCACATTCTGATAATGCCTTTACCACCCCCAAATTTTTATTCAAATCCGGTGTAATGGCAATGCAAGAAGGCAATAAAGATAAAGCCTTGAAAAATTTCAACAGGATTAAAGATGAATATCCAGATTCTGAAGAAGGAAGAACCATTGATATCTATATTGGTAAGGCCGAAACTGCCAAATAAATAATCGATTGTTATTTCTTTTGTTCTTTATCGACTAAAGGGCAGCAATTAATGTAGAGTATAAATATGGCTACTGAAAATAAAAATTTATCAGTTTACGATAAAACAACAATCCCAAATGCGAAGAACCTTCGGTTTGGGATTGTTGTTTCTGAATGGAACGGCAAAATAACCGAAGGTTTATACAATGGGGCATTAAGTGCCTTGCTCGATTGTGGCGCGGTAGTGGAAAATATTATCCGATGGGACGTTCCCGGAAGTTTCGAACTTACGTACGGTGCCAAGAAAATGATTTTAAAGCACGAACCCGATGCAATTATAGTTATAGGAAGCGTAATTCAAGGAGAAACCAAACACTTCGACTTTGTTTGTAGTGCCGCCGCACAAGGGATAAAAGACCTGAACGTAAAATACAATACGCCCGTAATTTTTTGTGTTCTTACAGACAATACCATGCAACAGGCCATAGACAGGAGCGGGGGCAAACATGGAAATAAAGGAACAGAGGCTGCTATAGCGGCCATTCAAATGGCAGTTCTTGGAAATTAACGGTTTCTTCTGTTTTTTTCTTTCATCTTCAACAAGCTCCATGCCCGAACAAAAAAACACAACCGCATAACAATAGTATAAAAGCTCGTAATGTAAAGCGGTATTGTTAACAATTTTTAGGAGTTAAAAGCCTCGATTCTCTTTGTTTTTAAGTAATTTTGATAATTAGCATATAATTATTGTTTTTGATGGGGCGCTTTTTAAATAAAACCATCAAAAATTATAACCTGTAAATATAAAACCGTGAGGCTTCCAACACTTTTTAAACAACGATCTGCAAAAGGGTATAGCTATACCCCAAGATATTACGATGAACGAAAAGAACGTTTGGAGGAGCTTAAAAAAAGTAAGGAGAATAGAAGCAACGAAGATTATTTTAAAGGCTACAGAAGGAAAAGCTACCGTGAAGACTGGAAATCGACCCGAAAACCTTCCGTGGACACAAATTCCCGATTTAGATTTATTGTAATCCTTATTTTACTGCTCATGTTTGCCATGGTTGCGGTTCGGTATATTAATTTAGATAAACTCTTTTAATGGCGGATATTATTCAGCTTTTACCGGATCATGTTGCCAACCAAATTGCAGCAGGAGAGGTGGTACAAAGACCAGCTTCTGTTGTTAAAGAGCTCATTGAGAATGCCGTTGATGCCGGGAGTACTTCCATAAAATTAATTATTAAAGATGCGGGAAAGACCCTTGTTCAAGTGGTCGACAATGGTAAGGGAATGAGCGAAACCGATGCACGCTTGTCTTTTGAAAGGCATGCAACCTCAAAAATTAAGGCTGCCGAAGACCTTTTTCAATTGCATACCAAAGGATTTCGTGGTGAGGCACTGGCATCTATTGCCGCAATTGCCCATGTGGAAATGAATACAAGGCAGGCAGATGAAGAGGTTGGCGTTCAAATAAAAATTGAAGGGAGCACGGTTGTAGGGCAAGATGTTACCGTAATACCGCAGGGAACTTCCATATCGGTAAAAAATCTTTTTTTTAACATTCCGGCACGCAGAAACTTCTTAAAGTCAGATACAGTAGAGCTGCGCCATATTATCGACGAGTTCCATCGGGTGGCACTGGCGCATCCAGACATTCATTTTGAATTTTATAATAACGGAAGCGAACTTTTCAACCTTCCGGTTTCTAACTTAAGGCAAAGGATCGTTCATATCTTTGGAGGAAAAACCAATGAAAAACTGGTTCCCGTTGAAGAAGAAACGGAAGTGGTAAACTTAAAGGGCTTTATTTGCAAGCCCGAGTTTGCCAAAAAGACCAGGGGCGAACAGTTTTTTTTTGTGAATAACCGGTTTATAAAAAATTCGTATTTGCACCATGCAGTTTGTGCCGCTTTTGAAGGGCTAATCAAAGAACAGACACACCCGAGTTATTTCCTGTTTCTGGAAGTAGATCCATCGGGGATCGATATCAATATCCACCCTACAAAGACCGAAGTTAAATTTGATGACGAACATGCCATGTATGCCATATTGAGGTCGGCTGTAAAGCATAGTCTGGGGCAGTTCAACGTAGCCCCGGTTTTAGATTTTGAACGGGACTCCAATTTGGATACTCCTTATGGTTATAAATCTAAGAATGTAAATTTTCCAACCGTGGAAGTGGACGCGGACTTTAACCCTTTTGAAAAAGAAAATAAAGGAAAAGTTTCTGTAAGTTACCCCAAACAAGAACGATTAAACAACAGTTGGGAAAGTTTATATGTTGGGCTGGAAAAAAAATCGGATTTTAGTTCCATTGAATTTGAATCAGAAGAAGTTACAGGGTCACTTTTTAACGAAAAAGAAGATGAAGTTTCAACGGCCACGTATCAACTCCATAAAAAATATATTGTTACCACCATCAAATCCGGGATGGTAATAATTAGCCAGCACCGGGCACACCAAAGGGTGTTGTACGAGCAGTATTTAAAAAATATTACGGTAGACAAGGGCGTGAGCCAACAATTGCTTTTTCCCTTAAAACTGAATTTTTCGCACACCGAAATAGAATTATTAAAAGAATTAAAGGACAGTTTGGAGAATACAGGCTTTATTTTTTCTAATTTTAAGGATGATGAAGTGGCGGTAAATGGAATTCCGCTCAATATTTCAGAAAGCGAAGTGGCAATGGTGGTAGATCAGTTATTGTCCGATTTTCAATCGGAAATACCGGAAAGTTCATTCTCGCAAGCCGATATTTTGGCAAAGGCAATGTGTAAGACCTTGGCCGTAAAAAGCGGGGAAATATTAAACGCAGCTTCACAAGAAGCATTGGTAAACAACCTTTTTGCAACCAAAGACCCCACGGTGTCGCCGTTTAACAAGCCCACATATATAACAATGTCGGTTGAAGAAATAGATAAAAAATTTTTATAATATTAAGATAAATTCCAAATAATGGGCAGAATTACCGATGCTGTAAAGCATTTATTAATAATTAATGTGTTGTTTTTTATAGCTACACAATTGTTGGGAGATCAAATGTACGATCTCTTTTCGCTTTGGTTTCCTAAAAACGAACATTTTCAGCTGTGGCAAATCGTTACGCATATGTTTATGCATGGAGGATTTATGCATATTTTGTTCAATATGTATGCACTTTGGGCATTTGGTACGCCATTGGAGCAGATATGGGGCCGTAACAAGTTCTTTTTCTTTTATTTTTCTGCCGGTCTGGGTGCTGCGTTAATTCATACATTGGTTAATTACTATTATTTTAATGAAGGAATGCAAGCATTGTTAAATGCAGGATTTAACCAGGCCAATATTATGGACATAATCAGTCAGGGAAAATTTGATACAGCCTGGCAGAATGCCATTCCGCAAAGCACATTACAGAATTTTTTAGGGGCATATATGACGCCGGCCGTGGGTGCTTCCGGGGCCATTTATGGAGTATTGGTAGCCTTTGGGATGATGTTCCCCAATGCCGAGCTCATGCTTATATTTTTACCCATCCCGATTAAGGCAAAATATTTTATTCCCGGACTTATTCTATTGGATTTGTTTTCGGGCGTTACGGGATTTTCGGTCTTCGGTGGCGGTATAGCGCATTTTGCACACGTTGGAGGCGCCATATTTGGATTTATCATGATGTGGTACTGGAAACGCAACCAGTTTAAAAATAACCGTTGGGATTGAAAAAGGAATAACGAAAGACAGATAGTGCCAAAAAATAATAAAAACGGTCAATAAACCTAAATCATGGGGATAACAAACGACATACGATACAAATTTTCAACATTGAATATTGCTGAAAAAATCATTGTGATCAATGTTGCTATCTTTATTATTGATACATTGTTGGTGTTTCTTTTACAGCTACCGGGAGATTATATAATGCGTTGGTTCGAGCTTCCAAAAAGCTTTAATGTGTTTCTTTTACAGCCGTGGTCTTTGGTAACCTATGCCTTTTTTCACGGAGGGTTTATGCATATATTCTGGAATATGATATTGTTGTATTTTTCATCTAGGATATTTTTAAATCTGTTAAGCAAAAAATATTTTTTGAATGTTTACTTTTTAGGGGCCATTAGCGGGGGCATACTTTTTTTGTTGAGCTACAATATATTCCCTGCATTTTCGGGTATTAATTCTTCGCTTATAGGTGCCTCGGCTGCTATTATGGCCATATTGATATTTATTTGTACTTATTTGCCCAACCAAGAGGTAAGAATCATATTTTTCAATATAAAACTATGGTATATTGGCGCCTTATTTGTGCTATTGGACCTTATACAATTACCGTTGGGAAATTCGGGCGGCCATATAGCACATTTGGGAGGCTCTTTGTTAGGTTTTGTTTATGCAAAAAAGCTTCAGGAGGGTACCGATATCGGAGCTGGGTTTTCAAACCTGATGTCGTCCGTGGGAAATATGTTTTCCAAAAGGAAGAAATCCCCATTAAAAACGGTGCATAAAAATAAACAACGGCCAACAGCTTCAAGAAACAATAAGGCTTCCGGGAACGAACACCAAAAACAAATTGACGCCATTCTCGATAAAATAAGCAAAAGCGGCTATGAAAGCCTGTCCAAGGAAGAAAAGGATTTTCTGTTCAAGGCCGGTAAAGAATAAATAAACCAACCAATAACCACAACCAACCGACGATGAAAAAGCTTAACTGGTTTCATAAAACATTATTTCTTGTTAATTCGGTTTTTGCTTTTCTGCTATTGCTAAGTTTGTTGGTTCCTTATGTACCCATAAAATCATTTCCCAAGATTGCTATTTTTAGTTTGGCCACTCCTATTTTAATCATCTTAAATATCCTTTTTATGGGGTATTGGATAATCAGGCTGAAAAAACAATGGCTGTTATCTTTTTTTGTATTGCTATTGGGTTATCAGCAAGTGGCTTCCTTATACAAATTTTCGGGAAAACAAAATGTGGCAACCAGTTCGGCGCTCAAGGTAATGACATACAACGTACGTGTGTTTGATGTTTATAAATGGATTGGCAAGGATGGTGTTTTTGATGATATTTTGGGAGTCATCAAGCAAGAAAATCCCGATATACTGTGTTTACAGGAGTTTTATTACACCAAGGAAAAGGCATTTAAGTTTTACCCGTACCGGTTTGTAAAATATAAAACCAAAGAGACCGGGCAGGCCATTTATTCAAAATTTCCAATTATTAACAAAGGTTCGCTCAATTTCCCCAATTCCGGGAACAATGCCATTTATGCCGATATTGTCAAGGATAACGACACCATAAGGGTATATAATTTGCACATGCAATCGTTTCATATAAATCCACAGGACGAAGAAATTTCCCAGGAAAATTCAGGACGATTGGCAAGGCGCATGGGGGCGGTGTTTTCCAAACAGCAAATACAGACCAATATTTTTGTATCGCATAAAGAAAAATGCCCTTATAAAACCATTACTTGTGGCGATTTAAACAACAATCAATATTCTGCAATTTATAATCAGATAAAAGGGAACGACGTAGATACCTTCGATGAACAAGGCAGTGGAACGGGAAAAACCTATTATTTTAAATATTTTCCTTTTAGGATAGATTTTATTTTAGTTGATGAGGCAATCCCGGTAATTTCCCATAAAAACCGTTACGAATTGCTTTCCGATCATTATCCAGTGATTTCCCAGTTAAAGATTTAAGTTTAGTTTATGTATGTTATATGCGTAAGTAAGTACAATGCCATTTGGTGGTAAAGATGTTACAAGAAAACAATGTATTTATACATCATATATTATTTATATTTCATTATACTTTTGAAGTAAGACTGTTACTCTTTTTCTAAGGAGGATTTAATCTTATAACTAACCAAAAATAGTATTATGACATCAACAGGCAATCTGCAATATCCGCAAGTATATGGAGCAGTAATGCTATCCCGAATATCCTTGTCCGTTTTAAAAAAAGCAAGAGGAGGTACAGCGCAATTGCTATATAAGAATGAAAAAAATGAAAGCCTATGCTGCACCGGTCGGGATCAAAAACAGGACTTGCCCAAAGATGATCTACATCTATAACAATCCCAAGCAATAAAATAAGGCTAACCTTTATAAAATCCTTTCTAAATAAAAAATGTGCAATAAGTACCGGGGCAATAAAATGAAGGCCATAATGAATAATAAACCGAAACACCGAAATATATTTTATGGGTTTTGTTGTTCCAAACTAAGTTGGTCTAAATAGCTTAACGCATTGGTGCCTTCGTTGAACAATAAATCCAACCCGCTTAAATTTTCTATAAACCCATGCTTGGCATCAAAGACTTGGGTATAAGGATCAAAACCGTAATTCTTTTCCTTTTTTGCAAGTACCAGAGAACGTAGGTCCTGGTACTTTGTAACTTCAACCCGGTAGGTTTCTGTATATTTTAGGGCTATTTCCAGTTGAAGGCAATCTGCCATGAGCATGATGCTTTCGAGGTTCATATCATACAGAAAACGGTGCTTTTTTTCAAAAAAGGGTGCAAATTCATCTTCATAAAATTCAAAAAATGGAGAAGTCCTATAGGCCGTTTGAATTGATTTCCAATGTTGTTTTTTCCAATCAAAACTATCTTCCAGCATAACGTCCCTGTATTTTTGATGCCCCTCTCCTTTGGTGTGTTTAATGGGAATGGAAAGCAACTGTTTTCCATTCGGACTGTATATATATGTTCTATTTCTATAGGTCTGCTTTTGGTAATTGTCCTGTTTTTCAAAGATAATATCCCCTTCATTCTCATTTAGCGCTACCCAATGAGCCACCGAAGGAAAATATGTAGGATGAATAATGGTTTGCATGAATAGGTTTATAAGGTTGAAAGTATGTAAAGTTAAAAGTCATTGAAAAAGATCCCATAAACCGAACCATATCCCAATACGATAATTACAGAATATCAAGCCCAGCTTAATTATCAGCTATTTCCTTTTTTCCTTTTTTTGAATTTGCTGTACCCATACCAAAGCGCAAGAGCAACCAGGAAATAAACCAAATAAGAGCGGGGTTTGCCCTCACCACCAACAGTAGTGAACACGCGATCCCAACGAACTTTGTTCCAGAAAGGCCCACTAGCATTGCTGTCCCAACTAAACCATATAAAAACAGGTTTTCCAACAACATGATCTTCAGGTACATACCCCCAATAGCGGCTGTCTTCTGATGCATGGCGGTTATCTCCCATCATCCAGTAATAATCCTGTTTAAAAGTATAGGTTGTGGCAGGTTTGTTGTTAATGGAGATTTGGCTTCCGTTTACTTGAACAGTATTCCCTTCATAACGCTCAATAATGCGTTTATACAGTGGTAATACATCTAGGTTGAGTTCCACGGTTTTTCCTTTCTGTGGAATGTAAATGGAACCGTATTGATCTTGATTCCATGGGCATTTGCTTGATTGAGGAAAAACAGGTGCCATTTTAGAGGCTCCTTTGGATTCTATGTTGCGTTTAACACTAATTACATTCGGGTTGTCCTTTAGCATATCTGCTGCTTTCTCTGTCATAGCAGAAAAATAATAAATCCCTTGTTTTACTTGGCCAAAACTTCCCGTTACCCCATAACGTTCGTACATGTACCTCGGCGTAAGGTTGCCTTTGGCCTGTACATAATAAGAGTATTGCGGCTTGGCCCTGTCGGGTAACTCCAGGCGCTTGTTGTTTATGTATACATAGCCATCTTTTATAGAAAGGGAGTCTCCGGGAAGCCCAACGCAACGTTTGACATAGTTTGATTTTTTGTCGATGGGTTTGCGGATTTTTCTATGTGTAATTTTAAAAAATTGTTCAACTGTATCTGTTGGCCAACTAAAAACGACAATGTCGTTTCTTTTAATTTTTTGCAAGCCGGGAAGCCTAAAATAGGGCAATTGTGGCTTGTTTATGTACGATTTTGTGTTTAGTACGGGAATTGTATCGTGTACCATTGGAAAAGCAACAGTTGTCATGGGTGTTCTGGCACCATAATGAAACTTGCTCACAAATAAAAAATCGCCTACCAATAATGTTTTTTCCAAAGATGAAGTGGGGATAACATAAGGTTGCATAAAATAGGTGTGAACAAGAGTTGCCGCAACAATAGCAAAAAGGATAGAGCTTACCCATTCTCCCGTAGCTGTTCTGGGCTTGAGGTCCCTGTCTTCTATATAAGTAGCATCTAAAGCATAGTTTACGTAAAAAATATAAAAACCAAGGGTTAAAATTACAAGCCAAGTATCTGCGGTACTGTTCCTGCCAAAACTCCTAATGGTTTCCACCCAAACCACGGGAATCATGATCAGGTTTATAATCGGTATAAAAAGCAGGATGACCCACCACCATGGGCGGTTGATTATTTTCATTAAAATAACGGCGTTGTATATGGGAACAATTGCTTCCCAAGGTTTTCTCCCTGCTTTTATGTATAATTTCCATGTAGCCAGAAAATGAATTACCTGGATTACCAGAAAAAAAATAAACCATTGTGTCATTGTCATAGTTGTATGCTTTATATACTTTACATTTTACCAAGAGGGCTTAAGTAAAGCGTTTAATTGGGTAAAAATAATTTTTTTCTTAATGATATAGGCCCTGGTAAGAATCAAATTTAGCATTTAACCCAAGTTTAACACATCCTTCATGCTAAAAACCCCTGTTTTTCTCTGAATCCATTCAGCAGCAATAACCGCGCCAAGGGCAAAGCCTTCACGGTTGTGGGCTGTGTGTTTTATATCAATTGTATCCACATCGCTTTTGTAGCTAATACTATGGGTCCCCGGGACTTCTGGCTCCCGTAGGGCGGTAATCGGGATTTCGTTTTCTTGGGCCTCTTCCAGTTTCCATCCGGTATTCTCGGTATTTTTTATAATTCCCTCAGCTAAAGTAATGGCAGTTCCGCTCGGCGCATCCTGTTTTTGTGTATGATGGATTTCTTCCATGCTAACTTTGTATTGCGATAGGTTTTTCATCATCTTGGCGAGGTATTCATTCAGTTCAAAAAATACATTCACGCCCAAGCTAAAATTGGATGCATAGATAAAGGCCCCTTTGTTTTCGTTACAAATGGACACGGCCTCATTGTATTTGTCGAGCCAGCCCGTAGTTCCTGAAATTACGGGAACATTGTTTTCCAAGCAATGTTTTATATTGTTAAAGGCTGCCGATGGAATGCTAAAATCTATGGCCACATCGGCTTTGGTAATAGCTACATCATCACTGTTGTTTACATCTACCTTGGCAATAATTTCATGATTACGGGATATGGCAATTTTTTCTATCATTTTTCCCATTCTTCCGTATCCGAGTAATGCTATCTTCATTGGTTGTTATTTTTATTTTAAAAGTGGTCCTTTTGTTGTGTTTAATTGGATCGAAAAGCAATCCTTAAACGGTATATTTTATAAAAACATTAAAAATTTAAGCTTAACCTCACACCATAGTTTGGTTTATAGTCAATTTGATTTTGTTCTAAATATGGCTTTAACGATAATTGCTCGTTTACATTGAATTGCTTTAAATGTGCATCCACATTGGCATCAATGATATTAAGGGCATACAAGCCAATGGTAATGAGCAGGGAAAGGTCCCGGTTTTGTTGGTAAAATTCCTGGGCATCCCGCAGTGCATCGTCACTTACATCCGGATTTCCGGGAACGATACCATCATTGTTTATATCGTAAAATTCATCATCGGTAAAACCTGCGAGGCGCCTTTTATAAGCATCGCGGTATTGATTGTAGTTCTGCGTGTTCTTTATATAAAAATATACCCCGGTACCAATAGCCCCGTAAACAATGGGCACTTTCCAGTAACTTTTGTTGTAAATCTGTCCCAGTCCCGGCAATATGGCTGAGTAAAACGCTGCCTTCGCAGGGGATAGCGGATCTATATTTACGGGCAGTTTAGCAATACTGTCTTTCTTCTGCTGTCTTTTTAATTGGCGCAACTCTTTTTTAGAAAGGGTATCGGTAGCTTTTAAGGTATCTTGGATTTGATAAGGTGCAAGACTGTCCTGTGCCTCCTTTTCCAGTTTCCTAAGCTCCCTTTGTGTCATTTCATGGACAGCCTCAGTTTCTGGTTTTTGAGGTACCGAATCTGTAGCCTTTTCCTGCGCTATGGAATAGAAATGAAAAAGCAATAAAAATATGGCGGCAATACTTCTTTTAAGCACTATTTAAAAAGTTTTGTAAGACGTAAAAAGTCTTCTTTGGAATGAAAGGGGATAATAAACTTTCCCTTACCATTCTTAGCTACTTTAACGTCTACTTTAGAAGAAAAGTATTCGGTAAGTTCCTCAATATTATTTGAAATATAATCGGGGAGCTCCGGAGCGGTATTTTTAGTGTTTTTTTGTTCCTTGCCTGTTTGGTATTCCCTTACCAATTTCTCGGTATCCCTTACGGAAAGCGAATTGGAAATTACTTTTTCATAAATTTCCAGTTGGTCTTTTTTGTTTTCAATGTTTATAAGGGCGCGTCCATGTCCCATGCTAACGAACCCATCTCGCATACCGGTTTGGATAATGGGGTCCAGCTTCAATAAACGCAGGTAATTGGTTATGGTAGAACGTTTTTTGCCTACCCGGTCGCTCAATTGTTCCTGAGTAATGTTTATTTCGTCGATAAGGCGCTGGTACGAAAGCGAAATTTCTATCGGGTCCAGATCCTGGCGTTGAATGTTCTCTACCAATGCCATTTCCAGCGACTCTTGGTCGTTGGCAATACGGATATATGCAGGAATGGTTTTAAGGCCTGCTAATTTGGAGGCCCTGAGGCGCCTTTCACCAGAAACCAATTGATATTGGTTGAACTCGATTTTCCTGACGGTAATAGGTTGGATTACACCTAGTTCCCTGATAGAGGTAGAGAGTTCCTGTAACGTTTCTTCGTTAAAATTGGTACGTGGCTGAAATGGGTTTACTTCAATGGAATCAATATCCAGTTCAACAATATTGCCCACCACTTTATCGGCATTTTTATCCGAAGCTGTTTTAATATCATTGTCCGGATCTTTTAACAATGCCGATAATCCTCTTCCTAAAGCCTGTTTTTTTGTTGCCTTTGCCATTTAAACCGTTTGCTTGTTCTTTTTTATTATTTCATGTGCCAAACTCAGGTAATTGGTAGCTCCTTTGCTGGTGGCATCATAATTAATAATGGTTTCCCCATAACTTGGTGCCTCGCTCAAACGAACGTTCCGCTGTATGATAGTGTCAAAAACCATATCGCTAAAGTGTTTTTGCACTTCTTCCACAACTTGGTTGGAAAGTCTTAACCTGGAATCGTACATGGTAAGCAACAAGCCTTCAATGTCCAGATTCGGGTTGTGTATTTTTTGAACACTTTTTATAGTGTTTAATAATTTTCCAAGACCTTCCAATGCAAAATATTCGCATTGTATTGGAATGATAACCGAGTCGGATGCCGTTAAGGCGTTCAATGTTAACAGTCCCAGGGAAGGTGCACAATCAATTAAAATATAATCATAGGCTTCCTTCAAATCTTTAATGGCCTTGCCCAACATGTATTCGCGCTCGTCTTTATCTACCAATTCAATTTCGATAGCAACAAGGTCAATATGTGCAGGTATTAGATCAACGTTTGGGGAATCCGTTTGTATAATAGTCTCACTCGGTTTTGCCGAATGTTCCAATAATTGATAAGTACCCCCCTCAACCGTTTCAACATCAATTCCTAGACCGGAAGTAGCATTCGCCTGCGGATCAGCATCAATGAGAAGTACTTTTTTCTCCAATACCCCCAATGAAGCAGCAAGGTTAACAGATGTTGTGGTCTTTCCAACACCACCTTTTTGATTAGCTACAGCAATTACTTTGCCCATGTGTTTATATTCGATTTTAGTAAGGTATATTTAGTCAGGTAAAAATACAATTATTTGTGAGTTTAGAAAATGAATTTTGTTAACAGTTATCCACAGCCTTATTTTTACATCACATAATAATTGCCATATAACTGTTTTATCATGGAAATAGATGGATGTCGATTGTCAGAACACAGTTAAAATGTTTTTTCTCGGGGAGCTGTTTCCCGCTTTTTGCTATACTGCATGAAAACTTCGTTTTCTCTGGGGGTGCCGCTACAACCGGGACTGGAAATACTGTTTCAGGTGTAGGCTCGATGAAGGGTAAATCGCATATTATTCCATGGGTAAATAGGTCAACGAGGAAAGTTTTTCTGGTTAAGGGTTGATAGTTATTTGTTGCTCGTTACTCGTCGTGACCCTAATTAGGCCACTAAACTAAATTTTCTGGTCTATATTTTTATTTATATACTTGACAAATTTTGTCAAGTCAAAATATGGAAAATAGCTTCGGGGAAACAATACGCAAATTGCGAGAAGGAAATAATCTTCTTTTAAGAGAGGTTTCAGCAAAACTGGAAATTGATGCTTCTGTTTTGAGTAAAATTGAAAACAATAATAGAATAGCAAAAAAAGAACTTATTAAAAAGTTTGCTAAAATATATAACGTAGATTACAACAAACTATTAATAATATGGCTTTCGGATAAAATAGTAAATGAGCTAAAAGACGAGAATAATATTGATGAAATATTAAAAATAGCAGGGCAAAAAATAAAATATGGGAAAGAATAAACTAATGGACTATCATCGCTTTTTAGATGAAGCTGGAGATACTACTTTCTATGGCAAAGGAAAGAAAAACATTATTGGACAAGATGGAGTGTCTAAAACCTTCATTCTTGGTATGATAAAAGTGAAAGACCCATTAGATGAAGTCAGAGATAAAATAAACGCGCTTCAAAATAAGATTGTTAGTGATGAATTTTATCACGTTCCAAGTGTCTTAAAAAAGATTAATAAATCTGGTTATTACTTACACGCTACAGATGATTTACCAGAGGTTAGAAAGGAGATGTTTGACTTAATGAAAACCATAAATTGCAGCTTTGAGGCTGTTGTTGGAAGAAAAGATATTGAGCGTTATGAAACAAAACACAAAGGGAAAGAAGAGTATTTCTATGCGGATTTACTTTCACATTTGCTTAAAAACAAACTCTCAAAGCACGACAAACTTGTTATGCATATTTCTGAACGCGGAAAAAGCACCAAAAACCATAATTTAGAATTAGCATTTCTTAAAGCCAAACAAAGGTTCTCTAAAATTAACGGAAACAATGAATCAAAAACTAAAGTAGTTTTCAATGTAAATTATCCGACAAAAGACCCATTACTAAATTTGGCAGATTACTTCTGTTGGACTATTCAGCGAGTGTTTGAAAGAGGAGAAATTAGATACTATAACTTTATTAAAGACCAAGTGAAACTGGTAATTGACTTGTACGACACTAAAAAATATGATGGGTGGAAAAATTATTATGACAACCGAAAAAATCCATTAACGGCTGAAAATAAAATAAGCCCACCAAAACACTAATTCCAAATTAAATTTGAAATAACGACTTGGAGTCGACTTTCGTGTTTTGCAGACTTAACTATTGCAAATGTACAAAATATTTATGAATTTATAAAAAAGTATACCAATAACGTATCCTATGAAAAATAGCTAACCTTGTACCAAACTATTGTTAATATTCAATCTATTAACGTTATATTAGACGAAAAAGTATATGAAATGTTACACGTTACTTTTCATATGTGTACCGAGAGTAACGAACGGCTGAAATTCGTTACGTAACTGTTTATAAGATGGTGGAACCGACCCACCGGTGCTGTTCTACAGGGGAGAGCATCAAACCCCATAAGGTACTTTGGTAAAGAGCCAAGGTATTGAGCGTTATGGAAACGACTGTGCCACGAGTGTGGCCAGGTATGAATAAAGGAGATGAATGCAAATGAACCTCTGATGAAGTGTCGAGAAAGTGCAACCTTCTGTCAAAGTGTTTGAAGTATGACAAACATGATAAGTTTAGCGGTTACCTGTTTACTGGCTAAGCGGCAGGCGTCATTTAGGAGGCATGACCTTTATTTGGGCTTATAAGTGGAACTCGGGAACCTGTGCCAAGATGCAAAGTGAAAGGCACAATAGCGCAAACTAGAGGCTAAATAGCGATGCTTGGTTCAGAGGCGGACCAGTCTGTAGTAGTGATGAAGCTCCTGTAATTGGAGTGGAACAAAGGGGTTAGCTAATTTAAAATACGATTTGCCAACTTTAAAGAGGATGAGCTTATATTTGTAAATTAAATTAGGAGAGCCGTATGATGGGAGACTATCACGTACTGTGAGCGGGTAAGGGTGAAACTCCCTTTTCCTACTCGACACAAACACGTTATGACTTTAATCTTTATATCAACATCGAACACCTAACAATAACCCACGCTTATATTTTCAGTCACTTAGACGGAGGAGAAGTCTCGTATTATTCCATGAGTAAATAGGTCAACGAGGAAAGTTTTTCTGGTTAAGGGTTGATAGTTGTTCGTTGCCGGTTGTTCTTTGTTATTTTAAGCCTTGAACCCGAAACCTATTTTTTCTTACTTCTTATCATGGCCTCCAACATATCCCACATTTCTTCGGGAATGGCTTCCAAGATATTAAACTGTCCGGCTCCTTTAAGCCATTCGCCACCATCCAAAGTAATAACCTCGCCATTTAAGTAGGCACTAAAATCCGATACCATGTATGCCGCCAAATTGGCCAGTTCCTGATGTTCGCCAACTCTTTTTAAAGGTACTTTTTTTGCCAGGTCAAACTTTTCCTTTAATTCTCCCGGTAGCAAACGGTCCCAAGCCCCTTTTGTAGGAAACGGCCCCGGTGCAATGGCATTAAACCGCATACCGTATTTTGCCCATTCTACGGCCAAACTACGTGTAAGTGCAAGTACGCCGGCCTTTGCCGTAGCCGATGGAACCACATATGCAGAACCCGTCCATGCATAAGTAGTTACAATATTTAACACGGCCGTATTTTGCTGTTTGGTATCGATCCAATGTTTCCCGCACGCCAATGTACAGTTTTTTGTCCCTTTTAAAACAATGTCGATAATGGTATCAAAAGCATTGGCGGAAAGCCTCTCGGTAGGAGAAATAAAATTTCCGGCAGCATTGTTTAATAAAATGTCGACTTTTCCAAAGTTATCAATAACGGTTTTGTGCATAGCTTCAACTTGGTCGTAATGCCTAACATCGCACTTTACCGCCAAGCATTTGCCGCCGGTTTCGGTTTCTAGTTCCTTGGCTGTATTTTGTAGCTTTTCAAGGTTTCTGGAAGTAATGGCCACTTGTGCGCCTAATTCTAAAAAGTATTTGGTCATGGCTTTTCCAAGTCCGCTGCCACCTCCTGTTACTATAATGTTTTTACCTTTAAGGGCATCGTCACGGAGCATTTTATCTGTGTATTTCATATGTGTGTTTTAGTTTGTTCAAGGTTCAGAGTTGTAAAGGTTCAAAGCTGCATTGGCTCAAAGCTCAATAATTAAGAAATAACTAACTCCTAACCCTTAATCCCTTTTCACTTATACCTTAATTCATTAATTCCCCATCAATCAATCAAAATTTCTAAAATGGTAATTGCAGCATCGCTTATTTTTGTTCCCGGTCCAAATACGGCTATGGCGCCGGCATCAAATAAAAATTGATAATCTTGTTGGGGAACAACGCCCCCCACAATTACCATGATGTCGTCCCGGCCATAATTCTTCAACGATTCAATTACTTGCGGGACCAGTGTTTTATGTCCGCCCGCCAATGAAGAAACCCCCAGAATGTGCACATCATTTTCCACCGCTTGTTTTGCCGCTTCCTGCGGGGTTTGGAATAGCGGACCAATATCCACGTCAAAACCAACATCTGCATACCCTGTAGCCACTACTTTGGCACCCCGGTCGTGACCGTCTTGCCCCATTTTGGCGATAAGTATGCGCGGCCTTCTTCCGTCTTGTTCGGCAAAACGATTGGCTAATTCCTTGGCTTTTTCAAAACTCTTGTCGTTTTTCACTTCTTTGGCGTAAACCCCGCTAAACGATTGTACCTTGGCTTTATACCGACCATAAACTGCTTCTAAAGCAGAAGAAATTTCGCCCAGCGTTGCCCGGTGTTTAGCGGCTTCTACGGCTAAAGCTAATAAATTTCCTTCGTTTGACTTGGCTGCTTGGGTTAATTTTTTCAACGAAGCCATAACGGTTTCTTTATTTCTGGACTTTTTAATAGTATCCAAGCGTTCCACCTGCTGTTTGCGTACCATTTGGTTGTCTACTTCCAGAATTTGCAAGGGATCTTCTTTTTTCAGTTTGTAGTTGTTAACACCAACAATAATATCCTGTGTACTGTCTATCCGGGCCTGTTTTTTGGCGGCGGCCTGTTCGATTCTCATTTTCGGTACTCCGGCTTCAATTGCTTTTGTCATTCCCCCCAATTCTTCAACTTCTTCAATAAGTTTCCATGCCTTTTCTGCTATCTCATTGGTAAGGCTTTCCACGTAATAACTTCCGGCCCAAGGATCTACGGTTTTGGTAATCAAAGTTTCTTCTTGTAAATATAATTGCGTATTTCTTGCTATTCTTGCCGAAAAGTCGGTTGGCAGTGCAATGGCTTCATCCAGGGCGTTTGTGTGGAGCGATTGTGTTCCGCCAAAAACAGCGGCAGAAGCCTCTATGCAGGTGCGTGCAACATTGTTAAATGGATCTTGCTCTGTTAGGCTCCATCCACTTGTTTGGCAATGTGTTCTTAACGATAGGGATTTTTGGTTTTTGGGGTTGAACTGTTTTACCAGCTTTGCCCAAAGCATTCTTCCGGCCCGCATTTTGGCTATTTCCATAAAATGGTTCATGCCAATTGCCCAGAAGAAAGATAAGCGCGGGGCAAAACGGTCAATGTCCATGCCAGTAGCCAATCCGGTTTTTATGTATTCCAGACCGTCGGCTAGGGTATAGGCAAGTTCAATATCGGCAGTGGCACCTGCTTCCTGCATATGGTAACCGGAAATGCTAATGCTGTTGAATTTTGGCATGTGCTTGCTGGTAAACTCAAAAATATCGGCAATAATTTTCATGGAAGGAGCAGGGGGGTAGATATAAGTATTACGAACCATAAACTCCTTTAGAATATCATTTTGAATGGTTCCCGACAATGTATTTAAAGGTACGCCCTGTTCTTCGGCGGCTACAATATAAAACGCCATAATGGGAAGTACGGCCCCGTTCATGGTCATGGAAACCGACATTTTTTCAAGGGGAATGTGGTCGAAAAGAATTTTCATGTCCTCTACCGAATCGATGGCAACCCCGGCTTTACCCACATCGCCAACCACACGTTCATGGTCGGAATCGTAACCACGGTGCGTGGCCAGGTCGAAAGCTACCGAGAGCCCCTTTTGTCCGGCGGCAAGATTTCGCCTGTAAAAAGCATTGCTGTCTTCGGCGGTTGAAAAGCCTGCATATTGCCTAATGGTCCATGGTTTTTGTACGTACATGGTGCTGTACGGCCCCCTTAAATATGGCGGGAACCCGGCAGCAAAATTGAGATGACCTAAATTTTCGGTGTCTGCTTTTGTATAAACCGGTTTTATGTTAATGCCTTCCGCGGTTTTGTATAAAGCTCCGGGCTCTGCTTTTTTTTGGACGTTTCTTTTTTTTAGACGTATGTGTTGCAGTTCCTTCCGTTTCATTTGCTTTCTGTTTTTAAGCGTTGCTGTTCTGATGTTTCTGCAATCCGTTGTTCGATTATAGGTGCGATAAGCGTTTTTCTAACTTCGGTCTTTACAAAGGGGTACAATTCCAATTGGTCTTGCATTTGGTCTTCTTCGTTTTGGTATTTATTGGTCCCGACCAGTATTTTTTGTCCGGCATCAAAGGCCTGTTGTTCTTTTAAGGCATTCTCTTTTATTTTTTTCTGAATTACATGATCCTTCAACTGTTGCAGAAAACCGCCTCCCGATTCTATTTGCTTGAACAATGTTAATGCTTTTTCTGCCATTTCATCAGTAATAGATTCCATGTAATAAGATCCATCGGAAGGGTTACGAACCTTGTCGAAATAGCTTTCGTGTTTTAAAATAAGCAACTGGTTTCGCGCAATCCGACCGGCAAATTCGTTGTTTTTATGATAAATGGCATCATATAAAAGTGTACAAATGGTATTGGAGCCCCCGATAATGGCGCTCATGTATTCCGTAGTGGTACGGAGCATGTTAACATTATAGTCGTAAAGTGTTTTGTTGCGCTTGGTAGGAATACAATAAACATGGGCTTCATGGTGATTGTTGTATGCTTCTGCAACCGTGCCCCATAATAGGCGTAGCGCTTTTAGTTTGGCAATTTCAAAAAAATAATTACTTCCTACACTGGTTAAAAAGCAGGGTTTGAAAGCCTTTCCGTCAAGTATGTTTAAATATTCATTAGCATGTGCCATTGCGTAGGCCAATTGTTGGACCATGTTTGCACCCGCATTTTGGTACAATGATGTATTTATGGCAACGTTTGTTATAATTTGCGGACACGAGCTGGCCAATGTATGTATTTCCTCAAAGGCTTTCATATCATCCTTTAAACTATTATACCAGTTCCCCGTTTGTGCCAAATGGCCAATAATGTCTATATGAAGATGGAGCTTGGCCTCTTTATCAGAAAAAAAAGCAATAATATCTCTTACATATGAAGCCGATAAAAATTGAGGCTCAAGGTGCAACTTAATCGATTTAAAAGGAAAATCCTTAAAAAGTGCCGAAAAATCGGTGGTATTGTCCGGTAATATAAAATGAAGGCTTCCCGTTCCTTTTTGTATGTTGCGCAAGGCTTTGGCATTGGCTCCTGCTTCTTGGGTTACATATATTTTCTCGCAAATGTTCCACTTTGGGTTAACGGAAATTTGAGGTTCCTTACCATTGGTAGCACAGTAAAAAGGTTTTATGTTGATGTCTTCGGGAGTTCTGGTAAGCAATGTTTCATTGTAATCGGCACCATCCAGTTCGACCTGAATTTTTTGTTTCCACTGTTTTTCAGGTACTCCGGGGAAGTCGCTAAAAAGTGAATTTTGCATATTGATTAGTTTTTATCGCCTTGGGCGATATGTTTTTAAGTTTTCTTTTCAATGCCCCGCAGGTTTATATTGCGGTAGTTTACTTAGATTTCAAATAGCATGGAGAAATTGATTGGCGGGCCTTAAAATTAATTTTGCTCCAAGCTGTCTTCATATTCAATAAGATAGATTTCTTCATCTTCTTTTTTAAGGTAATATTGCTCCCGCGCAAACTTTTCAAGGTCCTGTTTGCTGTTTAATTTTTTTAAGGTAGCCTTGTCTTTTTCAATGGCTTCTTTTAAATGGATTTTTTGCTCCTGTAATTTTTTTATTTCATTATTGAGTTCCCGGTGCGTAAACCACCAAGAGTTGGTATCGAAAAAAAGCATCCAAATAACAAATACGGTAAGTACCAGCACGTAAATATTGCTGAAAAACCTAAACCATCTCGAATTTCGTATCTCTTTAAGTGTCATAATTACAACAGGCGTTCATTTATAATGGTGCGTACAATATCAACGGCAACGGTATTGTATCTATTGTTCGGGATAATAATATCTGCAAATTCCTTGGTAGGCTCAATAAATTGCTGGTGCATGGGCTTGAGCGTATTTTGGTAGCGCAGCAATACTTCTTCAACATCCCTGCCACGTTCTGAAATATCCCTTTTAATCCTTCTTATCAACCGTTCGTCTGAATCTGCATGAACAAATATCTTGATATCGAACAATTCCCGTAGTCTAGGGTTTGTCAATATTAAAATACCTTCCACGATCATTACTTTCCGCGGATGTGTAAGAATGGTATCCTGTGTACGATTGTGCTTTACAAAAGAATATATGGGCTGTTCAATGACCTGATTGTTCTTTAATGCTTTTAAGTGCTCGTACAGAAGGTCAAAATCGATGGCCCTTGGATGATCGAAATTTATTTTGGTACGTTCTTCATAATTAAGGTGCGAAGTGTCGTTGTAATAAGAATCTTGAGAAATCACCCCGACCTCGTTCTCCGGAAGTTCGTTGACTATTTGGTTTACTACCGTTGTTTTTCCACAACCGGTCCCTCCGGCAATCCCTATGATGAGCATATAGTTTTATTTTTTACAAAAATAACAATTTTAAGGGTTTTTTGTTTTAAAAGTTACAAAGGCTCAGAGATTCAAAGCTTCAATTACTTCGATCCCGACCAATAGCATCGGGAGAGAAGTCGGATATTGTCATGAAGAAATATGTTAACAAGCAAATAAGGAAAGGGGGGTGTAGTTCAGAGTTTCATGTTTTGGTCATTGTTATGCTGTTATTTAGCCATGATGCTATGTTGTTGAGAGTTGAGAATTTCAAATATAGTTAATAACAATTATAAGCATGAACAAATAACGAGTCCCTGTTCAATTGTTAAAAGAAAGAAAAAGAATGCTAAAAGTATGGTAAACCTACTCATTGTTATTGTATTACGGTTATTGATTATGTAAATTTATATAGATAACAAAAAGCTTAAAAAAGATGAAAAAGAACGATATAATACAAATTTTATACGAATGTGTTGCCGCATGTAATCATTGCGCCGATGCATGTTTGGACGAAAAGATGGACATGAGCGATTGTATAAGACTCGACAGGGTCTGTGCAACTACGTGCAATGCCCTTGCAGAAGTTTTATCGACCAATTTTAAAGATACTTCAGGGTTGATTAATTTCTGCTTTTTTGTGTGCCAGCAATGCGAGGAAGAATGCAGCAAACACGAGATGAACCATTGCCGTGAATGCGCAAGAATATGTAAAAAATGCGCAGAATCTTGTCAGGAATACCTACAAGAAGTAAAAGTAGCATAATTAACCTTAAATGTAAGACAATGCCAAATCCGAGAATTAAAGATGAAGACAAGTACGAGGCCCTGCGCGATAAGGGATACAGCAAGCAAAAAGCAGCGCGGATAGCCAATACGCCAAACTCTGGAAAAAAAGGGGGAAAAGCAAAGAAATATGAAGACTGGACCAAAGACAATTTGTACGATCAGGCTAAAAAAGTAGGAATTTCCGGGCGGTCCAAAATGAGCAAGAAAGAGCTTATACATGCTTTGCGTAATAATTAATTGGCAAATACAATACCTATTATTTTGATATAATGATACTTTAAACAATGGGTAAATAATTTTAACGGCCACAACTATGAAAGCATCATATCATTTGTACGGGAACAGGGATGAATCGTACATTAAATTTTTAAACAAAACGCTTGCTTCACTAAAAAAAGACGAATATACAGAGGAGTGCAGGAAACAATTAAAATTCTTAATCGATATCTACCAGCTTAATGCAAAGCTTCAAAATGCGAACAACCGTTTTACCAAGAAATATTGCGCCTATTGCATTGAAGAAACAGAACGGTTTATACAAAATTTTCAAGCTTCGGCAAAAATGAAAAGAGTGGTGTGGATGCTAAAGAAGTTAATAAAAAACTGCGAAAACGTCATCGGGGCATCAACCGTGATACAATTAGAAGAAAAACAAGCTTATAAAGTTTAGATAAAAAGTTGGTTGATAGTTTTTTGAGCCAGATGCTTTCTGGAAACGTAGATTTTTCTACCTTGTACCACCAAAACATTAAACAAAAAACCGACTAACTAAAACCGTGTACTACCTTTACCTTTATAAGAAATATCTTCTTTTTACGCTGTTATTTATAGGCCTTATTGGTTTTTCTCAAGAAAGAAAAAGCACCACCAAAAAATGGCTGGATACCGTTTCTATTCCC
Source organism: Galbibacter pacificus (assembly GCF_029603165.1). Classification (GTDB taxonomy): domain Bacteria; phylum Bacteroidota; class Bacteroidia; order Flavobacteriales; family Flavobacteriaceae; genus Galbibacter; species Galbibacter pacificus. The sequence continues at coordinate 767,471 of NZ_JAQSVC010000001.1, forward strand.
GGGTTAAGGTGCAATGCTTATTTAAATAAAGCCCATGAATATTATGAGCTAAGGGACTTTCCTGTCTTCAAGGTATACAACGACTCTACGCTACTTGTGGCACAATATTACAATTTAAAAGAAGTTCAGGTCAAGGCTTTGATAAACCTTGGTATTTATTATGATATAGTTGATGAATACGAAAATTCCCTCTCGCTTTACCATAAAGCATTGACCGTGTGCGATTCCCTTCCGGAAAAAGAGAAGACCAAAATATCCATTTTAGTAAATATAGGTAACGTATACAACAACATCGGGTCTTACCAAAAAGCAATTAAGGCCATGGAAGAAGTATTGGTTTTATCTGAACTTTATAATGTTTCGGGAATCTCCAAAGTGGCCGCATACAATATTTTGAGCAATGCATATTCTAAATTGGGCGAAGAAGAAAAGGCCATTGATTATTTAATGAAGATGAAAAATCTAGGGGAGAAGCTACAAAATCACGAGATTGTACTTACTGCGCTGGACAACATTGCCAATGCTTATTACAAACAGGGAAAATATGATGAGGTTATAAAAACCGAAACAGCTGCGGCACAATACAGCAATGCCCATCAACCGGGCAATAAAAGGGCCATTACCATGTTAAACCTTGGAATGGCTTATGTGAAAAAGAAAAATGCACAAAAGGCCATCCAGTATCTTTCTGAAGCACTGGAAATAGCCACGGCCCAAAACGACAAGGAAGTTCAAAAGGTATGTCATTTGCACCTTGGAAGGGCATACGAACTGAAAGGGGAATACCAAAAATCTTTAAAAGAGCAGGAAATGTACGCACATTTAAGCGAAAGTTCTTTAAAAGATATTGCCGCCGCCGGGAAGCTCGATGTTAAATATGAGGCCGGACAGGAAAAGAAAATTATAGAAAATCAACTTGAAACAGCTGCATCATCCAACAGGAACAAAGAAAAGTTGATAATTGGGAGCGGCACGGCTATTGTTTTTTTGGGTGGAATGCTTTTTTTCTTTATCCGTAAGAAAAGAAAGGTAGAAAAGGAACGGTTACGTTTTAAACAAAATTTCGATATTCTTTTTGATGAAAACAAAGCCTTGAAAACCAAAATGAAGGAACTTGCCGAAAAATACCGGGAAAGAAATGAAGAAGTACAAAAAACCATAAAAAGAGGGCCTCAATACAAAAATTCATCTTTAACGCAGCAAGATCGCAAGCGGTATATGAATGGTATTCTGGACCATATGGAAAAAGAAAAGCCGTATCTGGATTTTGACATCAGCCAATCCGATTTGGCAACAAAACTAAAAATGAGCACGCATCACTTATCTGAAGTATTGAACTTTTGTTTTGAACAGAATTTTTACAACTTCATTAATATTTATCGGGTAAACGAAGCACAAAAACTCATGCGGGATATCCGCTATAAAGATTACAAGGTTCTGGCTATTGGTTACGAGGCCGGATTTAAAAGCAAAACGTCTTTCAACCGGGTTTTTAAAAACCATACCGGACTCACACCTTCTCAATTCCGAAAAGAAAATAACTTCGAAGACGCATAATCAATACAAGGGGATCGAAATAGGCACTTAGGACTAAATTACTGGTGTCATTCGTTCGGATGGCACATTTTTACAATGAGGCTTCTCTAATATTGTACCGTTCCATAATACTGCCTTGGGCGGGTTTTGGAATCCTAAACAAAGTACAATGAAAAGAATATTGTTTTTAATGGCCCTGTCCATTTTATTGGTTTTAACTATTTTATTGGCCATGTCTACCTTTCTGGTTTCGTGTAACCGGGAGAACAAACTTCAGTTCGATTTAAGCAAATTGCCACAAAAGTGGGTGAAACTTACCAAAAATGAAGGTAATTTGGTGATTTTCAATCCGTGTAACGCTGCCAATACAATGTTGTCTATCCATAAAAATGAAAATGGGTACCGGCTTGTAATCGATGAAGGGCACAAAACTTTCGAACTAAAGGTTGTGGAAGCCATGAAAGTGGCCGACACTCTTTTTTTAAGGGCCAAATGGAATTGGTCGGAATCCGAAAAATTGCAGGATATCCGGTTTGTATGGAGCGATGAAGAAAATGGAATTGGGCATTGGGTCACAGTGTATTCCGGGGGCTTCACTACAGATTTTCCTTATGTAGCTTCTTATAAAAAAGATAGTTTTTCCATTGTAAACGAACCTTGCGAGGCCTGCTGGGGCATAGCATGCGATGAAGTCCTTGCCGATAAGCAGACCGCATTACCTTAAAAAGAAGTGCCATCCGTGCGGGTGGAACGCTTTTTAGTCGGTGCTTGTTTATACTTGCGCCTTGAAAACCCTGAATCAAGTAAAAAAAAATGAAAATAAAATTGCCGATTCTCTTGGCGTTGGGCTTTTTTTTGTCGGCCAATGCACAAACAACTCCGGTTCCCGATGTAAACTTTGAACAATTCCTGATAGATGCGGGTTACGATACCAATGGCCTTAACGGAAATATTTTAAACAGCGATGCGGCTGCCGTGACCGAACTGGATTTCTCAAGAAATGATATTACCGATTTCTCCGGCTTGGAAGCTTTTGTAAATGTAGTAATGCTTAACCTTAGGGACAATCAATTTGCAACGCTTCCTTTAAATACACTTACCAAACTTAAACGCTTTTATTGCCGGGATAATAAAATTTTAGCATCACTGGATTTTTCCAAAAATGTGGCATTGCAGGTGCTCCATATCGACGAAGATGTATTTAATAGTACAGATTACGACAGGCCAATAACACAATTGGACCTTTCGGCAAACATAAACCTGGAAGACCTGCAAATATTAAAAGCGCATAATTTTAACAATATAGTCTTTCCCGTAACCTCTACTCTAAGGTCGATAGAACTCGAAGATTTGATTTTAGAAAACATCGATATTTCTCAATTAAACGGCTTGGAAGAGTTTGATCTGTCATACAACAAAGGTTCAACCAACTTAACAATGCCCAATGAAAAAGAAGTACTTAAAAGTTTTACCATTCAGGGCATAAATGTAACAAGTTTTAATGGGCTCCTTGTTGATTATACAGCTTTGGAAGAATTGAATTTGTGGTATACGGGAATACAAAGCCTTGAATTGCCCCATACAGAAACGTTTGCCAAACTTGTTATCTCAAATCACGATTTAATTGCTCCAATGTCTTTTGATATGGTCCCGAACCTAAAACACTTACAGATTTCTGATGCGCAAACGGCTCCATTGATCATAGACATTACAAAAAACCCGAAGTTGCAGCTTTTGTCTTTGCGCAATAACAGAATGACATCGCTTGATGTAACACAAAACACCGAACTTACTTCCATATACGTTAACCGAAACGATTTATCAACACTAGACTTAACACAAAATACAAAAGTAAATTGGCTGAGCGTAGAAAGTAATAATTTAACCACGTTGGACATTAGCAATTGTATAACGCTGGAGAAATTGGAAGCAGGTTGGAACGAATTGGATAATGATATTCTACAGCAGTATTTCGAGATAAGAAAAAATGACGGCGGATTGGGAAATAACAATTGGGTAGAGGTAAATGGCAACAATCTTTCGGGTAAAGTACCAGACTTTACGGAATTGGTAGTTACAGGGCAAACACAAAGCTTTTCATTGGATTTTTCGAGCAATGCTTTTGAATTTGGGGATTTTGAAGAGCAACATGCCGACTATCTTCAAATGAGAACAGACGGTTTAATAGCTTCTTATTCATACAGATATGCGCCACAGGCAAAGGTCGATACCGAAGAAACCATAACGGCCAATGCCGGGGAAACCATAACATTGACCACCACCGTGAGCGGAAAGCAAAACCATTACAAATGGTTTAAAGACGGGATGGCCATTCCCAATGCTCCGGATTCTCCAAATTTAGAATTAGAAAATCTAAGTGCTTGCGATGAAGCTGAATATTATTGTGAGATTACCAGCGATTTGGTCCCTTTTGAAAATGCCGATCCACCCGGTAGGAACAGCAAGAATTTGTTGTTGGAACGTAATATAATTACTGTATCGGTAAATGGTGCTGGTCCAATGGTATGTGTAAACTTATCTTCTCCAATAAATGGAGCCACAAATGTACCTATAGATGCTGAAATAAAATGGACAGAAACCGAAGGTGCTTGTGGTTATATTCTAAGGGTAGGAAGTACTTCGGGAGGCGTAGATATTGTGAGCGATTTAGATGTGGGGAAGGTTAATCGTTATGAATTTGATGATGATTTCCCTTTTGGAGCAGAAGTTTTTGTAAACATTATTCCATATAACAACGATGGGAATCTTAATGGATGTATTGAAGAGTCTTTTACGATCATAGATGTTCCCGATTGTACTTCCTTGCTTCAACCGTTGGACAATGCCACGGGCGTATCGGTAAGCACGGGTCTGGAATGGCAGTCGGTCGCCACGGCCACGGGCTACCGCCTATCTGTCGGGACTTTTTCAGGTGGAACGGATTTGGTGGCTGATGAAGATGTCGGCAATGTAACTTCGTTTGTTTTTACGGAAGAGCTTCCCGAGGAAACGACCGTTTACGTAAGCGTTACGCCGTACAACTCGGCGGGCGATGCAGAGGGCTGTTCGGAAAGCGTTTTCACGACCGAAAAACTGGTTGAAATCCCTGATTGCACATCATTGCTTCAACCGTTGGACAATGCCACGGGCGTATCGGTAAGCACGGGTCTGGAATGGCAGTCGGTCGCCACGGCCACGGGCTACCGCCTTTCTGTCGGGACTTTTTCAGGTGGAACGGATTTGGTGGCTAATGAAGATGTTGGCAACACAACTTCGTATGTTTTTACGGAAGAACTTCCCGAGGAAACGACCGTTTACATAAGCGTTACGCCGTACAACTCGGCGGGCGATGCAGAGGGCTGTTCGGAAAGCGTTTTCACGACTGAAAAACTGATTGAAATCCCCGATTGTACTTCCTTGCTTCAACCGTTGGACAACGCCACGGACGTATCGGTAAGCACGGGTCTGGAATGGCAATCTGTCGCCACGGCCACGGGCTACCGCCTTTCTGTCGGGACTTTTTCAGGTGGAACGGATTTGGTGGCTGATGAAGATGTCGGCAATGTGACTTCGTATGTTTTTACTGAAGAGCTTCCCGAGGAAACGACCGTTTACGTAAGCATTACGCCGTACAACTCGGCCGGCGATACGCAGGGCTGTTCGGAAAGCGTTTTCACGACCGAAAAACTGGTTGAAATCCCCGATTGTACTTCCTTGCTTCAACCGTTGGACAATGCCACGGACGTATCGATAAACACAAGTTTGGAATGGCAATCGGTCGCCACGGCCACGGGCTACCGCCTTTCTGTCGGGACTTTTTCAGGCGGAACGGATTTGGTGGCTGATGAAGATGTCGGCAATGTGACTTCGTATGTTTTTACTGAAGAGCTTCCCGAGGAAACGACCGTTTACGTAAGCATTACGCCGTACAACTCGGCCGGCGATGCAGAGGGCTGTTCGGAAAGCGTTTTTACGACCGAAAAACTGATTGAAATCCCCGATTGTACTTCCTTGCTTCAACCGTTGGACAATGCCACGGACGTATCGGTAAGTACGGGTCTGGAATGGCAATCGGTCGCCACGGCCACGGGTTACCGCCTTTCTGTCGGGACGACTTCCGCAGGAAATGACCTGATCGATAATCTGGACGTTGGCAATGTGACTTCGTATGTTTTTACGGAAGAACTTCCGAAAGACACTCAACTATATGTAAGAGTGGTTCCGTATAATCAATCTGGATCCGCTTCGGGATGCAATGAATATAGTTTTAGTACAATTGCGTCACATTCAATCAGCAATAAAACCAAATATGGAATTTCACCCAATGGGGACGGGATTAATGATTATTGGGAAATCCCCGGAATAGAAGCATATCCCGATAATACGGTTGCGGTATACAACCGATGGGGCGATAAGGTTTTTGAGGTAAACGGTTATGATAACCAAAACCAAGTTTTTAGGGGAACCGCAAACAGGTTGGGAAGTTTGGGAGCCAATAAACTTCCTGACGGCACTTATTTTTATTCAATTACCACCAATCAATCTAACATGCAAGGATTTATTGTGCTAAAAAATTAATATGAAACAGTTAAAAATTATAATATTTTCAATTCTTTTTATTGCAATTATGCCCATTACGGCACAGCAAACACCTACATATTCAGACTATATGTATAATGCATTGCTAATTAATCCGGCACATGCAGGTTTGTATACAGAAACTGAAATCGTTATGACGAACCAAGGGATGGGAAATTCTATTGAGGGAAGTCCGAGAACTTTTACAGGAACGTTTAATTCGTCTATAAACCGTGGAAAAATGGGATTTGGTGGCGGTATTTTAAACGATGAAATAGGAGTTACACAAGCAACGCAGGTTTTCGCATCGTATGCCTATAAAATACGCCTGGGACACGATTACGATCAGCCAAGATGGTTTCAGGCAAATCCGCAGGTGATTTCTTTTGGAATAACGGCCGGGTTTTTATCGTACCGCGAAAATTTATTGGAACTGGGGCTACAGGACGATCCAAATTTTGATGAAAATATCAACGTAAATATTCCAACCATTGGCGTTGGCTTTTTATACAACCGACGGGATGTTTACTTTGGTATTTCTGCACCGAATGTACTGGGAAATACATTGGCCTCAGATAAAAGTATTAATCTTCAGAGTCCGTATTATGCTTATTTTGGATATCGGTTTTACGGAAATATTTTGGAAGATTATATGATAAAACCCAATGCACTCCTTAAATATGAAGAAGGGGTACCCATGCAATTGGATATAAACCTTTTGGTGAGTTATAGGAACAAAGTTGAAATTGGAGCAGGGTACAGGACCACTTCCATGTTTAATTTTTTGGCAGGATTTTACCTGCTCAATAATTTTAGGATTATTTATTCCTACAACTATAGAATATCAAATTCGCCCCTTACCAATACACATGGACTGTCTTTAAGTTACCGTTTTGGTAAGGGGTATAATAATAGTTGAAAGTAGGAATATATTTTTGAGATTTCCAACTTGAGCATTTATTTTATAATAACGAAAAGCAGTTGTCGCAATCGCCCCTTTTTATTGATGGTTCTTGCATCTTCTATATTGAAAATTTCTTATTAATTTTATACTGAAACAATTCCGGTATAAATCTATACAGGTTTTTGTTTAAACTAAATTGATTATTAACCAACTTTAAAATTTAATAAGATGAAAAAAATCATTCTTTTTATTTTGTCCCTTTTGTTTGGGCTTATGTTTATTAATGCGGGCCTAGATAAGTTTTTACATTACATGCCAATGCCCGAAGAGATGCCCGAGAACCTCTTGAAAGATATGCAGGCCATGATGGAAATTTCCTGGCTTTTGCCATTAGTTGCCATAGCGGAGATTGTGGGCGGAATATTAATTATTATTCCAAGAACAAGAGCTTTGGGCGCATTGATTATCTTCCCGGTAATGGTAGGTATTTTACTGGTAAACACAACAGTTGTAGTGGATAGCAGTGGTTTAGTTACAACACTTGTATTATTTGCCATTTTACTTTGGATACTTTACGAAAACCGTCATAAATATAAGCCTTTGATGGACTAGCTGAAAAATAATTAAAGTACGATTTATGAAAAAAAATGGTTCGTATACCAAAAGAAGCATAGGAGTTAAAAGGCTCCTTGCTTTTTTTTGCATTTTTATCTTTGTCATTCTATTAGCTGCATGCGGAGCCAAAAAAGGTTTTGGTTGTATAGACACTTCTGCAATAACCGATGGACCTTGTACCATGGAATATGCCCCAGTTTGTGGTTGCGATGGAAAAACCTATAGCAATCCATGCCAGGCCAAAAATAGCGGTGTAACCTCATGGGACCAAGGTGCTTGTGAAATTGGTAAATAGCAATGGTAACAATTGAAACTTTCGGGGAAGATATAGATATTACCACACCCAAACGGATGATGAAGTATGTGTTAATATGGTGTTCTTCTGGAAATGCAATTGTTGTAGTAGACGATAAGGAATTAAAACTTGAACCACATGCTGTTATAACCATTACTTCTGGGCAGGTACATTATTTTAAGAATGCCCATAATGCCAAAGGTTATATTTTGGAATTTACCTTGGATTATTTCTGTAAAGATGATAATGATATAGAACTCGTTTTTCAAAATGGACTCTTTTGTCACTTTGCCATGAATGAAGTAATAACGATAGAAAATTTCAAGTTTTTGGAGGAACAATTACGAAAAATTGAAGACGAGTTAAAACAAAAACCTTATCAATATCTTATTTCTGTTCATTCTAGAATCGAGTTGGTTTTAATTGAAATAAACCGTTCGAAAATAAAACAAGGGAATGAAATCTGGAAACCCGATGCCTTGTTCCTGAAATTCCTGGAACTGGTGCGTGCTAATTTTGAGGAGCAATATTCCATAAGCAAATATGCTCAATTGCTGGAAACTACAGAGTCTAAGCTCAATGAGCAGTCAAAATTATTTACCGGAAAAACTGCACAAAATGTTATTTACGGACTTATAGCTTCCGAGGCAAAACGGCTTCTTACCTACGAAAAGTTAATTGTAAAGGAAGTAGCTTTTAATTTAGGGTTCTCCGACCCGTTTTATTTTTCAAATTTCTTTAAAAGGTATGTTGGAATGTCACCAAAAGCTTATCAAACCCAATATGCAATTGTAAACTGAAAAAGTACATGCTTTTCTGGAAATTGTCTATGTTCTCACGTTCTGTGGCTCCATACATTTGTGATGTAATAAAAAAATAGAAAGTCATGAAAGTTACCGTTAAAAATTCAATTGTAAAAAGCAGTTCGCTAGCATGGAAACCTTTGGTCGAAAAGGGCATTTTATATCAGGGGGTATATGTAAAATCGTTAAAATATGATGAAAAAGCCAAACGTTCCCCGTCAATTTTATTAAAGTTCGAGGCAGGGGCTTCTTATCCATACCACAACCATCCGGGTGGCGAAGACATTTTTGTGCTAAAAGGAAGTTGTAAAGTCAACGATGAACACATGGGGGCGGGCGATTTTTTGCATACGCCAATACATTGCAAGCACGGTGTAAGCTCAGCTAAAGGTTGCGAATTGCTCCTTAACATTCCACAAGAAGTAGAAATACTATAAAAGCACTTAAAAAAGTTAACCGCAATTAGTCGGCCATTCCCTCTTTATTGTATTTGTTACGATATTCAATGGGGGTCAGGCCGGCTATTTTTTTAAATACGTTCCTAAAAGCCTTGCTGTCAGAATATCCCACATCGTACATAACTTCAGAGATATTTTTTCTACTCGATTCAAAACTCCGCTTTGCAGCTTCCACCTTTACCCTTTGCAGGTATTCTATTACCGTATTATCGGTTGCCTGTTTAAAGCGCCTTTCAAAGCTCCTTCGGCTAATGGCCACCATTTTGGCCAAATCGTCAACCGTAATTTTCTCTTGGAAATTTTGTTCTATGTATTCTTGTGCTTTCTTTATTTCTTCGTCATTGTGGTCTTTTTGGCCTTTAAACATCATAAAAGCAGCCTGGCTGTTTCTATCGATGTCAATGGCAAAATATTTAGAGGCCAGAATGGCGGTATCCCTATCGGTATATTTTTCCAGCAGATAAAGTAACAGGTTAAAATAAGAGTTGGCCCCACCGCTGGAATATATTCCAGATTCTTCGGTAATAATGCTTCCGTCCATAATTTCAACTTCGGGAAAACTTTCCTTAAACTCATCATAATAGGCCCAGTGGGTAGAGCATTTTTTTCCGTTGAGCAACCCGGTGGCGGCCAATAAAAAAGCACCCACACAAAGCGATGCAATTTCGGCACCATTTTTATAGTGGTTTACTATCCATGGAATAGCGGTGTCGTTTTGCGCAATGGCCGTTTTCATGTCTCCAAATAATGGAGGTATAATAATAAGGTCGGCTTTATTTGCTTCATCAAAAAGCATATCGGGCTGTACGGAAAACATCCCGTTGTTAAATTTCACCTCTTTAGTGCTCCCCACCAAGCTAACATTAAACAAGGCTTCCTTTCCATTGGCCTGTAAAAACTGATTGGCACCAGAAAAAATATACCGTGGGGAGGCAATGGTTTCTATGACCGCCGACTCTGGAACGAGGATAAAAACTTTTTTCATAATCCAAAGATAATGAAATGATGTGGCGCAATCAACCCTTATAAATGCCGTAATTATGCCCTTGATATGTGCGCAATTATTTAAAAATTTGTATCAGAACCATTAAAAAAGAAAATTATGAAACAGATAACGGTAAAAAGCAAGGTAAATGCCCCGGTGGGTAAGGTATGGAACTTATGGTCTACCCCAGAACATATTGTAAAATGGAATACCCCTGCGGAAGATTGGCACACGACCCGGGCAGAAAACGACCTTAGGTCAGGAGGCAAATTTTTGTCAAGGATGGAAGCCAAAGACGGAAGTTTTGGTTTTGATTTTGCCGGAACCTATAATGAGGTAATACCCAATAAGCACATAGCCTATACCATAACAGATGGCCGAAAAGTAACGGTAGACTTTCAAGAAGAAAATAATGAAACGTTAATCGAAACCGTATTTGAAGCAGAAAACCAAAACAGTTTGGAGCAGCAGCGCGATGGCTGGCAGGCCATAATGGATAATTTTAAAAAGTATGCCGAAAAACATTTAGTTTAAATCAATATAAACTGAAAGTAAATAAGGTAAGTCCAATTAAATAAAAACAGATAGCCATGTCATTTCAATCATATTTAAATAATATTCAAACAAAAACAGGTAAAACACCTTCCGATTTTTGTGCGTTGGCCCAAGAAAAGGAATTTACCAAAAATGGCATCATCAAAAAAGAAATAAAAGCCACCCAAATTACCAATTGGTTGAAAGAAGATTACCAACTTGGACACGGGCATGCAATGGCTATTTATGCCTATTTAAAAGGTAAAAGGGAATAAAAAGTTTGTAAAAAGCAAAAACAAATTTTTCTGAATTCTTTTACTATGAACCAAATCATTACATACTTTACATTTAACGGAAATTGCAGGGAAGCCATGGAGTTTTATAAAAATTGCCTTGGAGGGGAATTAAATATACAGACCATTGGCGATTCTCCCGAGGCCTATAAATTCCCCAAAAACATACAAGAGCTTGTATTGCAGGCTTCCCTAAAGTTGGGCGCCATAAAACTAATGGGTACAGATATGAACGATGATGAGCTGGTAAAAGGAAACGCTGTTTCCATATTATTAGACTGTTCCAGTGAATCTCAGGCCAATAAATATTATAAAAATTTAAAAAAAGGCGGTATTTCTTCACATCCAATCAAAAAAACATATTTAGGAGATACTTTTGGCGGGCTCACCGATAAATATGGACATCATTGGCTGCTTTATTGCAGGAAGGTAAATAACCGGTAAAAATAAAAGTAAAGAAGTTATATCCTTGTTCATTTGCAGTCCATTTCTAGTTTTTTATTTAATATACAGATATTATTGGGTACTTTTATTTTAGTTTGTACACTGTTGCGATGGGTAATATAAATGTGGGGGTCCAGACGCCCCCCTATTTTTAGAAGGGGCTTTGTAATGGACCGAATTGTGGAAGGTGTTAAAATAGGGGCCATGTATGTTGATATTGACAATGGAACATCTCTCCGGACGTAGAGGTAGAGCTTGAAAAAGTAATAATTGAGGGGGTAACCTTACAGACCTTAAAGGTCGACGTACGCTTGCTTATCGATAGTATGGCAAGCGTTTTTTACCTGAAGCGGTCGGGGAACCGGACCAGACGATTATCGATTGTGTCATTGACAAATGGGGAGCGAGTTTATTGTCATGGAGGAGAAAGCTTGGGAGGTAACAAATGCAGGAATAATCGGTTGAACAGTCATATTTACTTAGGTTAATTTTGAAAAGGTTTATGAACTTCTTTTAAGTTAAGAATCTTAAGATGAAATAATAGGGGGGATATTTTAATTTATAAATGATTAAATTTGACAGAAACCCTAATTGAATGAGCAGATTTTATCTTTTTCTACTACTTATTTCTTATGTTTCTCCAATAAATGCACAACAAAGTATTCAACTGGAACCTATACTTAAAAATCGATCATCTGCTGATAGGATTCGAAATATAAATCGGTACATAATAAAAAAGATTGAAGAAACTGACGGCAACGACAATAAGCAAAAGGAGTTGGAAACTATATTGAAAATAGCCACTTCATTAGCCTATAAATATAAAGATGAGCCCTTTTTAAAAGAATTAAATTTTATAAAACTTACTCCATTTACTTTTATTGAGACCGATTCTCGAAACAGGATTCAGGGATACGAAAAAGTACTTGAAAATGATAAATTCAAAGAAAATTCTTTATACAGGGCAATCTGCCTCCACCAAATAGGACAAAATCAATTTGTATTGGAACGGTACGGATGGGCATTTGAAAACTCCTTAAACGCCCAGAAAATATTCAAAAAAATTGGATATGAGAATGTACCAAATATAGGTAAATATTTGCATGACCTAGCTTTGGATTATTATTATTTTAGGAATTATAAAAAGGCCATCGAAGCGATGAAAACTTCAATAACATTGCCAAAGTTTAATAACAATCTTGATATACAGCGCTACAATACCTTAGGAATGTCATATTTGAAAATAAATAAATTGGACAGTGCTAAATTTTATTTAAACATGGCATACAAAAGAGCTGAAATTTATCATGATTCTGTATGGATGGGCATTAGTTCAGGGAATATTGGAGAGGTTTATTTATTGGAAGGGAATAAAGAAAAGTCCGTAATGTACTTTAGAAAAAATTATAATCTCAACAGAAATACCTATCAGCATATAGAAATATCCAGAGAAGCGTGTTCAGACCTTGCAAAAGGTTATTTGGCAACTGATTCGCTTGAAAAGGCATATAATTATATTACCTTAACTGAAAATTATTTCAATAAAAATAACTCCTTTGAATTTGGTGAGCAACAACAATATGAAGTAGCAAAAAAAGATTACTATCACAATTTTTATCAATATTATAATAAAACGAAAGATTACCAAAAAGCACTTTTATATAGGGATAGCCTTCAAGAAGTGGAAAAAATAATTAACTCTAAATACAAGACGGCACTGGTTAAAATGTCTCAAGATAAACTGCTAATACAGGAGAATCAGGCCAAATTAAATTTACAAAAAGAGGAGCAGGCAAAGCTTAGGTTGCGTTCAGGAATATATATTTTAATCGTTTCCTTGCTAGCGGCTTTTGGTTTTTTACTCTATTACATAACAAACACCAGGAGAAAAAAGGAGCGACAGATATCATTGCAAAAACATAAAATAAAGGAGTTGGCCTACCAAAATACTCAAAATGAACTATCGTTAGCAGTAAATAAATTAAATAACCTTACAGAAAAAGTAAAAGAAAAAAACGAACTTATTCAGCAATTGCAGCAAAAAGATAAGGGAAGGCAGGATATGCAACTGTTAAATGAATTGAAAAGCAGTATTATCCTGACCGATGAAAACTGGAAAGAATATCAAGAAATATTTGAACAGGTTTATCCAAATTTTATCCATAGACTCAAACAACAGACCCCGCAATTAAGCCCAGCTGAGTTACGCTGTTTGTGTTTAGAAAAATTACAGTTGTTTAATAAAGAAATGGCTGCTGTTTTGGGGGTTTCTGCAAATACCGTCATGGTAACAAAACACCGTATTCGAAAAAAATTACAATTAAAAACACAGGACGAACTACAGCAATGGGTCATGGCCTTATGACTTCAAATACAATAAATTGGCTTGAGTATATAAAATTATACGTTGGTTAATTTGTTTATTTATTAATAATCTAAACGATTCATGGAGGCAATTGTAATGTTTTTGTAATGCGTGATTTTCTTCTTTTTATATAGTGATTTCTACCTTTAGCGCTAACCTTTGGTTAGCCAATCAAATCTATAAGCTGAAAATATGAAGAGAGTTTTACTTTTAGCACTTTGTAGTGTCACTTTTTTTTACATAGAAGTTGGTTTTTCGCAATCCTGTATGGATTCCCAGGTTCATTTTTATGGACCAATTTTAGGTTATAACAAAACCTTCTCGATTAACTTTGAGATGGACAGCGAATTATTGCTACAATCATTTGTTCCCGCAGGCGGGAGCTTAGGAGAAAATCCGGGTCAGATTACTACCAATGTAACCTATGAAAGTAGTAACACATCGGTAGCGGTTATTAGCGTAAAGGCATCACAATATTACATCAAAATCAAAGGGATTGGGACGAGCATTATAAAATCTCATTATAATGATGACCCTGTAGATTGTAGCATTGCTTTTACGCTAAAAGTAGTTTCTCCGGTAATAACTCCAAGTTCGGGAAACATTCTTTATGTTAATAAAAATGTTAGTGGAGGAAACCAAAGTGGCAATAGTTGGAACAATGCTATTCACGAACTCAGTGATGCCCTAAGTTGGGTTAGGTCAAATTGGGATGTTGACTTAGATGGTAATTTGGAAATATGGGTAGCACAAGGATTATATATGCCAGTTACACCTACCGATCTTAATAATGTAACTGATAACGAACGAAAAAAATCGTTTTCAATGAGAAAAGGGGTGGCTATCTATGGTGGGCTTTCTGGAACGGAAAGCACAAGTTTTAATATGGACACAAGAGATTGGCAGGCGCATCCTACGATTTTGAGTGGGGATATAGATAGAAATGATAGTACGGATGGCAATGGAGTACTTACATCTTATGAAGATATTTCTGGAGTTAATAGTTATAGGATATTTGATAATTCCAGTTTAGATACTTCGGCCATATTAGATGGTTTTATCATTACAGGGGGAAATGCTAACGGAGCGCTTACAGAAAATGAAATTACAAACGGTGGCGGGATGTATAACGGACAAAGTTCCCCGACTTTAAAAAATCTGATATTTTCTGGTAATTCGGCAATACTTTACGGAGGTGCAATGATAAATAGTAATGTTGTTGTAGCAGGGGTTTCTAGTAATCCCATAATAAATAATGTTATGTTTACGGGAAATCATGCTGGAGAGTCTGGAGGAGCAATATGGAACGATATAGGAAATCATCCCAGTTTGGTAAACGCCACTTTTTCCAACAACCTTGCAGACCATTCAGGAGGTGCAATATACAACAGTGATGGTAGTCATCCTACAATACATAATTCACTTTTTAAAAACAATATATCAATTATTGGTGGTGCTATGGCAAACATGGGCAATCTAGGCCTAGATAATTCATTGCCTAGTGCATCACCAACCATTCTTAATTCTGTTTTTTCTGGTAATATGGCCATAAGTGATGGAGGAGGAGGAGCCATCTACAACCTTGGAATTATGTCCCCAACAATAGTAAACTGTACATTTACAAAGAATGTTGCAGAAGAAGAAGGGGGAGCTATTTATAATTTGTTGTCGTCTCCTTTGATAAAAAACTCCATTATTTGGGATAATGAGGCATTAGGGAGTACATCTATTCCGCCGGCATCGGTATATACCAATAGCGGGGGGCATAAAACTTTTTTTTCAAACAGCATTATTGCCAATTTTGGGGGGAGTAGCACCTGGGACGATGCAATGGGAATCGATGGAGGCAATAATATAGACATAGATCCAGAATTCGTAGATACTGTTCCTGGAACTACAGAATACTTGTTCTTAAAAAAATATAGTCCGGCAGTTAATAAGGGAAGTAACCAAGCTTATATCGATGCTGGTGGAAACCCGACGACTGATGTCGATTTGGCGGGAAAACAACGCCTCTATAACGGGTCTTCTACGAACGATATTATCGATATGGGCGCTTATGAGCTCCATACAGATCCTGTTCCATTTGTTAAAAATGTTTTTTCCTCAGAAGCAATAACGGTAGCATATGGGACTGCTTTAACCGAAATAAACAACCTTCCCACAGAGGCAACAGCTATATTAAACAATGAAAACGAGGTTATTGTTTCGCTAGACAGAAATACAGCTAATTGGACATTGTTGACACCTTCAGGAGGTGTATTTAATGCTGAAGTTGCAGGAACATATGTATTCAACGTACCACTAATTCTTCCAGAGGAAGGAGATATTCCATATTTTGCCAATCCTGATGAAATAAGTGCACAAGTAACCATTAAGGTATTAAAAGGTTCCCCCGAGCTTACAGTTTTATGGAATGGAATAAACATCGATTTAAATAAAGGACTTTTGTTAACCTATGGGGATCAAGGAACGTTAACAATAGAAAGTAGCAACCCTAATGGGAGTTTTAGTTATACTTTAGAGGGTGATGCTTCTAATATTTTGAATTTAAATGACTTGAAATCTGTATTCGCTCAGCAGGTGGGGAATGGTATTTTAACTATTGAACAAGAAGCTACCGAAAATTTTGAAGAAATCACAAAACAAATTGATATAATAGTAGAACAAAAGCAAATTACTATTCTTACAGAATCAGACCAAGGGAAAACTTATGGTTCACCAGATCCGGAGCATTATGGTTTTGTGCTTGATAGCGGAAGTTTCTTGGCCGAAGGTGATGGCCTAACAGACATTGTTTCCGAAAGCAGACGAGAAATGGGCGAAAATGTGGGGAATTATAATATCAAATTGGAATTAAATGGCGTAAAGGCATCTAATTATAATATTACGTTTCAAGAAGACAATGATGCATTTGTCATTTCCCCTAAGTTGGTGACTATAGTAGCCGATTATCAGAAAAAAAAGTATGGCGCATCCGATCCCGAACTTACTTATACAGCAAGCCCAAGTTTAATTGGCAACGATAATTTTGAAGGAGTACTGGCAAGGGAAAAAGGAGAAGCTGTAGGCACATATAGCATTGATCAAGGAAGTTTAAAACTAAGTAATAATTATACAATCAATTATTCATCGGGTACTTTAGAAATTACAAAGGCGCCCTTAACTATAACTGCTGAAAATACATCAAAGGTCTTTGGAGAGGCCGATCCAGAATTGACCTATAAGGTTATGGGTTTTGTAAATGGAGACGGTACAAGTATTATAACAGGAAAATTATCTCGAGAAACCGGGGAAAATGCAGGTACCTATCCAATAACCCTTGGAAATTTAAATGCAGGGAAGAGCTATGATATATATTTTGAAGCTTCAAGTTTAGAAGTTGTCAAGGCTGATCAAAACATCGTCTGGAATCAGCAATTAAGCTTTGGTTGTGGGAGTGGGTCGCAGGTTTCATTGACGGCTTCGGCCAATAGCGGGCTGCCTATAAGCTATGTTGTTTCAAATAACTCTATTGCTGAAGTGTCTGGCAATGTTTTAACCCATAAACGGTCTGGAGCTGCAACAATAATGGCCATGCAGTCTGGAGATAAAAACCATAACCCTGCTACTTCAATTCAAAAAACATTATTGATAAGCCAGGGAGGGCTTATACGTCAGCACTGGGACGATGTTTTGATGTTCGACAACAGTAACGGAAACTTTGTAGGTTACCAATGGTATAAAAATGGTACCGCCGTTCTTGGGGCTACCCAACAGTATTACTCCGAAAATACTGCCTTGAATGGTAGCTATTACGTAGAGGCTTTTACCGAAAGCGGAGAAGTAATCACCTCTTGCCCCTTGGAATTATCAAGAGAAAGTGTCAGCAGAAGGGCAACCGTAATACCAAATCCTGTTATGGCTGGATCGGAATTTGTTCTTGATGGCAATTTTGAAGAACCATTGCTCAATGGGGCCAGTATTAACATTATTGACTTTAATGGAAGGGTCCTGCAAACGGTTCCTGCCATGGGCTCCCAGACACGGCTTACGGCACCTATGCAAACGGGCATCTATGTGGTATTGCTCAGTCTTTCCAACGGAGAAAGGAAAACGGTAAACCTTTTAGTAAAATAAAAAGCACATAGCATTATCAATCAATAACATATGAAAATAAGAATAGTAACAAGCCTGTTTTTAATATGGATGCTATCTGGACAGGCTCAGGAAATTATGTTTAAATTGGATGGAGGTACCTCCGGGATAGCTTATAACAGTTCGATGGGAAATGGTACATTGGGCTTTGGCGGTGGTATAGGGGTAGGATACACCTATTTTTTTAATAATCATTGGGGACTCCAAACCGGAATAGAGGCCAGGTACAATAGCAATACATTTGAATTGTATGACAACCAACAGATTGTAACCAATGAGATAGACGACCAAGGCTCCGCTTTCGAGTATAGGGTAAATACAAGCAAGTATAGAGAAGATCAACATTTTTATAGTTTTGGTATTCCCGTAATGTTACAGTACCGAGGTGCAATTTCAGATAAAACGGGATTTTATGTCGGGTTTGGAGGTAAAGTACTGTTTCCTACAAAGCAGCAGGTGGCGGCTAGCGCCAAAGATTTAGAGTTAAGTAGTTACTATCCGGATCTTAATCTAGAGATAGACGATCTTCCCGTTCATGGATTTGGTAATACCAACGATTGGGAAAATCATGTGGAAGTTTCCTTAAAAACATCTGTGCTGTTAAGCATAGAAGGGGGGCTGATTTTTAAGCTAAAAGAACACCTAAAATTATATACGGGCATTTATATAGATTATGGGCTTACGGATTTACAAGACGAGAATCCAACGCAGAACCTAGTGGACTATAGCCCTAATGGACTGGAAATGGTAACTGCAAATGGAGTGATGGCAGCAGAAGGAATTGTAGAAAGCAGCAAGTATCTTTCGGTAGGGATACAGGTTAAACTAGGTTTTCGGTTAGGAAAAAAAAATGCATTACAAGCAGAAAAAACAGAAGTGGTTACCATAGAAGAGCCTATGGAAACAAAAGTTTTGGTCCCCAAAGTGGTTGAAAAAAATCATGAAGAAAATATAATAGAGCCAACACTTACCGCTTCAGAGGTTGCTTATATGGAAAAACCGTTGGTTTTTGGAAATATTGACCAGATAGAAATACCGGAACAATTAACCGAAAGGTTAAAAACCATTGCCAGACTAGCAAACAAAAATAAGGAATCAAAACTCTATATTACCGGTTATACTTGTGACTTGGGAAGTGAATCAATAAATAAAAAAATCGGGATGAAACGTGCCAGATCGGTAGCAGCTTATTTAGAAACACAAGGAATTTCCCGTGACCGTATGAAAGTAGAGTCCAAAGGAGAGGCTGAACCACTGTTCCCTAATATAACACATAAAAACAGGGAGAAAAACAGAAGGGTTTCAATAGAAGTTGTGAGCGAAAATTAAAATAATAAAAAACGCCATCACTTATTGGCTATGTGATGACGTTTTTTATAAGTCGGGATGACTGGATTCGAACCAGCGACCACACGCACCCCATGCGTGTACGCTACCAGACTGCGCCACATCCCGTTTGTTGTGAGAGCAAAAATAAAAAGATAAACCAAATATCAATAGTTTTTAAAAGGAATAATTAACTTTTTTCTAGAAGATTTTTAATAACATGAAGGTAAGTGTAAGTAAATGAGAGAAATGGAACCTAAAATGTTTTAATGCCTTACTTATATGGGTCTCTACGGTCCTTACCGAAATATTGAGCTCTTGGGCAATTTCAAGGTTATTATAATCTTCAATTCTACTTAAATAAAAAACATTTCGGCATTTTTTTGGAAGGGTATCAAGTATTTGCAATACTTGTTTTTCAAGGTCTTGAAATTCAACGGTTGTCTTGGTATTGTTTTCCGATGGTAATTTTGCTATAACTCCTTCGTTTATACGGGTGTATTTGGCATCTCTAAGGCTGTTGGCAATTTTGTATTTAAGGGCTTTGAACAAATAAGATTCTAAATGTTGAATGTCGCTGTTTGGTGCTTTTTCCCATATGCTAACAAATATGTCCTGCACGATGTCTTCGCACAATGCCTGATCTGCAATAATTTTATAAGCATATACAAACATTTTTTTCCAATACGTATTATAAAGTTGTTTTAATGCCCAATGTTCCCTTTTTTGGAGCGCTTTAATTAAAAGTGAGTTTTTTGTTGGAGGTGCCATCGAGTTAGTCATTAACGAACCATAAAATTAGAACTTGAAATGCTGAATTTGGAGAAGTTTATTTTATGGTTATGTTATGAAAAGGTTTCAATATTTAAAAGAAAGAGGATGTTTAAAATTTTTATAAACATCCTCTTTGTAAGGATAATACATGGGTTATTTTACAATAGCATCCACTGCAATGGGGAAGTGGTCTGAGATATAATTAGGACCCCGTTGCCCATCGATGGTTTGATGTTTCAAAATGGCTACATTTCCATGGAAGAAGATATAATCGATGCGTTCCCTGTCTTGATCGGGTTCTAGCTTAAAGCCGTTAAAAGTATATTTGGGCCCGTATGTTTTTTCTGCCCTCGTATAGGTATCTTCCAGATTAAAACCTACCGGATTATTCTTGGTAAGCACACTGTATGCTTTAACAGAAGGCGGAAGGTTAAAATCTCCCGTCACAAAAAATGGAATATCCCCGGCTATCTCCTTTGTTTTTTTGGTAATAAGTTCGGCACTTTTTAAACGCGCTTCTTTGCCTTTATGGTCAAAATGTGTGTTGAAAAAGAAAAATACTTTCCCTGTTTGTTTATCTTTCAGCTTTACCCACGTTACAATGCGTGACAAAGCGGCATCCCAGCCTTTGGAATTTTCTTTTTCGGGTGTTTCAGACAGCCAAAAGGTATTGCTGTCCAGAAGTGCGTATTTGTCTTTTTTATAAAAAATCGGACAAAATTCGCCTTCATTGCCGCCATTTCTACCAATTCCAATATGGTCGTAGGCCGGTAACCTTTCTATCATATCTTGAAGCTGGGCATATATTACTTCTTGACCGCCCAGTATATCGATATCCATAAAGTTAATATTATCGCAGATCCAGTCTTTTCTGTTGTCCCAAATATTAATCCCGTCATTGGGGTTTTCATACCTTATATTGGTTGTCATGATTTTAACTGGCGTTTGTTCTTGCGCTTTTGTTTGTTGAATGGCAAGACTATTTATCAATAGTACAAAGGCGATAGTTCTTAAAAGTGAATTGTTCATGTCTTTTTAAAATTTATTCCCAACCAGGGTTTTGTGTTAAATTTGGATTCAATTGAAGCTCAACTCTTGGAATAGGATATAGATAATCACGTTCCTCGTCAAAAGTCCTGTTGTTAAAATCGGGTTGTGGATCTACAAGGTTGTTTTCATCCAAAAAGATGTCCGAGCCTAATTCTATATATTGAATGCCTTCTGTTTGGCCGCCCGGTTCTTCTCCTTCAAATAAAACCACATCGGTATTACCATCTCCGTCAAGATCGTAATTTCCGGGGCCGGGGAAATACATGCCGCGAAGTGGATTTGTAATAGTTTGCCCAGATTGCCAACGAACAATATCGTCCCAACGATGGTTTTCCATATACAGTTCGATACGCCTTTCACGTCTAATTTCCAGAATCAGGCCTTTATTTGCCCCCGCAACGGTTGGGTATTGCTCTGCCATAAAAGGATCGGGATTGCTATTGGCTTCTGCCATGCTAAGCCCGGGCATACCCACACGGTTTCTTAGCTGCTGAATGGAGTTATCTAGGTCGGTTTGTGAAATGGTTCCCAGTTCTGCTTTTGCTTCGGCATAATTTAAAAGCACTTCCCCAAAACGTAAAATGGGCAAATCTGTAATAGATTCGTCGTTGGTATCATAAATAGGTTCCGTAACATATTTTGTTAATTGGTATCCTGTTGTGGTAGCCCCTAGGTTTGGTGCAATTTCCATGGCTTCGCCTTTTCTTGTATAACCGGGCGTGCGTATGGTTTGCGAGAGCCTTGGGTCTCTGTTTGCTACTTCTTCTAAAAAGAAAATTGCATTGTAATTGGCCTGATCTGTAAAACGGGAACCATCATTCATTAAATAACTATTTACCAACTCTTTTGGCATTCCCGGACGCCCATAAGATGAAGTTGTGGTATAATAATTTACATTATGGTCTACCGCCACTGTTTGTGTAAATTGCCTGCTCAAGATCATTTCACTGGTTTCGGCATCATGTGCATTGAACAGGTTCATGTAATCGTGCATGGTATCACCAGTGCTGTATATGGTATATGGAGAATCGTCCATGAGTATCAATGAAGCATCTGCCGACGCCAGCAAGAATTTTTCGTACCCATCAATATTTCTGTATTTTTCATAAGTACCTTCATAAAGCCCAACTCTGGATTTTAATGCCAGTGCACTGTATTTGGTAATTCGGTAAGCTTGGGTTTCATCGTTTAAATTGGCAATAGCATAATCTAAGTCTTCAATAATCTTATCGGTTACAAACTGTCTGCTGTCCCTTGGTTTTTGCAAGCTTTCGGTATCGGTTGGATCTATTGTATAGTCGTACCACGGAACGTCGCCAAAACGCTTTAACTTGTCAAAATAAAAATAGGCCCTAAAAAATCGGGCAACACCGCTGTAATGCTTTTTAGCATTCTCGTCGTCACATTTTTCGTAATGCTCCAAAAAGTAGTTAATATCCCTTAAATAATCCCAATTCCATCCGCCGCCACTGGTCGGTATCAAGCGGGCGCTTCTCATTTCTTCACTTAAATTGGTGGTAATAATTTCGCCTGCTCTTTCATCGCCGTTATAGACAGAGGCTTCCGGGAACATTCGGTAAAAGCCGTTGGTGTAGAGTTCTAAATCGCTGGATTTCTGGAAAAAACTTTCTTCGGTCACGTCCGAAAGCGGTTCCTTATTTAAATATTCGTCGCTGCAACTAAATAGTATAAGGCTGCATAGAAATGTTAGTATGTAAATTCGATGTTTCATGTCTTTGTTTTTTTAGAATTGAAGTGAAACCCCTAAAGAATATATTTCTGAAAATGGTACTGTTTGTGCTGTACTTCTGTTGGTTGAAGTTGATGGGGAGTTTAGGTTAACAGAATTACTTGCCGCTTCCGGGTCGATATAATCGGTAAGCTTGCTGAAAGTCAACAGGTTTTCTCCACTGAAATAGAGGCGTAACTTGCTAAACGGAAGCTTTTCTATGGCCGAAGCTGGCAACGTATAACCAAAAGTCAGGTTTTTTAGCCTTAAATAAGAGACATCCTGTAGATAACGGTCGTTTACGGCCCCTAAAGCATCATTGTCCGACAGTGCAATGTAACCGAACATCCTCGGGAAATAGGCATCCGGGTTCTCGGGGCTCCAAATATTGTTTGCCAAATCCTTGCGGATAAACGAATCGTATGGGCGGTTGTACATTGCCCAGAACGTTCTTGAATCTGTATTCGGGTACCAGTCCTGCTCACCGACCCCTTGAAAAAATGCAGAAAGGTCGAACCCCTTCCAAGATGTACTTACTTTAAAACTATACAGATAATGCGGGGCCGTATTTCCAATAATTCGCCTGTCCCCAGAGTTGTCGGCTGTGTTTTCGCCTTCATTGATAACTCCATCGCCATTTAAATCTACATATTTTACATCGCCGGGCTGTAGCCCCCCGGCTGCCATAATTCGGTTGGAAACCCTGGTTTGGTCTGCATGTCCGGCAATTTCTTCTTCTGTTTGAAACAAGCCATCAACATGGTACCCCCATAATTCTCCAATTGTCATCCCTTTATAATAATCCAGCAGACTATTGTTCGGGTTGTCAAAGCGGGTAATAATCGTTTCAGAATCAGAGAGTGTTCCTACTACCGAAAAATTAAAGGGCGAATTAGCTACCTGAAATGTTTTATTGTATCCAAGGGATATTTCAAACCCGCGTGTCCTTAAATCGGCTGCATTTTCTTGCGGGGAAGAAGTCCCCAATACACTTGGTAAAGTTGCACCTGCCGTGAGCATGCCATCGGTATTTCTTTGAAACCAATCAAAGCTAGCATTTAATCTGTTGTTGAAGAAGTCCAAATCTACCCCAAGATTGAAGGTTTTTACTTCTTCCCAAGTAATTTCATTTGGATTTAACCCCGGAGATTCAATATATCCCAATGTGGAACCGTCAATGGCATATCCGGTATTAATATCTTTTGGCAATGTTGGAATGTACGCATAATCGGCAATGTTCTGATTTCCTAAGGAACCATAAGATGCCCGTAATTTTAAAAGGCTGAAAGTATCGTTGATTCCTTCAAAAAAACCTTCCTTGCTTACAATCCATCCGGCTGATATAGAGGGGAAGAAGCCCCATCTATATTCTTCGGGGAATCTGGAAGAACCATCGTAGCGCCCGTTGAATTCAATAAGGTATTTTTTCATAAAGTCGTATGAAAACCTGTAAAATAAACCTTGTAGGGCCCATTCTGAAGCGCTTCCGGTAGCCTCGGCGTTGGAAGTTGCCAGCCCAAGCGAATTAAGGTCGTCTGAAATACTATTTTGCTTGCTGGCTTCAATTTTCTTGATTTCGTAGTTTTCTTGGTTAAAACCAATCATTCCACTAAAGGAATGTTGCCCGACTTGCTTTTTATATTCTCCAAAAATATTGAAAGCATTATAGCTGGACTGGTTGTTGTATTCGGTAAGTTTATCGCTGCCCAAAGCACCTATTTCGCCTACAAAAATGGAATAAGGAATTCTGGTAGAACGCTGAAAACGGTTAAAAGTAACCTTTCTTATGGCATAACTGGCCGTGATATCGAGCCCGGAAACCGGATTGAGTTTTGCGGTGGCAATGTTTGAAAATTCAGAATCGTCTGTTATCTGTTTGGATTTTCCGTGCAGCAAAGAAGCATATACGCCATCGCCAACCGTATAATTATTCAGTTCCGTTCGCCATAAAGCAGACCCATCTGGATTGGTTGGTATGTAAGAAGGCAATGCGTGTACCCAAATTAAGCTTCCCCAGATATCTCTCCATCCATATTGGCTTCCGCCGTGTTCCACGTCGTTGGCGCTGTTGTATTGCATATTATTGGAAAAAGAAAGCCAGTCGTTTATTTCTACGTCGATTTTTCCCCTTAAATTGTATTGTTTGTATTGATCGTCCTGAACCTTTAAAATTCCGGTTGCCTGGTAATTTCTGTAAGAAAAATAGCTTTTCACCTTTTCCGAGCCTCCAGAAATGGAAACATTGGTTATGTTTGACGGGTATGTTTTTCTAAAAAAGCTGTCCCACCAATCGGTTGCCCCATAATGGATATATTGTTCGCGCCCATTTCTAATATCGGTTACCACCCTTGCCTTAGAAGGGTCTTTAGAAACT
The DNA here is from genome assembly GCF_029603165.1 of Galbibacter pacificus. Classification (GTDB taxonomy): domain Bacteria; phylum Bacteroidota; class Bacteroidia; order Flavobacteriales; family Flavobacteriaceae; genus Galbibacter; species Galbibacter pacificus. Next base: position 792,671 of record NZ_JAQSVC010000001.1, read on the forward strand.
TCCAATAAAGCGGCATAATCTTTTTCAGTATATCCGGTATACGACCTTCCAACGGCTGTTCTAAAAGCTTCGTCGACAAGGGTAACTGCCTGATAGGGATCCGTTACAAAATCGGTATTTATTGTTGGCGAGCTAAATGCTGTGGTGTTACTTATATCTACTGTAATATTCCCTTTTTTGGCTCTTTTTGTGGTTACCAAAACCACTCCAAAAGCACCACGGGCTCCATAAATAGCTGAAGCCCCTGCATCTTTTAAAACACTTATGGATTCAATATCGTTTGGATTAAGACTGTTAATGTCGCCTTCAACCCCATCAACAATTATAAGCGGGGAACCACCATTAATAGAGGTAAAACCACGTATGTTTATACGGGGGTCGCTACCGGGTTTTCCGCTGGCCTGTGTAACATTTAGCCCTGGGCTAACCCCTTGCAGTGCATTGGCGGCATTTGGTAGGGGTCTTTCTTCAATAGATTTTGGGTCTACTTTATTTACGGCATCGACCAGTGTTTCCCGGCTTGTTTCCCCGTAACCAATTACCACAACATCGTCCAGCATTTCTTGGTCGGACTGCATGGCTACGGTAACGGAGCCGGTGCTGGCTTTTACCGGAATGGTAAAAGTCTGCATTCCAACATAGGTAAATTCCAAGGTGCTGCCAATGGGGACTTTTATATTAAAATTTCCGTCAAAATCGGTTGTAACGCCATTTGGGGTTCCTTTTTCCATTACGTTTACACCCATTAATGGTACTCCGGCATCATCGGTCACGGTGCCGTTTACTTCCTTTAATTGTTGTACGGCCACTTTCTTGAGACTAATGGCCACCGTGTTGTTTATTTTTTTATAAGAAATATTAAACTGAGCAGCAATGTCGTTTAAAACAACATCAAGCACTTCATTGTAATAATTAATGGACCGTTTTGTGGTTAGTGTTTTTATGTCGTTTCCGTAAACGAATGAAATTGCCGATTGTTTTTCTATGGACGAAAGCACGGTAATTAATGTTTCGTTTTGGGTATTTAGTGTTATCCGTTCTTTTTCCAAAGATAGGTTTGGGTGTGCGTGAATCTCGAAAAAAGAAACCGCCAAGATCATAAAAAGGCATAAGTGCCATTTGTGGGTTACTACTGTTCTACTTTTTTGTATTTTTGATTTCATTATAGTTTTTCTATTAAGTTTGATAATGACTTTTAGATTAATTAGGCCTTTTCTGTGCCAGCAGGAAAGGCTTTTCTTTTGTTATTCGCTCCGGATTTTTTTCATGAGGAATTTTTCTTTTTAATGATTATTTGGTTGTTGGTACGCAGGGCTTTAATTCCTATGGAAAACTCTAAGCTTTCCAAGACATCATCAAGTATAGGATTTTTATATTTTCCGAAGATCCGTTTCGATTTAAGGCCTTCACCTTCAATGGCAATGGATACGTTAAACCATTTTTCAAGAATCTTGGAAGCCGTTTCCAAATCGATGTCGTCCAGGAGAATTACATTGTCTTTCCAGGCAATGTCGTTTGCAGAATTGCGGTGTTCTTTTGTGTATTTTTGGTTGGGGATATTGTAAGACAGTTGTTCATTTTTTATAAGAAGTTCATTAACGGCCCCTGTATTGTATACGTTTACCTTTCCAGTAGTCACGCTTACTTTTGCGTTGTGGTTCCCGTTATAGGCATTAATGTTAAAGGATGTACCCAAAACCTTGGTATTTAAGTGTTTTGTGTGGACAATAAATGGTTTTTCTTTGATGTGGGTTACTTCAAAATAGGCTTCCCCGCTCAACGTTACTTCCCTGTTTTTTTCATTAAAACCAGAAGAATAGCTTAACACGGTCGCCGAATTTAAAGAGACCACCGACCCGTCGGGAAGGGAAATGGTTTTCTTTTCGCCCAAAGCAGTAGTTTCGGTATAAAATTCTTGCTTGTTAAGGAGTTTGTACACAGTTCCGCACCCGATAATAAAAAGCAGGGCTGCGGCAATTTTCAAAAATACCTTTCGCTGTTTCTGTAGTTTTAGGTTACGCGCTCTCTTTTGTATGGTTTTCTTTATTTGGCCATACATTCTGCTTTTAATTATAGCAGCTTCTTCGGGAAGCTGAATGTTATTTTCCTGACAGTTTTCAAAATACGTTTCAACAAAAATTTCTTCCTCCCGATTACATTTTCCGTCGGCATATTTTTCAATAAGTAACCAAAGTTCTTCCTTTTTCAATTAAGTATTCTTTTGTGTTATTATTTATAAGTCACTTAAAAAGAAGAGTACACGTATTTAAAAACTCATAAAATATTAGCTTTAACCATTTGGTAGCATGATGGTTTTTCCTTAACAGAAAGGAAACATACTGGAAAAGTTTTGTAAACATAAACAAGGCAAAGGAGATTGAACTCAAGGAATTGCCCATAAAATTGTTATCTTTATTTTATTTCAAAAAGACTTCATTCTATGAAACTGCCCTTTTTTATTTCGTTCATTTTATCCAGCATAACTATGTGAGGGCAGGTAAATACCGGTTTTAGTCAAGTGCAAATACATAAGTTGAAAGGAGGCTGTAAAATAATTGGCAATAATATTGTAAGCGTAAATGCAACCGAAGCATATAACGATATTGGCTACCATGCAAAAAAGAACGACAGGCTGCCAATGGTCTATGTGGATATTGATGACAATACCAATACCTTTAGTTCCAGTTCGGCCAGTTTGGAATTGCCCGAAACGACCAATAAAATAGTTAAGGTGGGCTTATACTGGGCCGCCACCTACCAATACGGCAAAGGCGATATTAAAAAAAAGGAAAATGAATACATGTATACCAATGAAGCCGACCGGGTAGACGATTTTAATATTATTTTGTTTAAAGCCCCCGATAGCGCTTATACAACCGTTACCGGAAAAATACTGGAAGATCAAAAAGACAGTATTGGAAGGCCCTATTTATGCTATGCAGACGTTACGGAGGTTTTAAATGGATCGAAAAAAACATCGGGAAGCTATACCGTTGCAAATATGAGAGCATCAGAGGGGCATATTTTGGGTGGAAGTTCTGGCGGATGGATGTTAATGGTGGTGTATGAAAATCCCGAAGAGCCATTAAGGCAAATAGACATATATGAAGGATTTAAGTCCGTAAGCGAATCTTTTTTTGAGGTTGAAGTAGACATTGGCGATAACTTTAATAAAGAAACCGACAATGCCCAATTGTTTTTAGGAGTATTGGAAGGTGATGAACGCTTAAAAACCGATGAAGTAACCATTAAGGCTCAGGATTATGCCGAAAAAAAACCTTTATATTCAAAAGTAAGGCCACAAAACAATTTTTTTAATAGCAGCATTACCTATTTTGGTGAAATAGTGGACAATAGAAACCCGAACAGTATAAATACACTTGGTTTTGATTTGGCCACCATGGACATTACCAAATATAAAAGTAGTGGAAGCGGAAAATTAGGGATCAAGTTCAATTCTGTACGGGATGCATTTTTACTTTTTTTTATGGGCGTGGCCAAGGAAATTCATGCCAATGAAACTTCTGTTGCAAAGCAAATAGCTGTAAAGGATACCGTTGTTAATCTTACTGATAGTTTGAAAATTAGGGAATCTTTTAGAATTGAAGGCATTTCGTCCGGATATTATTTAGTTACCAATGTATTTTCTAATGATGAGTTGGCCAGTAAATGGAAGTTGCGTGTAGAAACATTGGGACTTAAGCCAAAATCGTTTGTAAACCCCAAAAAAATTGGGAATATATTTATGTGGCCGAGGGAAAAAGCATAGAAGATTGTTATCCAACGTATGTTGATTTAAGAAAGAACCCCGAATTTAAGGACGCATGGTTACTGGAAATATTAGAATGATTTTTTGGATGTATCATTCAGAAATAGCATTAAAAAATTAAGGCTTCCTTGCCCAGACATTCCCCGGGAACCATTATAGTATAACTGCCAACAGAAAGTTACTTATTTCGCATATATAATTCAGCTATAAAATTCTTACCTTTCTTGTTTGAAAATCTTAATATGATATTAAAAACAATTATAGGAACAGCTTTTCTTTTGCTGAATGTGTTTTTAGTAAAAGCACAGGGGAATCCTACCATAAAAGAAGGGGCAGAGTTACAATTAGTGGCCAACGGATATAAATTTACCGAAGGCCCGGCCGCAGATAAGGAAGGGAACGTATACTTTACAGACCAACCCGATAATACTATTTTAAAATGGACTGTGGCCACAGATTCGGTAACCGTTTTTATGGATGATGCCGGGAGGGCAAACGGATTGTATTTTGACAAAGAAGGCAACCTCTATGCCTGTGCCGATGAAAAGTTTGAATTATGGAAAATAAGTCCCGATAAAGAAATAACGGTCGTGCTGGACAATTACAAAGGCAAAAATTTAAACGGTCCAAACGATTTATGGATTGACCAAAAAGGCGGGGTATATTTTACCGACCCCTATTACCAACGTACTTATTGGACACGGACAGAACCTGAAATGAAAGAACGCCGCGTTTATTACCTATCGCCCAATGGAAAAGACCTAAAAGTAGTAGCTGATGGATTTGTGAACCCGAACGGCATTATAGGTTCTTATGAAAAAAACATATTGTATATCTCTGATATCGGTGACAAAAAAACATATGTCTATCAGGTTTCCGAAAATGGTGATTTAAAGAACAAGGAGCTATTTACCAGTATGGGGTCTGATGGAATGACCATGGATACCAAAGGCAATGTTTATCTTACCGGTGATGGCGTGCATATCTTCAGTAAAACGGGAAAATTAATCGGGCATATAGCTGTAGATCGCGATTGGACGTCCAATGTTACTTTTGGCGGGAAAGATTTTTCAACATTATTTATAACCGCCTCCGATGCCATTTTTAAAATAGTGATGAGTACAAATGGGATGAAGCGTTAATGTGGCGATTTTTAATATAGGCATAATACCAAATTAATACATAAGTTTTTATTTGGATGGATATCCAATATTTATACTTATAGATGATGCAGATAAACTTGTAGTTGTTAAACATTTACCCGTTATATTAGGTGAACATATTTGGTTTAAAAAAATTAGATTTATAGCTATGACTTGTTTAATAGGTTTATTATTTACTGTAATTTGCTCTATGATTATTCATTGATGATTGTTTTTTATCAATATGGAAATTTATTGCTTATCACCGGTTTTTAATATTTTTTTCAACCAAAATATATAATGAAAAAACGAATGGACTTGACATCTTTTGATGTATATGGATATTTAAAAGAGAATTTTTTTGACAATAATAAAGAGCCTTATATGTTGGTTCCTGGGGAGGTATATAGAAAAGCAAATATCAAGTTTCCGATACGAAATATTTTTTACGGCATAGCCTCGACAGATTCAGGGGAAACGTACACATTAAAATTTCAAGCGAGGAATACTTTACCAAGGAGAAGTCGCTCATTTTATTGGGGAAGGGAATTGTTTCTGAGTGGATAGTAGACTAGAATACACTCACTAACACCATATTGTTCAGGGAAGCTTTATTGGAAGGGATAGTAACTCCGGAATTTCTTGCTTCTTTACCATTCTTTCTGCTTGGAGAACAGCACGTAATCAGTATTTCGAACGATCAGCATCAAAAAATAAAAGCAATTTTCAAACTAATGCAGGACTTTGAAAAGGAAAGGGAAGTGGTCATGGGTATTACTTTTTCTTTGTTGGTTTATATAAAAAAACTGTCCGAAGCAGAGGTATTGGCAAGCAAATACCATCTATCAATTAAGGAACAGCAGGTGAGGAAATTTAGATCTTTGATAGCCAAACATTTTAGGGAAGAAAAACAGGTGCGTTTTTATGCCGATAAGATGAATACTACCCCTAAATATCTGGGCGAGTTTCTTCTTTCTGAAACTGGAAAGTCTGCAAAATGTATTATAAATGATGTCATTTTTCTAGAGGCCAAGAGCTTACTTAAACAGATAGCTATGTCTGTCCAGGAAATTTCCTTGCATTTGAGCTTCGCCAACTCTTCATATTTTTCAAAAGCTTTCAAAAAATATGTGGGGGTCGCTCCTTTGACATACAGGAAAAAACAATTGCATTCTGAGTATTGGGAGTTACCCTCATAAAATGAAAGAGAAATAATAGTGACAGAAGGGAAATATGATTGATTTTTTAGTTCGTTATACTAAGCCTTTTTTGCTATTCCCAAGAGTTCTATTTAGATTTTATTAAGCCTGATCAAGATAATGTTGATAAAATTTTTTATTGATTGCTTGCGCTTGAAATAGCTTTTCCCATCCGATTTTAAAAACAGCATTTTTATGATTGACTATGTACTAACAAAGCAAATTAATGCCTATTATCTATTAAAAGCATGTAATATTTTTGTTGTTCATAGTATTTTTATAATTGAAGTGTTCCTTCCATCGTAATTACAGTAGTTCCTCCAATTAGTATTCCGTCATCTGTAACCTTACCATGTATGTACGAGGGGCGCCCCATTTTTTCTCCTTGTAAAAGTTTGTATTCCTTGTTTTTCATAAGATATCCTTTTTTATGAAGCAACCCAATTAAGGGGCCTGCCGCACTTCCGGTTGCAGGATCTTCATCAATTCCTATTCCGGGGTTGAAAAATCGTGTTTTGGCAATAATATCCACGCCATTTCTAATAAAAGAAAAACAGTAAACACCTTGGAAACCATATGTGTTAGCAAGGTTTTTTAAAAGAACTTTATCAGGTTTTGACATATTTAAAGTTTCCACACCTTCTAAAGGTACAATTAAATGGGCGACCTCCGTTTTAACGACAGTTGGTTTTAAGTTTTTTACTTGAAGTTTGTCTTCAGGAACAGAAAGAGCCTCGGCAATTTCACTACTTGAAACAATAGTTTTGATATTTGCAGGTTGTTGTGCCATACTTATTACATCATTACTTATTGAAATAGATACCGGCTTTTCTTTCATGATTATTTTGGGAATTTTACCTAGATCGAGTTTAAATTTTTTTTCATTGAAGAGAACTGCATGTACAGCACCTAGAAGGTTATGTCCTACACCATTAATTTCAAATCCAGTTGGCGTAAAGGAGCGGACGGATAATGTATTCTCGGTTTCTGAATATTGGATAAAGGATGTTTCGGAATAGCCGAATTCTTTTGAAATGTTCTTATAATCAGAGAGTGATAAATCATTATCGGTGACAACTACGGCCAGTGGGTTTCCTTGATATCTATGCTCTGCAAAAACATCTAAGACATAATACGATAGAGAATTGTTCTTACGTTTCTTTGCCATGTGGTTTATGTTATGTTTTATAAAAGTATTCATTTTGAGGTTTTTTTTCAGTTTTATCCTGCTTCATTTTCCTTATAAATATTCCAAAAATTAGAATCGGTCATCGGAGCATCGGTAATGCCAATATTTCTTCCTATGGTTACAATCTGTCCCCGGTGATAGGTACTGTGTATGACCAAATGTTGTATATAGTCATACTTTGAAAAGCTACATGAGAACCATTCAGTCTTAATTCTTACTTTTCTTTGCAATTCCTTTTCTGAAAGTGATGCTATATAGGCTTGTACTTTCTTTGAGTTTTTGTCCAGTGCATAAAAGATTTCCTTCTTATTTAAATACGCATTATTTTGTCGTGGAACAAATTCGGAACTTTCATTTATAATGCTCCACCAGTATTCCTGTGTACTTAAAATGTGATTTAAAGTTTTGATAATGCTGTTATAGCTGGAGGGTACTTCTTTGTTGAGTAACTCTTCCGGTTTTTTGGACAACCATTCCATATACTTTTGATGCACCCAATTAGTATAGGTAACGCTATCGGTTATAACTTTCTTTAAATTCATGATGTTGTTTTTTATCGACTTACTTAGTTTAGGCTAAAATGCTTATTTATAATTCCATTAATCATTGATAATTGGCCACAGTACCACATTGTATGTTTTATGTTCCAGTCTATTGCCCCATACTTGGTCTTGGCAATAGGGTGTGGGGGCTGTAATTCTTTTAGAGGCATATCCAGTTCATTTTCTGAAATTTTTTGGATAGTTTCCAATAATGCTTTCTTTGACTAAAACGGAACGCTTTAAACTAATTTCTAATCGCTTACTATTAACTATAATTTGCACATAAATAGAAAGTTCATGTGAATTGTTTCTTGATTTCCTAGTGAAGGAAATAACCGTAAAGGGGTTTTTTGATTTCATTTTAAATGACTTTAATTAAACAATATCTGTTAAATCAAAGGTCAAATCAATCTCGAAAGATTCTTAAAGATAATACATTTCGTGTAAACTACTGCACACCGAATTGCACACCTAATATTTAGTTTTAAATGAAATCAAACAAATGCATAAAAAACAAAAAACATTAAAAATCAAAAGATTAACAGTGTTTTAGTTTCACTTATTACTAAGTTCGTCGGGGGTTTGCCATGACCCAGAGCTTACAGAGCTTAAGCTTTACTATGAAAGGAAGGCTAATGAAGGAAAGAATAAAATGCTCGTGCTCAACAATGTTAGGAACAAACTTGTTTTGAGGGTCTGTACCATAGTCAAAAGGCAAAAGCCGTATCAAAAAAGAGTGGCTTGATTGTGATTTTTTCTCTGTTATAATTTCTTTCATTTTTTGCTTGGTTTTATCATGGAAATCCCATAGATTTTCTTAAACTAGCCGATTTAACATAATAATAATAATCTTCTATAGTACCTCCTTTTATTTTCTCCACAACTTCATCAATTATAAATATTAGAACTAGTAACCATTCTTTTTGATATACTGGTTCTCCAAAACTGTCTTTAATATCAATATTTAACTTTACATTTTTAAAGAAAGATTGTATTAAGTTTTCCAATTTATGACGAAGGAAAAAAGATGTAGAACTAAAACATTGATTTATTTGAATTTCTTAACTTTGCACTATGTCAAGAACATTGTCAACATACAACAGCGAGTTAAAACTAAAGGGGTTCAATGTCTTTCAGATTGAAGAAGATGGCAATGCTACCAAGGCTTATAACCGAAAGGATTTTTATAAAATCTGTTTGACAACGGGCAAAAGCAGTATTCACTATGCTGATAGAAGTTTTGATGCCGAAGGAACTATTTTGTTCTTCGGAAATCCGAATATCCCCTACGCTTGGGAAACGCTTTCTACCCAATATGTTGGCTACACTATTCTGTTTTCGGAAGACTTTTACACTTTAGGGAAACATTCGGAAAATCTACAAAAATCGCCTTTGTTTAAAATGGGTGGTACACCGATTTTGGATATTTCGGAACAACGACGACAGTTTCTAAACAGTATTTTCAAAAAAATGATTGAAGAACAACAGTCTGATTATGAATATAAAGACGACCTAATTCGCAATTATATCGACTTGATTTTACACGAATCCTTAAAATTAAAACCGTCTGAAAATTACAATCAAGACAAAAATGGATCAGAACGATTGACTAATATTTTTATGGAGCTCTTGGAAAGGCAATTTCCTGTGGAAAGTCCCGACAGACCTCTTCTATTAAGAACTGCCAAAGATTATGCAAAAGACCTTTCGGTACACGTCAATTACCTGAACCGTGCTGTAAAGGAAGTCACGGGGAAAACCACCACAACTCACATATCAGAACGTATTACCAATGAAGCCAAAGCCATTTTACAAAACACAGATTGGAATGTTTCTGAAATTGCCTATGCTTTAGGATTTGAGTACCCAACTTACTTTAACAATTTCTTCAAAAAACAAGCAGGAGTAAGTCCATCTGCCGTTCGGTTAGAAAAAGTTTGAATTTCATAATCATTGGTTTGAAAATCTTTAACAGCACCTGTTAAAATCGTCCGACCTTTGTATCAAAGGATACAAAGATGGATAAGTCAGATATTTTTGAGCGATTGAGAAACGGAGAAATTATTCCGTCCAGTGACAGCCAAAGAAAAGAATTAAGAAATGCCTCATACGACACGAAAAAACTGCTCGTGCAAATGAATAATTCGACTGACCCAAATGAAGTCAGAAAAGTATTAAGTCAAATCACCGATTCGGAAATTGACGAAAGTACAGCCGTATTTACACCGCTATATATCAACTACGGGAAGCATACCAAAATAGGTGAAAACGTATTCATCAACTTTGATTGTGTTTTTTTGGATTTAGGTGGCATTACCATTGAAGATAATGTACTGATAGCACCGAAGGTCAGTTTGTTGTCGGAAGGGCACCCTTTAGAACCCGAAAACAGACACACACTCGTACCGAAACCCATCCACATCAAAAGGAACGCTTGGATTGGTGCAAATGCCACGATTTTACAAGGCGTAACCATTGGCGAGAATTCGGTAGTTGCTTCAGGTGCTGTCGTTTCCAAAGATGTTCCCGATAATGTGATTGTAGGTGGTATACCTGCGAAATTTATAAAGAACATTGAATAAGTATGAAAAGTCTGATTTATGCCATTGTTCTTTTGTCAGTTTGTCCGCAACTGTACGCTTTCTATAGCATAAATTTAGCCAAATGATTTCAAATAATATCATGCGACTATTTTTTGTTCGGTAATTTTACCGGGTTTTTACCTTTCATCCTATCATAGACCAAATCTCCCAAGAATTTTGCAAATGGGCCTATATTCTGCCTTACACTGGCCTCTTCCAATGCCTGCATATATTCATCCCGCTTTTCTACGGGAATTACTGTCCACGGATAGCCACCGGAGGCCAGCATTGCATTCATAAGGAATCTGCCCATACGACCGTTACCATCCATATAGGGGTGGATAAAAACAAAGACAAAATGGCCCAGCACGGCCCGTACGGAAGCCTCGGGCTCTTCCTCCAATAATTCAAATAAGATGGGCATGGCATCTACATTTAAGGGAACATGCTTGGAATTACCGATGTACACCTGGTTATTGCGGTAACCGGAAAGGTCGGAAGCCTTCAACAGACCTGCCACTACACTTGGGTCGAACAGTTGCCTGTACCATGCGGCATGGTCCTTATCGACCTGTGTTCCCGAATTTGCTCCTTCCAATATGGCTTTGATGCTCTGCTTTACGGATTGGAAAGCCTGATAATAACCCCGGGCGGCCATGGCATCCCGTTGCTTCCTGTCCCCTTCGTTTTCCTCGGTGTCCCATTCCCCCGAACTCACTTTTTGAATCAACTCAGGGGTCACACGATAGCGCTCAATTGACAGCGAATGATAGGCATCCGTTATATATATATCGTCCACGTCCTTCATATAGGATTCGTGGTCGGTCTGTATGCCAGGGGCTTTCGGGAAATTGGCCATTACCGCTTCACGCATCTGTTGCCATATCAGGCGTATACGGTTGGCATAGGGAGAACGTTCCCTTGGCGACAATTTCAATTCCAACCTGGTATCAAAAGGATCTTCCTCCCGGATGTCATAATCGGCCTGTTTGAAGGTTTCCACAATCTGGTCTGCTATTCTATCACGTTGAATGTTACGAAAAGCCCCGGCCAATCGGCCGGCCAAGGTGGTATGCCCATTTTCCAGTAGTATGGGTAGTAATTCCGAAGCATCCCGAATCAGGGACAGCGTGGTACGGGCATCGATGGCATTATTTGTATACAACGATGCTCCCGTGTAAATCAGGGAGGTCTGTAAATTATACATGCGGATGCCTTCTTCTACTACGGTCTGCTCTGAAGGAGGGATATCGGTCTTCAAATTGAACAGGGAGGTGTTATGGGGTAACGGAGTGGGCTTGTTATTGCCCTTGGGCGATCGTATAAGCAATTGTTGTGGTACCGAACGATTACCGGCATGAAATAACAAAGATTGGTCTGCCGAAAGCGACCAATCGTCTCCATATTTTTGATTGAGAAACCGTGCTATAAACTCCCAATAAGAACTATACCAAGCCGTGGTTTCACCATCTTTCTCATTGGGGTCCGTGGCAATATACCATCCTTTGGTGACTTCCTTTAAAAAACCGTTTTTGACAAGCAGTTGACGGTGCTTTACATTTGGGATCTCATCAGTATGAATTCCTACTATACCCTGGTCCTGTAGTCCTTTCAGAAAGGTGAGGGCCTCTACGAATCGTTCTCTTGGGGTTGCCATGTTGTTGAATTTACTTTTTCAATCTTTGCTTTCGGGCTAAAATTAGCTTTTTATATTGTGCCAAAATTAGTAAACATAAATGTACTAAAATTAGTAAACATAAGTGTGTAAAAATTAGTAAATTTTTGGAAATAGGACACTAACGAATATGCCTTCAAATGGCAACAAAAAAAACCAGTAAAATACATTTTTACTGGTTTTCATTAATTTACGTATTAAATGATTTTATTTAATACCCTATTTGTCGGGGTGGCAGAACTAACTTACCAAACCACAATATTTTAATTACCAGACACTTATGTTATTTCAATAAAACGAGGTAACCGAATAGGTAACCTTTGCCTCGATTTTATTCGTGAAAACAAAGATATATGAATATCTTAAACTAAAAAACAATAAATAGGGTCAAATTTCATTATTACTCAAAGTTGAAAATAATAACAGCACTCAATCCTGAACCAACATATACCCCATTCCATAAATACTCTTTATATAACCGGAACTTTGCCAATTTAATTTTTTACGTAAGTTATTGATGTGGACATACAAAAAATTAAAATTATCAAGTAGATCACTATCATCGCCCCAAAGATATTCGGCAATTCTTTCCTTTGTCAGTACTCTTCCCCTATTTAAAATAAGGTATTGTAATAGTTCGTATTCCCTTCGGGTGAGTGAGATCGCTTTATTATCCAAGTATACTACACGGGCGAAGGTGTCGATTTTAATTTTCTTAAAAACAAGGGTCTCATTCCCATTTAATTTCCCCCTTCTTAAAACTGCCTTTACCCTAGAATGCAATTCTTGCAGATGCAACGGCTTAGCCATATAATCATCTGCACCACAATCAAAAGCAGTTATCTTCTCTGATAAAGATGAGTTGTCTGAAATTATTATGAATGCAGAAGATGCGTGTTTTTTCTTCTGCTCTGATAAAAGGTTCAAGCCTATTTCTTTACTTGAGCTAAAATCTAAGATGACCAGGTCATATTCATAGCAATAGAGTTTTTCGGAAGCCTCCTGAAAATTTAGGGCAGCTTCACAAACATAGGCTTCATTCTTTAAATAATTGAAGATAGAAGTTTGAAGGGCATTATCGTATGCAGTTATTAATATTTTCATCAAATCGTCCTGTTCAGCTTCACTTGACAAATCTTTTTTCCAAAATTACTTGGACAGGAAATGCAACAAATAAAGCATTATATGCTACTTCGATCCATCCAAAATAAATTTGAAACCACCCGAAATCATATCTGCTCGAAAACTAGAGTTTCTAGCATAATGATGATATTTTAAATCAATGCTTTTCAACCCGAAATCCCAAATATGGAAATTTGTAAAAATGTCGGTATAGCTTACGCCAAAACCGTATTGATTGGCGGTAAATTTTGAAAGGTCATAATCTGAAGTATAAAATTCTTCTGTAGAAAGATGGCTTTCGTAGGGCGCAAAATAATCTGCCGCTGTTTGGCTGTAATATCGATAGGAAGGATATAGAGTAAATTTTTGGGAAATCTTAATGGGTACTTCCAAGCTTGCGGTATGCGATTGAATTCCCCAATCATCTGTGTAGTAACGGTAATACCCCCTAAGCACAAAAATTTCATTCAGGTAATAGTTGAGACGGCCTCCCACAGCTATTTTGTTCCGGGTATCGGGTAATTGCTCAATGGCATCTGCCAATTGAAAATTCTGTATAAATGAATCCTCAACATCACTAAAATACACGCGTTGAAATGGGGTGGATAACAAGCCCTGTTGGCGTACCACATCGCCTTCCAGGGACATCTGTAGTTTTTTGGATAGTATTTGTGAAAAACTAAAGCCCAGAGAGTACGAATTCCGTGATTTGTTCCCAAATTCAGAGAATATGGGGTTATAGTCCTGATTCCCTGTAATGGAATAGCTTCTGAAAAGACCATTGGAAAGGCCATCCCCCCCTGCTGCAAAAGGTCTTAATTCGTAGGGATATATAGGTTTCCAGGTGTCCAAATAAACGTTGGCTTTCAAGGTCAACTCGGTATTTTTTTCGTTGAACAACCGGGTATAGCTTCCGCCAAAACCAAAAGAGAAATAGTCATATTCGCTGGAAAGCGAAAGATTGGCCGACCAGATTTTATTCCGATCATCTGAACTATGGCTATAGGAAGCGTTCACATTGGCCCATACATCGCTTGATGAAGCTCCCGAGGAAGCTACAAAAGGATCGGCCTCGCCACTACCGTCAAACGGATTGATATTGCTGGAAGAAGCAGAGGTGTAAGCCGATACGTTCGCATCTATACTCAGAATGTCGTCCGCATTGAGCGGAATGGAAACCACAATGCTCGGCGCAATGTCGGTAAGCTTTTCTGTTCCCTTCCCGCCGCTTACGGCAGCATTTTCACCATCCTGAGAATAATAACTGGCCAATACATCTACTTCTGTATTTTCGAGTACCCTCTTTTTATAAGTTTTTGTTGAATCTTGGGTTTGCGCGGAAAGCGCTCCACCACAGAAAACACACAATATACTGACTAAGAAAAATTTCATTTTCATCACTTTATTAATTACAACCACAACCACCTCCGGTTTTTCCGCCATTGGCTCCAGAAGCAGCTTCACGATACGAATGGAAATTGGTTTCGTAGCGATCTACTTTCTTTGTTCCCAAGACCATATCAGGATCGTTGATATATACTTTTTCATACTCCTTGACTGCGGTACAGGATGTTATTCCGCCCATAAACACTAAGAGCAATGCGGCTTTTTTTATCATTTTGAATCTATTTTAATATTGTTCGAGGTAAAAATATCTCCTTTATCATCGATTACGATACATTCTATGTCAGGCAATTGGTTAATGCGGTCTATCCCAACATCCTTTCCCATTACGAAAACGGAAGTCGCCAAAGCATCGGCCAATTCTGCTTTCGGGGCAAAAACCGTGGCACTAACGATCCCGGTAGCTGGATACCCCGTTCGCGGGTCGATGATGTGGGTATAGCGTTTTCCGTTAAAAATCACATACTTTTCATAATTACCGGAAGTAACGACCGCTTCATTATCAATTGGCAACAATGCAAAGGCGTTATTTTTGTTCAACGGGTTGGTTATGGCAACTTTCCATTCGCTGCCATCAGGTTGTTGCCCCCAGGTATTCATATCACCGGAGGCATTGATAATACCTGCAACAACTCCTTTTTTCATCAAAAGCTCCTTTGCCTTATCTGCCGCATAACCCTTGCCGATGGCGCCAAAGCCAATCTTCATTCCGGGAAGTTTTAGCAAAACGCTTTGATCTTTAGGGTTTAGTACAATGTTTTTATAACCTACTTTGGCAACCGAAGCTTTGATTTTTTCTTCGGAAGGCATTTTGGTCATACTCCCGTCAAACTTCCAAAGGGCATCCATCGATGCATACGAAATATCGAAAGCGCCATCTGTCAATTCTGAAATCGACTTTGCCCTTTTTATAAGCTCAAGCAATTCCGCAGAAACTTTTACCGGTTTTATTCCCGCGTTTTTATTGATTTTGGAAGTCTGTGAATTTGGATCCCAAGAAGATATTAATTTTTCGATTCGGGAAATTTCAGAAATGGCAAGGTCAATTTCTTCATTTGCTTTTGCCTCATTTTCTGATACCACCGTAATTTCGAAACGGCTGCCCATTAATTTGAGCACGCGTTTGTGGATTTCTTGTGAATGTAAATTCACAGAAATTGTGGCGATTATTATGGTGAGAAGGAATTTTTTCAAATTATTTCTGAAAGGAGTTTAAGGTTTTTATGTATTCTTCAGGAGTAGTCTTTTTGTAACCGGTTTTTCCCAACACCGTTCCGCTTTTATCCAAAACAACAACGAGTGGAAAATAACCTTCCGGATTATAGGTTTCGGCCAATTTGTTGTTTTTTTCCTGTTGTTCAGCCGCCAACTTATTTTTGCTCCGACGCGGAAAATCAGCTTTGAGCATCACAAAATGCTCTTTAGCATAATTTTTAAAGGCATCGGTTGACCATATTTCTTTATCCAGTTTAATACAGGGCGCGCACCAATCTGAACCCTGAAAGACCAATACAATAGGTTTGTCTTCGGTTGAAGCGATCTTCTCGGCCTTTTTGAGATCTTTTTGCCATTCCTGGGCATTGGCTACATTCAAGAAGCTCAGCGCCAAGATCAAAACCATAGCTATTTTTTTTACTGTCATAGTATTATTTTTTCTTGTATCTTTTTTGGGTTTTTAAAAAATCAAATATATAGGTCTTAATTAACACAGCATTGCCGAATTTTAAATCTTAAGCGAATCTTAAGGAAAGTAATACCTAAATTTTCAATTTAAAACCAACATTTGTAAAATGAAGATACTTCTCGTAGAAGACGAACCAGGAATCGCTGATTTCGTCCAGCAAGGTCTGGAAGAAAAGGGCTTTCGTTTAGATGTCGCGGAAGAAGGCGTCAAAGGCCTGGAGTTGGCGCTTACCGGAGAATATAAGTTACTGCTACTGGACTGGATGCTACCCGGGATCAGCGGTATTGAGATTTGCACCCGGTTCAGGGAAAAATTCAAAAACACACCCATAATTTTTTTGACCGCAAAGGACACGGTAGATGAGACTATTATTGGATTGCAGGCCGGGGCCAATGATTATATAAAAAAGCCGTTCCATTTCAAGGAATTATTGGAACGGGTGAGGGTACAGTTGCGTAGCGGCCCGCAGGAAGAAAATCAATTACTTTCCGTAGGAAACATTGCGCTTAATAGGGAAACCCATCAGGTTTTTAAGAATGATCTGGAAGTACACCTCACGCAAAGGGAATTTGATCTGTTGCAGTATTTGCTTCAAAAAAAGGGGAAAGTCTGTGAACGTATCGAAATTATACAGCAAGTATGGGATATTTATTTTGACTATGACACCAGTATCATTGATGTTTATATTAATGCCCTGCGGAAAAAACTGGACTTGGGGAAGCAGGAAAACCATATCCAGACGATTCGGGGTATTGGATACATTGTAAAAGATTAATGAAATACTGATTATTTAAAATGAAGCTTAATTTCAAAAATAGGATTGCCCTTCATTATATTGTGGCGACAGGGCTGATAATAGCGGTCGTTTTTCTGGGGATTTTTTTTGTGGTGAAAAGCAGCGTTTATGCCAACTTGGATAAAGACCTCAATTTTGAAGTACAAAAACATACCCGTGAAATCGCTATAACCAAGGACAGTATCTATTTTTTCAACAAAAAGGAACTGGAAGAACGGGAACATACCGAGGTTCAGGTAAACCCGGTATTTGTTCAGCTTTCGGGTAAAGACGGTACACTTTTCGATAAATCCCCCAATTTAAAAGAAAACCAATTAACCACCTCCGCAGATCAGGAAGCTGGGCAACACTTCAATGCCCTTCTCGCTGATCAACCCCTTCGGCAGGTGCAACTGCCCATCGAAAAAAATGGAGATCTGAAGGGCTATGTGGTAGCGGCAATGTCGCTAGAAGGTTCTATCAAGGTAATCAATAATCTTGGCAACACATTACTGATCATCTACCCCATAGTCCTTTTTGGGTTGTTTTTTATTTCCAGCTTTTTGGCCGGGCGCAGTATTGCCCCTATACGATCTATTATTTCGACCACAAACAACATTACCCGCAACAACCTGAACGAACGGGTCATACTACCTCAAAAAAAAGATGAACTGCACGAATTGTCCTCTGCGATCAACGATTTGCTGAACCGAATAGAGAGGACGATTGAGCGTGAACGGCAATTTACCTCAGATGCTTCGCACGAGTTGCGCACCCCCTTATCCTCTTTGAGTGGAACTTTGGAGGTTCTCATTCAAAAAGAGCGAAGCCAACTGGAATACGAAAAGAAAATAGGGTATAGCCTGGGCGTTATCGATACAATGACACAAACGCTAGAGCAGTTATTGACATTAGCTAGAATGGAAACCCCCTCGGAAGTATCATCTGATGATCTCGAAATCCTCCCCATCTTAATTG
The DNA here is from genome assembly GCF_029603165.1 of Galbibacter pacificus. Classification (GTDB taxonomy): domain Bacteria; phylum Bacteroidota; class Bacteroidia; order Flavobacteriales; family Flavobacteriaceae; genus Galbibacter; species Galbibacter pacificus. Next base: position 810,732 of record NZ_JAQSVC010000001.1, read on the forward strand.
ATGGGATCCTTTCAAAATACAAAGATAAAATCCTTGAAAAAGGGCTTCGTATTAAAACAGATTTAGATAATTCCATCGAATATCAAGTGCCCCGGTATTATGCCAATTTGATCTTGGATAATGCGATTCAGAATGCCATAAAATACTCTGAAGAGGGAGGTAGTATTTTCATTTCAATACAAAGGAAAAATGATTCCGTTGTGTGTTCCGTCAAGGATGAAGGTATCGGTATTAAGAAAGAGGATATGGATAAAATATTCAATAGTTTTTACAGATCCGATGCTTTGGCGCATAAACATATTTCCGGGAACGGCCTCGGCCTTTCAATTGCCAAGAAATCTGCCGATGCCATAGGTGCTACCCTTTCCATAGAAAGTGAACTTCATAGGGGAACTATCCTTCGCATTACATTTTAAGCCAATCTTAAGGTGCTGCTGACCAAAGGTGTAGGCAATGTCAATACCTTTACCTTGAATTTTAAAAACAAACAAAATGTCAGCAGTACACCTTCACGCAATGATCATCCATTTTCCCATCGCGCTATTGATGGTCGGGTTTCTCTCTGAGATCATTGCATTGTTTTACAATCAAATCCTTTTTAGGAAAATAGCATTTTACCTCTTACTGCTGGGTGCAGTTGGAGCGATAGCGGCCTATATCAGCGGCGGCTATGCCGCCGAAGGTATCGAGACCGGAAGGTTGGCCGAGGCGATCGAGGCCCACGAGGAAGCGGCGCTCATAACCCTTTGGCTCGCCATTATTACCGCAATCTACCGTGCAGCCCTACTCTTTTTTAAATATGAACGTCCTTGGACCAAATGGGTGGGCATTTTATTGTTTGCCGCATTGGTAGGTTCCATAATAAATACGGGAAATAAAGGTGGTGAGCTGGTCTATGAACACGGAGCAGGCCTTGAGCTTAAACTGCCTGAGTTTAATGAAAAAGTACAATAACATTTAGGGATAGCTAAAGTTCCCTGACAAAATCTATAATTATGAAAAAATCAGTTAAAATAAGCGTAATGGCAATGGCCTTCTTGGGGGTGCTATTTCAATCGTGCCAAGACCGGCCCCAAAAAATAGAACTTAGGGATACCACGAAACAAAACAAGGCCCTTCCCGAGCAACAAAACGGTGCAACCGTAACTATTGAGAACAAAAAACTCGACCCCAATGGCAAGGCCGCCAAAGACCTACAGGACGGCTATAAGGGGGAAGGAACGGCAATAGCCAAATATCAGGCATACAGTAAAAAGGCCGAAGAAGAAGGATACCACGGCATTGCACTTCTTTTTAAAGCGGTATCAATGGCAGAGACGGTCCACGCCGGAAACCATCAGACCATTATGGAAATGGAGGGCGTTAAAGTCCCAGAAGTAAAGCCCGATTACCCCCTTAAAGGCACTAAGGAAAATCTGAAAAACGCCATCGGTGGCGAGAGTTATAAAGCCAAATCAATGTACCCGGGTTTTATAAAAGATGCAAACGCCGAGGGTAATTATATGGCTCAAATGAGCTTTACCTATGCTTATAATGTGGAAAAAAAACATAGGGATTACTATAAGGCCGCATTGGCCGATCTGGAAACTGATCATTTAAACTCCTTGGCCAAAGTATATTATATCTGCCCCGTATGCGGAAATACTTACGCAGATAAAGCACCGGAGCGGTGTGAGATCACGCTCGCAAAAGCGGATACGTTCACTAAAGTGGAAAAACTCTAAATCAACTTTGGTTAGTGTTGATGGTTGAATTGCCAAGGTTCTAGGATCATTCTCAGGGCTTTGGCTTTTTTATTGGCAGAGATGATAGATTAACTCACATTCCTCACCGTCATATCTTAAGCCAATCTTAAGGAAGCCAATGTATTAACATATAGCAATTCATTTAGATTTGTGATCTCTAAACAACTTCGTTATGCTCGATAAGATTATTAAATTCAGTATTACCCATAAACTGATCATTCTTCTGTTTACGGCCTTTATTATCGGTTTTGGGGTGTATTCCCTTTCCCAAATCCCCATTGGGGCCGTACCGGATGTGACCAACAACCAAGTTCAGGTGATAACCACTTCGCAAAACCTTTCCACCCAGGATATGGAACAGTACATTACCTATCCTGTAGAACTGGAAATGGCCAATTTGCCCGGGGTAAAAGAAATTCGCTCGGTATCTAAATTTGGCCTGTCGGTGGTTACCATTGTATTTGAGGAAAATCTCGGCACCTACTTACCTCGACAGGTTATCGCCGAAAAAATAAAATCGGCTTCCGAAAAAATCCCCGATGGATTTGGAAAGCCCCAAATGGGGCCTATTACCACCGGTCTGGGCGAAATCTATCAATATACCTTGGATACCAGGCCCGGTTTTGAAGACCGTTATTCGGCCGAAGACCTCAGGACTATTCAGGACTGGATCGTAAAAAGACAACTTTCAGGTATTAAGGGGGTCGTAGAAATAAACGCTTGGGGCGGTTATGTAAAAGAATACGAAGTTGCCATCAACTCCAAAAAACTGAACGCGATGAACATTTCCATATCCGATGTGTTCACGGCCCTTCAGAACAACAATAGCGTTGCCGGTGGCGGTTATATAGAAAAAGTAAATCAAGCCTATTTTATCCGTGGTCAGGGACGGGTCACTTCGCTGGACGATATTCGCAACATCGTAGTTAAAAATGACAACGGCACCCCGGTTTATATCAACAACATAGCCGAGGTGGGTTTTGGACAAGCCACACGCTTTGGTGCAATTACCGCCAACGGGAAAGGCGAAACTGTGCTTGGTCAGGTAATGATGTTGAAAGGCGCAAATTCCAATCAAGTAATCGAAGCGGTTAAGGCACGAGTAGCTAAGATTGCCGAATCCCTGCCCGAGGGTGTAGTGATAAAACCTTTCTTGGACCGTAGCGAACTCATTGGCCGTACAACTTTTACAATTGCCGAAAATTTAATCATTGGCTGTCTTATCGTGATTTTTGTGGTTGTTCTTTTGCTGGGCAACTTCCGCTCCGGTCTGGTGGTGGCGTCGGTTATTCCGCTCTGTCTGTTGTTTGCGCTTTCCCTGATGTACATTTTCGGGATAGACGCCAATTTAATGAGCCTGGGGGCGATCGATTTTGGGATCATCATAGATGGCGCGGTAATTATTGTGGAATTTACCGCCTACCAAATCACCCAAAAACACAAGGAATACGATAATCTTGCAAAACAGGAACTCCGCCATCTAAAAGACCGGGTTACCTTCAATAGTGCTTCCCGGATGATGAATTCAGCAATCTTCGGGCAGCTGATTATTCTTATCGTATTTATCCCGATTCTATCCTTGAGCGGCGTCGAGGGCAAGATGTTCAAGCCGATGGCACTTACCTTCAGCTTTGCGCTCATTGGGGCGATGATTCTATGTCTGACCTATGTGCCGGTAGCTTCCGCTGTATTTTTAAAATCGGAAGAACCTTCTGATAAGAATATTTCGGTACGGCTCATCAAGTTTCTGAACCGAAAATATAAACCAGTAATTTACTGGGCACTTCGCAGAAAAAAATTTGTACTGGGGATCGCCGTGCTCTTGCTTATAATTTCAGGATTTATCTTCAGTAGGATGGGCGGGGAATTTATACCGCAGCTGGATGAAGGGGATTTTGTGATTCAACCCGTTTTAAAAACTGGTACCTCCCTGAGCAAAACGATAGAAACCACTACCCGAATGGAAAATATTTTGATCGATAGCTTCCCAGAAGTAGAACAGGTGGTGAGCCGTATAGGCGCGGCCGAGGTACCTACCGATCCGATGTCTATGGAAGAGAGCGATGTTATTGTATCCCTAAAACCAAAAGATGAATGGGTTACCGCTGAAACAAAAGATGAACTTGCCGATGAATTTAAAAAGGCACTTTCCGTAATTCCGGGAATGGAAATAGAGTTTACCCAGCCCATAGAAATGCGCTTCAACGAACTCATTACCGGGGTACGTGCCGATATCGCCGTAAAGATTTTTGGTGAAAATCTGGATATTCTGAATGCCAAGGCACAAAAGATAAAAAATCTCATCCAAGACGTAAATGGGGCTACCGATATCACCGTTGAAAAAATTGTGGGCCTCCCACAGATGAACGTCAATTACAAACGTGATAAAATCGCACGGTATGGATTGAACATTGCAGATTTGAACAAAATCGTCACAATGGGGTTTTCGGGGGCAACGATGGGCAGCGTATTTGAAGGTGAAAAACGTTTTGATATGGTGCTGCGGCTTCAAAAGGACAGTCGGCAGGATATTTCAAATTTAAAGAACCTTTATGTGGACACCCCTTCCGGTGAAAAAGTGCCGCTCAGCGAATTGGCCGACATTACCTACCAAAAAGGGGCGGCCAAAATCTCACGGGACAATACCCAGCGACGGATTGTGGTGGGTGTAAACGTAAGGGGCAGCGATTTGCAGACCGTGGTCGATAAAATCAAAAAAATCGTGGATGACAACATTAGCCTACCGCCGGGATATACCGTTACGTATGGCGGACAATTTGAAAATTTACAGAGTGCAACGGCGCGGCTCAAAATTGCGGTACCCATAGCTTTGGTGCTTATTTTTATATTGCTATACTTCGCATTTGGGACCATACGGGAAGCATTGATGATTTTTTCGGCCATTCCGCTCGCGGCGGTGGGGGGCATACTTTTTCTCTGGATCCGTGGAATGCCCTTCAGTATCTCGGCAGGGGTGGGTTTTATCGCATTGTTCGGGATTGCCGTGCTCAACGGAATTGTTCTCATAGAACATTTTAAAGAGCTGCGCGAAGAAGGAATGAAAAATGACGATAATTTGATCGTGAGCGGTGCCCAAGATCGCTTGCGTGCCGTTTTATTGACCGCTAGTGCTGCAGCGTTGGGCTTTCTGCCGATGGCTATTTCAACAGGGGCGGGTGCCGAGGTTCAACGGCCCTTGGCAACCGTTGTGATCGGTGGTTTAATTACCTCCACCCTGCTTACCCTGGTTGTATTGCCCGTAATTTATGCCCTGTTCAACAAAGAGAAAAAGGATACGAAAAAAGGGAATGATAATCATCGAATCAAGGCTTTGAGCGTAGTGCTTTTGCTGATCGGTTTTTCGGGATATTCTCAAGAGACACAAGTCAAGACCATCGAAAATGTGGAGGAATTGAAGGCGATGGCATTTGAGAACAACCTGGGACTGAAAGCTTCTTCGCTTCGCGTGGATGAGGCCGATGCGCTTATAGGGAGTGCCTTTGCCTTCGATAAAACAGAGGGTTATTTTGGAAAAGACGATAGCAACCGTTCCAACAACAAGGCGCTGAACGTGCTGGGCGTGACCCAAAACTTCAATTTCCCAACGGTTTATTTTGCCCGAAAAAAGATGAACAAAACCAAATTTCGGCAGGAGCAAAGTACCTACCAACTGCAAAAATTGCGATTGGAACGGGACGTAACCCAAGTGTATTATCAACTTCAATATGAAAAGGCGAAAATCGGAGTGTATGAGCAGTTGGACAGTTTGTACCAAAAATTTGCTTATGCAGCAAAAAGAAGGTTTGAACTCGGTGAAAGCAATTACCTCGAAAAGATAACCGCCCGGTCCAAACAAAAACAACTGGAAACCCAACTTAAACAGGCCCGGGATGAACTTGATATCTCCCGAGAAAGATTAAAACCGCTGCTAAATACGGAAGAGGAAATTGTAGTCAAAATACAGCCTTTTCAAAAATTGACCATAAAGAATATGGGGATCGAGGGCAATCCCGGTCTGGATTATTATCAGGATCGAAGCGACTACTTTCAGGCCGAAGCCGGGTTGGAGAAACAGCGGCTATTGCCCGATATCAGCTTGACCTATTTTCAATGGAACAATGATGTGATCAACAGCCCCCTGCAAGGCTATCAAGTAGGTGTTCATATTCCCCTGCTGTTCTTTGGGAATTCTTCAAAAATAAAAGCGGCCAAAATCGCAAAACGGGCCGCAGCGCAGGAAAGTGCCGATTATAAGGTGCGCTTGAATTCGGAATATAACCAGCTTATTCAGCAAATGAGCAAGCACCAAGAGGCACTTTCGTATTACGAAAATGAAGGGAAAGGTCTTTCTGAAGAGATTATTAAGACCGCTACATTAAGTTATAAGAATGGGGAGATCGATTTTTTTGAATACATCCAAAGCCTTGAAAACTCCTATACGATCATACTTTCTTATTACGAAAACCTTAATGCATATAACCAAATCGTTACCCGCATAAATTACCTAACACTATAATCCTGACGCAATGAAAAAATATATATTTAAATTTATCATTTCCCTTTCTGTATTGATAGTTGCTGTTTCTTGTGGAAATTCCGAAGGAAATTCTAAAGAAACGGGGGGCAACGGAGCAAAATCCGATTCTACTGCCAATAACGGCGGAACACAAGTAAGCCTTGCACAGTTTGAGGGCAGCGATATGGAACTGGGCAAAATGCAGGAAAATACCTTTCCTGTAACCGTGGATGCCACGGGGATGATCGATGTCCCGCCCGAGAATAAGGCAATAATAAGTTCGTTTGCAGATGGCTACGTGAAGGAGACCCCATTGTTAATAGGTGATCAAGTTAAAAAAGGACAGTTTTTGGTAAGTCTTGAAAATCCCGATTATGTACAAATGCAGCAGGACTATCTGGATGCGATGGAGCAGATGAAGTATTTAAAATCGGAATACGACCGTCAAAAAGCCCTCATTGAAGAAAATATCACTTCCGAAAAAAATTACCTTAAAGCGGAAAGCGAGTATAAGCGAAACCTATCTAAATATCAGTCGATGCGGAAAAAATTACAGATGCTCAATTTGAACCCCAAAGCGGTTGAAAACGGAACTATTTCTTCCGTTATACGCATTTACGCCCCTATTGCCGGAAGTATTACCGAAATGAACATCAATAAGGGAATGTATGTTTCGGCTGCCGATGAACTAATGCGGATTATTGATACAGATCACCTGCACCTTGAGCTAAATGTTTTTGAAAAAGATGTGATGAAGTTAAAAAAAGGCCAAGAAATACGGTTCAGCATTCCCGAAGCTAGTACCGATACCATTGAGGGCGAAGTACATTTGGTAGGCACGTCTATCAGTGAGGAAAAGAGGACGGTAAAGGTCCACGGTCATTTTAAGGATGAGGATAAAAAGACCCGTTTTGCCACCGGAATGTTTGTGGAAGCCGAAATCATTACGGACCAAAAAAATGCAAAGGCACTACCCACCCAAAGTATCGTTTCTTTGGATGATACCGATTACGTATTGGTTTTACAGAAGAAAACCGATAGCAGTTATGTATTCAAAAGAAGGGAAGTAATGACGGGCAACGCTTTTAATGGCTTTACGATCATCAAAAACACTTCCGATTTTAAAAATAACGACCAGTTTTTAACAAAAGGGGCATTCCCTTTGATCAAGGAAGAATAGACCCCCCTATTATGAAACACACGAACGATGAAAAACATTATGGATCACGAAGCGGGTGGCTGAGGGCAGCCGTATTGGGTGCAAATGACGGCATACTTTCAACAGCGAGTATCGTTATTGGCGTCTCTGCCGGGAGCGCAACAAAAGAGAATATTGTTCTTGCAGGGATTGCCGGCCTTGTGGCAGGGGCTTTCTCGATGGCCGCAGGAGAGTACGTTTCGGTAAGTTCACAAAGCGATATAGAAACTGCCGACTTGAAAAGGGAAGAACAGGAATTACGGGAAACTCCCGATGAAGAACTGGAAGAACTGGCTAAAATATACGAAAAAAGAGGCTTGGATAAGGAACTGTCCAAACAGGTAGCCCACCAGTTAACGGCCCATAATGCTCTGGAAGCACACGCAAGAGACGAACTCGGAATCAATGAGATTACCCAAGCCAAACCCCTACAAGCGGCTTTGTCTTCTTGTGGAGCATTTGCTTTTGGTGGCATACTTCCTGTAATAGTGGCCTTGCTTGCCCCTTTGAATGGAATGGAATATGTGCAATACCTTTCCGCAACACTTTTCCTAATAGTTTTAGGTACAATTTCCGCTAAAGCCGGTGGTTCTAACGTCAAAAAAGCGGTTTTGAGAATTACTTTTTGGGGAACTATCGCAATGGGTATGACCGCTTTGATTGGCTATTGGTTTGGTATGAATGTTTTTTAAAAAAGAATTTTACTGTAATGTAAGAACACGCACACTTTTAAATGCCCCCAAACTAAAGCTTATCAAAAACCCAGATCAGATTTGAAAAAACTTTTACTCAAGATAATAGATGATTACAAAAAAGAAATAAGAACCATTGAGCAATCCAACCTAAATGATTTCAGCGTCGTTGAAAAAGGAATCTCGATTTCCAGACAGTATCTTCAAAAATTACGAATATGCGTGAGGGAAAATGAGTTCGGCAATCCACAGGAAGAAATAACATTTTTTAAAAACCACAAACCCTATGTGTATAGCCGTTTGAAATTTTATGCTAAACTCTATAATTTTTTGATTAATAGGCCCGCAGGAACCATTAAATCCCAACAGATTTTCATAGATAGTGAGATTAAAAAACTTCAGGAAAGCAATCGCCGCCATTTGGACTTTATAAAGTATTATAGGGAGGGATCTACCGTTCTTGATGAATTTTATTTTTTGAGGGGAAAGGACAAAATCAGCTTGGTTTCAGATACATCCCACTTTTACACCGATGCGGAATTTTCTACAAGCCACGATAACGCCGTTGCCAAAATTATGGCGTATGACCTCTTGGTCAACCACTACATTCAGGAATTGGAAGATTTAAGGAATCTATCTTATGGAAAACCAAGGAAATTAAACACCTTGGCAAACGGGGACCGGCTAAGCTGGACTGCTTCAAAAACAGACTTGATCGAATTGATATATGCCTTGCAGGCCTCTGGAGCCATAAAAAGCGGAACGGCAGGGATTAAAGAAATGGCTATGGCTTGTGAAAGTATTTTTGATCTTAATCTTGGAAATGTGTATCGAACTTTTTTAGAAATACGTGAACGAAAAATTGACCCCACCAAGTTTATTGACAGGCTAAAATCCACGCTTTTACAAAGGATGGAAGAAACTGACGGTTAATTTATAGCGACTCTGAAAACGTTAAATTTTCTCCCAAGTTGGGTGCGACTTGGGGAAAAATAAAATTAATTTTTTTTAATGGTATTTAGTATTGACCTTCCAAAGGTAAACAATCAAATAAAACCAATTTAACACATTGAAAATGAGAATATAAAAACACCCAACTTGGGTGTGACTTGGGAATAAAACCCAATAAACTACCCCAAATTTGTAGAACGAAAGTCAAATCCTGCGAGGGGCTATCAAATTAGTTTAGACTGAGGCGGTAGTCCTTTTCTTTTAAAACCGTTCTATTATGCCAACAAGTATCATTACCACAGACGATCTTCGGGAATTCAAAATGGAATTGCTCGATGACATTAAAAAGCTCCTATCCCGACAAGCGACCGGCAAACTCAAAAAATACCTCAAATCTTCCGAGGTTATGGATTTACTCCAAGTAAGTCCGGGAACTCTCCAAAACCTTCGCGTCAATGGCACATTGCCCTACACCAAAGTGGGCGGTATCATTTACTATGATGCCGAGGAAATCCAGAATGTAATGACCGCAAACCGTGTGCAGCACGGACTAAATTCTTAGCGATGAATTATATAAAGCTACTCAATGCGGCTTTTGAAAAATTTTTCTTCGATGACCGCTTGAACCCAACCCATATCAGCCTGTATATGGCTCTGTTCCAAGAATGGAACAGCAGCCGATTTGCTGATGAGTTTTTTGTGAACCGCCGCGAGCTGATGCGCGTGGCCAAAATAGGTTCCAAATCTACTTATCATCGCTGCATAACCGACCTCGATTCTTGGGAGTATCTGATTTATTTCCCATCGAATAATCCGTACAAAGGAAGTAAGATCAAGATGTCCATTATCGGGACAAGTGATGAACCGGATATGGGACGGTACAATCCCGAATTGGAACAGCTTGCGGAACGGTACCATCCCATACGTGAACCAGTAGTGAACCAGCACCGTCCCACCAACGGACAAGCTGTGTACCCGCACCGTCCCGTGAGTGGACAAGCATTGGTATCTAATATAAACAATACCAAACAAGTAAACATTAATAAACAACCAAAGGGCAGGCAGGCCGTTTTAGATTTTTTTATTGAAAAAAGTTTTAATGTTGATGAAGGAAAAAAATTCTTTGCGCATTATGAAGCCAACGATTGGAAAACAAGCGATGGAAAAACGATCAGGGATTGGCGAGCTTTAGCTAAAAATTGGATGGATAGAACCGAGTTATTTACCGAAGAAAACAAACCAAACAAAAATGGAGCGTCCCAAAATCGGGACAACCTCAAAACCACTAAAACCAAGGATTATGGACAACCCCTCTAAAATAACCGAAGGCGGCGTAGAATATTCGCTGGGCAAATTCGACGGGAAATGTGTGCTTTACGATTTCCCGAAAATCCTGACTTACCTGAATGCCAAGGGCAAGCTGCTTTTTGGCGAAAAATTCAAAATCTATGAAAAGGACAAGGATATTTTACTGAAACTCTGTTCCTACTTCATCAAGGACAAGGAAAACTGCCAAAAATTTCAGATCGATGTTGACAAAGGTATTTTACTTTCGGGCCCAGTAGGGTGCGGGAAAACCAGTTTATTGAAACTTTTACGCCATTTAGTGCCATTGCAAAGACCTTATGAAATGATCCCCTGCCGAAATGTGGCATTCAGTTTTAATCATCTTGGTTTTAAGACCATCGAGGATTATGGAAATACAAAATTTTTCTGTTTTGACGACCTGGGCGTAGAACCTGCCGGAAGGTTCTACGGTAAAGACCTGAATGTGATGGGTGAAGTCTTACTTTCGAGATATGAACTTTACCTTCAAACCAAGCATAAAATCAAAACTCACGCAACTACAAACCTAAACGCTGAGGAACTGGAAGAACGTTACGGAAACCGTGTCCGTAGCCGGATGCGGGAACTGTTTAATTTGATAGCCTTTGATGAAGGGGCTGGGGATAAAAGAAAGTGAACTTAAAATATTTTTTTCAAAGAGTACTTTCTTTGTGCCTGGGCATCTATATACTATTTGGCGGTCAGAGTCGGCGAATTTTTTAGCAACAACTTTTGTTTTCTTGAATTGGCGGACAAGGTACAGTTCCATAAGAGCAATAAACACAACAATCTCCTTCGTTTGGTTTTAGAACCGTTTTACAATTCTCACACTCGTAAAAGAATTGACAAGCGTTTGTTGGCATATCTTCTACTTTTTTATGTCCGCAGTTTGGACAAGTAATTTCTGATTTTAATATAATTTCCATTCAATTTTTTTATTATAGCATATGTGGTATGTCCGAAGCCAAAGTTGGATATGAGAAAATCATTGTTCTAATATCATTAACCTTCATCTTTGTTTTTATGGCCATTGCAAAGAGATTTATTGTTTCTTCTGTATGTGGTCCGATTAAATGCGCTCCCAAAATTGTTTGAGTTTCTTCGTCAATAATAGTTTTGAACGCATATTCTTCTACATTCAAACGCTTGGCATTGAACCAATTACCAACCTCCTTATAATTAATTCGAATATTGTAATTCAGCTCTTTCGCTTTCGATTCAGTACATCCAACAGAAGCCATAGTTGGTAACGTAAACACCACTGTTGGCATTGGCGGATAACTTATTTCTTTAGAATTGCCTTTAATAATATTTGAAGCAACCGTATGACCTTCCAGAACTGCAACTGGCGTTAAGGGCAAACCTTCTGAATCTGCAGCATCGCCTGCTGCATAAATATGAGGGTTTGAAGTACTTTGCAAGTATTTGTTCACTGTAACACCTTTATTAGTAAAGGCTATGTTCGCTTTGTCTAATTCCAAATCAAATATGGCTGGTGGTCGTCCGGCAGAGTTAAAAACAGCTTCAGCTTCAAAATATGCTGTTTTCTCTTGAGATTTACCTTTTACTCGATACTGGCTATCCACTTTCTCAATAGCCGTAACATCTGTATTAAGAATGAGTTTTATGCCTAACTCTTTTGTGGCAGAAACAAGATGTTTTACAATATCCTGTTCAAAATTTTCCAAGGGATTTTCTCTACGATGAACAATAGTGACTTCTGCTCCGCATCGAGCCGCTATATGTGCAAACTCAAAAGCGATATATCCACCACCGATGAATACTAAAGATTTTGGCAATTTTGCTAAATTCAAGAAATCGGTACTGGATTTTGCATAATGACCACCTTCAAATTCTAAAACCCTTGGCTTGGAACCCGATGCGATTACAATTTTGTTAGCCTTTATTTTGTCTGTTCCAACTTCCAATGTGTTTTCTGACAGGAATTTTGCTGAACTATGAAAGGTGTCTATTCCGTTCTTTTTATATCCTTTTTCAATTTTTGGTGGCATTTCATCCACAAAGGATTGTTTAAAGGCCATAATGTCCTTCCAATTGACTTTAGGTATGGTATCAATACCATTTCCTTTAAGCCTATTAGCAAAGTCTCGAACTTCCGTAGCGCCTATAATCACTTTTTTTGGGTCACAACCTCTCAAAGCACAGGTGCCACCATAAGGTAATTCATCCGTTATTCCTACTTTTAGCCCTTTTGAGGCACATTTATTTGCGATGGTCATTCCTGCCATTCCCGAACCAATTATAAATACATCATATTCTTTCATACTAATTGATTTCTTTTTTGTCGGTTACTTTATAACCTGTTGAGTTAATTGCTTTCTCGATTTCCGTTTCATTAGATTTGGATTTGTCAAATTCAATGATTGCGTTTCCATTCTCGTAGGACGCTTTTGTATCTACAATTCCGTTTAGTTTATTTACTTCGTGTTTGACGTGTTCTTCACAACTGACACAGGTCATTCCGCTGATTGTAAATTCTGTTGTTTTAATATCCGATTTGTCAACTACGATTATTTGCTTTTCCGTGTTTGGGTAAAAAATTCCTGAATAGTACGGGAAAGCCAACATTATAATTGCAAATGCAGTTACAATTCCTAAAAAGGTTTTTGATTGAATGAATTTTGGTTTCTCTTCCGTTTCGCATTCACAGTCAATTTCTTTTTGAGGTTTTAGTTTTTTATACCAAGCAAAAGCAAGAACTAAAATTGTCATTCCAATTAGATAAGGTCTAAAAGGTTCTATCCAAGAAAATGTTGAAGCAATTCCGCTTGTTCCTGCGATTAGAGCCAATACTGGCGTAATACAACATAATGAAGCTGTAATTGCAGTTAACAAACCTGCACCAATTAATTTGTTGTCACTTTTCATATCGTTTCTAAAATTTTGTTTTTATCAAGTATCTCAAAAAATGGGTTTAGCATTTTTTCGTATTCAGCTGTGAGTGAGTAAAAAATCGTTTGGGCTTCTCTATTGGTTTCTAATAGATTTCGGTCTTTCATTTTTCTTAAATGTTGAGAAATGGCAGAAATATTCATTCCGAGAATATCGCTTAAATCACAAACGCAAAGTCTTTTTTCCTCAAAGAGTAGATAAAGTATTTTAAGTCTTACACTATTCCCGACCAATGAAAGTCCATTCGCTAAATAGTCGAACGATTCATTTAATTCTGAAACCGTGTCTTTGCAACGATTTATTTGTTCAATATCGGCTTGTTGTCTTATGCAAGAATTATTTTCCATAGCACAAATATACATTTATTTCTTATTTAAGCAAAAACTAAACTAATGAAGTACAAAAAAAACTTAGATTTTTTAATTTGATAGCTTTTGAGTAGGCTGGTGATACAAAAAAGTAAATTTAAGGTGAATGGTTTTTCATAAACAGTGTATAGGGTTTATTCGGGTTTTACTACCGGAAGCGACAAATACACCTCCATAATTAAAACTATCATCCACTTTAAAATTGGAAACCTTCGTCTCTAAATATTGGTATATTGGTCTGTCCACTTCGCCTTTCCCAATCCATTTTACAAAATCGCCCTTCAAACTTGGTTTTTCAAGATACCAGTCCAGAATAACAATTCTACCGTTTGGTTTTAAAATTGAAATCATATTGTCGATTATGTTTCGCCATTCGGGCAGCCCAGACAAACCAAGGTCGCAAAAAACGGAATCGATGATAATTCTGTTATCCCGATAATCAAGCCAATTTTGATCAATATTTGTGGCGTTGTTCAATTCTGTTTTGACATTTGTCCAACCGTTTTTTTCTATTTTTTGTCTTGCCTTATCAAGCATTCCGCTGGACAGGTCAATGCCGATGATTAGTCCTGAATTGTTCAAATATTCGTTGAAATATTTGAAGTTGACCCCTGTTCCGCAGGGCACGTTTAATACGGTCTGTCCATTTTTGAGTTGAAGTTCTTTGATGGCATAGTTCCTGGCTTTTTTATAATACCAATTTGAGATGTAATCGTAAATGACGGAAAGCTTATCGTAGTAATGAATAGCGTTTTCCTGTTCTTCCTTTGTTCCGTATATTTGAGTTTCCATTATGCTTTTTTACCTGGTGATGAACTTGATGTATAAAAATACTCATTTCTTATTTTTTAGGTCATAAATCTGCCTTAGAACTTCTGACAAAAAAACTTTCAATACTTCTCGGATGCTTTTAATTGTTTCGATGAATAAGTCTTTCATAATCGTTTATTTGAGTAGTTATAGATTCCTTTTAAAATAGCCATCGCCACGGCCTTGACTTTAGAAGGCTGCAAAAAATAGAACCCTTCATCTTCGTTGGTAAGAAATCCAACTTCTACTAAAACAGCAGGGCGGTAATCAACATTTTCCCGTAGCACCTGAAAATTCGCAAACTTCACGCCCCTACTCTCAAAACCCAATTCTTTTTTAAAATAAGCCTGCAACAGATAAGCAAGCAAGGTTGAAAGGCCTGAAAACTGAGATTTAGTATTAGCCACATAAACTTCAATGCCTCTTGCGTTAGCATTATCTGAATGATTGCAATGCAAGGAAATAAATACATCCGTATCTAAAGTATTGGCCAATTTAGTTCGATCCGATAACGAAATAAGCGTGTCGTTATACCGGGTCAAAAAAATATTCAATGGTGTTTTTGACTTTTTGTTAAGCCTCAAAACTTCCAGAGCGATGTTCAGTACGACATCCTTTTCTTTAATGCCATTTATTCCGATGGCACCGGAATCTTTTCCGCCGTGTCCAACGTCAATAACAATTCGTTTTTGAGGTGCGGTTTCCTGCCCAAAAATGAAGCACATTTTTAGGAGCAAAAAGACAAAACTGACGTTTTTGAACACTTTTTTCATTTTCAATTTTCGGGTTATTAACAACTTACCTTCCAAAATCCATAAAATTTGATGTCAAATAATGGCAATGGAATTCAATTAATATCAAATAATATTTTATTCACAAAAATTTGATTTTCAAGTATTTAAATACAAATATATGTACTTTTCCCTTAACGAAAACGAATCAAAAACTTAAACTGTTCCGTTATGAAAAAATCAATCTACTTGGCAACTTTTCTTTCGTTGCTCTCAACATCGCTTTTTGCACAAATTGGAGGAATCGAAGATTCAGTTGACGATGTTTCCAACACCATCAGGACAATTTTTCCAATAATCCTTGGTGTAATATTCCTAATCGGTTTCCTGTTCAACGCGGGACATTTCTTCGGGGAAAACGCCGATCTCAAAAAAGGGATTACCCGTGTTCTCGTTTTTGTATTGATTGCAGGAGCTGTGGTCGGCATTTTCACTTACCTAATCGGAATCGTAGTCTAAGCCTCTAAGAGGCATTTTAAAAAAATATGTGATATGAAAAAATTCGAGGTTTATAAAAACATCAGGAAGCGGGCGGTCATTTTCGGGCTGCCCATTTCCCTGTTTGCCATAATGATGGTTTCTATTCTTGCTTCGCTATTGGTCATCATCTTCTCGTTCAGCTTCGGGATTATCATTGGCGTATTGCTTCTCAATTCAGGGTTGTATATCGCTTTGACCCGGATAACAAGCAATCCACAGCTTTTCCAGATAGCGAAAGCATTCCCTAAAATCATCAGTAACAAAAGAAACTCCGACATCGATTATGAATAAGATTAACCTTTCGGCATACCGACCCATCGCAGATATTCAGGACAATATCATTTTTGCCAACAATGGCAACGTAGTCTTATGTTACGAAGGCAATTTGCCCGAGATTTATTCCTTGTCCGAAAAAGATTTTGAGGATATGCACGGGGCTTGGTTTCAGGCTTTGAAGTCATTACCCGTGGGTACGGTAATCCATAAACAGGATATTTATTTGAAAAAATCCTACTCTTCGGAACAACTGCCCAGTAAAACCTTTCTGGAAAAGGCGACTCACGACCATTTTAAAGGGCGCGAATATATGGAACACCGCTGCTTCCTGTTCTTTATCCTGACCAAGAATAAAGCGCTCAACAATCCAAAATATGTCAACCCTTTCCGAAAGGTTTCAAAGAGTATTATTAGGGAACTCGATGATACCGTGCAACGTTTTATCGGCTCGGTAAGTGATTCGGTTTCCTTTATCAACAATAGCCGTAAAATGGAATTTCTTCCGCTTGAAGCGAAAGGGATTGAGCAACTGACCAATGGGTATTTCAATGGCTTCAATGAAGGTTTTGATACGGATATTTTACTTGAAAAGAAAAACGTCAATATAGGCGAAAATTATTTTGATGCCCTGGCCATCAACAGCGAACTGTGCTTTGGCGAAAGTGTACAGAGCAGCAAGACCAATGAGAAATTCACTTCTGACGATTTTGTATTTCATCAAGGGTTTATTGATGGTTTAGGGCTTACGCTAAACGAAAACCACATTGTCAACCAGATCCTGTATCTGGACGATAAACAGAAGTGGCGCAAGCTACTTGATAAGAAAATCGAGGAACTCAACAAAAGTTCCAACTTCGGTTCGCAGAACAAAGTGGTACTCGGTAAAATCCAGCACATTCTCGACCAGATCAATGCGGATGGCAATGCACGGATTATCCGTGGTCATTTGAACATCGTCTATTGGGATAAAAATGCCGCCAACCTAAGCCGCATCGGTTCTAAAATCAAGACTGAATTTAAGGAACTGGACATTATTCCCTACTATCCACGAGGCGAGGAACGTAAAAATTATATCCTGAACAGCTACTGCTGTTTTTCTTCAAACTTCTCTAACAATGATCTATACGTAACGGATCTGAAACACGCGCTTTGTCTGTTCATCAACAACACCAATTACAAGTCGGATGCTACCGGCATCATATTCAATGATCGGGAACATAACATTCCAGTTCTCAAAGATGTCTGGGACGAGCGCAAAAAACGAATCAAGGCTCGAAACTTCGCCATTTTTGCACCCACCGGCGAGGGTAAGTCCTTTTTGGCCAATAACATTTTGCGTCAATATTTTGAAAGTGGCGTTCGCCTGGTCATTATTGACCTCGGCGGTTCTTATACCAAGTTTGCCAAACTCTATCCTGAAAAATACACCGTGCTCAGATACGAGAGCGGAAAAAATCTGGGCATCAACCCATTTTACATCAGCGATACAAATGATCTGACACCAGAACGGCTCGAAGATTTATCGGTCTTCCTGTTTGAACTCTTTGCCTCGGATCTGAAAGTGACCAAGGCGCAATCCGTCTCGATCAAAAAAATACTGCGCCATTATTATGATAGCATTTCAGAAAACCACTCCTTGGATGGTTTTTACCATTTTATCGAGCGCAACCAAAAAGACCTTTTAGGTCAGCTCAAAATCCATCCTGACTACTTCAATGTTACGGGCTTTTTGCACGTAATGTCGGAGTATGTTGGCGATGGTCTATACAGCTTCCTCTTTGAAGTGAGCGAAGACCAAACCTATAAAATCGAGGATAAACGTTTGATCGTTTTTGAGCTGGACGAAGTCAAGGACAATAAGGAAATCCTGTCCGTAATGTTGAAGCTGATTAAGTCCGCCATCCAACGAACCATTTGGAAGAACCGTGCGGAAAAGGGGATCATCCTGTTCGATGAGTTTGCCAAGCAGTTGAAATTTGAAAACGTACTGGAAAGTGTGGAATTTTATTATCAGGCCATCCGAAAACAGAACGGGGCTATTGGGATCATACTTCAATCCATCAATCAACTTCCAAATAATTCAACTTCGGCAAGTATCCTGGAAAATACACAGGTTATCTACAGCCTGAACAACGAGAAAGGTTATGCAGAATTGGTCAAAAGGCTCAATCTATCCAGCCACGACCTGAACCAGTTGAAATCCATCAAGAACAATCTTTCCGGGCCACGCAAGTATACCGAAATGTTCATCAAAATCGGAAAGGAAAGCAACGTTTTCCGTCTCGAAGTTCCCAAAGAAGTTTATGCAGCTTATCTAACTGATGGACAGGAAAACGAAGAAATTATGAAGCTCTATGGGCAGCATCAGGATATGGAAAAAGCAATAATTCAATTCACTTCTAAAACATAATATTATGAAGACAAAAATCAAAACAATCTTGTTCGGACTAATCTTTACGGTTGCTTTTTTATCGCCCGGCGGTGCTACCGCCCAAGGGATGCCTGTTTATGACAACACAAATTTTATCAGCCTTGTCAAATCTCTCGTGGAATCTGCCAAACAGACATCAAACCTTGTGAAGACCGTGAAATTTCTAAAAACCCAGAAAGAGAATCTTGAAAAGGTCAACAATGTGGTCAAGCAGTTAAAAGCTGTTCGGGAAATAGGCCGGAACAATCAGCGCCTGATCAACGTGATGCAAAATGATTTAAGTGATATTCTTGACAGTCCTTACATCAAACCCGATGAAGTGGCAAGGGTATCGGAATCGTTTAGTGCCATTGTAGAAAATTCCTTGGACACAATGGACTTTATCGACCAGATCTTGTCCAGCGATTACCTAAAAATGAGCGATGCCGACCGTGCTGATATCCTTAAAGAGAAAGAAGAGGAATCTAAAAATATGGTTTCGGAAATCACATTAAAAACCAAACGCTATCGCGACATCATTTCCTTCAGGAAAATGCAAGATAAAATCAATAATAGGGAAACAGGATATTAATTATGACCTCGGCAATAATCTTAGGGATAGGTTTGGAATACGTCGATACCGTTTTCCAGACCATACAGAACAGCAGCTTCTCGCAATATACCATTGCGGGAATGAAAACGCTTGCGGTACTGTTTTTTCTGATCAATATCCTCAAAAAATACAATGAGGGTGTTGCGGATCAGGGTGGTTATACCTGGGGGTTGAGCCCGGGGGAATTGATCAAAAACTTTGCGGTCGTGCTTCTGGTCATTTTTTCAACACAGGTACTGGGATTTTTTGATGGTATCTTGGTGGCCATAGAAGGACAATATCGGGGAACTGCTCCGGCTTTGTTGCCCTTGCAGATGCAGGATATTCCCATTGAGGAAGAGGTAAATATTATAAAAGCAGCCCAGGCCGCAATGTCTTTGCTTTATGAAGCTTTGGTAACACCACTTTTCGGTTTTAAGATATTTGCCTTCGTCGTGAGTACAATATTATGGATTCTCGATTTATTCATTTACCCATTATTCCTTGCGGAACGTTTCTTCTTGTTGGGGATATTGCAGGCATTCTTCCCTTTGGTCATAAGCCTTGCCGTTTTTGAAAAGTTCCGTTCGCTCGCCTATAACTTTTTCAAATTGTACGCTGCGGTTTATATGCTGGTACCTGCGTTCTTTCTGGTCAATGTATTCGTCAATGCGCTTTATACCGAGATAAATACCAATTTCTGGACAAATTTGTTCGGAACCGATGTGGGCAGCGGCTTTTTTGCTCCGGTAGTACAGCTTGGTTCGGTCGGTTTTATCGTCTTTCTAAAATTCAAACTGTACCGACGCGCGACCTCATTTACCCTAAAATTATTTACTGCCTAAAACCCATTCAAATGAAAACACCTTATAAAAATATTTACGCAGTCCTTAGAATTAATCGGTTCATCGTCTTGGCCGTTGTCATTTGCTCCGTTTTGTCCAGTTTCTTTGCCGTTTGGATGGTATTCAACATCAATAAAAAAGTCCTGAACAATGCCTTTGCGATCAATACCGATGGAAGTATTATTCCCCTAAAACTCGTTACCCAAAAGGAAAACTTTAAGGTGGAAGCCTTGGCCCATTTGGAACTGTTCCACAATTACTTCTACAACATTGATGCAAGCAATTATGAAAAGAACTTGGAAAAGGCACTTTGGTTGGGTAACAGTTCCGTGGACAATCTCTATCGCCAAAAGAAGGCCGATGGTGTCTATAATCGGCTCTTGCAGTATTCTCTTGTTCAGAAAGTGCTTAGCATTGATTCCCAAATCGAAGAAAAGAACGGGGCTTACACCTTCAGAACGGTTACCGTTTTTGAGATCAACAGGGGATCGATTGTCGATACCTATGAGCTGGTTTCCACCGGAAACCTTATTGCCGTTGATCGGAATTTCCCCAACAATCCCCACGGGTTATTGATTACCAGCTATTTTGAAAAATCCCTTAAAAAAATAAACGATGAAAATTGAAAACCCATAACCTGACCGACGGTCTGCGGGTAGGTATTTAAAACCAATGATTATGAAGATAGAAAAGAACAAAATAGTATTTGCGGCCGTCTTGGCGGTAATATTCATTTTCCTGATCTCCTATTCTATTATGGTAATGGGCGATGATGAAAGCGAAAATGAAAGCCTCAAAGAAACATCGGTTCCTGCATTGGAAGAAGATCAAAAGGAATACGATTCCAAACTGGATGCCATCAATGACTTGAAGGAAGTGCGTGAAACCAATGCACCGAGCATCTACGATGAAAAGTTGATTGATTCTGCGGGCTTCTACGATCCGGGTTTACCTGAACGTGAAAAAGAACGCATAGTGGATAGTATCTACTCCGCTGGGAAAATCGAGTATTCCAAAAAAAGTTATCGGAATATTGGTGTTAAGAAAACTGTTACCAAGGTCGCAAAAGTAGTTGACTCCGCAGCAATAAAGGCCGAACAAAAAATTGCGGCTAAGGAAATGGGGTTGGAACACCAGTTATTCTTTGCCTCTGATCCAAAGGAAAGTGCTGTTTCCGTTTCCGGCACAACGGATGCAGTAATTTATGCGGTCGTGGATGGCGACCAAGTGGTCAAGGCAAATTCACGCTTGCGGATGCGCCTGACCAAAGCCGCTACCGTTAATAACAAACGGATTTCAAAAAATACTCCAATTTATGGTTTTATCAGTTTCCAGCCGAATCGTGTATTGATTGAAATTGAAAACATTCAACATCATCCCACAAAACTGAAAGCATTCGATCTACAGGACGGTAGTAATGGCATCTATGTGGAAAACAACTTTCGTGCAGAGGTCACCAATGAGGTTGTCGGCGATATGGTGGACGACCTTAATATTGTCGGTGTACCACAAGTAAGCGGTTTCAAAAAGATCTTTCAACGCAACCACCGGAACGTAAAAGTTACCGTACTCAACAATTACAGACTAATCCTAAAACCTAAATTATGAGCCTATAATGGGCATTTAAAAAATCATTCCTATGAAAAATCTTATTTTTATCTCAACATTTTTATGTGGCACAGCCTTCGCAAAAGCGCAAACACCTATCACACTCGATACGATTTATGCGAATGACCAAAAGAACGTAGCCTTGTTCTTCCCTGAACCCATACGTCAGGGGATTACAGGATCTGATAATTTTGTATTTACCTACAATCGCGAGAAAGAACAATATTTTGGATTGCTTCAGGCAAAGCCGGGAAAGGAAAGTAATCTTCTGGTGGTCAACAGAAATGGTTCAGTTTTTTCGTATATTGTAAGGTATAAGAAACAGCTTGATAGACTGAATTATTTTATACCGAAGTCTAAAAGCATCGGTAATGAAAAGCCCATTGTTGCTGATTCGACAAAAGTAGATGTGTTTAAGAAGGAGTTGGGAAATGAGGTCTATTATTACCAAAAATTCTGTTCCTATCTAATTGATCGAAAGCAACGGATTGGCCGGATAAAAAAGCGGAACGAGGGCATCGTTTTAAGTGTTGAAAACATAGTTTTCGACAAGGATGAATTGTATTTCGTGATCCAGATTGAAAATAAATCGACCTTGGATTACGATCTGAATTTCTTAAAATTATCGGTAGAGACGAGACAAAAGGGTAAAAAGAAATCATTGCAAAGTCTTTATCAAGAGCCTATTTTTAAATATAATCTGCCCACCAAAGTAGTTGAAAATGAAACCGTTAGATTGGTTTACGTGCTGCCAAAATTTTCGATAAGCAATGACCGCAGGGCGGTTTTAGAGATCAACGAAAAGAACGGGGAAAGGTACTTAAAATTAAAAATATCGCATAGATTTATCAATAACCCAAATTAAGATCGTTATGAAAAGAATAGCCATTTTTTCGTTAGTAGCACTTTTTCTGTCCTGTGCCGGGAAACAAGACCTTTCGCCGAGCGAAACTTCAAAAATCGTGGTGGAAAGTTTCTACAATAAAGATAATACCACCCTAAAAAAACATACCACCCCCGAAGGTTACAATGGCCTTAAATCGATACAAGATTTAATGGCAGCAGGCAAATCAGGGGATTCCAATTTTAAAGTGCTGGAAGAAACTGCCGATGGTAAGACCGCTTGGGTAAGGTTTACAACCTCTTATGAGGAAAATCCTGAATTGTTCAAGCTTCTAAAGGTAGATGGTCAATGGAAGGTTACGCAGCAAGGGCCAAGGGAAAAAGGACCTTTTTGAAATAGTTACATTCTGGGGATAAACGCTTCTTTCAACCATTGAAAAGCAGTTTTTTGATCGTAGTTAATTTCAGGTCGTAGCAAACCTTCCATATCGCCTTCAAAAGCTGCATCATTTTCTTTAGCTTCCATATTTTGGAGAAATTCTCTTTGGGAAGGGACTTTGCCAACGGAAAATTCCATATATTCCCTGAAGCACTTGATAATTTCATCAATGTTGATATCCTTATGTTGTCTGGAATAATCCAGGTCGAACAGATCCCTTCCTTTACTTCGCTGATAAAGCGCCCTCAACTTCGTGCCCAAAAGTTCATTGATTTTATATGTTTTAATATCAGCTCTCCCCGAAAACCAAGGGTTCGCCATTTCAAAAGGGAAATCTACCCAATCGAGTACGTTGAAGTGTTCTTTACAATTAATCTCTAACTTGAGCCGGCGACGTTCATTTTCATATTCTGAATTAAAACGATATAAGGCCTTTGCTCCGTGCCCCCTCACTTGTGTGCGCCTATCTTCTTCAAAAAAGGTAATGACCTCGCCTATGCGCTTCATAATGGGTTTGATAGGACCTTCCTTAACCTGAACAAGGTCGATATCTTCGGAATACCTTGGAGCGGGGTTGAGATATAGTTTATGTAAGGCTGTACCACCACGGAAAGCAAGGTTTTCCCTCAGAAAATCGTCTGCAAAAATTGCTACCAATGTGCGGCTTATGATCAAATCCTGCTCAACTTGTGCAAATTCTTTCCACGGTGCATATTCCCGCCATTGGGCTATATAGGGTCTTGAAATCATAGGTCGCCTTCTAATTTTAGATTGATGTCCACTTTCCATTTATTATCCACCGAACCAGGTCGTTGTTGGTTGGTCGGCTTCAATAAAACCGGATGTATTTTTTGATTTTCCAAATGTTGAAAAATTAAATTTGACAAACGGTTCTCTTGATCTATTTCATCCAATAAAAAACCCAGTCGTTGGAGTGTGGCTTTATTGCCATACCAACTCAATAAATCTTCAAGGTCTTTTTGTGTAACTTCTTCCAACAGTTCTTCAATGGTGGATAGCATTCGGTTCAGCCCCCCCAATTTATTCTGATAATGTACCAGATCGGCCAAGGTCAGAGAGGGACTCGAAATTTGATAAGTTCCGGCATCCGATTTTCTTTTAAGGATATTTTTTTCCGGCCAAGCGGAAGTCGTCAAAAAACGGATATCAATTGTCGATTTTTGAATATCCAAAAGTTTGGGAGAAGATGTCATCACATAATCGCGTTGGGCTTGTTGATGGCTTGCGCCGTAAACTTTGGCCGCGCTGTAAAAACCCAAATAATACTTACGGTCTAAATAATCGAAAAGTTTATCAATGTAGAGGCTTATGGGAAGTTTTCCAAAATTGGAATATCTGGGGGTAAGAATAAGGTAGAAGCCTTTTCTTAGATTAATGACTTTGTTCCTTTCGATCAAATGTGCCAATTCCAGCCAAATTGCATTTTTGCTCTTTGTGCTCTGTTGTATCAGTTCGTCTAAAGAAAAAGAATATTCTTCCATAGACAGCAATTTATTGATATATTCTGACACCATAACTTTAGTAATTATTAGAGCAATATATGCTTTTTAGACATAAAACTAAAATAAATACTATAAAATTTATACTTATTCATAAAATCTAAAATTGGGTTTATTTCAAACAAACTTGAAAAGTTGGAAGCAAATTCTAAAAGTTTGTTAAATTTACTCAAAAACAGAAATCAATCAACAATATGGATAATTATCACGATCCTATTAAACATATTAAGTTTTTACGCCAAACATTATCCCAAGATAAAAAACCAATAGGCTATTTTATATCTGCTGGTTGTCCTCTAGCGGTGAAATTGCCGAAAGAGCAATGGCCTTTAATCCCAGATGTAGCCGGATTGACCCAATTTCTAAGTTCGGAACTATCATCAAAAACAGATGTCAAAAATGATTATGATAAACTTTTAGATGAAATAAGTTTAGCTCAAAAAAGTATTAAAAATATTGAAGATATTTTGAGTTTTATAAGAGGTTTGAAAGATGTTTCGGTTGGTAACAGCGTTAGAGGTTTTAGCAATGAAGAGCTTATCAAACTCGAAAGCGAAATTTGCACGAAAATCGTAAGTAAATTGGATGTGGAATTACCAAATAAAGAATCCCCATATCATAAACTTGCAAAATGGATATCAATAGATCGTGAGAAACCTGTCGAGGTATTTACAACGAATTACGATTTGTTAATGGAACAAGCCTTTGAGGACTTATCCATACCCTATTTTGATGGTTTTGTCGGTTCAAGACAGTCATTTTTTGACTTGAGATCAGTTGAAGACGATTTAATACCAAATCATTGGACACGTCTTTGGAAAATTCACGGCTCTATTAATTGGTTTCAAAAGAAAAATCATCAGGTATTCAGGTCAAGCAGAACTAAAGAAATAGACGCTTCACAGCTAATTTACCCATCCCATCTCAAATATGACCAAAGTAGAAAAATGCCTTTTTTGGCTTTGATGGATCAACTTTCTCGCTTTTTGAGAAAACCTAACGCATTACTTATTATCTCAGGTTATTCTTTTAACGACGAGCATATAAATGATTGCATTTTAGGTTCACTAAGAGCGAACCCAAATAGTATGGTAATTTCGATGTTATTCGGCTCTTTAACTGAGAAAAATAAAGAAAATGATTCAACGACTGAAAAGTACCCTAAAGGTGTGGATGCTGCATTAAACAGAGGCAATCTTGCTATATGGGCTAAAGACGAAGCGATAATTGGTACGGTTAGAGGCAAGTGGAAATTAGGAGCCTTATTGGAAGATGAGGATAATTTAGCTAATTGTCTGTCTAAAAGGGATGACGAAGAAGCAGCTCTTTGCGATTTAGATCTTGGTGATTTTTCAAAAATGGGGGATTTCCTTCAAGCTTTAATCGGATATAATCAAACTCTTTTGGATGAAAAATAACTCTACTTATCTTGGTTCCGTACAAGACGTTAGTGGCACTACCATTAGAATAGCAATGGTCAACGATTCACTATCTGGTTTGACATATGTAAATGGTGAAGGTTACAAAATTGGACAAATTGGAAGTTTTGTTAAAATTCCAATTGGATACAATTTTTTGTTTGGAATTATTACTCAGGTCGGCGCAAGCGCAGCACCAGAAAACGACCAACCTTATGGAAATAGATGGATAACTGTACAACTGGTTGGGGAAGGACATCGATCTGGTGAATTTCAAAGAGGGATTTCTCAATATCCAACAATTAGTGATGAAGTGCATTTAGTATCTGAAGTAGACCTAAAACGAATCTATGGACAACCAGACAAACCATACTTTGTAAATATTGGACATATTGCGGGAGCCGAATCTATTCCAGCTTTGGTGGATGTAAATAGGTTAATTACGAGACATTCGGCAGTAGTTGGAACAACTGGTTCAGGAAAGTCAACGACAGTTGCAAGTCTGTTAAATGCGCTATCCGATTCTGAGAAATATCCATCATCACGAATTTTGGTGTTTGACATACACGGAGAGTATGGACAAGCTCTAAAAGATCGAGCGAATATTTTTAAAATTAACGCTGACAAAAGCGAAGGAAGTCAAGAAAAAGAATTGGTTATTCCCTTTTGGGCCTTAAATTTTGAAGAATTATGTGATATCAGTTTTGGAAAATTTGCTGCCGAAAAAGATCAAAATGTAATTCTAGAAAGAATTCAGCAAGCTAAGTTGAAAAGTTTGGAAAAACATCCTAAAACCGGAATCGACATAGATAACCTTAGTATTGATTCTCCCATACCATTTAGCTTGAATCATCTATGGTATGACCTTTATACCGAAACGCTAGGAAAGTTCTATCCGGACAAGGATGGAACGATTATGGAAAATCTTGCTTTTGAAACTGATGAAAATGGAGATAAGATATTAGGTGATCCAGTTCGGGGTATTCCTCCTATTTTTAAAAAAATAAATACCTCCAAAGCAAATGGTGATCGAGTTCAATACTTGCCTGAAACCCCTTTAAATAATAGCCAACAGTTACATTCATTAGGTTCAAAGTTGAGAATTCCAAGGTATGATTTTATTTTCAAACCTGGGGATTGGACTCCAAAAAAGGATGGATTTATAGAAGAAGATTTAGATTCCCTGATAAAAGGTTGGATAGGAAGCGACAAGCCAATTACTATTTTGGATTTATCAGGTGTTCCAATAACTATTTTAAATACAATTATCGGAGTTTTACTGCGTATAGTTTATGAAGGCTTATTCTGGGCAAGAAACCTCTCGCAAGGAGGCAAGGAACGTCCATTGCTTTTGGTAATGGAAGAAGCTCACAATTATTTAAACTTTGAAGGTAGCGCGTTATCGATTGTGCAAAAAATTGTAAAGGAGGGTAGGAAATATGGGATAGGCTCAATGATAGTTAGTCAAAGACCGTCTGAAATAAATTCTACAATTCTTTCACAATGTGGTACATTCTTTGCTCTCCGATTGGCGAACTCTACTGATCGCGCACACATAACAAGTGCTGTCACAGATAATCTGGAGGGTCTTACAAGTATGCTCCCAATATTAAAAACGGGAGAAGCTATAATCTTAGGGGAATCGGTAAAGCTTCCTATGAGATCGCTTATCAAAGCTCCACCGAAGGATAAAAGACCTGATAGTCAAGATCCGATCGTATTCGATATTGTTGATACAGAAGAATCTTTAATGCCTGGGGGTTGGGGCAACAAAATGGAAGAAAGCCCTAACTACGAAGAATTTATTGAGGCCTGGAGGTCTCAAAATCCTAAAATTAGTAAAATTATCAAATAAAGTATTATGAATAGAAAACCAGTAAAATCATCAAACATAGCATCTATTGGCTATGACGACAATTCATCCACATTAGAAATAGAATTTAAAAACGGCACGGTCTATCAATATTTTGACCTTCCAGAAAGAGAATATAAAGGGCTTATTGGTGCTGAATCCCACGGAACATATTTAGCCCAAAGTATCAAAGGAAGGTACAGGTACTCTAAAGTTTAAGCAAAATGATAAGACTCAATCAACAACTGAAACGAGTTGAAGTAAAGGAGTTTGAAATTGAGAATCAAATAGTCTTTAATTATTTTGATAATCTTCCCGTGTCTGATCGTGATGAAAAATTATTAAAAGCTATTTATATTGGTGTCCTCGCACTTATGGAAGATCGACTATCCGCATTTTTATCGAAAACATCAAATGAACTGGGTACTGAACTGGAGAGTTTGAAGATGATTTTTGAAATGAAAAAGGAACTTTTCTACAAATCGGCAATAAAAGGAAATTTGGCTGAGGATGAAGTCGCGGAATTTCTAAATCAGTACTTTAAGGATAAGCGGTTAAAAGACAAAGCCTACTTAACTGGAAATGTACAAGGTAAAATTAACCGAAATAAAACTGGTGATATAGTCTGCGAAATAGAAGGGAATGAAGACTTAAAGATTGTTATTGAGTGCAAGTTTGATAAGAGTATCAAATTTGGAGATATAGAATCAAAAGAAATTTTTACTCGTAGAACCGATACAGCCTGGAGTCAATTAATAGAAGCTCAAGCAAATAGGGATTCAAAGGTTAGCCTTATCGTATTTGATATTTCTCTCGTGGATAACTCAATTCTTAAAGCATTTGAAAATGTGGGCTATATTCCCTCTATTGGTTTTATCGCCATAATCGATTCCCAAAAAGGAGATTATTCAAATTTGGCAATAGCTTATATGTTGGCAAGGGATATAGTCTTAAATGCCAAGGATGTTAAAGTCGATAAGAATATTTTAGCTATTCTGGTAAATCGAATTATTAAGGACATAAATGAAATATCCCTAGTTAAAAATCTAGTTGAGAATAATATTGAGAATAATAAAACAATTTTAAAACAAATTAAGAAATCTATGTTGTTATTAGATTTCAACCAACAGTATCTAAATAAATTTTTAGAAGATGGAACTTTGGATAAAAATGATCTGTTGGATTTTTATATGGGTGAAGATGTGAAGGACAAATATAAAATTATTGAAAAGGAAATTAATGAAAATTTTAATTTATCCTAATTATTCAAATATTGACCTAGCCTCCTCATAAACCTTTTTAAAATTATCCTCTAAATCCACCTGAGAAAACTGGTTGGCTTCTTCCGGCAGCTCTCTTTGAATATTCTGCAATTTAAATTGCACCTTTTTGTCTTTCCCATCGGCATAAGTGATAAACTCGCCCTGCTTCAAGCGAAAGAAAACATCTGCCCTAATTTTCGGGATTTCCTTTTCTCCGGTGGTTATTCGGGTATCAAAATCCAAGTTATGGCCACGACTCACGCTTTTGGTCGGATCCTTAATAATTTCAAAAAAGCGTTCATAATATTTTGCGGTGTCCGGATCGTTGACCTTACCGAAAAACTGGTAGGAAAGGTTGCTCAATATCGCTTTGCTTGCCTTGTCGCCGTACATCATATCATTCTGTATCTTGTCCTGCATCACGTAGATGGTGGCAATATCATAACTCCGCAGCGTGGCCGGAATACGGTGCATATTTAGTAAGCGTATAGTCGGCGCTTCTTCCATCAACAGGAAAGAAGGTTTGGAATTCCGCACACTCATTTGTTTGGTGATCGTATGGATAATGGTTGCAATAACAGGCGAATAAGAAGTTTCAAATTTGGGATTGTTTACCACCGAAATCACAGTTGGATTTTCAGAACTATTTATATTGAGTGGCACTTCATCCGCAGATAAGGTCATAAAGATGCGTTGGGTGCTGATTCTTTTTAGCGCATTGGCCAAGGTGCTTTTTACCCCGGCGGTCTGCCGTTCCGAGTCCTTACCGCTAATAAAGGCATCTGCCATTGCCCGTGATGTCGTATTGGTTTCCAAAAACTGGATTAGGCTGTTCGTATCCAAATATTGATAAATGGCAATCAGATGGGGAAGGGTACAGAATTTTGGGTACGAGGTTTTAAGTTTCCAAATCAGACCACCGATCAAGCCTTCGGCAGCATCGTTGAAAAATTTGGTCGTTCCCGAAGTGCCGGATTCCCGTTGCTCCAATAGATTTTCGATCAACACCCTTGAAACCTCGTTTACGCTTTCCTCGTTCTCTAAATACCGTGGGGCAATAGGATTTACCCTATGGATGATTTTGTCAAAGGAAATGACCTTAAACGGGATATCGTTATCCTTGAAAAGCGGATACGCCATTTCCGTCAGTTCAAAATCCTTGTAGTCGTGAATAATTCCGCAGAAACCTTCTTTCTGGAAATGTCTTAGAAATCCATATACCACACTTTCGGTCTTTCCGCTTCCGGCCGAACCTATGATGGAAGCACCTCGCTTTACATTTTCCAATATAAAACTTCCCTTGCTTGTTGGAAAACTTACACGATACTTGCTCTCGGCACTTTTTGGCTCGTCCGTTTTATGCAAAAAAACGTACAGTCCGGTATTGATTAGCATCAGCGGGCAAACCAGAACCAATGATATCGAAATTAAGTCACTAACGCTAGATAGGTAAAACACCAAAACCCCGAGCAAAACCACGTTTAATATAAAAGCAAAACGCGTCAATCTGTACCCCATATAAAATAGCGTGCTTATTAAGCCAATAATTAACAGTATCGTTGTAAGATTATCCAGTTGCATAACAAAGATTTAGATTCCGATGGAACTTGATTTGATGGCCACGTCCAAACCTTTGCGCAGCTTGTTGAAAACTTTTAGGGCAAGCTGTGCCTGATTGGTCGGGATGCTGGGCATTATCGGGATGCCCGTTTCCCGCATCAGTCTAAAAGCGATTGCCTTTTCATTGGTGGGCAATTTCATCAAGGAAGCAAAATAAATTTTCGGGTTCTTGATGAAATTTTTTCGCGCCTTATATGTTTCCGCAAAGTTCCGCTGATAGCCAAAAGTCTTATCAAAGGTATTTTCTGCATTTTCAAAAAATCGATCCCGGTCAAAGCCCCGTTTGACATTCTTGCCGTTCATCTCAACATCGGAAGCCTTGTATTTGCTCCCGGGCGAAAGGCTGAACGAATTGGATGCATCCTTGCGGCTCACGATAATATGGATATGGCTTTGGCTTCCGGCCTTTGGCATTCCCTGGACAATCCTTTTCCCATCCTGTTGATGTGGGGCTTGTTTTTCTAATTTTGCGATTTCCCGTTCCCGATTCCCAATACTTCCTTCCATCGAGCCGGTTTCAATACTTCGGATCTCATTTCTTAGCTGAAGTATTTTGGTGGCAAAGGGTTGGTTTTCCCTGATCTTTCTGTCCGTTCCCTTAAAGGTTCGTTGATGTTCGATTTTAGCATAATATTTAATGTCATTGATAGACACAGGTTGCCCATTGATCTCACGGTTGAACGATGCCACATAATCCTTCATCAGCTCACGGGTGTACTTTTTCAGATCTTCACTGCTGTTCTGTAACCGGTTCAGTTCGTACTTCGACGGACTGACCGTGATCGAATAAAATTTCGGTTCGGTCTTTTTCAGTTTGGCACCATTCCCGTCAATATCCTTTACCACTTCTTCCGCTGAAAATTCATCCCCATATTGGTTGAAAAAATGTTCCATATCCTCCTGCTCCAGACCTTGGTTTTCCTTCTCCAGATAGCCCACAAAATCGGCTGAACTTTGGGAATAGTTCCCGCCCAATTTTTGAGGTGTGATCGTGATGTACATAGTTCAAAAATTTATAGTTCGTTGTTGTGGTTTTGCTTTTCCTGAAATCTTACTTTCGGCTTTTCTTCCACAAATTTCTTCTCCAAGATCAAGGGTTTCTTTTTGGGTTCTTCGGTCTGGAAAAGGGATTCGATCATCGCCACGGTGGGTCTGGTCTGGGTCTTTTCCATATCCCGCATTATGGCGATTACCGCATTGATACGTTTCTTTAGATTGGCCTCGATCGTCCTTCCGGTCGGGCCCAGTTTTTCCCGTGGGGATATCTCGTTGTAGTGGAAAAAATCGAGCATCGTGGCCATTGCCTCGGTGTGCGATTTGAAGTGTGTTCTTGAAAATTGCTGGAAACGCTTGGCGGTTTCCTTTTTGAACCTAATGCCGATAAATGAGTCCATAATTCGCCGATTTGTCGCAAATCCTTCCCTAAAAATGGGCGCTCACAGGGCATTTGTCGCAAATTGTAGAAATCTAAATAATCGGCTAATTTTTAAGTATTTAAAAATCAGTTGATTACCAAGGAATAGGAGTGCTTAACATCGCATCGCGTGTTACCCTCTTGCTACTCCTTTTCGTTCGCCACAGGCGAACAAAAATTTCGTACAATTTGGCTAAAAGCCAATTGCCAATTTCAGGGAAAAGATTTCCCGTTATGTAATTTTTCGATGGGCAGGGTTATCGGCGAAAGTCAAAAAATGGATACCCCTGCGTAAAGTTAAATGCTGAATTTCAGCGGAATAAAGATAGGTATTTTTCAACTTATGGGATATAATTTTCTTAAAAAAATAGCTTCTGTTTTTAGAAAAAGTATTAAATTTAAACAGTAGACCTTTCAAGGTCTAAAGGACAAAGGGAAAATTCAGGTAACAGCGAATTTTCCCTTTTTAGTTATTATATGTACCCCTGAAACTTCAAAGGTATTTCCATTCCTATTTAGACAATTTCAAATATTAAATACATAGGTATAACTGTATAAATTCCTTAGTGCTTCTTCCTCGATCATCACATCAAAATTGGTGCAATGTTCTTTGGCAAACTTCCGGATATCATCGCCAAATTTTTGTTCAACGTCTTTTTTGGAACTTTCCAAAAGGCGTGCTTGGGTTTCCCCGTTCAGGTCTGAAAAATTTAGATAGATCATAATTTTTTAGGTTTATGAATGGGTCAATATTCGCTTGGCAACATCAGCGTATTATCCACAAAAAACAACCGCAGTTCATCCAATGGAAAATCGGTAACTCGATAGCCGTGTTTTCCAAAAATGTTCCCGTTTCCATCGCTGTACGTTATCTCGGCTTCGTACCCAGAATGATCCTGTTTCTCCTTAGGCAACCGTTTGAAGTCTATGGTTATAAAATAGCTTTTGTCCATTAAGGTTTTGGCAAATGCGGAAGTGTCCGTAATGAGCCAAAAACATTCAGCAGCTTCCGCCAAATATTTCAGTCCGTTGGTGTAACGGGTTCTTAACAATGGGATTTGAAACACGGTTTCCGAACCGTGAAAATATTGCAATCCCGCTTTGATTTCGTTAACTTGTGCTTTACTCATCGGTAAATATTTGTTTTGGTATTCGTGAATCTTCGATTTCATTTTGATTTCTATTTATGGAGTTAATAATGAAAAAGAGGGCGTGACTTTCGACCGTAACGCCCTCTTTAATTTTAAATTAATCGGCTGAATTATTGCCGTTCTTAGTTCCCAACAAAAGGATTTCGTTGGCTTCTACTTCGGTAACGTACCTTTTGATACCGTCCTTGTCCTCGTAGCTTCGGGATTTCAATTTTCCGGTTACCCCGATTTCCTTGCCCTTTCCGGCATATTTCTCGATGATTTCGGCAGTTTTGCCCCAAGCTACTACGGTATGCCATTCGGTATTTTGTGTTTTCTCGCCATTGGTGTTTTTATAAAACTCGTTTGTGGCAAGTGAAAAACGGGCTACCTTTTTACCGCTTTCAAGGTTCGTAATGGTTGGCTCCTGTCCAACGTTTCCGATTAACTGTACGTGATTTTTTAAAGTACTCATAATAAAAGATTTAAAGATTAATTAAAATGCTACCCGAACCATTCAGATAGTTTACGTTTATATTTTTTTGAAGTGATTTACTTATTATATCCAGAGCGTTTTCCTTTTTTGTTTTTTTTAGTCCCGCTTCCTTTTTGATGTTTTTGTAAGATTTCATACTATTCAGTTTAGATTTACTTCCCATAGAGCCGTCCGCTGTTACCTTTTTTTTGTTGCTGATACATTTTCAATAGTTGGAATTAATAAGGAGTTATAAAAGGGAGGCACGACCGGTTATGCACTCCGTTTAACTTCCAACTGTTGGTATTTTGCTTACAAAAAAAGGGTAGGGACAGCGGCGGTGCGGGAGTAGGTCTAAATGCCTTTTGTGAAGTACGAAACCATAGGAAGCGGGACTAAATGATAAATGGAATTCCTATCAGGCGGACTTAACTTTAAAGATGTAGATTGGGAATGAAGTGTTCCTGCCGTTTTTCAGGCAGGGTTTAACGTAATGGAAATCGGAATCTTTAAAGTTGTGTTCAAGACCTTTGCAGGGAAGCTCTTTGCCCGGAATGTAGCCCTTCGGCTAAGTTCAGGACAGGCTTTTTCGCGCGATGGAGCGGCAATGTGCTGACCGGGTTATGAAAACGTATTATCCTCTTTAAGTAGGATTTAAGACGGACTTGACTTCAAAGCTGTAGATGGGAATGGAGTGTTCCTGCGTATTTCAGCAGGAATAGTGCAATGGGAATCGAAAGCTTTGGAGTTGTGTCCAAGACGTATGTAGTGAAGCTCTTTGCCCGAAATGAAGTGGTTGCCTGCTTTTTCAGCAGGCGAGCGTGGAATGTAGGGGAATGTGCTGAGCGGGTCATGAAAATTTAATTCCGGACGTATTTCCTATATACAGCTTGTGCGCAGTTTTTATATTATTTTCCTATATAATTAAGATAATCTGATTTATAAAACTGTTCTTTTTCACCAAGAAACTTATTTTTGGTAAGTACATATTTACCTTCATTTAAATGGACATATCCTATTGGATAAGGATTGAAATTTTTTAAAA
Source organism: Galbibacter pacificus (assembly GCF_029603165.1). Lineage (GTDB taxonomy): Bacteria > Bacteroidota > Bacteroidia > Flavobacteriales > Flavobacteriaceae > Galbibacter > Galbibacter pacificus. The sequence goes on from NZ_JAQSVC010000001.1 coordinate 845,271, forward strand.
ATAATTCTGAAATATATTCCGAACTGTTTTCATCATCAATGAAGATAATTCTATCAATAACATAGCTTTCAAATATTGATTTAATATTTTCTCTTAAAATGGAAAACAGTTCTATTTCTGAGATTGAATTTTCTTTAAAACGCCTGAAGTTAATTATTGTTTTTTTGGTTTTGATATGGTGAGTTACTTGACAGAAACCTAAAATGGTCTGGTTTGACTCCCAATAGAAATATTTATTTTCAAATTTAGATTTATCTTGATTGGTTCTTTTCAAAATATTGAACATTAAACAACTTACCCCCATATCTTTAATTCTATCATCTTTTAAGAAGCTATTTATTAATGTTATGGAGTCTAGTATTCGGATTTTTCGATTTTGATTTATCTCTCCTAAATTATTCATTGTTATATTTGTCATTTTACTCGTTTTTTAAGTTAATTATTAAGTAATTGGACATTTATTTCTTCAAAGAACTTTTTTATGCAATTCTGTTTTTTAAAAGTCCATTATACTATCCAATCCTCTTCGCAAGCCCTTAAATGTTCCAATTTTTTCGATTGCCAAAAGTCCGCCTTTTACGTACGGAACTGCACTTGCTCCCGAATCGTGTCTTATCGATAGTTTTTCGTCTTTAAGACCGAATATTGTTTCTATGGAAATAACGTGTCCTGGAAGCCTGACCGAATGGATTTGAACGTCATTTAAATTTGCCCCGCGACTTGATTTATCGCCAATCAATTCATCTTCTGTCACAAATTTGTTGGGTTTTTGAACTTTTGAAAGTCGATGAGCCAATTCTCTTGCTGTTCCACTTGGTGCATCAATTTTATCCTCGTGAGTGTAATCAATAATCTCAAAATTGGGAATATATTTTGCCGCCATTTCCGAAAATTTTTGAAGTAGTACAACCGTAATTGCAAAATTACCAACCGCTAAAACAGAAGTTTTGTTTTCATTGGCGACCTTCTCAATTTCCGAATAATCTTTTTCGGTCAATCCCGAAGTTCCAACAACAACTTTTTTCCCTTTTTTTAGAGAAGTAAGAATATTTTTCTTGGCAACGTCTGGTTTCGTGTAATCCACTAGAACATCAAAATCAGTTTCATCTAATGCAGTTTCAATGTTTTCATAAATTGGAATATTTGTTGAACCTAAATCGAGAATTTCAGCTAAGTTTTCTCCTTTATGACTTCTAGAAAGTGCTCCAACAAGCTCCATCTTTTCGTGGTTAAAAACCCCTTTGCTCAATGCAGAACCTGCCCAACCTGTTCCGCCTGCTATAAATACTTTTATCATAATGTTTGTGTTTTATTATTACTGTTATTTTTGAATTTTTTTAAATGGTAAATGTGTATGATGCAGAAAATAATACCTGCAATGATTAACGGACTTGATTTTAGAAACAGGCCGTAGATAATGTAGAAAAAACTTGAAATGAGATGCCATAAACGAAATTGCCCCATTTCTTTCTTGGTAATTACGAAAAACCCTGTCCTAATTGCCAAATACCCTAAAATTTCAGTTATCCAAATCATAGTTCTTTTACATTTTCTATTGTTCTTTCGTTATAATTTTTGTCAGCTACTAATTTTTCAAATTCAGTAAGTTCTTGCATAAAGTTAGGACTGTTTTCAATCAGTTCTTTTGTTGTTTCGATGCAAGCATCCCAATGTTTATGTAAATTTGGAAGTTTGTTTTTCGATTTTTCGGATAATTCTAAAAGCTGCTTTCGTGAATCGTTTTTATCCGTTTTGGTCTCGATGTAATTCTTTTTCTTCATTTTGTTGATGATTTTCACGCAAGCAGGATGCGACATTCTTAATTCTTGTGAGATTTCCGTAATTGTCAAGGAATTATGTTTTTCCAAAAGAAGGAAAATTAAATGCCAATTAGGTTCAATATTAAGTCCTGCGTTTTTGTAGTAGTCTCTTGTGCTGTATAATAGTTCATCACTTAAACGCTTTATTCTACTGTTCAATCCTGCATACCCGATTTGTTGTAAAAAGTCCATATCTTAATTATTTGTAACTGGTTACGTAAATATTTGATTTTATGAAAATTTTAATAGGAAGTAGTTCGGTCAAATTGCATTACAACTTGTTATATATTGTTATTATGCTGTTTCTTAGTTAAATCCACTTCTACAAATTAGTAAAGCGGACTTGATTCACGATTTTGGCTCTGGAATGAAGTGTTCCTTCCCAGCGCAGCGGGAAGGGTTAGCGGAATGGAAAGCTGAAATTGGGGATTGTGTCCAAGACCTTTGTAGGAAAGCTCTTTGCCCGGAATGCAGCTTTTCGCGGAATGGAGCGGCAATGTGCTGACCGGCTTATGAAAACGGATTATCCTTTGAAGTAGGATTAAAAGCGGACTTGACTTCAAAGATGTAGGTGGGAATGTCTGTACTGAGTTTAATCGAAGTAGAGTTTGGCTGCTTCCCGATTTTTCCTGGGAACAAGCGGGCAAGTGAAATGGAAATCGGAAGCTTTGGGGTCGTGTCCAAGACCTTTGTAATGAAGCGCTTTTCCCGGAATGCAGCTTTTTCTGCGGAAGGTAGGGGAATGGGCTGAGTGGGATTGCAAAGCTAACTTTCCAAATAAATTCTTTTGCTCAGAATAAAAAAAATCCAGTTTAAGGTACTGGATAAACCTATTATGACATTAAGCCATTTCATAAACGGCATCGAACAGTTTTTTGTCCAAGCGTTCCTGTTGTGAAAAGCTTTTTTTCAATGTATTGTGAAGCATTTGATTGAAAGCATTATAGCCTATCCACAAATTAGGTTTTTCATCAAGTAACAACGCTTCGTTATCCAGAATTTCAAGTACTTCCCGGGATTTCTTTGAAGGATCATTGTTCTTATCGCTACATTCGTACCGGAACAATTTCGTGCTTTCCAGAATTTCTTTTACAAATTCCTTGGTGTTGATGATTTCAAATTCCCTCATTCTGTCGAACTTCTTGGTAATGGTGTAAAATTCATTATCCAAGAACTTATCGAACAGATTGTTCAACCTTGGCATTATCAGGTCGGTATTGTTCTTACTATGCTTGATGGAAAACTCAATTTCCGCTTGTGAAACGTGTAGGCCATTGGAGCATACTTCCCTATAAAAGCCAAAATGTCCAGAAGTTTTCTCGCTACCATCATAGGAATTCTTAAACCGCAGCATCGGCAGTATCAGGTCTTTTTCATTCTTTACCGAAAATTGGCTGTTATCATCAATGATAAAGTCGGTAATGAAAGACCTATCATTCCTGTTGATTGTCCGCTTCTGATAATTCAGTCTGGCATCGGTCAACATTTCTTCGGCCTTTTTGAAGAAAAGTTCGTTCGGTACGTGGCCGTAGCTGTTCGATACCACGTTGACAATTTTGCCATTCGAAATTATGGCATTTTCAAGTCCCCTTCGGGATTCCATCTGGGTCAGGATTTTCAAGGATTTCATTTCTGATGGAACGAAGATTTCATCCTGCTGTAAATTTGATAAATACATAACATTTGATTTTAGTTAAACAATTAATATTTAAGCTAGAACCAAACGGAAGATAAAATCTCAGCTCAAAAGGAAACGGAATAAATAGCGAGTGCGGGAGCGGCTTTATGCCGTAAGCTTTTGATGGGAGTATTTTACGAGTTTACCTTTGCGCATATATTGATTGAATATTATAACTCCCTTTTTAAGGAAAAAAGAAAACCTACTCTTGGGGAGTAGGCTTCCTGTTTTAAGGATTTGAAGTTACCTTAGAGTTCAAATTTTACAATCTGTTCCTCAATTTCGGATTTTCGTTCCTCCAAAGTGGACTGTAAGTGAGTTGTAACCAATTTGATAAGGTTCGTATTGGTCGTTTTAAATTCCAAATTGTGGGAATCCCGGATGTAAAATGAAGCTGAATCCCCTTGGTTATAGTTGAACTTTGTCAACTCGCTCAAGGTCTGGTTCAACCGTTCCCGTTGGGTGGCCAATCCTCTCAGTTTCTCGAAATTTTGGATCCGGTCATCCAAACTGATGGTAGCTTTTTTCGATGCTACCGCTTTTTCTGTTGAAGCAGCTTTTCCAATGGCTTCATCGGTCAGCTTTTTCTGTACTTCCTTTTTAACGGATGCATTTTCCTTTTTTGCAGTTCCGTTTTGTTTTACTGTTGTTGCCATAATTAAAATTTTTAAGTTAAACATTATTTTAAATCGTTTTGGCAGCTTGTAAGGCAACGAGCAATACCAAAACAGGGCATTAACAGCCACAGGGAGGAAGGGGCAAGGTATGAGCGGTTATTTTTCGCAGAAAAATGTTCGGCATCCCGAAGGGCTTGACCTTGACCAAGCGATGGGATGTGGCTACATTTGCCCACTGTTTGGTTTTGGTTGCCTCAGCTGACCGAAAAATAAAATAACTTAGTGTTAAAATTTATGGCTCAATACAAAACCCAAATCTGCAAGGGATTATTAGACGAAAAAAAAAGAGTGCCGACTGGATTAGAACCTAAAAGGTGTTTTCCAAATCAAATTATTGATAGTGCACCCTTGTTTCGGCCTTGTCCGTGGTGTTTAATTTACTACGCAACGAACGCATATCAGATGACACTTTTTGTTCGATGACCCTGGCGTAGATTTGCGTTGTGGAAAGCTTTGTATGACCGAGTAATTTTGAAACGGTCTCAATGGGCACGCCATTGGAAAGCGTAACCGTAGTAGCAAACGTGTGCCTTGCCGCGTGGAACGTAAGCTTCTTATTGATTTTTAGGATAGCAACTACTTCCTTCAAATATTTATTGATTTTTTGATTAGAAAATACCGGCAGCAATTTTTCGCTTTTGTTTTCAGTTCCCTGGTCATACTTTTTCAGGATGTCAAGGGCTTTATCCAAAAGCGGTATTTTTACCGCTTCATCGTTCTTTTCCCTTTTTGTGAATATCCAGTAATCCCCATCGATGCCGCGTACAATATGGTCGTCGCAAAGCAACTTCACGTCGATATAGGACAGACCCGTATAACAGGCAAAAACAAAAACGTCCCTTGTTTTTTGGTGCATCCCTTTTGAAAGCTGACTGGATTCCAGAACTTCAAGTTCCGATTGGGACAGAAATGCTCGCTGGTGTTTTGTGAACTTTAGCGAGAACCTCACAAAGGGGTCTTTTTCGATCCACTCCAACCGAAGGGCAAGGTTCATCATCTTTTTCAAGCGTTCCAAATGTTTCATAACCCCATTGTTCTTTAGGGGCTGGGAGCGGTTTATGGATTTTCCGTTACGTAGGAACTGTTCAAAGTCAATGATGAATTTATAGGATAATTGTTTAAGGAAAACATCGTTGGTCTTTAGTTTGTGCTTCAAATACCGTTTGATATAGCGTTCCGTAGTGAAGTAATTTTTCAAGGTGCCGGGCTTGAGTACCGAAACCATATTCTTATTATGGTAGGAAACCAGTTCAAGCAGCGTTTTGTGCTGTTCATCTTCTCCGAGATACCGGGCCTTGATGGCCTGGGCGGTAACATATTTGGATTCGCCCAAAAGCTGTTTGTGGCAATCCAACAAATCGGAATACACTTGGTCAAGGTAAACATTTAGTGCCTTGCCGTCGGAAGTCCTTAGTGTTGACCTTTTGGAACGGGTATCCCAATAGGTAACCGATGTGGATCGTTTTAAACTGATCTCGGCACGTTTTCCATCGACCGTGATACGGGCATAAATAGGTGCAAAATCATCTTTTGCTTTGGCCATACTCAGCCAAAAATGAATGGTAAAAGTCTTTGAAGTCTGCATAAACTCTCGCTTTAAGTGAATAATCGATTTGTTTACGAAAGTCAAATCGCTGCGAAAGTCAAGTCTATTGAATTACCAATGTAGTGAAAATTCTGGTAACAATTTAGGTAACCGAATAGGTAACCTTTGAATTGATATTAAAGCCAATCTTATGATTTCAAGAAAAATAAAAACCCTTGATTTTCATAAGATTAGCTATATTTTGGTGTCTGTTGACACCGTAATTGTCGGGGTGGCAGGATTCGAACCTGCGACCTCCGCGTCCCAAACGCGGCGCGATAACCGGGCTACGCTACACCCCGTGAGTAAAGTTCAAAAAAATACTTTGTAGAAATTATATTTCTGATGCCTACAAAGCGGGCACAAAAGTATTATTCTTTTTTCAAATTAACATGTAAATTTAATTTTTTTTCAAAAAAATGTTTTTTAACGATTATTTATGATTGGTATTCAGTTAATTATGCTTTTTTGTGTAACTGTTACACAACCAAAATAAGATTGCTATGAAACATAAAATTCTTTTAATCCTGATAGTTATAATTCAGTTTTCCTGTGCTCAGGACGATAAAACTATTACAGTTCCCGAAGAAATCACTTATACCCTTGAAACTGTTGTAAGCGATATAAACATACCATGGGGCATGGCCTTTCTGCCAGACGGGAAATTACTTGTTACCGAAAAATCAGGAAAACTATATTTAGTAGAAAACGGCAATAAAACTGAAATTTCTCATAATCTTACTGTTTATGATAGGGGACAGGGCGGACTTATGGACGTGAAGTTGCATCCCGACTACAAAAACAACGGCTGGATTTATTTTTCTTATGCAAGCGATGAAGGCGATGGCAGTGGAGGCAATACCGCCATTGCACGTGCTAAATTAAATGGAAATGCTTTAACTGGCACAGAAGTGCTTTACATGGCAGAACCAAATACCACCAAGGGACAGCATTTTGGTTCGAGAATAGAATTTGATGATAATGGCTACCTTTATTTTTCCATTGGTGAGCGTGGCGAACGAGACGTGAACCCGCAGGACATTACCCGTGATGGAGGAAAAATTTACCGCTTGTACGATGATGGAAGAATACCTGAAGATAATCCGTTTATAGATTCCACAAATGCCAAAAAAGCAATTTATAGTTATGGGCACCGTAATCCACAAGGAATGCTTAAACACTACCAAACAGGAGATATTTGGGTGCATGAACACGGTCCGCAGGGTGGCGATGAAATCAATGTCATTAAAAAAGGTGCCAATTATGGCTGGCCCGTAATTAGCTACGGAGAGAATTACGACGGCACTTCTTTTACCGATATTACCGAAAAAGAGGGCATGGAACAGCCACTCCATTACTGGGTGCCTTCCATAGCACCAAGCGGGATGGCTTTTGTTACTTCTGATGTCTACCCGGGGTGGAAGGGCAGTTTAATGGTGGGGTCTCTTAAATTTGGCTATTTGGAACGTATGGTCATAGAAGGGAATGCCGTTACAAAACGCGAAAAACTGGTTGAAGGAGAAGGCCGTATGCGTAATGTAAAACAAGGCCCGGATGGTTATTTGTATTTGGGCATAGAGGGAAGCGGTATCGTAAAGATTGTTCCTGAAAAAAAATAATGTAATTTTATGGGTTTTTATCGTACTAAGTTGTCTATACCATTTGGTATGGGTGTTAAAATGCTATTTATTTACATAAACTTGATAATGTAGCACAGTATATAAATTGATAACTATAGTACTTTTGTAATATAAACTTAGGGCAATTTCATATTAAGATATAATAAAGACCAGAAAATGAAAGAAATAACAAACAAAAAGGCATTATTGGCGCTTGCAATCGGTGGATTTGGTATTGGAATGACCGAGTTTGTTATCATGGGTATATTACCCGATGTGGCTACCGCATTGAATATTTCCATTCCACAAGCGGGACATTTTATATCGGCATATGCACTTGGCGTTGTGGTTGGGGCACCCCTATTAACAAGTATCGGCAATAAATGGGCTCCTCATAAAATGTTATTGTACCTCATGGGATGGTTTACGGTATTCAACACATTATCTGCGTTTGCAGATAGTTATTACCTGCTGTTGGTTTCCCGGTTTCTATCAGGCTTACCGCACGGTGCTTTCTTTGGTATTGGCGCTGTGGTGGCTGGAAAATTGGCTCAGGAAGGAAAATCGGCAAAAGCCATTGCTACCATGTTTTCTGGGTTAACGGTAGCCAATGTAATTGGTGTTCCGCTGGGGACATATGTTGGGCATCACTTTCACTGGAGTATTTCTTTTATGATCGTGGGTATAATAGGGATATTGACCATGCTCAGCATCTATTTTTGGATGCCCGAAATTGAAAAAACTCCCAATAAGGGAATTAAAAACGAATTTAAACTATTTAAAAGAATAGATTTTTTAGGGCTCATATTGCTTACTACCATCGGGACCGGAGGCTTTTTTGCGTGGTACAGTTACATTGCTCCCCTTATCACCGATGTTGCTGGATTAAGCGATAACATTGTTAGTTATGCCATGATTATTGCTGGTTTGGGCATGGTTGTGGGGAATTTTCTGGGAGCAAAGTTGGCCGAAATCTATTCGCCGCTCAAAGCGGTAATTATAAGCTTGGCGGTAATGGTCACGGTATTGCTTATCAATAACTTTGTTGCTTCAAGCGGATATGTGGTTTTGGTTATGACCTTTATCATCGGGATGATTGCCTTTACTGTGTCTACGCCTATCCAAATGGCAGTTATCAATAGTGCCAAGGGTTCCGAAATGTTGGGGTCTTCGGCCAACCAAAGTGCGTTCAATATGGGAAATGCATCCGGGGCCTATTTGGCAGGGCTGCCCATTGCATATGGTTTTGGGTTTACTTCGGCAAGCGTTGTCGGGGCCGCAATGGCATGTAGCGGTGTGGCATTGGCTATTGCTATTTACATGTTTAAAAAACAAAAACAGGCAAAAAGGCAAATGGCCTTCCAACATTAAAAACGGCATACTTCTTTTTTTAAGTTGAATATCAATTATATTTGATAAAGAGCAGTAAGTTTAAACTTCCTAAATTATCCTTATTTTCTTTTCTTTTGAAGACAGTATTACTTCAATAACCTAAAAAATCTTCAATGTAGTATTGTATTTCCGTCTTAACTAATTATAAAAAAAAGCTTCATTTTTTTGCAAATTCTGTAAATTGCAGGCGTAAATAACATACCTCATTAATGATGAAGCAAGTAAATCAGTATAAACCTAAGAATAAAGTAAGAATAGTAACCGCCGCTTCCCTTTTCGATGGACATGATGCGGCCATCAATGTAATGAGGCGCATTATCCAGTCTACAGGGGTAGAGGTTATTCATTTAGGGCACGACAGGAGCGTTGAAGAAGTGGTAAACACAGCCATTCAGGAAGATGTAAATGCCATTGCGCTTACTTCGTACCAAGGGGGGCATAACGAGTATTTTAAATACATGCACGATTTACTTGAAGAACGGGGTGCTTCACATATTAAAATTTTCGGTGGCGGTGGCGGCGTTATTCTTCCGCAGGAAATAAAAGAGTTGATGGATTATGGAATTTCCCGAATTTATTCACCAGACGATGGTCGTGAAATGGGCTTGCAGGGAATGATTAACGATTTGGTTGAAAGTGCCGATTTTCCCATTACCACTTTAAAAAAGCAAAAAAACATACAGCGGGATCTTTCAGAAAAAAACAGCAATACCATTGCCCGTTTTATTTCTTTGGCTGAAAATAACCATGACGAATTTTTAAAACTTTTTGCTGAAGCAAATTCAGAAAACAGCAACATCCCGGTCTTGGGAATTACAGGAACCGGTGGATCTGGAAAAAGTAGTTTGGTCGATGAAGTGGTACGTCGTTTTTTAAACGATTTTGAAGATAAAACCATTGGCATTATTTCCGTAGACCCTTCCAAACGAAAAACCGGCGGTGCATTGTTGGGCGACCGCATTAGGATGAATGCCATTAACAATTCGCGGGTGTACATGCGCAGTCTGGCCACAAGGCAATCCAATTTGGCCCTGTCCAAACACGTGGCAGAGGCCGTAGAGGTACTAAAGGCCGCCAAGTACGACTTGATTATCCTGGAAACTTCGGGGATTGGGCAAAGCGATACAGAGATTTTAGACCACTCAGATGTTTCCTTGTATGTAATGACGCCCGAATTTGGTGCCGCAACCCAACTGGAAAAAATCGATATGCTCGATTTTGCCGACTTGGTTGCCATAAATAAATTTGATAAACGTGGAGCCCTGGATGCATTGCGCGATGTAAAAAAACAATACCAGCGCAATCACGGTATGTGGGACGCCAAACCAGATGATCTTCCCGTGTTTGGTACCATTGCCGCACAGTTTAACGATCCGGGAATGAATACGCTATACAGGAGCATAATGGACACAATTGCCCAAAAAACGGCAGCCAACCTTGCTTCTAGTTTCGAAATTTCTTCTGAAATGAGCGAGAAGGTATTTGTAATCCCACCAAACAGAACACGGTACTTATCTGAAATTGCAGAGAACAACCGTGCCTATGATAAAAAAGCAGAAGAACAGGCCGGGGTTGCCCAAAAACTGTATGGGGTTTACCAAACTATTTGTAGTGTTGCCGATGCAGAAATTAAACTATCAAAATATGGGCTTGATGTAGACGATATAAGTTTAACTTCAGCAAAAAACAAAGATTTCCTAAAACTATTATTGGCCGAGTTCGACCGTGTTAAATTAAATTTGGATCCGCACCATTGGGAGACCATCACGAATTGGAACGAAATGGTATCTACATACAAAGAGCCTATTTATAGTTTTAAGGTACGCGATAAAGAAATTAAGATTGAAACCCATACCGAGTCCCTTTCGCACACACAAATCCCCAAAGTGGCATTGCCTAAATACAAGGCTTGGGGCGATATTTTACATTGGGTGTTGCAGGAAAACGTTCCCGGGGCATTTCCTTACGCTTCGGGGCTGTACCCGTTTAAGAGAACCGGCGAAGACCCAACCCGGATGTTTGCGGGAGAAGGCGGCCCGGAGCGTACCAACAGACGTTTTCATTATGTAAGTTTGGGCATGCCGGCCAAACGTTTATCAACAGCCTTTGATTCGGTTACCCTTTACGGTAACGATCCTGGCCACCGCCCCGATATTTACGGGAAAATAGGTAATGCAGGGGTTTCTATCTGCTGTTTGGATGATGCCAAAAAATTGTATTCCGGTTTTAATTTAGCCGACCCGATGACCTCGGTGAGTATGACCATTAATGGCCCCGCACCAATGCTCCTTGGTTTTTTTATGAATGCCGCAATCGATCAGCAATGCGAAATCTATATCAAGGAAAAGGGGCTGGAAAAAGAAGTAGAAGCAAAAATTGAGTCTATTTATAAAGAAAAGGGAACCGAACGGCCTAAATATCATAGCTTTTCACGTGCCGAAGGTGCCAAGGAAGAAGGACTTCCGGAAGGTAACAATGGCCTCGGACTTATGCTTTTGGGCGTAACCGGAGATATGGTCCTGCCAAAAGAAACCTATAAAGAAATTAAACAAAAAACAATCGCACAGGTACGCGGAACCGTACAAGCAGATATTTTAAAAGAAGACCAGGCGCAAAACACCTGCATTTTTTCAACCGAATTTGCCCTGAGGCTCATGGGCGATGTTCAGGAATATTTTATCAAAGAGAACGTTCGTAATTTTTATTCGGTTTCCATATCCGGCTATCATATTGCAGAAGCAGGCGCAAACCCCATTACACAATTGGCATTTACCCTGGCAAACGGCTTTACGTATGTGGAGTATTATTTAAGCAGGGGGATGGACATTAATAAATTCGGTCCAAACCTTTCTTTCTTTTTCTCCAATGGTGTCGATCCCGAATATGCCGTTATTGGCCGTGTGGCAAGAAAAATATGGGCCAAGGCACTTAAAGAAAAGTACGGTGCCAATGCCCGTTCGCAAATGTTAAAGTACCATATTCAAACCTCGGGCCGTTCCCTGCATGCACAGGAAATAGATTTTAACGATATCCGTACAACATTACAGGCATTGTATGCCATTTACGATAATTGTAACTCGTTGCATACCAATGCTTACGACGAGGCCATTACAACCCCCACAGAAGATTCTGTGCGCCGTGCCATGGCAATTCAGCTTATCATTAACAAAGAACTGGGATTGGCAAAGAACGAAAACCCCATTCAGGGAAGTTTTATCATCGAAGAATTAACCAATTTGGTCGAGGAGGCCGTATTGGCAGAATTCGACAGGATAACAGAACGTGGCGGCGTTCTGGGCGCTATGGAAACCATGTACCAACGCTCCAAAATTCAAGAAGAAAGCCTGTATTACGAAACCTTAAAACATACGGGCGAATATCCAATAATTGGGGTAAATACCTTTTTAAGCAGTAAAGGCTCTCCCACAATTATTCCTTCGGAAGTAATCCGCGCTACCGAAACCGAAAAACAACTACAAATAGGCACGCTGGAAAGATTGCACAAAACATACAAAACTGAAGCAAATGAAGCTATAGCAAAGGTAAAAGAAGCCGCAATTCATAATAAAAACATATTCGAAGCATTAATGAATGCCACCAAGGTTTGTTCATTAGGGCAGATTACCCAGGCCTTGTTTGAAGTTGGCGGGCAGTACCGGAGAAATATGTAACCGTATAGCGTAGGCTTGCCAAAATATATGGAATGCTTTTCAATTATAAAATTTTAACCAAAAAGTTGGCTGTTTCTTCTTCAAAGTTCGAAATTTGTAGGGAAAAATAGTAACAATGATAAAATCGGCAGTTGCAAAACCAATAACCGTACACAATATGTGCCTTTCGGTAAAAGGGCATATCCTTTTGGAAGACATAAACCTTAAAATAAATGCGGGCGGGGCCTTGGCCATTACCGGAGGATCAGGGAGTGGAAAAACCTCGTTGGCAAAACTAATATCGGGAAAGATAAAACCCTCAAAAGGTGTTTTGGAAAATACCAATAAAACGGTATTTGTTACCCAGCAAGATCAGTTTAGCCAACTTTCGGGTTTGGCCAGTACCTATTACAGTAAAAGGTACGAGTTTCATGAATACGAAAAACAATTGGGCGTCAAGGCCTATTTAGAACAGCTAAACAAAACATTTAACTATACCAGTGCCCCTATAGAAGATATCCCGTTGCTTAAAGCGTTTAATGTGATCCATTTGCTGGACAGGAACCTCATGCAGTTAAGCAATGGCGAACGTAAAAGGCTTCAATTGGTATCGGCATTTTTTCAACGTCCGGAAGTATTGTTAATGGATCAGCCCTTTACGGGTCTGGACGTAGCCTCAAGAGCGCATTTATCGGCATACTTAGAGACCATTTCCAAAAGCGGTATAAGCATTATAGTTATTTGTGGGGTTCGAGAGGTCCCCGACTTTTTTACACAGGTTCTGGTCCTTGAAAACGGTAAGGCAATAAAGACCGGGATCCCTTCAGAAATAAAAAAAATAAAACTTCCTTCAAAAAAAATAAATAGAACGATCGAGGTAGATAATTTGCTAAAAACACATGCCGAAACATACCAGACCATTATTAAAATGAAAGATGTTTGCGTAAGCATGAAAGGAAAAGGCATCTTGAAAAATATCAACTGGGAAGTCAAACCGGGCGATTGCTGGGCTTTATTGGGGCATAATGGTGCCGGGAAATCCACATTGCTAAGTTTGGTAACGGCCGATAACCCACAGGGGTACAATAACGATCTGGTATTGTTTGACAAACAACGGGGCAGTGGGGAAAGTATTTGGGACATTAAAAAGAACATAGGTTTTCTCTCTCCAGAACTGCACCTGTATTTTATGCGGGGCAAAGGCGTATTAAACAGCGTCCCCGGCATCTCTACACAGGCCGAAACATACAGTACGCTTACCTGTATGGATGCAATTATATCCGGGTTCAACGATGAGGTCGGCACGGTTTCCGTTCCAACCGGTCACCAAAAGGAGCTTGCCCTGCAATGGCTTGCATTGGTCGGCCTGTTACACTTAAAAGAGGTTTTGTTTATCCATGCTTCATTAGGAGAGCAAAGGGTGCTGTTGTTGTTAAGGGCATTAATTAAAAGCCCGGCTTTATTAATTCTGGACGAACCATGTCAGGGAATGGATGCCAGTCAAATTTTATACTTTAAACAGTTGCTGGACCACATATGCACTTCAAAGCACATTACTTTGGTATACGTTTCGCACAAAAAAGAAGAAATACCCAATTGTGTTACAAAGGTATTAACGTTAAGCAAGGGGCGGGTAATTTAAAATAAAACAGGGAGAAGCATTCATTTTTAAGTAGTAATGGGCAAAAAGCGTGAAGTCTAGGAATAGGGGAACCTTAATTCTTATTACTAATACTTAATGCCCATTTATTTTGTAAATGCCCAAATTTGGTAACTTCTTTGCGCAATGTAGACAAAAATTCTTTACCATGGCCATGATTAGCCTCCAATTTTTCACAATAATGCAATAAAGCATTGGTTGTTCTCTTTATGGAAGAGAGGGATTCTAGCTTTACATTGGGGTCTGGCGTGGCTTCTGCCATTGCAATTTTGGGGGCCAGGCCAAGCGAGGCCATTACCAGTTTATCCGAAAACTGATCGGCCATATATTTAGAACGGTGCAGATCCAGAACCGATTTGTCGCCTCTCAGGTATTCAACAATCTGCCTGCTAAGCTTAAAAATATAAAGCGCTTTTTTGTATACCGGTAATTTGGTTACATTGCGCCTCCTGTAATGGTAGCGTTGGTAATGTTTTTTCATCATAGCTTCTTTTGTTCAAATTTACTACGGAAAACAAAAACATTAATTTCGGTTTTAAAGTATAAATTGTATTTTGCATTATAAATTAAAGGATTAATAGTTAATTTATTTAAAATGAAAATAGACGAGCTTAACTGGACGATTTTAAGGCTTTTACAGCAAAATGCACGCTTCACCAATGCCGAAATCGGTAGGAAAATAGGACTCTCGTCCCCTGCGGTTGCAGAGCGTATAAAAAAGTTGGAAGACGTGGGCGTTATCAGTGGTTATAAGGCAGAGGTAAACCACATACAAACCGGTTATCAGTTAAAGGCATTTGTAACCTTAAAGGCCTTTATGGGCAAATTAAAGCCCTTTCTCGATAAGGTTAAAGAATACAAAGAGGTACTTAACTGTTACCGCATTACCGGAAACGAAAACCTCGTAATGGAAGTTGTGCTGTATGATCAATTTCATTTAGAGGAGTTTATAGATAGGCTCATAACCTATGGAGAAGTCCGCACCTCCATTGTTTTGTCCAACGTAATAGAAAACAACCCCATAGGAAAAAACCGTTAGGTCAAACAATACCATCTCCATTAAATTCCCCTAAAAGCTACAGCTTGCTTAATTTTAAATATCCAATATGTAAAGCATCTTCCTCGGTATGGTCTGTTTTGGTATATTTTAGGCTAAAATTCTTTTTAAAAACCTCCGGTAGCATGTCCTCGATATTATAAATATCGTCAACATCAACGCCATATTTATCGTCAACGTGAGAAACGGCCCCTTCAAAACTGCAATGTTTATAAAAAGTAGTGTTTTTGGCCTTTTTAATAGCTGCTGCCTTTGTGGGGGTTATCGCTAGGGTTTTATAATGGTATTCTTCAAATTCGTTTTCCTTATATCCGCCAAGGTTAATAAAAAACAACTGTTCTTCTGCGGTTGCCTTTTCTTCTCTTTTTTCAATCTCGACCAGGTAATTGTCAACAACATTTACTTCCCTCCAGGCATCAATGTGCATATGCCCTTTTGCTTCTGGCCAAAAAGCGTTCATGTGCGGCACCAGCTCTTTTAAAGAAGTGCCAATGCCAAAAAAAATGTCATGTTGCTCGGTAAACCTTCCCTCGGGCTTACAGCCAAGCATGACCATATACAATTTATATGCAGGTCTATCCATATATGTTTGTTTAAGGCTTCAAAGATATTGTATTTTTAAACTAATAAAAGAATTAAAGGCATGTACATATACAGTTGACCCCTTATTTTTTAGCCTTTGACAAAAAGTTTAGAGACGTTCGTTGTTAAATAACCTTTTTTATCAATAAATTTAGGGACATATTTTGGCTAGATTATTGATGGCAATACAGTTATGAAAAAAACACTTTTATTTCTTTTTATAAGTACCATAGCATTTTCACAAACAAGAGAGCCCAAAGCGGGCGAGCTTATAGATTTTGTTCCCATTACTGCTTCGTTAGACACCTATGCTGTTTACCTTCCCGTTAATTATACCCCAGAAAAGCAATGGCCGGTAATAATGGTTTTCGACGCTTCCGGCAGGGGCAAACTGGCCGTTTCCCGTTTCCGGGAAGCCGCCAATAAGTACGGTTATATAATTGCAGGTTCAAATGGAATAAAAAACGGCACCTATCAAGAAAACCTAAACATTGCCCGTTCTTTTTACAGCCAAGTTTTAGACAATTACAGCGTGGACCAAGATGCCATTTACCTTGCCGGTTTTTCCGGCGGCGCGCGTTTGGCAACAACCATAGCAGTTATATCCAAGCACGTAAAGGGCGTTATTGCCTGTGGTGCGGCATTTGCCAATAACGATGCCTACATACCTAAAAAGAACAGTTTTTTATTTGCGGGCATTGTGGGCGACGAAGATTTTAATTACCGGGAAATGACCAACTCTGAAGATTACCTCGACAAATTAAAGTTCGATGTAGACCTGCTGGTATTTTCCGGCGGTCATGTTTGGCCTCCCGAAAACTATATTACCAAAGCCGTCCGCGTCATGTCGTTAAAGTCCATGACCCGCAATATTATCCCTAGAGACGAAAGCGCGATTTCCAAGTACTTTTCAGAAGATATGCAGTTCAACAAAGAATTAATAAACAAAGGAGCCATGTTGGTAGCATACAACGATATACAGGATATCATGAAAAACTACAGGTTTTATGTAGAAAAAGATACTATGAAAGACAGGCGGAAGGAAATAAAAAGAAGCAAGCTTTTTAGGTCCCAAAGAAACGATCAGTATTATATAAACGATGTAGAGTCTGCTTTTTATATGGATTATATGACCTACCTGCCCAGCGATATCAATTCGGGCGAGCTCGAATCCCTGGCCTATTGGGAAGATGAAATTAATACACTCAATAAAGAGTATGTCAATTCGGCCAACCTGCAAAAACAAAAAATGGGCAAAAGGGTACTAAGCTTTCTAAATGTTCTCCCTACCGAACTTGAAGAAAAATACAACGAAAACAATGGCCTGGACAACCTATTGTACATCAATATTTTTAAAACACTGGCCAACCCAAAAGATTATAGCGCTTACATAACCGTAATGCGCTATACGGTAACAAAAGGAGAGTATGGCATGGCACTTTATTATCTGGAAAAAATGCTGGACAATGGCTTTAAAGATACCGAAAGGCTTAACAACGAAGATGGCATAGCCCTTTTGCGCATCCAGCCCGAGTACAACGAGCTCTTGGATTCTTTTGGGCTCAAAACCATGTACTAATTGTTTTTTAATTAAATAGTTAAACAGCCAAACCAAAGCCATGAAAAAGAAAATCGACCGTTTTTCTACAGCTGCCAATTTATATCTTAAGTACCGCCCGGTCTTTCCCAAAAAATTCCTTACAGAAATCTGTAACCTTGCAAACGGGCATGGCAATGCACTGGATGTAGGTACCGGGAACGGTCAAGTGGCCATGGTTTTAAGCACATTCTTTAAAAATGTAGAAGCCATAGACATCAGTAAAGAACAATTAAACAATGCCGTTAAAAAAAGCAACATCCATTACCATGTCTCACGGGCAGAACAAACATCTTTTTCAAGCCATCAGTTTAATATAATTACAGTGGGGCAGGCCTTTCATTGGTTCGATTTTAATGCCTTTTATAAAGAAGCGGCACGTATTATAAAACCAGGGGGCATATTGGCAATATTTGGCTATGGTTTAATAGAGGGTACCCCGATTTTCAATCAAAAAATAAAAGCGTTCTACCAAAAAACAGAACCCTATTGGGACCCCGAGCGTGCCTATATCGATGCCCAATATAAAAATATAGATTTCCCGTATACAGATATAGCACTTTCAAAACCATATTATATAGAAGTAACCTGGACGGCCGCTCAATTAAAAGGATATTTAAATAGCTGGTCGGCAATCAAGAAAATAAAGAAAGACAATCCGGTAGATGCCTTTATCAAAGAGATAACAGCTGCACCTACCGAAAAGCTTACTTTAAAATTCCCGGTTTTTTATAGAATAGCCCGTATTGGCCAATAATAGGCACGGGTTGGCATACAAGCTATTGGCCAACAATGGCATTTTTTTCTTCAACAGTCCTGGTAATGGTCTTTCTAAGGTACACGACCAACAAAGATCCAAGCACACCTAGAAAAATCATAACATACCATGTAAACTCAAATCCCAGCGCATCTATTAATTGCAGTCCCGAGTTGTGCCCAAAAATATGCGAAACAGAAAAGGCAATACTGTACAAGGCCAGGTATTCCCCTTGGTTGCCCCTCTTGGCCCTGTTTAGCGCAAAGGCATTAGAGAACGGGAATACCAGCATTTCGCCAAAGCTCATTAAAGCCATCCCTATAATTAAAATACCAATCCAAGAAGTCATGTTTAAAACCATAAAGCTTATTATGGTAAGCAAAAAGCCTATCAACACGCTCGAAAGGGGCGTTAAAAACTTTTCTTCAAAATACTTGACCAACGGCATTTCAAATACAAAGATCAAAAGACCGTTAAGCCCGAGCAAAATACCAATTTCACTTTCGGTCAACCTAAATAGCTCCTTATAAAAAATCGGGATCGTAGAAAAGTATTGTAAAAATATAAACCCAAACAATACCATTGCAACAAAAAACACCCAATAAGGAATATCGCTGTAAACAGATTCTGGCGAGTCGTTCTTTGCCGCGTCCAAAACCCGTGCTTTCTTGGGGTTTAAAACATTTAGCAACAATACCCCGGCTAAAAGGCAGGTAATGCCATCCACCCAAAACAAACCATTATAGCTAAGCTTTGTAATTATAAGCCCACCTATGGCCGGGCCTGCCGAAAAACCAAGGTTAATGGCCAAACGTATAAGCGTAACAGACCGTGTTTTGTTCTGTGGCTTGCTATAAGCACTCAAAGCAACAAATACGGCCGGCCTAAACATATCGGCCGCAAGCATAACCACAAAAATACCAAAGCAAATGCCCCAAAAAGACTGCAAAAATTGTAGGCCAATAAAACAAAAGGCCGATAGGACAAGGCTTAGCGCCATAACCCTGTAATACCCTATCTTATCCGTAAACTTACCGCCCAGCCAAGAACCCACAACAGACCCCAGCCCGAACGAAGACATTATCCAACCCACGTCGCTCAACGTAAAATGAAGCTTTTGGGTCAAGTACAAGGACAAAAAGGGAATTACCATCGTGCCCGCTCGGTTTATCAATGTTATTAAAGAGAGCCACCAAACTTCTCTGGAAAGCCCTTGAAAAGACGAAATATACCCTAAGTATAATTTTCTCATTACTGAATTGTTTTTTGATTGATGAATATTTAAATAAAAAAGCCCGACGTTTTTGGTGTCGGGCTTTTATATATGTTTATGCATGTAACATATTATGTCATATAAAAGCACCAACAGCTATACAGTTGCTTCACCACATTGGTTTTGTTACATGAAATAATACGTTCCATCATTTTTTCTTTGATTTATACAAACAAAGCTAAATAAAAAATCTATAAGTTGTATTTTTGAATCAATAAAATTCTGGCATTTTTATTTGTGCAAAAAGAAAACGGCCATAAAACATTGGTATATGCAACATATCTATAAAACTTTTTTAACCTTCATTATCCTGTTCAGTGCTTGCAAAAGCGATAAACGCTATCACGATAACAATACAGATAAAAAAGCCCTAGCCGATAAAAAAACAGGAAGTACGGTAAGCGGAATAAAAAAATTTCAAAAAGAATTAAATGAAGAATATGCCAACCCCGAAGAGTCCCCACTTACGCAAGAAGACCGGGAATCCTTCAACGGACTCGATTTTTTCCCAATAGATACGACATACCGTGTAGTGGCACGGTTCGAGCGCACCCCCGACCAAGAACCCTTTTTAATGCCCACCACTACCAGCAGAACCTCAGAAGAGGTATTGTACGGTATCGTGCATTTCATGCTTCACCAAAAAGAATTTAAGCTAAACGTCTACCAAAGTACCCAGTTAAGAGAAACCCAGGAATATAAAGATTATCTTTTCCTCCCGTTCTCAGACAAAACCAACGGAGAAGAAACCTATGGGGGCGGTAGGTACATGGACCTACGCATTCCCGAGGGCAATACCATTGTATTAGATTTTAACAAAGCATACAACCCCTATTGTGCCTACAATAAAAAGTATTCATGCCCAATCGTGCCCAAAGAAAACACCTTAAATTATGCCGTAAGGGCAGGGGTTAAAAAGTTTAAAAAGCCATAAAAATGGCAAATGTTCTTTAATACAAGGCCATCTATATATAATTATAAAATCACAGCTCCCAATGGCCATTGCAAGCAATACGGTTAAAAAAACCTTATGGAAATTACTTAAGTTGAAGAAAACCTTGGTATCTTCATTTTCAAGAAATTAAAAACCTTAAACAGATGAAACATAATCTAAACAAGATGATGAGCCTGGATTTTTATGTATCGTCTTTAAATGAAGAAGAATACAAAAAAATAAGCCCATTACTAAGGCAAACAAGCAAAACAGCAAAACTACCATTGGTAAGCTGGGGTCTTCAGAATGAATACAATAAAAATGAAGCGTCCATGATCCAGCAAGAAGAAGATATAAAGCAATTACGGCAACTGGCAAAAAAATTTAACTGGAAGAACAATCTCGAAGCAATCCTGCAAAACAACATATATGAAGCTTTGGTAGTAACTACGCTCCAAAAAGAAATAATATGGCTTAATAAAGGTTTTTTTCCCATGACTGGCTATAGCCAGAAAGAAGCCATAAATAAAACCCCCGCTTTTTTACAAGGGCCAAAAACCCTAACAACCACAAAAAACAGAATACATAAAAAACTTCAAGAACAAAAACCCTTTAAGGCTGTTATAACAAACTATAAAAAAGACAAAACAACCTATAAATGCCAATTGCACATATTCCCATTGCGGGCCCATAAAGTAACACACTTTTTAGCACTGGAAAAACAGGTAGTATAACCATAGACAAACCTATAAAAGAAATCAAGGTTACCATTTTTAAAGCCACCTCCCTATTACCATTACCCAAAACAACAAAATGCACAACCCCACATTCATTATATCAGCGTTCCACATTCTTGCAAGGTTTCCAAAACCTTGTAGGTATTATGTAATAGAAAAAATACATACCTAGAAGTTCAAAAAAAAGACCTTGCAGGAGTTTCGGTTGTTATAATAATAAAAAAGGAACCCCTTTATCTTTTTAATGAAGTCTTTGCAACCCTTCCCTTTAGTTTATACCTGTTAAAATCAAGGTTTTACCGGCATTGTTTCTTTTGGCAAGCCATAGATAAATACCTTATAATATATGCAAAGCATTAATAAGCAATAACAGCAACAAAAAATGCAGTGGGTATCCATAAATAATAAAGAAAGCACGTTCAATTAGTATTGGAGTACATTCAAAAAGTATATTGTCATAAAAAGGAAATATAACTAAAGCACATAGCGCAAAAAAAAGCCTAGCGGAGCCACCGCTAGGCCTTGTAACCCTAAGGTTACTACTTAGAACGAGTAAACGGCTAATTATAAATTTCTTTTCAACCCATACTATGGGTAGTATTCATTTTGGTTAGGCCAGGTACAAACCAAATTGAACTTTTGTTGGTTAATTAAAAAGAATAAACAGCCGCTACTAAAAACGATGCCAAACTTCCCGTAGGTTCATCATCACCATCTAGGAAAATATCTTCTGAAGCACTGTCGAATCTAAGCTCAGGTTTAAAAGTTAGGTCATTAATAGAGTAGTTTCCAGTTAGTGTAAACTCAAAAACATCTGCATCTTGGTCTGGAGCCAGCCCAAATACGCCAACACCACCATCAAATTCCTTAAAGTACTCACCACGTAGCCCTATAGAGAATTTTTCAGAGGTAGTCATTTGTGGGTAAAGGGCAAAGCCATAAAAACCAGAATCATCAGTAGTATTATAAGTGGTATTAATACCAAGGTAAAAAGCATCGGTTAAATCAAATCCGCCTGTATAGTCAATCTGGAAAGTTTCTCCCGGCAGACCTGTTTGGGCACCGTAAAGAAGATTTAAATACTGACCTTTATACCCCAGTTGCGCACCAGCAGTATAACTTCCGTCAAGATTGATCTCGGTAAAATCGGTACTGTTCATAACAGCCAACATTAAAGAAAAATCTTCAGACAAAGTAAAGTCTGCTTTCAAGCCAGTATGAGAGAAAGGCCCGTAAGAAAACATATAAGAGGTAGAATAGTTAAAGTTACCAACGGGAGAAATTACCTCATACCCTAAAAAGGTATTAAAGTTACCCATGGTAAGCCTTACTTTCTCGCTTACGTTCCAGTATACGTACAATTGGTTTACAATATTGGCAGATCCAGTCGATAAAAACACGGCATCTTCTCCACGGGGGCCAAAAACAAGGTCGGCAACAAAGCCTACCTTTTCGCCTTCGTAACTTGCAATTAAATTGGCCATCCCCAAAGAAAACCCGCTCCTGTTTGCAAAAGAGGTTGGGGGGGTATTAAAGTTCCCATCTTCATCGGCTTCATTGGTTCCCGTTAAATTGGTTTTCCAATATACGTCCGCAGAACCGCTAAAGTTAAATTTTTTGTCTTCTTCCTGGGCAAAAGCACCTAAACTAGTTAATGAAATAGCTAGGAAAAATATATTTTTTACGACATTTGTTGTTGTAATCGCTTTCATAATAATAAAAGTTAATTTGTTGTTTGGTTTAATTAGAATTGGTCAAATAAACAGTCGTTAATTTTTTATGATCGGGTTACCGAACGGAGCGTACCGCCAAATACCGCTCCGTTCTTTTTACCCTTGTTTAATAAAAACTAACTAACGATCTATGGTAAAGTCAGGATAAGCAGCACCATCGTGCTCATGCATATCCAATCCTTCAATCTCTTCTTCTTTGGTAACCCTTAGCCCCATTGTCTTTTTAAGAATAAAAAGAACAATAAAGGAAGTTATCAGTGCCCATGCGCCAATAGCAATAACCCCGATGGCCTGAACACCAAGTTGTGCAAATCCGCCACCATTAATCAAGCCACCGTCTATGGCAAAAACGCCAACCAATAAAGTTCCCAGCGCTCCGCATACACCATGTACAGATACCGCACCAACAGGGTCGTCTATTTTAAGTTTCTTGTCGATAAACTCAATAGAGAACACCACTGTAAGTCCGCATATCACGCCAATAATAGCTGCACTTAAAGGAGAAACGGCAGCACAGCCCGCGGTAATACCCACAAGTCCGGCCAAGGCACCATTTAATGTCATGGACACCTCTGGTTTTCCGTAACGCACCCAAGTAAGGAACAGGGCCGTAATTGCACCGGCGGCGGCAGCAAGATTGGTGGTTATAATAATACCAGCCACGTTAAAGGCGCTATCGCCGCTAATGGCAAGCTCGGAACCACCGTTAAAACCAAACCAGCCCAACCAAAGGATGAACACACCCAATGCGCCGTACATCATGTTATGGCCGGGAATGGCATTCGATTTTCCTTCGGTATACTTTCCAATTCTAGGCCCTACCAGTGCAGCGCCAACCAATGCGGCCCATCCACCTACAGAGTGTACCACGGTAGACCCTGCAAAGTCAATAAACCCTAAAGATGTTAACCATCCGTCTCCTTGCCATACCCAATGCCCGGATATGGGATAAATAAATATGGTCATGACCAAGGAGAAAATTACATATGTAGAAAACTTTGTTCTTTCGGCTACGGCCCCGGAAACTATGGTAGCGGCCGTGGCGCAAAATACTGTTTGAAAGAACAAGTTGTGCATGTCTTCCCGTACACTATAAAATAGGGAGGGAGAACCTATAAAGCTTCCAATGGATTCCCCGTACATTATTGTGTAACCGATAATCCAAAAACCCAACGAACCTACAATAAGGTCCACAAAGTTTTTCATTACTATATTGATAACATTTTTAGATCTGGTAAACCCAGACTCAACAAGGGTAAAACCTGCTTGCATAAAAAATACGAGTATCCCCGCAATTAATATCCACATCAAGTCTAAAACCGCATTTGTTTCAATGACGTTTGTTTCCATAAAATGATTTTTAAGTTAGTTTAGTTGATTATTTCAATGATTCTTTGCCTTTTTCTCTCGTTCTAATGCGATAGGCTTCTTCTACAGGAGATACAAATATTTTTCCGTCGCCAACATTTCCTGAATATGCCGACTTAAGGATAGCTTCAATCGTGCGTTCTTCAAATTCATCAGAAACAATGATTGATAAATAGCGTCTTTGGATGTCTGCGGTACTGTAACTCACGCCACGATATACATGGCCTTTTTTCTCGTTACCTACTCCCGTAACATCCCAGTAACTAAAAAAGTTTACTTCTACTTGATGCAATGCGTCCCGCACGTCATCAAATTTTGATTTACGAATAATGGCTTCAATTTTTTTCATATTTAAATGATTTGTTTGCCTAAAACTATATTAAAAAATTGTTAACATAAAAAAAAATGGGGGTATATCCGTAATTTTTATTGAATTATTAAATTAACCCCCCTAAAAATTATGGGTAAGTATAATAAAAGGAATTATTTTAAATTTTTTCTTCTGAAGTTTTTTAGTTTTTGATAAAAAAGAAAGAGGAAGGCTTTTTTAATTTCATGGAAATCCGGCAAAATAGTGCACAGGTATGCACAACATTTTATATGAAGAAAATAGCAAAGCCGATTGAAAAGAATAAATGGTGTTAAAGAAGTATTTATACAAACTTTATAAGCCATGCCCCAAAAAACACAGCAGAAATTCCTACTATAAAGGTTATAATTGCATATGCTGCGAAGTTTAAAAAATCACCGGACTTTAAAAAAACATGATTTTCAAAGGCAAACGTCGAAAAGGTAGTGAAACCGCCACAAAAACCGGTAGCGATAAAAAGCAGTTGGTTTTGGGTCAACGAATTGTGCTTGGCGGCAAGGCCAAGAATAAAACCTATGATAAGGCTCCCAAGGATATTGGCGGCAAAAGTGCCATAGGGAATCCCGGAAATGGCAGAATTAAGGTATTTGCCAATTAAGTATCTAAGAATACTACCGAGCCCGCCGCCTATAAAAACAAAAAAGAGCTGTTTCATCCAAAATGAGTTTTATACAAAAATAATGTATTGTAAATTTATCAATCTGGCCGTTCGGCATTTTCAATAATCGGAATGTAGATTTCAGACAAGAGGTCTGCGGGATTTGGGTACTCATCCGGACTTTTTATGTAAGTTTCAAAAGCATCCCTTGCCGGGTCTATTGCTATTTCGTTCTTTTTAATTGCCTCCCGGGTCTTGCTCCATGCTTCGTCCATGTTTACATAATCTCCCTTCAAAATAGTTTTGAAATAAACTCCGGGCTCCATGTACCCGCATAAAATCATGCTTCCCGGCGGGGTCATAATCTTTTCCTTGACTGGGATACAAGCAGAAAATATAGCGGTATTATTGGTATCGTCCCATTCTTCAAAAAGTGTAAATGGGGTTCCGGAGGGACTTATGTAGTTTTGCTCCATAAATGCGCCTAGCTCTGGGAACATTTTATTGGTGGCAAGGTTCACCTCGTTTTGTTTGGAGCTGGCTGTTTGGTATAGGTAATAACCCCCTCCGTATTCGGTTTTTCCAATCAGGGAGATACTGTATTTTTTCATGTCGGCAATAACAAGACTGTCCAGTTTTTTCAGCCCTCTTTCAAAATCGGGACCAATATTGTTTTCCATGCCCCCTTGAAACAGCATTACGGCCTTTTCCATAAAACCGAGCTCGCCTTCTATTCCCCAGGTAACAATGGTTGCGTCTTGCTGGTTGGAAGGTTCGAGTTTCCAAAAATCGTGTGCAGAAGATTCATAAGGACTTATAAAATGTATATTCTGGCTTATGGAGTCTATGGTGCTGTAAGTAGTTTTAATTTTGCCTTTTCCTATAAACTCACCGTTCCAGGAATAGGTAGCGCCTACACCTTTTGTTTTTTCTCCGTATCTAAGCTGTGCATTGGGGTCTTTTTCATACCATGGGTCCCAATTGGGCCATTCTTTGGTATCGTTTATATAATTGTACAATACAGATTGAGGTGCGTTAATAACGGTAGTCCTTGTAACTTTGTAGTTATCTGGTTGAATTGCAATGTATATGGCAAAACCAATTGTTACAATTAAAAATAAGAATATAAGGTATTTTAAAATTCTCATAGCTTTCGGCACGTTTTACCTGCCTAATGTACGAAAAATGTACATTAAAGGTGAAAATTTTTAAATACTTTCATAACAAATGTTGAATATATAAACTATATGGCTTCTTTAAGAACCGTGTCGTATTCTTTGTTTTTAACTTCTTTTTCCGTTTTTAGAGCACTATACTGCTTCTGGTAAATTGCAGTATTTTTTGCTTTGGTTTTTGGAAGTCTATTTACACTGAATAATAATAACACAACATTAATTATCAGTAAACTGAATAATATGGTAAAGAAAATCATCATTGCTTAAGTTGATTGCTTTGTACAAATTTAAGTAATTTGTCGTATAAATTCTAATAATGATTGAAGAAATTTACTTTTAATGGAGATGCGTGGTGTTTTCTTGATTTAAACACTATTTTTTTGTTAAAAGTTTAATTAATACCAAACATATTAAGAAAATGATAAAACCTATTAAAACCCATTTTGTGTCTCGGTATTGCTTTATATGGATTTTTTTATCTCGTTTATAACTGAAAATCATAACAATTATAAAGCATAAAGCAAATAAGCCCGCAAAAACTAATTGACCATTACTGAACATAAATATTTTTAATTTTGAACAAAATTAGTCAAATTAGCCATAGTAAAATATTATATTAATTTCTTTTTCACGAAAGAAGAAAACAATCAAAATAGATGAAGGATAAAATACAGGCCGTAGAAAAATTTCACAATGCATTTGGGCTGGGCGTTTTAAATGCCCCGATTGCCAAACTCGATGAAGCAAAAATTGTATTAAGGCATAATTTAATGGCCGAGGAAAATGACGAATACCTGGAGGCTGCAAGGAATAATGACCTTGTTGAAGTAGCCGATGCCCTTGGCGACATGCTTTATATTTTGTGCGGTACTATCCTAGAGCATGGGATGCAACATGTAATTGAAGATGTGTTTAACGAAATACAACTAAGCAATATGAGCAAGCTTGGGGCAGATGGAAAGCCTATTTACCGGGAAGACGGCAAGGTGCTAAAAGGGCCTAATTATTTTAAGCCCGACATAAAAAAGGTAATTCAAAAGTAAGCAATAAAAAACCCACGCTGTCAGCGTGGGTTTTTTATATGGTTTTTCAACATTTGTGCTTTAGTCAACTTTTATGCGCCATCCAAATTTATCTTCAGCTTTGTTGTACTGAATATCCATGATGGCCTCTTTTATTTTCTTTGCATACGAATTTTCTATTTTTGGAAGCTCCCATTTGTCGCCTTTGTAGCCAAACCCGGCAATAGGATTTATTACAGCTGCGGTACCGCTACCAAAAATCTCCTTTAAAGTCCCATTTTTATTTGCCTCCAATACTTCGGCAACCTTTATTGGGCGTACCTCTACTTCAATATTTAGGTCTTTCGCCATAGTGATGACACTTTTTCTGGTAACGCCATCCAGGATACGGTCACTTATCGGGCAGGTAACCAGTTTGTCCCCAATTCTAAAGAAAACGTTCATGGTCCCGGCTTCTTCCAGATATTCGTGCGTGTTTGCATCTGTCCAGATTACTTGTTGGAACCCTTCTTCTTTTGCAATGTTCGTGGGGTAAAACTGCCCGGCATAATTTCCGGCAGCCTTGGCAAAGCCAAACCCACCGCTTGCTGCCCTGCTGTAATGGTCTGCAATTTTAACACGTACTTCACCACCGTAATACGACTGGGCCGGCGAACAGATAATCATAAATTTATATTCACTGGAAGGCGATGCCGATACTCCGGCTTCGGTGGCAATAACAAAAGGACGTATGTAAAGGCTGTTTCCAAACCCTTTTTTTATCCACTTGTTGTCCAGTTTTAAAAGCGTGTTCAAACCATCAAAGAAATATTCTTCCGGGAATTCCGGGATTGCCAATCTCTTAGACGATTTGTTGATCCGGAGGAAGTTTTCGTCCGGTCTAAATAGCCAAATGCCATCTTCGTCATCTTTATAGGCCTTCATTCCTTCAAAAACTGCTTGGCCGTAATGAAATACACGTGCCGAAGGATCAAGCATGAGCTTTTGGTACGGAATTATTTTTGGTGTTTGCCACGAACCATTTTTATAGTCGCAAACAAACATGTGGTCTGAAAAAATGCTCCCAAAAGACAGGTTGTTAAAATCAACATCGTTTATTTTGGATGTTGCTGCTTTTTCAATTTCGATCTTGGTAATGGTTTCCTTGCTCATAACGCATCATTATTTCTGCTAAATTAGAAAATATTCCAGCAAAAGAGTGTTTATTTAAGACAAAAATAAGTTATTTTGTAATGCTTTTTTTTATAAAAATGTTAACTATGAAAACCAATTATATTTTAATGGGCTGCATCGCTGCATTAATTGGGTGCAAGCCCAACACAGATGGCGAAAAAAAAGAAATAGCAGAAGCATATAATATTTATGGCGATACTATTGCCGCAACGGGTATAACCGAACCCCGGAAAATGCAAAAAGAATATAATAACATGCAGGTCGGCGATACCGCAGTTTATACTTTGCGGGCACAGGTAACCGATGTCTGCAAGGCCAAAGGATGCTGGATGAAACTAGATTTAGAAGATGGCTCCGAGGCTTTGGTGAAATTTAAGGATTATGGGTTTTTTGTGCCAAAAAACATTATGGGTGAAGAAGTAATAATAAAAGGGAAGGCCTTTTTAAATGAAATGCCCGTAGAAGAACGCAGGCATTATGCCGAAGATGCCGGGAAAACAAAAGAAGAAATAGCCGCCATAACCGAACCGTTGATTACTTATTCTTTTGAAGCAGATGGCGTGCTTATTGCAAAACAGTAAAACCAATAGCTATACAGATTTGGAAAGAAAGGTAATAAAAACCTCCGACGGGTCTACCACTATTTATATTGAAAACTGGAACGAGCATTACCATTCCAAACACGGTGCCATACAAGAAGCTTATCATGTATTTATAAATAGCGGGTTTTACCCTTATTTGAAAAATAATAAATCAGAAGAACTTTCCATACTGGAAATAGGCTTTGGTACGGGGCTCAATGCTTTTATTACCTATCTGGAAGCCGAAAATAACGGAGTTCAAGTTAAATACGATGGAGTAGAGGCCTATCCGGTAAAATCCGAAGAAATAGCCTTGCTCAATTATGTGGAGGAGTTAAAGGCAGAAGAAAAACGGGCAATTTTTAATAAAATGCACGAAATAGACTGGGAAGATTACAAAAGAGTGTCCAAGTTTTTTCAATTAAAAAAAAGAAAGCAATTTTTTTCAGAAATTACAGATGTAAACCTTTTTGACATTGTGTATTTTGATGCTTTTGGAGCCCGTGTGCAACCAGAGCTTTGGGAAGAAGTAATTTTTGAAAAAATGTACAAAGCACTAAAAACCAACGGAATATTGGTTACCTATGCGGCAAAAGGAAGTGTAAGACGCGCCATGCAAAAAGTGGGCTTTATGGTAGAAAAATTGCCGGGCCCTCCCGGAAAACGGGAAATGTTAAGGGCTGTTAAGAACTGCTAATAAAAATCTTCAAATACGTTAAATCTTTATAATGAGACTGTTAAAGCTAATTTAATTTACATTCTTTAGTAGTTTAAGTTCAGTATATTTATTCTAAAATAAGTTTACGGGCAAATGGCGGCTGTATTTTTGTAGTGGGTAACTGCTCTTTTCAAGGACTTATTCGTCAAATGATATTAAAGCTAAACGAATGAAAATTTTAATAGCAGGAGCAACTGGGCTGATTGGGAGCGAAATTGTAAGGATATGCCACAACAGGGGATATGCTGTTAATTATCTTTCTACAAGTAAGAAAAAAATTGTGGTTTCAGAAAATTATCAAGGATTTTACTGGAACCCTTCCAAGAAACGTATAGATATGGCGTGTTTTGATGACGTGGATGCCGTGATAAACCTTTCGGGGGTTAGCATCTCCAAAAGGTGGACACCTACAAACAAGCGGAAAATAATGGGTAGCAGGTTAAAACCCCTGGAACTTTTAAATGAAGCCATAGCACGAACAGACCATACTATTAAATCTTTTGTATCTGCATCTGCCATTGGGATTTATCCGCATTCTTATACCAATTATTACGACGAGGCATGCAACGAGGTAGATGATTCCTTTTTAGGGCGGGTGGTGAGCAAATGGGAAGTGGCTGCCAAAGAGCTCGACGCACATACCTTTCCCGTGGCCATTGTTAGAACCGGACTTGTATTGGCTGCCAAAGGGGGCGCATTTCCCAAAATGGCCAAGCCCATAAAGTTTTTTGCAGGGGCTGTTTATGGAAATGGGGAGCAATGGCAAAGCTGGATACATATTACCGATATAGCAAAAATATACCTGCACATTGTTGAGAACCAATTGGAAGGGATATACAATGCCGTGGCGCCCAACCCGGTTACAAACAACAAACTTATGCACGAAATAGCACATGCTTATAAAAAACCAATTATATGGCCCAATATTCCCATGGCTTTAATGAAACTAATATTGGGGAAAATGACCTATTTGTTGTATGTAAGCCAACGGGTGAGTGCCAAAAAAATAGAAGAAACAGGCTATCATTTTAATTATTCAAACATTACGGTTGCAATAGGGGATGTGGTAAACGAAAAAAGCCAGTTCCGGGAAGAACTGGCTTAGAAATGTTTTAGTCGTTGTGTGCGTTTTTTAAGCTTTTTTTGCTTTTACCTTTACAACAAGCTCAATATCATCATTTACAAACTTATCGCCTAAATCATCAAATACAGATTTAGAACCGTAATTTACGTTCCAATTGGTACGGTCTATGGTAAAGGGCTCGCTTGTCAAAGTGGCAACATCGCCATTTTCGGTAACTGTCACCGGAAAAGAAATGTTTTTCTTGGTACCTTTAATGGCAAGGTTTCCTTTAATATGTGTTTTGCCTTCTATTTCTTCAATCCCCGTAACTTCAAAATAAGCGGTTGGATGTTCGGCAACGTTAAAAAAGTGGTCTTCTTTTCCTTCAACCGTGCCTTTTAAATGTGCTTCAAGGTCTTCTTTTCCGTCGCCTGCCTCTAGGTCGGTTACGGTAATCGTGTTCATATCGATTAAAAAATTCCCGCTTTCAAGCGCACCGTCCTTTATTGCTATTATGCCAGATTCCAAAGAGATGGTCCCCGTGTGCGTTCCAGTAGGTTTAGAGCCTTTCCATTCAATAATACTTTCTTCCGGTACGGCCTCGTATTTTACTGCTTCAACAGTGGTTTCGGTAACGGTTTCAGCATCGTTTGCGCTGGTTTCGTTCTTTTTTTCGGTTTTACATGCCGTAAAGACAGTTAGGCATGCTATTAACGAAATAGATAAAAAATTCTTCTTCATCTTAAATATGTTTTTTATTGATTAGCATACCAAAAATAGAAATAACATCGAATAATGCTATTAAAATTATACTAATTTTTTTGGTGACATTTTGACATTTTTAAATAAATGGCAATACTTTTGCCATTTCAAAAAAGAAAATAAAATGTTTGTCGCGGCAATGGTCAAACTATGGCCGGGTAAATATTTTTTCATTTGAATTATAAAAAATTAGAAGAAAGATAAAAACATGTCTAAGGAAGAAGATAACAAGGAAGCAATAGCAGACGAACAATTTGCTGCTGAAGAAAACGCAGGCCAAGAAGTCATTGACGAAGTTGATGAAAAGGAGGAAATTACTGAAGAAGAAAAGCTAAAAGAAGAACTGGCCGCCGAAAAAGATAAGTTTTTAAGGCTTTTTGCCGAATTTGAAAATTATAAAAGACGGACCTCCAAAGAGCGCATCGAGCTGTTTAAAACGGCCGGACAGGATATTATGGTTTCCATGTTACCTGTTTTGGATGATTTTGACCGTGCACTCAACGAAATATCAAAAAGTGAAGACAAAGAGCTTTTAAAAGGAGTAGAACTTATTAGCAATAAATTCAGGAATACCTTGAACGGAAAAGGCCTTTCTTTAATAGCGGTAAAGCCCGGCGATGCATTTGATGCCGAAATGCACGAAGCTATCACCCAAATTCCGGCCCCGACCGATGAACTGAAAGGAAGAATAGTAGATGTAGTGGAAAAAGGATATACACTTGGAGACAAAATTATACGTCATCCCAAAGTAGTGGTGGGGCAATAATCCATTTATCAATATTTTTGGCGCACATAAAAAACAGCTATAAAACGTCAAAATCTCGCACGGCGAGGCAAAAAATTCAATACTTATTTATACATGAAGGAAGATTATTACGAAATATTAGGAGTTAATAAGAATGCTACCGCAGCAGAAATAAAAAAAGCATACCGTAAAAAGGCCATTCAGTACCACCCGGACAAAAACCCCGGCGATGCCGAAGCTGAAAGTATGTTCAAAAAAGCTGCCGAAGCTTATGAAGTATTGAGCGACCCCGCAAAAAAACAGCGTTACGACCAGTATGGCCATGCAGCCTTTGACGGTGCCGGCGGATTTGGCGGCGGAGGTATGAATATGGACGATATCTTTAGTCAATTTGGAGATATCTTTGGAAGTGCCTTTGGTGGCGGATTTAGTGGTTTTGGTGGATTTGGCGGTGGGGGAAGGGCCCGCGTTAAGGGCAGTAACCTCCGCATCCGGGTAAAGCTTACCTTGGAAGAAATAGCCAATGGAGTAGAAAAGAAAGTAAAAGTAAGAAGGAAAAAACAGGCCAGTGGCGTTACGTATAAAACTTGCCCAACTTGTCACGGTAGCGGCCAAGTTACAAGGGTGACCAATACTATTCTTGGTAGAATGCAAACGGCAACCGCCTGTAATATGTGTGGTGGCGCTGGAGAAGTAATAGACAACCGGCCGAATGATGCAGATGCGCAAGGCTTGAAAGTAGACGAAGAAACAGTATCCATAAAAATTCCGGCAGGAGTTGTGGAGGGAATGCAGCTTAAGGTTACCGGAAAAGGGAACGATGCGCCGGGCAAAAACGGAATTCCGGGCGATTTATTGGTGGCCATAGAAGAAATCGAGCATAATACATTAAAAAGAGAAGGCGACAACCTTCATTTCGACCTCTACATTAGCATTGCCGAAGCCGTTCTGGGAACTTCAAAAGAAATAGATACCGTAACCGGAAAAGTACGTATTAAACTGGAAGAAGGTATACAATCTGGAAAAATATTGCGGTTAAAGGGCAAAGGGATACCAAGTATAAATGGATATGGCCAAGGAGACCTGTTGGTGCACATTAGTGTATGGACACCAAAAACCCTGAATAAAGAACAGCGCGAATTCTTTGAAAAAATGGTGGGCGACGAGAATTTTTCACCCAATCCGGAGAAGAGCGATAAATCGTTTTTTGAAAAAGTAAAAGATATGTTTTCATAATTTAACTTTTGTGTTTTATAAAAAAATATATCTTTGTAGGAACACTGGTTCTAACCTAGTGTTAATTTTTTCTTTTTCATAGCAATTTTTTCCCATCCTTGATACTTTTTTAAGGGTGGGTTTTTATTTAATAAATATTTAAACCTAAGTTTGATTATTCGTGCTGAGGTTTAACCCATAAAAGCGGGTTTCCCTTTTATGGTATGTGAATATCCGATATCTTTGAAAAAATAAAATTTAATATGCCCAATTTACTGGTAGCTGAAAATGTTTCTAAAACTTTTGGAAACCACACCGCATTAAACAATGTTTCCCTTGAGATTCCCGAAGGAACAATTTTTGGGCTCTTGGGCCCTAATGGAGCTGGAAAAACCACTTTTATCCGTATTATTAATCAAATAACATACCCCGATAAAGGAAAAGTTATCTTTAACGGAAACCCCTTAAACCCAGATCATATTAAAATGATAGGTTATTTGCCGGAAGAAAGGGGGCTGTACAAAAGCATGAAAGTAGGCGAGCAGGCTCTTTATTTGGCACAGCTAAAGGGAATGAGCAAAGCCGATGCCCAAAAAAAACTAAAATATTGGTTCGAGAGATTGGAGATAGGCGACTGGTGGAACAAAAAAATACAGGAACTTTCTAAGGGGATGGCACAAAAAATACAGTTTGTGGTAACAGTGCTCCATGAACCGAAACTTTTAATTTTTGACGAACCTTTTAGCGGTTTCGATCCCATAAACGCAAATTTAATTAAAGACGAGATCCTTCGTTTAAAAGAAAACGGCGCTACGGTAATCTTTTCCACGCACAGGATGGAATCTGTAGAAGAACTTTGCGACCATATTGCCCTGATAAATAAATCCAATAAAATTCTAGACGGAAAACTTATCGACATTAAGCGGGAATTTAAAAATGGTACTTTCGAAGTAGGGCTGGAAACCCTTCAGAAAGAGCCGTTAAAAAAAGAACTCGAAGAAAAATATACCGTAACTGATGCTCATTTTAAATCCTTGGGAGACGAATTAAAATTGAGGGTCCAACTAAAAAAAGGGGAAACTGCCAACGATTTATTGGCACACCTTTCCAGCAGGGGCATGATTACCCATTTTGTTGAAGTAGTGCCCACTGCCAACGAGATTTTTATTGAAACGGTAAAAAGAAATTAAATGGACAAATTAATACTTATTATAAAAAGGGAATACCTGGCCAAGGTAAGAAACAAGTCGTTTATTGTATTGACCATTTTAAGCCCATTAATTATTGTGGCCATGATTGCCCTGGTGGTCTATTTGGCCAAGGTAAACAGTGAAGAAAAGAGAATCGTGGCCGTTTTGGACGAAAGTCCGTTTTTTGCCCACCAGTTTGAAACTGGTGCCGAAGCCTCTTTTATGGATTTTAGGGATATTCCACTTCAAGAAGCCATAGATTCGGTGCATAGCCTTGGTTATTACGGCCTGCTCCATATTCCAAGCGGCAACAATATAGATTCGGTGGCAGAAAATATCCAGTTTTATACCAAAGAATCACCCAGCTTGGATATTTTAGGGAGTCTGGAAGGAAAGATTTCGGCCAGGGTCAGGGAAGAAAAACTTTCAACCTTACAAATTACCCCACAGGTAATTAACGCATTGGACAAAAATTACGAAATGAACATCGTTAATTTTAGCGGAGAAAAAAACGTAAAGGGCATTAGCGAGTTCAAGGCATTTATTGGTGGTGGCTTTGGCTACCTTATCATGATGTTTATTATTATCTACGGTGCCTTTGTAATGAGGAGCGTTATAGAAGAAAAAACCACAAGGATCATAGAAGTAATAATATCATCGGTAAAGCCATTCCAGTTAATGCTCGGTAAAATTATAGGTACTTCATTGGCGGGAATTACACAATTTGTTATTTGGATCGTATCGGCTGGAATTTTAACCTATGTGGTACTTTCTGTAATGGGCATAGAGATAGATACAATGCATTCCAGGGCAAATATTTCTCCGGAGGCCATGCATACATTAGAAGCATCTGCTTCACAGGATACCATTCAATTATATGTAAACGAGCTGGTAAAAATACCTTGGGGTACCTTAATTGTTTCGTTTCTATTGTATTTTTCCTTGGGATATTTAATATATAGTTCTATTTATGCTGCAATAGGTGCCGCCGTAGACAACGAAACAGATACACAACAGTTTATGTTTCCGGTAATTACACCACTTATGCTGGCAATTTATGTGGGCTTCTTTTCGGTTTTCGAAAACCCGAACGGGCCAATTGCGGTAGCCTTTTCATTATTTCCATTAACGTCGCCCATAGTAATGATGATGCGCCTGCCGGGCGGCGTTGGTGGGGCAGGGGTACCCTGGTGGCAATTAATAACCTCAATTTTGTTGCTTATACTTACTTTTTTGTTTATTGTATGGCTGGCAGCTAAAATTTACCGCGTTGGGATTTTAATGTACGGTAAAAAACCGAGCTACAAAGAAATTTATAGGTGGTTAAAATATAAATAGAATTTATTTTATATATATTGTAGTTGTTTTTGGTATTATAAAAAAGATGAAAGAAATAATTAACGATATTATAAAGGGAATATCCAATTTTTTTTCCTATCCCATATTCGAAGGGACAAAATCAACAATCACAGCCGGGACATTGTTGATGATTATTTTATGCTGTATAGCATCATTTTATGTTTTAAAGTTAATAAGGAGATTGATGACCTCAAAGCTCCCACTAGACGATAGGCTTAAGTTTAAAGGCATATTTAAGTTTGCAAACTACTTTATCTATCTTATAATAATCATCATAGTTTTAAGCTCGTCGGGAGTAGATTTAACGGTGCTTTTAACGGCTTCGGCAGCATTGTTCGTAGGGCTTGGTTTTGCATTGCAATACCTCTTTCAGGATATCATTTCTGGGGTTCTTATAATAATAGACCAATCCCTGCATGTTGGAGATATTATTGAAATTGAAGGCAAAGTGGGAAGGGTAATAAACATTAAACTTAGAACTACGCGTGCCATTACCCGAGATGATAAAATTATAATAATACCCAACCATAAATTTTTAACCGATATTATTTACAATTATACCCAAAACCATAGAACTACCCGGGAAACCGTTACCGTGGGGGTGGCATACGGGAGCGATACTAGGTTGGTAGAAAAACTGTTGCTCGATGCCGTAGACGTACAAAAAGGAGTATTAAAAAATCCAAAGCCAACGGTAAACTTTAAAAATTTTGGGGATTCTGCTTTAATATTTGATGTAAATTTTTTTATTAACGACAGCTTTTCGGATCCGCGCATAAAAAGTGCGGTACGGTTTACTATTGATGATTTATTTAGAAAACACAAAGTAAGCATTCCTTTTCCACAAAGGGATGTGCATATTTTTAATAAATAACCCGCCTAGTCCGGCAAAGTACCGTTTTTCCGGACAGGGATTTATCTGTAAAGGCTTGTGCACCATATATTGTAAGACCTACCGAAATAGGGTGGGTAACTCTAAACAAAAAATAACAATAACTTTTAGTGGTAAAGCTATAAAGAAAACAAACAAGAAGAAATGTCAAAAATACTGGTTATAGAAGATGAAGCCGCCATAAGGCGCGTGCTTGTAAAAATATTGACAGAAGAAAACAACAATTACCAAGTTGATGAAGCAGGAGATGGCCTGGAAGGAATGGAAGTTATAAAGAAAAATGAATACGACTTGGTTTTATGCGATATTAAAATGCCCAAAATGGATGGCGTGGAGGTCTTGCAGGCAACCAAAAAAATAAAGCCCGAGCTTCCCTTTGTAATGATTTCCGGGCACGGAGATCTCGAAACGGCTATTAATACCATGCGTATGGGAGCTTACGATTATATTTCTAAACCGCCAGACCTTAACAGGTTATTAAACACGGTACGCAATGCCTTGGACAAAAAGCAACTGGTTACCGAAAACAAGCAACTTAAGAAAAAAGTTAGCAAGAATTACGAAATGATAGGGGAAAGCAAAAACATTTCCTTAATCAAAGAAATGATAGAAAAAGTCGCCCCCACCGATGCCCGGGTAATGATTACGGGCCCCAACGGAACGGGTAAAGAATTGGTGGCTCACTGGTTGCACCAAAAAAGCGACCGCTCTGGCAAACCCATGGTAGAGGTTAACTGTGCCGCAATCCCTTCAGAATTAATAGAGAGCGAACTTTTTGGACATATAAAAGGCGCCTTTACTTCGGCTGTCAAGGACAGGGCGGGAAAGTTTGAAACAGCCAATGGCGGCACTATTTTTTTAGATGAAATAGGAGACATGAGCCTTTCTGCCCAGGCAAAGGTTTTAAGGGCGCTACAAGAAAACAAAATATCGCGCGTTGGTAGCGATAAGGACATAAAAGTAGACGTGCGCGTGGTGGCCGCTACCAATAAAGACCTTAAAAAGGAAATAGAAGAAGGGAAGTTCAGGGAGGACCTGTACCACCGTTTGGCGGTTATTTTAATAGATGTACCTGCCTTAAACGACCGGCGCGATGATATCCCGATACTTATAGGTCATTTTGCAAAAAAAATAGCCTCAGAACAGGGGAATGCCGTTAAAAAATTTACAGACAAAGCTATAAAACTCCTTCAGGAATACAATTGGACAGGCAATGTACGCGAACTCCGCAATGTAGTGGAAAGGCTTATTATTTTAGGCGGAAAAGAAGTTACCGAAGACGATGTTAAACTTTTTGCCAGCAAATAACCACGGTATAAATTAAATAACATATCGGGATTCAGCTGCAATAAACTATATAAGCTATTGGCGGCAGTTTTTTAATTTTCATTCAAATATTTTGCTAATTTTTCTCCTCCATTTCCTTCGATTATTTTATAATGAAATGGGTAAACGTTTTCAAAATCATAGTCCAACAGTTTTTTGCAACTCTCTATTCTGTCCGAAGGATTTTCATAATCAGCAGGATTTTCTTTACTGAAATCCCTGATTTTACCATTTTTGTCTCCATAGAAAGTATCTCCAGAGAATAATGATTTTGATGATTTATCCAATACACATACTGCTCCCGAACTATGGCCTGGCGTGTAAATAACTTCGATGTTTTCTCCTAATTTGGGCATTTCTGTAAAGAAAACATCAGGTTTCATTCTTAACCAAGGATGATTTGTGTCTGCTTCGTGAGCATACACTTTAAGTCCGATTTCTTTTTGCCATTTTGTTCCGTCTGAAATTCCGCACGACCCGTGTGATAGTATTGCAAATGCAGGTTTTTTGAAAGATGTGATGAATTCTTTAATTTCATCGGAATAAGTCGGGATGTCAAAAAGCAAGACTTTATCATCTAATTCGATTAAATACGTGTGTACTTTTTCGCTGTAGAAGTATTGGTTGTTTATCTCATAGATGTTTGGCTGTAACTTTGTATAAACAGGCCCATTATTAGTGGTGCACGAAAACAAAAAAATGAAAAGACCGATGTATGTATATGTCATTCTCATAGGTTTTTAAAATTATGGCCAAGGTTTTATGTATGGCTTTTTTCGGGAAATCCGCGAGGATTTTCACCGTAACACGAAGATAGCAAATTGTAATGAGTTCCTTAATAGGGGTTTAGCCGTAATAAGCTATATACATTGTTCCTGTTGCACAAGTTAATAAAAATGTGAGATGATGGCCTTTTAACCTATACTTCTTGATTGTTGTTAGATAAACTTTGAACCTCTCAACTCTGGCCTCTCAACCCTCAATACTGAACTCAAGAGGTCAACCAATGCGAACAATGAGTAACTACCAATGAACAACGACATAGCTACGTAACAACATAACATCACAACAGTACTTTTTAGTCCTTTTTGGGTTAAAAATACTACTCTAGACACGTTCGGAACCCCGTTGGATACGTCCACCAACGTATCTGGACATATTTGGAACCCTACGGGATACGTCCACCAACATAAAAAAATCAAAATATACTAATTTGGAATACCGCTTCCTTATTTGGTGCATTTTTTCAATGCTTCCAAAACCTTTTGTTGGGTAGCCGCTGTTAGGTTTAGGTAATAAGCACGGGTTTGCTCCAGGGTTTCATCGTTTAAAACATCGTCTTCCCTGGAATAACCACCTTTTAAAACTGCTGTAGCTTCTTGGCAATTTAGGGCGCGGGCCAGTTCCTGGTAATTTTTTTCAATATCAAAAAGGACCTGTTCGGCCATGTGCTTTAGTTTTATTTGCTCTTCGAGCTCCAATTGCCTGTTAACTCTGGCCTGTTCGGCCAATTGCTTTTGCTTGGCTATTTTTTCTTCCAATAGGCGCTGTTGTTCCAGTAAACGTTGTTTTTCGGCTTCCAGCTCTTGTTGCTGTGCCTGTAAGCTCCCTTCGCCTGCCGAGGGTCCCGAAGTATTTGTGGCGCTAACGGTGGGTGCCGTGGTTGCTTCTACTTCGTAATTAACGGTGGCTGCATTGCTGGTACATAAATCCAGTTTGGTCATCAGGGTTTGCAGGTATTCATAACCGTGCTTGGCATAGAAACGGCCAGCTTCCCAATCGGCAGGGTCTTCGGCCAGCTTTAAGTTGTCCAGTGCGTCCAGTACGGGGCTGGTTGCTTCACTGCACCCACAGCTTTCTACCAAGGACTTGGTTTTTTCCAGGGCTTCTATGGCGCGACCGGCATAATATTTTTGGTGGTCGAAATTATCTGAGCTCAACGATTTTTTGGTATGGGCCAACGCATAACTTGCCTGCGAATAGGCCGATGTACATTGGGAAACCGCATAATTGGTTGTTAATACAAATAGGAAGAATAAAGTAAGGTTCTTCATAGCATAGATTATTTAGGTTCATAAATTTGGGCAAAGCAATATTACAATATTAATTGTATTTTTAAAAAACTTTGTGGTAAACTTATCGCTATATGTGGTATGGGCCAATTAATTTAAAGGAAAATAAAATGGACAAAATTAAAACCTCTCACTACAGGATAGATGCACCCGTCCGGTTACAGGAAGTGCCAACGCTCAATAATTTAAATGCTACAGACGATGCGTTGAAAGATAGGCTAAAACATATTAGAAAAAAGATAGGGGAGCTCCAGGATGTATTGTATGCACATGGTAAATACAGTGTGCTTGTTTGTTTTCAGGGAATAGATACTGCCGGGAAAGATAGCCTTATCCGCGAAGTATTCAAGGATTTTAACTCGCGGGGCGTTGTGGTGCACAGTTTTAAAACACCAACGACCCTTGAGAGACAGCACGATTATTTGTGGAGGCATTACATTGCCTTGCCCGCCCGGGGTAAATTTGGCGTTTTTAACCGGACACATTACGAAAATGTTTTGGTAACACGCGTGCACCCCGAATTTATTTTAGGCGAAAATATTCCCGGGATAGATACCATAGACGATATTACCGATGCTTTTTGGCACCAACGTTTTGAGCAGATTAAAAATTTTGAGAAACATTTAGTACAAAATGGTACCATTATTTTTAAATTTTTCCTTCATTTGTCCAAGAACGAACAAAAAAACAGGCTCCTTAGAAGGTTGCGCCTGCAAGAAAAGAACTGGAAATTCTCTCCAGACGATTTAAAAGAGCGTGCCCTGTGGGACCAGTACCAACAATATTACCAAGAAGCCATAAATGTTACATCGACAAAAGATGCCCCTTGGTATGTTATCCCTGCCGATAACAAAAAAGCGGCCAGGACCATAGTGGCCGATATTATGTATGATGAGCTGAAAGATTTAAAAGATATAAAATACCCTCAACTTGATGAAGAAGTAAAGGCAAAACTGGATACTTATAAAGAACAATTAAACAATGAATAGACCAACAATGATTAAAAAAAGCGTATTATTTTCAATGCTTTTATTGCTTCCTGTACTGGCAATGGCCCAAAATGAAGACGAAGTACAGTTAAAAAAAATATACACACAATCTTTAACCAATGGCAAGAGTTACGCATGGCTGGATTACTTGTCCAATCAAATTGGCGGTCGCTTATCGGGTTCTTTTAATGCAGAGCGCGCCGTAGAATATACCAAGGCCCAGTTAGATTCTTTAGGGCTCGACCGTGTATGGCTACAACCGGTCATGGTGCCAAAATGGACCCGCGGGATCAAAGAATTTGCTTATATAGAATACAGCCCCGGCGATACAAATAATATTGATATTTGTGCCCTGGGAGGTTCGGTTGCAACACCATCGGGAGGATTAAAGGGAAATGTTATAGAAGTGCAGGGGCTGGAAGACCTTGAAAAGTTAGGAGAAGAAAAAATAAAGGGCAAAATAGTATTCTACAACCGCCCGATGCAGGCCGATTTGATACAAACATTTGAAGCCTACGGCGGATGTGTGGACCAGCGTTATTCGGGTGCAGCCGAAGCCGCCAAATATGGGGCCGTTGGCGTTATTGTGCGTTCCATGAACCTGCGCTTGGACGACTATCCGCATACGGGCAGCATGAGCTATGGAGACACACCCGCATCCAAACGTATCCCGGCCGCGGCAATTAGTACCAATGGCGCAGAGCTTTTAAGCAGTGTTTTGGCATTGAACAAAGACATAAAGTTTTATTTTAGGCAAACTTGCAAGGTTTTCCCCGATGCACAGTCGTTCAACGTTATCGGTGAAATCAAGGGAAGTACATACCCCAATGAAATAATTACGGTAGGCGGGCATTTGGATTCATGGGATTTAGGCGATGGCTCTCACGACGATGGAGCAGGTTGCGTACAAAGTATGGAGGTATTGCGCTTGCTAAAAGAAACGGGCTACAAGCCCAAAAGGACAATCCGTGCGGTTTTGTTTATGAATGAAGAAAATGGCTTGCGCGGGGCTACCAAATATGCCGAAGTTGCCAAAGAGAAAGAAGAAAATCACGTGTTTGCCCTAGAAAGCGATGCTGGCGGATTTACGCCAAGGGGCTTTTCTTTTGATTGCGATGATGCCAATTTTAAGCAAATTACTTCATGGGAGCCACTGTTTAAACCGTATTTAATTCATTATTTTGAAAAAGGGGGCAGCGGTGCCGATGTAGGACCCTTAAAAGGAAACGGAACCGTATTGGCTGGATTGAGGCCCGATTCTCAACGTTATTTCGATCACCATCATGCGGCAAACGATACTTTTGAGCACGTAAACAAACGCGAACTGGAGCTGGGTGCCGCAACAATGACCGCTTTGGTTTATTTAATTGATAAATACGGTACGGTCCCATCAGAAAAAGTAAAAGGATAGACAAAAATAAATATATCAAGTACTTAAAAAAGTCTAAAAGTTTTTTTCAGTACTAAATGTCAGTTTGAGCTTGTCGAAGACTTTCTTGACTTCAGTAAATTACACTCCATCAGGCTTCGTGTGACAGAGATATTGTATACTTTTCTGGCATCTTTTTTATGCCAATAGCTGTTTGTCTGCATAATATTCAAAATAATATAAAGCGATGGCTTTTTCGGTTACGTATTTTTACTCAAATTAAGCTACATTTGTTTCATAATTTATAGTGAAGTGAGTTTTTTTAAAATACCAATACCCAAAAATGTCCTTTATGCGGCATTGTTTGTTTTTGTGGCCATTGTTTTTATATCTTTTTTAAAAGTTGCTCCCGAATGGGAAGATGCCGAACAGGCATATTATTCGCAATGGTTCCGGTTGGGGTACAACGACCAGCCGCCTTTGTATACGTGGATTCAAATATTGGTCAACAAAATAATTGGCGTAAACAGGGTTTCCTTTGCCGGAGTTCGCGCCCTTTGGTTTACCGGCACGTTGTTAATGATGTACCGTTTGGCAAAAGATTTTTATAAAGAAGAAAGACTTGCAGAAATAGCGTTGTGGCTCTTGGTGCTCATCCCTGTTTTTATCGATTTTACCTTTAGAAGATTGTCTCATACTTCTTTTATGTGTTTTTTATCGGTATCGCTTTATTTTGTTTTCTCAAGGCTTCTGGTAAATAAGTCCTGGAAAAACTACCTCATGTTTGGGGCAATAATTGCATTCGGTCTCTTGGCAAAGTATAATTTTTTAATGCTGTTGCCAACTTTTATCCTGATTCCGTTTTTTGATAAAGAAGCCAAGAAAGTGTTTCTGGACAAAAAAATATGGATTAGCCTAATTGCCTGTTTGTTTTTAATTAGTCCGCATGTATATTGGTTATTTACACATTTAGAATATCAGGATACGTTTCATCAAAGTATGGAGCGTAAGTCGAAAGCCAATCTAGATGGCGGCATATGGATAATAACACCTATTTTGGCGTTTGTTAAGAGTTTTTTGAATTTAATTTTGCCATTTTTAATAATAATGGCTGTAATGTTTTTTACCAAACAGGTAAAGCTAACCAAAACAAAGATAAACTGGCTGGTAAAAATGTTGATTATTCAAACAGTGGTAGTATTGCTTATTTTTACCATTGTTAATTCCGGAAGGATTTCAGAGCGTTGGTTATTGCCGTTGTATTTGCCGTTTTCCATATTGTTATTAAAGGTTTTTGTGCCAAAAAATAAAACCTCATGGCAACGATGGGGAATGCGGTTGTTTGTTTTTGTAATACTTGTTCAGGTATTGCGTACCCCTTTCGAAAGTTTACTGGGCATAGACTCCGTAGTGCATCATTCTTTTACTCCGGTAATAGATAAACTAGAAAGAAACCATCCTGAAAAGGCATGGCAGCTTCCCGATATTGTTTATGCAGGGAGCGTTTTGTACAAAAAGCCCGGGAAAACCATTTTTTGTGCCGATGATTTTACATTGCCAAAAAATGCCTTGGACTCATTGAATACTG
This sequence comes from Galbibacter pacificus, assembly GCF_029603165.1. Taxonomy (GTDB): domain Bacteria; phylum Bacteroidota; class Bacteroidia; order Flavobacteriales; family Flavobacteriaceae; genus Galbibacter; species Galbibacter pacificus. The sequence continues at coordinate 889,597 of NZ_JAQSVC010000001.1, forward strand.
TTTTTGTGACCAAGCAAAAGGTAGAAGGATTGGAACTAATAGATAGTATTATGGAATTTGGTTATGCAAAGGACAACCTCTATTTTTATGAAATATCTTCACAAATAACCATTCAGCAATAGTTATCAACCATTTTGGTTTGTACTGTTTAAAAAATACTTCTTTGAACCCTTTTCATTTTCTTATTAAATAGTATTTTTGCGCATGCAAAACAACGTACTCATTTTAGATTTTGGTTCGCAGTATACCCAGTTAATCGCAAGACGCGTTAGGGAACTCAATATTTTCTGCGAAATTTATCCATATAACAATTTACCAGGAGATTTAAGCACATATAAAGCCGTAATACTTTCCGGAAGCCCATTTTCTGTAAGAGGCGAAGATGCACCCCATCCCGATTTGTCGCAGATTAGGGGAAAAGTGCCTATACTTGCCGTATGTTACGGGGCACAGTATTTGGCCCATTTTGGCGGAGGTGAAGTAGCCCCGTCCAATACGCGAGAATACGGAAGGGCAAACCTTTCTTTTATTGCAGAGAACGAAGCTTTTTTTGATAATATACAAATAGGGAGCCAAGTATGGATGAGCCATAGCGACACCATTAAGAAGTTGCCCACGGGAGCAGTTAAATTGGCTAGTACGAGCGATGTGGAAAATGCTTCCTATAAAATTGAAGGCGAAACCACTTATGCTATTCAATTTCACCCAGAGGTATATCATTCAACTGACGGAAAACAGTTGTTGGAGAATTTTTTGGTTAAAATAGCCGGGGTAGACCAAACATGGACGCCCGATAATTTTGTAGACATGACCGTTGCCGAGCTAAAAGAAAAATTAGGGAACGACCGGGTAGTGCTAGGGCTTTCTGGTGGTGTAGATTCTACTGTAGCCGCAGTACTGCTCAATAAGGCAATAGGCGATAACCTGTACTGTATTTTTGTAAATAACGGTTTGTTGCGTAAAGATGAGTTTGAAAGTGTGCTAAAACAATACGAAGGAATGGGACTTAACGTAAAAGGAGTAGATTCTTCGGCACGCTTTTTGGACGCGCTTGCAGGGATAGACGACCCAGAACTTAAAAGAAAAGCCATAGGCAGGGTATTTATAGAAGTTTTTGATGATGAAGCGCACGAGATCAACGATGTAAAATGGTTGGGGCAGGGAACAATTTACCCAGATGTAATAGAATCCATCTCTGTAAACGGCCCATCTGCCACCATTAAAAGTCACCACAATGTAGGTGGCCTGCCCGATTTTATGAAACTAAAAGTAGTCGAACCATTAAAAATGCTGTTTAAAGATGAGGTAAGGCGCGTTGGAGCATCCATGGGTATTAACCCCGATTTGTTAGGAAGACACCCGTTTCCCGGGCCGGGATTGGCAATCAGGATTTTGGGCGACATTACTGCCGAAAAAGTTCGTATTTTGCAAGAAGTAGATGCTATATTTATTAACGGACTCAAACAATGGGGACTATACGATAAAGTATGGCAGGCAGGAGCCATTTTATTGCCCGTAAATTCGGTTGGTGTTATGGGAGACGAGCGAACTTACGAAAAATGTGTAGCTTTACGTGCAGTAGAAAGTACCGATGGAATGACGGCCGATTGGGTAAATCTGCCTTATGAATTTCTACAAAAAACCTCTAACGATATAATAAATAAAGTTAAGGGCGTTAATAGAGTAGTGTACGATATAAGCTCAAAACCACCGGCAACCATCGAGTGGGAGTAGCGATAGAGAATACAATGTATGATTTTAGAAATACCGGGATTAAATTTTTTAAACCTGAAGTCGTGGAAGTCTAATTTTTTTTTGCAGTCACGGTAGTTACAAGAAAAATTTAATCCTGGCCTAAAATCTGAAAAACCAAAATAAACCTTATGAACAATTGTAAAGTCTTTTTTATACTAGCATTTCTTTTTTGTGCAACCCTACATGCACAAAAATTCGAAACACATGCTGTTAAACAAGGGGAAACATTAGAGAGCATAGCCAAACAATACCAAGTTACGCCCTATGCCATTATAAAGTTAAACCCCGAAGTAAAAAACGGTGTAAAGGCAAACACAATTGTAGTAATCCCTATTTCAGAAAAAAAAGATACGCAGGGACAATGGGAAGGCACACAAGTCCAAACAGGCGAAGTAGAACGTTTTGTAGAGCACAAGGTAAGCCGTAAAGAAACTTTATATGCCATTTCAAAAGAATACAATGTTACGGTAGACGATATAAAACGTTACAACAAAGAACTCTATAGCAGGCAGCTCAAAAAAAATGAAGTAATAAAAATTCCCGTTTTTAAAACTACGACCAATCCTTCAATGCCAATGGTAAAAGAGGGGCTTATTGCATACAAAGTGGCACCCAAGGAGGGGCCTTGGCGCATTGCTTACGAGCACGGTATTACCGTAGATTCCCTTAAGGCCCTTAATCCGGGCATGCCTGAAGTACTAAAAGAAGGCGCCACGCTTTGGGTACCGTTTGTGGCCGGAAACGATAAAAAACCTATTGAAACAGATGCGTATAATTATTATACCGTATTGCCAAAAGAAGGATTTTACAGGCTAAAAGTTAAATTGGGCATTACCCAAGAAGAAATCGAAGCCCTTAACCCAGAAGTAAAGGAGGATGGTTTAAAGGCAGGAATGGTGCTCAAGTTACCAAAAGACAAAATGGGCGATTTAACGGTAAACAATGGTCAGTTGGTCGAAAAATTCTCATTGTTGGATAGCCTGCATTACGATCAGCCATCAAAAATAGCCATGATACTCCCTTTTAAGTTGGACGAGTTGAACTTTGAGGACCTGAACACCAACAAAGAAAAAATAAAAAAAGATAAGCTGTTAAGCGTTTCCCTTGATTTTTATACCGGGGCTTTAATGGCGCTGGATTCGGCAAAGCAAATAGGCTTGTCGGTAGATTTAAAAGTATTCGACAGCGGTGCCAACGAAAGTACTGTGTCGCAAATAGCTTCAAGTGGGAAACTGTTGGGCAGCAATGCAATTATTGGCCCCATATTACCACAAACCTTCAACAGGGTTTCCAATTATGTAAGGGCCAGCAATACACCTATTTTTGCCCCCTTTTCCAACAAAGGGATAAACCTGTACAACAATGTGTACCAAACCTTGCCGCCCGATGAATTGTTGCGTAAGAAAATGCTTCAATTCTTAACAGAAAACGGAGCGGATAAAAACATCATCATTATTTCAGATAAAAAAAGTGCCGCTGTAAAAACCCAGTTGCAAACTATATTTCCCGGTGCAAAGGTAATAACCCCAATAGACGATAAATTTATCAGACTGGACGAAATCAATCCGTTTTTATCAGCAGAAAAAGAAAACTGGACCATTGTAGAAACAAACAGCATCCCGTTATTGACCAATATAACCGGAGTGCTCAATTCAGCAAAAACAGAAGAGCACAACATTACCATGCTTACCACATTGAAAGGAAGTGCCTACGATAGTGACAACATATCCAATATGCATTTGTCCAACTTGCACTTTCATTACCCTACAATCGATAAAATGTCCGATGTAAATTCGGCTTTCAGCAAAAAGTACGAAACAAAATACGGAACAACGCCCAACAGATATGCCACAAGAGGATTCGATTTAACAATGGACGTAATTTTAAGGCTGGGCTACAATAAAAACCTGGATTATGTAGCGTCGCGGGTAAGCGAAACCGAATATATCGAGAACAAATTCGATTATATAAAAGAAGCCACCGGCGGTTATTACAATCAAGCACTCTACATAGTTCAATACGATAACCTAGAAATTAAAGAAGTAAAAAACAATGCCAACCTCGATAGTAACATACTTGGGAGCACTTCGAACTAAATGTGTTCACCTAAAAAGCAGCAACTCCTTTATAACCGATGCCCCGACCGATAACAATGGGAAAGGCGAAGCTTTTTCCCCCACCGATACCGTGGCAACGGCCCTGGCCAGTTGCATGCTCACGGTCATGGGCATAAAAGCCCGTGATATGGACGTAGAGCTAACCGAAACCACCGCAACGGTAACCAAAACAATGGCCGCCGACCCGCGTCGGATATCAAAAATAGGAGTCGTTTTCGATATCCCGGTTCATGTAGACGAAAAAAGCAGGAAAATACTGGAAAAAACTGCAAATACCTGCCCAGTGCACCATAGTTTGCACCCCGATATAGAAAAAGTTATAACATTTAACTGGAAATAATTAATTTGGGCATTCCCAAGTTTTGAAAAAAAACTTGGTCGGGCTTTCGCTACTCGCTCCCAGATATTCCATTGTCTGGGGAGCTTAAACACGCCGCTCAATCCCTAATGCAAAAAAGCGTAAACCTTCTTAATTAATCATATTAAAACAATGCAAGCATACCTACAAGGTTGTTAAAACCTTACAGGAAGTATAGGTTCAACAAAATAACTAAGCTTAAATTTTTAAAAAACCATTAACAAACCCAAACCCAAAAAGATCCAATGAATATCGAGCCAAACAAAGCGTTTTTATTAAAATTGGCACACGCAAAAATGCCGTTCGGGAAATATAAAGACCGCTATTTGGTAGATATCCCAGAAGCATATTATGTATGGTTCAAGCAAAAAGGCTTTCCAAAGGGGGAATTGGGGCAACAGTTAGAGGCCATGCACGAAATTAAAATTAGCGGACTCGAAGGTTTGATACGAAAGATAAGGACGTAACAAAATTTTTCACAGCCCCTATTTTTCACAGCTATTTTCATAAAATCAAAAGAGGAGAAAACCGTTTTTTTAATTCTTATTTGTATTTTTGCCGCGTTATTTCAACAACCTGTTTATATGCAGGCAAAAATCAATTAAGTAAAGATAAATGGCAGATACCAAATACATTTTTGTTACGGGTGGTGTAACTTCTTCATTGGGAAAAGGAATTATAGCAGCATCATTGGCAAAGCTTTTACAGGCTAGAGGATATAAAACTACAATTCAAAAACTCGACCCATACATTAATGTAGACCCGGGAACGCTAAACCCATACGAACACGGCGAATGTTATGTTACCGACGATGGCGCAGAAACCGATTTGGATCTGGGGCATTACGAGCGTTTTTTAAACGTAAACACCTCTCAGGCCAACAATGTTACCACCGGTAGAATTTATCAAAGCGTAATTGAAAAGGAAAGAAAAGGAGAATTTCTAGGAAAAACGGTGCAGGTGGTGCCGCATATTACCAACGAAATAAAAGAACGCATTCAACTACTCGGAAAAAATGGCGAATACGACATTGTTATTACCGAAATAGGTGGTACCGTGGGCGATATAGAATCGTTGCCATATATTGAAGCTGTTAGACAGTTAATGTGGGAATTGGGCGATAATAACGGGATTGTTATCCATTTAACGCTTGTTCCTTATTTATCGGCCGCAGGCGAATTAAAAACAAAACCTACACAACACTCCGTAAAAACATTAATGGAAAGCGGAATCAAGGCCGATATATTGGTTTGTAGGACAGAGCATGAACTTTCAGACGATCTGCGGGAAAAATTGGCACTGTTCTGTAACGTAAAACGTGAGGCCGTAATACAATCCATAGACGCTTCAACCATATACGATGTGCCCAACATGATGTTGCACGAAGGTTTGGACACGGTTGTGCTTAAAAAATTGGCTTTAGCAGAAAAAGCTGCTCCCGATTTAATGCGTTGGAACCAATTTCTGGACCGCCATAAAAACCCCAAGGATGAAGTGCATATCGGTCTAGTGGGTAAATATGTAGAGCTTCAGGATAGTTATAAATCTATTTTAGAGGCATTTATCCATGCCGGGGCCGAAAACGAAGTAAAAGTAAATGTTGAATACATCCATTCCGAGCATATTACACAGCATGTATTAAAAAATAAAATAGCAAAACTGGACGGGGTTTTGGTAGCTCCCGGTTTTGGAGAAAGGGGCATAGAAGGAAAAATTGAAGCAATTCAATATGTTCGAGAGAACAATATCCCGTTTTTAGGAATCTGTTTAGGCATGCAAATGGCAGTAATAGAGTTTGCGCGCAATGTTTTAAATATAAAAGACGCAAATTCTACCGAAATGAACCCAAATACCCCCAACCCGGTAATAGACCTTATGGAAGAGCAAAAGGATATTACCCATATGGGCGGAACAATGCGTTTGGGAGCTTGGGACTGTAATGTGCAAGCAAACAGTTTGGTGGCAAAAGTATATGGCGCAAACAAAATATCAGAACGCCATAGACACCGTTACGAATTTAACGATAAATTTAAGGGGCAAATAGAAGCCGCAGGACTAAAAGCTACAGGTTTAAACCCAGAAACAGGTTTGGTAGAAATAGTAGAACTACCTTCGCATCCTTGGTTTGTTGGGGTTCAATACCATCCGGAGTATAAAAGTACGGTTGCCAATCCGCACCCTTTATTTGTAGCGTTTGTAAAATCTGCACTTCAATATAAAAAGAACAAATAATGCCAGTTTGGCATGAAAGGAAGATTTGGGCACATCTTTGTATGTTTTATGGCATCATGGAAGTTGCCCTTCTTTTAAAAGCAACTTATTTTAATAATAACTAAATGGAACAAAAGAAATTTGACATTAACTCCATACTTGGATTTGTGCTTATAGGCGTAATTTTAATTTGGGTAATGTACAATAACCAGCCTACCGAAGAAGAAATACAAGCTGAAAAGGCCAAACAGGAACAGGTTGAAAAAGCAAAAGAAACAGAAAAAAACGCGGCAATGATAGAACAGGTCCCTGCTGTTGATTTAAAAGATTCTACCGCTCTTTCTCAATATAAAAGTACCTTGGGAGCTTTTGCCTATTCTGCTTCATTGCCATCGGCTACCGATAATTCTACTACTTTCGAGAATGAATTGGTCCGTTTTAAAATAAGCAACAAAGGGGGGCAGATTGTAGAAGCTGTTTTAAAGAATTATAAAACGTTCGATTCCATTCCCGTGTATTTAATTAAAGACGGAAATGCATCCTTCAACCTAAATTTTAATACTAACGATAACAGGACATTAAATACCCAAGATTTATATTTTGAACCTACTTTGACAAAAAATGGAGAGAATCAAGTACTTTCCATGAAGTTGAAGACCGGTAGCAATAAGTACCTTGAATACCGTTACGAGTTAAAACCAAATGAATATCTGGTAGATTTTACCATCCGCTCGCAAGGATTAAACGGGGTGATTAACAGTTCGCAGCCAATAACCCTTGATTGGAAACTAAAAGGAATACGCCATAGCCGAAGCATTAAGTACGAAAACCGATATACTCGCTTGACATACGAACACGATGGTGATACCGGAAAATTATCACCGGGAGGAGAAGACGATGAAAGCGAGAAAAATATCAGTTGGATTTCATACAGGCAACACTTTTTTAGTTCTATCCTGGTTAATCCCAATGCCTTTTCTGATGCTTCGTTTACTTCAGAACAATTATTTGAAGATGAAAGCCCTGAAGAAAAATATGTAAAACTTTATACCACTTCAACACCTTTGGAATTAAAGGGAGGGGAATTAAATTATAATTTACATTGGTATTACGGACCCACGGACGCAAGGATTTTTAAGCAATATAAAGATTTAAACCTATCAGATTCCATTCCTTTTGGTTGGGGGATTTTCGGTTTTATCAATAAACATGTGTTTACGCCTTTGTACGACTTCCTGAGTTCGGTATTTCCTTATGGTATTGCCATTATTATAATGACCATTATTGTAAGGTTGGCGTTGTCTCCGGTAACATACAAGTCGTATTTATCGCAGGCCAAGATGAAGGTTATTAAGCCTGAGGTGAATGAAATTGCGCAGAAGTACAAAGACAATCCAATGAAGCGCCAACAGGAAACCATGAAACTTTACAGCAAGGCAGGAGTGAGCCCAATGAGCGGTTGTATACCGGGGCTTCTGCAAATTCCTGTTTTCTATGCGTTGTTTATGTTTTTTCCAACAGCTATTATGTTGCGGCAAAAATCGTTTCTTTGGGCAAACGACCTTTCATCATACGATATTATATACAAGTTCCCGGAAGGGTTCAGTATTCCGTTCTACGGAGACCATGTTAGTTTGTTCCCGATTTTGGCCTCTATTGCCATATTTTTCTATATGAAAATGACAACCGGGCAACAACAGGCCATGCAACAGCCAGCCCAGGAAGGAATGCCCGATATGGGAAGCATTATGAAAGTAATGATATACATTTCTCCCGTAATGATGTTGTTCTTCTTTAACAATTATGCCAGTGGGTTGAGTTTGTACTATTTTATTTCAAACTTGATTACCATTGTGATAATGCTCGTGATTAAGAAATATATTATTGATGATGAAAAAATCCATGAAAAAATTCAGGAGAATAAGAAAAAGCCTAAAAAAGAAAGTCGTTTCCAGAGGAAGATGAGGGAAATGATGGAGCAGGCAGAATCTCAGAAAAAGAAATAAATATATTATATATAATGCAACAAAAAGCGGCAAACTGTATACAGTTTTGCCGCTTTTTGTTTAGTGAATTGTTTAATATTATTCGTATTCCAGAACCTTGTCTATTACATGGGCAATCCCGTTCCAGGCCACATAATCGGTTTTGGCCATTGTTGCTTTACCGCCTATATTATCGGTTATGGTAACGTTGCTACCGGTATTTGTGGTAATATTTGTGCCTTGCCAAGTTTTAAGTTCTCCATTGTCTTGAAATTTGGTTGCAGAAAAAACATTTCCGTCCAACACATGGTATTTTACGGTTTCTTCAAGCTTTTCCACCGTAATGGTACCCATGGCCAAAAAAGCGGCTTCATTGGGTACAAATAGAGTTAAATCGGCAGTTGGATCGTTTAACTTGGTATAAATATCGCTATTTATTGCTTGAGAAGCATCATAGAGATTGGTAAATGCCGGGTCTACTTTTATAAAGGTAGCCAAGGTATTTGGTTTTATTACAGCATCAACCTCATGGATAACCCCATTTGTAATTTCAATATCTGCTTTGGTAACCAATATGCCATCATTAATTATAAATGCATCATTGGGTTTGGATACAAACAAGTCTATGTTGGCTTGAGACGAAAATTCCTTCGCCTGGGTTTTGTTGTAGCCTTCAGCAATAGCATTAATCATTTTTTCCTTGCCAAGAAGCATATGGTTTAAAATAATTTGCGTTAACGTATTGGTTGGGATATTAATTACGCTGTTAATCTTATTAGCTTCCAAATATTCGGTAAAAGCCTCGTTGTTCGGGGCAAAAAAAGTATACGAACCAGCTCCGTCTACATTCAGGGCATCTTGGTACCCTATCTGGTTGATGGCTTCCACTAGAATACTGTAATCGGAATCGTTTTTTAAATAAGTATACAGGCTAACAGATTCTTCCGGAAGTTCTGTTTCCGGGTTATCTTCTGAAGAAGAATTGCTACATGCAATTAATGAGCATGAAAAGATTAGCAAAAGCATAATTGCTTTTAATGGTAGGTTTTGTTTATTCATGATTTGTAAAATTTGGTGCAGTAAATATATAGTTTTTATTAATTCATTTTAAGAATATACAAAATGAATGTTGTAATCTCACTATTTTTGAAAGTACTTCCATGCATATCCGACAAAGCTATCCAACGAATTTTGTAATTTTGCATAAGATTTCAATTAATTATCATGAAGCGAGTTATTGTAGGCTTATCGGGGGGAGTAGATTCCAGTGTTACGGCATACCTGTTAAAAGAACAAGGATATGAAGTAATTGGATTGTTCATGAAAAACTGGCATGATGATTCCGTGACCATTTCCAATGAATGTCCTTGGCTGGAAGATAGCAATGATGCATTGATGGTCGCCGAAAAATTGGGCATACCTTTTCAAACTGTAGACTTAAGCGAACAGTACAAAGAACGTATTGTTGATTATATGTTTAATGAATATGAAAGAGGGCGGACACCAAACCCTGACGTACTATGTAACCGTGAAATTAAATTTGATGTTTTTTTAAAAATTGCCCTTGACCTAGGTGCCGATTATGTGGCAACGGGGCATTATTGCCGAAAAGAGACTGTTGAAATAAATGGAAAACCAGTACATAGGCTTTTGGCGGGGGTAGACCCTAATAAGGACCAGTCTTATTTTTTGTGCCAGCTTTCTCAAGAACAATTGAGCAGGACATTATTTCCCATAGGGGAACTTACCAAACCGGAAGTACGTAAAATAGCTTCTGAAAACAATTTAATTACCGCAGAAAAGAAAGATTCGCAAGGACTTTGCTTTATCGGGAAAGTACGATTGCCCGATTTTCTTCAGCAAAAATTAAAGCCGAAAGAAGGACAAATTATCGAGGTTGCTCCCGAAAAGGTATTGGAAAAGCGTATTGTTCCCGCTTTTCACTCAAAAAAAGAAGAATTGGAATTTAATGCGCAAAAGGTTAATTACAGCACTGCCGATGGAAAAGTAGTTGGCAAGCACCAAGGGGCACATTATTTTACCAAAGGGCAACGCAAAGGATTGGCAGTTGGGGGAACGCCCGAACCTTTGTTTGTTATTGAAACCGATGTAGATGAAAATGTAATTTATACGGGGCAAGGGAAAAATCACCCCGGATTGTATAGAAAAGCCTTGTTTGTTACCAACGACGAATTGCATTGGGTGCGTGAGGACCTAGCTTTAAAGGTAGATGACACCATCGAAGTAATGGCACGTATACGTTACAGGCAACCCTTACAAAAAGCAACGCTTTATAAAGTTGATAGCGGACTGTATGTAGATTTTGAACAAGCTCAAAGTGCCATCACCGAAGGCCAGTTTGTAGCATTTTATCTTGGTGAAGAATTAATTGGATCAGGGGTTATTAGTTAATTTCAAGTTCAGAGTTTATGGTTGTTGTGCTATTACGTAGCTATGCTGGCACCAGTGGCTAGCCTAATAACAATTAACAATTTCTTTAACCTCTAATCGCTTTTCTCTGGTCCCTTTTTCCATCTAAAAACAAAACTTTTCTATCTTTGGATATGCAAAACAGGATTTCCGAGTTATTTAATATAAAATACCCCATTGTTCAGGCCGGAATGGTATGGGCAAGTGGGTGGCGTTTGGCTTCGGCGGCTTCCAATGCAGGTATTTTAGGGATTATTGGTGCAGGTTCTATGTACCCCGAAGTACTGCGGGAACATATTCAAAAATGTAAAAAGGTCACAAATAAACCTTTTGGGGTCAATGTTCCCATGTTATATCCAGATATCGATAAAGTAATGGAAATCATTATAGGAGAAGGTGTAAAAATAGTGTTTACCTCGGCGGGAAATCCAAAAACATGGACCTCTCATTTAAAGTCGTATGGAATTACAGTTGTGCATGTGGTAAGTAGCGTCAAATTTGCCTTAAAGGCTCAAGAAGCAGGCGTAGATGCCATTGTGGCCGAAGGTTTTGAGGCCGGTGGACACAATGGAAGGGACGAAACCACAACGCTTGCATTAATTCCAATAGTAAAAGAGAAAATTTCCATCCCGATAATTGCCGCAGGCGGTATTGCAACTGGTAAGGGAATGTTGGCCGCTATGGTACTTGGTGCCGATGGCGTTCAGGTCGGGAGCAGGTTTGTAGCAAGCGAGGAGGCGTCTTCGCATGTTAATTTTAAACAGATGGTAGTAAATGCTAAAGAAGGCGACACAAAACTTACCTTGAAGGAATTGGCCCCTGTACGGTTGCTGAAAAATAAATTTTTTGAAGACATACAGTCGCTTTACGCTAAAGGAACAAATAAAGACGAACTGGCAATTTTATTGGGGAAAGGACGTGCCAAAAAGGGAATGTTTGAAGGTGATTTGGAAGAGGGGGAATTGGAAATAGGGCAAATAAGCGGACTAATTCACGATATTTTACCCGTAGCTACCATTGTGAAAAATATAATAACCGAATTTGATGCGGCCAAGAAAGAAGTAACAGGCTTTTGAGAGGCTGTTATTTCTTTTTCTTCTCTGGCATTGGTCCGCGTAAATGTATAATCAACCCATTTAAAAAATTCCGTAAAATCTGGTCGCCACACTCCATATATTTCGGGTGGTCTTCTTTTCTAAAAAAAGCGCCCAATTCACTTTTGCTTATTCTAAAGTCTACCAATGCCAAAATGTTTACTATATCTTCGTCGCGTAATTTGTGCGCAACACGGAGTTTCTTAAAAATATCGTTGTTTGATAATGCCATGGTACAAAGGTACGCATTGTTTATAGCTTTTTTGAAATTATTATTGGTATGTCATTTCAAATTTTCAGTTAAGGTAAAATAACAAGGTTTGAAGCCGGTTTTACAATATTCTTCAAGAGGATGTTTACCCAACTTCTATTTTCTTGTAGTTTGTATGCATAAATCCATTAAAAATAAAACGCCCCGAAATTTTTCGGGGCGCCTTTAAAACAACTAAATCCTAAAACTTAAAATTTCAAATGATATTGCCTAGAAGCAATATTTATTTTCTGCCGATACTTTTTCAGCTATTGTATTCCTTAGCGTCACTATATTTGGCAGGTTCGCATATTTTGTAAAGCGTTTTAAGCCCATCAACATCATGCGTTGTTCATCGCCTTCGGTAAAGGAAGCAATGCCTTCTTTTCCTTTTGAATTGATTTTTTCAACGGCATGGAACAGATTTAGCTTTGCCATGGCTATTTGTTCTTTCTGGTTTTCTTTGCCAAAACGTTTGGCATTTTTCTCGGTTCTTAAAATAGCCGATTCGGCCATGTAGATTTCAATTAGAATATCTGAAGCCGCCATTAAAAGCTGTTGATGTTCTTCCAGTTCGGGACCATACTTTTGTACTCCGGCTCCGGCAATCATTAAAAATGCTTTTTTGAGCTTACCGATAATTTCCTTTTCTTCGGCAAATAGTTCAGAATAATCAGGAGTATCAAAATCAGGGATTCCCATCAATTCATCTTTAACGGCCATGGCAGGTCCCAATAAGTCAACATGGCCTTTCATGGCTTTTTTAATCAACATTCCTACGGAAAGCATGCGGTTAATTTCGTTGGTACCTTCGTAAATCCTTGAAATTCGGGCATCCCTCCATGCAGATTCCATTGGGGTATCTGCCGAAAAGCCCATTCCGCCAAGAATTTGAATACCTTCATCGGTACAATTTTGACAATCTTCTGAAGCGGCCACTTTTAAAATGGAACATTCAATGGCATATTCTTCAACACCTTTTAATTCGGCTTCTTGGTGTGAATCTCCTTCCGATTGACGGATTTCAATCCTGTTTTCAATATCTTTTGCAGCCCGGTACACGGCAGATTCTCCAACATATGCCGCAGTTGCCATTTCGGCAATTTTAGATTTTATGGCTCCAAATTGACTAATGGGGGTTTTAAACTGAACCCGGTCGGTGGCATATTTTACAGCTTCGGTTATTACTCTTCGTTGTGCATCCAAGCAGGCCCCAGCCAGTTTAATACGGCCAACGTTTAAGGCATTCATGGCTATTTTAAATCCATTTCCCCTTTCTGAAAGCATATTTTCAACAGGAACTTTGGTATCGCTAAAGAAAACTTGGCGGGTAGAGGAGGAGTGGATTCCTAGTTTGTGTTCTTCCTCGCCAAAAGTGATTCCGTTTGAAGAATCGTTTTCAACAATGAAACCCGTTATATATTTATCATCTTTTATACGAGCAAAAACAATGAACAAATTTGCAAAACCGGCATTGGAAATCCACATTTTTTGCCCACTTATAAGGTAGTGCTTTCCGTCCTCAGAAAGGACGGCTTTGGTTTTTCCACTGTTGGCATCCGATCCGGCTCCCGGCTCTGTCAAGCAATAGGCACCGAACCATTCGCCAGTGGCCAATTTCGGTACATATTTTTTCTTTTGTTCCTCTGTTCCATAAAGTAAAATGGGCATGGTACCAATTCCGGTATGGGCGCCAAAAGCAGTTGCGAGCGATCCGGTTGCTCCCGAAATATAATCGCATACCAACATGGTAGTTACAAAGCCCATTCCCAGTCCGTCGTATTCTTCGGGGACTGCAATTCCCAAAAGTCCCATTTCTCCGGCCTTGCGCATTATTTCTTCGGTAAAGGCATAATCCTTTTCCTCGAAGCGTTTTTTATTAGGCCATACTTCGCGATCTACAAATTCTTTTACAGAATCGCGCATCATTTTTTGCTCTTCGGTTAAATCTTCCGGTGTAAAAATATCTTCAGCCTTTGTTTCTTTTATCAAAAACTGACCACCTCGTGTTATGTTTTTCATATCAGCCCCCTCTAACTCCCCCAAGGGGGAGGATTTTTCCTATGAGGAGTCAATAGGATTTTTATGGTTTGTAATTCTTTAGTTTTCTATAATACTTTCCCTGTTAAGGAGGGGATTTAATTCAAAAATTCGTATACCCCTGCGGCCCCTTGTCCTGTACCGACGCACATGGTAACAATGCCATATTTGTTTTTGCGTTTCCGCATTTCGTCAAACAGTTGAACGGATAGTTTTGCTCCCGTGCATCCCAATGGATGTCCTAAAGCAATAGCGCCACCATTTACGTTTACAATGTCTGGATTTAATCCTGTTTCCCTAATTACAGCCAACGATTGCGAAGCAAAAGCTTCGTTAAGTTCTACCAAATCGATTTGATCTAATTTCATCCCTGCTTGCTCCAATGCCTTTGGAATGGCTTTTATGGGACCGATGCCCATAATTCTCGGTGGAACTCCGACTGCGGCATAGGAAACCAGTCGTGCAATGGGTTCCAGGTTGAGTTCTTTCACCATTTTTTCGCTCATTACCAATGTAAAAGCGGCACCGTCGCTCATTTGAGATGAATTTCCTGCGGTAACGCTTCCTCCTTGTGCAAATACGGGTCGGAGTTTTCCCAAAACTTCAATTGAAGTATCGCTACGTGGGCCTTCATCTGTATCGACCGTATAAGATTTGGTAGCTTTTTTTCCTTTTCCGTCTACATATACCTGCTCAATGTTAATAGGTACAACTTGGTCTTTAAAGCGCCCTTCTTTGATTGCTTTTAATGCTTTTTGATGCGAATTGTAAGCAAATTCATCTTGATCTTCGCGGGATACTTTGTACTGTTCGGCTACGGCCTCGGCTGTAAGTCCCATGCCCCAATAATAATCTTCATGACCGTTTTTTGCCAGTTGATAGTCGGGTACGGGTTTATATCCTCCCATAGGGATGTAGCTCATGCTCTCGGCACCACCCGCGATGATGCAGTCGGCCATTCCCGATTGTATCTTGGCAGTGGCAATACCAATGGTTTCAAGTCCCGAAGCACAATAACGGTTTACGGTTACGCCCGGAACATCTTCAATTTTAAGTCCCATAAGCGAAATCAACCTTCCTACGTTTAATCCTTGTTCGGCCTCTGGCATGGCATTTCCCACAATAACGTCGTCTATGCGCAATTTGTCTAGTTGCGGTACTTCATTTAGCATGTACTGAATGGTTTCGGCAGCTAGTTCATCCGGTCTTTTAAATCGGAACAACCCGCGGGGAGCTTTCCCAACGGCTGTTCTGTATGCTTTTACGATATATGCTGTTTTCATAATAGGCCCCCTCTAACTCCCCCGAGGGGGAGGATTATTATGGGGTTATTTTTATAGATTATACATTGTTTTATTATTTTACTCCTCCCCTTAGGGGAGACTGGGTGGGGCTTTAATTACGTAACGGTTTTCCTGTTTTTAGCATGTGTTGTATGCGTTCCAGGGTTTTTCGTTCGGTACAAAGTGATAAAAAGGCTTCGCGTTCTAAATCCAACAAATATTGTTCTGTAACCTGCGTGGCTTCAGATAAATCGCCCCCGGCCATTACATAGGCCAATTTATTGGCAATTTTCATATCGTGTTCAGAAATATAATTCCCGGCATTCATGGAATCGGTACCAACAAGGAACATACCCAAGGCCTGTTTTCCGAGCACTTTAATATCTTTTCGCTTGGGTGGTTGCGTATAACCAGCTTCTGCCATTAACAAAGCATGTTTTTTTGCTTCGGCTATCAAGCGGTTATTGTTTACCACCACTACATCTTTTCCTTTTTGAAGGATATTTAGGTCGAAAGCTTCATGAGCTGAAGTGGAAACCTTGGCCATTCCAATATTAAGGAAGTGTTCCCGAAGTACATTTAATTCCACATCATCTTTTCTGAATAAATCAGAAGCACGCAGTGTCATTTCCTTAGAACCGCCACCACCGGGAATAACACCAACGCCAAATTCTACCAAACCGATATAAGTTTCGGCGGCAGCCACTACCTTATCGGCATGGAGCGATAACTCGCAACCACCGCCAAGTGTCATTCCATGCGGGGCAGACACCGTAGGAATGGCAGAATACCGCATTCGCATCATGGTATCTTGAAAAGTTTTGATAGCAAAGTTCAATTCGTCGTACTCTTGTTCTACCGCCATCATAAAAATCATCCCGATATTGGCACCGACGGAGAAATTTGCTCCTTGATTCCCAACTACCAGACCTTGATACTCTTTTTCGGCCAGATCGATGGCTTTATTAAGTCCGGCAATAACGTCGCCACCAAGCGTATTCATTTTAGAGCGAAACTCCACGTTAAGGATACCATCTCCCAAATCTTCTACAACTACGCCGCTGTTTTTCCAAACTTCTTTTGATTCGCGGATGTTGTCGAGAATAATAAACGCATCTTGTCCCGGCTTTTTGGTTTGTTTCTTTGTAGGGATATCATAATAATAAGTAGCCCCGTCATTTATAGTATAGAACGATTTACTGTCATTTTCCAGCATTTCTATTACCCATTTGGCAGGCTTTTTTCCTTCGGCTTTCATTAATTCCACGCCTTTTTCTACGCCAATGGCGTCCCAAATTTCAAAAGGCCCATGTTGCCAGCCAAATCCGGCCTTCATGGCATCGTCTATGCGGTACAATTCATCTGAAATTTCAGGAATTCTGTTTTGAACATAAGCAAACAATGCAGTAAAGTTTTTACGGTAAAACTCGCCCGCCTTGTCCTTTCCGTCAACTAAAATAGAAAACCTGTCGGCTACAACATCTACGGTTTTTGTAAGCTCTAGCGTTGCAAATTTAGCTTTTTTGCTTTCGGTATATTCCATGGAATCTAGGTCCAATGAAAGAATATTGCTTTTTCCGTCTTTATCTTTTACCTTTTTGTAAAACCCTTGTCCGCTTTTACTGCCCAACCATTTGTTGTCCATCATGGTTTGAATGAACTCGGGGAGTTTGAATAGGTCGTGGGCCTCGTCATTTGGACAGTTTTCATAAATTCCATTGGCAACATGTACCAATGTGTCCAGCCCGACCACATCTACGGTACGAAAAGTAGCCGATTTAGGGCGGCCAATTACCGGACCGGTTAATTTATCGACTTCTTCAACGGTAAGTCCTATCTCTTTTACCTGATGGAACAAACTTTGAATCCCGAAGATACCAATACGGTTCCCGATAAAGGCAGGGGTGTCTTTGGCAAGGACCGAAGTTTTTCCAAGGAATTTTTCGCCATATGCCATTAACAAATCTGTGACTTCTTGTTTGCAATTTGGTCCGGGAACTACTTCAAAAAGTTTTAAATACCGGGGCGGGTTAAAAAAGTGCGTCACGGCAAAATGCTCTTGAAAATCCTGGCTTCGGCCTTCGTTCATGAAATGAATGGGAATTCCAGAGGTATTTGAAGTAATTAGCGTTCCGGGTTTGCGGTATTTTTCAATTTTCTCGAAGACACTTTTTTTAATGTCCAAGCGTTCAACAACAACTTCAATAACCCAATCTACATCTTTTATTTTAGAGAGATCATCTTCGAGGTTACCCGTACTAATCCTATCGGCAAATTTTTTATTGTAGATAGGAGAGGGGTTCGATTTTAATGCAGCTGTCAAGTTATCGTTTACGATCCTATTTCTTACGGCAGGATTTTCCATGGACAAGCCTTTGGCTTTTTCCTTGTCGTTAAGTTCACGCGGAATAATATCGAGCAGTAACACTTCTGCCCCGATATTTGCAAAATGGCAGGCAATGCCACTTCCCATAATTCCAGAACCTATAACTGCTACTTTTTTGATTCTTCTCTTCATTTTTCTTTATTGAGATTAATTATGTTGATACGTTCTATTTGTAAATCTTTTTTTCTGAAATAAGTTCGTTTATCACTTCGGCAACTTTAAAAAAACTGTCCAAATCGTTTTGCGAAACATGTTTTTTTACGGTTTCATTAAAAGTGAGTACCGCTTCTTTGGAAACCTCCCTTTTCTCTTTACCAAAGGGGGTAAGGCATATAAGAACGCCACGTCCGTCTTCCGGGTTTGGTTTTCTTTTTATTAAACCTTTTTCTTCCATACTTTTTAATGTTCTCGATAAGCTGGTACCTTCCATGCCCATTTTTGGGCCCAATGCTGTAGATGGGGATCCTTTTTCGGGGTCTATGCTTAATAAGGTGAAGCCTGTAGCCATTGTGCTATCAAATTTTCCGGCTTCTTCATTGTACATTTTTGCTACCGCTTGCCAAGTAGCCCTTAATGCGTAATCTATTGTTTTATCCTTCATTTTTTCAATGGTGGTGTGTTCAAATATACAAATAATATATTATGCACGCATAGTAAATTAATGTAAAATTTGTTAAATCGTAAAATGAAGTAAGAACAGATATTAAGTTAATAAAAAAACTCCCCAAAAATGAGGAGTTTATTGAAAATTTGTGTTAAGATTTTAATTGGTGTGCTCGTATAACTTGTCGTACAAATCCATATACTTTTCCTTAACAATCCTACGTTTTAATTTTAAAGTAGGGGTGAGGTGGCCATCTTCCACGCTCCATTCGTCTGGAGTGAGCTCAAATTTCTTGATGCGTTCCCATCTGCCAAATTTATGGTTGTGCACATCTATTTCTTCTTGTATTCGTTCTATTACCTTTGGGTTGGCAATTAATTCGGCATTTGTAGTGCCTATGTCCACATTGTGCCTTTTTGCCCATTTGGACACAAATTCGAAATTTGGCTGTATAAGTGCACAGGGCATTTTTTCGCCTTCGCCTATAACCATTATCTGCTCGATGAAGCGCGATTGTTTCATTTCGTTTTCAATAAGTTGGGGTGCAATATATTTTCCGCCAGAAGTTTTAAAGATTTCTTTTTTCCGGTCGGTTATTTTAAGAAAACCGTCGTTGTCTACTTCCCCAATATCCCCTGTATGAAAAAACCCGTTTTCCATAACTTCATTGGTTTTTTCTTCATCTTTGTAATAACCCATCATTACATTTGGGCCTTTGCACAGGATTTCCCCGTCTTCGGCTATTTTTACTTCTATACCGGGTAATATCCTTCCAACGGTACCAATTTTCCAACCACGGTTTTTTTGGTCGTTAACTGCAATAACCGGAGAAGTTTCCGTAAGTCCGTACCCTTCCATTACGGGAATATTTGCAGCACCAAAAATTCTTGATAACCTGGGCTGCAAAGCTGCACTTCCGGAAACCATGACCTTTAGGTTCCCGCCAAGGCCCTCTTGCCATTTGCTAAAAATAAGTTTTCTGGCAATGTTGAGCTGTATTCCATACCAGCTCCCGTTTGCACCATATGGTTCGAATTTATGCCCGAGTTCTAAGGCCCAAAAGAAGAGTTTTTTCTTGATGCCCGTAAGCTCGGCACCTTTTGCATGTATTTTATCGTATACTTTTTCGAGCAATCTGGGAACAACGGTCATTACGTTTGGTTTTACGTCTTTAAGGTTGTCGCTCATCTTGTCTATGGACTCGGCAAAATAGATGGTAATACCACAATGTTGGTATAAATAAACTACCATTCGCTCAAAAATATGGCAAATAGGCAAAAAGCTTAAGGCTGTATCTTTTGGATCGAGCGGTACGCGCTCTTCACTGGCAAGTACATTGGAGACAATGTTTTTGTGGGAAAGCATTACCCCTTTGGGTTTCCCCGTGGTTCCAGAAGTGTAAATAATAGTTGCCAGATCGTCGGTTGTAACGGCTTCTTTTCTTTTTTCTACTTCGTCTTGATTACTGGTATCTTTGCCCAATTCCAGTATTTCCTCCCAGTTTTTTGTACCGTTAAGGTTTATGAAAGAATATATTTCCTTTAGTTTCGGGACATTTTTTTTGATGGCATTTAGTTTCTCTAATATCTCGTTATCGGAAACAATGCAGTAAGTGGCTTCAGAATGATTTAAAATATACTCATAATCTTCTTCTCCGATAGTTGGATAAATAGGTACGTTCTGTGCCCCTATTTGTAAAATACCAATATCGGCAATATGCCATTCGGTCCTGTTGTTATGTGAAATAACGGCTATTTTTTCGTTTGGCTGTATGCCCAGCCTCAATAAGCCCCTACTAAATTGATTTGCTTTGTCTACATATTCCTGCGATGAAGTATGTACCCATTCGTTTTTATATTTAGTTGAAAAGGCAATATCCAAATTATATTTTTCCAATTGATGATATGGAAAATCAAACAAACGGGTTACTTTATTCATAATGGTTTAAAATGATGTTTACTGATTTGCAAATTATGAAATTTGCCGACTATTTTCAAAAGAAGTCATAAAAAAAGGAGTTGTTTGTTGGCAACTCCTTAATTCATTATGATTTAACGGACGTTTGTTTTTGTTGTTCGTTGTTGGCTTTAACTATTCCTTGTTCAAGGTTTCAGGTTTTTGGTTCAAAGTTGCAAAGGTTCAAAGATTTATAAGTTCAATAATTAACCATTAACTAATAACAGTCATCAATCAACTAATCCACTATTTATTCTCCAACCATTTTCGGGCATTTATAAATGCTTCCAGCCATGGGGAAACTTCATCGTTTCTGTTTTCTGGGTAATAAGCCCAGTTCCATTGAAAAATAGAGCGCTCAAAATGCGGCATGGTTACCAAATGCCTGCCGTTGCCCGAAACAATCATGGCCGTGTTGTAATCAGATCCGTTTGGATTTGCCGGATATTCTTCATAACCATATTTTGCAACGATATTGTATTTGTTTTCTTCATAAGGAAAACTGAATTTCCCTTCTCCGTGGGACACCCAAATACCTAATTTGCTTCCGGCGAGCGTAGATAGCATTACCGAATTGTTTTCCTGTATTTCTACGGAAGTGAATATGCTTTCGTGTTTGCCGCTTTCGTTATGAAGCATTTTTGGCATTTCTTTATGCTCTGGATGAATTAGGCCCAACTCTACAAACAACTGACAACCATTGCATATGCCTATTGATAACGTATCTTCCCGGTTGAAGAAATTTGCCAAGGTTTTTTTGGCCTTATCGTTGTACATAAAAGCACCTGCCCAACCTTTGGCGGAACCTAGCACATCGGAATTGGAGAAACCTCCCACGGCACCGATAAACTGGATATCTTCCAAAGTTTCGCGTCCGCTTATCAAATCGGTCATATGGACGTCTTTTACGTCAAAACCTGCCAAGTACATGGCATTTGCCATTTCCCGCTCAGAATTGCTTCCTTTTTCTCTTAAAATAGCCGCTTTTGGACGCTTGCCATTGTGTACGGTTAATTTTCCTGTGAAATTTTCAGGGAAATTATATTGAAGTGGCTGATTTTTATAATTGTTGTAACGAGCTTCAGCAAGGTTGTTTTGTGTTTGTTTTTGATCGAGCAAATAAGAGGTTTTATACCAAATATCCCTTAACTGACTTATACTGAACGAAAAACTGTCGGTATGGTTTACAATTTGTAATCTGTCGCCTTCAAGCGGGCTTCCGATTTTATTGAATTTAATTCCAGCTTCGGCAAGTGCTTTTTCAACAATGGCATCGTTTTTTGCCTGAAAGACAATTCCTGCATTTTCGTTAAATAGCAATTTTACCGAATCTTTTTCAGCAATATTTGTTAAGTCTAATTGAGCTCCTAAATTAATATCGGCAAAACACATTTCGAGCAAAGTGGTAATAAACCCACCGCTGGCCACATCGTGCCCCGCAAGAATTTGCCCATCTTTTATAAGTTGTTGAATGGTGTTGAACGTAGTTTTTAATCCCGTTGCATTTTTAATTGTGGGTACTTCGTTGCCCACCGAATTCAGTATTTGCAAAAACGAGGAACCGCCAAGTTTCAACGAATCTTCAGAAAGGTTAATGTAGTATATGCCGCCGCCGTTTCGTTGTAGAACGGGCTCGATAATCTTGTTGATATTGTTACAATGTGCCCCGGCAGAAATGATTACCGTTCCGGGAGCGATTACTTCTTCATTTGGATATTTCTGCTTCATGGAAAGCGAATCCTTTCCGGTAGGGATATTAATGCCTAATTCTATGGCAAAATCCGAACACCCTTTTACGGCTTCGTACAAACGTGCGTCTTCACCTTCGTTTTTACAGGGCCACATCCAGTTTGCCGAAAAGGAAACCGATTTAAGGCCTTCTTCTAACGGGGCCCAAACAATATTGGTTAAAGCTTCGGCAATAGAATTTCTGCTTCCCGCAACAGGATCTACCAAGGCAGAAACGGGCGAATGCCCAATGGAGGTTGCAATGCCTTCTTTACCTTTAAAGTCGAGCGCCATAACCCCGCAATTGTTTAACGGTAATTGTAAGGGGCCTGCGCATTGCTGTTTGGCTACCCGGCCACCAACGCAACGGTCTACTTTGTTGGTAAGCCAGTCTTTACAAGCTACGGCTTCCAATTGTAAAACCTGTTCTAAATAACGGTATATGTCTTCGGCGCGATATGTTTTTGTGTTGTAATTTCTTTGGATATTTACATCGTTCATAATGGTTTTAGGAGAACTTCCAAACATATCCGAAAGGGCCAAATCCATTGGTTTATCTCCATTTGAAGCGGCTTCAAAACAAAAAATATCATCTCCGGTTACATCGCCCACCTGGTACATCGGGGAGCGCTCCCGGTCGGCTATGCGCTGTAATTTACCAATGTTTTCTTTTGCAATGACCAAGCCCATGCGTTCCTGGCTTTCGTTACCTATTATTTCTTTGGCCGAAAGGGTTGGGTCGCCAACGGGAAGTTTGTCAAGATCTATTTTTCCTCCGGTATCTTCTACGAGTTCTGACAAGCAGTTTAAATGCCCACCGGCACCGTGGTCATGAATGGAAACAATTTCGTTTTCGTCACTTTCAACCATGCCGCGAACGGCATTGGCAACACGTTTTTGCATTTCCGGGTTGGAGCGCTGTACGGCATTTAACTCAATGCCGCTACTAAACTTGCCTGTATCGGCAGAAGAAACCGCGGCACCTCCCATTCCAATCCTATAATTTTCCCCGCCTAAAACCACTATTTTATCACTTGCTTTTGGAGTGGCTTTTAGTGCCTGTTCTTCTTTTCCGTAGCCAATTCCCCCTGCGAGCATAATTACTTTGTCGAAACCCAATTTTCGGACGTCTTCCTCATGCTCAAAAGTGAGTACCGAGCCTGCAATAAGCGGTTGTCCGAATTTATTACCAAAGTCCGATGCCCCATTGGAGGCTTTTATTAATATATCAATAGGGGTTTGGTAAAGCCATTTTCTTTCTTTCATTCCCTTTTCCCATGGGCGGTTTTCTTCCAAACGGGAATAAGAAGTCATATAAACAGCGGTTCCCGCCAATGGCAAAGAACCTTTTCCACCGGCCAATCGGTCTCGGATTTCACCTCCCGAACCGGTAGCCGCACCGTTAAATGGCTCTACGGTGGTTGGGAAGTTATGTGTTTCGGCCTTTAGGGAAAGTACCGAATTGAATGTTTTTTCCTGATAAAAATCTGGTTTGTCGGCTGTTTTTGGTGCAAATTGCACTGCTTTGGGGCCTTTTAAAAAAGCTACATTGTCCTTATAGGCCGAAACGATGGTGTTTGGGTTTTCTTCGGATGTCTTTTTAATCATTTTAAACAAAGACATGGGCTTTTCTTCCCCGTCTATTACAAAAGTTCCGTTGAAAATTTTATGCCTACAGTGTTCCGAGTTTACTTGAGAGAAACCAAAAACTTCAGAATCGGTTAATTTTCGCCCTAATTTTTCAGAAAGCCCATTCAGGTAAGCAACTTCTTCATTGCTTAACGATAATCCTTCCTGCTCGTTGTAAGCGGCTATATTTTCTATTTCTTTTATTTTTTCTGGCTGTATATCGATGTCGAAAATATGCTGATTCAATTGTGTATATTTTTGAGACAGCATGGGATCAAAATCTTTCGAGTCCTTATCGGAAGCATGAAATTCTTCAATCCTGATAATTCCGGGGATGCCCATATTTTGAGTAATCTCAACGGCATTTGTACTCCAAGGTGTAATCATGGCGGCACGCGGACCAATAAAAAAAGCGTCTACAGACGCCGATTCGATTTGTGGCTGGTTGCCAAACAGCCACGTTAGTTTTGCAATATTTTCTTGAGGGATTTCGTCATTCGTTTGAACGGCAAAGACCTTGCTTTTTGGGCTTCCGAAGAAAAGAATCATACTGTGTTGTATTTGTGTCTTTATGGTTGAGACCTTTGTTTTTATTAAAGCGCAAATTTAAGAAATTACTTCCTATTTATAATTAGAAATTAAGCCAATTCTAACATATATTTTGAGCTTTATTTTTTGGCTGTTAGTTGCCCAATACTTTGTCGATTCCTTTTTTTACCATTGGTTCCATTATTTTATATCCTTTAAGGGTAGGGTGCACGCCATCTTTGGCAATATCAGGGTCAAGTCCTTTTGTATCGTTAACCATTTCCGAATAATAATCTACATATACCAAATTGTTCTCTTTGGCATAGTTTTTTAGCATTTTGTTTAACGAAATAACCTTATCGGCAGGTTTTATGGAGGGCCTCCACGGGAAATCATTGGCAGGCAGTACAGAACAGAGCACCACTTTTATGTTGTTTGCCTTGGCCAATTCTATCATGGAAGCAATATTGCCAAAAATATCTTCCAGGGCAATAGGCCCTGTGTTTTCGGCAATGTCATTGATTCCTGCCAAGAACACTACGGCCTTTGGTTGTAATTCAATTACATCCTTACGGAAGCGCAACAGCATTTGCGAGGTGGTCTGCCCACTTATTCCACGATCGATATACGGGTTTTCTTCAAAAAAATCGGGATGCGTGTTTTTCCAGCCTTCGGTTATGGAATTTCCCATAAAAACAACCCGGTTTTCATTGGCGGCCGGAGCATTTAATGCTTCGTTTTCTGTTTTGTATTTTTTAAAATTGGCAAACTCTACAGCGGTTTGCTGGGCAAAAGACTTTAAAAATGTAAGCATAATAATTAACAGGAAATACTTTTTCATGAGGTTGTTGGTTAAAAATTATTAAATATATCCAAATATAAAGAATCCAAAAATTAATTGTGTAAACTACTTTAAATCTTTTCAACTAGAATCCCTAAATTTGGTTACATTTAATAGCTATTCTATATGAACTACAGCCTGAAAGAAATAAAAACGGTCTATTTGGTGGGAAAGTCGATAAAAATGTCGTTCGCGGTCAATAAAACAGCACAATTATGGAGCAGTTTTATGCCTTTTCGCAATAAAACACCCAATAGAAAAGGGGATGAGTTATATGCTGCTGAAGTGTATAATGATGTTGATTTTTTTACAGATTTTGATGCATCCCGAAGCTTTCAAAAATGGGCTGCGGTGCAAGTTGAGACCTTGAATGAAGTACCCGAAGAAATGAAAACCCTTGAAGTTTCGGGCTTGTATATGGTTTTTAATTATAAGGGGAAATCTAGTGAAGCCGCATCATTTTATCAAAGTATTTTTTCCAAATGGGTTCCCGCCTCTGGATATACATTGGACAACAGGCCGCACGTGGCCGTGATGGGAAAGAAATATAAAAACGACGACCCATCTTCCGAAGAAGAAATATGGATTCCTGTAAAAAAACATTAATCCCACTTATTTTCGGCATTGGGGCCGCCCCAAATAAATGTAGCTAAGTGTGGGTTGTCTATAAACGGGTTCCTGTTCCCCTGAATTTTTTCAATGCTATTGTTGCGCTGTTCTTCAAAAGAAGATACGGGATCTTCGGCATTCCATTTCAAAAATAACTTTATATTTCCTACATCTTCAAATGTTTCGTTATAGCGTAGGTTTAAATACAAAATCATCCGTGCTACATCGCCTTTCCATTCATCGCCGGGGTACCAACTTTTATAGTGCAGTTTGTATGTGCCGCTCCCTTCAGAAAAAGGATTGTTGCTACGGCGTGTATTTACGGTTTGGTCGCATACCCTTAAATGGTGCAAGTCGCCTTTGGCCGTATTTTCTATAAGCGATTGCGGATATACATGCTCTGTGTTAAAAGTTTGCGGTTCATGCCTATTGTTTCCAGATACATATTCTTCCCAATACCGGTGTTCGCCCGAATAAATTAGAACCACACTATCTTGTTGTTGCGGCACAGCATCTACCCGGTATAGGTATTTATGGCGTTCCCGGTAACTCAAAATAGTGGTATGTTTGGCAATTGTAACCGTAGCTAAGGCTTCATAAAGCGGAATGGTACGCAAGTTAAAATCTACATCCTTATAGTAGTTTAGGAGTTTTTTAGGAACTTGAATTTCGGTAGAATCTTTCCGCGGGTCGTTAAGTGCTACCGGTGTGTCTTTGTTTGCCAAATTGTCCTTACATCCGCCCAAGGCAAAAAAACAGATACATAAAAAGCCTATTTTTTGGGCTATGCATAATTTTAAAGGAGGAAAAAACATAAAAACAGCTATCAATTTAAATCCGACAATCTAGGAGACTTTTTCCAAAAGGGCCATATAAAATCCATCGAACCCAGAAGTTGAGGCCAGTACTTTTTTATCTTTAATCAATTTAAAGTCTTTCCCGTTTTCGGAATTTAAAAAAAGGGCAACCTGATCCTGATTTTCAGAAGGAAGGACCGAACATGTGGCATATACCATTTTACCGCCCGGTTTTACCATTTTGGAATAATCGTTTAAAATATCTTGTTGTGTTTTTTTAATGTTTTCTATAAATTCCGGTTGAAGCTTCCACTTGGCATCGGGATTTCTTTTTAGTACGCCCAAACCGCTACATGGGGCATCTATCAAAACCCGGTCCATGCTATTGTGAAGCTTTTTTATCACTTTGGTGGAATCAATAGGGCGCGTTTCAATGTTGTGCGCGCCGTTTCTCCGTGCACGTCGTTTTAATTCTTTTAGTTTATTTCCATAAATATCCAATGCAATAATCTGGCCTTTGTTTTCCATTTTAGCGGCCAGGTGCAACGATTTTCCCCCGGCTCCGGCACAAGCATCGGCTATCCGCATACCAGGCTCTGCACCCAGAAAAGATGCCACCAATTGTGACGATGCATCCTGTACTTCAAAAAGGCCGTCACTAAAAGCATTTGTTTTAAAAATATTCGCCCTTTCCTTTAGTTCCAGTGCTTCAGGATATCCTTTTATGGAGAGGGTTTCAATAGCTTCTTCTTTTAAAGCGGCTTGAAGTGCTTTTTTGTTGGTTTTTAATGTGTTAACACGAATAATTACACTAGCTTGTTGGTTTAACGCATGCAGTTCTTTGGTCCATACAGCTTCGCCAAGCTCTTTCTCGCCAAGTAAATCGAGCCAATCGGGAATGGACTCGCGGTATTTCCGTATTTTGGACAATTCGTCAAAGTGCCCTTTGATGCGCCGCGCAGGAGTACCTTCCAACTGGGGCCAGTCTGGTAAACGTATTCCTTTTAACACGGCCCAAACGGCAAAGATCCGCCATAGGTTTTCGCGGGAAAAAGGTTCCTTTACCTCGGCAATTTCAGCATACAAACGTTTCCACCTAACAATATCGTAAGTAGTTTCTGCAATAAAACCACGGTCCCTGGCTCCCCATCTTTTATCTCTTTTTAGCAGTTGTTCAACTACCTTATCGGCATATTTATTTTCGTTAAATATAAGCTGAAGTCCGTCTATTACGGCATATACAAGGTTTCTGTGCAATCGCATAAAACTATATTTTGAAATTGTTTATTGATCGATTTTTGAAGGTCGTTCAAATTATCGTTTGCAAAGGTATTGCTTTGTTGATGATAAAACTTATTTTTATCGAAAGAAAAACATATAGAATGAAGAAGTTGATAGTAATTTTCGAGTTGCTTTTATTGTTTTCGTGCGCAAACGAAAAATTTGAGCCCCATCAATATTCAAAAGTAACGGTTGAAGACGTTTATACCGATTCGATTAGCATTCGGGCCATTACCATGATGCAGGGCAATGTTGGTTTTGCAGGTTCTAAAAATACTTTTGGAATTTATAATACCGGCGTGGGAAAAGTGGTGACCCAAAAAATAAAACAAGATTCTTTGGATATTGAATTCAGGGCCGTAGCAAGTACAAGCACCGATTTTTATATGTTGAGTGTCGCCAATCCGGCATTGTTGTACAAAACCGGGAATCGTGGAAAAATGGAACTGGTATACCGAGAGGATAATGAAAAAGTTTTTTATGATGCCATGCGTTTTTGGAACGACCAAGAAGGGATCGCCATGGGCGACCCCACCAATGGGTGCCTGTCAATAATTGTTACCCGAGATGGGGGAAATACATGGAATAAATTAGCTTGCGAAGCATTGCCCGATGGGAGTAACGCCGAAGCTGCCTTTGCGGCCAGTAACACCAATATTGCCATTGTTGGCAACAACACATGGATTGCGACCGGAGGAAAAAAGACACGTATTTTTTATTCGCCCGATAAGGCCAAGACCTGGCAGGTTTTTGAGACACCAATTGTACAGGGAGAACCCACGCAAGGGATTTATTCGGTTGATTTTTACGACGAAATGAACGGTTTTGTTATTGGCGGCGATTATACCAAACCAGAAAACAACAAGGCCAATAAAGCCGTAACCAACGATGGCGGAAAAACATGGAAATTGGTTGGCGAAGGGCAGGAGCCGGGCTATCGTTCGTGTGTACAATACCTTCCGGGTAGGGAAGCCAAAGAATTGGTAACGGTAGGTTTTAAAGGGATTTCCTTTTCGAATGATGGCGGACAAACTTGGAAACAGCTATCCAATGAAGCTTTTTACACCATCCGCTTTGTAAACGACAGCATTGCATATGCGGCCGGAAATGGTCGTATTTCTATGTTGAGGTTTGAGTGAAACTTCTTGTTTGACAGTTTACTTTAAATAGAAAATCAATCTTTTTTGTTGTGGTATTCTTTTCGGAGCCTGTCTAGAAGCTCGCGGTTAAAGTCGTCTTCCAGTTTTTTCAGGTAAATTATTTTTTTTGCCGAAATAACATTGTCAAGGTTCTCAACAAACCGTTTATTGAGCTCGTATTCGTCTTTTTCTATTTGCTGTAATTTTTTAAGCACTTCTTTAGCCTCGTTTTCGGTAAGGTTTTCAAAACCTTCATCTTTTAACTGGTGCTTTATTTTTTTGTACTGTGCATATTTTACCCGGTACATTTCTTCGTCGTATGCGTTGTAAATGGGCCAGAACTTTTGGGCCTCTTCCGTGGTTAGGTCCAAATGATCGGTGATGTATGCAATTTTAAGGGACTTTATATGGTCGCGTTTACTTTTCTTTTGCGCTTCCATATGAAGCGAAAAGAACGTAAGTAGTAGTAATAGAATATATTTTTTCATTTTTTATACGTTGTAAATCTTAATTAAGCAGGTAAATCTATCAGTTTTTAAGTTGAAACGATTTGTTTTTAACCGTTGAAATTATCTTTATTTAGCAAGGGTTTATTGATTCTCGTCTAAAGAAGCCCCGCTATATGTTTTCATGTTTTTTGATAAATAATCTATAATCTCGTCTTCGCTCAGGGATTCGGTAATTTGGATTTCATCCAAAGGGACATCGTTAAAAGTTTCCACAATATCATAAGAATTTAAATGAAGGTAACCTTCTTCTAAATAATTGTCGATTTCTGAAACTGCCAAGTTGTCTATGGTTGTGTTTGCGGGCCGGATATCGGTTTCAATAAAAAAACCAATTACAAATACCGCAGCAATGGCAGCGGCACTGTATAGCCATGTTAAATTTACAACTTTGGTCTTGGCTTTTTGTACGGTTGCCTTTAGTATTTTGCTTTCCAGTGAATTAAAATACCCTTCCGGAGCTTTAAAACCACTGGTTTTCGGCATTATTTCTGATAAGCCGATTTGAGCTGACAAACGGTTTTCAAAATCCGAAAAATAATTTTCAGGGATTTTAAAGCCTTCTTTTTCAGTATGTAACTTATCTTTTTTCATTTCTATGTTTTGACTCTTTCCAGGTCGTTTGGTTTAATTGTTTGCTAAAACAGTTTTCGTGTACGCTAAAAAACACTTTAACCGAGTTGAATATATCTATTTTAAAAAAGCTTCTATTTTTTTTACCGCATGGTGGTATGAAGCTTTCAGGGCACCGACCGAGGTGTCCAGAACTACGGCCATGTCTTCATATTTCATTTCTTCAAAGTACTTCATGTTAAATACCAAGCGTTGTTTTTCGGGCAGTTCTGCAATGGCTTCTTGTAATTTTAACTGAATTTCATCACCATCAAAATAAGGGTCTGCTCTTAAATTTTCAACAAGCGACATTTGCAGTGCTTCTCCCGATGTTTTTAGCTCGTTGGTCCTTTTCTTTAAAAACGTGAGCGCTTCGTTTGTTGCAATCCGGTACATCCATGTATACAAGGCGCTGTCTTCTTTAAAGCCTTGAATGTTTTTGTAAATTTTTATAAAGGTGTTCTGCAACACATCATCGGTATCGTCATGGTTCAGTACAATCCTCCGTATGTGCCAATAAAGGCGTTCCTTGTAACGGTTTACAAGTTCCCCAAAGGCATGCTCTTGTGTGGCAACGCTTTTTAGTTCTTTAATTAGAATGTCTTCTTGCAATAGCGATTATTTAATCTTTAGACTCTAATTTAATAAAAAGGTTTAATATCAACCTTTAAAGCAGCTGTAAAGAGGCTAAAGCCGTAATAATGTGAATGTGCTGTGTTGTAAAATCAATGAAAAACTAGTCAAACGACTGCATTTCTACCAGTTTTTGGTATACTCCCTTTTTGTTCAATAATTCTTGGTGGGTACCTTGCTCGACAATTTGCCCTTTTTGCATTACCGCAATGGAATCTGCATTTTGAATGGTAGAAAGCCGGTGCGCAATTACTACCGATGTCCTGTTTTTCATCATGTTTTCCAAGGCGGTTTGTACCAGTTTTTCGCTTTCTGTATCAAGTGCAGATGTTGCTTCGTCCAAAATCATGATAGGCGGATTTTTAAGTACGGCACGTGCTATGGAAAGGCGTTGTTTCTGTCCGCCGCTTAATTTGCCGCCGGCATCGCCAATGTTGGTATCGAAACCATTTGGAAGGTTTTTTATAAATTCATGGGCATTGGCAATTTTGGCCGCTTTTTCTATTTCTTCCATTGTGGCATCAGGTTTTCCAATGCGGATATTGTTGGCAACCGTGTCGTTAAACAAAATAGAGTCTTGGGTTACAATGCCCATAAGGCTGCGTAGGCTTTTTATGGAAATTTCTTTAATGTCAATCCCGTCAATTTCTATAGTTCCGTCATTTACATCGTAAAAACGGGTGATTAAATTCGCAATTGTACTTTTACCACTTCCCGATTGTCCCACCAAGGCAACTGTTTTTCCCTTGTCTATATTTAAGGTGAAGTCTTTTAGCACTAATTCGTCTTCATATTTAAAAGAAACATTCCCGATGCTGATACTTTTATCAAAAGAAGTTTTTTCAATGGCATTTGGAGCGTCTTGGATTGAATTTTCGGCATCGAGGATGTCAATAATTCTTTCGGCGGCCGCATCACCCCTTTTTACGCCCGATAATGCTTTTGAAATTTGTTTTGCGGGAGTTAATATGTTGTAGGCCGAAGCTAAAAAGGCGATAAACAGTCCCGAGTCTAAAGATTTTTCCTGAAGGACCATAATCCCGCCAAACCACAATACGCCCGAGACGGCAATAATACCTAAAAACTCGCTCATGGGCGAGGCAATATTTTGCCTGTTGAGCACACTGTTCATGTATTTATTGAGGCGGTCGGTGGCATTGGTAAAAGTTTTAAAAAACCTGTTTTCGGCATTAAAGCCTTTTATAACCTTTAACCCGCCCAAGGTTTCTTCTATAATGGAAAGCACGTTTCCCTGTTCTTTCTGTGCCCTGTCGGAATGCTTTTTTAATTTTTTTCCGATGTATGAGATGAAAAAACCCATAATAGGAAGAAAAAGAAATACAAACAGCGTAAGTTTAGGACTAATGACTATCATGGCAATTAAGGTGAATATAATGGTGAGGGGTTCCCTCACTATTAATTCTAGAATGGAAAGGAATGTCCATTGAACTTCCTGAATATCATTGCTTGCCCTTGCCATGGTGTCACCCTTTTTTTGATCTGAAAAATAACCAATTGGCAGGCTTAATATTTTTTTGTACAAGGCATTTCTCAAGTCCTTTAAAACACCGTTTCTATAAAAGGTAATAAAAAACATCGCCAGGTAATTGGAGACATTTTTTAAAAGAAAGAGTCCAATAATTAACAAACAAGAAAAGAGCAACGCTTTCATCTCGCCATCACTCCCGTTGGATTCAATGTAGGTGTTAAGCTTGTAATTAACAGAGTCCAAAATAAAAGCTTTGAGGTCTCCGGTGAACTCTGGGGCTACTTTAATGGGCGGGACCGTTTTAAAAAGGACGTTGAGCATTGGGAAAAGTGCAATAAGCGACAAGGCGCTGAACAATGCATACAGGACATTGAAAAAAATATTCAAGTAGCCATACTTTCTATAAGGTTTGGCAAAGCGTAATATCTGTCGGAAGTAATTCATTAATTATTAATAACATTTGTGGTAAATAACACGTTGGTCGAAATAAGAATACAAATGTATGGTTTATTATCATAATAGCCTGCTGTTATGAGCAAGCTGTTTATTTGATAAGTTTTTTTAATTCGTAGATTAACTTGATCTTTTCTGCCCATCGAGCATGTCCTGTAATAGAAGCTTGTAATCTCGTTTAAACATACATCAAATCTTCTTCGATAGATTGAAGTATCGTTTTTTAATTCCTTTTTAATGTTGATTTTATTTCCTTCAAGGACTTTATAGCACTAATTTAAAGCTAATTCCTTAATAATACGGTCGATTTTTTCATCAAGCTTTGCAATTTCCTTGTCGTAATTTTTGGCATGGTCCAATGTTCCCTGTACGCTGAAATAAAATTTTATTTTAGGTTCGGTTCCACTGGGCCTTGCGGCTATTTTGGTACCGTCTTCTGTATAATAAATCAATACGTTTGAAGATGGAATAGCTAGGGTGTCTTTATCCCCGGTTAGTAAATTGGTACGCATGGAGCTTTGGTAATCTTCTAGAAACTGTACTTTTGAGCCACCTATTTCTTTTATTGGGTTTTCCCTTAAACCTACCATCATTTGCTTGATTTCATTGGCACCGCTTATTCCTTGTTTTGTTAATGAAATAAGTTTTTCCCTATAAAGCCCAAAATCTTCATAGCATTTTAAAAGGTCATTGTAAAAGGAGCTTCCTTTTGCCTTGGCATCGGCTGCAATTTCGCAGGCCAGTAATGAGGAGGTAACGGCGTCTTTATCTCTTACAAAATCGCCTACCATATAACCAAAACTCTCTTCGCCACCACCAATAAATTCTTGCATTGGGAAATCTTTTATCATTTTGGCAATCCATTTAAACCCGGTAAGGGCTTCTTTGTATTCTACCTGATAATTTCTTGCAAGGACTTTCATCATTGGCGTAGAAACAATGGTAGACGCAATGTATTGGTTTCCGTTAATCCTGTTTTCTTTTTTCCACTTATCCAAAAGGAAACGGGTCATTAAAATCATGGTCTGGTTTCCGTTTAACAAAACCATTTTGCCCTCGTTATCGCGTACTGCAATCCCCAGGCGGTCGCTATCTGGATCGGTACCAATAACCATATCGGCATTTACTTCGGCTGCTTTTTTTAGGGCCATGGCCAAAGCTTCGGGTTCTTCTGGATTTGGTGACTTAACAGTGGGAAAATCGCCATTTGGCACCGCTTGTTCTTCAACAAGATGCACATTTTTATATCCTGCCCGCTTCAAAACTTCTGGAAGTACTGTTATGGACGTGCCGTGAAGCGCTGTAAAAACAATCGAAAAATTATCTTTTTCTTGGGCGTTAAAGCTTCCGTTTTCAACAGAAGCATTTATAAAGGCTTCATCTACATCTTTATCGATATACTGAATATTGTTTTCTATTGCCTTAAAATTGATATCTTCAAAAGAAAGGCTTTCGATCTCGTTTATAATTTCATGATCCTGCGGAGGGACAATTTGCCCGCCATCTTGCCAATATACCTTATATCCATTATATTCCGGAGGATTGTGCGATGCGGTAAGAACAATGCCGCATTGGCATTCCAGATGCTTAACAGCAAAGGAAAGCTCGGGAGTGGGGCGAAGCCCGGAAAAGAGGAAAACTTTAATTCCATTGGCCGAAAAAACATTGGCCACTATTTTTGCCAAAGTATCACTGTTATGGCGGCAGTCGTATGCAATAACTACTTTATGTTTTTTATCTGGAAAAGATTTTTTTATATAATTGCTCAATCCCTGGGTGTTTTTTCCCAAGGTGTATTTGTTGATCCGGTTAGTGCCAACGCCCATGGTACCGCGCATGCCCCCGGTACCAAATTCAAGGTTCTTGTAAAACCTTTCTTTTAATTCTTCGGGGTCGTTGTTTATAAGTTCTTGTACTTTATTTCTGGTATCGGTATCAAAAAAATCGGCTAACCAAGCCTCGGCATTCTTTAAAATTTCTTCTGATGTCATTTTTTAAGCGATTATTTTTTCTCAAAGTTAGTTAAGTTTAAAAACTTAAGTGCTAAAAAATTATGTAGTTTTTATTATAAATTGGCAGTTTCCAAAACTTTATATCTTTTTTCCTGTTTTTTAGAGCGTAGGATAAGTTCTCCTAAAAAACCTGCTATAAAAAGCTGTGTCCCTATAACCATGGCAATAAGGGAAATGTAAAATTGCGGGCGGAGCGCTATAAGCCTACCATGCGGATTGATAAAGAGCTTGTCTATGCCTATATAGGCGGCAAAGCCAAACCCGATAATAAACATAATAACGCCCAATGCTCCAAATAAGTGCATGGGCTGCTTTCCAAACTTGGATAAAAACCAAATGGTAATGAGGTCCAGGAAACCGTTTATAAAACGTTCCATGCCAAATTTTGTGGTTCCGTATTTGCGTGCCTGGTGTTTTACCACCCTTTCTTCAATTCTGGTAAAACCTGCGTTTTTGACCAAAACCGGGATGTAACGGTGCATTTCGCCATGAACGTCAATAGATTTTACAACAGTGTTTTTATAGGCTTTTAGGCCACAGTTAAAATCGTGCAGATTAACACCCGATGTCCGTCTGGCGGCCCAGTTAAATAGTTTGGAAGGAAGGTTTTTTGCCAGAACGGAATCGTAACGTACTTTTTTCCATCCAGAAACAAGGTCGGCATTATTGCCTTTAATCTGCTTGTAGAGTTCGGGGATTTCCTCGGGATTGTCCTGAAGGTCGGCATCCATGGTAATCACGACATTCCCATTGGCTAGCTGAAAGCCCGCATGCAGGGCCTGCGATTTCCCAAAATTCTTTAAAAAACGTATACCTTTTACATTTGGATCTGTACTGGCCAGGGCCTGTATAGTGTTCCAGGAAGTGTCGGTGCTTCCATCGTCGATAAAAATGATTTCATAAGAAAAACGATTGGACTGCATCACTGTTGCTATCCAATCGTATAATTCCTGTAAAGACTCTTGTTCGTTGAGTAGTGGTATAACTACTGATATATCCATGAATGTTCTTTATATCTAAAAATAAATATCAAAGATATAAATTACATTTCACTTTTGGTTTTTTTCATTATAAGTCCTGTGATTAATGATACAACAAAGCCAATAAAAATATTGAAAATTAAAATTATTGGATAAGTAACCCAAAAGAACTTGCGTTGCATTTCAATAGCTTGGTCTTGTTGTTCTGTGCTTAAATCAGGATTAGCTTCAATCATTTTAGCTCTGGTAATTTCGGCCAGTTTATCATGGTAATCAACTTCAATAAAGTTTATGTACAATACAAGGTAAATCACTGTTATTACAGCGGCAATTGCTGCAACGCCCATTCCCACTTTAAGTGCTTGCCCTAACTCAAGATAGCCGTCGTTTGCTTTTTTAAATTGATAAATGGCAACAATGACAAGGGATACCAAGATAAGAGTAGAAACTATTTGTACACCCGTACTTTGTGAATATTGCATGTCCATAAAATGTAGCATCAAGCTAAAAGCAATTCCGATTACCGAAGTGATGATTCCATACTTCAAAGCAAACTTTCCTGTTGTTGGTTGTGTATTTTCCATTTTTTTGAATAGTTAATTAAGTTTTTATATAAAATTAGTGGTAATTCTTTTAATTTTGTTACAACTCATGTGAATAAAAAAAATACTTGCAATTTTCGGGGCAAAAAAATTGGTTATCCAAAATAAATGCATAAATTTGCACCTCGAAAAAATTCTGAAGTTTAAAAATATTAAGGCGATGAAAAAAGGTATACATCCGGAAAATTATAGATTAGTAGCTTTTAAAGATATGTCTAATGAAGATGTATTTATTACAAAATCTACAGCAGAAACTAAAGAGACGATAGAAGTTGACGGTGTTGAATATCCTGTTATTAAATTGGAGATTTCTAGGTCATCGCACCCTTACTATACAGGTAAGTCTAAATTGGTAGATACTGCTGGACGTATAGATAAGTTCAAGAACAAATACGCAAAGTTCAAAAAATAAGAAACTTATATATTTCAATAAAACCTCTGATACTTTTCAGGGGTTTTTTTTGTTTACATACCCAGAAAACAGCAATGAACCCATAAATTGCTTCTTAGGGCGTAAACTTTTTTAGAAATACCAATCAATATCCTATCTTTAATAAAATAAAAAATTGTACGCCATGAACTATATTCTTTTTGATGGTCCTGTTCGTAATGCCCTGCTTCCGTTTACATATACACGTCCGGTGGCAGACATACGCATAGGGATTTTAACGGTTCGCGAAAAGTGGGAAAAATACCTGGGCTATACAACCACCACGATTACCGAAGAATATCTTGCCGACAAGTACCCCATGGTGGAAATGGAACATAACATTCTTATAAATGCTTCTTTTTTGCCAAATGAAGATATAACCGAACTCATAAAAGGCCTTGAACCGGAACAGGCTATTTTTTACGGAGAAGAAGTTGTAGCCTTTTTTACTACGGAAGCTCAAGAAGAAGTAGATCTAAGTGCGTATGAAGCCATTGAATATGAAGGCGAAATTATACAGATACAAAATACATGGGATCTGTTCTCTAAAAACGGGGAGGCCATTGAAGCCGATTTCGATTTGATAACTTCCGGGAGAACAAGCCTGCCCTTGCCCAGTAGCAACAATGTAATTTCGCCCGAAAACATCTTTTTGGAAGAAGGCGTTAGCATTGAGTTCTGTACGTTAAACGCCTCGACAGGGCCCATTTATTTGGGCAAGAATTCCTTTGTAATGGAAGGCAGCATTATCCGTGGCGGTTTTGCTCTTGGAGAAAGCTCGGTGGTAAAAATGGGCGCACGTATTTATGGGCCAACCACTATTGGCCCCGGTTGTAAAATAGGGGGAGAGGTTACCAACTCTATTTTATTTGGCAACTCCAACAAAGGGCACGAAGGGTATCTGGGAAATTCCGTGTTGGGCGAGTGGTGCAACATAGGTGCAGATACCAATAGTTCTAATTTAAAAAACGATTATTCGCATATACGGCTTTGGGACTACGAAACCGAAAGTTTTGCAAAAACAGGGTTACAGTTTTGCGGCCTTTTAATGGGCGACCATAGCAAATGCGGTATTAATACCATGTTTAATACCGGAACGGTAGTAGGTGTGAGCGCCAATATTTTTGGAAGCGGATACCCGCGCAATTTTATACCTAGTTTTAGTTGGGGCGGTGCGGCTGGTTTTGTAACCTATAAACCCGAAAAAGCATATCAAACGGCCGAGGCCATGATGCAGCGTCGGGGCTATGAGTTTACGGCTGGGGAGAAAGCTATATTGAACCATATTTTTGAAATCACCAAAAAATGGCGCAAAGATTAACTTGCCAACACATTGACTATTAAGTGCGTAATCCCCTTGAATTATCGGAATTGAAGTTGAACTGAAAAAACGCTTAGCTTGGTAGTTAATTCATACAAAAACCAAAGACTAAATTTTCTTCATCTGTTGCTGCATCATTTTTATTTGATCTTTCAGCATGTTCTGTTTGTCCAGTTTTTTGGCTTCATTTAAAAGCATGGTAGCTTCGCGTTTACGTCTTTTCTGCATGGCAATACCTGCAAGGCTCAATTTGGCCATGGCAAGGTCGTAATCCATCGATAAGCCCAGCTTCAAGGCTTTCTTGAAATATTTTTCGGCTTCCGTTAGGTTGGTTTGAGAAGACATAATGCCCTTTAGGTAGTTGTAATATCCCTGTTGCTTGGTTATAAGTGCGCTTTCGGGGTTTTTAATTCTGTTCAGCCATTTTTGGGTGCCGGCAAAATCCTGTTTTCGCATTCTTAAAAAGGCAAGTAAAATCATTTCATTTCTAAAATATAGGAACACAAAAATTCCGGCAAGTAGGATTAAAAAAATACCATTGCCTATTTGGCCTTCAATAAATTGATAAATTGCATATGCAAGGATAAGTCCAGCTATTACTAGTTTTATATTTTTGTTGAACATATTGGGAATTTTCAATTGAGGGGCAAAGGTAATAAAAACAAATAAAAATATTTTTAAAAAGGTATTTGTCAAAGTAAAAAGTCTTTGTATATTTGCGCCGCGCTTTTGTGAAGATACATTGCAAGCCGTTAATAGATAGAATTACAAAGAAGATAAAGATATTTAATAATGAAAAGAACGTTTCAACCCTCAAAGAGAAAAAGAAGAAATAAGCACGGTTTCAGAGAAAGAATGGCCTCTGTGAACGGGAGAAAGGTGCTTGCCAGCAGAAGAGCAAAAGGCAGAAAAAAATTATCAGTTTCTTCTGAACCAAGACATAAGAAATAATGGTCATATTGATTATTAAAATATAGAGGTGTTACTTTTATTAGTAACACCTTTTTTTATATCCAACAACATCTTATATTTATACAACACTTTATTAAAAAATGCCAAAAAGAAAAGAACTTAAGAGTATACTCATAATAGGATCTGGCCCTATTATTATTGGACAAGCATGTGAATTTGACTACTCCGGGTCGCAAGCATTACGGTCATTGAGAGAAGACGGTATAGAAACCATCTTGATTAACAGCAATCCTGCAACAATCATGACAGACCCTTCTATGGCCGACCATGTGTATTTAAAACCACTTACCACAAAATCTATTGTTGAAATATTAAAAAAACACCCAAATATAGATGCAGTGTTGCCAACCATGGGCGGTCAAACGGCGTTGAACCTTTGTATAGAAGCCGATGAAAAAGGCATATGGGAAGATTTTGGGGTGAAAATCATTGGGGTCGATATCGATGCCATAAACATAACCGAAGACCGCGAAAAGTTCCGTGAGCTTATGGACAAAATTGGGGTTCCAATGGCGCCACAGGCAACCGCGACTTCCTTCTTAAAAGGAAAAGAAATAGCCCAGGAGTTTGGGTTCCCGTTGGTAATCAGGGCTTCTTATACCTTAGGTGGAGCCGGAGCTTCCATTGTCCATAAGCCAGAAGATTTTGACGAACTTTTAAGCCGTGGACTGGAAATATCACCAATCCATGAAGTAATGATAGACAAGGCCTTGATGGGGTGGAAAGAATACGAACTGGAGCTTTTAAGGGACGATAACGACAATGTGGTTATTATCTGTACCATTGAAAACATGGACCCCATGGGGATCCATACCGGAGACTCCATTACCGTTGCTCCCGCCATGACGCTTTCTGACAGGACTTTTCAAAGAATGCGGGATATGGCCATCCACATGATGCGAAGCATTGGGGATTTTGCCGGAGGATGTAATGTGCAATTTGCCGTAAGCCCAGATGAAAAAGAAGATATTATTGCCATTGAAATCAACCCACGTGTATCCAGGTCGTCTGCATTGGCATCAAAAGCAACGGGTTACCCAATAGCAAAAATTGCCAGCAAATTGGCCATAGGTTATACACTGGATGAGTTGGACAACCAGATTACAAAATCTACTTCAGCCTTATTCGAGCCCACTTTGGATTATGTAATTGTAAAAATACCACGGTGGAACTTCGATAAATTTGAAGGTTCCGATAGGGAATTAGGCCTACAAATGAAAAGTGTTGGTGAAGTTATGGGAATTGGACGTTCTTTTCAAGAAGCATTGCACAAGGCAACGCAGTCTCTTGAAATTAAAAGGAACGGCCTTGGCGCAGACGGAAAAGGATATAAAGATTACGACCAGATAATAGATAAACTTACACATGCCAGTTGGGACCGTGTATTTGTAATATACGATGCCATCCAGATGGGTATTCCGTTAAGCCGTATACACGAAATTACCAAAATAGACATGTGGTTCTTGAGGCAATATGAAGAACTGCATTTCCTTGAAAAAGAAATATCTACGCATACTATAGAAACCTTGCCCAAAAGCTTGTTGCTGGAAGCAAAACAAAAAGGCTTTGCCGACAGGCAAATAGCACACATGCTTAATTGTTGGGAAAGCGAAGTGCATACCAAGCGCGACGAACTTAACATAAACAGGATCTATAAATTGGTAGATACCTGTGCTGCCGAATTTAAGGCCATGACGCCATATTATTACTCAACTTTTGAAGATGAAGTTGAAACGGCCGACGGAAAACGTTTTTCGGATAACGAAAGTATAGTTTCCGATAAAAAGAAAATTGTGGTTCTTGGCTCTGGACCAAATAGAATAGGACAGGGAATTGAGTTTGATTACTGTTGCGTGCACGGGGTATTGGCTTCTGCCGAATGTGGCTACGAAACCATTATGATAAACTGTAACCCGGAAACAGTTTCAACCGATTTTGATACGGCCGATAAATTGTACTTCGAACCCGTTTTCTGGGAACACATCTACGATATCATCCGTCATGAAAAACCAGAAGGGGTAATTGTTCAACTTGGGGGGCAAACGGCACTTAAATTGGCAGAAAAACTGGATAAATACGGAATTAAAATTATCGGGACCAGTTTTGAATCTTTAGATTTGGCCGAAGACAGAGGAAGTTTTTCAACATTGCTTAAAGAGAACAATATTCCTTATCCGGAATTTGGCGTGGCCGAAACCGCCGATGAAGCTCTTGCCTTGGCCGATGAGCTCGATTTTCCAATCTTGGTAAGACCTTCATACGTATTGGGTGGACAGGGAATGAAAATTGTAATCAACAAAAAAGAATTGGAAGAACACGTGGTAGATTTGTTGAGAAAAATACCAAATAACAAATTGCTCTTGGACCACTACCTTGATGGCGCCATTGAAGCTGAAGCCGATGCGATTTGCGACGGGGAAGATGTGTACATTATTGGAATTATGGAACATATTGAACCGTGTGGTATTCACTCTGGAGACTCCAACGCAACCTTGCCGCCATTCAACATAGGCGACTTGGTATTGGAGCAGATTAAAGA
This sequence comes from Galbibacter pacificus, assembly GCF_029603165.1. GTDB lineage: Bacteria > Bacteroidota > Bacteroidia > Flavobacteriales > Flavobacteriaceae > Galbibacter > Galbibacter pacificus. The sequence continues at coordinate 931,167 of NZ_JAQSVC010000001.1, forward strand.
CCATACCAGAAAAATTGCCTTGGCACTAAATACAGTTGGGCTAATCAATATCCAGTTTGCCATTAAAGATGATAAGGTGTACATTATTGAAGCCAACCCACGCGCTTCCAGAACGGTGCCGTTTATTGCAAAAGCATATAAAGAACCGTACGTAAACTATGCTACCAAAGTAATGTTGGGCGAGAAAAAGATAAAGGACTTTAATTTCAACCCGAAATTAGAAGGATATGCCATAAAGCAACCGGTATTCTCTTTCAATAAGTTCCCGAACGTTAATAAAACATTGGGTCCCGAAATGAAAAGTACAGGAGAAAGCATTTTGTTTATCGATAGTTTAAGAGACGATGATTTCTACGATTTATACCAAAGAAGAAAAATGTATTTAAGTAAGTAAAATACATTTTTGCTAATGGTTTGATAAAAATGCAAAGCTGCTAAAGAAATTTGGCAGCTTTTTTTGTTCTAAAATTATTGCAATATCAAGAAAAGAAAATAAACAGGAGGGAAGCCATAATAGCAATTCCAAAACTAAGAAGCGTACCAATTAATATATATTCGGTTAGTTTGCGGTCTTTGGCTTCGGTAAGGTCGCTAAACCTAAAAATAGACTTTGCGGCAATTAAAAAGCCCACGCCTTCCCAATGGTTAGTAACTATAAAAACAAAAACCAGTAAACGTTCCAGCATTCCTATGTATTTTCCAGCATTTTCAAGAGAGTCGCCCTTGTCCATTTCGGTTTTAGGCGTGTAAATAGAAATAAGGGTTTTAATGATAATGGAAGTTGGGTGCGTTAAAAATATAATCGAAGAAACAATCAACAGAAATTGTTTCCCAAAAATGTCTTCAATAGTTATAGCTGATGGATTATTGAGCAGGCAAATAATTAAAATGACGGCTATATGTAAAATTTGGTCTACAAAAAAAAGGAGCCTTTTATTATTTTCTGTCTGAAATAAAAGCTTTCCCGCATCAATAAAAAAATGAGAAATACCTATAATCAATGGGATGTACCATAAATTTATATCCCAAACAAATAGTGCTGCCAGTACACTATGAAGCAATACATGCAAATAAAGTTTTCCCGAACGTAATTTTTTTTCCTCTTTTTCAGCGACCCATTTTTTAGACTGAAAAGTAAAATCTCCTAATAAATGTGCTAAGAATAGCTTTAAAAACAACTCCATTTTTAATGTTTTATAAAATGCCTATTTTTTTTCGGTACATACAGTCCAGTTCCATAATCTCATCAAAAGAAGCCCTTTTTAAATGTTCACTAACAGTATTTTGTTTAATGCCTATTAATTGTCCAATAGCATTCTGTGATAAATTTGGGTTTTCAATGCTTATCTTAACAATCTCGGCAGAACTTTTTGTCCAATTATCCATGGCTATTAATGCAAGCTTGAAATATAAGTTTAGTTCATCGTCAAGTTCTTTGTGGTCCGTCTTTATGGCCAAATTAATCTTTTGTTCTTTAAGGGTCTCGAATTTTTCTCCCGAATATATAAAGGCAGAACCATTCGATTCGGATATGCTTGCAGCATCGTGCGTTTTTTCCCCAATGCCAATAGCCATACGCACATCGAGCTCTTTTATTTTTTTTACTGTAGATTTTATCAATGTTGCCATTAAAAACGTTTCCCGAATGTCTTTTATTTCAATTTGAAAACTATCGCCCCTATATATCTCCCAATCCCGGTTAGATGCTATGCCAACAAACACTTTTTTTAGTGGCTCAAGCCATTCTTCCGGATTTTTTATATTTCTGGAACTTATAATGTCACCTGTTATAACGCTTGTCATCTTTTAATAAAGCTATAATTTATTGGGTTATTACCCGATGTTATCAAATATCGTCTTTTTAAACGATAATTCCAAATATCGTCTTTTTAGGCGATAATTATAAATATCGTCTTTTCAAACGATGTGTTTATATGTCAATCTGAACATTATAACCTTCTAGCTCATGGACAAGTTGATTCACGGTATAGTCAAGCTGATTGGCATATGCGGTACGCTCTTTGCGCAACTGCATTCTTTTAATGCTTTTGAAAAATCGTTTTATATCGTTTTCAGATTCCAGGATAAGTCCGGGAACCTTCACGCTTTTTCCTTCACTATCTTTGGCAACCATTGTAAAATAAGAGGAATTACAGTGTTTTACAACGCCGGTTTGTATGTTTTCGGCCTCTACCCGAATGCCAATTACAATAGACGTGTTACCAACAAAATTTACGGAAGCTTTCATGGTAACCAATTCCCCAATTTCAATAGGTTTTAAAAAATCCACCGTATCTACAGATGCAGTTACGCAATACGAACCACAGTGTTTGGAGGCACATGCAAAGGCAATTTGGTCTAAAAGCGATAGAATAAATCCACCGTGAATTTTTCCGCTAAAATTAGAATGCGAAGGCAACATTAATTCGGATATTTCAATCCTGGAAGCCGAAACAGGTTTAAATTTTGGTGTCATATTCATGAAGGTTGATAGTTGTCTACTTACAATAATTTCTCTTGTGGGTTTTCGGGCAATTCATCTTCATCATCTATTTCAGAGGCTCTGTTTAGCCATTTTTGGTCTATTTGCTTGCTAGCCTTGGCACCTAGTTTTTTCAATTTTTCTACACGCGTAAGCAGGTTTCCTTTCCCGGTTAGTTTGGTCATGGACGAAGAGTAGGTGTTTTGTACCGTTTGTAGCTGCTTGCCCACTTTTTCAAGATCGTCCAGCAGGTTTTTAAACTGGTCGTATAACCGGCCGGCCTGTGTGGCAATATCCAATGCGTTTTTATGCTGTTTGTCGTTTTGCCACATGCTGTCAATGGTACGCAATGTTGCCAATAATGTAGAAGGGGTAACAATAACTATGTTTTTTTCAAAGGCCATGTTGTACAATTGGGGCTCTTCTTGAGAGGCTGTAGCAAACGCGGGCTCCAGCGGTATAAAGAGTAGTACAAAATCAGGGCTTTCAATTTTATAGAGCTCGTGGTAATTTTTGGCACTTAATTGGTCTACGTGTTTTTTTATGGAGTTTACGTGCTCTTTGAGCAGTGCGGGCTTGAGCATTTCATCTTCTTCATTTACAAAGCGCTCATAAGCAATTAAAGATACTTTAGAATCGACAATCATTTTTTTATTGTCCGGTAAGTGGATAATTACATCTGGCAATACACGTTTTCCTTCATCTGTGGTAAAACTATTCTGTACAGTATATTCACTCCCTTTTTCTAGTCCAGATTTTTCAAGTACGCGCTCCAAAACCAATTCGCCCCAGTTTCCCTGCATTTTGGTGTCGCCCTTTAGTGCTTTGGTAAGGTTAGAGGCTTCTTTTGTAATTTGTAGGTTTAGCTCCTGCAAATGCTTTAATTGTTGTTGCAATGCCGAGTGGCGTGTAATGCTCTCTTTATTGCTGTCTTCTACACGTTTTTCAAAAAATTGAATTTTCTCTTGAAGCGGACTCAAAATATTTTTTATGTTCTCTTTGTTCTGAAGTGTAAATTTCTCCGATTTTTCTTCAAGAATTCGATTGGCTAAAATCTGAAAATCCTTTGTGAATTTTTCCTGTAATTTTTCCACTTCGGCTTTTTGTTCCCTGTTTTTTTCCATTAGGTTGTCAAAATCTACTTCCTTTTTAGAAAATTGTATGGCAAGGCTGTCTTTTTCGTTCCTCAACTGTTCTTTTGCGGCAATTTCTTTTTCAACCTCATTCTGTAGATTGGTTATATTGTGCAGTAACTGGGTTTCCCGCTCCTGAAATGTACTTTCATTCCCTTTGTTTTTTAATTTTTGTATGTAAATACCTAAAAAAGCACCAAGAATGGTAGAAATAAATGCAGTGAAAATTAAAATAAGATTTTCGGTCATTATATGTATTTTCGTTTAAAATTTTGTGTTGAACAGAATTGATGTAAAGATAAAAGAAACGCTTCTATTTTAAGGCCTCAACAAAAAACAATTGATAATTGTACTCGAAAGTAGTATTTTAAAAGAAATTTCACTTAAAGATGTTTGTTAGTAAATTCTATAAGGTATTTTATTCTGTATGGCTGTTTTTGTCGTTTTTCATGGTAAATGGCCAGCACAGACCTCCAATACATAATTTTAACGTTCATGATTACGAAGCCGGAATTCAAAACTGGGGCATAACTTATGGAGACAATAATATTTATGTGGCCAATAATGAAGGTTTGCTGGAATTTGATGGCATTCAATGGCGGTTTTATGAACTCCCTAATAAAACTATAGTCCGTTCGGTTGCTTATATTGACAAAAAGATTTATACAGGCTCTTATGAAGAATTTGGTTACTGGGAAAAAACTTCAACGGGCCAATTAAAATATTACAGTTTAAGCGAAAAAATCGAGGCTAAAAATATAGAAACCGAATCCATTTGGGGAATTTATCAATATAAAGATGCAATTATATTTAAATCCTTCAGCAGTCTTTTTATCTACAGGAACGGTAAAATAGAAGTTATCAAGCCTGGAACTACAATTATGGGCGCCAATGTGGCCAATGGCCATTTTTATGTCTTTGGAAGGGAAAAAGGAATTTACGAGCTGGTTGATTTTCATTTAATCCTTTTAAAAGAAACCGAGGCGTTAAAAAACTACAAAGTCCAAACCGTAAATGCCATTTCCAGCAATGAGGTGTTAATAGGGACTTCCTTAAATGGCTGTTTTATATGGGACGGTAAATTGCTAAGACCTTGGAACCATCCTTTTAATGCTATTTCAAAGCAAAATCAGCTTAATAAAATTACGATAAGCAAGGATTTTATTTTTATGGGCACCATTAAAAACGGGGTATATGTATTCAATATAAAATCGCAACGCTATTACAACTTAAATGTTCAAAACGGGCTACAGAACAATACGGTACTTGGCAGTGTTTTTAACGAGCGTGGAATGTTATGGCTGTCGTTGGACAATGGAGTCTCTGCTATTCCCATACATTTTAATGCTTATTACCTAAATCCATCAAAAGAAGACATTGGCGGAGTGTACGACATGGTTGTTTATAATGGCGATACTTACATTGCTACCAATACAGGAGTGTATGTGAGCGGGGACAACGGGATTAGCTTTATAGATGGTTCGCAAGGCCATATTTGGGACTTGACATTGGTTGGCGATGTAATAGTTTGCGGCCATAATTTAGGGACCTATCAAATTAAAAATAAAAAATGGGAAAGTATTTCGCCTCAAAACGGCGGTTATGTTTTTAGGGAAATCAAAGGCCGTCCAGATACTTACGTACAAGGAAATTACTCAGGATTGACCTTGTATACCAAAAGAGATAACAGTTGGGAAGCAATTAATATTGAAGGAATAGACTTTCCTGTTAAAAGGCTGGTTTTTGAGAAAGACCACATAGCATGGGTGGCACATGCATATAAAGGTGTTTTCCGGATTCATTTTTCTGAAGATTATAAAAAAATAACCAAAATAGAAAAGCAGTATACTAAGGATTTTGCAAATAGCTACATGATAAAGCTCTTTAAAATAGAAGGGCAAATAGCTTTTTACAACGAAAAAGAATGGCTTGTATACAATCCTTTAGAAGAAAAAATAGTTCCTTTTGAATCGTTAAATACTATTTTGGGCAAGGACAAGGATGCTTACCCGATAACCGATCAGGATATTGAACCCATTGTGTTTAAAAAATCGGACGGGACGCTCTTTGTAAGGGAAGACCTTAATAGTCGAGACTCTCAATTTTACCTGCCACTTCGCTATTACAACAACAGACTTTTAAAAAACGACGAAAAAGCAATTGTGGTAAACGATTCTTTAATACAGATAGCTCTTTATAATGATATTTTGGCAATCAACCCTCAAAAAATAACAGCCGGCAGCGCTCCTTTTAAGCCAAAAATAAACAGGATACTAAAAAATGGAACCCCGCAGCCATTAGATACCGTTTTTTCATTAAAGCAGCGTGATACTATAATAGTCGAAACATCCGTTCCTTTTTTATCAAACAATACTATTGTTTATTCATTGTCAGATGATGTAGAAACCGATTACAGGAAAGTTCCCAATGGTAAGATCATGCTCACCAACCTGCCTTTTGGCGAGACCAAATTAAATATAAATTCCATGGTCAAGGCCAAAATATCCAATTTGGGAGTTTCCATACCCATACAAACAAAAAAGCCCTGGTACATGGGTGTCTGGGGAATAATATTGTTAATGGTTATATTGGCCGCACTTACTTTTTTTGTGGTCACTATTAACAAATATATGCTTATTAGGCACAAAAAATATCTCGAAGATCAGTTTGAGCACGAAAAAGAACTAAACCGAAAAGAAGAAGCGCTCCGTCACGAGAAAAAGTTAAACGAACTGCAAAAAAAGCAACACGACCTGGAACTGAAGGGCAAAACAAAAGAGCTGGCAAATACGGCCCTTGAAATGACCAAAAAGAACGAGATTTTGATGAAGCTCAAAGATGAACTGCTCTATTTTAAATCAGAAATTATAGACAAGGTACGTTATAATAAACTACTTAAAAGCGTAGACCGAAATATAAATAATGCCAACGATTGGGAAATATTCGAATCCAATTTTAATGAAATACATGATTCCTTTTTCAAAAACTTATTGAAAAAACATCCGGATGTGCTAACTTCAAAAGATCTTAAATTATGTGCCTATTTAAAGATGAACTTATCCAGTAAGGAAATAGCGCCATTGATGAGCATATCGGTAAGGGGAGTTGAAATTCACAGATATCGTTTAAGAAAAAAACTAGAGTTATCTTCCGAACAAAATATAAATGAATATTTAATGAATGTATAAGGTATTTTAGCTTAATACTTAAAATAAAAACAGCCAAAATTGCTTATATTTAAGGAGCCAAAGGGAATAAAGCAATATGTTTTTCGGTCTTATAAAAATTGTTTTAACGAAATTTGAATTGATTAAATCATAAAATTTTAAGTTTTAAGCGATAATTTGATAAAAAATGGCATTGTAAATTAATGTTTTGCCAATACAAAAATACATCATTACTACATCATATTTAGTTTTCCCATCCTACATTTTATTTTTAACATGCTTTAAATTGCTGAAAACACTAGGATTTTCAGTGTTTAATATGTTTGATGTATTCAAGGTGAGGTATAATTTTACTACATCGATGTAGTTTGTGATAATTTTAAGAAGCTAACTTTAATATGTAAGAGTAATGAAAAATCATTTATTGACATTTTTATTGTTTTGTTGCATAACCGCTTTCGGGCAACAAACAATCACCGGGGTTATAACCGACGATCAAGACATGCCATTGCCAGGAGCTTCGGTATTGATTAAAGGGACGACCACTGGAACGCAAACCGATTTTGACGGGAATTATTCCATAGAAGCAAATACAGGCGATATACTTGTATTTTCATACGTTGGAATGGATACTCAAGAAATTGTTATAGAAAATTCTACAGAAATTAATATTTCTTTAACCGTTTCAACCAATGAACTTGATGAAGTGGTAGTTATTGGTTATGGTACACAAAAGAGTAAAGATTTAACTTCTGCCATTACAACAGTGAAATCTGAAGAGATTGAAAAAACACCTGCAGCTCAACCAATGCAAGCTTTACAAGGTAAGGTAGCAGGTCTTCAAATAGTAAATAATGGTACTCCAGGGCAATCCCCAACCGTTAGGATAAGGGGAGTTGGCTCTTATGCTACAGACGAATCAGGACCTTTGTATGTAGTAGATGGAGGATTTTATGATAACATAGATTTTTTAAATCCTTCTGATATTAAATCAATTTCAGTTTTAAAAGATGCTTCTGCAGCTGCTATATATGGTGTAAGAGCTGCTAATGGGGTTGTTCTAATTGAAACAAAATCTGGATCAATAAATCAAAAACCTCAACTAACTTATGATGGTTATACGGGATATCAAATAGCTCAAAATGTTGTTAAAATGGCCAATACAGAACAGTTTGTGCAGTATGTAAATGAAACAGGACTCGCAGCTGATATGCAGTTTGTGGATAATGCAATGCAACGCTATGGAAGAAGTAGGGTTAACCCTAATATCCCTAATGTAAATACAGATTGGTATGATGAGATTATAAGACCGGCAACAATTACTAACCATAATATAGGTTTAAGTGGAGGTGGAGAAAGTGCTACTTACGCATTAGGGGTTAACTATTTTGAGCAAGAAGGCCTTTTAAACATGAAAAATGAATACGAAAGACTCAATTTACGGAGCAAAATAGATTTTAAAGTAAATGACTGGCTTAAAGTTGGAGGGAACACTGTATTTAGTAATGCTGTTCGTTATAACCCGGAAGCTTCAGCATGGCGTCAAGCGTATTATGCGGTTCCTACCTTGCCAGTTTATGACGAGTTAAATACAGAAGCATCTCCAATTCCATATGCAAATGCTAAAGATTTAGGGTATAGAAATGGGCAAAACCCTTTTCCTACTATGGAGTTTGCCGAAAATAGAGATAAAATAAGAAATATTTTAGCCAATTTTTATGCTGAAATTAGTATTATCCCAAATAAATTGACTTTCAAAACAGCGTATAACCATAGTTTTGAAACAGTAGAGGCTAGGAATCTTAGATTTCCATATACAATAGGTCAAGGCGTACAAAGAGTAAATTCCGAAATAACAAAAGAGAACAGAACCAATTCCAATCAAATATGGGATAATACTTTAACATACGATAATAGTTTCGGTAAACATAATATAACCCTTTTAGCAGGTACATCTTTCAGGGATGAATCTTATGAGATGTTAAAGGCAAAAGGGATAGATTTTCCTTATGCAAATGGAGAACAGGCTTATTATATAGACCAAGCTCAAACAATAGATGTCGATGGAGTGGGCGATGATGGAAAAAGAGAATATGGGCTTTCTTATTTTGGAAGAATAGCTTATAATTTTGACAGTCGATATTTATTATATGGAACCTTTCGTGCAGATGGAACTAATAAGTATCAAGAAAAGTGGGGTTACTTTCCAACTGTTGGTGCTGGTTGGGTAATAAGCGAAGAGTCTTTTTTCCCAGAAAACGATGTGTTAAACTTTTTGAAATTAAGAGGTAGCTGGGGTAAACTGGGAAATGATAACGTAGCCTCCAGTGAAGGGGCACTAACCTCAACTGTTGTAACTACCGATTTTGGAGATGTCATGTACAGTGGATTACAGGCCTCAAATGATTTCACGGCTCTCCGTTGGGAACTTACAGAAGAAATAAATGCTGGTTTATCGGCAAGGCTATTTAACAATAATCTTTCTTTAGAAGCAGATTACTTTAGGAGGGATACAAAAAATGCAGTTATCCCTGTTTCAAGATTATTGATTGCAGGAGAGACTAGGGAAAATGTTGGAGAGATCCGTAATGAAGGTGTTGAAGTTTCCCTTAATTGGAGTAAACAGGTTTCCGACGATTTTAGCTATGGTATCGGAGGAAATTTATCCACACTTAAAAATAAAATACTGAGCCTTGGTGGACAGGAATATTTAAATTTCGGGAGTTCGGATTTTCAACGTAGAAGCATTGTAGGGGAAACGTTATTTGCTTTCTATGGACTGGAGGTTGATGGAGTTTACCAGAATGATGCTGAAATACAAGCCGATCCAATTGCTATTGATAATGGTTTGGTGCCTGGGGATTTTAAGTTTAAGGACAGAAATGGAGATGGTATAATAAATGGTGACGACAGAACCGTATTGGGTTCGTTTATTCCAACATATTCATACGGGTTCAATTTTAACCTAAATTATAAAAATTTCGATTTCTCATTGTCTGCATTAGGACAGGGAGGGAATAAAATACTTAATAGAAAACGAGGAGAATATCGTTATACCCCAGATACCAATGTCGATAGGGACTTTTTTGTTAATCGTTGGCACGGAGAGGGAACTAGTAATAGCTATCCTTCTTCTGGGGGACTTCGTAAACCTTGGAATTATCAATTGAATACATTTTATGTAGAAGACGGAGATTTTTTCAGAATTCAAAATATAACCTTGGGTTATACCATAAAAAAAGAAAAAATTCCACAGACCAGAATTTATTTCACTGCCGAAAAACCTTTGACAATATTTAAGTATAACGGCTTTAATCCCGAAGTGCCTGATGGATTTGACAATCAAACATATCCAGTCCCAGCAATATATACATTAGGTGTAAACATAAAAATATAAAAACCATGAAATTGTATTATAAAATAAAAACAATCTGTTTACTAGTCATATTACTTAGTACAAGTGGATGTATAGATAAACTTGACGAACCAGAATTGAACAATAACTTTACTGGAAATACCGATTATACAAAAACAGATAATATGATATTATCGTTAATTGGTGTATACGATACCTTTTATGATACTGGTTGGGAAGTTCCCTTATTAATTGGAGTAAGGGGAGATGATGTAAATGCAGCTGGAGACCAGGCCGTCTATCAAGATACGGATGTGTATAAATACGATGCCAATAATTGGATGTACAACAGTGCATGGAAAGCTTTTTACGGAGACATTGCAAAAGCTAATGCAGCAATAGAAGAGATAAACAAATATCAGGATTATGCCGATAGCGATGGAGTTAAGTTAGGAGAACAATACAAAGCAGAGTTAAAGGTAATGAGGGCTGTAGACCATTACTATCTGTCTGAAATGTGGGGAAATGTCTTTATTGTAGATTCTTCTAATATAGCCGAAGAAGCAAGAGTTCAAGAATTGCCAACAAAAGAGGAAGTAATGCAGTTTATCTCTGATCAAATGGACGAAGCAATACCCAACCTGCCTAAAGTCCGACCCAACCAGCGTGTAGATCTTCCTGGTGCGATAACAGCCTATACTGCATATGCCGTAAAAGCATTGGCAAATCAAGAAATTGGTAATTACCAAGCAGTTGCAGATGCTACTGGAGAGATTATAAGATCTAACTTATTTAAGCTGTATCCGGATTATTATGAATTGTTTAAAACACCGGGTAAATTAAGCGACGAGAATTTATTGGAATTACAATTTTCAGATTATGGACAAGGTTCCGGAGACAGAGAATCTCATTTATATGCTCCATATGGGCCGGCAAATTGGACACCATCAGTTACAGGAGCATCTGGCGGATGGGGGTTTTACGAACCCAGTTTAAAATATGTGTTGTTCATGCTGGATAGAGGGGAAACAGATCGTTTGGAAACAAGTGTGTTATTTACAAATGAAGGAATAGCGCAAATTCAGCAACATCCTGGAAATGAAACCCTACCAAGCTTTGTAGCAAATACTACACGGGATGGAGATGTCATAAACGATAATGTTAGAGCTATGTTTTCAAGTGGAAAACACTACTTGCCGTCGAATCAATTAATTCCCGGCCGTACTGAATATGGGAGCAATAAAAATTATATCATGATTAGATATGCTGAAGTATTATTAATGTATGCTGAAGCTCTTACCCGTGGTGCAAGTGGCATGGGCATGACAGCTGATGATGCAGTAAATATGGTAAGAGAGCGGGTAAATATGGCTGCACTTTCTAATGTGACTACTGAGCAGGTATTGGATGAGAAATTTGCCGAATTAGCCTTGGAATGGGGGAAACGTTATTATGATTTAATCCGGGTTGATGATTATGATGATTTAAATTATGAAGGAAGAACTTTCTCTGGGGATAAAGAACTTTTGCCTTATCCGCAAGAACAAGTTGATGAACTTCCTCTTTTAAGTAATTAAAGAACGATTTAAACGTAAATAAAATGAAAAAAGCATTATATATATTCGGGATGATTGTAGCTTATACATTGATGTGCTGCGATAATGGAATAGATCCCATAACTGAAGTAGATCCAGGGCCAGATCAATCCCCTCCCATCGTAAAAATTAATTTTCCTGCTGATGGGTTGGAAATACAAGTAAAAGAGGATGTAATTCCAATAACAATTAAATTTGAAGTTGATGATGATATTGAGGTAGCTTCCATAGAAGCAAAAATGGATGGTAAGACCATAGGTCAGTATTCAAGCTTTAAAGATTATAGGAGGATTATTATTGATGATTTGGTATATACCAATTTAACCAATGGGGAACACACACTTATAGTAACAAGTATTGACACAGACGGAAAAGAGACTACTGAGGTTTCGAATTTCCTTAAAAAAGAGGCATATAAGCCAATTTATGATGGTGAAACTTTCTATATGCCTTTTAATGGCGATTATACAGAATTAGTTAGTGTAACTACGGCTAATGAGATAGGTTCTCCAAGTTTTGCCGGAGAAAGTGTGGTTGGCCCTAATGCATATTTAGGAGCAACAGACTCTTATTTAACATTTCCAACAGAGGGATTATTGGGAGAAGAATTTAGTGCTACTTTTTGGTACAAAGTTAATGCAGACCCAGATAGAGCAGGGATTTTAGTAATTAGTCCTCCAGATGAAGAAAACCCTGATAGTCCGAACGATAGAACAAAAGGAATTAGGTTTTTTAGGGAGAATGCGAACGGAAATCAACGGCTTAAGTTAAATATAGGTACCGGCTCTGGAGAAACATGGGTCGATGGAGCTGAGGCCGCTGATATAGCTTCAAACTCTGATTGGGTACAAGTTGCATTTACTATTTCTGCAACTAAAGCAATTGTTTATATAGATGGACAGATTGTTAAAGAGGTTGATTTTGTAGGTGTAGATTGGACTGGTTGTGACCTGTTATCTATTGGTTCTGGATCACCCAGATTTACAGGTTGGGGGCATTTATCAGACTTAAGTGAAATAGATGAATTGCGTATTTATAACAAAGCATTGACACAACAGGAAATACAAGATATTAGAGCCGCAGACTTATAACAATAAACAAACCTTCATGCGATTAATTTTAGCATTTATAGCTGCCACATTCATACTAAGTGGATGTGACAGTTCTAAAAAAACAGAAAAAGAAGCCGTAGAAACGCCTTCTGAAAAAACCAACGAAGAAACTCAGTTTGCGCCCTCCAAAGACGACAATGCTTTAATGGATAAAGTGCAGCAGCAAACTTTTGAATATTTTTGGGATGGCGCGCAACCAAATTCTGGCTTGGCCGCCGAGCGTATTCATTTAGACAATATTTATCCTTCAAACGATAAACACATCGTTACAACCGGTGGTAGCGGTTTTGGTTTAATGGCTATTCTGGTAGGGATAGAAAGAGGCTATATTACCCGTGAACAAGCTTTGGACAGGTATGTTAAAATTGTAGATTTTTTAAAGAAAGCAGACCGTTTTCACGGGGCTTGGCCACATTGGATGGACGACAATACTGGAACAGTAAAACCATTTAGTAAATTCGACGATGGAGGCGATTTGGTGGAAACGGCCTTTTTGGTCCAAGGACTTTTAACCGTTGCCCAATATTACAAAGACGGCAATGAAAGAGAACAGCAACTGGTAGCCGATATCCAAAAAATGTACGAAGAAGTAGAGTGGGATTGGTACACCAAAGAGGAAAACGTACTCTATTGGCATTGGTCGCCCAATAATGGCTGGAAAATGAATTTCCCAGTGGGTGGATACAACGAATGCCTAATTATGTATGTCTTGGCAGCAGCTTCTCCAACACATTCAATTTCTAAAGAAGTATACGAACAAGGCTGGGCGCGTAACGGTGCCATTGCGAAAAGTACCACTTATTACGATCTACCAACGGTATTAGACCATTACGAGCACAATGATGATCCTGTAGGACCCTTATTTTGGGCACATTATTCTTATTTAGGCTTAAATCCAAAGGGACTTAAAGATCAGTATGGAGATTATTGGCAATTAAATCGCAATCATGCACTTATTCAGTACAGGTATTGTGTAGACAATCCAAAGCATTTTAAAGGATACGGAAAAGATTGTTGGGGGCTAACTTCCAGTTATTCCATGAATGGTTATGCTGGCCATCACCCCGGAGACAAAGATCTGGGCGTAATTTCTCCAACGGCCGCATTGTCGTCAATGCCATACACTCCAGAAGAAAGCATGCAATTTTTAAGGTATATGTATAAAGAGCAGGATTCCTTAATTGGTAAATATGGGCCATACGATGCTTTTAGTCTTCAGGATAACTGGTATTTACCAAGATATCTGGCGATAGACCAAGGTCCAATTCCAGTGATGATTGAGAATTATAGAACTGGATTATTGTGGAGTTTGTTTATGCGAAACAAAGATGTTCAAAAAGGACTGGATAAACTTGGATTTACGATTTCTAATTAATATTGAATGAGGTTTACTTGGCAATTAATAACCTGTATTTTTTTTGCAGCGACCATTGGTTGTAGCCCAGAAAAAACTTCGTTTGAATTTGTTGTCTTACCCGATACGCAATCGTATGTCGAGGAACATCCGGAAATCTATTTAAAGCAAATGCAATGGATTGCCAGGAATAAAAACCGATTTTCATTTGTTATTCACGAAGGGGATATTACACAAAATAATTCTACCGGAGAGTGGCAAATTGCGAAAAAGGGTTTTAATATGCTCAACGGAAAAGTACCGTATACTTTTTGTTTGGGGAACCACGACATGGGAAGCGTTCCGGGGAAATTTGCAGATGTAAGAAATACAGAAAAGGCCAATAATTTTTTTAAGGTAGAAGCCCTTAAGCAAAATTCAAACCTTCTTGCTTCCTTTCCCTCGGGAACTATAGATAACCTATGCAGCCAATTTAATATTGCAGGATATAAATGGTTTGTATTCTCATTAGAGTTTGGTCCGAGAAACAAAACCATAGCATGGGCAAATAAAATTATTAAATCGCATCCAGATGCAAAAATTATTATCAATACGCATGCATATTTGTACGAAGACAGTACATGGCAGGATGGTGAAGATTGGTGGCAGGCGCAGGCTTATGGCGTAGGGAAAGAAACTGGGGATAATGCCGTAAATAACGGAAAGCAATTATGGAATAAACTGGTTGCCAAGCACCCTAATGTTATAATGGTTTTTTGCGGTCATGTTTTAAAATCGGGAGTGGGCACTTTGGTTTCTACTGGAGAAAACGGAAATAAAGTATACCAAATGTTGGCCAACTATCAAAAAGGCGTCGAAGGCTCAAAAAATGGCGGAGATGGATTTTTAAGAATCGTTAAGATGGACATTGATAATAAACGTATTTCGGTAAGCACATATTCCCCTTGGCTGGATGCTTATAAAAAAGATGCCGATCACGATTTTACATTTAAGAATGTTGATTTTTTGAATTGAAAGAAATAGAAGTAACAAACGAAACGAAAAACAAACAACTATCAACAAAAAAAAATGAACAATAAATTTAAGTTAGTTAGTTTTTTAATATTGTGTTTTCCAATGATTATGGTGGCGCAACAAAGCCTTTACCAAAAAGATAATTTTGTTAAAGACAGCGATACGTTGCGTTACCGTATCATGTTGCCAGAAAATTTTTCAGATAATAAAGCATATCCGCTTGTTTTCTTTTTGCATGGTGCGGGAGAACGCGGTAACGATAACGAAAGTCAGTTAATTCACGGTAGCGACCTTTTTGCTTCCGAGGAAAACCGCGAAAATTATCCGGCAATAATAATATTTCCGCAATGTTCAAAAGACAGCTATTGGTCCAATGCCAGTGTAGACCGTTCCGATAACGGCGTAAAGTTAAAGTTTCATACCGATAAAGCTCCTACCAAAGCTATGGCTTTGGCCATGGACCTACTTCGGGAATATATAAGCAAGCCCTATGTAAATAAACAACAAGTGTATGTTGTAGGTTTGTCTATGGGCGGCATGGGCACTTTCGAAATCCTTTCCCGAATGCCCGATACATTTGCGGCCGCAATCCCAATTTGTGGCGGCGGAAGTACAGAATTGGTAAAGAAATATGTAAATACCCCTATTTGGGTTTTTCATGGTGCCCAAGATAATGTAGTAAACCCCAACCATTCCCTTGAGATGGTAAAGGCATTGTTAGCTGAAGGAGGTTCCCCTAGATTTACATTGTACGATAATGCAAACCACAACAGTTGGGATCGGGCTTTTCATGAACCCGATTTTTTATCGTGGCTGTTTTCGCATAAACTCACCGAAAACAAAGACTGAAAAATATGTCGATTTCTGTGCAAACAGAAATCTTTTTCGACATTATATTATAATTCGGCAAGGAGCTTTATAGGCCTGGCAGATAAGAACGGCAACTTGTTGCAGATGAACAACACTTAAGAAACATATCAATTTAAAAAAATGCGAATATTTAAAACCCTATTATTTTGTTTTATTGGCACTACAAGCCTAATAGCCCAAAATGCAAAGAAAATCCCAGAAGTAGAACAACTTCTGGAAAAAATGACGATCGAAGAAAAAATCGGACAGTTAAACTTATTAACGCCCGGCGGAGGTGTTGCCACCGGCGAAGTTGTAAGTAAAAATGTAGAAGCTAAAATTAAAACAGGAAATGTTGGAGGGCTATTTGGTGTGGCAAGTCCCGAAAAGATGAAAAAGGCGCAAGACATTGCCGTAAAAAATAGTAGGCTTGGAATCCCTCTGTTATTTGGTTCAGATATCATTCACGGTTATAAAACTACTTTTCCCATTCCATTGGGACTTTCGGCCAGTTGGGATATGGATTTAATTAAAAACACGGCTCAAATAGCTGCTAAAGAAGCCACTGCCGACGGTATTAACTGGAATTTTTCTCCCATGGTAGATATTGCCCGCGATCCACGTTGGGGAAGAATTGCCGAAGGGGCAGGGGAAGACCCGTATCTGGGATCGGCTGTTGCAGAAGCGATGGTTAAAGGATATCAAGGCACCGATTTAACGGCAAACAATACAATGCTGGCCTGTGTTAAGCATTTTGCACTGTACGGTGCCGTAGAAGCTGGACGTGATTATAATTCGGTCGATATGGGCCATGTAAAAATGTTCAATCAATACCTGCCGCCATACAAAGCCGCAATAGATGCCGGGGCGGCAAGTGTTATGACTTCTTTTAACGATGTAGACGGGGTTCCATCAACCGCAAATAAATGGTTGTTGACCGATTTGCTCCGGGATAGTTGGAATTTCGACGGCTTTGTGGTTTCCGATTATACTTCGCTTAACGAAATGATTGCCCATGGCCTAGGCGACTTGCAAGCTGTTTCTGCATTGGCCCTAAAGGCAGGACTGGATATGGATATGGTGGGTGAAGGCTTTTTAAGTACATTGAAAAAATCTTTAGATGAAGGTAAGGTAACCGAAACCGATATTACAAATGCATGCAGAAGAATATTGGAGGCAAAATATAAATTGGGCTTGTTGGATAACCCTTATCGATATATCGATGCTTCACGCCCCGAAAAGGATATTTTAACGGAAGAAAACAGAAAAATAGCCCGGAAAGCGGCTGCACATTCGTTTGTGTTGTTAAAGAACGAAAACAACATACTGCCAATTTCTAAAACCGCCAAAATAGCTTTGGTTGGCCCGCTGGCCGACAGTAGAAACAATATGCTGGGAACTTGGGCGCCAACTGGAGACGTAAAATATGCTGTTACCATTAAGGAAGGCTTTAATAATATTGCCCCCAACGCCACAATTAATTATGCCAAGGGAAGTAATGTTTTAAATGATAAAGAGCTTGCCAAAAAAATAAATGTATTTGGGCCCCGCGTTGAGATTAGCAATGAAACTCCCGAAACCCTGTTGAAGGAAGCCGTAGCTGCCGCCGAAAAATCGGATGTTGTAGTGGCTGTTGTAGGCGAGGCCACAGAAATGAGCGGAGAAGCCGCAAGCAGAACGGATATTAGCATTCCCCAAGCGCAGAAAAAATTAATAAATGCACTGGTTGCCACCGGAAAACCTGTGGTTTTGATACTTATGAGTGGTAGGCCTTTGGTAATTACAGAGGAGTTTGATTTGCCTGTAAGCATTCTTCAGGTATGGCATCCGGGCGTTGAGGCTGGAAATGCCGCAGCCGATGTTGTTTTTGGAGATTACAATCCGTCGGGGAAATTAACGGCCACATGGCCGCGTGCCGTAGGCCAGATTCCTATTTATCACAGTATGAAGAATACCGGACGTCCGGCTCCCGAAAACGACCAGTTTCAAAAATTTAGGTCCAATTATCTAGACCAGCCAAATGCACCTTTATTTCCTTTTGGATACGGGTTGAGTTACACAACTTTTGAATATTCAGATGTTCAGCTAAGCAAACAAAAAATAGCGCAAGGCGAATCGATAACTGTTTCTGTCAAGGTTAAAAATACCGGAAATTACGATGGAGAGGAAGTAGTTCAGCTATATTTAAGGGATGTGGTAAGGAGCATCACCCCTCCAAAACGTCAATTAAAAGGTTTTAAAAAGGTATTCATAAAAAAAGGCGAGAGCAAAACGGTTACCATTACCTTACAACCGGAGGATTTAAAATTTTATAACGGAAATTTGGATTTCGTGGCCGAACCAGGCGATTTTGAAGTATTTGTTGGCGGTAATTCCAATGCCGACTTAAAAAAATCATTTATCTTAGAATAGAAAAATTATAAAATCCGTTAAAATGAAAAATAATGTTTTAATAATCACGTTAATACTTTGTTTTTATGCCAATCTTGGAATTTCTCAAGAACGTTATAAAGATGCAGTTTTTTCAGAAATAGATTCAGAAACATATACCTATATTGATTCCCTTCAATTAGACTTTTATCATGCAAATGATGATAAAGCAATAATAAAACCGCTGCTGCTGTTGGTCCACGGTGGCGGTTTTTCATCAGGTAAACGCGATAATCCCGTAGAGAAACAATTTAGTGTTGAAATGGCCAAAAAGGGGTATGCAGTGGCTTCCATGAGTTATCGTTTAACCAGGAAAGGCACGGCTACCGGGTTTGGTTGCGATTGCCCTTCCGAAGAAAAAATAAAAACTTTCAATGCTTCAAGCGAGGATGTTTTAAGCGCGACCAAATTTTTAATAAGCAAGTCAAAAACATTAAAAATAAATCCCGAAAAAATTATTTTGGTGGGAAGTAGTGCCGGGGCCGAGGCTGTTTTAAATACTGTTTACATGAAGGGGAGCAATACAACCCAAAATCTAACATATGGTAATATTGCCTATGCTGGAGTTATTTCTTTTGCGGGTGCAATAGTCGATATTGATGATCTGAACGAAAAAAATGCCATTCCCGCTTTTCTTTTTCACGGGATTAAAGACAACCTTGTTCCTTATGGACAGGCGGCACACCATTATTGCGATGAGGGCACACCGGGCTACTTAATGCTGTATGGCTCTAAACCAATAGCCGATAAATTATCGGCACTTGGGGTTTCATATATTTTGGCAACCGACCCGGAAGGGAACCACGATTGGGCAAATTTGGCATACGGATATACCAATGAGATAGCCAATTTTATCGAGGAGGCCATCCTAAATAACGAAAAAATACAATCAAACATTCAATTGAGTTCAAAAAAATGAGTTTCCTAAAAAAAATAGTTATAAGCTGTATTAGTATTCTTTTGTGTTTTTCGGCATGTAAAAAACAGGAAAACAAAAAAGAGGATATAGCACAACAGCAAAAACCGAATATTTTGTTTATCATGGCCGATGATCATGCTTATCAGGCTATAAGTGCCTATGGTAGCGAACTTAGCAAGCTGGCACCAACCCCCAATATCGATAGGATTGCAGCAAACGGGGCCTTATTTAACCACACGTATTGTACCAATTCCATATGCGGACCGAGCAGGGCGGTTATCCTTACGGGAAAGCACAGTCATATTAACGGATTTAGACAAAATGGCGAGCGTTTTGACGGAAATCAACCAACATTGCCCAAAAAGCTTAAAACCTTGGGCTACCAAACTGCCATGATCGGAAAATGGCATTTGTATGGTTATCCGCAGGGGTTTGATTATTGGAATATTATTGATGACCAAGGACATTATTACAATCCGGATTTTGTAAGGATGGGCGATTCCATTAGAATAGATGGATATGCTACCGATATTATTACGGACGATGCCCTGGATTGGCTAAAAAATAAAAGAGAAAATGGTAAGCCGTTTTTTATGATGCTCCATCATAAGGCACCGCACCGAAACTGGATGCCGCCTTTACGTTATTTATCGGTTTACAATTCGATTGAATTTCCAATTCCAGACACTTATTTTGACGAACATGAAAACCAAGTGGCCGCTCAGCAACAAATACAGACCATCTACAAAGATATGTACGAAGGCCACGACCTAAAACTAAGCAAAGCATATGGAAGTACCGAGCTTTCCAACAATCCCTGGACAAACGATTTTGATAGAATGTCCAAAGAGCAGCGCCATATATGGGATTCGGTATATTTGCCAAAAAATAATGCATTTTGGAAAGCAAACCTGCATGGCAAAGCACTTGCCGAATGGAAGGCACAACGCTATCTACACGAATATTTAGCCACCGTAAAAGCTGTTGATGATGGCGTGGGCAAGGTTTTGGATTATCTTGAAGCAAATGGGATGGACAAAAACACTATTGTGGTTTATACCTCCGATCAAGGGTTTTATTTAGGTGAAAAAGGATTTTTTGACAAGCGTTTTATGTATGAGGAATCGTTTAGGATGCCGTTCATGATTCAATATCCAAAAGAAATAAAACCGGGAACAGTGGTCGATGCGCTAACGCAAAACCTAGACTTTGCACAAACTTTCTTGGATTATGCCGGGGCAAACGACTCTCTAACGGATGGAATGCAGGGAAAATCGTTTAAACCTGTCTTGGACGGTACTGTAAGCGACGACGATTTTAGGGGCGCTATTTACTATCATTATTACGATTATCCTGCTTTTCACATGGTGAAAAAGCATTATGGCGTAAAAACCAAACGGTATAAGTTGATGCATTTTTACGACGATATTGATGAATGGGAATTTTACGACCTTCAGAAAGACCCTAAAGAACTTCACAATGCCATAAACGACGAGAAATATGCCGATGTTATCGCGATGATGCACCAAAAACTGGATTCCCTTCAGAAGGTATATAAAGTTACCGATAAGGAATTTGAGCGGGCGCCTAAAAAGAAAGTCGAAAATTCGTATAAAGTTTTTGAAAAACTAAGGGGAACGCCAATAGAATAATGTAAATTTGAACATATAACAACAGCATATTTTAAACCAATGAGAAAGCTTTTTATCGGGATATTCTTTTTTATATCCTGCACATTAATGGCCCAGGACCTTAAGGTAATGACGTATAATATTAAGTACGATAATCCTTCTGATACGGCAAATAACTGGCAAAACAGAAAAGAATTTTTAATTTCACAGCTCAACTATAATGCCCCCGATGTTTTTGGTACGCAAGAAGGGCTGCACCATCAATTGGAGGATATTCAAAACGGACTGGAAAACTATAAATATATTGGCGTAGGGCGTGATAATGGCGATGAAGAAGGCGAATATTCGGCTATATTTTACAATGTCGATAAATTAAAGGTTATTTCTGAAAATACATTTTGGCTGTCGCCAACGCCTGATAAACCTTCCAAAGGATGGGATGCCGCCTTGAACAGAATTTGTACATATGCAGAATTTGAAAACAAGGCATCAGGGAAACGGTTTATGGTTTTTAACACCCATTTTGACCATATTGGCGAGGTTGCCCGTTATGAAAGTGCCAAACTTATCCTGAAAAAAATAAAAGCCTTAAACAAAGAACAGTTGCCGGTTGCATTAACAGGAGATTTTAACCTGGATAGCACTTCTAAAGGAGTTGTGGAAATTAAAAAGGAAATGATAGACGCGCATAGTGAAGCCGGGAAAAATGCTTTTGGCCCCGATGGGACATTTAATGGTTTTCATTTTGAAAAACCCGTTAAAAATAAAATTGATTTTATCTTTATTTCCAAAAATGATTTTAAGGTGCTTAAAAGTGGTATTTTGAGCGATTCTAAGAATTGTAAATATCCATCAGATCATTTTCCGGTAGTTGTATATTTGGATTTTAAATAGAAGTAGGCATTTCCGGCAAGGTATATAAAAACCGTGTAGGTTTTTTACTTTTAATGCCAGCATTTAAAGTTGAAAAAATATCGAAAAATATGTTATTTATTTATCTTAAAAGTACCCGAATTGCTATCAAAAGAAACGAGGTCGCCGGGAAATAAATGTTGAAAGCTTCCTTTTTCAATTAAAGAACAAGGTTCGCCAAAACTGGAATTTTCGGTATCCAAAACAAGTATTTTATCACATAATTGAATGGCCATATCTATTTCGTGAGTCGAAAATAGTATGGCTTTTTCTGTTTCTCTTGCTATTCTTTTTAGCAGATTAAGCACATAAGCCTTGTGGTAAATATCGAGATGAGTTGTGGGCTCGTCCAAAATAATTATAGATGTGTCTTGCGACAAGGCACGTGCAATCATGACCCGCTGTAACTGCCCGTCACTTAGCTCGTAACATTTTTTATGTTTTATAGTTTCCAGTCCTATCAGGGAAATTGCTTCATTTACCTTTTGTTTGTCCACTTGAGAAAGTGTTCCGACCCAATTGGTATACGGCTGTCTTCCAAGGGCAATTAACTCAATAACGGTTAAGTTTTTAGCAGGGATATGTTCTGTTAAGACAACACTGATCTCTGTTGCCAGTTGAATCCCCGTATAGGTATGTAGCGGTTCATTTTTTAATGTAATATCTCCAGATAAGGCAGGTTGGACCCTGGCTAAAGTACGCAACAATGTGGATTTCCCTATTCCATTTGCCCCAACAACTGCCGAAAGCTCGCCAAGATTTAAATCGAAATGAATGTTTCTGGCTACCGCATGGGGACGTTTTCCTGAAAAAAACCCAATTTCAAGGTTGTTGATGTTTAAGACGGTATGTTTATGATTTAAGTTGATAGTAATATATTTAAAAAATCATTTTTCTTTTTCTAATAAGCAACCAAATAATAACGGGAGCCCCAACAATAGAGGTGATTGCATTAATGGGCAATGAGAACTCGCTATTTGGAACCTGAGCTACAGTGTCGCAAATTAACATAAGCAGAGCTCCATAAAGTGCCGTAGCAGGAATTAATACATGATGATTTTGAGTGTTGAAAAGTTGTCTTGTTAAATGGGGGACCGCCAAGCCTATAAAAGCAATGGGCCCGGCAAAAGCCGTAATGCTCCCGGCCAAAATACTGGTGGCGGTAATTATAAGATAACGGGATTTTTTTAGGTTAACACCAATGCTGCGGGCATAATTTTCGCCCAGCAGGAATGCATTTAGCGACTTTATGCTTATTACGGTTAAAACCAGCCCTATAAAAACCATACAGATTAACAAATAAACCTGATCCCAACTAAGGTTTCCGAGGCTGCCAAACGACCAAAAAATGTATTGTTGCAGTTTTTCTTTACTGGTAAAATAGGAAAGCACATTGACTATGGAAGCAGTAATACTGCCAAACATCAACCCGATAATGAGCAAGGCCATGGTGTCCCTAACCTTATTCGCTACCACAAAAATTGAAAAAAGGACTATAAAACTTCCTAAGGTAGCGGCTATGGCGGTAGAAACGCTGCTAATCATGAACGAGGCAAAAATTCCCGTAAATATGGAAGACCCCATTATAAAAATGGCTACACCCAAACTGGCACCAGAACTGATGCCCAATACAAATGGACCGGCCAATGGATTTCTAAAGATTGTTTGCATTAACAAACCGCTTATGGATAATGACATTCCTACCAAAATTGCCGTAACAGCTTTGGGCAGGCGGTAGTTTATAATGATATATTGCCATGATTGGTGGTCTGTACTTTCCCCGAACAGCGACTTAAATACTTCCTTTAACGGAATATGTACAGAGCCTAAACTTATATTAATCAAAAAGCAGGCACATAATAAAATTATTATGAAGATAAATTGTACGCGGTATGATTTTAATGAGTTCAAGGCTGTAATTGCTTAAAGAAAACAGTTTTGTAATCTGGGAGGATTTCGGGGTGCAAAATATGAATTATATCTTTTAAAACAATATCCGGTCTGTTTGGCGCCAACTCGTAATAGAGCAAACCTCCGGTTACCCCGGTTGCAAGGCTATAGGTATATACTTTTTTGTCTTTATAGGCCTTGAATTGCGTATAATGCTTATTGGTTTCTTTTAATTGATTGTAGCTTACAAACTGTCCGGGGCCAATCCAGAAATCGGCATTTTTAGCTTTTTCCAATACGGTTTCAAAATTTAGGGAAAGGCTTCCTGTTCCAAAGCTGTCTTTCCATAAATAATTGGCATTGGCATCTTCCAGGAAGTGTGCTACCCAACTCTTTCCTGCTGGAACGTACCAAATATCCTTAAACATGGACCCGCTTAAAACCGTTGGCTTATTTTTAGCCGTAGTGGCCAATGTTTTTGCTTCTTGATACGATTTTGCTATGCTGTTAAAAATACTGTCGGCTTCTCTTCCTTTTTGAAAAAACGGACCGAAAAACTTAATCCATTCTGCTTTTCCCAAAGGCGTTTCCTCGACCCAGTCGCCATTGTAGACCACCGGAATGCCTGCATTTTCAATGGTGCTGTAGGTTTTGTTTTGCCCTTCAACTGTAAAACCCATTATAAGTTCCGGTTGCAGGTTAACCAGTACTTCGGTGTTTATGGACTCGTTGAGGCCAAGGTTTGTAACTTTACCTTCATCAATCTTTTTCCTTACTTTTTTAGAAGAAACATAATTGGTTCCCGGAAAGCCAATTAATGTATTTTCAACGCCCAATGCCTCAATGGCGGGAATGTGTGTTGTAGAAGTAGCTACAAGTCGGTTAACGGGGGTAGGGATAACGGCATCATATAAAGAAGAATTTATACGGATGGTCTCCATTTTCTTTTTATCAATCAATGCATATGTATATGTTTTACGTGCATTTGGCCATGGGGCATTGACTTTTATAATGGTTAGGTTACCTTGTTTTTGTATGGAAAAACCCTTTGCGTATTCAATGGGAATATCAACGGCATCTTCTTTTTTAACGGGAATGTTATTTGGTGTTTCTGAAGTTGCTTTTTTGGGCTCTTTCTTGCAGGATATGAATGCAATAATTAGTAGGAAAACTATTTTTTTCATTTAAGTTGTATGCTTAGGTTGTTGTTGGGTTACTTATTGTGAATGTAGCCTACACTTATGGCTAGTAACTATACCATGAAAAATTCAGCAATAAAATTAAGATTAATTAATGTTTTAATGGCAAGCTATGGCAAAATGTTTAATTTCGTAGCGAATTTAAGGTTTTAGATTTGCTTTTTCGGCATATCTAAATGAAAAGGGAATACGGTTAAAATCCGTAGCTGTTCCCGCAACTGTAAGTTTTATACCGTCCCGAAGATTATCGGGGTCGTTTTTGGTATCTAAAAAAAGTTGAAAACGTATTTTTTTAGTGTGTTGTTTACTTCAAAAGACCACTGTTTCAAGTTGAAGCGGGAAGGTAAAACAACGTAAGAACAAGCCAGGAGACCTGCCTTTATTCGATATTTATGTCAAACTTTCGGGATAAAAGTTTGCGTATGGGTAAACTCATACTTTTTTCCCATTTATTAACTTAAAAAATGAACAAACGTATTTTTTTACTTTGTGCAACAGGATTTTTATGCACAGTTGGGGCGGCTCAAGAAAAAGAAAACCAGCAGGATAACGATGTCCGTCAGTTGGAAGAAGTAGTGGTAACCGATTCCCGTTTTTCGCTAAAAAGGGAACATTCGGGCAAAACGGTAATCCAAATTACACAGGCCGAGCTGCAACGTAACCAAGGGAGGTCGGTTGCAGAGATTATTAATTCCAAGAGTGGTATCGAGATTAACGGGAGCCGCAGCAATGCCGGGCAAAATCTTTCTTATTTTGTCAGGGGCGGTAACAATAGGCAGGTTTTGGTTTTGATTGATGGGATACAGGTAAGCGATCCGTCTCAAATAGCGGGCGATTACGATTTGCGCCTGATGGACCTAGGCGAGATTGAATCCATTGAAATTGTAAAAGGTGCTTCGAGTACGCTGTACGGTAACCGCGCAGCGACAGCGGTAATTAATATAACCACCAAAAAGCCGGAGAAAGACAAAATATCTGGGAATTTCCAAAGTAGTTTTGGTACCAATCAACCGGCCAACGAAGACGATTATAACTTGTCTGATTTTTCCAACAATGCTTCCGTAAACGGAACCTTGGGAAAATTTAGTTATTTGGCAGGATTTGGAAATCAATATACCAACGGACTTTCGGCAGTAATAGGGGATGAAAAAGACCCGTTTAACCGTATTAATTCAAATATCAACTTGGGTTATCGTTTTTCCGATAGGTTTTCGTTTAAAATATTAGGATATTACGATAAGTTTAAAGCAGCTTTTGATAGTTCTTCGCCATTGCAGGACGACAATAGTTTTTCTGAAAGTGAACAATTTAGGGTTACCATTGCACCCGAATATACATATAGCAACGGGAGTGTAACGCTAAACGCATCTTATAATACAATTGACAGGGATATTTATTCAGCCTATCCTAATGCTTATGAAGCAAACAGTACCGTGGTGGATTTGTTTAACAAGTATAATTTTAGCGATAAATTTTATACCATTGTAGGGATAAATTATATAAAAAACGAGGCCACCTTGGGAGCGGAAACCGATTTTAATATTACCGATCCATATGCAAACGTGGTATGGGTTTCCAATTTTGGTTTGAACCTCAATGCCGGTGGCCGTTGGAACAACCATAGCGAATATGGGAGTCATTTTACCTATAATCTAAACCCGTCGTATGTAATTGACCTCGACGGGAGTTATTTAAAATTCTTGGGCTCCTACAGCAGTTCGTACATAGCGCCAACATTATCGCAATTATTTGGGGCGTTTGGGGCTAATCCCGACCTAAAACCTGAAGAAGACCGAACCTTGGAAGGCGGGATGGAATTTAACAACAACAAATTTAGGTTGAGCGCTCTTTATTTTAATAGGGAAGCAAAAAACTTTATAGATTATACTGTGGTAGACCCAGATACTTTTGAAAGCATGTACACCAATGTAGAAGAAGCTTTTACCGTAAACGGGGTAGAAGTAGAGGTGGCTTACAATCCTTTGGAAGCATTGCAGCTAGATGCCAATTACACATTTACCGAAAACAGGGACAAAGTGGCGTTGCGTATCCCGAAGCACAAGGCAAATGCCAATATAAGCTATAAGTTGCTGCAAAAAACATTTCTTGGCCTGAACTATCAATATACAGGGGAGAGGCTGGATGTTGTATACAACCCCGATTTTACTTCAGAAAATATAGCATTGGATGCGTTTTCATTGCTTAATTTTAATATAAACCATCAATTCTCGAAAAGATTGAATGTGTTTTTCAATTTAGATAATATTTTTAATGAAGAATATGTAGAAGTAGTGGGGTATACCACTAAAGGAAGAAATATAAGGGCAGGATTTAGATTGAGTTTGTAGGAAACAAAAACGGGTGCAAAATTTTACTTTGCACCCGTTTTATATTTTGTTGGTTTGTATTATTTTAAAAACTTTTCATCGCCTGGTGCGATATACATTTCGGTACTAAATTTCTTCCCTTTAATTTTTGCTACAGTTGGCAAGGTTCCTTTTCGCGATAGGCTACTTTTTGCACTAGCGCCCGATATAGCATCCAGTGTAGTTCTCAGCATAATTTCGTTGGGGTCTCCAAATGGCAATATATTGGCTGCATAAGGCGCTTCTTCAACGGGAATATCTGGTTCAAATCCGTTATCGTAATTATTTTCTTTTTCGCTGTTAAATATTTGAAAAACGATTGGTTGAAGCCCAACATTATGGTTAGGGTTTCTATTTTCACTATCTGTATAATTAACACCGGAGTCGTATACTGTAATAGAGCCTTCATTTTTACCAACTGTTGTTTCCCCCACCAATATTACATCCATAAAAGGACGTAACCCGTTAATAATCATTTCGCTGGCAGAAGCTGTATAGCCAGAGCCAATTACATATAGTCGGTTCAAAGTAGTGAGACGGTTAATTTGAATATCTTCATCTTCACCGGCATATTCACCGGTTGTTTTGTCATATATAAACGCCTTATCAAAGAAAGGATAAGTACCTCCTTCTTTTTCGTTTCTTTTTGCGTTGAATTCCAATTCGGCAAAAACATCCTCTGTTGTGGTTGTACCATCAATCATACTGGCCAAAAATGCCGCGGTCAGTACAGAACCCCCACCGTTATACCTTAAATCTAAAACAAGTTCATCGATATTGGCTGCTTTAAATTCTGCAAAAACATCATTAAGTTCTTTATGGTATGTATTTATAAAGCTATTATATACTAAATAGCCAATTTTTTTACCGTTTTCTTCAATAACAGAATGGTAATGAACTGGATTTTCATTAAGAAGGACAGCTGTTAGGTCGGTATCGTTTGCATTGCCTGTAAAGGCGCCATTTTCAAATTCACCAAAACCAAGAGAAATGGATTTTTCAGTAAACAAATTATTAAGTAGTTGATAGTTGTTGACTGTTAATTTTGTTCCATCTACCTTGTATATTAAATCGCCGCGCTTTATTCCAGCATCGCTAGCTGGAGAATTTGGAATTACATAGCCAACAAAGGCAACAACGTCATTACTGTCTTGACTTATACGGACAATATATGCTAGGCTGATTCCATAAGATTCTGAAATACCTCTAAATTCATTAGCTTGTTCGTCAACATCTTCAATATACCATGAAAAGTCGTCTTCTTCAGTATATACTAAATTGTTAAATAAATCTTCCGGATCAGTATAATTGCTTAAGAAATTTGTGTATTCTTCATCAGTAGCAAATCTATCATCAGCTAAATCGTTAACGTCTTCTTGCCAGTAATACCAGTAATTCATACTTTTCCAGATAAAATCCTGGATTTCATATTCCCCGTTAACGGGTGGGTCTACGGGATTGTCGTCTCTGTCTGTACAGGCAAAATTTATAAATAGGGCACATAATAATACCCATTGAAATTTTAATAAACGTTTCATTTTATAGGTTTTAAAGTACAACCGGTATGACTTTTTACATAGGGCTAATCACAACGGTAATGTAAATAGATTAGTATTGTAATTGTAAGATTACTTACATTTATTGAAATAAAAAAATTTATTGTAACAAAAATCAAGGTTGTTCGTCTTCCATGTAGAGAGTGCTTAAAAACACTTCTCCAAATCAACCAACAAAATGCAACAAACGGAATTTTTACATATGGTCATGCCATTTAAGGACAAGCTGTTTAGGCTGGCAAAAAGGTTGTTGGTCTCGACGGAAGAAGCAGAAGATGCTACGCAGGAAGTATTGTTGAAACTATGGTCTAAAAAAAACAAAATGGGCAATTATAACAATGTGGAGGCTTTTGCAATGACGATGACCAAGAACTATTGCCTGGACAGGCTCAAGTCTAAACAGGCATCTAACCTAAAATTGGTACATACCAATTACAAAGACGAAAACGTTTCTTTACAAAAAAAGGTAGAAGTAAACAACAGCCTGGAGTGGATGAACAAAATAATGAATACCTTGCCAGAACAACAACGCATGGTATTGCAATTAAGGGATATAGAACAATATGAATACAGTGAAATAGAAGAAATGTTGAACATGAACCAAACCGCAATAAGGGTAACCCTATCCAGGGCCCGTAAGGCAGTAAGGGAACAATTATTAAAAAAACATAGCTATGGCATCAGTAAATAAAATTGAAGAATTACTGGAGAAGTACTTTGAGGCCACGGCAACCGTAGCCGAGGAGAACGAATTGAGGAGTTATTTTTCTCAAGAACGGGTCGCCCCCCATTTGGAAGAATACAAAACTTTGTTTAATTACTTTTCTGTAGCCAAAGAAGAGAAAAGCACGCACGACGTTCCATTAAAACCTAGAAGAAATACGAGTTATTTAAAATGGATTTCTGTTGCTGCCGTTGCCGCCCTTGTATTTGGTATTTATTTAAACAGACCGGGTACTGCTTCGTTGCACGAAGAGTACACCCCCGAGGAAATCCGGTCGGCACAATTAGCGCTGGCGCTGTTATCTGATAATTTTAACAAAGGAACAGAAGGCGCGGCCTATTTGAAGGAATTTGAAAAAAACACTAACCGATTTTTGAGTAACGAATAAAAAAACTAAAAATTAAACGCATGAAAAAATTAATTTTAATAGCAGTATTAGCGGTGAGCCCGCTATTGTCGCAGGCACAGTCTATTTTTGATAAATATTCGGAGAACAGCGAAGTAACTTTTGTGGCCCTACAGCCAAAAATGTTTCAGATGTTGAGCAAGATCAACATAAGTACCGATGACCCCGATGCAGAAGCTGTTTTTGACCTAGTGAACAACATAACCAGTTTTAAGGTTATTACCACCGAGAACCCGAATATAACCAAAGACATCGATGGTTGGGTTACAAACCACCTAAAAAGTTCTTCTTTTGAAGAGTTGATGCGGGTGCGCGATGGAGAATCCAATGTGAAGTTTTACGTAAAGGAAGGCGCCGATGCCAACCACGTCAAGGAGTTGCTTATGTTTGTAACCGATCTAAATTACGACGAATTGGAGTTTAATGGCAAAAAACCCGAAACGGTACTCCTTTCCCTGACCGGAAATATCGATTTGAGGCAAATTTCCAAACTAACTTCTAAAATGGACCTTCCCGGTGGCGATCAATTGGGGAAAGCCGGAAACGACAATAAATAATTAGGCACAGAGGGAAACTTTGAAGCTGGAAGGCGAAAGTTTTTTTAACGCTGCACTTTGTAGCTTTTACGAACGCTCGAATTTACAGCTTCACACTTTAACCCTTTCCCTCACTTCCTTTTTAGCTTTACAAACTATCAATTTTATAAACTCATCATGAAAAAACAAGTCATTTTATTAATAATAACAGTTTTTGTTGCAGTATCTTGCAGCAATAACAAACCCAGTTTACAAGAATATTTTGTAAACAATAACGATAATCCAAATTTTATTTCCCTGGATATTCCTTCGAGTATTTTAGATGTTTCAAAGTCTTCTTTAAGTCAACAACAAAAAGAAGCCTACGAGTCTGTTAAAAAACTAAATGTTTTGGCCTTTAAAATTAATGGAGAAAATAAAGCCGAATATGAAGTTGAAAAGAATACCGTTAAGGAGATTTTAAAAAATGAAAAATATGAAGATCTCATGGTTATCAATAGCGGAAAACATAAAGGGGTTGTAAAGTATTTAGGCGATGACGATGCTATTGATGAAGTAATTGTTTTTGGAAGCGATGACGAAAATGGCTTTGCCTTGATACGCATTTTGGGAAACAAAATGAAGCCCGAAAATATGATGACCTTGGTAGAGGCCGCTCAAAATGGTGCCGTTGATGCCAGTGGGATAGGGAAACAGTTAAAAGGACTGTTTGATTGATAAAATGTAAAAAGTAATTTGTTATTGTCAAACTGAACCCCAGAACGATACGATATGATCGGGCAGGGCTCAGTTTGACATTTTAAGTTTTTAATACTTTTATATCCCGGTATAATTTGAAGGGGTAATTACTTTTAATTCGGCTTTTATATCCTCAGAAATATCAAGGGTATCAATAAAATTGGCAATAGATTCTTTATTTATTTTTTCATTGGTACGCGTAAGCCCTTTTAATGCTTCGTACGGGTTGGGATAGGCTTCCCTTCTTAAAACGGTTTGAATGGCTTCTGCAACAACGGCCCAATTTTTTTCTAAATCTTCTTCAAACTTTTCTGCGTTCAGTAATAGTTTGTTCAATCCTTTTAAGGTAGATTGGAAAGCAATAAGTGTATGGCCAAAAGGAACGCCAACATTTCTTAAAACAGTACTGTCGGTAAGGTCGCGTTGCAATCTAGAAATAGGTAATTTGGCAGACAAATGCTCGAAAATGGCATTGGCAATACCGAGGTTCCCTTCAGAATTTTCAAAATCGATGGGGTTTACCTTGTGCGGCATTGCCGAAGATCCTACTTCGCCTTTTTTAATTTTTTGTTTAAAGTAATCCATGGAAATATAAGTCCACATATCCCTGTTAAAGTCTATTAAAATGGTATTAATACGCTTTAATGCATCAAACAACGAAGCCATATGGTCGTAATGCTCGATTTGCGTTGTAGGGAAGGAATGCCTAAGTTGTAGGGCTTCCTCAACAAATTCGGTTCCAAAAGCCTTCCAGTTAATGTTTGGGTAAGCTACTTTATGGGCATTGTAGTTCCCGGTAGCACCACCAAATTTTGCCGCGATCGGGATATTTTTAAGGCCGTTAAATTGCTCGTTCAAACGGACAATAAATACTTTTATTTCTTTTCCCAAACGGGTTGGGGAAGCAGGCTGGCCATGTGTACGGGCCAACATGGGCACATTTTTCCAGTCTTCTGCCAATGCGTTCAACTTGGTAACGATTTCTTCATATACGGGTAGGTACACCTGTTCTAATGCTTCTTTTATAGAAAGGGGAATAGCCGTATTGTTGATATCTTGAGATGTGAGCCCAAAATGGATAAACTCTTTGTATTGTTGTATTTTTAAAGTATCGAATTTTTCTTTTATAAAATATTCAACAGCTTTAACGTCGTGGTTTGTGGTTTTTTCTATTTCTTTTATGGCCAAGGCATCTGCTGCTGAAAAATCCTGATAAATTGCTTTCAGATTGGAAAACAAAGCGGTATCAAACCCTTTTAGTTGAGGAACCGGAACCTTGCACAAAGCAATAAAATATTCAATTTCTATCCGAACGCGATATTTTATAAGTGCTTCTTCTGAAAAATAATCGGCGAGTTTTTCGGTTTTGTTTCGATACCTTCCATCAATAGGCGAAACGGCGTTTAATGGCGTTAATTGCATGTCTATATTTTAAGAAAGGGCAAATTTAACCTTCTCTTTTAAAAGCATCAACTATTTTAAGGAAAAGTTATTGAGATGGCTAATTTTCAGTCGAAAATGATAAAAAATGTTCAAATTTTTTTCAAAATATGCCTTGCCCGTGCCTTGTATGCCGCGGAGTGGTGTGCAAAACCTTGTTCCAGCGTATGCTTTAGCTCGGGATAGATCCAATGGTACTTTTTGCCCAGTAAAAATAAACAGTGCATGGCATAGGCTTTGGTGGCCACTTTTACATTAGAAATTAACCAATCGAAATTAATTTCGGCAAGTTTTTCCAAATGGGCATCATTTAATTGGGATAATGTTTTTGGGTCTTTTTTTATAAAATATGACTCGCACAATAATTCGCAAACCTTTGCTAATGGACGGATGGAGGAATCGTTTTTAAGGGAGGGCAATTTTATTAAAAAGAAATCCAAATGAGGAAATAGCCATGTTAACTTACCTTTACATACCAATTCTGTAACCCAACATGCTTTATGCGAGTAATTTTCTTCATTGGAAAAACAATGTTCCAGCAATTCAGGAAAATAGGCTTCATGAGTTAAAATAAAGTTGGCCAAAGCTTGCCTGTTTTCCCGATAACCGCTTACATATGAAAGTTTCTCTGTTAAAATCGTATTCAATTTTTATTTTCCTTAATTTAGAAGATTAAAAGTAAAAATATTTTAGCGTTAAAATTCAATAAACAACTAAGCTAATGAGAATAATAAGAAAAATAATATTTCTGCTATTTGTTGTACTGATAATTATGCAATTTTTTCCACCTGCCGAGAATAAATCGGACACGACGCCGCCGACAGATTTAATTTTGGCAACCAGCCCGCCAAAAGAAGTCGAGGCCATTATTACAAATGCCTGTTACGATTGTCATTCTAACAATACCCGTTATCCGTGGTATGCAAACATCGAACCTGTTTCGTATTGGATGGCGGCCCATATTGAAGAAGGGCGCGAGCATTTGGACTTTTCGCAATGGGAGCTGTATGCCAACAAGAAAAAAGCGCACAAGCTGGACGAAATGATCGAGGCGGTTACCGAAGGTTGGATGCCGTTAAAATCGTATACCTGGATACACAACGATGCAAAACTTACAGATGAACAGGCAAAAACCATTGCAGAATGGGCAAAAATGCTAAAGCTTACATACGAGACAACCGACCAACCGCAATAGGAACGCCAACAGTGGCTTTTTCGGCTATAATTTCCAGGCCGGGAATGGCATTTTCTGAAATGGAAGGTTTTGGGTCGATAAAAAAGAGCGGAGCATTTGGCTTTTTATAATCAACCAGTCCGGCCGCCGGGTACACTTGCATGGAGGTACCAATAACCATAATGATATCTGCTGTTTTAACTTCTTCAATGGCAACTTCTATCATCGGGACGGCTTCTCCAAACCATACAATATGCGGGCGCAATTGCTGCTGATGTTCGCAAAAATCTCCAATATTGATATCGTTAATCCAATCGTACACCAAATCTTTGTCAAAAGTGCTCCTGGCCTTTAAAAGTTCTCCGTGTAAATGAATTACACGAGCGCTTCCGGCTCTTTCATGAAGATCGTCTACATTTTGGGTTACAATGGAAACATTGTAATTTTTTTCAAGTTCGGCAAGGGCTAGATGCGCTTTGTTGGGCTTTACCGTTTTTAGTTGCCTGCGGCGTTCATTGTAAAAATTCAATACCAATTCCATATTGTTGTGCCAGCCTTGCGGCGATGCCACTTCCATGACGTCGTGTCCTTCCCAGAGCCCATTGGCGTCCCTAAACGTATTTATGCCACTCTCGGCACTCATTCCGGCCCCGGTTAGTACAACTATTTTTTTCATATAAATGTGTTTGTAACTTGTTGGTTAATTGCTGTGAAGTACAAAAATATCTTTAATGATCGTTTAAACCCTTCCCTTCATGTATTTTAGGAGTGTATTTTTCTATTCTTGAGTAGCGTGTTTTAGATTGTTTTGCTGAAGAAAAATAAAGCAAATAGCCTCTTTGGCGACCCGGGGTTAATGCCTTGAAGGCTTTTTTTAAGGAAGGGTCTTCATCTAAGGCCTGTTGAAACTCTTTTGGTATTTCATACTCGGAAGTTTTCTTGAGATCGACTTTTAAACCGGCTTTTTCAACTTCAATGGCTTCAAAAATATAGCTTTTTATAATGCTTTTCATTTTTTGCACTTCCTCGGCATTTGTAAAACGTATCTGGCGTGCCGTCTGGACATTTTTGGTTTGCTGAACCAGAATATTATCAGTGTCGTTCAATAAAGAGCCTTTAAAAAAAAGAAGCGCACAATATTCTTTAAACCCATGTATTAAAACAATGTTGTCTTCTTTGTACATATAGCACGGATGTTTCCATTTTATGGTTTCGGTCAACCCGCAATCAAGGCAAACGGCCCTTAAATGTTTGAATGCCGCATGCCATTTATCGGCGTTACTGAAAAAAGAATCGACTTTAGGGTTCATATATTTATTTTTTTGACTGTTTATTGATTTCTGCCTGCGATTTGAGAAGCTTTTTTATGATGGTTGTTGGGACTTTTTGATTGAATTTAATTTGAATCGTTTTTTTTCCGGTTTTATAGCCCTGTTCCTTAAGTATCTTATGGTCTTCTTCCGTAAGCGTGTCAATACCAAAAGTTACATGTTGCTTAAAGATATTAAATCCTGCCAGAATACCATAATATTTATAAATAGGAACATTCCAACTTATAACTTCTTCGGCTTCGGGAACGGTAGTCTTTATTGTTTCCCGGAGCGTTTCCATAATTCCATGGCCGTCTTTGTCTGCATGGGCAATATAGGCATCAACGTCCTTTGGCTTTGAAACGCTCATGCTGCTTCGGGCTGTTTATTGGTAATTACTTTTCTACTGGCGGGCCGCAAATACCAAGAAAGTACGGTAAGTACCAGCAACAATATAGGGCCAAAAAGTATTGACGGGTTATCTCCATTGGCCACATGAGAAATTATAGCCCCCGACATGGCAAAGAAAAATCCTGCATATGCCCATTCTTTAAGTAAGGGCGATTTGGGTATTAAAACGGCAATAACACCCAACAATTTCCAAATGCCAAGTATGGAAAGCAAATAGATGGGATAGCCCAGGTTGTTCATGCTCTGTACTTCTTCTTCGGTTTTTAATAATTGTACAATTCCCGTAGACACCATTCCAAGAGCAAGCCAGATGTTGGTAATCCAATAGATGATTTTAGCTGTTTTGGTCATAATAATGTTATTTTAATTTGTTAACGATTTCTTGTAGCCGGTTATGGGCCATATTGATGCCTTGAGCAAAAGGCATTTTTAGCAATTGGTCCCTATATGCCACCGATTTAAATATAATGTGCATGGTAAGCTTGCTGGTTTCATCAGTTAGTTTTTCAAATTCTAGAAACTCCAACTGTGTGGTAAACGGCGAATTTTCCATTTCAAAAGTCCGCGTAATGTTTTTGTTCACATTAAAATCGTGTATGGTGCCATTGGCACGAAATACTACTGTTCCTTGTTCGTCGGTGGTTTCAAACTGCCAGCTCCCATGTTTTTTGTTTTCCAGCTTCAAAACATTTGTTCCCATCCATTGTGCAACAATTTTTGGGTCTTCATAGGCTTTAAAAAGCAATTCCAACGGCAAGTCGAATTCCCTTGTAATAACAATTTCCTGTTTATTGTCTTCAGCATGCACTTTCGTTTTTGGCTCCATTATTCTTTGTTTTTTGTTGGATAATTTTTCATGATTTCTTCTAGTTTGTTAAACCGATCGTCCCATAATTTTCTAAAAGGCTCTATAAAATCGGCTATTTCTTTTATTTTTTGAGGATTTAAATGATAATAAATTTCCCTACCATTTTGTTTTTGTTTAAGTATTTGGCATTCGGTCAGGATTTGAATATGTTTTGAAACAGTTTGTCTGGATGAGTCAAAGTTCCCTGCAATTGCAGTGGGTGTCATGGCATGTACGGCCACTAACGATATTATGGCCCTCCTTGTGGGGTCGGCAATTGCTTGAAAAACATCCCTTCTTAATTCCATTTACGCAGTTATTTGACTGCAAATATATATGCAGTTATTTAACTGCGCAATTTTTTTAATACAAAATTTTCATATTACTGTGTTTTCTAAAAAGAATTATAAAGCGATATTCGTTTGATTTTGTTATTTTTAGGCAACCAAATTACTATTGATGCACCATGATCCATAAAGTTTTATTTGGTATTTTATTTGAAGTTCAAAATTTTATGAAATGAAAAAACTGTTTTTTACACTTATCGGGATAGGGGTTCTTGCCATTGTAGGTTATTCTATTTTTCAAAATAAAACGGAATGGTCTTCCACAGAGACATTGGAAGGTTACGACAAGGAAGCTGCGGCCAAAGAAACCCCTGTTGAAACGTTTAAAAATACCAATACACAGCAATCTGCCCCGGCAAATGGGTTAAACCCGGCACACGGGCAGCCAGGCCATAGATGCGATATAGCGGTTGGCGCCCCATTGACATCTCCGCAAGGAGGCGCTATGCTTAATACTTCGGCTACATTGAACCCTGCGCACGGGCAACCCGGACACCGATGTGACGTGGCCGTGGGTGCACCATTACCCAATAGCTAATGACTTTGGTTATGTGTTTTTATGCCTGTTTATTTTAGGCTTGCCAAACGTGTTATTAATCTTTTTGCGTGTTCTTTTGCGGTATCCCTTATTTCTTCTTCAGTATAACCATCGGCCAAAGAAGTCCTGTAGCCATATATGGGCTCTATATAGTTCATCTGTGAAAAAAGGGCCGTTTGTTCCAGATTTTTGCAAAATTCATGTACTCGGAAATGATGTTTCTCCAAAACGTTATATTCTTTTTCCTTGCCACCAACGGTAAAACTTGGCAAAAAGTTTTTTCCTTTTAATTTATCGCCTTTGGATCCAAAGGCAAATTGATGTTGAAATACGGCATCGAACCACTGTTTTAAAATGGCTGGCATGTTGTACCAATAAAATGGATACTGAAATACAATTGTTTTGTGCTTCAACAGTTCTTTTTGTTCTGTTCCTGCATCAATATGATAATTGGGATAAAGTTTTGCTATGTCCCGTATTTCGATTGCCAAATCACTTTTTTGTAATTCTTCTATAATTGTTTTGTTTGCAAATGATTTTTTAAAAGTGGGATGCGCTAGAATAATTAATGCCATACTGTTTATTTTATACTATAATAATTATAGTTACAAAATTAATTTTAGTAATATTGTTGTGCAATAACTATCGGTTTAGATAGGTTTAAATTCAGTTATTATGAAAGATGAATGCATAGGCGAATATGTTAAATTTAAAGGAAAGGTTTATCCTTGTACCGTTAGTTTAACAATGGATTTGGTAGGAGGGAAGTGGAAGGCTGTAATTTTATATCATTTAAGCGATACCAAAAAAAGATTCAGTGAGCTCTGTAGGGAAATGCCGTCTATTACAGAAATGACATTAAGCCTTCAACTGAAACAATTGGAAAAAGACGGACTGATTTCAAGAAAGGTTTACGGTAAAAAGCCCCCGGTAAGGGTAGAATATAGCCTTACGGCGTTTGGCAAATCGTTTATACCTGTCTTAGATTCCATTACCAATTGGGGCAATAATGTAATAAAAGAAAAGGGCGAGTTTGTAAAAGAATAAAAATAGGGCATGGATTAGCCTGAATTTTTTAATCTAAATATTCTGAAGCCTCGATAATTTTATAATTTGGGTTATCCTCAAGTAAATCTTTTAATACACCAATATGTAGCTGCCCCATGATTAATAATATTCGGTTTGTATTATGAGCTAGTTGAGTATTTAAAATATTTGAGTAAATCTTTAAATTTCTATTATAAAATAGCGTAATGTATTCTGCCCCGATATACTTTTCATCAATATTTCCAATATCTACAGTATTGGTGCCTTTTTCTGAAAATTTACCGTCCATAACATAAGCCGGGAGGTTAAAAATTATGTTGTGCGAAAGCTTGACGTACTTTGGCAGATTCATGGTTTTTATGTAGTCGTAGATTGATAGACTGTCTTGTTGAACGCTTTTTTTCATTGGCCGGGCTGCATTTATAAGCGTACCCATTCCTTTTTTAAACAGTTCTATATTTTTTCCAGAATTCAATAATGATTGGGAAGTTGATTCATAATGGTCTATTCCATACACGCTTTTTAGGTTCAGCATTTTTGCCAATCTAAATCCTACTTGATAAGTTTCGGAAGTTCCATATTCTATATTGGAGAGCTGAAGCTTGTTTTCAAGATAAGAAGTATAAAGGCTGTCTACTACAGCCTGTTCACTGGGTTCTTTCTCGACCATTATCATATTTGGAGAAAAACGTTTTAGCTTTTCAGTTAACTTAACAATCTCCTTTTGCTTTTTAGGGCTAAAAATATTGGAAGATGGCGTGCCATTGTCTATCTGACTTAAATGGTCAAATCCAACTAAAAGGATTTCTGTTTTTTGGTTACCTTGGGCCGATATGTAAACTACGCTAAAAATTGTTAAGAATAGGCATAGGGTAATTTTTTTGGTGGTCATTTAATATTGTATTATGTTGTGATTTTATGTTAGTTATGATTGATTAAGGGCTAAGATACATTAAAAAACAAAATAATCTTTATGTCTTTTTTCTGGCAATGGCAAAGAGGAATATTAACCCTGCTACCAGTACACCGCTACGGGCTATATAGTCGCCGTATTTTACATAAAAAGTTTGTTTGTTGTTAATGGTAATGGTTCCCGAAAGTGTCCCTTTTGCTTCGTAAGCTAAGGTTTTGGTAATTTCGCCTTTTTCGTTAATAAATGCAGAAATACCCGTGTTGGCACTTCTGGCAATGCTTTTACGGGTTTCTATAGCCCTTAGGCGTGCATAACTGAGGTGTTGTTTGTGCCCCTGTGTATTGCTCCACCAGGCGTCGTTGGTAATAATTGTCAGGAAATTGGCGCCTTTTTTAACATATCCGGTAACAAACTCGCCATAAATAGATTCGTAACAAAT
Organism: Galbibacter pacificus; assembly: GCF_029603165.1. Lineage (GTDB taxonomy): Bacteria > Bacteroidota > Bacteroidia > Flavobacteriales > Flavobacteriaceae > Galbibacter > Galbibacter pacificus. Next base: position 971,001 of record NZ_JAQSVC010000001.1, read on the forward strand.
AATAGGAGCCGCCTTAAGCGTTTCATCTGTAGCAGTAAAAACACCTCGGTCTTTTTGTGTAGCGCGCATGGCCACTGTTCCGCCCAAGTCGAGCATAACGTCTCCCAAAAGGGGCTCTAAAATGTTTTTAAAAGGAAAGTTTTCGACTCCTACAACTAATTTTGATTTAATATATTTTTGGTCAGAACCTTGCTTGTCTATCTGCACGGCCGCATTGTAAAAGTCGAACCAATCTCCACGCTGAAATAGGTTGGCGGTAACGGTAGGTTTTTCTTTTTGATTGTATCTTCTAAAAAAGTCAACGCCGGTAATAAATTGCAAATGTGGATATTTATTTACAAATTGCTGTATAATGTGTTCCTCCTGCCGATTTCCAAACTGATCAATGGGCGTGGGGTTAGACAATGCAGTTTCGGGGGCAATTACATAATCTGTATCTTTAGAAACATCCTGTTGCGCCAATTCAACCAATGCCGTTGCCATTTGTGGATTTGAAATATCATATTTTTCAGAATACGGGTCGATATTTGGCTGGAGCAGGGTTATTTTAGCTTCCTGGGCCCCTTCTTCATAATTATTCAGCAGAAATAAAGAAAGAATAATAGGAATGGCAATTAGTAAAACATTTCGGGCAATTCCTTTTGTAAGAACACTTCGTTCTTTTGTTTTTTTATAATGAACAATGGTTTTAAAAACACCAATGTTAATAATCCAGATCCATAATGCACCGCCAAAAACGCCTGTATATTCGTACCATTGGATCCAGGTGGTATATTCAGAAAAAACATTGCCAAGATTAAGCCAAGGCCAGGAAAAATCCCAGTTTAGATGAAATTTCTCAAAGGCCATCCACATGGCGGGAAGGAAAATTAAATGTATTTTGGAGGGCAGGCGTCTGGCAACAAAATGGTACAGCGAAAAAATAATGGTCATTAATAAAGAATTCACCAACAAAGCAAAGAACATCCCGAAAGGAGTAGAATACCAAATCCACCAAGTGGTTATGGAATTCCAAACTAAAAAAGAAATATATGCCAGCAAAAATACTTTGGCGCCCCTTCTCTTGTAATTGGATTCGCGAATATTCTTTTCTGCCAATAGCAGAGGTACAAAGCCAACAAAAGCGAGTAGGGGAACCCCATAGGTTGGCCATGCCAAGGCTAATAATAATCCGGATAGAATAGCGAGTAGATAAGAATTTTTCATGAACGGTATTTATAACGCTAATATCTTAATAAAATTTGATAGTGCCATAGACGGAAAATGAAGAATGTACTGCTTTTCTTTGAAATTTTGAATAAACGGGCATTTAGAAGCAATTTTAAAGTAGTAATTTTACATAAGAAAACGAAAAATTATGAAGAAGTATATTCCAAACGGATTAACGTTATTAAATCTTCTATGCGGTGTTATCGCAGTGGTTATGGCGGTGCAAGGTAACTTGATTTTTGCGGCTTATTTTGTTTTTGCAGGAATCTTTTTTGATTTTTTCGACGGCCTCGCCGCAAGGCTTTTAAAGGTACAAAGCGACTTAGGGATACAATTGGACTCTTTGGCCGACATGGTTACCAGTGGGGTCGTGCCCGGTATAGTAATGTTTCAGTTGTTTTACATGAGCATGGGCAGTTATACATGGGGGGAAGAAGGAAATGAAATAGGAAATTTAAATATGGATATTTCATTATTGGCCATTTTTGGCTTTCTAATCACTTTGGGTTCGGCTTACCGTTTGGCAAAATTCAACATAGACGAAAATCAGGTGAGTTCTTTTATAGGCTTGCCTACGCCTGCCAATGCGTTGTTGATTCTTTCTTTTCCGTTAATGTTGCATTTTCAGCCCGGTGCTTTCGATGCGTTAATTTTAAACAAATGGTTTTTAATCGGCACCACGATTTTAAGTACTTATATGCTTAATGCGCCCATTGCCCTGTTTGCTTTAAAGTTTAAAACCTGGGCATTTAAGGAAAATAGCATTCGCTATGTATTCCTTGCATTGAGCCTCGTTTTATTGTTAACCTTGCATTATGCGGCAATTCCGCTTATTATTATTTTGTATGTACTGTTTTCTGTTGCGACCAATTTTCAACAAAAAAACAAGGCTTTCAAATAAACATTCAAAAGCCTTGGGTAATTTTATGAAATTATTTTTTATTCTTCTGATAGTTTAAATTCGGCTAGCGGAGCCATTCTTGCCTTGGTTATTGTAAGGGTACCATCTTTTATAATATAAGTGTCAGATTTTTGCAGCACATCCATAAACTGTTGTTCAACTTCCATGTTCATGCATGCTTTCATGGTACTTGCCAACTTTCTCAATTTAAACCTGTTGCCTTCCAATAGGGTGTAGGTCCCACCAAAGCTGTTGCAGCCAGAGTTTCCGCCAACCCTGTTTTCTTCGGTAGCAAAGGTTATAAAAACATTGGAGGCACTTTTGTCCAGTTCAGCTACGGGTTTTCCCATCAATTTTGTAAGTTTCCATATTTTATCTGTCAGTGCATTTTCTTCAGTAGAAGTTTTTCCTTCAGTTGTTTTCACTGTTTCGCTTTCAATATTTTCTTCTGAAGTATTTTCTTTTCCCGATTTTTGGTTACATGCAACCATTGTCATGGCCAGGATCATGATGCTTACTTTCGCGAATGTATGTTTCATAGTTTTAATTTTATGTTTAATTATAAATAAGCGCAATGATATATTTCTTGATATATATTGTTATTAAAAAACAAATGCCTATAATGGCCAAATTTGCCAAGGCACGGATAATCCATTTTTGCTCCGAATAATTATGATTCAAAAATTTGGTGGTTAAAACGGCCAGTCCCATTAACAAGAACCATAAGGTAAAGAACAAAGAGATTTTTTCATGAAAAAGCATGGAAACGGCATCGTGTATAAAACCACAAAAGACAAAGGTAAATATTAATGAAATTGTGGCTGGAAATATTTTTTTTAAGGGTTTGAATACAAATTTTCCCAGGTAATACCCAAAAATTGGGTTCCAATAATTCCAGAAACCGGAAAAGTTTTTAGCGCCTAATGAGCGGTATAGGTTGTTCCTTAATGATTTTGAACTTCCAATAGGTACCCCGTTCCTTTTCTTGATATATCCGGTCAAAGTCATTTAAATAAATCTCTTTTTTTGATTGGGCAGGACAAATTACCTATTTATATGGATTGTTCTTCTTTTTTTAGGCGAATTTTTATGAATGAAAATCTAATTTTTTCTTTCTCAATTCAAAGTTTTGCCCTAGATAAACCTTTCTTACCATTTCGTCGGCCGCCAGTTCTTCGGGCTCCCCGGCTTTTAAGATGCTACCTTCAAACATTAAATAAGAGCGTTCTGTAATGGCGAGGGTTTCCTGCACGTTGTGGTCGGTAATCAAGATGCCTATGTTTTTATTTTTAAGCTGAGCCACAATGCGTTGAATGTCTTCCACGGCAACGGGGTCTACTCCGGCAAATGGCTCGTCCAAGAGAATAAAACTCGGGTCGGTGGCAAGGGCACGGGCAATTTCGGTCCGCCTTCGTTCCCCACCAGACAATAAATCGCCCCTGTTTTTACGTATATGGCCCAAACTGAATTCGTCAATCAGGGCTTCCATTTTCATTTGTTGTTCTTTTTTGGAAAGCTTGGTTAGTTGAAGAACGCTCATGATATTGTCTTCAATGCTCAATTTCCTAAAAACAGACGCTTCCTGTGCGAGATAGCCAATTCCGTTTTGGGCACGCTTATACATGGGGTAGTTGGTAATTTCCTGGCTGTCCAGGAAAATTTTACCTCCATTGGGTTTAATCAGGCCAACAATCATATAGAAAGAGGTTGTTTTTCCGGCACCGTTTGGCCCCAATAAACCTACAATTTCCCCACGGTTAACTTCCAGGGAAATTCCTTTTACTACTTTTCGCCCCTTGTAGGACTTCATGATGTTTTCGGCTCTTAACTTCATACAATTGTGTGTTCAGGTGTGTTTGTGTTCAAACATCGTACCGTTCAAAAATAGGGATTTTGAATTTAACCAGCTTTAATTTAATATAGGTTTAGGATTCTTTGTTTTCCAGCGCATCCCAAAATTCGTATGCTTTTCTAAGGTGAGGGATTACAATGGTACCGCCAACAAGTGTGGCAATGCCCAATGCCTCGACCACTTCTTCCTTGGTAAGGCCTTCTTTATGGCTAGTTTCCAAATGGTATTTAATGCAATCGTCGCAACGTAAAACGGCCGAAGCTACTAAGCCTAAAAGTTCCTTGGTTTTTACGTCCAGTGCACCGGACATATATGCGTTGGTATCCAGATTAAAAATACGCTTTATCAACTTATTGTTGTCTTCCAGTATGCGGTCGTTCATTTTAGAACGGTATGCATTGAATTCATCAACTATATCTGCCATTTTGTATGTTTTTATATAATTATAAACTATTGCATTACGGGCATTGTTATGTTGCCTTCAAGCCTTCTTCGCCAAAACTGCTAAACACGACTTATTTATTTTTCATCTTTTTCAATTTACGGTCCTCTCTTTTAAGAACTATTTTTGAAATGTAAATGCTAACTTCATACAAAATAATAATAGGTATGGACACCACAATTTGACTGGCGACATCCGGAGGTGTTATAACTGCTGATAGAATAAGCACAATTACAATGGCTATTTTACGGTATTTTCTTAAAAATTCGGGAGTAACCAAACCAATTTTGGTCAGGAAATACATCAGGATGGGTAACTCAAATATAAGTCCGCACGCAATAACCGATGCCCGTATGGTTGAAATATAGGAAGACAGGTCGATGTCGTTAAAAACTTCTTCGCTGACATGGTAATTGGCTAGAAAATTTATTGAAAGCGGGGAGATAACATAGTACCCAAACAATACACCTGTAAAAAACAAAAAGGAGGCCACCATGATAAACCCGCGGGAGTTTTTCCGTTCATTGTCATATAATCCCGGGCTTATAAAGCGCCATAATTCCCATAAAATATAAGGGAAGCCAATAATAAAGCCTGCCCAGATGGAAGTCCAGATATGTGCCGAAAACTGTCCGGCCATCTGTCTACTTTGTATTCTAAATTGTGGCCCTTGGCAAAAAGAATCGTCCATGCCAAAATACCTTGAAATGTTACAAAAGAACTCGTAGGTAGGGAAATCTGCTTTTTTGGGGCCAAAGAGAATGGTGTCGAATATAAAATCCTTGGCAATAAAGGCAACAATACCAATAATAATTACGCCCAGTGTGGCCCTTATTAAGTGCCATCTTAATTCTTCAAGGTGATCTAGAAAAGACATTTCTTGCTCCTCTTTACCTGTACCAATTTTTTTTGTCATTATATAATACCTTCTTTAATTAAATCATGAATATGGATTACTCCAAAATAATAGCCGTTTTTTTCTACCAAAAGCTGCGAAATGCCATATTGGTCCATTACGTCCAGCGCATCGACTGCCAAAATATCACAACTGACAGTCTTTGGGTTTACTGACATAATGTCTTTAGCTTTTAATCCGTTTATATGCTCATATTTTCTTAGCATTCTACGAATATCACCATCTGTAACGATACCCACAATTTTATTTTTATTTACAACTGCCGTTACGCCCATTAATTTTTCTGAAATTTCAACAATAACATCTCTAACATCTGCATCCTCAGAAACTTGTGGTTTCAGGTTCATGGTTGCAATGTCCTTTACGCGCAGGTAAAGTTTTTTCCCCAGCGCACCACCGGGATGGTATTTTGCAAAATCTTCGCTGCTAAAGCCTTTTAGTTTTAACAAGCAAATAGCCATGGCGTCTCCAATAACCAATTGGGCGGTAGTACTAGTAGTTGGCGCAAGGTTGAGCGGGCATGCTTCTTTGTCTACATGCGCATTCACAACAAAATCGGCTTGTTGGCCCAAAAAGGAATTTTTATTGGAAGTAATGGCGATAAGCTTGTTGGGGCCTTCTTTTATAAAGGGGACAAGGACTTTTATCTCGGCCGTATTCCCGCTTTTGGAAATGCAGATAACCACATCGTCCTTAAGGATGGTCCCAAGGTCTCCGTGAATTGCATCGGCGGCGTGCATAAAAACTGCCGGAGTGCCAGTCGAATTAAAAGTTGCAACAATTTTCGTTGCTATAATAGCGCTTTTTCCTACGCCAGTTATAATAACTCTCCCATTAGATTTGTATATATACTCAACAGCATCAGCAAATTCTTCATCTATAAAAGAGGCAAGGTTTTTGATGGCATTGCTTTCTGTATCTATAGCCTCGATAGCATTGGCTATGATGGCACTTTTAGTATTCAAATTTTAATTTTTTTAGAATTTGTTATAACTAAAGATTAATAGTATCTTTAGTAGTGCAAATGTATATAAAATAGTAAAACGAAAGGATGAGTTCAGCTGAAATTGACTTACAGGCAGCGCTTAAACAGTATTTTGGATTTAGTCAGTTTAAAGGTTTACAAGAAAAGGTCATAAAAAATATTGTTAATGACCATAATACGTTTGTTATAATGCCTACAGGCGGAGGGAAGTCCCTTTGCTACCAATTACCTGCGCTGGTTAAAGATGGCACGGCCATCGTTATTTCCCCCTTGATAGCTTTAATGAAAAATCAGGTAGATGCCATTCGGGGGATTTCCTCCAACAAGGGTATTGCCCATGTTTTAAACTCTTCGTTAAACAAAACCGAAGTCCGTCAAGTAAAAGAGGATATTACCAACGGGATTACCAAATTGCTTTATGTGGCTCCCGAATCTTTGACAAAAGAAGAATATATAGACTTCTTGAGGACTGTTAAAATATCGTTTGTAGCAGTAGACGAAGCACATTGTATTTCAGAATGGGGGCATGATTTTAGGCCCGAATACAGGAACATACGTACCATTATTCAGCGTTTGGGCAACGATATTCCCATTATAGCCTTAACGGCAACGGCAACTCCAAAAGTGCAGGAAGATATCCTGAAAAATTTAGGAGTAAATAGTGCCGAAGTTTATAAAGCGTCGTTCAACAGGCCAAATTTATATTATGAAGTGAGGCCGAAAACCAAAAATGTAGATGCCGATATCATCCGTTTTGTAAAACAGAACGAAGGAAAATCCGGGATTATATATTGCCTCAGCAGGAAACGTGTTGAAGAACTTGCACAAACACTCCAGGTTAATGGTATCAAGGCGGTTCCTTACCATGCCGGGCTCGATGCAAAAACACGTGCCAAACATCAGGATATGTTTTTAATGGAAGATGTAGATGTAGTGGTTGCTACCATTGCATTTGGTATGGGGATAGATAAACCCGACGTCCGGTTTGTAATACACCACGATATTCCCAAAAGCATAGAAAGTTATTACCAGGAAACAGGTCGCGCTGGCCGTGACGGGGGCGAAGGCCATTGTTTGGCATTCTACTCTTATAAAGACATAGAAAAACTAGAGAAGTTTATGAGCGGCAAGCCCGTTGCCGAACAGGAAATTGGCCATGCCCTGCTTCAAGATATGGTTGCCTATGCCGAGACCTCGATGTCCAGAAGAAAATACATTCTTCATTATTTTGGAGAGGAATTCGACGATGTCAATGGGGAAGGAGCCGATATGGATGATAACATCAGGCACCCCAAGAAAAAGCACGAAGCAAAAGAAGATGTTGTTAAATTGCTGAAAGTTATAAAAGGTACTAAAGAAAAATACAAGGCAAAAGAAATTGTAAACACCCTTGTCGGGAAAGTGAATGCCTTGATAAAATCCCACAAAACAGATGAGCGTCCGTTTTTTGGTACGGGAAAAGACCACGACCCAGCTTATTGGATGGCCTTGATACGTCAAGTATTGGTTACCGGGATGCTCCACAAGGAAATAGAACAATATGGTGTTTTGCACGTAACAGATAGAGGGGAGGCATTTTTGAAGCAACCGGAATCCTTTATGATGACCGAAGACCATACCTATGAAGATGCCAATGACGACACCATTGTGACCGCTGGAAAAAGCGGTGGCGCCGTAGCCGACGAGCAATTGCTTAAAATGCTAAAAGACCTTAGAAAACAAGAAGCCAAAAAGCAAGAAGTTCCACCATTTGTGATATTTCAGGACCCTTCGCTGGAAGACATGGCTTTAAAATACCCAATTTCAATAGACGAGCTCATTAATATCCACGGAGTTGGGGAAGGAAAAGCTAGAAAATTCGGGAAACCATTCGTTGCCTTTGTAAAAAAATATGTTGAAGAAAACGACATTATAAGGCCAGACGATATGGTAGTTAAATCTACCGGGGCAAATTCTGCCTTGAAACTCTACGTAATCCAAAATATAGACAGAAAGCTTCCATTAGACGATATTGCCGCTTCCAAGGGTATATCCATGGACGACTTGATTAAGGAAATGGAACAGATTGTGTATATGGGCACTAAATTGAACGTAGATTACTGGATAGATGAAATCCTTGATGAAGACCAGCAGGAAGAATTGCACGATTATTTTATTGAAGCCGAAGATGATAAAATTTCATTGGCCATGGAAGAATTCGATGGCGATTATGAAGACGATGAAATACGTTTGTATAGGATTAAATTTATAAGCGACGTGGCTAATTAATAAAATTATTTTTTTGATAAAAATTCTAAATAATCACCATTTTCGATAAGTGTAAAAGTATCGACAGCTATTTTTAAATGATATACCAGAGCTTTGATTTTTGTGTTGTTTACTAAAATTATGGCTTCCCTTTTTTCGTAATAATCAAATTCCGGGTCGTTAATGCCTTCGTAAGTATCTAAAGAATCCATGATGCTTTTTACGTTTTTCTCGACGTAATAGACTTCACCTTTAATTTTTAAATCGGCCGAAGCATCAAAAACGGCACCGGGAAAAGCACCCAAGTCGTATAGCCTGCCAGATGCCTGGCCTTTTCCAATATATGTTGCGTTTGTATGTAAATTTTGGGCAAATGTATTATAAAATCCACGCATTAAAGTGCCGTATACAAATACATGCATGTTGTTATTGTTAGTTGGAGAGTTTATAATAACGGTCAATACAATTGTCCTGTTCGTTGTAGATTTCTTTTATAAACCGAAAGGTAGAGTCCAGTATCCGTACCGATGTAAGATTGTTTTTGTCCACATACGCTACAATTTCCTTTATCTTTTTTTCTTCAAAGGCATATTTTATCAGTCCGTTGGTAACTTCCTTTCCAAAGCCTTGTTTCCAATACTCCTTTAATAAGCGGTAACCAATCTCACATTCTTCTTTTTCGTTTTTAACCAGTGCAATGGTACCAATAAAGCTGTTGCTATCTTTAATGGTAATGGCCCAAACCCAAAAATCGTTCTTCGGGTTTTTATAAAAGTTTAGAATGTTTTCCAGGTCTTTTTTATTTTCTTCAAGGCTAAAGATTTTCCCTCCAATATAGCGCATCACTGTTTGGTCGTTCTGCATTTTATGAAACAGATCGAGGTCTTTCATGGTGAGCTCCCTAATGGTTAATCTATTTGTTTGGAATATCATACATATAAAGGTATGATAAAAAACCTAATACTGGAAACTATGAAGCCACACTATTTTCCAATAATTGCAAATTGAAATTTTTAGTGTCCAAAGTAGCTTCTATCCCTACGGGGATGGTTAAATGTTTTTTAATATGTCCAATGGAGAATCCGTAAATGGAAGGAATATTTAAGGGCTTAATGCGGTCCAGGATAACTTCCCGTAGGCTAAAAGAAACCCGTTTGGGCTCGTTGCACCCTTTAAAAACGCCCAACACGATCCCGCGTGCATTTTTAAAGGTTTTGGAGTCGAGCAATTGGGTTAACATTCTGTCAATCCGGTACGGGTCTTCGTCTATGTCTTCAATAAAAACAATTTTATCGGTATAATCTATATCAAACTCGGTTCCCGTCATGGCCGATAGCAGCGAGAGGTTCCCGCCCACCAGTTTACCGGTGGCTTTTCCAGAGTTTATTACATATTGCTCAAAGGTTGCGTCGTCTGCAACGGTCTGGCTGGAATAGGTTTCGGGCGTTAAGGCAATGCTGTTGTTGGCATGGCAAATAATATCTTCCAGATGAGACCTGTTAAACTCATTGTCCAGGGTGGTGCCTACCGGCCCGTGAAAGGTTACCAGTCCGGTTTGTTGGTATATGGCATTTACCAGTGCGGTAATATCGCTAAAGCCTACCAATACTTTTGGATTTTGACGGATATGCTCAAAATTTATCTGGTTAAGTATGCGGGTACAGCCATATCCGCCCCTGGCGCAAACAATGCCATCAATGTCCGGGTTTAAAAACATTTCATGTAAGTCTGCCACCCTGGCTTCGTCGGTATTGCTTAAATAACCAAAATTACCTTCTATCCGTGGGGTATGGTACGGAACAAAACCCATGGTTTTTACATTGGTAATGGCATTTTGCAGGGCGTCGCTGGACAGGGCGTATCCGGGGGCTATTAAACCAACCGTATCTCCTTTCTTTAACTTCTTTGGAAGGATAATGGTATCTTCTTGCGCTTTTTGCAGGGTTTCCGGTATTTGTTGGGAAATAGCAGTTCCCATGGGAACTGCTGTAAGGGCAGAAACTTGTACCCCCCGGGCGATAAATTTTCTTCTATTCATTGTAAAAACTAATTAGCAGCTTTTCAAAACTACTTAATTTTTTTGGCTTCGTCACGGGTTTTTACAATTCATCCCGTAAAAGTAACAGCTCGGTAATTCATTTTTTATAAATAGAGGGCTATTTATCAATTTTGAACTGTATTAATCAAACAACCAAATAAAATGATACGACTTCTTTATTACATGTTGCTTTTGCTCTTTAACTTGTTGGGGGGCAAACTTCAGCAAAAAGAAAAACCGATGGCCGTTCAAAAGGAAAAGATAACATCGGTAAGCAGGGCAGTATGTATTTCAGAAAAAATAAAAAAAGAGAAACTTTCATTAACTTTAAATTCATTTTAACAAACCGTAGGGGTATGAACATTATTAAAGAAATAGCAAGGGGATTTTCGTTGGGGGTATTGATTTTTCTCATTATAGGGATTATCAATTATTTAAACGGTACTCCTGTTGAATTCGACCACACTTTTATAACCAGCTTTCTGTACAACCAGCTTTACACCATTGTTTTGTATACCGCCAACACAATTTTGATAAAGCTTTTGTTCAAGAGGTACGGGAAAGAGCTGTATACGCTCAAAAACATTTGGATTTTTTTAGTGGGCTCGGGCGTGGTAACCTTTATCTGCCTTTTCTTTATTAACCTTTTTATAAAAACGGTCATCGGGGGAACATCGGTTGCGACGTTTATTTCAAACGAAGAAATTTCGGATTACATACAGCCTTTGGTCATATCGTTTATCATTGCGGTACTGTTCTCGGCCTTTTTTTACTACCGGAAAAGGCAAGAATCTAAGGTAAAGGAGCAAAAAGTAATTGCTGGAAGGGCCACGGCACAGTTTGATGCCTTAAAGAACCAACTGGACCCCCATTTTTTGTTCAATAGTTTAAATGTACTTACAAGTTTGATCGACGAGAACCCGGATGCCGCCCAAAAATTTACCACCGCCCTCTCCAAAGTATACAGGTATGTACTGGAACAAAAGAACAAAGAGCTGGTAACGGTGGCCGAGGAGATAAGTTTCTCCAATACCTACATGAGCTTGCTTAAAATGCGGTTTGAAGACAGTATTATCTTTAATGTTTCTGAAGGATTACTGGAGAACGAGGCCAAAGTAGTGCCCCTATCCTTGCAGTTATTGCTCGAAAACGCCGTAAAGCACAATCAGGTAAACCCTAAAAAGCCATTGCAGATCAATATATACCAAGACCACGGTTATTTGGTAATAAGCAACCGGTTGCAACCTAAAGAAGTAGTTAAAAAAAGCAGCGGCGTTGGCCTGTTCAACATTAAACAGCGCTACAACTTGCTAACAACCAGAAAAGTACTTATAGAACAGGATACAGAACAATTTAGTGTAAAAATACCTATGTTAACCAAACAAATTTCAACAATGACAATACAAGAAGATTACATACGGGACAAGCGTTACAAGCGTGCCAAGGAGCGCGTAGACGCCATTAAGGGTTTTTATGGCAATTTAACCGCCTATATAATTGTAATACCCTGCCTTGCATGGCTTAACTACCAAACAACCAGTTTTCCATGGATTATATTTCCAACGCTGGGCTGGGGCTTCGGGATATTAATGCATGCAATGGAAGCCTATGGCTACAACCCATTGTGGGGCAAACGGTGGGAAGAAAGAAAAATCAAGGAACTAATGGAAAAAGATATTTAAAAGTAGAGACGGCCATGGAAAATACAGAAAAGCAAAATAAGTACCTGCGCGCAAAAGAACGTGTGGAGGCAATGAAAAAGTTTTACAACAACTTAACGTCCTATATTATTGTCAATATATTTTTATTTATAATAAATTATTGGACAAACGGTTTGTCTTACGCATGGTTTCTGTGGGTTACATGCTGGTGGGGCCTCGGGCTTCTTTTTCACGCAGCAAAGGTATTTGGTTGGAACCCTGCCTTTTCCAAAGAGTGGGAAGAACGAAAAATCAAGGAATTCATGGAAAAAGAGGAAGAAGATTACAAATCGTCCCGGTGGGAATAAAACAAATATGTCATGGAAGTATCTGAAAGCGAAAAATACAGAAAGGCCAAGAAAAAAGTAACCGAGCTAAAAAGCTTTTACTGGCATTTGGCAATATTTATTATTGTAAACAGCTACATATTTGTAAGCGTATACATAGATACCTCAAACAAAGGGGAGAGTTTTTGGCATTACACAACTTTTATAACCTTTTTTTTCTGGGGAATAGGGCTCTTGATACATGGGTGGCATGCACTGTGGAAAGATTACTTTTTTACCAGGGAGTGGGAACAAAAACAAATACAGCGTTATATAAAGAAAGACGTGCAGCAAGAAAAACGCTGGGAATAACAAACAATAACAATGAATGTAATTATTATAGAAGACGAGGCACCATCGGCAAGACGGTTGCGCAGAATGTTGGAGCAGCTGGGTGTTAACGTAGACCAGATACTGCACTCGGTAGAAGAGTCCGTTCAATGGTTTTCCAAAAACGGGCACCCGGAACTTATTTTTCTCGACATACAACTGTCCGATGGCCTTTCTTTCGAGATCTTCGAAACCATCAACATACAAAGCGCCGTTATATTTACCACTGCTTACGACGAGTATGCCCTACAGGCCTTCAAGCTTAACAGCATAGACTACCTGTTAAAGCCCATAGACCAGGAAGAACTAGAGAAGGCCGTGGTTAAATACAAACAATTTAAACCTTCGCAGCATGGGGCCCAGATAGATTTTAGCGATATCAGGAAATTACTGGTAAATCCGTTGGAACGCGACTATAAAAAGCGCTTTACCGTTAAGGTGGGCCAGCATATCAAGCTTGTGCCCATTAACGATGTGGTTTGTTTTTACAGCGAGAACAAAGGCACCTACCTGCATACCAACGAGAACCGTAGCTATTTGCTGGAGACAAGCTTGGACGCGTTACAGGAAGAGCTTCATCCCGAAAAGTTCTTTCGGGTAAGCCGTAAGTTTTTTATCAATGTAGATGCGGTGAAGGATATTATTAGTTATTCCAATGCGCGCCTACAGGTTAAGCTCCATCATTTTAACGAGCAGGAGATTATTGTAAGCCGAGAGCGCGTTAAAGACTTTAAGGACTGGTTGAGCTAGCATGGTTGCCCGCCGTTTGCACAACATACAGGGTTATATGGGCGTGCGCCCCCCTTTTACGTAGAACAGGCGGGGTTTTCTTTATAAAAAAGGTTCCCGTGGATCGATTTGTACAGGGGGATCATTAACTTTTTTGTAACTTTAACCGGAAAATCAATCAAAAACCAATCTAAAACATACTACAAATGCAAAAAACTGCAAACCGCACCCTTTATTTTATCATTATCGGTATCTTTTTTCTTTCCATCCCTTCCATAGCAGACAGGTTTGTACCCGTGTCCGATATTTTTCGGGGCCTTTTTATGGGTATCGGGGTAGGAATCCTGTTATTGGCACTTATATACAGGCGCAAGAAGACCATTGACCAATAATTTTCTTTACGTACAGTTATTTTTTATACCATGAAGCATACATTTTTTATCGCTATCGCATTTTTAGTGCTCATAGTTACGGCATTGCCTGCACAAAACGGCATTGATCCCGTTAAAGAGGCACAAAATTACATAACAACTACCAGTGGTGTACGGTTGTACGTAAAAAAAGCGGGCAAGGGCCCCGTTTGTATCTTTGTTCACGGCGGGCCCGGGGCCTGGAGCAAATCGTTTGAGGACCTTGGCGGGAACAAGCTCGAAGAGCAGCTCTCCATGATCTATTTAGACCAGCGTGGGTGCGGGCGATCGGGAAATCCGGCCGATAACGATTATTCGCTGGACAGCATGGTAGACGATATCGAGCAAGTAAGGCAAAACCTTGGCACCGAAAAGGTATATATCCTGTCGCACTCCTTTGGGGGCATCTTGGCGGTAAACTATGCAGCCAAATACCCGCAGCACGTTAAGGGGTTAATACTTGCAAACTCCACATTAAACCTTTTATATTCGGTAAACGGGCAAACCGATTATATAAATAGCCTTTTGGGTACCAATTTTACCGCATCGGGTCCAGAAGACGTGTTCCCCACCTTTATAGAAGCCACCAAACAGCTCAACGAAGAGGGATTGGGTTATAAAAGACTGTCCGACATAGAAGAAAACGTAAAAAAAGTAGACAGTGTAGACCTTACCAGTCCAAGTACCTACCAATTTGCTCAAAATGCATTGCGTATCGATGCTTATTTAAAAGATTATACCACCATTACGCCCAATATTTCCTGCCCTGTATTGATAATTACGGGAAAAAAGGACCATGCCATTGGGGTAGACCACTACAAGGCATTTAAATTTCCAAATCAAGAGGTAGTTAGCATAAACGGGGGCCATATTTTGTATTTTGAAAACAATAAAGCCTTTGTAGACGCCATTTTTTCGTTTGTGGACAAGACACAATAGAAATCCCGTCAATTTTTAGCAATATTTATTAGTAATTGACAAACAGTTGTTTCTTTTTTTCTGAAAAGGAATCAGACAGATGCTATGCTGTCTATTTTTTTTGAAAAAGATAGAACTCGGCTAAAAATGTGTGCAATAAAGTTGAAAAAAATGGATGTTGGGTGCAAAAACGTGTAATAAAGTTTAAAAAGATAAAAGAAAATTGAAAAAGATGGAAGGTAGATGCGTAGGTGTGGAAAAAAGCCAAATATAAAACCATAAACTCCTGCAAGGTCTTTTGTTTGACCTTGTAGGTCTACTTTCATCAATAAAGGTAAAAAAGATCTGAAAGGAATAGATGATGGGTGCCGCAATGTGTAAAAAAGCTGAATAGGGTAGCACATTTATTAAAATTGATATGGCATCATTTAAAACCGCTTTATAGGGTTTGAAAAGGGATGGCAATCTTCAAAAAAATAGTATCTAAATTCTTTTCCGTAGGGTATTTTACAATTTCTTCCTAGATACTTCATTTTTTGTTTAAAATTCTTCAAAAATCATCAAAATAAGAATTTTATTACGACTATACACCTAAAAATTGGTGTATATCAATACATTAATTTTAATGTATTTCGTGTTTTTTAAGAGAATTTATAATTTTTATTATAGATTATATTTTATGTTGTCCGCAGAATTTCAAAAATAGGATATTATGAAAGGAAAGAACACCCTTATGGGAAAATTGATGCAATACGGTATAGCATTGCAAAACGTAGAAAAATCAAACTACATAAAAAGAGGCCATGATGTTATCTGGTTACGACGAGAAGAAGATAAACGAAGGAAAAGTGCTGCTAAAAGGCACAGAAGATGCAACTAGGAACCAAACACGTAAAAGCATCGAGCTTTCTGCGGCTTCCAGCGAATTTAAACGCCTAAAAAAACAAGTTACCGAGTTTTATAAGGAGCAACGCGCCAAGGCCAAGATAGTTTTTGAAGAAGATGGCAACGCAATGGACGAGCTGGGGATAAACAGGCCGGTTCCTTCAAAATATGCACAGTGGCAAGATTCGGTAGCGCAGTTTTACGAAACTTTGTACACTTCTACGGCTTTGCAAAAAAAGATTGCCGGCATTGGCATCAAAAAAGAAGATATTATAAGCGCTATAGATTATGTAACGCTGTTAAAGAACAAATACATCGATTATATAGAAATAAAGGGTGTAAAAGAGGATGCTACCAAGGACCGCAACAAAATTTTTGACAAATTAAATCGGTGGATGCATAGTTTTTATGTTGTTGCCGAAATTCAGCTAAAAGAGCATCCGCAATTATTGGAATCGCTGGATAAAAGGGTAAAAAGTTAATAGTTAGCCTACATATGTGGCCCCGTGCACAATTTTGTGGCAGTGGGGCAAAAAATTGTGCCAAAGCTATTCTTCGTCTATACGGTTATCGTCAAAGGCAGAGGGAAGGAGCTTTGGTATCAATTTTATAAAAATAGGGAGCAATATGGCCCCGCCGGGCAGTGCAAAAATGGCCAAGGACGGAATGGATTTAAAAATGTCCAGCAATTGTTCCTTTATTTTCCTGCGTTCCTCGTCAGAGAGATCGGTAGTGGTAGATTTTCCCAGTAAATAGATAAGTTCCTTGCTTTCGGTAAGCTCTTTTACCAAGCGTTTGCTGTTTCTTTTTATCAATCGTTTTACCAACGTATGCGAATTGTCAAAAAACTGCATAATGGGGTGCGCGCTCTTAAAAAGCGATACGCGGTCTTTGTATTTTTCAAAAAAAATGCTCACATGGTTTATGGATTCTGTTACCATGTTGTCGTCGAGCCTTAAATCTTTGCCGGTGCCAAAGATAAATTCAGATTCCTTGTAATCTACCGAGTGATCTTCCCAAGCGGCCAGGCATACCATGTCTATAAAGTATTTTTTTTCGGGCAAAGAGAAATCACCTTTCAATTTATCCCGGTAGGTACCGTCAAATTGTTCGTCTTCTACATTGTTGTACAGCAACGATGCGTTAAAAAGCTTGAGCAGTTGGTTATCGTTCTCGGTTTTTTCCTGTTTGGCGTTAATGGCGTGGTATGCCAGGTTAATAAGGATACTTTCCATTTTTTTGGCATGCGGGCGTAGGTTTTTGTGTCCGTTTAGGTGTTTGGTGTACATCAAAACGTCTACATACAGGAGCGAATTGGTAAGTATTTTGCTAAAATTTTTGGTAAGCAGGTTATCGAGTATATGCACGCGGTTGTGCACGATTTTTTCCAATCTTGCACTTGGTTTCTTCCCCGTAAACAGATTGTCTATAAAAGAAATCTTTTCGGCCTCAAGGTCATCATAAAAAAGCAGGACATCGTTTAAAAAATCTGTAAAATTGCCGCCATCGGCGCAATAAAACTGGTAAGTGCCATGCAAAGCCGTGAGCAGGTTAACCTTTGCCATTTCATCTTCAGAGAGATCGTTGTTGGACTGTAAAATACCCGGAATATCCACATTGGCACCGTAAATAAAGCCAAGTTTTCTCATTTCTGTGTACAAAACCTCGGCAGAAGGATAAAGAATTTCCTTCTTTTTTACTATTGAGCCATATTTATCGATCCAGCCTTGCGCAGAAGGATTCATACTGATGAAAATTTATACTGCTAAAATACAATAGTTAATGTAAATACATAATTAAACCATAGGGATGTTTTTCTGTTTGGCATCCGTACAAAACCTATAAAAAACTTTACTTCCCGGCTTTTATTGTACAACATGCTGCCAAAAAACAGTAACGGGCCCGGCCATAGAAAATTTTTGTGCAAAAAAATAAAACCGACCTCCAACTTGTTACGTAAGTAGTACTGAAAGATAAGTTTTTTTGGTTAATAGCCCATTCGCTCCCGTACCAATGGGAGCAGTTGGGCTTTAATGCTCACTCGATGAGTTAAAATTTAGGTTTTTTGTTAGGTTTAAAAGCGCTTGGCTCTATATAGCTGGCGCTTTTTGCCGTTTGGTTGAAATATGTTGGATTTATGCCGAAAACATTAAAAAATGTTGATTTTAATGGCATTTGTGCCGGTGCATGGCAGTAGTCTTGTACATTTATGTTAATTTTATGTCTCAAGAAAACCTATATTAAATGAAAAAATACAAACCCGCCGAAAACCGATACGAACAAATGCAATACCGCCGCTGCGGAAAAAGCGGAATAGACCTGCCGCTGTTATCGTTGGGATTATGGCACAACTTTGGCGATAACGACGATTTTGACAATGCCGCAAAGCTATTGCGTACTGCTTTCGACCATGGAATTACACATTTCGACCTTGCCAACAATTATGGCCCCCCATATGGTTCTGCCGAGAAGAATTTTGGCAAAATATTTAAACGCGACTTTAAAAAATACAGAGACGAGCTCATTATCTCTACAAAGGCAGGCTGGGATATGTGGCCCGGGCCTTATGGAAATTTTGGGTCCCGCAAATATTTAATTTCCAGTTTGGACCAGTCTTTAAAAAGAATGAAACTGGACTATGTGGATATTTTTTATCATCACCGGCCCGACCCAAATACGCCATTGGAAGAAACCATGGGCGCCCTGGACCAAATAGTACGGCAGGGAAAGGCATTATATGTTGGAATATCTCAATACAACGCCACCGATACCAAAAAAGCGGCAAAAATATTAAAAGAACAGGGCACACCGTTCTTGATTCATCAACCAAGGTACAATATGATGGACCGTTGGGTAGAAAACGGCCTTTTGGACACCTTGGACGAGGTGGGCATTGGCAGTATCGTGTTTTCTCCGCTCGAACAAGGAATTTTAACATCAAAATACCTCGGAGGGATCCCAAAAGATTCGCGGGCCGCTACCGAAGGGAGTTATCTGGACGCTTCGCGCATAAAACCCGAACTTGTTGAAAAAATACAAAAGCTCAACGATATAGCCGAAGCCCGGGGCCAAAGTCTGGCACAAATGGCAATAGCCTGGTTGCTAAAGGATGCGCGGGTAACATCGGTATTGATTGGTGCGAGCAGGGTGTCTCAGCTAAAGGATAACCTAGAAGCTATAAAGAATATAAAGTTTACCAAAACAGAATTGAATAAAATAGATAAAATTATAGTGGATAAATAAAAACTAAAGCCACTGTTCATTATATTTTGGACAGTGGCTTTTAATAAGTTTATATTATTTTTTTTATGACCCGCAATTTATGCGAATGTGTTTTGGTATCTACATTAAAGATCCCGGTATGGTCAATGCGGTCTATCCTAACTTTTCCATGGGCATGGATAATGTAATTATCTATCATAATAATACCAACGTGGATAATACTGCCTTCATCATCATCAAAAAAAGCAAGGTCGCCGGGCTCACTTTCTTCAATAAAGCTTAAAGCTTCACCTTGCGATGCCTGCTGGGCTGCATTCCTTAACAATTTATGGCCGTTTAGTTTGTATACCATTTGTGCAAACCCGGAGCTATCGATTCCAAAAGGTGTTTTTCCGCCCCATAAATAAGGAGTATTGAGGTACAGATAAGCAGTCTCGATAATATTTTCTTTTGGCAAGACGCCTTGTTTTGTTTCACCGTCGAAACTCCCGGAAAGGTGTTTGGTAGCCTTTACGTTGCAGCCCAAAGGAATGGGGAGCAGGTTATTTTGATTGTCGTATACAAATTCAACTAAATCGGCAGACAATACAAGTTCTTCCTTTTCTACAATATGGTATAGTTCTTCATCTATAAGCTGGTATTGGGTATTCTCTATCCACCCTTCGTATTTGTCGAATGCCAAGCGTATTTTACTCCATTGTTTTCTGCGTTCCAGTACTTTAAAATGGTCGCCATAAAGCACTTGTGAGCTAAGTTCGCCTATATGTTGGGGTTCATTACGTAAAGGAACGATACTTAGATGACAAATTCCATATTGCATTTAGCTGATGATTAGGTATAAATATTAATTTCTTTCAATTACAATGGCCGAAGCACCACCGCCGCCGTTACAAATGGCCGCGGCACCTTTTTTAGCGTTATTTTGTTCTAAAACGCTTAGTAGGGTAATCAAGATACGCACTCCGGAGCACCCCAATGGATGCCCGAGGGACACAGCACCTCCGTTTACGTTTACCTTATCGTCTGTAAGCCCTAAAATTTTCATATTGGCGAGACCCACTACCGAAAAAGCTTCGTTAAACTCAAAGAAATCAATATCATTTAGTTTCAGTCCGGCTTTATCAAGCGCTTTTGGCAATGCTTTTGCTGGGGCCGTGGTAAACCATTCCGGCTCTTGAGCGGTATCTGCATGGCTTAAAATAGTGGCCAATGGTTTTAACCCTAATTCCTTGGCCTTTTCCCCGCTCATTAATACCACTGCTCCGGCACCGTCGTTTATGGTAGAGGCATTGGCTGCCGTTACCGTTCCTTCTTTTGTAAATGCAGGTCTTAATGACGGTATTTTATCGAGCTTTACATTTTTGTATTCTTCATCTTCCTTAAATAGAATGGGTTCACCACGGCGTTGAGGGACTTCCACGGGAACAACTTCATTGGCAAATTTTCCTTCTTCCCATGCTTTGGCAGACCTTTTGTATGATTGAATGGCAAATGCATCCTGATCTTCACGTGTAAACTTGTATTTTGTGGCACATGCATCGGCACATACGCCCATTGCATTTTGGTCGTATGCATCTACAAGTCCATCTTTTTGGAGCCCGTCGATTAATTGGCCGGGGCCAAATTTTGTTCCTTGTCGCATATGTACGTAATGAGGGATAAGGCTCATGTTTTCCATTCCTCCAGCTACAACAATAGATGCATCTCCCAGGGCAATAGCCTGCGCACCTTGCATAATAGCCTTCATGCCGCTGGCACAAACTTTGTTGACCGTGGTACATGGAACCGTGTTTGGTATTCCGGCAAAAATGGCGGCTTGCCTTGCCGGGGCTTGCCCTTCTCCTGCTTGCACTACATTTCCCATCAATACTTCCTCAACCAAAGTAGGGGCCAGGTTTATTTTGTCAAGAGCCCCACGAATAGCAACAGCACCCAATTTAGGCGCAGGCACCGTAGATAGAGAGCCCAAAAAGCTTCCTATGGGGGTTCTGGCAGCCGATACAATTACAACTTTGTTCATAATACTCGTTTTATTGTTGCGAATTTAGTTAATTTAAAAAGATATTCACAAGAACTTCCTTTTTAATAAATATCAATAAGGATACTATTTTTTGTTACATTTGAATATCAATACCCTGTTAAATGAAGCGATTTTTAGACAACTTATATAAAAATCAATCTATAGTTTATAAAGGATTTTTATTTATAGCCACTATTGTTTTGATAGTTTACCTTTTCCCAAAAGGAGGGAAATTTAAATATGATTTTCAAAAAGGAAAATTGTGGCAATATGAAACTTTATACGCGCCATTCGATTTTGCCATATATAAAACCGATGCGGAAATAAAAAAAGACAAAGAAGCCATACAGGCCAACCATCCTGATTATTTTAGGTATGAAGATGCCATAACAGATGCCGTTTACAACGGTTTCGACGAAAAGTTTAACTCATATTTCCCTTCGGATGATTACGGTAAGAGCGAAAGGGATCGGTTATATTCATATGGGCAGGAACTGCTTAATACCATATATGAAAAAGGGGTTGTACAGTTTAACTCTGATTATACAGACGATAGCGTTGTGAATGTGGTTAAGAGAAATGAAGAAAGAACGGTTTTATATGGAAGTTTTGTTAAACTAAATCAAATAGACCGGTTAATAAGCACTTTTATAAAAGAAAAAGGGCTTACCGAATATAAATCTCAATACAACAGCCTCTATTTTGATATTATTCAACCAAATGTCTTCTTTGATGAAGTACTTACCGCGAAAACATTAGAACGTGAACTGGCAAAGGTAACAACCACAAGGGGGAACATAGATAAAGGAAAACGGATTATTGCCAAAGGCGAAGTTGTAGAAGGCGAAAAATACAATATTTTAAGTTCCCTCCGGAAAGAATACCAGTCTAAACTGTGGAATGAAAGTAATTATAACTGGATTGTATTCGGGTATACCATTTTGGTGGGGATTACACTGTTTATGTTGCTGTTGTTTTTGCAAAAATACCGTCAAGAGGTATTTATAAACAACAATAAGGTAACATTTATTTTCTTTAATATTTTGGTGATGATATTCTTAACAACCACGGTAGTTAAGTTTAATGTAGATTATGTGTATGTCGTTCCGTTGTGTATCATGCCCTTGATATTAAAAGCATTCTTCGACCCACGGCTGGGCTTGTTCACGCATGTTTTAACCGTGTTGTTGTTAGGCTTTATCGTGCCTAATAGTTTTGAATATGTTTTTCTTCAAATTATTGCGGGGATCGTAACCATTCAAACTATTTCCGAACTGCATAAAAGAGCCAATCTGTTTATATCGGTAGCACAGATTACCTTGGTGTACATTATAGCGTATTTTGCATTTTATGTGATCCATGAAGGAAATTTTGAAAACATACATTGGATAACATTTGGGTTGTTTGTATTGAACGGGTTAGCAACGCTGGCCGCATTTCCATTGATTTACATTTACGAAAAATTGTTTTCATTGGTGTCTGATGTTTCTTTATTGGAATTATCCGATACGAATTCCAAATTGTTAAAAGAATTATCCGACAAAGCACCGGGAACCTTTCATCATTCCCTGCAAGTGGCAAACCTAGCGGAAGCAGCAGCCAATGAAATTGGGGCAAACTCTATGTTGGTAAGGGTAGGGGCATTGTATCACGATATAGGGAAAATGAACAATCCAACTTATTTTACCGAAAACCAGACTACAAGTGTAAATCCCCACAACGAGCTATCACCCGAAGAAAGTGCCAAAATTATCATCGATCATGTTATTGAGGGGATTGAATTGGCAAAGAAAAATAATTTGCCCGATCGGGTAATCGATTTTATACGTACCCACCACGGGACGTCCTTGGTTTATTATTTTTACAGAAAGGCTTACGATTTAAACGAAGATGTTTCAAAAGAAGATTTTCAATATCCGGGCCCCATTCCGTATTCAAAGGAAACAGCAATATTGATGATGTCGGATTCGGTTGAAGCAGCATCTAAAAGTTTAAAAAACCCCACGTTCACGATTATTAACGATTTTGTAGAAAAAATTGTTACAAAGCAAATAGACGAAGGTCAGTTTTTAAATGCAAATATTACTTTTAAGGAAATAGAACAAATAAAAAAGGTGCTAAAACAAAAATTGACAAATATATACCATTTGCGAATAGAATATCCGGAGTAGTATTTTATTGGTAGCTAGGAAAGTACTTTTTTACTTTAAAAATAATTAAAAAAATAGTTGCATTGTTCTAGATGAACTACTACATTTGCATCCGCAATTTTAGGTTGCACGTTCATAATTAATATAAAGAATTGGAGAGGTGCCGGAGTGGTAACGGAGCAGATTGCTAATCTGTCGGCGGGTAACTGTCGCCAGGGTTCGAATCCCTGTCTCTCCGCTTTTATTTTTCGATGTTATTTATTTTAAAACCGAAAAAATTTCGGATGTAGCGTAGCCCGGTTATCGCGCCGCGTTTGGGATGCGGAGGTCGTCACGCTTGAGGCGTGACCACCCCAAACATATGAAATGAAGAATGGATTATGTGGTTTATATATTGTTCAGCGAAGGTATTTCGCAATATTATGCTGGGCAAACCGAAAACATTGAAAAAAGAATAATCAGGCACAATCGGGGCTTGGTGAAATCGACCAAAAGGGGAGTGCCTTGGAAGTTGATAAAAATAATACCAGTTTCAAGCATAGCAGAAGCTATGAAACTGAAAAGAAAAGTTAAAAAACGAGGAATAAAAAGGTTTCTTGCCGATTTAACTTAACACCTTCGGGGTGTAGCGTAGCCCGGTTATCGCGCCGCGTTTGGGACGCGGAGGTCGCAGGTTCGAATCCTGCCACCCCGACAAAAGATGGAGGTCGTCGCGCTTGAGGCGTGACCACCCCGACAAAAGATGGAGGTCGTCACGCTTGAGGTATGGCCATCTCAATTCACAATGGTCGCGTAGCTCAGTTGGATAGAGCATCTGCCTTCTAAGCAGACGGTCCCAGGTTCGAATCCTGGCGCGATCACAAAAACCCTGCAACCATTTGGTTGCAGGGTTTTTGTTTTTCTGAAGTTATTTTTTGATACAAAGCATATTATTTTATCTGATATTATTCTTTTTTATGTATTGCCATAAAATTTAATTAATTTGAAATCTAATTTTTGAGGTGTAGTGAAGAAGAAATGAAGCTTCAAAGCCGAAGCTCCGGAAGTATTAGGTTTAAGTTATGACGCTTGTCTCTGCACTATCACGAGCGTCACAATCGTTTCGGGAATGAGTAAGCAGGGGAAAACATTATTGGTCATTGCAATTGACATGAACCCATTGAATGGCATTCTCAATATTTCGGAAAAGTTTCATTTCTTTTCCGTAAAAATATTTTTCTATTTTATAATTGTGCTTAAATATTTCTTTGGTAGAAACAATGGCTACGGCCTTTAGGTTTTCGACCTCTTTGATATATGCATACAAAGCGGGGTCTATGGCATACGAATTTTTTCTTAAGGAAATGTACCCAAAGTTTTTGTTTCGGTAATGTATTTCGGCCAATGAGGCCAATGATGAAATATTTTCCAACGTAAGGTCTATACCATCATTCATAGAGCCAATGGCAAAATTGGGGTAAATCTCTATATACCCAAAATCCAGCGTATATGATTTTATTAACCGATGCTTGGAAGTAAGTGCATTCATGTGGCAAAATTACGCTATTTCCAAAGCAAATTGTAGTGGCCTTTTAAATATTAGATTAACTACATTTTTATTAGATAAATTGATGTGGTGCTTAAAAAAAGATAATGGTTATATGTTATTTTTTAGCTTTCCAGTTCAATTTTTTTTCAATAGATTTTATCATGAGCCCTGCAATGTCTATGTCGGTAGCGGTTTCGATCCCTTCCAAACCTGGCGACGAATTTACTTCCAATAGGAGCGGGCCTTTGGAAGAACGTATAATGTCTACTCCGGCTACGTCCAGTCCCATGGCTTTGGTGGCTTTTACGGCAATCTTTTTCTCGGCCGATGTTAACTTGATTAACGATGCCGTTCCGCCAAGGTGCATGTTTGCCCTAAATTCTCCCGGAGGTGCTTCCCGTTGCATGGCCGCAACTACTTTTCCGTCAATAACAAAACAACGGATATCTTTGCCGTTAGCTTCTTTTATAAATTCTTGGACAAGAATGTATGCATTAAGACTTTTAAAGGCGTTAATAACACTTTCGGCCGCTTTCTTTGTTTCGGCCAGCACGACGCCTTTTCCCTGGGTGCCTTCCAAGAGTTTTATAATCAGGGGCGAACCGCCAACCATTTTTATTAGGTCATTGGTATCTAGCGGGGAGTTTGCAAACCCTGTCGTGGGAATGCTTACGCCGTTTTTAAGGAGCAATTGCAACGAAAATAGCTTGTCCCGGGACTGCCTAATGGCTTCGGCTTTGTTAAGGCAGGCTATATGTATAGACTCGAAATGCCTGGCCAGTGAGCATCCGTAATAGGTCATGCTCGGCCTGATTCTCGGGATTATGGCGTCGAGATCGTTTAAAATCTTTCCACCACGGTAATGTATTTCCGGCGTTTCTGCATCCAGTTTCATATAACATTGCCGGATATTGAAAAACTCGACTTCGTGCCCCATGCGTTCTCCGGCTTCAATAATCCTCCGGTTACTATATAAATTGGGGTTGCTGGCCAGTAATCCAATTTTTAAGCCTCCTTGATTTTGCACATTGGCCTTGTAGCGTTTGTTTACATCTTCATCGCTTAGGTCGCCAAAAATAAAACTGCTTTCTGGATCTACAATCAATCTCCCCATCATGGCTTCCCTTCCAAGGAGCATGCGGTAGCCCATACTGTCTCTATTGGTCAAGGAAACTTCAATATCCCAAGTGGTGTCGTTTATATTGAGCGTAGTTTTAATTATGTACCTATTCTCGCGGTTTCCGGTAGAGCTTTTTATAACACGCTTGTCTATAACAACGGCCTCGCAATGAATAACCTTTTTACCGTTATGCTGAATAGGGTATACGTCAAAGGTAACCCAAGTTTCGTTATTCCTCTGAAAGGGCTGGATGTTAACAGCGTGTAGGGCAGAAGTTTTGGCACCGCTGTCTACCCTTACTTTTATGGTTGGAATCTCTAGTTCTGGTAATGATACCCATTCTTGGCTACCAATGATCGTTTTACTCATTTATTTTAATTTGATTCACTTCTAAGTTAAGAAGAATTTTAGAGCGGATAAAATTAAATAAAAAAACGTGCGATAATTAATACCGCACGCTTTAATATTTGGAATTATTTTAATGTTTACGATTCAGCAGATTTTTCTGCTTTCTCGATAGTAATGGTAAGTTCTTCCTTTTCAGAAATTAGGTCCATTAAAATACTATCGCCTTCAGTTAACTTGGAAGTAATAATTTCTTCCGCCAGGGCATCTTCAATATATTTTTGAATGGCCCTTTTTAACGGCCTTGCCCCATATTGCTTGTCGAAACCTTTATCGGCTATGTAGTCTTTGGCCTTATCGGTTAGCTTTAAATGATAACCCAGGCCTTCAATCCGCAGGTAAAGTTTTTCCAGTTCGATATCGATAATCTTGTGGATATCTTCTTTTTCCAATGGATTGAACACGACAACATCGTCAATTCGGTTTAAGAATTCTGGAGCAAAAGCTTTTTTAAGGGCATTTTCGATAACACTTCTAGAGTGCTCATCGGCCTGTGCCTTTTTAGCTGAAGTTCCAAAACCAACTCCTTGACCGAAATCTTTTAATTGACGCGCACCAATGTTGGAGGTCATTATAATGATGGTGTTCCTGAAATCTATTTTTCTTCCCAGGCTATCGGTAATGTAACCGTCGTCTAAAACCTGAAGCAACATGTTAAACACATCGGGGTGTGCTTTTTCTACCTCGTCGAGGAGAATAACGGCATAAGGTTTTCTTCTTACTTTTTCGGTAAGCTGACCGCCTTCTTCGTAGCCTACATATCCCGGAGGTGCTCCTATTAATCTCGACACGGCAAATTTTTCCATGTATTCGCTCATGTCGATTCTAATTAAGGCGTCGTCCGAATCGAACAATTTATTGGCCAACACTTTAGCCAATTGGGTTTTTCCAACCCCTGTTTGCCCTAAAAATATAAACGAGCCAATTGGTTTGTCGGGATCTTTAAGCCCGGCACGGTTACGCTGTATTGCTTTTACAACCTTGGCAACCGCTTCGTCCTGACCAATAACTTTTCCTTTTATGAGTTTGGGCAGTTCGGCCAATTTAGAGCTTTCTGCCTGCGCTATACGGGTTACGGGAACCCCGCTCATCATGGAAACCACGTCGGCCACGCTTTCGTCCGTAACGGTTTCCCTGTGGAGCTTGCTTTCTTCTTCCCATTGGTCCTGCGCCTGCGTTAATTCTTTTTCCAAACGTTTTTCGTCGTCCCTTAATTTAGCGGCCTCCTCGTATTTTTGCTTTTTGACTACGGAATTTTTCAGTTCTTTTACATCTTCCAGCTGTTTTTCGAGCTCTAGGATTTGTTTTGGAACTTCCATGTTGGTTATATGGACACGGGATCCGGCTTCGTCTAAAGCATCAATGGCCTTATCGGGCAAGAAACGATCGGTTAAGTACCTATTGGTTAGCTTAACGCACGATACAATGGCCTCTTCGGTATAGATTACATTGTGGTGTTCTTCATATTTATCTTTAATATTATGAAGTATTTCAATGGTTTCTTCTACCGAAGTAGGTTCTACGATTACTTTTTGGAAGCGTCTTTCCAAGGCGCCGTCTTTTTCAATATACTGTCTGTATTCATCCAAAGTGGTGGCACCGATGCATTGAATTTCGCCCCGCGCCAGGGCCGGTTTGAACATATTGGAAGCATCGAGGCTTCCAGTGGCACCACCGGCGCCTACAATGGTGTGTATCTCGTCTATAAAAAGAATAATATCGTCGTTCTTTTCAAGTTCGTTCATTACGGCTTTCATACGCTCCTCAAACTGGCCGCGGTATTTTGTGCCGGCAACCAACGAAGCCAAATCAAGCGTTACAACGCGCTTGTTGTAGAGTATCCTTGAAACTTTCTTTTTAACAATACGGAGTGCCAAGCCTTCGGCAATGGCACTTTTACCAACACCCGGTTCGCCAATAAGCAATGGGTTGTTTTTCTTTCTTCGACTTAATATTTGAGAAACCCTTTCAATTTCTTTTTCCCTTCCAACAACTGGGTCCAATTTGTCCTCCTCGGCCAGTTGGGTAAGGTCCCTTCCAAAATTGTCAAGGACCGGGGTTTTGGACTTTTTGTTTGATTTAGGGGTACTTCCCGTACCGCCAAAAGGATTGTCCCTTCCTTCTTCTCCTGCACCCGTTTCGTCTGAAAACGATTCGGATGTTGGCGAATCTATAAAATCGTCATCACTGGTAATCATAAGCTTGAATTGTTCTTTAACGTTGTCATAATCGATTTTAAGCTTATTTAGCAACTTTGTGGTCGGGTCGTTTTCATTCCTTAAGATACAAAGTAATAAGTGAGCTGTATTGATCGACGAACTTTGAAATAGTTTGGCCTCCAGAAAAGTAGTTTTTAATGCTCTTTCTGCTTGTCTGGTGAGATGCAAGTTGCGTTTGTCGTTCGCAGCTACATTAGTTCCAGGGTTTGAGGGGCTTAATATTTCTACTTTTCTCCTTAAATGATCAAGGTCTATGCTTAATGCAGTTAAAATGTCTATAGCTTTTCCGTTTCCGTCACGCAAAAGTCCGAGCATAAGATGTTCTGTGCCAATAAAGTCATGACCTAAACGTAAGGCCTCTTCTTTACTATATGCTATAACATCTTTAACCCGAGGTGAAAAATTATCATCCATACTTCTCTCTTTCTTCAATTAAAAATAGTAAAACAACTACAAGTAGGCAAAAACTATACCCTAATTAATTAGAATTAGGACTACTTTTAGCTAATAGACAAAAAAACTCGGCAAAATCAAAAAAATTAACATTCAATTTATTAACCTTTTCGCAGCTGTTCTTTGTTGATAAAAACATGAAAAAACCTTTTAACGGAAAGCGAAAGCGTCTATAAAATACGTATATTGGCACGATTTATAATTAAAACATACATAAAATATTTAATATGGCAGAAGGAGAAAAGCTGATCCCTATTAATATTGAGGACGAGATGAAATCGGCTTACATTGATTATTCAATGTCGGTCATTGTGTCACGTGCTCTACCAGATGTTAGGGACGGACTAAAACCTGTTCACCGACGCGTTTTGTTCGGGATGCATGAATTGGGAGTTAGATCTAACAGTTCTTATAAAAAATCTGCGAGAATTGTAGGTGAAGTTCTAGGTAAGTATCACCCGCACGGAGATACTTCCGTTTACGATACCATGGTACGGATGGCCCAAAGCTGGAGCTTGCGCTACATGATGGTAGATGGTCAGGGGAACTTTGGATCGATAGATGGAGACAGCCCGGCGGCAATGCGTTATACCGAAGCCCGTATGCGGAAAATATCAGAAGATATGCTTGCTGATATTGATAAAGATACCGTAGATCATCAGTTAAACTTCGACGATACCTTAAAAGAACCTAAAGTACTTCCTACCAGGGTGCCAAACCTATTGATAAATGGTGCATCGGGGATTGCTGTGGGAATGGCTACCAATATGCCCCCGCACAACCTATCGGAAGTTATAGACGGTACCGTAGCCTATATAGAAAACAGCGACATAGAGATAGACGAGCTCATCGAGCACGTAAAGGCCCCCGATTTTCCAACAGGAGGTATTATTTATGGCTACGATGGCGTTCGTGAAGCTTTTAAAACCGGAAGGGGGCGCGTGGTAATGCGTGCCAAGGCCCATACGGAAGAAGTTAACGGAAGAGAGTCTATCGTTGTAACCGAAATTCCATATCAGGTCAACAAGGCAGACATGATTAAGAAAACGGCAGACCTTGTTAACGATAAAAAAATTGAAGGGATTTCGAACATCCGTGACGAATCGGACAGAAACGGGATGCGCATTGTTTATATCTTAAAGCGCGATGCCATTCCAAATATTGTTTTAAATACACTTTATAAATATACGGCACTGCAATCTTCGTTTAGCGTAAACAATATTGCATTGGTAAACGGTAGGCCGCAATTGCTTAATTTGAAAGACATGATCCACCATTTTGTGGAACACCGTCATGAAGTAGTTGTAAGAAGGACCGAATACGAACTGCGCAAAGCGGAAGAACGGGCCCATATTCTTGAAGGCTTGATTATTGCTTCTGATAATATAGACGAAGTAATTGCCATTATCCGGGCTTCCAGCAATGCAGATGAAGCGCGTACCAAATTAATAGAACGTTTTAAACTGTCGGAAATCCAGGCCAAGGCAATCGTAGAAATGCGATTGAGACAATTAACGGGGCTGGAACAGGACAAACTGCGTTCTGAATATGAAGAAATTAAAAAATTCATTGATGATTGTAAAGATATTCTTGCCCGTAAAGAGCGTAGAATGGACATCATCAAAGAAGAACTTCTGGAAGTAAAAGATAAATACGGAGATGAACGTCGCTCTCAAATAGAATACGCCGGAGGCGATTTGAGCATTGAGGACATGATCCCGGACGAGCAAGTGGTTATTACCATTTCTCATGCGGGTTACATTAAAAGGACACCGCTTACCGAATACAAAACCCAAAATAGGGGCGGGGTGGGCCAAAAAGGCTCTTCGACAAGGAACGAAGACTTCTTGGAGCATTTGTTCGTGGGTACCAACCACCAATACATGTTGTTCTTTACCCAAAAAGGAAAATGTTTCTGGATGCGCGTTTACGAAATCCCCGAAGGGAGCAAAACTTCCAAAGGAAGGGCTATCCAAAACCTAATCAATATTGAACAAGACGATAAGGTAAAAGCTTTTATTTGCACCAAAGATTTAAAAGACGAAGAATATATCAACAGTCATTTTGTCATAATGGCCACAAACAAAGGTGTGGTCAAGAAAACGTCACTTGAGCAATATTCGCGTCCGCGCCAAAATGGTATCAATGCCATAACCATTCGGGAAGGCGACGAACTTTTGGAGGCAAAGCTAACCACCGGAAACAGCCAGATACTGCTTGCGGTCAAGTCTGGTAAAGCCATCCGGTTTGAAGAAAGCAAAACACGGCCAATGGGAAGAAATGCTTCTGGTGTGCGTGGGATTACCCTTGCCGATGATAACGACGAGGTAGTCGGGATGGTTTCCGTTAACAATTTTGAAGACAATATTTTAGTGGTTTCAGAAAACGGTTACGGAAAACGTACTTATCTGGACGACCCAGAAGATGGAGAAGCCGTTTACCGGATTACCAATCGTGGCGGTAAAGGTGTTAAAACCATGTCCATTACCGAAAAAACAGGTGCTTTGGTAGCTATCAAAAACGTGTCTGATGAAGACGACCTTATGATAATTACAAAATCTGGAGTAGCCATAAGAATGGCCATTGAAGATCTTAGGGTAATGGGCCGTGCCACACAAGGCGTAAAATTAATAAATTTGAAAAACGATTCCATTGCCGCTGTTGCCAAAGTGATGAAAGAAGAAGAGGAGATAGATGATGTAGAAGATATCGAGGTAAACGATGATGGCATAGATGTTGATTCGAACACGGAAGAAAATACAGATAACAACAATAACGAATAACACTTAACACAAATTTTTATTACCAATGAAAAAACAAGTTTTATTAGCGTCGGCAATATTGGCTTCTTCTTTCGCAATAGCCCAAAAAAGCGAGCTGAGGGATGCTGAAAAAGCCTTGGACAAAGGGAGTTCTGCCGAAGCGAAAAGCACATTAGAAAGCATATCGTCTACCATTGAAACAGCGGACGATAAATATAAAGATGAGTATTATTTCCTTTTAGGAAAAACATATGTAGACTTGGCCAAAAAAAGTGGCTCTGATGCAGATTACGAAAAAGCCGTAAATTCTTTTAACCAGTTAATCGAATTTGAAAAATCGTACAAGACAAAATATACAGATGAAGCCAAAGAAATCCTTAACGGCTTGTCTGGAGACATTGTAAATGCCGCTGTTGAAGATAACAAAAACGAAAACTTTGCCGGGGCAGCCAAAAAACTGCATATGGCTTATGAAATGACCGACAATCAGGATTATTTATACTTTGCTGCATCTAGTGCAGTAAACGGTGGAGATCTGGATACGGCTCTTGAATATTACGAGAAATTGAACGAGTTGGAATACACCGGAGAGAGTACCGCATACATGGCCGTTAACAAAGAAACCGGTGAAACCGAAAACCTTGGGTCTGAGCAAAATCGTGACCTCATGGTTAAAACTGGTGAATACACAGATCCATCTGAGGAAGAAACCGAATCGAGATATCCTGAAATTATAAAAAACATTGCGTTGATTTATAATGAAAAAGGAGAGACCGAGAAGGCCGCTGAAGCCATTAAAGATGCAAGAGAAGCAAATCCAGAAGATATTAACTTATTGCTTACCGAAGCTAATATGTACATAAAAATGGGGGATAAGGCCAAGTTTCAATCTTTAATGGAAGAGGCTATTCAAAAAGACCCCAACAATCCTACACTTTATTACAACCTTGGCGTTATAACTGCCGAGCAGGGTAATAAGGAACAGGCTAAAAAATACTATGAAAAAGCCTTGGAATTGGATCCCGAAAATGAAAATGTATATTTAAACATGGCTTCCTTGATCCTTTCTGATGAAAGAGCAATGGTTGATGAAATGAACGGATTGGGGAATTCTGCTGCCGACAACAAACGTTACGACGAATTAAAAGGTCAGCGTGAAGAATTGTACAGAAGCGCGGTTCCTTATCTTGAAAAACTTTTAACCATCAATCCAGATAATATAGATGCCGTAAGAACACTTATGAATATCTATGGAACACTTGGTGAACAAGCTAAGTTTAAAGAAATGAAAGATAAATTGGCTACTTTGGAACAATAAGAGAGCTAAAAATATTATTAGGAAAAGCGCCTTGAAAAAGGCGCTTTTTTATTGGCGCCGCCAAAGGGTATAATATCTCGAGGCTTGCCTCGAAATTAAAAATTTGTTTCCGACCAATGCCTCGTGTGTTTGCACCGAGGTAGTTTACTTTAGGTATTTTGCTAACGGGCTATTGCTCTTTTTTAATTTATCTACAGCCAGTTTGGCAATTAAGGTAGCTCCTTTTACGGATAAATGGGTGTTGTCTTCTTTACCGTTTGGGTAATAGGCAATTTCGCCCGGTTTATAATGCAAGTGGAGTTCTTTTGATTTTTCCGGCCCATAGGATTCCTCTAAAATTTCGGTCATGTACTGAAGGTCGATAAAAGGCACATTCATTTCACCGGCAACCAAACGTGTTTCTAGCGGATATTCCCCATGTGTATCTACCAAAACCCCATGTTCGTTAAAATTTCTTCTTACAATAGACGACAATAGAATAGGGGAGGCACCTTTTTCTCTGGTTTCGCGCACAAACTTTATTAGGTTGTGCCTATAGGCCGTATGTGGATTGGTATACCTTGTGGCATCTTTTATTTTTTGATCGTTGTGCCCAAATTGTATAAAAACATAATCTCCCGGTTTTAATTCATTATAAATAGAATCCCAGCGGTTTTCATTAATAAAGCTGCGGGTGCTCCTTCCGTTTACGGCCTTGTTTTTAACAAGCACATCATTATTGAAAAACTGCTGTAGCATTTGTGCCCAGCCCCTTTCTGGATTTTCTTCTGGATTGGGTTTGTTTGCCATGGTAGAATCTCCAATGGTGTAAAGTGAAATTTGCTGGGCGTTTACCTGAACCGCAAAAAGGAACATGACAAACAGGCTTATAACCTTTATTTTTTTATGGTTTGAGGTACCATTTATCATCTTGGTCTGTTTTTAAAATGTTTTTAACTGTATATACCTTGTATTGCTCTTTGGTAAGTTGATGCGACCATGGAACGCGGCTTGTTATATTTTTACCCAATCCTGTCGAGTTGTATTCGGCATAAAGGGTTTTTTGGTGGGTATCGGGTTTGTCCCAATCGTCCCAGCCTTTCGGGAGTATATGTTGCCCCATATTGCAATTTATAAAAACGGTTTTTGCATACACGCGCCACGGCCTTCCTAAATAAACCTTGCCCACATTGGTAGCGGCGGTAAGCCTGCAATTAATAAATACCAGTCCAAACCCGATTCCTTTGGGTGTAGAGGCTGCTGTAATATAGGAATCGCTTTTACTGTGTAAGATGCAATTATTAAAAACAGCGGTTGCCTGACCAAAAATAAAATCGGTTGAGCCCTCAATATAACAGTTTTTAAAATATTGTTTATTGCCTTCCCCGGCAACGTATACGGTATCTTGATTTCCGTTAATGTTGCAATTTTCCACAATTACCCTATTGGATGTTATTGCCAGTGAAATGGCCTGCCCAACAGGACCAGCCGAATTGGAAATGGTAAGGTTTTTTACAATACAGTCGTTTGCATCAATTTGAAGCGTGGCGGTATGGAAGGTACTGTTTCTTCCCAGTCCGATGGCATCAAAATAATCGTTGTATTCAATAATCGTTTCTTCTTTACTTTCGCCAATAATCGTGAGCATGGGGTTCCATTGGTATATTTTTACTTTTTCATGGTAAGTACCTTTTTTTATAAAAATGGTGATTCTTTCGTATGGAAAAGACTTTATAGCGTTAATGGCTTCCTGTATTGAAGTATAATCACCGCTTCCGTCTTTGGCCACTATAAAATCTATTTCTTCTTTATGAGAATTATTGTCGATTCCATACAATTGAAGACTTATCAGAAATAAAAAAACAAAGAATAATTTGAATAAAGGTTGCATGGTTTATTTATCGAGTTGTAATGCTGCCAAAATAAAAGGTCCGGTTCCCTTGGGGTCGTTGTCCTTTTTACGCTCGTTGATGTAATATTTGTACGTTCCATCCCTGTATGGGTTACCGCCAAGGCCTGCCACGGCACATACTTGGGTAAGGGTTATGGTGCCATTATCTTGTACCTTGATAAGTTTTGTGGTAAGCCCATTAAAACCTTTTGTTGCATTTTCCATGAAATAATCCGGCAAATAACCTTTGTTTACACCTTTGGCCAATGCATAGGTTAACATGGCCGAACCCGAAGCTTCCAGGTAATTCCCATCACGGTCGCCCATATTGGGCACTTGGTACCAAAGTCCACTTTCATCTTGAAATGCAACAACGGCTGTGGCCAATTGGTTAAGGGACGTTATCAGCTCTTGTTTTTTAGGGTGATTTTCTGGAAAATAATCGAGCACATCTACCAAAGCCATTGCATACCACCCCAGGGAACGTGACCAAAAATTAGGTGAAGTCCCCGTTTTTTTATCGGCCCATTCCATTTGCCTACTTTCGTCCCAACCATGATATAATAATCCGGTATTTGGGTCTTTGGCATTTGTTTCAATAAGTTGAAATTGCTTGGCAATGTCGTTCAATGCTTTTCCTTCTTCAAAAGTTGTGGTGTATTGGGTATAAAAGGGGGCTCCCATGTATAGACCATCCAGCCACATTTGATTTGGATACCGTTTTTTGTGCCAAAAACCACCGGATTTCGTACGTGGCTGATCTTTTAATTGAAGCCGCAAGGTGTCCATGGCAATTTTGTACCGTTTATCATTTGTTTTGGCATATAGATCGAACAATATCTTACCGGCATTGATCATGTCTATGTTATATTTTTCTATTTCGTAATTAACAATATTGCCACTGCTATCTATTAAAGCATCGGCATAGCCTTTGGCATAATCATAATAAGCTTTGTTTTGGGTTTCTGCATACAATTTTTCAAAGGCCAGCGAAACCAGGCCGTGTACATAATCCCATTTGGGCCTTTTTGCATCGTCAATTTGCCAAGCTTCCGGGTTTCTGTACATAATGGATTTTGCCATTTTTTCTGACCATTTTTCAGTGGAATCTACAACCATTTTTATTCGAGACGTAGTCGTTTCGGCTTTCTTTTCAGTCTTCTTACAACTAAAAAAAGATGCGGAAATAGCCAAAATGGCCATAAAAGAGATGCAGTAAGTAAATTTCATAAATAAATTGGTTATGGTAATTGGTTATTAGAGTTTAAGGTCTCAAGTACACCATTGATGTATTCAATAAAATCGGCTTGATTGGTAATACCATCTTTTTCTTTTTCCCAAGCCCCTAAAAAGTAATAAGATATGGCATTGGCAGTGGGTTTGAAAACCAATAAATGATCGTCCGGGCCTTCAACCTCATTTTCAACATCTGTGGTTTTATAGAAGATTGCCATTCCCAATTTATCGGGGACAAGAGTTTGTGTACCGTATGTTGCCATATATGCCCAGTTGCCATTTGCACTCTTTTTGGAAATTAAATCAATGTCATCAAATTTTACGATTCCTGTGCATATGCCTTCAATAGCTTTGGAAGGAGTAACGGTATGTTTTGTATAACGGTGATTTTGGGTAATGCTTAATTTTGAAAAAAGGTCTATTTTTTGTTGATTGGTTTCCCACCCGTGATAATCCACATACACTGAAGAAGCAGTGGCAGAGTTTTCAACTTTTGCATAGGTGGAGTCCACTTTTTCAAAATGCAGTACTTTTCCGTCTATATATCTTCCAATAGAACCTATTCCAAGGGATTTTCCGGCTTTTAGGATGTCCATTCCCCAATCGTTCATTTCGTGGTACGAGTCAAAATTGTCCTGTCCAACGTTGGGGAGCACCATTTCGCTGGTTTTTTTTCCGAAGATATCTATGGCGTTACGCCAGTCCAGATATAAGCGATAGCCTACTTTGTTGCTTTCCCACCCGGGGCCTTCATACCTTATGTACCATGAATGATCTGTATGTTCTTTTGGTACTTTGAGTTCTTGAACATTTTTATAAGATGTTCCATTGCTATATTCTTTGTGATTTTTTGAACCGTCTACCCATTTGCCACCTTGGGCAATAGAAATTTCGGCATATGTTTTTCTTTTGTTTTGTTGTGTCTCTACAGGTTTTTCAGCAGGGGCATTATCGGCTGATTCTTTTTTTGGTTCGGTTTTGCATGCTGTGGATAATGCCAAGCAGCATAATGGGATTAAGAATTTAACTTTTTTCATTGTATTGATTTTAATATTGAATTGTAGGTTTTTATTTTAAACATTATGAACTTGGCGACTTTTATATCACCAAGTTCATGAATGCTAACTAAATGTACGATTTAAAAACGAAAACTATTCATATGCAGTATTTTGAGGGAAATCTTTATTCTGGTTTAGGTCTATTGCCTCTTGCGGAATAGGCCTTAATATTTTAAGCTCCCCATTGGCTCCAACAAAGTTTCCTTCATCGATTAAATAATGGTACATGGAGGCTCTTTCTACCAATTTTCCGGTACGTTTTAAATCGAACCAGCGATGGTATTCCCCAAGGAGTTCCCTTGCTCGTTCATCCAGGATATAATCAATATCCATATCGGCGGCCGTTGCGGGAGTGGCATTGGCTCTTTCCCTAACGGCATTAAGTCTCGCCAAGGCCGTTCCGGCATTTCCGTTTTGAAAATAAGCTTCGGCAGCGATTAAATAGGTGTCTGCCAATCTGGACAAAATAATATCTCTTGTGCTTCCTCCATTGCTGCTGAAAGGTGATTTAGGGTCGTCAAACTTTTTAACGGGAATGGTTTCGTAATCAAAATTTCTGTTTTCAGAAGGTACATATTCCCCATATGCATGTATGGTTGTATTTGGATGATCCAAACGGTAAGCAGTAGTATCGGCCGTGGTGCTAGCCCATTTAGGCGCATAATAATGCGCTACTTCCAGCCCACTATGATCTTCTACCCTAAAATAATCGTAATATTTTTGGAAAGCTTCCGTCATAAATGTTCCTTCCCAGCGCTCGTCGCCTTCATCAAACAGGCTAACGGCAAAAGCGGTAGGGCATAGGGTGTATGATCTGTATGGTGCATTATCGGCAACTTCGGCCCCGCCTAAATACGAGCTGAAATAATAGTTTTGCTTGTTCCCGATATTAGTTGGATCCGAGCTGTTTGATGTTTCATCATATTGAACGGAAAAAATGGTTTCAGCATTCATTTCATTGCCCGGGGCCCACAATTCTTCAAAAGGAATGGTTAATGCCTGCCCGTTAATGGCATCGTCGGCATAGCTGGCGGCTTTGCTAAAATCGTCGGAAGCGGCGAAACTTTCGTACCCCCTTGTTAAATGTACCTTGGCAAGCAAATGCTGAACCGCCCTTTTGTTAACATGGCCATCGAATGCCCCGCTACCAACCATGGTTAAAGATTCTTCAAGTTCCGAAACTATAAAACTGTAAACTTCTTCGGCAGAGTTCCTGTCGAACGTCAATACCGGGCTGTCGATATAATCGGTTACCAGTCCAACGCCACCATATGTCTGAACCAATAAAAAATAGGCATTGGCGCGTAAATATTTAACTTCTCCAAGTTGTTGGCTAAGATTAGGTGTTTGTTCGGTCAAGTCGCTATAATAAATGGCCATATTCGCACTTTGTATGGCTTGATAGCAGGTTGTATACAATTGTCCAACGCCTTGAGAAGAAGACGTTAATTGGGTATATCGGCTTAATCCCGGCGGTTCTTGGTCACGTCCTTCGGCATAAAGATCTGTACCAGCACTAAACAGCCAAGCATCGCCACCATAAATATCTTTAAGTTTTGCATAATTGACATTGATTAATGAATTATAACCATTAGCAGTGGTATAAAAGCTGTCGGCAGTAACGTTTGATAGATTTTCTTCTTCTAAATAATCATCACAAGAGAAGCATGTGATGCTTATGATTCCTAAACCTAGTAATATATTTTTGATCCTCATGATTGATTAAAATTTTAAGTTGATTCCTAACTGATATGTAATAGAGCTTACGCGCCCTACACCTAAACCTGCACCTGCCCATTCCGGGTCGTACCCATCATAATCTGTAAATACAAAAGGATTTATAACGTTTGCGTATATCCTGAAATATTTAATATTTAATTTTTCAATTAGGTTATTGTTAAATGTATATCCCAATGCAATGTTTTTTACCTTTACAAAGGAAGCGTCCCTGTAATATCCTACGCCGTCGTCTTTCCAATAGGTCCCCATATTCCTTGGTTGTGGGTAACTATTTGAATATTGCGCGGGAACCCCGGCTTGGTTTTCCGGCACGTACCAGTCGATATCCAATTTCTGGCGGCCACGGTCTTCTGTATTGGTGAAATTGGCATGGAAATTACTATAAACATACATACCTTGATTTGTTATTACAGAAGCTGAGAGGTCAATATTGCCAACTTGTAGTTTGGTAAATAAACTACCGGACCAATCTGGGTTTGGAGTTCCTAAAAATATACGGTCGTCATTCGGGCTAATTACCCCATCGTTATTAATATCCCTTACTTTTGCTTCTCCTTCGCTTTGGTTGTATGATGCTGCTTCGGCAACTTCGTCACCTTGCCAAATACCATCAAAGTCATAATTATATATTACATCAATGTCTTCTCCTATGAACCATCCATTTCCTACATCGTCTACTTCATCTTGACCATACAATTCTTCAACAGAATTTTTGTTTTTGGTAAAAGTAAGCGTGGTCGACCATGAAACTTTTTCATTGTCGATTATACGTCCTGTTAAACTGGCTTCCACCCCTGTGTTTTTTACCGATCCAACATTGGCATTTATCAATGGCCAACCTGATTCCAATGGAAGGTTTTGTTCCATAATCAAATCATCAGAAAGCCTATCGTAAACATCTACGGTACCGCTAATACGGTTGTTAAAGAAACCATAGTCCAGACCAAAGTTCATTTCCCTGGTTTTTTCCCAGCCTAATACGGTATTCGCTAATTTACTGGGGAGCCAACCGTTGGCAGTAGTTCCGTTAAAATCGTAGTACAGTTGCTGGTCCAAGATATTTTGCGTGGAATAGGGGTCCACATTATTATTTCCGGTATAACCGTAACTAAGTCGTAATTTAAGGTTGGAAATGGTATTCGAATTGTTCAAGAAATTTTCTTCACTTATACGCCATGCAAAAGCTGCCGAGGGGAAGGTATCCCATTTTCTATCCTGTGCCAATAATGATGAACCGTCCCAACGGTTGGAGAGTGTAATTAAGTACTTGTCTTTATAGCCATAGTTGAGGCGCAGGGCATAAGAGCTTAAAGTTTGCTTAGAATAAGCCGACCCTAAATTGAAGGTGCTTTGTTCCCCGGAACCAAGATTGTAGAATCCCGTATCGAAAGGCATGTTTCTGGCGCTCTCAAAAGAACTTTCGCTCCTGCTGTAATATAAACTTTGAAGTGCCAAAAAATTAAAAGCGTGAACATCGTTAAATGTATAATCAATATTAAACTGGTTGTCCCATGTGCCGTTAAAATTCTCACTGTTTTCAATAGATGCGGAAGCTTTGTTGTTATTGGAAACCCCGGTGGCCGTCATAGCGCCCCATGACTGTCCTCTTCTCGAACTGGTATATCCTGCGGAATAGGTTGTTTTAAACGATAACCAATCCAGTATGTTGTACTGAAAATACACATTTCCAATCCCGGTCCATCTTCGTGTTTCATCAGAAGTATTTCTAATCTCGAGAATTGGGTTGTAGGTACTGGTTTTGTCAATGACCATATTTCCATCTGCATCGGTTAGTTTTCCCGGTAGCGGAAACAATCTCGTGCCGTCCAGTTCATAAGGGTTTAAGAAAGGATTTAGCCTAAATGCTTCCTGCATGGCAATATCACTACCATCTTGTTGTTCCGTCATGGCAACGGTAAAATTGGCACCTAATGAAAATTTATCGTTGATTTTTTTATCGAGCCCCGATTTAAAACTATATTTTTTAAGGGATTCATTTTCAATATTTCCTGTTTCGTTTTGAAGCCCTATACCTAAATTATACCCCAAACCATCATCGGTCCTTCCGGATACATTTACGTAATTGTTTTGTTGAATACCGGTTTTCAATACGGCATCGTACCAATCGAACGTTTCGTTGTTATTGGCCCTTCTCAATAATTCTGAGTTGCGGGTACCAATTACTGCATTGTACAAAGTTTCTGGGGTTACATAGCCATCGGGGCCATCGCTTGCGGTTGCCAGATAAGCCGATTGATGGTAATACCACCATTTTTCACCGCCCATCATTTTAGGAAGCCTTGCTACTTCTTTTACCCCCATATAACTATCTAGGGAAACTGTAAAATCCGATGGTGCATTGGCGCCACTTTTTGTAGTAACAATTACCACCCCATTAGAACCCCTTGAACCATAAATGGCCGTAGAGGATGCATCTTTTAAGATATCCATTCGCTCAATGTCCTCTGGGTTTAAAAAGTTAATATTGCTTGTGGGAACACCATCAACAACAAAAAGCGGTCCTGAATTTCCACCCAGGGAATTCTTACCCCTAATAGTAATGTCATACCCGTCGCCAATACGTCCTGTTGATTGCGTAATTTGCACCCCCGGAACATTACCCTGCATGGCCTCCAGCGGATTGTTCATGCTCCTGTCGGTAAGGGTTTCGGTATCCATACTCCCCACAGCTCCGGTCAGATCGGATTTTTTCTGGGTACCATATCCAATTACAACTACTTCATCCAACGATTGCGTATCGGGCTCAAGAACAATGTTTATGGATGAAGCTCCATTTAAAGGAATTTCTTGAGTTTTGAAGCCAATATAGCTAATTATCAGTGTTGCATTTAGACTGGAGACGTTAATGGAATAATTTCCGTCAAAATCGGTTGTGGTTCCATTAGAACTCCCTTTTTCAACTACATTAACACCCGGTAAGGGTGTGCCAGTTTCTGTTTCAGTAATACTCCCTGTCACGGTCGTATTTTGCTGTCCAAAACTTAAGCTACATGCCAGCAAGCAAAGAGCTGTTGTAGCTTTTAAAAGCTTTGAAGGTTTTAAACGGTTAATAAAGTTAATTTTCATAATTGCGTTAGCTTGGTTTTTGTAATTTGGTTTAATCTGTTCGTGTTAGTTTTTTTGTAATCGATTGCACGAAACTAATGAAATACTACTAAAAAACAAATTTTTTATCAAAAAAAATGATAAATCGGTAATATAAAACCTTCAATTTTAACAAAATAGTATTACATTAGCATATATTTTATGGATTAAGGGGTGCTACATCCCTTAATTATAGAGCTTTTGACCCTTTTATAGTTTAATTTGTAATCGATAACATAAAAATTAGCACTATAAACCAAAATAGTTACATTTGTAAGCTATTATCTATTAAAGGATAACAGAATGAGTGAAAAAACTACCATTTACGATATAGCCAAGGCACTAAACATTACAGCTGCTACGGTTTCCAGGGCACTTAATAATAACCCGAAAATTAGTGCCGCTACAAAAAAACTGGTCATGGAAACTGCGGCTAAGATGAATTACAAACAAAATAGGCTTGCACTGGCTCTTAAAAGCGGTAAGAGCAATAACGTTGGCGTTATTGTTCCTTATATTGATAGAAATTTCTTCTCGGCAATTATAAGGGGCATTGAAGAAGAATTGTACCCGTTGGGCTATCATGTCATTATATGTCAAACGCACGAGCAGGAAAGCACCGAAATCGATAATATCAATGCATTGCTCAATGCACAGGTTGACGGTATTTTAATGTCGGTTTCCAAGTTAACCACGCAAACGGACCATTTTGAATACGTATTGGAAAAGAATGTGCCCTTGGTATTTTTTGACCGTAAAAAAGATTTAAAAGGTGTAAGTACCGTAACCATTGACGATTTTGAGGGCGGATACAGGGCAACCAAGCACCTAATTGACCAAGGCTGTAAACGCATTGCTCATTTATCGGGGGACTGGAGCCTAGAGATTTATAAAAATAGGTACGAAGGTTACAAGAAAGCATTGACCGATCATGGCATTGCCCTTAAAAAGGAATATGTAATTAAAACAAAAAGCGATATCCGGGCCGGTCAAAAGGCTTCAGAAAAGTTATTGATGCTCCCGGAACCACCCGATGCTATTTTCTCCTCCAGTGATTACGTGGCTTTGGGGGCCATTCAGCAGTTAAAGAAACATGGAATTAAAATTCCCACCGAATTTTGTGTGGTGGGCTTCAGTAACGAGCCTTTCACCAAATTTTTAGAACTTTCCATGACAACGGTCGATCAATCGCCGGTGGAAATGGGCAAAATGGCTGCCAAGGTTTTTCTGGAGCAAGTAAAAGACTCGAACGTTAAAATAGAAAAAAAAGTGGTGCTTTCGCCCACTTTAAAAATAAGGATGTCTTCGGTTAAATAATGATGATTACAGGGAAACACCTCTTTTCCAAGGGATAAAATCGTTTTGATTTAATGCCATGGCTTTCGACTTTTTCCCGCTAGCTATTTCTATGATATATTCCAATAGGATGCCTGCCATTTCTTCGATGGTTTTTTCGCCACGGATGATGGCCCCGGTATCGATATCGATTATATCGGGCATTTTTGAGGCGAGCTCGCTATTTGAAGCCACTTTTATTACCGGCGTTATCGGGTTCCCGGTCGGGGTTCCCAGACCTGTGGTAAACAATATAATATTGGCTCCAGAACCGGCCATGGCGGTGGTGCTTTCTACATCATTTCCGGGTGTGCACAGGAGGTTTAACCCTGGTTTGGTGGCATATTCGGTATAATCCAGAACATCGGTAATGGGAGAGGTGCCTCCTTTTTTGGCGGCCCCTGCCGATTTCATGGCATCGGTTATGAGTCCGTCTTTAATATTTCCGGGCGAAGGGTTCATATCGAAGCCCGATCCCGCGTCTACAACAGATTTTTCGAAATCTTTCATAAGCTTCAAAAAGCGTTCTGCTTGGGAGTCGTCGATGCAACGGTTTACCAATTCTTGCTCCACGCCACAGAGCTCCGGGAATTCTGATAAAATTGCTGTTCCTTTTAAAGCGGCCAGAATGTCTGAAACATGACCAAGGGTCGGGTTGGCGGAAATA
The DNA here is from genome assembly GCF_029603165.1 of Galbibacter pacificus. Taxonomy (GTDB): domain Bacteria; phylum Bacteroidota; class Bacteroidia; order Flavobacteriales; family Flavobacteriaceae; genus Galbibacter; species Galbibacter pacificus. Next base: position 1,015,097 of record NZ_JAQSVC010000001.1, read on the forward strand.
CCTGAAAACCCGTCGGAACCCCCACATTCCAGTCCTATTTTAAGTTTAGAAAGAGGCGCAGGTTTACGTACTATTTTATTGGCCTTTTTTATTTCCTCAAAAGATTCTTCAATAATGGTATTGAGCATGTTTTCAATGGTTCCCATTTGTTGTTGCTCATAGATTAAAATAGGCTTTTCGTTATCCGGGGAAACTTCATTTAAGGCATCTTTAAAAATCTTGATCTGCAAATTCTGGCAACCAAGGCTCAATACCGTGGCCCCGGCTACATTTGGGTTGTTAACATAGCCGGCCAAAAGCCTTGCCAATGTTTCCGAGTCTTGGCGGATACCACCGCAGCCTCCTTGATGCGTAATAAATTTTACTTCAACGTTGTTAAAAACGGGGACTTGCCCTGAAGTGGTTTCTTCTTGACCGGCACCTTCCTTTTTATTGATAAGGGACCGAAGTAACAATCGGTGTTTGTTGATGTCTTCATTTAAAAGCTCTTTTTCGAAAACTTCTTTTAGGACTTCAATATTTCTATTTTCGCAAAATACCAAAGGAAAAAACAGCCAGACATTACGGGTACCTACCTGCCCGTCTTTACGATGGTAGCCGGAAAAAGTCTTGTTTTCCCATTTTTTTACATCGGGTGCTTCCCAATTGTAGGTGGCGGTTTTTCCAGATACCTTTTCACTTTGGTGTTTTACGTTTTCGGTGGTGATAACGTCTCCCTTTTCTATGTTTTGGCCTGCACTGCCTACCAACACACCGTACATAATGATACGGTCCCCGGGATTAAAAGCTTGCAGCGCAATTTTATGTTTGGCCTTTACGTTGGTGGTTGGTATAACGTTTTCACCTTCAAAGGTAATGGAATCTCCGGCCGATAGGTTTTTTAGTGCAACGGCCACATTATCTGAAGGGTGTACCTTAATTAACTTCTTTTCCATAACTCATCATTTTAAACATTCTGAAGATAGGCCTTAAAGTTTTCAAAGCCTTTTTCAACACCGTGGCCTTCAATTTCCTTTAGGGCCATTGTTATCGCTTGTTTAAGTCCGTTTATATTGCTTAAGTCTTCATCCCAGAACAAAGTTTCTGAAAGAATGGTTTCAGAAATGGTTTCCATGGAATTTACAGTCCAAACATCCTTAAATTTATTTACAATGCTTTTGTCGTCATGGACCGGGAGTAGCTTACCGTTCCATTCGCCTTTGTAAAACCGTATTAGGCATGCCAGTGCAAAAGTTAGGTGAGGAGGAGGGGTTTTGTTTATTTCAATATAGCCTTTTAGGCTTGGCAATACCCTTACCTTGAATTTTGATATTGAATTTAGGGCAATGCTGGAAAGTTGATGTTTAATAAACGGATTCCTAAAGCGGTCCAATATATCATTTGCAAAATTTTGCAGTTCTTTTTTGTCCATGTTCAGGGTTGGGATAATTTCGTTAAAAACCGCTTTTTGAACAAAATCCCCCGTAAAACCATTATCTATGGTCTCTTTTACGGTTTCATTCCCATAGAGTAAAGAAAACGGGACCATGGTGGTATGGGCACCATTGAGTATCCTTACCTTTCGGGTGCGGTATGGTTGCATGTTTTTTACAACCAGTACATTTAACCCTGTTTTGCCAAAAGGAAGTTTTTCTTTGAGATTCTCATCCCCTTCAATTACCCAGAGGAAGAATTTTTCGGCTGAAACGATTAAATCATCTTCATAATCGAGTTCTTTGCGGTATGTTTCAATATCATCCTTTGGATATCCGGGAACAATTCTATCTACCAAAGTATTATGAAAAGTATTGTGGTTTAGCAACCAGTTTTTAAAGGCATGGTCGAGTTCCCAAAGGTCGATATATTTTAAAATAATTTCTTTTAAGGTATCTGCATTGTAATTTATCAATTCGCACGGGATGATGGTCAGCCCTTTGTTTGGGCTTCCTTGGAAATAATTGTAGCGTTCCAACAACAAGCGAGTTAGTTTTGCCGGAAAGGAAGCAGGAGGCTGCATGTTTGGGGTATCGTTTGGATTAAAAGCAATACCGGCTTCAGTGGTATTGGAAATGATAAACTCCAATTCTTCTTCCTTGGCCAAGTCTAAATACTCTTGAAAGTGAGTGTACGGGTCAATTCCCCGAACAATGCTGGTAATCAATTCTTTTTCCTGAACCTCTTCGCCTTGATAAAGACCTTTCATAAAAAGGGTATACAATCCATCTTGCTCATTTAGTTTGGCTACCATGCCTCCGGCCAATGGTTGAACCACGGCCACTCCGGCATTGAAATTGCATTTTTGGTTAAGGGTATGAACGGCATAATCTACAAAAGCCCTTAAAAAGTTCCCTTCGCCAAACTGGACAATCTTGACAGGAGGTTTTGTTTGGTGGGTTTTAATGTTTCTATTTAATTTTTTCATTTTTATAGCGTAGCATTTTTATTTATAAATCGAATAAACTTGGTAACCAAAGCGTAAGTTGTGGAAAGTAGGTTACGAGGAACAGGGCAAAGATCATTGCCAAAAACATAGGAATTAATGGTTTTACCACTTTTTGTATGGTTGTATTTGCCACCCCGACGCCCACAAACAGTACCGAACCAACGGGAGGCGTACACAAACCTATACAGAGGTTCAGTACCATGATAATACCAAAATGTACAGGATCCATGCCCAATTTGGTTACCACGGGTAAAAAAATAGGGGTGAAAATTAGTACCGCCGGGGTCATATCCATAAAAATCCCTACAAACAATAAGAGCAGGTTGATTATAAGCAGGATTATAATGGGGTTATCGCTAATGCCCAACAGAACACTACTGATATTTTGAGGGATGTTCTCGTATGACATTACCCACGACATACTCATCGATGCGCCTATCAATAACATTACAATGGCGGTTGTCGCGGCAGAATCCAATAAAACCTGCGGAAGGTTTTTAAATGATATTTCCTTGTAGAGAATCCCTAAAACCAAAGTGTACAATACTGCAATGGCTGAAGCTTCAGTAGCGGTAAACACACCTATAACTATTCCGCCGATAACAACTACAAGTAAAAATAAACTGGGAAGGGCATCGATAAAAGTTTTAAAAACTTCTTTTAAAGAACTTCTTTTACCAACCTTATATTTTTTCTTTTTTGCCCAAACAGCAGCCACAATCATTAAAAAAAGCCCTGTTAATATTCCCGGGATATACCCGGCAAGGAACAGTGCTGCAATAGAAACCCCGCCACTGGCAAGAGAATAGACAATTAGCACATTACTGGGCGGTATTACCAATCCCGTAGTTGCAGAGGTAATATTTACGGCCACGCCAAATTGCTTGGAATACCCTTCTTTTTCCATTTCAGGGCCCAAAATGCTTCCCATGGCCGATGCAGAGGCCATGGCCGACCCGGCAATGGCACCCATTAACATGGCAGCGATAACATTAATCAATGCAAGCCCGCCCGGAAGCGAGCCTACCAAGGTTTTGGCAAAGGCAATAAGCCGATGGGCAATCCCTCCTTTGTTCATTAATTGGCCCGAGAGAATAAAAAAAGGAATTGCCAAGAGGGCAAAACTGTCGAGGCCAGTGGCCATTCGTTGCGATACTGTTGTAAAAGCCGGTAATGCCGAAATACTTACCAACATTGTTAACAAAGATGAAATGGTAATACTCCACGCAACGGGGGTTCCAATAGCCAATAAAGCTATAAAGCTAATTACCAATACAAGTACAGGTATATATTCCATGTTATGATTTCTTTAAAATATCCGAAGTTTTATAAAAAATAATGAGTAAGCCACTTATTGGAATTACCAAATAAACAACTGCCAACGGTACGTTAAGGGCTGGCGAGTGTTGACCGAGAATGTAGCTTATGTAAACAAGGCGTATGCCCCCAATAACAAATGCAACCAAGGCAAACAATATAATTAATACATTTACCAATATTTTAAGCTTTTGCTGTGTTTTGGTACTGGCTTTGGACGGAAGTACGTCTATGGCCACGTGCATGTTCCGCCCGGAAACATATGCAGCGCCCAATACCCCGACCCATATCATTAAATAGCGGGCCAGTTCGTCTGTAAAAGAGCTTGGGGTTCCGGTAACATAACGTGTAAATACCTGCCACAATACGTTTATAACCATAATGGCCATTATTAAAACGAGGAATCTGCCCAAGAGAAGGTCTATCTTTTTTCTAATGTCCATGCTTATTTTGTTTGTTTAATTTCCTGAATGAGGGAATACATTTCCTTATTGTCTTTATAACTGTTGTAGACGCTTTGTACTTCTTTGGCAAAAGGCTCTTTGTTTGGGTGAATAATTTCAACACCTGCTTCTTTTACGGCGTCCAAGGCTTCTTTTTCTGATTTGGCCCATAATTTACGTTGGTATTTTACCGATTTGTCTGCGGCTTCCTGCAACCATTTTTGTTCTTGTTCCGTTAGGCTGTTCCAAAAATGTGTTCCAACCACCAACACATCGGGAAGTACGGTATGCTCGTCGAGCGAATAGTATTTACATACCTCATAATGCCTGGAGAGGTAAAAACTTGGCGGGTTGTTTTCGGCTCCATCTACCACACCTTGTTGCAAGGATGTATATAACTCTCCCCATGAAATAGGGGTTGGGGAGCCGCCCAAGCTTCTTACCATGTCCATTGCCGTAGCACTTTCCATCACCCTAATTTTCATTCCTTTTAGGTCTTCGGGATTTTTTACAGGCCTGTCTTTTGTATAAAAGCTTCTGCTTCCCGCATCGTAGTAACAAAGCCCTTTTAACCAATATTTTTCACCTTCATTTAAAAGTTGCTTACCAATGGGTCCGTCCAAAACATTAAAAGAATGTTCCTTGTTCCTGAAAAGAAACGGAAGCCCCAGCACCTTCATTTTAGGAGCAAAATTTTCCATAACGCCTACAGAAACCTTTGTCATGTCAAGGCTTCCTATTTGAAGCAGCTCCAGACATTCCCTCTCGGAGCCTAATTGTTGGTTGGGGTAAATTTTAATGGTGAGCTTGCCGCCGGAAGCTTCTTCAAGGTTCTTGGCCATTTCAAGCATTGCCTTGTGTACCGAATGGTTTACGTCCAGCCCGTGAGCCAGCCTTATTGTTTTATGTTTTGTAGATTCATTGCACGATAAGCACAACAGAAAGCCAAATACAACGATTGAGATTTTTAAAAAATTCTTCATTTTTTGGCCTTTTTAATCATATTAAGTACTGCTTCAACGTTTTTCTCCAGTTTTTTGTAATCGCCTTTTTCTATAATTTCCTTTGAAATTAATTTAGAACCCATTCCAACACATGTTACCCCGGCATTAAACCAGTCGGTAATGTTTTTTTCGTCTGGACTAACGCCGCCCGTTGGCATAATACTTGTCCAGGGACATGGCCCTTTTATGGCCTTTACAAACGATGGGCCGTAGGTTGCTCCGGGAAAAAGTTTTACAATTTCACAGCCAAATTCTTCTGCTTTTGCAATTTCGGTAAGGGTTCCGCATCCTGGTGCCCATAAAATTTTTCTACGGTTGCAGGCAATGGCTATATCTTCCCTAAATACGGGGGTTACAATAAATTGTGCTCCCAATTGAATGTATAATGAAGCCGATGCTGCATCGGTTACCGAGCCCACGCCCAATATCATATCGGGGCAATGCTGGCCGCAATATTTTACCAAGTCTGAAAAAACTTCATGGGCCAAGGCACCACGGGCCGTAAATTCGAACAAACGTGCGCCACCATCATAACAGGCCTTTACTGCCTGGCATACAACATCTTTATCGGGGTGATAAAACAAAGGCACCAGTCCGGTACTTTCCATTGTTTTGGCGACTTCTATTCTTGTATATGTTTTCATGTACTTAATTTTATAGTTTTTGTTGACGGTTTACCTATTTACCCTACCGGAAGTATCACCGCCCATTAAATTTTCCACATCATCTTTAGATACCAGATTGGCATCACCGTATATAGTGTGTTTTAAACAGGAGGCTGCAACGGCAAAATCCAGTGCCTTTTGGTCGTTGTAATGGCTGAGCCCGTAAATTAAGGCGCCCATAAAACTATCGCCCGCTCCAATCCTGTCAACAATATCTGTTATGTCGTAAGATTGAGACGAGCGCATTTTTTCCCCGTCATACATTACGGCCGACCACTTGTTGTGCAATGCGCTTATGTTTTTTCGGTTGGTAATAATTATTTTTTTGCTATTTGGAAAACGCTGCTTCAATTTTTCGCAAAGGGACTGTTGAAGCTTTTCTTCTGAATCTCCATCGGGAACGATATTAAAATACTGTTTAGAAGCATAATCGCCCGCAAGGATTACATGGCATTTAGAAACCATTTTTTCCATGATATCTCCGGGGGTTTTCCCATAGTTCCAAAGGTTGGCACGGTAGTTAAAATCGGTTGAGACGGTAAGGCCCAACTGTGTGGCCTTTTCAATGGCTTCCAGGCAAACATCGGCGGCACCTTGAGAGACCCCGGGTGTAATTCCCGACCAATGAAACCATGCGGCATCTTTAAAAACCGTTTCCCAGTCGATCATCCCTTTTTCAATATCGGCAAAAGAAGAATGTGCACGGTCGTATATAATTTTACTTCCCCTTACAGAAGCGCCTTTTTCCAAAAAATAGAGCCCTAAACGTTTACCGCCTTTAAGAATATGTTTTGTGCCAATATTGTATTTTCTCATTTGCATGAGTGCTGTTTGGGCAATATCGTTTTCGGGCAGGCGCGTAACCATTTCTGCCTGCATGCCAAAATTTGCCAATCCGGTAAGTACGTTTAATTCGCTTCCGCCATAATCGGCATTGAGTTCAATGGCTTGAGAAAATTTTAAATGACCTTTGGTGGAGAGCCTTAACAAAACTTCCCCCAGTGCAACTACTTTTTTCAAGGTAATAGGTTTTGGTGGTTAATGCTATTTAAAAATTAAAATATTCTTTGGCGTTATTATATGAAATATCCTGAACGATCTTTCCAATCCATTCCATATCATTGGGCAATTCCCCATTTTTGATTTCTTCCCCAAACAAGTTACATAAAATTCTTCTGAAATATTCATGTCTTGGGTATGAGAGAAAACTTCTGGAATCGGTTAGCATGCCTATAAAACAACTAATAAGCCCCATGTTTGATAAAGCGTTCATTTGCTTTATCATCCCGTCTTTTTGGTCTAAAAACCACCAACCGGAACCAAATTGTACTTTTCCTTTTATGGAACCATCGTTAAAATTGCCAATCATGGTGGCCATAACTTCGTTATCGGCAGGGTTAAGATTGTATATTATGGTTTTTGTTAACGTATTGTTAGTGTCCAGACTGTTGAGGAACTTGGAAAGGTTTTCCGCTTGCGGATAATCGGCAATGGAATCCCAACCCGTATCCGGCCCTAATTCCTTCAACATACGTGTGTTGTTGTTTCTTAAAGCCCCTAAATGAAATTGTTGTACCCAACCCTTTGCGTGGTATTGTTCGGCTAGGAATTGCAATACGGCACTTTCATATTTAGAGATTTCTTCATTGGTAAGTTGTTTTTTATCGATACGCTTTTTAAAGATATCCGTAATTTCCTTTTCGGTATATGCTGCATAGGGAATTGCATTTAAGCCATGGTCGGATACTTTACAGCCATTTTCATCAAAATAAGCTATCCTGTCTACCAACGCATCTTTTAGGTCTTTGTACGAATTGATTGAAATTCCCGAACTTTTCTCAAGTTTATTCAGGTATTGAACAAAATCTTCGTTTCCAATTAAAATGGCCTTATCCGGCCTAAAGGAAGTTGAAATATGGGTTTTAAAATTACTTTTTGCCAGTTTTTGATGATGTTCCAGGGAATCTGTTGGATCTTCTGTGGTACAAACTACTTTCACGTTCATTTTAGAAAGCAGGCTTTGGCAACTAAAGGCATCAGAATTTAATTTTTCTGAAGCTTCTTTATAGATACTTTCAGCGCTTTTTTCATTCAACAAATCATAGATATCGAAATAGCGGGCCAATTCCAATTGTGTCCAATGGTACAATGGATTTCGCATGGTATACGGAACAGTTTTAGCCCATTGAAGAAATTTATCTTTATCAGAAGCATTTCCGGTAATAAATTTTTCGTCAATGCCCAAAGTACGCATGGCACGCCACTTGTAATGGTCGCCATAAATCCATATTTGCGTTAAGTTTTCAAACACCTTATTTTCTGCAATATCCTTTGGGGGCAAATGGCAATGATAATCTATAATCGGCATTTTGCTCGCATACTTATGATAAAGCTCTTCTGCGTATTTATTTTGAAGTAAAAAATTGTCGTTTATGAAAGTATTTTTCGCCATTTATTTTTCATTTATTGGTTTCCCGATGGTGGCCAAAATGCCGCCATCTACATAAATTACCTGACCGTTTACAAAATTACTTGCCCCAGAAGCCAGGAAAACCGCAGTTCCGGCCAGGTCTTCCGGATTTCCCCAACGGGCGGCAGGTGTCCTGTTGATGATGAAATCGTTAAATGGATGGCCGTCAACACGAATGGGTTCGGTTTGCGAAGTTGCAAAATAACCCGGCCCAATGCCGTTTACCTGTATATTGTGCTTGGCCCATTCGGTAGCCAGGTTTTGGGTAAGCATTTTTAGGCCGCCTTTGGCCGCGGCATATGCGGTAACGCTGTTCCTGCCAAGTTCGCTCATCATGGAACATATATTTATAATTTTACCGCCTCCGCGTTCAATCATATTTTTTGCAACCAATTGAGACATGATAAACGCTCCCACAAGGTCCACATCGATTACACGGCGGAAATCGGCAACATTCATGTCCAATGCAGCTTCTCTTTTTATAATGCCCGCATTGTTTACCAAAATGTCGATATGACCTTGATTTTTATATATTTCCTGTACTTTTTCGGCAGCTTTGTTCTCATCGGTAATATCAAAAAGATAACCGTTTGCAACATACCCCTTGCTTTTGTAATGGTTTAATGCATTTTCGAGCTTTTCGGGGGTGGTACTGCTTATTACAAGTTCGGCACCCGCATCGGCAAGGCCTTCGGCCATGGCCATTCCTAGCCCGTGCGTACCTCCTGTTACTAATGCCCTTTTTCCTTTTAGGTTGAATAAATTCATCTATTTTATTTTAATTCGTTTGGCGCAACACCGTCCATGTCGCCATAATCTAGATTTTCACCGGCCATTCCCCAAATAAAAGAATAATTGGCCGTTCCCGACCCAGAGTGGATGGACCATTCGGGAGAAAGCACAGCTTGATGGTTTTCCATGAAAATATGGCGTGTATGCTGAGGTTCCCCTAAGAAGTGGCATACGGTTTGACCTTCTTCCAGATCGAAATAAAAATAAGCCTCCATTCTTCTTGTATGGGTATGTGAGGGCATGGTATTCCATACATTTCCTTCTTGAAGCTCCGTAACCCCCATTTGAAGCTGGCATGTTTTTACAATGCTGTTTACAATAAGTTTATTTAATATTCTTTTGTTGGCGTATTTTTGGTCGCCCAATTCTATAATTTCGGCATCTTCGCGGCCTACTTTTTGAGTTGGATATTTATGATGGGCCGGGGCAGAGTTAATATAAAATAAAGCCTGCTCGCCGTCGGTAGATTCAAAAACAATATCTTTACATTCCTTGCCTACATATAAGGCCTCTTTTTTGCTGAGCTCATAAACATTGCCATCTACGGTTACAACTCCCTTTCCGCCAACATTTATAATTCCCAATTCGCGCCTTTCCAGAAAATAATTGGCCTTTAAATGGTCGAACGTCTCTAATTTAAGGGATTTATCAACCGGCATGGCACCGCCAACAATGTACCTATCGTACATGGTGTAGGTTAATCTTATTTCATTTTCCTTGAAAATGGGATTCAACAAAAAATGATCCCTTAATTCGTCTGTTCCGTACTTTCTGGCATCTATTGGATGCGTTGCATATCTAAAGTCTACTTTAGTCATAATTATGTGTTTATGTAATCGATTACACAAATATAAATCAATTTTTTAAATATTACCAAAAATCAAAAAAAACTTAGTGTTATTTTTATTATCCATTGATTTTTATAAAAAATTTAATGTATTTTTCAATAAAACAAACAATATTGTCTTTCAGGTTTACGCTGTCGATTTCCTGATGCCCATTTCGAGCCCCCTTAATTCTGCCAGTCCGCGCAACCTGCCAATAGCCGAATAGCCGGGGTTTGTTTTCTTTTTAAGGTCGTCGAGCATTTTATGCCCATGATCTGGGCGCAGGGGCATCCTGTAATCCAATCGGTTGTTTGTTGCCCTTTTGCACTGCTCGTTAATCAATTCTTTCATGACCCCATACATGTCAACATTGCCTTCCAGATGGTTAGCTTCATGAAAATTCCCTTCGGCATCTCTTTGTGTACTTCTTAAATGAATAAAATGTATACGATGGCCAAAGCGTTTTACCATTGCTGGAAGGTCGTTATCGGGACGCACCCCAAACGAGCCTGTGCAAAAAGTGAGCCCGTTAAACTGGCTGTCAACAGCGGCAAATATATCGGCAATGTCCTTTTCTGTACTTACCACCCGGGGAAGCCCAAGAATAGGGTAGGGCGGATCGTCTGGATGGATGCAAAGCCTTACGTTGGATTTTTCGGCTGCTGGCACAATATTCTCCAAAAAGTAAAAAAGGTGTTCTTTAAGTTTTTTGGCGTCTATGTTGTTATACTTTTGAAGCACATTGTTGAATTCGGTTAAAGAATAACCTTCTTCGGCCCCCGGAAGCCCGGCAATAATATTATTCACCAGTTTTTGCTTTTCTTCTTCCGATAAGCTTTCGATATACAGTCTTGCAGCTTCAATTTCTTCTTTTGAATAATTATTTTCGGCCCCAGGCCTTTTCAGTAAAAACAATTCAAAGCCTGCAAATGCCTTTTTATGAAACCGTAAAGCCGTAGATCCATCTTCAACTAAAAAATCCAAATCGGTACGGGTCCAATCCAGTACAGGCATGAAATTGTAACAAACGGTATCGATGCCGCACTGGCCAAGGTTAATAAGTGTTTGCTTGTAATTGTCTATATATTGCTTGTAATTTCCTGTTTGCGTTTTAATGCTTTCGTGCACGGGAACACTCTCTACAACCGACCATGACAAACCTGTTTTTTCAATTACTTTTTTATGTTGCAAAATAGCCTCCATTTCCCAGACATCGCCATTTGGGATATGGTGGAGTGCGCTTACAACCCCGGTTGCCCCGGCCTGTTTGATATCTTGAAGCGATACGGGATCGTTTGGTCCGTACCAACGCCATGTTTTTTCAAGTGTAAGATCCATTTTATTGATTTTCATAATTCAATTAAACCCCGCTAAAAGCACTAAACCCACCGTCAATGGGGATAACGACACCAGTTACAAAAGAAGCCCCGGCAGATGCCAGCCAATTTACTACCCCTTGCAGTTCTTCTGGTTTTCCAAAGCGTTTCATGGGTGTTTGCGCAACAATGGTATTTCCCCTTTGTGTTAGAGATCCATCTAGATTTAACAAAAGGGCCCGGTTTTGTTCTCCCACAAAAAAGCCTGGTGCTATGGCGTTTACGCGTATTTCGTCTCCGTATTTTAGTGCCATTTCCACTGCTAACCACTTGGTGAAGTTATCTACCGCAGCCTTACTGGCCGCATATCCTACCACACGGGTTATGGCTTGTTGTGCCGCCATTGATGAGATGTTGATGATGCTTCCGCTTTTTTGCGCTGCCATTTGTTTGCCAAAAACAAAAGAGGGGAGAACGGTACCTTTAAAATTAAGGTCGTTTACTTTGTCAAAATCATCCAAGGAAAGATCGAAAAAGGTGTCTTCGGGAGCTATGGTAGCCCCTTTTCTGTTGCCTCCGGCCGCATTTACCAATATATCTATTGTTCCCCAGTTTTTTACAACAGTGGTTTTGGCGTTTTCGAGTGTGTTTTTGTCCAGAACATCTGCAACCAGAACCATTGCCTGTCCGCCATTTTTCTGTATTTCCTTTACTACTTGTTGTACGGTTTCTTCGGTTCTTCCTAAAATGCCTACCTTGGCACCACATTGTGCAAGGCCTTTTGCAATAGCCCCGCCCAATACGCCATTTCCACCAGTAATTATGGCTACTTTATTTTTAAGTTGATTCATGTAATTTTTTTTATTGGCACCGCCAAAGGGTATAATACCCCGAGGCTTGCCTCGAAATTAAAAATTTGTTTCCGACCAATGCCTCGTGTGCTTGCACCGAGGTAGTTTACTCTGATAAAAAATCTTCACGGGCGGGATTAAAAACATCGACCAAAACACCATCTTCGATACATTTTGCCCCATGGATGATGTTTGGTTGCACAAAAAAAGTATCTCCGGTCGTTAAAATCTCCGTTTTGCCGCCTATGGTTATTTCAAATTTCCCCGATGCAATAAAAGAGCTTTGCGAATGGATGTGTTGGTGTTGGTAACCAATGGCTCCTTTTTTAAACTTAACCTTCACCATCATAAGGTCGGTATTAAATCCGGTAATTTGCCTGCTTATTCCTTCAGCAACAGCTTCCCAAGGATTTTCATCTTCTTTAAAAAAATCGGTTGTTTTCTTTTCCTGCATCAAAAAAAAGTTTATAAAGTTGGTTCCCAGCCTTTTTCATATTCACGTCCCCAAAGTTTCATGGCATCGTTATCGAGCATTTTTCCGTTCTTTTCATCAATTTTAAAGCCTTTTTTAATGCGATAAGCAATATTGGTGTAATGCACCATTGCCATACTCACACTGGCATCATCGATAGGGGCGTTTAATTTTTCTTTTCCACGGATGGTTTCAAAAAAGTTAACCATATGGCTTGTAGACATGTCGCCACCACCACCGAGTGCCGTGCCTGCTTCATTAGAGCTTGCGTTGACTTCTTTTACCACTTTTCCGGAGCGGTCCATAAGAATGTATTTTTCCCTGTCTACATAAACAGAGCCTTCACTTCCATAGATTACGGTACCGCGGCCACCGCCGTAGGTTTGATAACCGTTTCTACTTTTTCCGTCCCATTGGATAATTTTATTGTCGGCAAATTTAAAAGTGGCCAACATGGTATCGTACATTTCCCAGCCATCATCTAAAAAGTGTCTTTTATTGCCTTCTACTTCTGCATGTTGCGGAAAGCCTACCTGTAATGCCCAACGGGCAACATCCAGTTCGTGCGTGGCATTGTTTCCGGCTTCTGCCGTACCGTAGTTCCAACCGTACCAGTGCCAGTTATAATCCCAAGTGTTATCAGTATATTCCCTGTGGACTGCGGGCCCTTGCCAAAGTTCCCAATCGAGCCCTTGCGGAACGGGTGCCTTTTTTTGGATTGGCGTTTCGCCACGGCCATTGCTGTAAAAAGCAACCGCTTTATATGGGGTGCCGATTACGCCGTTATGAATTTGATTGATGATATCTATGGTATGGCCAGACGAACGTTGCTGGTTCCCCATTTGTACAATTTTGTTGAATTTTTTAGAGGCAGCAACCAACATTTCGTTCTCGTTCATGTTATGGCTACAGGGTTTCTCCACATATACGTGTTTATCGCCCTTCAAGGCCAGAATAGAGCCGGGGGTGTGCCAATGGTCTGGGGTTGCATTAACTAGGATATCTACCTTTTTATCGTCTATAACCTTTCTAATATCGTTTTCCAGTTTTGGGGTATAATCAATCAATTTGGAGAAATTTTCCTTGGCCTTAAGTCTTTGGCTTTCCATAACATCGCACAAATACATAAGGTTTACATTGCTTTTTTTTCTTGCAATGGGCTGGTAATATGCACCCAAACGGCGGCCCAAGCCGGCAATGGCCACATTTAAACGGTCGTTGGAACCAATAATCCTTCGGTAACTGCTTGCGGGCATCCCCATTACAGAGCTGCCCACGGCAAGGGCGGTACTGCTTAATACGGTGTTTTTTATAAAGTTGCGTCTAGTTGTCATGATTTTATAAAGTTTTTATTTTGATGTTTTTATAAGATACTCTGTTTCCGTGGTCTTGTAATAGGATGCTTCCTTTTTCCAGTTCCCCGAAGTTTGGCCATTTTTTGTATTTACTTTCTGAAACGAGTTTACGGAATTCATCGCTTCCCCTTTCGTATTCCAAAACCTTCATTCCGTTTAGCCAGTGTTCCACATGATTGTCTTTTGAAACAATTCTAGCGGTATTCCACTCCCCGATAGGATGAATTGGTTTTTTAGGGTTGGCTTGAATTAGGTCGTATAAAGAAGCAACGGTCCTACTCCCGTCGTGGTTCCCTAGTTTTGCATCCGGGTGATTGTCGTCGTCAAGGATTTGATACTCCAAGCCTATGGAAGAGCCCGGGCCTTTGTTTATTTCGGTATCAACATAATATTTAATGCCGCTATTGGCCCCTTTAGTAAGTTTAAAATCTACTTTCAGCTCAAAATTGGCGTATGGCTTTTTGGTAACAATATCGCCACCGGCAGCCGATTCCTTTCCTTCACTTTCCAAAACGGTTAAAATACCATTTTCTATTACCCAACCTTTATCTGGGAATTCATCGAGTCTGGCACCTCTCCATCCGTTGGTGGTTTTACCATCCCAAAGCATTTTCCAGCCGTTTTTCTTTTCGTCTATGGTTAAGTTGTTTTTGGTAACAACCGGGGGAACTGGGGTTTTTGTGCTGTATTTGCTTAAACTATCGGTAAGTATATTTATGTTTTTCCATATAATTTCTGTTCCCTCTTTGGCATCTTTGCCAATTGCATGTACTTGCAGGGCTATAAACCCAGTATGTGTTTTGTCGTCTACGAGATGTGCAGCGGGTACACCATTGATCCATGTTTTTATGGTATCTCCAATGGCTTCAATTCTATAATGGTTCCAATCTCCTTGTTTAAATGCTTGCTGCGCCTGTTTATCGTCTGTTAGCGGGAAAAGCCACCCACGTCTTCCTTCATCATAAATACCGGCGCTCCAGGCCCTGTCGGAAGGGTCTATTTCAATTTGGTAACCATGTACGCGCCCATTTTGGTATTGGGGAATGCTGTTACTTCGGATTTGAATACCGGAATTCATCGTAGAATCTACCTTATAATCAAGTTCCATAATAAAATCGTCGTACATCTTATCGGTTGTCATGAATGAGTTTGGCGTATCGTGAACGGTACTTCCTATAACCATTTCGTTTTCTACCCGATATTTTGCTTTTCCGCCTTTTTGCGTCCATCCGTTTAAGTCTTTACCGTTAAAAAGCGGTGTCCAAGGGGTATTGTCTTTTGGACCTTCCTGGCAACCCGATAAACTAACGGTAAGGCCTAATGCTAAGGCATAGAGTTTGTAATTTTTGATTCTTGATTTCATGTGTTTGTATTTAGTTGTTTTTTAAGTGGAAAAAATGAAACATCCATGAGGGTCTATTTTATTGTGTGTTGAATATGGATGTTTCATTTTAATATATTTTTTTTGAATATTCATTAATATCCCGGGTTTTGTGGAAACTCGTTTGAGGTCCTATCTATTTGGGTTAAGGGGATAGGCCTCAAATTATGATAATCTTGAATGAAGGAAGCCGCTTGCGGGTTGTATAGTTTTACACGTTCCACCAACTTTCCGGTACGTACAAGGTCGAACCACCTTTTTCCTTCCTGAGCCAGCTCTTTGGCTCTTTCTTCAAGAATTACATCAATATCAACAGCATCAATGGTTGGAAGCTCGGCAACATTATCTACACCATAAGCCCTTTTTCTTACTTCATTGAGGTAAAAAAGCGCTTTTGTTTGATCGGGGCTTGACTTTAAAGCATTTGCTTCTGATGCGATCAAGTAAATTTCGGCCAAGCGGTAGGCAATAAAATCCCTTCCACCAGATTCTTCGTTGGTAGAAGCCCTATTGGGCTGCAACCATTTTTTACTGGACGGATATATTTTCTCGGTATATTCATCTTGGTTATAAATACTTTCCCCATATGGCTTGGCATCTTTTTCGGTCTGTGAAAAAGGAACACGTGGCAGGTAAACGGCAGTATCGCCCACTTCGACACCAGGTGGTGCAGAATCCGGGTTATTTGCATAATATACCGTTACAAAAGTGCCATCGTACCTTTGATCTTCCATATCGTATAAATTTAATAAATAATTTGTAGGTCTAAACCTTTTCCACGGTCTTCCGTTTACAACATCCCTTTTCATGCCCGGTAATTTGTCATATTCCATTAAAAAGAAAAGGTGCGCCGGGTTCCCGCCATTATCGTATTCCAGTTCGTCTGCAAATTGCGTAGACCATATTACCTCGCTGTTTTGTTCGTTTTCAAGCTCCCATAATTCGGCATAAGAGCCTACCAGTGAAAATGGGCCATTGTCTATAATGTCCTCGGCATAGGTAGCTGCCATATCGTAATTTTTACGGGTAAGGTACAGGTCTGCCAAGGTTGCCTTAGCGGCCCAAGACGTGGCTCTTCCAAAATCGTCCTGAACCCCCGGTAAATTATCTTCTGCAAATTGCAAATCTTCTATAATTTTCGGGTACAATTCTTCCAGGGCCATTCTGTGCGCCTCGGTTTCGGCTGTTGTTGTTTCTTCATTGGTATAATGTACGGGTCCCCATATACGTACCAGCCAATAATAGTAATAAGCCCTTAAAAATCGTGCTTCGGCTACAACTTCCGTTACTTTTTGAGGATTGTTGGGAATTGCTTCTTGGGCCCGGCCAATAACTGTATTGGCGGTATTGATGCCTTTGTAAAATTCGTCCCAGGATTCCCGTACAATCTGCGAACTCGCATTGAGGTCGGAATCATATGTATTGAAATATTTAAAACCACCATCCGAACCGTTGGTATAGGTATCGGTACCAAAGGCAATAAGGGTCCATCCGGTTTCTTTGTTTGTACCGTCCCGAACGGTATTGCTGTTCCCTATGAATACGCCCAGCGAGGCATAGGCTCCGTTCAGGGCAAAGTCGATTCCTTCTTCATCAATAAAAACGCCATCGGCCGTAAGGTCCCCGGTAAGTTCTTCATCTAAAATATCACTACAGGAGATTAGTGACAATAATGCGAATATGTATATTATGTTTTTCTTCATGACTTTTTCTTTAAGATTCAATTAAAAGGCTACGTTTAGCCCAAATAAAATGGTTCTTGGCGAAGCAATAAAGTCGTCTCCACTACCAAGTTCGGGATCAAAACCTTTTAAATCGGTTTTTGTAAACAAGAAAGGATTTTGAGCAGATGCATAGAACCGCAATCTATCCAATCCCAGAATTTTATTTACATTTTGATTAACAGTGTACCCCAGCGTAATATTACGTACACGCACAAACGATGCATCCACATAACTTAGAACACCGTTGTCCAGAGGCCTTTCCCTGTTTATGTTAGGCCGTGGATATTCGTTGCTCGGGTTTTCGGGCGACCAGTAATTTAGGTCCAGATCGTTGTTACGTCCAAAAATGGTTACGTTTTCTAATGCGCGGGATCGGGTTAAATGCCCTTGACGTGTATAAAGCGATACCACAAAATCAAAACCGGCATACTCCATTTTACTGGTAAAACCACCAATCCACTTGGGATCTAGCTGCCCCAAAATTTTTCGGTCATCATCATTTAATGCGCCATCGTTGTTTAGATCGGCCAGTTTAATATCTCCCGGTCTTCTTCCGTAGCTATTGGCGGCATCATTTTCGTTAAGTTGCCAAATTCCGTCAAAAACCCGGTCGTAATAAACGCTTAGGGGCTGCCCAATAAACCAACCGTTTCCAACATCGTCTGTTTCGCTGTCCAAAAGCTTCACGATTTCACTTTTGTTGGCAGAAAAATTAAAATCGGTGGTCCACCTAAACTTATCTGTTTCAATATTAACCGTACTTAAAGTTAATTCGATTCCAGAGTTTTTGGTTTCCCCAACGTTTTGAAGAATAGAAGAATAGCCAGAAGTAGCAGGCAATACCCTATTTAGCAGCAAATCGGTTGTTTTTCCGGTATAGAAATCGATACTTCCCGCAATTCTGTTTTTGGCAAATGCATAATCCAGCCCGATATCGAAAGTTGTAGTGGTTTCCCATTTTAAATCTGGGTTGGCAATATCTTCTGGCTGAAAACCATAGGCGGGGTTTCCGCCAAACGAATTTTCGAACCTTTTAATGCTCCCGAAAGTAGAGTAGGGGGCAATGGGATTACGCCCAACTTGACCGTATCCCGTTCTAAGCTTAAGGTCGCTTAAAACAGATTGGTTTTTAAGGAAATCTTCTTGAATGATCCTCCATGCAAAGGAAGCAGAAGGGAAGAAGCCCCATTTTTTTCCTTTGGAGAGTTTAGAAGAACCGTCATACCGGCCGGTAAGGGTAAGTAAATATTTATTTTTATAACCATAATTAACACGCCCCATATAAGAAACCCATCCTTCGGTTTCCAAGGAACTGTCACGGTTGTCTACTTGAGAGGCATCGCTTAAATTATTGAAAGTCTGACTGTCGTTTGCAAGTCCTGAAACCTGAAGGTATAAGCGGTCCCTTTTAGTTTCCTGAAAACTGTATAGGAAAGTGGCATCAACCGAGTGGTCCTGCCCGAAGACTTTGGTATAATTTAAAATGTTCTCGATGGTATAGGCCGTATTGACCCTGGTTTCTTTTGATGCTTGAGATAACCCGCCCGTGCGGCTCTGAGACATAGAAGCCCTAAAATCGTTATATGTAACGGACTCAAATTGCGGTTGAACGTTTAAAGTATATTTTAGCCCATCTAAAATTTGATAACTCGCAAAAATATTGGCAAAATACCGGTAGCTAATATCTTCATCGATATAATTTCCCGGGGTTTCATTGCTAAGCGGGTTCCAATTTAACCCATCGGCCAATGGATCGAGCGTAGCTACGCCATCTTCGTCAAAGGGAGTAACCAATGGTGGCTGGTTCATTAAACTGGCCAAAGGGTTGAAATTGTTTTTTTTAGAAAAATTGGCCTGTTGCGATAGCCCTACTTTAAGTTTGTCGGTAGCGTTAATATCGAGGTTTGTCCTGAAAGTATACCTTTCATAATCGGCTAAATTGTATACTCCATCCTGATCGAAATAACTAAGCGAAAGATTGTACCTTATTTTTTCTGAACCCCCTGAAACGCCGAGCTGATAATTGATTTGTTGCCCAGAACGTGTGCCGAGGTCGATAAAATCGGTATCCACTCCATTTTGGTAGGCTTCCAATTGAAGCGGTTCCAGCGAACTTTGCACCGATGGCAATGGCAAGGTACCGGGAACAAGCCCCTGTTCTTCTTCTTGTCCGGCCCTTCTGGCTTCACGTCTAAGGTTTACGTAACCATCTGCATCGAGTAACTGGTAATTTTCAGGTACTTCGGCAAAGCCATAATACGTATCGAAGGTAAATTTGGCTTTTCCGGCCTGTCCTCTTTTTGTGGTAACTAAAATAACGCCATTCGCGCCTCTTGCACCATAAATTGCGGTTGAAGAAGCATCCTTTAAAACTTCTACGGAAGCGATATCGGCAGAATTGATGTCGTTCAGGCTTCCTTCCATGGGAATCCCATCCACGACGATCAAGGGTTCGTTTGAAAAGTTAAGCGAACTCCTTCCCCTAATAAGCAAACTAGGCGATGTACCTGGCGATGCACTGGTTACACCCACATCCAATCCGGCCACTTTACCTGCCATGGCGTTAAAAGCGTTCCCTTCTTTTGTAGAGTTGATATCGTCTCCGGAGATAGAAGAAATGGCCCCTGTAACATCGGTTTTCTTTTGAGTTCCATAACCTATTACAACCACTTCGTCCAGTGCGGCGGCATCGGTTTCCAGAGTGATGCTTACATTGCTTTGCCCGTTGAGCGGAACCTCTTTGGTAGAAAAACCAACAAAAGATACTGCCAGCGTAGCATTTTGGCTGGATACGGGTAATTGAAACTTACCGTCGAAATCTGTTTGAGTTCCGTTTTGAGTTCCTTTTTCTATAATCGTGGCGCCCGGGAGGGGGAAACCTTCAGCGTCCAAAACCGTACCCGTAACTGTAGTTTCCTGAGGCTGTTGGACAATGTTTTTTGCATGCAACGGGTTTATAATCCCGATGCATAAGGTAAAAAGCAGCAAAAATAAATTTTGATACCTACAAATGGATGCAGACATCCAAAATACAGGTTTTTTAAAGTGTTTCATAATTTTAAAGTTTTTGTTAGCGGTGTTTATCAGTTTAGAATGTGTACGTACACATTTTTAATAAAAAGTTTATTTCATAAGCGTTTAATTAGTGATTAATTTAAATTTTCATTGATTTTAAAGCCGAAATTTCGCCCAAGTTAACATTTTTTTTGGATAAAAGTAATTTTGAAGGTTGAAAATAAGGTACGTATAACATTTGGTTACTTTCAAAAGTGAAATAGTTATTTTAATATTTAATCAATAAAAACTATAAATAATTGGTGATTATTCAGGATAAGAGAAACATTCTAGATTGTTGTTGTGTTACACGACATCGTCGTTGTAGTACATTAAATTTTCCTGCGTGATAATGTCCAGCGGAAGGTATTTTTTTTGCGGCACCGATTTGCCCAGTACCAAATGCTTGTAAAAACTTTCGAGTGCCAAATAGCCTTGGTTTTCGGGCCTTTGACCAATTAAATAGTTGATGACGCCTTTTTTTAGGTACTTTACATTGTTTGCAATTAAATCGTTCCCCACTAACTTTATATTGCTCATGGTGTCAAAATTGGCCTCGATGCATTTGGCGACATGGTGAATCATGGAGCTTGGCACAAAAATCCCAACGGTATTATTGGTGGGCGTACAGGCTTGCATTAAGTTTTCCTCCCAATTGGCAGTTCCTAAATGTATGTTGTTTTCTATCAGGGTAATGTTGGCAATAAAATTACTGTTATAAATGTAGTCCTTAAAGCCCTCAATACGCTGTTGAAGCGTTTTGTTGTGGTTTTCGTTATTTTTTATGGATATGATCGAAATGGTGCCTTGTGAATTTATTTCAGAACATAATAGTTTGGCCGCTAGTTTCCCGCTTTGAAAGGCATCTTGCCCAATAAAGCTCAATGCCTTGCTGTTCGGGATGTTCGAGTCGATAAGACTGAAAGGAATCTTGCCCGATTCTAGTTTTTTGGTAAGTTTTACGGCTTCAAAATTAATGACCGGAGCAAGTATAACGCCGTCTGGTTTTAGTTTTAGAAGTTCGTCGACCTTTTCGTTAAACGAAGGGACAGAATTTTGGTCGAAGTATAATATATTGAGGTTTACCCCAAACTGGCTCAGGTTTTTTTCTGCCATCTTGATTCCTTTTGACGGCATTTCCCAATATTCCCCTTCAATAAAAGAAGGGACCAGCGCAACAATGGTATACGATTTGTTTAAAACCAGCCCGCGGGCATAGATATTTGGTTGGTAATTTACTTTCTCGATGATGGCCAATATTTTTTCCTCGGTTTTCTTGGAGACCTTGCCCCGCTTGTGGATTACACGGTCTACAGTCCCTAATGAAACATTGGCTAATTTGGCTATTTCTTTAATTGTCAAGTTTTGTGTTCTTTGTTGGTTGAGCGACTAAAATAGTAAATAAAAAATAAATGAGGTACGTTAACGCTCGCTTGTTGTTTTTGTGTTTTTACGTTTTTTTGGCACTGATAACTATTTTTTCATTGTTGAAATTAGTACAAAAAAACAAATAAATATCCCCACCGTCTTTTATGCCCGTTTTTTTGCGTATCTGTGCAACGCTTTCCGGGAAATTTCTTGTGGTAATATTGGCTTTGTTGCCTGGCAAAGCTTTCTTCAGTATTTTTTTGTTGTAAGGTAATATTTCTTTTATAATAAAACCCCTGCCCGGAAAATCAATTTTATGGTTGCTTGTATATAAATGGGTGTTTGGATGCAGTTTGCTTACGGCAAATTTTTGAGTCAGGATATTAAATGCGCCGCTTTTTAAAACGGCCGCATTGGGCTCGTATAAATATTTTTCGGGTACCGAAAAGGTGGCAATATTGGCGCTTTCTTCCTGCCAGGCAAAATTAAGGCATTGGCTCCCTTCATTCAGCATGTTTACGGTCTTTATTTGAATATCCGTACCGGCATTTGGCCCTAATAGCCACAACAGTTCCTTGACTTCGTTATTAACGGCAACAATATGTATTTCTTTAACATGTCTCAAATCTTCAATGCTCTTGGAAAGATCTATTAAAGGTGAAGTCTTCATTAAAACAAGATTACTTTTCTTGAGTAAAAAGGGAAGGATTTTTAAAATATCCGGCTCGCAATCATGTAGTAAAAACACTTTATTTTTTGAAGCGTCCCTGCGTGATGGATCTAAAAAAATAACATCAAAGTGTTTTTTGCTTTCCTCTAAAAATGCTACTCCGTTTTGATGGATTGCATGGATGTTTTTTGTGTTTAAAATTTTAAAATTGTGCGCTGCAATTTCAGCTAATTCTTTATTTATTTCGCAGTGTATAACCGTTTCGAATTTTTTAGCAAAATAGTAGGTGTCCACACCAAATCCACCGGTGATGTCAACAAGGGTTTTTCCCTTTATGATTTTTGATTTATATTGTGCTGTTTCTTCAGACGAAGTTTGTTCTATGTTTAATTTGTTGGGGTAATAAATTTGCTTGCTGTTAAACCAAGTAGGGAGCTTTTTTTTGGTTTTTTTCTTCGCTTCAATTTGTTGTGCCACTTCTTTTGGCGAAACACCGTCCAAATGTACGCCTTTTAGCAAAAGTGACGAAATGTCAGTGTTCAAATTTTTTGTTATAAATAATTGTATACCAGTATTTAATATGTTTTTATTCAAAGTTTTACTATAAGTTTTTTGTGAGCTTACTAACGATGTTGTTTTCTGATAAAAATTCTTTTAAAACTACCTTAATTGCTGTATATGCAGGTACTGCAAGCACCATCCCGAATACTCCAAATACCATTCCCGCAATAATAATTACCAAGAAGATTTCTAATGGATGCGATTTTACACTGCTTGAAAATATAAGGGGCTGGCTAAAGAAATTATCTACTAATTGACCAATGATAAAACCAATTAAAACATATATGGCTTTTGGTAAGATTACGGTGCTAAAATCTGCTCCCAAATTACTAGACATGGTTAAGGAAACCATAAGTATTCCCCCGATAAGCGGACCCACATATGGAACCAAATTTAGCAGGGCACAAAGAAAGGCAATAACGATTGCATTTTGTATACCAAACACCAATAAAACTATGGTATAAATTACAAAGAGAATTGCTATTTGTAACAGCAAACCAATAAAATATCTTGATAGTAAATTTTTTATACTTTCCAACGAATTTATTACGCGCTGTTCGTTGCTTGGCGGAATAAATGTTAACAGGCCATTTTGGAAAAGGCGCCTATCTTTTAAAAAGAAAAACGAAATGAAAATAATGGTAAACAATGCAACGGTAATCGAGCCGAGCCCCCCGATGATGTAATTGAACATATTAGGAATGGCAGATAGGTCTATGGTAGATATAAAATCGGATTTTTTAAGGGATTCTTCAATAGATGCCTCTACTTCGTAACGGCTTACTGAAAAATAGTCGGATAATTCCCGGTATACATCCTGTAAGCTCATCCTGAGGTTTTCTATGTTTAGCAAAGATAAATTCTTTCCCTGTTCAATAATAAGCGGTATAAACAGGCTTACAATGCCCACCAAGAGAATAATCATTACCATCATGGTTATAATAACGGCCACATTATTGTTGAATTTGCACCGTTTTATTAAAAAGCGTACCAGCGGCCTCCCGATTAACGAAATTACTACTGCTATAATAATATAGGCTATCACTGCTTGAATTTTGTATAAGAAAAACAGTAAAAGCAAAATACCAACAATGGTTGCAATGGCTCTTAATATGCCATTGGCTATAGTTTTAGAATCCATGTTTTATTGTATTAGTTAAGTCTAAAATTTTATTGTGTTTAGCCAGATAAATTATTTGTTGTTATTGTAAGTATAGGAGGAGTGTGGTTTATTGATGTCCGTAAAAATAAATAAAAAGCATCAACTATCTATATCTTGAGCTTATTTGTTAATTCATAGAGGCATATGCCGGTGGCATGGGCAAGGTTCATACTGCTGTTGTTCCCGTACATTTCTATATGGTGGACCGTATGGGCAGTTTCCAGCCATTTTTTTGAAACCCCGTGATTTTCGTTTCCTATAACAAGAACTATAGCGGTATTTTTTGGCAATTGCATGGTTCCAACCGGGCTACTGTTACTTGTAATTTCCAGGGCAATGATATATTGTTTTTCTTTTTTTAGGTTGTTTATAAAGTCATTTTCGTCTTCAATATATTTGTATGGAACCGTTTTATGGGTAGTACGGGCTGTTTTTTCCATCCGTCTGCTAAGTAGTGGTTTTATGCCCGTAAAAATAATCTGTTCTACGCCAAAAGCATCGGCTAGCCTAAAAATAGAACCTATGTTGGATGCGCTCGATATATGGTCGCAAACAATGGTTATTGGAAATTGCTTTTTTAAAAAAGGCGTATTGGTATGTTGAAGCTGCGCTGCCATGATTAATTTTCAAAGGCATATTGAATAATATTGGCGCCCATTTCCAGCGCTTGAATCCTCACGTTTTGCGGGTCGTGATGCACTTCTGGGTCTTCCCACCCGTCTCCAAGGTCGCATTCAAAAGTAAAAAGAAGAATTAGCCTGTTATTGTCGAAAATGCCAAAGGCCTGGGGCCGTTTTCCATCGTGCTCGTGTATTTTTGGAAGTCCGTTTGGAAATTTATAAGTCTGGTTAAAAATGGGGTGGTTGGCGGGAAGCTCGGTAAATTCTTTATCCGGGAATATTTTGGGGATTTCTTTTTTAAAGTAATTTATCATTCCATAATTATCGTCTACATGTAAGAAACCGCCCGAAAGTAAATATTTGCGTAAATTTTGAGCCTCTTCATTGGTAAAAAAAACATTTCCGTGGCCTGTCATATGTATAAAGGGGTATTGAAAAATATCGCTGCTTCCGGGTTCTACCGTGGCCGGTTTTTCATTAATGGTGGTATGGATATTTTTATTGCAAAATTTAATGAGGTTTGGCAGGGAAGTGGGGTTGGCATACCAGTCGCCGCCACCTTTGTACTTTAGCAAGGCTATTTCTTGCGACTGCGCCAAGAGCCCGAACAAACAAAACAGCAAGCATGCCCAATATTTTTTTATCATTTCTTTTTATAAGAAGTTTATCGTGTACCACAAACTTACACAATTTGTTTGGTATTGTATTTCTTGAAATGTGATGTGCTTTTTTAGCCGTTCGCAATAGAAATAATATGGCACCCTACAATGGCGGCTGTTTCGGTTCGTAAACGGTTGTCGCTAAGTGTAACCGGGATATAGCCACTGCTAGTTGCCTTTTTAATTTCAGCAGAAGAAAAATCGCCTTCGGGCCCGATTAAAAGCAGGGTCTTGCTGTCTGGTAATACTTTTCGTTTGAGGTCGTATTTCTCATCATCTTCACAATGGGCAATAAATAATTGACCTTCGGAATTGTTGTTTTCAATAAAAGTATTAAAATCAATGGCATCGTTAAGCTTTGGCAAATAACAGGTAAGCGATTGTTTCATGGCCGACTGAAGTATCTTTTCATAGCGTTCGGGCTTTATCACTTTTCTTTCGGAATGTTCGCAGATAATGGGGGTAATTTCATCGATACCGATTTCCGTGGCCTTTTCAAGAAACCATTCATAGCGGTCGTTCATCTTAGTGGGGGCCACCGCCATATGCAAGTAATAATTTTTTTTATGTTTTAGGCGTGCCTGGGTAATGGTTACATTACAATGTTTTATGTCGGCGTTTATTATTTCGGCTTCAAAAAGCCAGCCTTTTCCGTTTGTAATATATAACTGGTCTCCCTCTTTTTTACGCAGAACTTTGCTTATGTGCTTGCTTTCTTCTTTGTTAAAAGAAAACAGTTTGGTGTCTTTCTCTATTTCGGGCGCATAAAAAAGTTGCATGGGTTTAAGTGGAGTTTATAATGTTGAAAGTTTGTAAGGTTTATAAAGTTATAAAGTTGTAAAGTTAAAAGTTATATGCAAAACGGATTGATTTTTTATTTAGAAAATTTAATGGTTATTGTGTGCGGGTTTGTTTGTTGAACAAATCGGCAAAAAGGATATGCCAAAGGCGACATCCTTAAAAGCGCTTTTGTATGTCTTTTTTTACGATTATGGGATTTTTACAGCAGCTAGTTTTCCTTTTTTAATATTTTAACGATTCGGTTATACATTATTTCTGACATATTCCAATTATAGCCATCAAAATTAACCGTGTTTGTAAATTGTATAACGACAGCATCTATATCTTTATGGTATTTGGCAATAGTTTGGTATCCTGGTATCAAACCTGTGTGTTCATACTTATAAATGGAAGAATAGATTTCTTTTTCTTTTTTATCCCTAAAAACCGAACCATCGTTTAGGGCACGTATAAATTTGCTCAAATCTTCTGCTGTTGCCAGTATCGAGCCTATATTGTCCGTTTTTAAATCTGCATCATAGCCCACATAGTAACCGCTCATTATATTATCTATATTTACATCTTGAATCGATCCAAACGTATGCTTTAAGCTTAATGGATTTAAAATTTCTTCTTGAATGTATTGGAACGAACTATATCCAAGAACCTGGTTCATTATTTTGCCGAGTAATAAGTAATTGGTATTGGAATATTCATACCCTTGGTCGGGTTTAAAATTAGCAGGCAGGTCCAAAACCAAAGCAAGATTTTCATCTGCTGTCTCTTTTGGAGCCGCCCAATACATATAGGTATCTGTATAGTTTGGAATACCGCTTCTATGTTTGACCAACATACGCAAAGTAATTTTGTCGGCATATTCTATCCTGCCTTTTAATTCGGGCAAATAATCGGCAAGTGTTTTGTTTAATGATAATTTTCCGTCGTAAACCAGTTTTGCAACGGCTACGGCATTATACAATTTGCTTACGCTGGCAATTTTAAATAGGGCATTGGGGTCGGCTGGAATTTTGTTTTCCCTGTTTTTGTAGCCCGAAGCATAAAATTCTGATTGGTTACCTTTTTTGTTCACGCAAACAATAATACCATCAAATCCGTAATCGGCTGCTTTATCAACTTGTTCCTGAACGGTGTTTGGAAGTGGCATAATCCAAGCTTTTACAATGGGCCAAGGGACAAAATATAGAGAGATAATCGCTCCCAGGAGCAATAAAACCCTAATGATGCGTTTTGATTTTTTTTTAGTCATTTTATTTTTTGTTCAATATTGATTGAAAAATAGGTGAAAAATGCAATTGCATTTATTTATTTTTTAACACACCAAGTTTCATGTATAAAATGCCCTAAAAAAATAATAGCAGCGAAGAATGGTGTTGGTTTAGTTGCCCTAAAATACATATTTATCTTACAAAACAATGTTTTAACAGTATTTTTTAGTTTATAGGAGCAAATTAAGTGTGGAATGACCTATTGGATACGTCCGGAACACCGTCGGATACGTCCACCAACGTATCTGGACATATTCGGAACCCCACGGGATACGTTCACTAATGTATTTGTATGGAAATAGTTAATGGTTGAACTTTGCACCTTTAAACCCTCAACAACATAGCATCGTAACAACCTTGAATAGTGAATAGTGAATAGTGAATAGTGAAAAGGGGTTAGTTGTTTTTTAATGGTTAATTGTTAATTGTAGAGCTTTGAACCTCTGAACCCTAAACTATAAACTCTCAACCCTCAACAACATAGCACCATAACAACCTTGAATAGTGATAAGGGAAAAGGAGTTAGTTATTTGTTAATAGTTAATTGTTGTATGTTAGGGATATTTGAAACCTGAAACATGGAACATGGAACCTTTGTAACTTTGAATCTTTGCACCTTTGAACCTCTAGACTCTCAACTCTCAACAATCAACTCTCAAATAGAAAACCGTGCTTTGGCGGTGATGCGCTGATCGGTAAAATCTTCTTTCAAAAATTTATAATATCCTACAATACCTATCATGGCGGCATTGTCTGTGGTGTATTCAAATTTAGGAATGTAGGTCTGCCAGCCAAAGCGCTTTTCGCATTCTTTTAAAGTATCCCTTATTCCCGAGTTCGCCGAAACCCCGCCACCAATGGCTATTTGCTTAATACCTGTTTGTTTAACCGCTTTTTTTAATTTATCTATTAAAATATTGATTATTCCCTGTTGTATGGATGCACAGATATCATTAAGGTTCTTCTCGATAAAATCCGGGTCCTTTTCGGTTTCTTTTTGAATAAAGTACAATACAGAAGTTTTAAAGCCGCTAAAGCTAAAATTAAGTCCGTCAACCTTGGGTTTCGGGAACGGATAGGCTTTAGCATCGCCCTGCCTTGCATATTTGTCCACCAAAGGGCCGCCCGGATATGGAAGGCCTAATATTTTTGCCGATTTGTCAAAAGCTTCGCCAACGGCATCGTCTATGGTTTCGCCAATAACTTCCATATTAAAATGGCTGTTCACTTTAACAATTTGTGTGTGCCCACCACTAATGGTCAGCGCCAAAAATGGAAAACTGGGCATGGGCGTTTCGGGTTCCTTGATAAAATGTGCCAATATATGTGCCTGCATGTGGTTTACCTCGATTAACGGGATGTCTAATCCCAGGGCAAGCGACTTTGCAAACGATGTTCCAACCAATAACGAACCCATTAATCCAGGGCCTCTTGTAAAAGCTATGGCAGATAATTCTTTTTTGTCGATATTTGCCCTGCTCAATGCTTGATGGACTACCGGAACGATGTTTTGTTGATGCGCCCTGGAAGCCAATTCCGGTACAACGCCTCCATATTCTTCATGAATTTTTTGGTTGGCAACAACATTGCTCAACACTTTATCGTTGTGGAGTACAGCGGCCGATGTATCGTCGCAAGAAGATTCTATGGCTAGTATGTAAACATCTTGAGTATTCATGCTATCTTTGGAATGGAAATTGAATGGCAAAGGTAAAACATTAAGAACTATCAAAAAACTCAGAAAAATATTAATTAGAATACTACTTGTTTTGATCCTTATTTTGGTGATGGCAAGTATTTTTCTATCCTTACCTTTTGTGCAGACATCCATTGCAAAACGCGCTACCAAGTACTTAAACGAAACCTTCAATACCAACATCAATATAGACGAGATACATTTTATTCCCTTTTTTGGCGATGTAAACATTAAAGGGGTTTATGTAGAAGATTATAAAAAGGATACGCTTATCTATATCAATAAATTGAGCACATCTATTTTAAGCCTTCGCAATGTGGTTAAGGGCGATCTGGAGTTTGGCGAGATTAGGGCCGATGAATTGTTGCTTAACCTAAAAATCCACAAGGGCGAAGACAATACCAATTTAAATGTTTTCGTGGACAAGCTCGATAGTGGAGAAGGCGATCCGGACCATCCTTTTTTAATGACTTCTTCTAATATTTCGGTAAAAAAAAGCGAGTTCAGGCTGGTAGACGAGAACAAAGAGAACCCTGTAATATTGGGACTCGAAAATTTACATATTGAAGCCGACTCGTTTAAAATTTTGGGCCCGCAGGTAAATGTCGGGGTGGAGCAGCTGGATTTTACCTCCAAGAAAGGAGTGGTGGTAAACCGTTTAAAAACAGAATTTTCTTACAACAGAACCGAAATGCGATTGGATGGCCTGTCAATCGATACCCCCGAATCGTTTATCAAAGGAGATGTGGTTTTTAATTATGAAGTGGAAGATTTCCGGGATTTTATGAATAAGGTAAAATTAACCGGGCACTTTGACGATTCTACCGTTTCCCTTGACGAGATAAACCTTTATTTTGATGAATTTGGTACCGGAAGGGAAGTAGAGCTGTCTTCTAATTTTAAAGGGGTTTTAAACAAGCTCGAAATGAACAATCTTAACATGACATCGCAAAACACACTTATAGACGGCGATTTTGTTTTTAACAACATGTTCGAAAAAGCCAAGCCCTTTAGCATAGATGCCCATCTAAGGAATGTATCGTCCAACTATTACCAGCTTACCAATTTACTGCCGGGCATTTTGGGCAAGGCGTTGCCTTCTTCTTTTCAAAAATTCGGTCAGCTTTCCGTTTTTGGAAACATGCGCATCACCGAGCAATCGGTTTATGCCAAGGTAAACCTTATTTCGGATATCGGTAAGGGATATTCCGATTTAACGCTTACCAGCATTAACGATATAGACGAGGCCTCGTACAAAGGAACGCTCTCTCTCCAAGATTTTAACATGGGGACCTTTATTGAAAACGATCAACTGGGCGAAACCGATCTGGATATTCGGGTAGACGGGAAAGGATTTAAGCAGGAGGCCCTCAATACAGAAATAATTGGTGAGGTATATACCGTTGATTACAATGGGTACGAATATAAAAACCTGAAGGTTTCGGGAATTTTAAAGGATCAGCTTTTTGATGGTTCGGTAACTTCTAAAGACGAAAATTTTGATGTTGCCTTTAAAGGATTGGCCGACCTTTCGGGCGACACCAATGAATTTAAGTTTGTGGCTTCTGTAAACAGGATAGACCTCAATCGCTTAAACTTTGTCGACCGGGACAGTATATCGGTATTCAAAGGGAATATCGTGGCCGACATGGCAGGAAATACAATGTACGATTTGGCAGGGGAGATAAGCTTTTACAAAACCAATTATACCAACCAGAACGACAGTTATTATTTTGATGATTTTACGGTAACCTCAAAGTTTAAAGGAGACGAACGTATTATTACCGTAAATTCCCCGGACATTATTACCGGTTCTTTAAGGGGCAAGTACAGGGTTAGGGAACTGGGTAATTTGGTAAAAAATTCCATTGGTAGCATTTATACAAATTACGAGCCCGTTGAAATTACACCCGGACAGTATGTAGACTTCAATTTTAAAATATACAACAAGATAATCGAGGTTTTTTTCCCAAAGCTTGAATTTGGGAGCAATACCTTCATAAAAGGGAGCATGGCGGCCGATGAAGGTGATTTTAAGCTGAATTTTAACTCGCCTAAAATTAATGCCAACGGAAACATCTTTGATAATATTCAAATACAAATAGACAACAAAAACCCATTGTACAATACCTATGTTGAAGTAAAGGATATTCAGTCTAATATTTACGATGTAAGCGATTTTAGTTTGATCAACACAAAAATTAACGATACGCTTTTCTTTAGAACAGAATTTAAGGGCGGTAAGGAATTCAACGACGTGTACAACCTTAACTTTTATCACACCTTCAACAACAATCAAGAGTCTGTTATTGGCTTAAAACGTTCCCAACTTGGATTTAAGGGAAGAAACTGGATAATTAACGAAAACAACGATACCAATAATAAAGTAAGTTTCAACAAAACCTTGGACACCATAAACATTAGCCAGGTTGTAATGAACTATAAAGACGAACAGATACGCCTGGAAGGAACGCTTATAGACAGTACGTATAAAGATATCGATCTGGAATTTGAAAAAGTAGCACTGGACAAGATAATGCCCAATGTAGATAGCCTAAAACTGGATGGCATTGTAGATGGATATTTAAACATTTTACAGCGAAACAGCAACTATACGCCTTCGTCCAATGTAAAAATTTCAAACTTTGCCGTAAACGATTTGCCATTGGGGAATTTGTTTCTATCTATTCTCGGGAACGACAACCTCACCACTTTTGGGGTAAATGCAAAAATTGTAAATCAAGATACCGAATCGTTGAATATTTTAGGCGAAATTAAACCAACTGAGACCAATACAATGCTGGACCTTAATGCGCATTTGGAAGGGTTGAACCTAAAAGCACTGAGCCCGTTGGGGGGCGATGTAATTTCGGATATGCGCGGGCTTGCATCGGGCGATTTTAAAGTAACAGGCGCCCTGAAAAATCCTGAAATGAACGGAAGCATACAAATAACCGATGGCGGACTTAAAATTCCATATCTAAACGTGGATATGGATTTTGATAAACTTGCGAATGTTGCGCTGGAAGGCCGTGCTTTTAAGTTTGACAATATTGGCCTTATAGACTCAAGGTACAAAACAAAAGCTAGCCTGCGCGGTTCCATAAGTTACGACCATTTTGAAGATTGGTACCTAGATCTTTACCTAGATACCATGGGCGAACGCTTCTTGGTGCTTAATACCGGGCATAAAGAAGAATCTTTGTATTACGGAACGGCTTTTATAAGCGGTAATGCGCAAATTTATGGACTTACCAACGAAATGATAAATATAGACGTAAATGCAAAAACCGAAAAGGGCACTACGTTTGTCATACCCGTAAGCGATATTACGGAAATAGGAGACACGTCTTTTATTAATTTTATTGAAAAAAACGAAACCGAAGAAGAGGTAGAACAGCGAAAACTAGCCGATGTTCAGGGCATAGAAATGCAGTTCGATCTGGATGTTACCCCCGATGCCGAAATTGAGATTGTAGTAGACCAAAAAACCAGAAGCTCTTTAAAAGGTACCGGCGCAGGAAACCTACTGATTGAGATAAATACCAACGGAAAATTTAGAATGTATGGCGACTTTATTACCTATACAGGGGAGTACCTTTTTAAATACGGGGGCTTTATAAACAAACGCTTTGTAGTACAGCCCGGGGGGACAATTACTTGGGAGGGCGATCCCCTCGACGATGTAGACATGAACATAGCGGCAAAATACTCGTTGTATGCAAACCCAGCGGTATTACTGGATAATGCACAGCTTACCCGAAAAATAGAAACCGATGTAATTATTAGGCTTCAGGGGCAATTAATGCAGCCAAGCCTTGATTACGAAATTAACTTCCCGTCTACCAACGCCGTTATAAACGCCGAGCTTCAATATAGACTGGATGATAATGCAAAACGGGAGCTGCAAGCTTTTTCCCTGCTTTCCCAAGGGGTTTTCTTAAACGAATTGAGCATCAACCAAACAGCAGTTACGGGAAATTTGGTGCAAACGGCATCGAGTTTGTTTAATCAGGTATTAAACTCGGGAGACGGTAAGTTTGATGTGGGCGTTTCTTATGAAATAGGCGAGCGCAACCCAGAACTCGATTTTGTAACCGAAGACCGGCTTGGGGTTACGGTCTCTACACAAATAAGCGATAGGATACTTATTAACGGAAAAGTGGGAGTACCCGTTGGAGGTGTTACCGAAACCGTTGTTGCCGGCGATGTGGAAGTACAGATTTTATTGAATGACGAAGGAAATTTGACCGCCCGGATTTTTAACCGCGAAAATGAAATCCAGCAATTCTTTGCCCAACAACAGGGCTATACGCAAGGTATTGGGCTTTCTTATCAAGTCGAGTTTGATACTTTTAGGCAATTGTTGCGAAAAATCTTTGAGGGAGACCCCGCCAAAGCGCAAACAAAAAAAGAACTTAAAAAGGGAGAAGAGGCTACGACCGAAGATGATAGTATGGGGAATGGCCTCGTAAACTTCCGCACCAAAAAAAGTAAGGAATAAGTCTTTTTTACGTCTATATGGATGAAGTTTTTTTTAGACTGTATTTGGGCCAAAAAATCAGAAAGCATTGTAGAGTTTTGCGTTGGAATTAAAAAAAATAGGAGCGGTAAACAAAAATGCCATATTCTTACCTTTGGGCTTAATTATCATAATACATTTGGTTATTCTTATAATTGCACACAAAAATTTATTACAATAACCGTTAAGAGGGCTCTTTTTTTGTTAATTCAGAAATTCAGACTTAAAAAAAAATAACACATTTGTTAAGAATTTAGCAACGAAAACGATTGAATCTTTCATTATTGTATTTTTAAGCAAAACAATATGAGAAAATTGAAAATTCTTTGGTAGTTTTACCATCCAAATAATAAAAATTAATGTCTGCAAACATCAAAAAAATAGGAGTATTGACGTCCGGTGGCGATGCGCCGGGAATGAATGCTGCCATTAGGGCAGTTGTAAGAACATGTGCATATCATAATATAGAGTGTGTAGGTATATATCGAGGTTACCAAGGTCTTATTGAAGGCGATATGGAGGAACTAACCGCAAGAAGTGTAAGAAATATTATAAATAGGGGCGGTACCATATTAAAATCGGCTCGATCAAAAGATTTTAGGACAAAAGAAGGCAGGGCCAAGGCCCACCAACAATTGGTAGATAACGGAATTGATGCCTTGGTATTAATTGGTGGCGATGGAACCTTTACCGGAGGCGTTGTTTTTAACGAAGAGTTTGGCTATCCCGTAATCGGGATCCCGGGAACCATAGACAACGATATAGATGGTACCATGTATACGCTTGGTTACGACACTGCCTTGAATACCGTGGTAGACGCCATTGATAGAATTCGGGATACCGCAAGTTCGCACGACAGATTATTTTTTATAGAGGTAATGGGGCGCGACTGTGGCCAGCTTGCATTGAACTCGGGTGTTGGTGCCGGAGCCGAGGAAATATTGATTCCAGAAGCAAATAGGGGGCTGGAGCGTTTGCTGCACTCTCTTGAAAGAAGCCGTACCAGTGGAAAGACATCGAGTATAGTGGTGGTCGCCGAAGGTGATAAAACCGGGAAAAATGTTTTTGAGCTTGCATCATATGTAGAAGAAAACCTGCCAAACTACGATATTAGGGTGTCCGTGCTCGGGCATATGCAAAGGGGTGGAAGCCCAACGTGTTTCGATAGGGTGCTGGCCAGTAGAATGGGTGTCCGTGCAGTAGAATCGCTCATGGAAGGTAAATCCAATTTCATGGTCGGGATTATAAAAGACGAAATTGTCCTTACACCAATAGAACAGGCCATTAAGGGAAAAACCACTATCGATAAGGAATTGATGAGGGTCTGTGAAATAATGTCAACATAATACTAAAAATAAAAACAACAGATAATTAATAATTTTTTAAAACTTAGAATAACATGTCAACAATTAAGATTGGGATAAACGGATTTGGACGTATAGGAAGATTGGTTTTTAGAGCTACGGTAAAAAGACCAAATGTAGAAATAGTTGCGATTAACGATTTATTGGATGTAGACCATTTAGCTTATTTATTGGAGTACGATTCTGTACACGGTAGGTTCGACGGGAAAATTGAAGTAAAAGACGGAAACCTGATTGTTGATGGAAAAACAATTAGGATTACTGCCGAAAGAGACCCTAAAAACCTTAAGTGGGACGAAGTAGGTGCCGATATCGTTGCCGAATGTACGGGAATATTCACAACTATGGATACGGCTCAGTACCACTTGGATGCAGGTGCTAAAAAAGTTGTAATTTCTGCTCCTTCAAAAGACGCTCCAATGTTTGTAATGGGCGTAAACCACAAAGATGCCAAAGCTTCCGATAGAATAGTGTCCAATGCTTCATGTACAACCAACTGTTTGGCACCGATTACAAAAGTTTTGCATGACAATTTTGGAATAGAAGAAGGTTTAATGACAACCGTACACGCTACAACAGCTACACAATTAACGGTAGACGGACCTTCCAAAAAAGATTACAGGGGCGGGCGTAGTGCAATGCTAAATATTATACCAGCTTCAACCGGTGCCGCAAAAGCAGTTGCCAAAGTAATTCCTGCAATGGAAGGAAAACTTACTGGAATGGCCTTTAGGGTACCGACCGCCGATGTTTCTGTAGTAGACCTTACCGTGAAACTAGGAAAAGACACTTCTTACGAAGAAATTAAAAAAGTAATGAAGTCTGCTTCTGAAAACGAATTAAAAGGAATTTTAGGATATACTGATGAATTGGTAGTTTCACAAGACTTTGTTGGGGAAACCTGCACAAGTATTTTTGATGCCGATGCCGGTATTGAGCTAAACTCTAAATTCTTCAAAATTGTTTCTTGGTACGATAACGAAACAGGTTATTCAAACAAATTGGTAGACTTAGCCGAGCATATTAGCGCATTGTAAATAATAATAGATCTTTAAAGTAACCTAAATAGTATTTTAAAAAATAAGCAAACCGAAGCGATAGGCAGTTTCTACATGCCATTGGGCACAACAACCGTCTTTTGTTTGGGTTTGCTGAAAAAAATGTAAAACTGTTTGGGTGGCTATTAATTTAAATTTAAAATATGATTTTAATAGTAGATAGTGGTGCAACAAAATCAGATTGGATCGCATTAGATGAAGAAGGTAATAAGTTATTTGTTACTAAAACTTTAGGATTAAGCCCTGAAGTATTAACCAGAGAGATTATAGACGAACGTCTCGCAAATAACTTTGAGCTTTACAAACATCGGAAAGAAGTGACCCAGCTTTATTTTTATGGGGCAGGTTGCGGTACCGAGAGAATGCGAAAGTTTTTAAAGGAAATTTTTAACGAATACTTTATAAACGCCAAAATTTCTGTAAAAGAAGACACATATGCCGCTATTTACGCAACTGTAGAGCCAAACCAGCACGCCATAGTGTGTATTTTGGGTACAGGATCCAATTGTAGTTACTGGGATGGAAAGGAACTTTTTCAAAAGGTAACCTCGCTAGGATATATCTTGATGGACGATTGCAGTGGGAATTATTTTGGAAGACAGCTTTTAAGGGATTACTATTACCATAAAATCCCGGAAAAACTTGCCGTGAAATTTGCCAGTGAATACGACTTGGAAGAAGACAGTATAAAAAATCATTTATACAAACAACCAAACCCGAATACCTATTTGGCAACCTTTGCCAGGTTTTTAATCCAGAACAAAGATGAGGAATATAGCCAGGCTTTGATAAAGAAAGGAATGCAGTTGTTTATTACCAACTCTATAACACAGTTTGAACAGGCAAAAGACGTGCCCGTTCATTTTATAGGGAGTATAGCTTATTACTTGCAAGACGAGTTAAGACAAATATTGCAAGACAACGGCTTGTCCATGGGGAAAGTACTAAGAAGGCCCATAGACGGATTGGTAGATTACCATAAATCTGTTTTGTTTGAATAAAACATAAAAATTGAGCTACAAAAAATGCCCGAACTAAATCAGTCCGGGCATTTTGCATTTAATGAGAACATGTAGGTATTGGTACGGAAACTTATTCGGTATATATAATTTCTTGTTCCTTAAATTGACTTTGGTTTCCGGTTCGGTCTACAGCAGTAATTCCTATTTTTAGTAGCGAGGAATTTGTTTCTGCATTTAGCAAGGGGATATTTTTTAACAGCGTTGAATTGGTTAAAATCTCATAATCCCATTTAGTTCCTTGATACTGAAAGTAAAAAATATAACGAAAAACATCTTCTGGCTTATGAGCTTTCCAAGTAACAAAAACCTCATCTTTTTTCACATTGATATGAGAAATAGGGTTTTCGGGCGGTGTGTTGTCGAGCCATGGACTTGGCGGAACCAGTGCTTTTTTTGCATAGGGCCTTTGTACTATATTAAGAGATAACGTATCGTACTTTATTAGCGGGCCTATGCTCCAATGTACAGTCCCTTTGCTTTTTGGGAGTATTCCACGGCTTATCATGATTTGATTGATGGTTTCGTCAACATTTACTTGCCCGCCCCCGTGGTCAACCCTAATACCGGGCCATAAATGCCTTTGTTGGTAATTTTCATGGCTCCACCATCCTAATAATTCAGGGAAACTTTGCCCTTGCTTGTTAATTTTCCAATATAGTTGAGGAGTAAAATAATCAATCCATCCTTTATTTAACCAGAGTTTTGCATCGGCATAAAGTTTATTGTACTGGTCATAACCCGTTACAGATTGTGGATATCCCGGGCGCCATATTCCAAATGGGCTTAAGCCAAACTTAACATATGGTTTTTCTTTTTTTATGGCATAGTATACCATTTTTATAAA
Source organism: Galbibacter pacificus (assembly GCF_029603165.1). GTDB lineage: Bacteria > Bacteroidota > Bacteroidia > Flavobacteriales > Flavobacteriaceae > Galbibacter > Galbibacter pacificus. The sequence continues at coordinate 1,052,802 of NZ_JAQSVC010000001.1, forward strand.
GTCGTTAACTTGTTTTCGCCGCCAGTCGCTTTTATTTAATTTGCCTTCAGAATTTTTGTATTGTAGCCAACTTTTATCATCAGGAAAATCTTTCCCGTCATTATAAGAATCGTAAGGATAAAAATAATCATCAAAATGGATACCGTCAATATCGTAGCGTTTAACTATATCTTCAACCACAGATAGCGAATGCTTTTTTGTGGCTTCTAAGGCGGGGTCCATCCACCACATTCCATTGGCAAGTTCAACAACCAGTTCTGGATGTGTTTTAACTATGGAATTTTCTGAAATGGCTCCCCCAGAAGTATGGTGAGCCCTATATGGGTTTAACCAAGCATGTAATTCAAGTCCTCTTTTGTGTGCTTCTTCGACCCAAAACTTCAATGGGTCGTAAAATGGAGCAGGGGGATTTCCTTGTTTCCCTGTGAGGTAGTACGACCATGGTTCGATATTGCTTTGGTATAAAGCATCACATTGGGGCCTTACCTGAAAAATGACAGCATTATAATTATGTTCGGCCAAAAAATCCAAAAGTGAAAGAGCTTCTTCTTTTTGCTCTTCAGTTGAAAGCCCTGGTTTGCTTGGCCAGTTAATATTTGCTACCGTGGCCACCCATGCTGCCCTAAACTCTTCTATATTATAAGGAGTATTTGCTTGCCAGATTTTTGGTTTCTTTTTGGTAATGTCAATCCCGCTTGTCTTGTTGTAATAAGCTGTTTGATGTCCCGATTTACAAGAAGCAACAAAAAAAAGGATGAGAATAATCGATTTGAGTTTAAAGTTCATGAATGGTTATTTATTAAAAACATATGTATGGTAACTAGAACAAATTTAAAAGTTCTCCAGAAAATTTTCTGGAGAACTTTTTAGGGTTTAAGGTAGTGGCTACCATCCCGGGTTTTGTTCTAAGTCTACTCCATGATCGCTGTACAGTTTAATTTGATCTAATGGAATTGGACTTAAATATACTTTTGGATCGTCAAAAACCCTTGCAGATTCTGATGCCGATGCAGGAATGATATATCCTGTAGCACCATTGGTAAGGGTAATGCTTTCCAGGTTGCTGTCTGGATAGTTTGCTTTATCTATCCAAGCCCCACGATTAATATCTTCATTCGACACCATATCGCTGTATTCAAGTTTTTTCCATCTTCTGAGGTCGTCCAGTCTGAAGCCCTCCATCATGAGTTCGATTCTACGTTCCCTGCGTATTTCCCATATAACGGAAGGTACCTCTGGGTCCCTGTTCGGGTCATCATACGCTACACCGCCAACAGTAACAGAATTTCCAGATACTTGGAGATGGGGGAGTGCTATTCCGGGACGGTCCCTTAATGCGTTTAATGATTTGTCCAAATCGCTTTGGGTTAGTGCCGGACCACCTATGGAAGCCAATTCGGCTGCTGCTTCGGCATAATTTATAAGGACTTCGCCATAACGTATTACCGGGGCATCAGTTGGGTTTAAGTTTGAACTTCCTTCTGGGTCGTCTTTTATTTGTTCATTTAAAAATTTATGGACGGCAAATCCTGTCGTAGAAAAATTAAAGTCTATTCCATTTAAACGGAGTATATTGGGCACAAAAGTCTCATACATTCTAGGGTCTCTGCTTGCCATTACATTTTCAATCCCCATATCTCCTTGGTAATTTGGAGAAACAGAAATGGGAAGGCCATCATCCATTAAATAAGATTCGATAGCATTTTTTGAAGCCCCCGATTGAGGTTCTTTATTGTTATAACTATTAAGGGCGTGCGTTAAAATACCTGCTTCGTATTCGCGGTATAAAATTACTTCCGGATTATTGGCCAAGCTTAAAGAATTGAATACCTCCCGGTAATTCCCTAAGGAGTAATTCCCTTGATCTATAATTTGTTCAGCGGCCCACTTGGAGGCTTCAAGGTATGTTGTGGCTCTTGTATTGTCCCCTATATGATATTTTTGCCAAGTTCCTTCAAAAAGGAATACACGCGACATATATGCCAAAACAACATCGCGATTTACTTCTAGCCCCGGGCTGTCAACATTAGCTCTTACATATTGGGCCGCATATTGAAAATCTTCCAATACTTTGTCCATTACATAGCCACGGTCGTCCCTTGGTTTATAAAGTTCTTCCGTATCTTCTTCGGAAAGTTCTTTGTCATAATACGGCACATCGCCAAACCGGTTTACAAGGTCATGATATTCAAGCCCCCTAAAAAACCGTCCAACACCTGTCCAATGTTCTATTGCTTCCTGTTCCATAGGTACGGTTTGCACGCGCTCAATAAAAATATTTGCTTTTCTGACCCATGAAAAAGACCAACCGCCACTACTTGTGGGCACTTGTTGTGTAAATTGAGGAGGGTTTGAAGGTGCAAAATCGTCGTTTAATGTTTGTCCGGAAAAATAGTCGCCCCAAGTATATCCAGAACCATAACCGGTAAAATAGCCTGTATAAAAACCAAAAGCAAAAGTTCTTACGTTGCCTTCATTGGTCCAGTACGTTTCGTCAACTAATTGGTCTTGTGGAGGCACTTCAAGGAAGTCTTTTTCGCATCCTATTAGTAATAATAAGGAAAAGATAATTGTTGTTATTTTGTATTTCGTTTTCATTTTTTTTATTTAGAAGGTTAATTGAAGTCCAAATGAAAATGATCTTCTAAAGGGATATACCCTGCCAAAAGTAGAAGTGTCGTTCAATCCGGCAGTTGTATAGTCAACTTCAGGATCTACGGGAACTTGGGCATCTGTAAATTCAAACAGATTTTCGCCACTGAAATATATTCTAAGCCTGTTTACATGAAACTTAGACGTAAGTGATTCTGGAATGGTATATCCAAAAGCCATGTTTTTCATTCTGATGTACGACATGTCAAGAAGGTATTTGGTCTGTGGCAAGAAATTCATAGCATTGTTGGATTGTCCTTGATCGTTGGGCCTTGGGTAATATGCATCTGGATTTTCGGGGGTCCAATAATCCAACTGGTGAGTATACCAACCTTCGCCATACCGATATCCAGGGATAAATACCGGCCCATTGGCCCAAAAATCCCGCTTGGCCACTCCTTGTAGAAACATACTAAAATCGAAACCTTTCCAGTCTGCCCTAAATTGAAACCCGTATTGATAACGTGGTGTTGTGTTACCAATTACTTTCATGTCTCCAGAATCTCCTACGGTTTCCGTGCCATAATTTATAACACCGTCGCCATTTAAATCTTTGTATTTAATATCTCCCGGGCCATATTTAAACCAGCCATTGGTTTCAAATATTTCCTGACTGGGAACACCATCTGCATAGCTTCCATCAGAATTGAAATCAGATTCGTTGAAAAAGCGGTCGGTTTCATACCCCCAAATTTCACCAATCTTTTTTCCTTTATAATAAGAGTTGATACCTTGTGTTTCATTTTCGTATTTCGTGATTTCTTCAGTAAAATCGCTTAGCGTGGCTATGGCGCTAATGCTTAGCCCGTTGCTAAATTGATGTTTAAAATCTACTGAAAGTTCCCAACCGGTTGTTTGCAACTCTCCGTAATTTCTGGTTGGGGATGATGTGCCAAAAGTATTGGGGAGCGTAACTCCTGGACTGTGCATATCGCTTACGGTTCTTTGATACCAGTCGAAAACAATGCCTAATTTATTATTGAAAAATTTAGAATCGAAACCAAAATCCATGGTGGTTACTGTCTCCCATGTAAGCGAGGCAGGAAGTGCCCCGGGAGTACCTACCGTAACTTGGTTTTGTGCATCGATGAGCCATCCAGAATTGGAAGACGACATGACCCGATATATATTAGACAAATATGTGTTCTGGTTTCCTACAGACCCATAAGACCCTCTTAACTTTAAGAAAGAAAGAGTGGGTTGCAGGCTTTTCATAAAGTTTTCCTCGGTGAGGACATAACCTGCCGAAAACGATGGGAAATACCCCCATTCTTGATCGGGGGAAAGTCTTGAAGAACCATCATAACGAGCATTTACTTCTAATAATATTTTGTTTTTATATGCATAGTTTACACGCGCAAAAAAACCTAGAGTGGTCCATTTATCACGATCACCACCTATAAATTGATCTCCGGTTGCCAATTCCAGTTCTCCTTGATCTGGATTTAAAAGATTTCTTCTTTGTGAATACTGAAACCAATACTCATATTTCTCCATGTCACTACCAACAGTAAAATCGAATTTATGCACATCGTCAAATGTTTTGGTATAATTGCCAAATATTTTTGCGGTATTCCTTCTGCTCCATTCAGAATTGTATTGAACCCTATCGTATGCCGGGCTACTGTATGGAACATAGGAAAAATCGGCTCCTTGTGCCCAAAAATTATAAGCATACAAAGTACCTCCAGTTTGATGTTCGTGTTCTTCTATTCTATCATGTGTAAAATCGAAATTAACAGAAAAATTATCAGAAGGGGTTATGGTAGTCCCTAGATTTAGGCGCGACAAGGAATAATCGTTTTTATTCATTTTTGCTTGTTCGACCTCTGATATATGATTTCGGAAAGGTTTGCCATCCAGTGTGCCATAAGGATAAAAAGCCGGCCATCTGGTAGTGTAATACCAGGCATCGTACGTTGCACTACCAAACGCAAATGGTTCTGTTGTTATTGAATTGGTGTTGAGTACTTTTGCCCGGACATCCAACCAATCTGTAACAGATGTATTGATGCTTAAATTTACGTTGTAACGTTCGTATTTATCAGGATTGGTTTTATATACTCCCCCTTGGTTTAGGTACCCAAGCCCTAAATAATAATTGGTGTTTTTGCTTCCTCCCGATACTGAGACATCGTGTTTTTGCTGCAATGCCCATTCTTTTACAAATAATTCACGGGGGTCCCATGACCTATAAAAAAACAAGCGTCCGTCCCTTATTTCAAAATCTCGTCCTTCAACCATTTCCATGCCCAAATCTTGACCGCCGTATAGTTCTTCCCATTCTCTCATTTTTTGTATTGCAGTTTGGTCTATGTACATGCCTACAACACCAAAAGCATCCAAAGATGGAATCCTTCTATTTACGGCAGCGAAAGCCATTTCTGCACCTTCTGCCGCAGGCGCTACTTTGGGTGTTACGGTAGGGGTTGCCCATGAAAAATTATTGGAATAACTTATGGTAGGTGCCTGCTCCCTCCGGCCGTTTTTTGTAGTTATTAAAATAACGCCCCATGCACCTCTAGACCCGTAAATGGAAGTTGAGGCTGCATCTTTTAAAACAGAGATATTTGCTACATCTTCCGGGTTTATGGATTGTAAGCTTTGTATTTCCACATTATCAACTAAGATTAATGGTTGTGCCCCGCCCGGCGTTCCAAGGGTGCCAATGGAGCCCCGTAACTTAATAATAGGGTCTTGGCCTATTTGTCCACTCGATGATAACACGGTTAATCCAGGAGATACTCCTTGTAATCCACGGCCAATATCGGTAATCGGTCGAGATTCTAAGACCTCGGCATCAATAGAGGCAACGGCTCCCGTTAAGTTTCTTTTTTTCTGGCTACCATAACCAACAACAACAACTTCTTCCAAACCTGTTATGTCTAACTCCAATTTTATGCTAACAATAGTTTGGTTATGCAACGGTAGCTCCTTAGTGGCAAAGCCAATAGTCGAGAAGACCAGAACATTGTTTTCCTTTTGCGGCACGCTGATTAAAAATTTGCCATCAAAATCGGTAACTACACCATTGGTAGTATTTTTCAGGATTACATTGGCTCCGGGTATCGGAACACCATCTGGATCGTAAACAACACCGGTAATTTCTTTGGTTTGTCCCCATGCCGTTAAACAACAGCTAATGGATAAAAACCAGAAAATGAATTTTAATTTTCTTTTCATTGTTTTAGGAATTTAGGTTGATTAAATAGATTTAGATTGTTTCTCAATCCATAGCGCCGAAGTTATATTTATGGTTTTTTTGGGCTGTTTTGTTATAAATACACAAAAGTCGACTGTTAAATGTAGGTAAAATATTGCATAAGACTGCAAAATATTGCAGTTTTTTATATGAAAAATCCATTATTTTAAATTAAAGCATATGATAATTGCATTTTTTTACCGTATTTTGTCAAATATTACTAATATTGAAAATCTGTGTTAAAAGCCGAAAGAAAGCGAGTGATTCTAAATGAGGTTAGAATTCACAATAGAGTTTTATTAACTGATATTGCCGAAATTTTAAAAGTTTCCGTTGATACTATTCGACGTGATATTACAGAGCTGCATAAAGAAAAACAGCTTAAAAAAGTCCACGGAGGTGCTATTTCCTTGGGGTTTGATAATTACGATACTGGCCGGAAAAATATCTATTCTTTGGAATTAAAGACCAAGATCGCCCAGAAAGGAATCGAACTCTTAAAAAAAGGGCAGGTTGTTTTGTTAAGTGGTGGAACTACAAACATGGAATTGGCCAGATTGATACCCCCGGACCTTGAAATAACATGTTTTACCCCAAGTATACCAGTTGCTAACCAATTAATGACAAAGCATAATGTTGAACTTATTGTAATAGGCGGGAAGGTTTCCAAGGGATCGCAAATATCTATTGGGGGAGAGGCATTAAATCTCCTTTCCGACATAAAGGTAGATTTGTGTTTTATGGGAACAAATTCCATCGATGCAAATCATGGCCTGACAGAGTTTGATTGGGAAATCGTTCAGCTCAAAAAAACAATGATGAAAGCTTCAAGGAAAATTGTTTGCCCGGTTATATCAGAAAAATTAAATACGGTTCAACGCTATAAAATATGCAATATTGATGATATCGATATTTTAATTACCGAACTTTCTCCGGAAAATGAAAAGCTAGCCGTATTTAAACATAAAAAAATATCAATTTTATAAAAGCCAGCTTTTTGAATGTCGGGGGTTTTTCTATTTAATGAATCTTTATTTCACGGCAATCATGGATATTTCAACATTTACGTTTTTAGGCAATGTAGAAACTTCTACGGTTTCTCTGGCGGGTGCAGTGGCTTCGTCAAAATGAGCTCCGTAGATGGTGTTTATTTTTGCAAAATCGTTCATGTCATTTAAAAAAATAGAACTTTTCACCACATTATCAAAAGTCATCCCGGCAGCTTCCAAGACTGCTTTTAGATTGAGCATTACTTGCTCGGCTTCGTCTTCAACGCCTGTGGAAATCAGTTGGTTTGTTTTTGGATCGATGGCTATTTGCCCCGAAACAAACAAAGTATTGCCTGCTAAAATTGCTTGATTGTATGGGCCCAAGGGCGCAGGAGCTTTGTTGGTGTTAATTATTTTTTTCATATGTTTTATTTTGGTTGAATATAAGGTTTAATTTTTATGCCTACTGCTACCGCCTACTACTACAGCCTCTTATCCGGTTCGCTTCGTTTTTCCCACTTAAGGTCGCTCAACATGGACGATTTAATACCAATAAAGAAAAACCAAGAAGCCCTATTGCTAAAAGGTACCCAGTTAAAATTAAGCCTAAAGCTTTTTAAGTCCCGGGCAAACCTCAATTGGGTATATGTAAACCCTTTTTGTTTAAAATCGTATCCCGAGGAAACACCTACCTTCCACTGTGGAGAAAGCTCTATATTTCCCGAAAACATAAGCGAGTTGTTAGAAATTTCGCTTTCCCTGTTTCTGTTGGAATAGGTCAGGGAATATGCCATTCTAAGATCCCAAGGTAATTTTGCAGCATAGGCTTCTGTTGGGATGTCTTCTTTTTCTTCATCATCTTCATCTGCAAAAGTACGTTCGTCGCTAAAATCTTGTGCGCGCCCAAATAAATCGTCGTCACGGCCACCACTTTGGGTGTTGTCTACTTGTTCTTTGTCTTCCTCGCCCGAAAAAGTCTTGCTGTTTATGGAGTAACTTACATTTACATTGGCTTGGGTCAACCTAAACAGGCTTCCGCCGTTTTCGTAATTAAAAACATCTATCCGGGTTCCGGTATTGTCAATGGCATAAGGGTCTAAAGTAGCACCAAAATTTACGTTCATCTTGTTTTGGAAAAACTGAGTTCCACCACTCATCCGGACAGGGCTCCAAGGGAGCGAATCGGCAACAATATTGTACGAAGTACTAAAGTTAAGGTTGTTCAAGAGCATGACCTTTTTGGGTTCTGTGGCTGTAGTGTCTTTGTCCCTTACTTTTGCCTCGACCACATTGCTTAAAGATAAACCTATGCTGTTGGAGTTATTAAGGCCGGGTTGCCCGTAAATCCCGTTTTCGAATCTAGTATACTCACGTTCCACGCCATCTTCTCCAATATATTCATCATAATATTGGTCGAAAGCCGGCGTATACCCATAACTTATGGATGGCCTGACGGTATGGCGGATAGCCTGTATTTTTTTGTCTTCCCCAAAAACAAAAGTTCCATAAAGTGTGGTACCAAGGCTGGCATTAAAATTATAGGTACCAAACCTATCGAAACCACTTATGGTGTCAATGGTTGCTTCTTCTAATATAGGGTCGTAATCATTTCGCTGAATGGTTTTTAACTGCCATACTTCGTTGTAATTGGCTCCTACGGAAGTACTGAAAAACTTAAAGATTTTAAAGTTCGTACTAATGGGAATGGTGTGTTGAAACCCAACTTTTGCATTGTCGAACATTTCCTTTTTAAAAAGAAGCGTATCAATAGTACTTATCCTGTTTTCTGCCCTAAAATTATATTGAAAGTTAATATTTTGTATAATCCCCTTTTTGGCACCATCCCTTTTTGCAAACGGAAAAATACGTTCCATGCTGGCCTGTAAGGTTGGCAATGTCATATTTACCGATTGGTCCCTGGTATTTTGCTGGATGGAAGTGGTAGCGTTTAAATTTACCATGGGATAGCCCGGAAATGTTTTATTGTACGAAATAGACGATTGCAATGTGTTGTTTAGGAAGTTGGGCGTGTTTAATTGGTTAAATGAATTTTGGTAATATTGACTACTACCAAAGTTAACCGATGCCGATAACCTGGAATTTGGGTTGGCTTTTGCATCCTGACTATGGTTCCATTGAATATTGTATATGGTACTCCTGCTATAATCTGGAAAACCGCGTTGGCTCTCTACATTATTTTCGTACCTAAAGCGCAATGCGCCCCTAAATTTATAGCGTTTTGCATAATTGGTTTCCGTTCGAAGACCATAGCTTCCGTTGGTATAATAATCTCCAAGTAAGGCCAGGTCGAAATAATCGCTTATGGCAAAATAATAACCACCATTTTGTAGGGAATACCCCCGTCTGTTTGTTTGCCCGGGGGTTGGCATGATAATCCCGGAATTTCTACGTTCTTGCGACATGGGGAAATAGGCAAATGGTACGGCAATGGGCGTAGGCACATCGGCAATGTACATATTGCTAAATCCTGCTATGATTTTTTTGTTCGGCACAAATTTACCTTTCCGTACACGTATGTAATAATCGGGGTCGTCAATATCTTCGGCGGTCGTTATCCTACCTTCCCTTAAAAAGTATACCGAGTCGTTTTCTTTCTTTACGGTTTCGGCAAAAACGCTCATCGATTCGCCCATGGACTGCTCGGTCCTGGAATTAAAAATAAGGGCTTTTTTGGTGTCGAAATTAAACCTTATGGAATCGGGTTCCACAATGTTATTCCCCTGCTTAAAATACGGAGGTTGAATTAATGCGCCGGTGGAGTCTTTTATACGTCCGGCATGGACTTCGTTGGTGGTATAGTCGATAACAATAATCCCCGACTTTAATTCGTAATCCTGGTAATAAACTTCGGCTTCGTTATAGAGGTAGATTTTATTTTCCTTACGGCTCATTTTCATATAATCTTTGGCCTTGTAGTCTATTTTCCCCTGTAGAAAACCTTGTTTGGTAGTGTCTTTAGATATGGAGTCTGTTTCGGTTGTGTCAACAACGGCCAAGCTTGTCAAAACTTCACTGGCATTAATTTTAAGGGAGTCTGTTTGCTCTTTTTCAGCCTTAATATCCAGCGCTTGAACTTTAGGTCTTTCTTGGGCATAAAAAAAACCACTGAAAAACAGAGTTAATAGCGCTAAAAGTATGTAACGTTTCTTTGCTCGCAAAGCTTTTAATCCTATTTTTGTATAAAGAATGGCTTGGTTTTTGACGTGCCAAACATACGTATATTTTTTGGTCTGTTTGGTATAGATTAACAAATTTTAATCAAAATAAATAACTGCCATAAACCGTTATTATTTTATGAAGAGATTTTTTGGTGTCCTGTTTTTAGGGATGAGTTTATTAATAACACAGCCTATATTTTCATTTGAAAAAAATAAACCCAATGATGGCAAATTTACCGTTGTTCTTGATGCTGGTCATGGTGGTCATGATCCTGGGAATTTGGGTAATGGGTTTAAAGAGAAAGATATAGCATTGAAGATTGTGCTTAAAGTGGGTGCAATTTTAGAGAAGCATCCAGATATTAAGGTAATTTACACTAGGGACGACGATAGCTTTGTAGACCTATACGTTAGGGGAAAAATAGCCAATGAGGCAAAAGCAGACCTTTTTGTGTCGGTGCATTGTAATTCTCATGGTTCCAGTGCGCATGGTACAGAAACTTTTGTATTGGGGCTTCATGCAAACAAAAGAAATTTTGAAGTAGCCAAAAAAGAGAACTCGGTTATTTATTTGGAGGATAATTATGAAGTAAATTATGCTGGGTACGATATTAATTCTCCCGAATCGTTTATTGGCTTAACAATTATGCAGGAAGAATTTTTGGATCAAAGTGTGTTTTTGGCAAAATCTATTCAGGATAACTTTACCGATAAGCTAAAACGTGTGGACAGAGGGGTCAAACAGGCGGGGTTTATTGTGCTCCATCAAACATTTATGCCCAGTGTATTGGTAGAAACTGGGTTTTTAACATACAAACCAGAAGGGTCTTACTTGAATTCAAACAAAGGAAAATCGGACATGGCCACTTCCATAGCCGATGCCATTTTTAAGTATAAAAAGCATGTCGAGGAGAATATTGGCGACGATTTTTCATTTGAGGTAAAAGATCACTCATCGGGGCAGGTTGCTATAGAACAAACTGACGTTTCCGGAAATTCTTCAGATGTGGTAACTGCCGAAGGGGTAACCTTTAGGGTACAAATAGCGGCCGGGTCCAGTGCCATAGAAACCAAAGCCTACAATTTTAAAGGCCTTTCTCCCATCAGCAGGGAAAAAGAAGGGAGTATTTACAGGTATTATTACGGAGAAGTAACAAATTACGATGATATAAAACGCATGCAGCAAGAAGCAATAAGCAAAGGATACAAAAGTAGTTTTGTGGTAGCTTTTAAAAACGGCGAGAAGGTTAAAGTGAAATCTGTGCTCAATTCCATATCAAATTAAAGCCAATCTTAAGAAATTATTTCTAATTTTGTTGCTTATAGTATAAAAAAAAGCTTTTGAAATTAACTAAAGAATTAAAAACCGGAATTATAGTAGTAGGTGGCATTGTGCTGTTTATTCTAGGCTTTACTTTTTTAAAGGGAAGCGACCTCTTTAATTCCAGCCGGACTTATTATGCCGTATACGAGAACGTAAACGGGCTTTCTACGGGAACATCCGTAAGCATTAATGGGTTGCAGGTAGGGAATATTAAAGATATAAGTTTTGTTAATGGTGAAGGGAATCTACTCATTACCTTTACGGTCAACAGCGAGTTTCAATTTTCGAAAAATAGTGTAGCCGAAATATACGACACCGGAATTATAGGAGGTAAAAGCTTGCGCATTGTTCCTGTTTACGATGGGAGCGAACGCTCTAAATCGGGAGATACCTTAAAGACTAATGTACAGCCAGGACTTACCGAGCTGGTAACCCAAAAGTTGGGGCCCTTGCAAAGTAGCCTTGACGGGGTGTTGAAAAACGCCGACTCGGTTATGGCCGGGGTAGACGATATTCTGAATGAAGAAAGCCGTGCCAATATAAAATCCAGTCTGGCAAACCTGGACAAGGTTATTTATAACTTTAGCCAGGCATCGGGAACGCTTAATGCATTGTTGGCAAACAATAAAGATAAATTAGACAGGTCTTTGACCAACATAGACAATCTTACAACCAATCTATCCATGGTAAGCGATACGCTTGCACAGGCCAATATTGGCGAAGCCATAGGCGATCTTCAGTCCAGCATGGCAAAATTGGATGATATTATGGCCAAAATCGAATCTGGAGATGGATCTGTAGGAAAATTGTTGAACGATGAAGAATTGTATAAAAACCTCACCGATGCCTCTTTGGAACTAGAGCTGCTGTTGGAAGACCTTAGATTGAACCCGAAACGGTACGTACATTTTTCGTTATTCGGGAAAAAACCCAAACCATACGAAGCCCCCGAAGAAGAAACCAATAACGAGTAATGAGCTATATTTCCCAAATACTATTTGCTGTTGTATTAGTAGCCGGCATCGGTTACTTTGCCATTAATGTTAAAAAACTTGTCAGGAACATCAGGCTTGGAAGGGCAATAGACCGTACCGATAATAAGGCCGAACGGTGGAAAAACATGGTGCGTATTGCTTTGGGACAACAAAAAATGGTGGTGAGGCCATTGGCAGGGTTTCTCCATATTATTGTATATGCAGGATTTATCATTATAAACATAGAGGTATTAGAAATTATTATCGACGGGCTCTTTGGTACCCACCGTATTTTTTCATTTTTAGGAGGGTTCTATAGCTTTTTAATAGCTTCTTTTGAAATATTGGCCGTATTGGTTATTGTAGCAGTGGCCGTATTTTGGGCCCGAAGAAACATTGTTAAATTAAAGCGTTTCTTTTATCCAGAGATGAAGGGGTGGCCAAAAAGCGATGGGAACATCATTTTATATTTTGAAGCAGTGCTTATGTGCCTGTTTTTAGCCATGAACGGTGCCGATTATTCGCTTCAACAAATGGGGGCAGAACATTACACAATGGCTGGAAGCTTTCCAGTAAGTCAGTTTTTAGTGCCGTGGTTCGAAAACTATAGTACCGCAACCCTTATTTTTATAGAACGGACGGCTTGGTGGCTACATATTGTGGGAATATTGGCATTTTTAAATTATCTATACTTTTCCAAACATTTACATATTTTACTGGCTTTTCCAAATACATGGTATGCCAATTTAAAACCAAAAGGCGAATTTAACAACTTGGAATCGGTTACCAAAGAGGTGCAGTTAATGATGGATCCCAATGCAGATCCTTTTGCCGCACCGGCCGAAGATAAGGGAGATGATATGCCGGAAAAGTTTGGGGCCTCAGATGTATCCGACCTTAATTGGGTACAGCTTTTAAACGCATATACCTGTACCGAATGTGGGCGCTGTACCAGTGAATGTCCGGCAAGCCAAACCGGAAAAAAATTATCCCCGCGCAAAATAATGATGGATACAAGGGACCGTTTGGAAGAAGTAGGAAAAAACATAGATGCCAACAAAGGCGAGTTCAAGGAAGACGGAAAACAATTGTTGGACGATTATATAAGCCGGGAAGAACTTTGGGCATGTACCACGTGCAATGCCTGTGTCGAGGCCTGTCCGGTAAGCATTAACCCGCTTTCCATCATTATGGATATGAGGAGGTATTTGGTAATGGAACAGTCGGCCGCACCAATGGAATTGAACAATATGATGGGGAATATTGAAAACAATGCTGCCCCATGGCCATATAACCAAATGGATAGGCTGAACTGGAAAAATGAGTAAACATAAACCAATAAATAAAGCTTTAAAATGAACAAAGAAGAAGTTGAAAAATTGCTACATGAAAAGTTAGAAGACGGAGAACATATAAGTCCGGTCTTGCCAAAGGGGATAAAAAACTATTTAATCGATATAGATGGTACTATTTGCGACGATATCCCCAATGAAGAACCAGAGAGAATGGCTACCGCACAGGTATATCCGGATGCTTTAAAAACATTAAACAAGTGGTATGAGGAAGGGCATATTATATATTTCTTTACTTCCCGTACCGAAGAGCATAGAAAAACCACCGAAGAATGGTTAAACCGTCATGGGTTTAAGTATCACGGGATGGTAATGGGAAAACCAAGGGGCGGAAATTACCATTGGATCGATAACCACTTGGTGAAAGCAACCCGCTACAATGGTAAATTTACCGACCTTATCGACAAGGAGGTTACCATTCAGGTTTTTGACGATGGAAAACACGATTAAAGATATTCAACCTTTACCAAAGCAGTATTGTAAATATTGCAATGCTGCTTTGTATAATGTCTATTACATATTGTAGTTGCAGAACAAATAGTCTTGAACGCTCCTTTTTTTGAAAAGGCCAATGTTAAGCCAAATACCTCAAGAATAAATTGATGCAATTATAATAGCTAAAAAACAATTCAGTATGAGCGATACAATAAAAGTGCCTACAATGGCAGAAATGATGGCTGAGGGAAAATCCCCCGAAGTACTTTTTTGGGTGGGTTGCTCCGGAAGTTTTGACGATAGGGCCAAAAAAATAACAAAGGCTTTTGTAAAACTTTTAAACAAGGCCAACGTTAGCTTTGCTGTATTGGGTACTGAAGAAAGTTGCACGGGAGACCCTGCCAAGCGGGCCGGAAACGAAATGCTTTTTCAAATGCAGGCAATGACCAATATAGAAGTATTGAACGGTTACGAAGTAAAAAAAATTGTAACGGCATGCCCACATTGTTTTAATACCCTAAAAAATGAATATCCTTCATTGGGCGGAAATTACGATGTGGTACACCATACACAATTTTTACGTTCTTTATTGTCTGAAGGAAAGCTTACGATTGAAGGTGGTAAATTTAAAGGAAAGCGGATAACGTTTCACGACCCGTGCTATTTAGGAAGAGCCAATAACGTGTATGAAGCACCGCGGGACCTTATTCAAAAACTGGATGCAGAACTAGTTGAAATGAAAAGCTGTAAAAAAAGAGGTCTGTGTTGTGGTGCAGGCGGGGCACAAATGTTTAAGGAACCCGAAAAAGGAAATAAGGACATTAATATAGAACGCACCGAACAGGCCCTGGAAACCAAACCTGAAATTATTGCAGCTGGATGCCCTTTTTGTAATACCATGTTAACCGACGGAATTAAAAACAAAGAAAAGGAAGCACAAATAGCCGTTATGGATGTTGCAGAACTTATTGCAAATGCAGGCGATTTATAAAAAAATATTTTAACTGAAAAACGGACTCTTTTAAAGATAAAAGAAAATGATAGTAGCTTTTAATGAAATATCGGAAACGGCACGCGTATGGATATACCAGGCCAACAGAAGTTTTACAGAAGATGAGATTCAGGAACTAAACCAAAAAATAACAAACTTTATAGAGCAATGGACCGCTCATGGAGCCCACCTGCAAGCTTCCTTTGAAATACGTTATAAAAGGTTTATTATCATAGCATTGGATCAAGAATTTAATGCTGCAAGCGGTTGTTCCATTGATGCTTCGGTACGTTTTATCCAAGAACTGGAAAAAGAGTACCATGTCGACCTTCTGGATAAAATGAACGTTTCCTACAGACAAGGCGACTTTATTGCCTACAAGCCCTTGGCTGATTTTAAAAAAATGGCAAAACAAAAGGCAGTCTCCCAAAACACAATAGTTTTTAACAACTTGGTGACCAATAAAGAGGAATACCAAAATTATTGGGAAGTCCCCGCAAGAGACAGCTGGCATGCCAGGTTCATGAATTAAACTTTAACTTTTTACCTGCTAACTAGTATTTTATACATCGTTTTTTTATAGTAAAATGATGTCGATTTTTTATGAGAAAACATTCTATTTAATAAAAATTATTCAATGGTATTAAAGAAAAATGTTTTTGTTGTTGTATTCCTATGTGGATTTTTAAATCTGTCTGCTCAGGGAGTAGACCCTTTAATTACCAGTGATTATCAACAGCAAAAAGCATGGGTAGATAGTGTTTATAATGCATTAACACTTCAGGAAAAAATAGGTCAGTTGTTCATGATCCGTGCCTTTACGGACAAAGGGCAGGAACATATACAAAAAGTAAAAAACCTTGTGTCCAACTATCAAGTGGGTGGGGTTATATTTTCTACCGGGGGGCCTTACCGTCAGGCAAAGATCAATAATGAGCTACAGGATCTTTCAAAAGTAAAGATGATGATGGCCATGGATGCCGAATGGGGACTTTCCATGCGCTTGGACTCTACATTTGCTTTTCCCTACAACATGGCACTGGGCGCTGTTAAAGATACAGACCTGATTAGGCGTGTTGGAAAACACATTGGCGAACATTGTAAACGCTTAGGGATGCAAATTAATTTCGCGCCAGATGTAGATATCAATACCAATCCCAAAAACCCCATTATAGGCAACCGTTCATTTGGAGAGAACAGAGATAAAGTTGCACAAAAAACCTTGGCATTTATGCAAGGGATGCAATCGGCTGGCGTGCTTGCCAATGCAAAACATTTTCCGGGTCATGGAGATACGGAACAGGATTCCCATAAAACCTTGCCCACTATAAATTTTTCAGAAGAACGTATAGACAGCGTAGAGTTATATCCGTACAAGCAGTTAATCCCGCAAGGACTTGCAAGTATTATGGTGGCCCACCTCAATGTACCGAGTTTAGAATCGCGGGATGGTTTTCCGTCTTCTCTTTCCGAAGGAATTGTTACGGGCTTGCTAAAAGAAAAGCTTCATTTTAACGGCCTTATATTTACCGATGCTTTAGAAATGAAAGGAGTTGCCAATTATGCCGATTCGGACAATGTAGACCTTTCTGCTTTTCTTGCCGGAAACGACATGCTTTTAATTTCCGGGGATACCCCCGAGGGAATCAAAAAATTAAAAGAAGCTTATGATGAGGGCGTTATTACCGAAGAACGCTTGGCCTATTCAGTAAAAAAAGTCCTAAAAGCCAAATATAAAGTTGGTTTAAACGATTACCACCCCGTAAAGATGGAAAATCTATACGAAGATCTTAATAGGGTGGAAGATACCATTTTGTACGAAGAAGTCATGGAGAACGCCATTACGGTTGCTAAAAACGACGAACAGCAAATTCCTGTCCGCGATCTGGATAAAAAGAAAATAGCATATGTGGGCTTTGGCGACGGGGAACATCAATCTTTTTTAACAACACTACAAAAATATGCGGAGGTAGATTATATACAGGCTTCAACTTTGAGCGATATGGTCGAGCGCTTGCAACCATACAACTTGGTAATTATTGGGCATCACCGTTCTACGGAAACCCCATGGAAAGCAGCCGATTTTACCAATGAGGAGAAGGTTTGGATTTATGAAATTGCCAGATTGAAGAAAGTAATTCTGGATGCCTTTGTAAAACCATATGCACTGCTGGACCTTCAAAGTATAGATAATATTGAATCGATTGTAATAAGTTTTCAAAACGATGCCATTGCACAAGAGAAATCAGCCGAAATTCTTTTTGGTGCCCTGTCTTCAAAAGGGAGTCTTCCGGTAATGGCACATCAAAAATTACCCGAAAACAGGGGGTTTTTAACCAACTCGCTTTCCCGTTTGGGGTATAGTGTCCCAGAACGTGTAGGGATGAATTCCAAAGTGCTTAAAAAAGTAGATTCGGTAATGAATACGGCAATTAGCTCTGGGGTAACGCCCGGTGGGCAAATCCTTATTGCCAGAAACGGCAAGGTTGTTTATAGCAAAAACTTTGGAAGGTTTGATTATGGAAGGGATGCAGAGAAAGTACAGAGCAATAGTATTTACGACTTGGCATCGCTTACCAAAATTACAGCTACCTTGCCCAATATCATGCAATTGGTAGAAAATGGCGAGCTTACCTTTAATACAACCTTGGGCGAAATGATCCCCGAGCTTCGAGGGAGCAATAAAAGCGACCTTAAACTCTTGGCTGTTTTATCTCATTACGCACGGCTAACCCCTTGGATCCCGTTTTACTTGCAAACCCTTGATGAAGGCACCAAAAAACCGTTGGAGAAATATTATCATGAAGAGCCCAATAAAAAGTTCTCAACGCAAGTGGCAGACCATATGTATATTAGAAACGATTATAAGGATACCATTTTTGAGCGAATAAAGGAAAGTGAGCTTTTGCCTAAATTGGAATACAAGTATAGCGATCTCCCTTTTTTATTGCTACAAAAATATTTAGAAGATTATTACAAAGAATCTTTAGATGCAATAACCCAAGAACGCTTTTATAAATCCTTGGGGATGAACTATACCACCTTTAAACCGCTGGACAAGTTTAAAAAAGGCGAAATTGTGCCTACCGAGGTAGACGACTATTTCCGTTACCAAACCATACAAGGCTATGTGCACGATATGGGTGCAGCCATGTTGGGAGGCGTTGGTGGACATGCAGGATTATTTAGCACGTCAAACGATTTGGCCAAAATGATGCAAATGTATCTTCAAAAAGGATATTATGGCGGGCGCAGGTATTTTAGCGCGGCCACTTTGGATAAATTCAATACCTGTTATTATTGCGAAGAAGATAACCGGCGGGGCGTTGGTTTTGACAAGCCCCAATTGGGAACAGTTGGCCCCACATGCGGTTGTGTGTCCATGACAAGCTTTGGCCATAGTGGCTTTACCGGAACCTATGCTTGGGTAGATCCAGTGGACAATCTTGTGTACATATTTTTATCCAACAGGACATACCCAACAATGATGAACAGAAAACTTATAACCGAAGGGACACGTACCGTAATCCAGGAAATTATATACGAATCCATAGAAAGATAAATTTTTTTGTCATACTTTGTAAATTCAAGTAAAGACAACCGACTTAGGTTTTAAATAACTTTAAAATAACCTATCTGTTCCTTTCTCATATTTTAAGGTTCAGGAAATTAATAGTTAAAAGATATGCGTATAGGGATTGTATGTTACCCAACCTTTGGAGGTAGTGGCGTAGTTGCAACAGAATTAGGAATGGCTTTGGCAAACAGGGGTCACGAAATCCATTTTATAACATATAAGCAACCCGTACGGCTGGCTTTATTAAGCGGAAAGATTCACTTTCATGAGGTAAACGTGCCAGAGTACCCGCTTTTTCATTACCAACCCTATGAGCTGGCATTGTCCAGTAAGTTGGTAGATATGATTAAGCTATATAAAATTGAAGTGCTGCACGTACATTATGCCATTCCACATGCCTATGCAGCTTATATGGCAAAGAAAATGCTTCAAACGCAAGGTATTGACGTTCCTATTGTAACCACTTTGCACGGTACCGATATTACCTTGGTTGGAAACCATCCTTTTTACAAACCTGCGGTTACCTTCAGTATAAATAAATCGGATGTGGTGACTTCGGTTTCCCAAAGTTTAAAGGACGATACCAAACGCCTTTTTGATATTAAGAGAAAGATTCATGTAATTCCCAACTTTATAGATGTCTCAAAATATAGCCGCTCTTTTACCGATTGCCAGCGTGCCATGATGGCCTCCGATAACGAGAGGATTATAACACATATTAGTAATTTCAGGAAGGTAAAGCGCATCCCCGACGTAATCAATATATTTTACGGTATTCAAAAAGAAATGCCCGCAAAACTTATTATGGTAGGCGAGGGGCCCGAACGGGAAGGCGCCGAGGCCCTGTGCGACCAATTGGACATTGGTGAAAAAGTTATCTTTTTAGGGAACAGTAATGAGGTGGATAAAATACTTTGCTTTTCCGATCTTTTCTTGTTGCCTTCTGAAACCGAAAGCTTTGGTCTGGCGGCACTTGAAGCAATGGTGAACGAAGTTCCCGTAATTTCCAGCAATACTGGCGGTATTCCGGAAGTAAATAAAGATGGGTACAGTGGCTTTTTAAGCAATGTGGGAGACGTTGCTACCATGACAAGCAATGCGCTTAAGATATTAAAGGACGATGTTATTTTGAACACTTATAAAAAACAGGCCCACGATCAGGCCCGCAAATTCGATATAAACAATATTGTACCTCTTTATGAGGAAATATATGAAAAGGCATACGAAAAGATTTTTTAGTTTTTTGTACCTCCAATTACTTTGAATTCTTGTTTACATAATTATCTATATGTTCTGGAATAGCTACACCTTCAGGTAAATAGGGATCGCTTTGGGGTGTTTCTGCCAATTGTTTTATAGGGACAATCCCTGCCCAGATAGGAAGTTCCATATCACTTTTTTCATCATGAACGCCAACGTCCCTTATTTTTGCCGAAGCCGTTTCAATCACCATTTCGGCTACCAAGGTTCCGTTCAGTTCTTTTTCAAGTATAGGGCGTAAATTTTCCCATCTTCCCGGAATCATTTGGTCAATTACACATTTTAGTCCTTTTTCTTTTTCAAGAGAATCTGTAACCTTTTTCAATTTTCCAAATAAGGTGGCCGACCTGTAATTTACAGAATGGTGCAATCCAGACCGTGCCAACACCAATCCGTTCAAATGCATTACAGTCATGCTTATATCTTCGGCTTCGAGTAGGGTAAGTAACATTCGGTTTTTCAAAGAACCGTGCAGGTATATTTTATTGTTTTCCCTTCCATATGCCATTGGCAAGGAGATTGCACGCCCTTTGTATGCATAACCCACATACCCCATAAAATCGGCGTCGAGTATTTGGTTTACCGTTTCAATATCATAAGAAGCCCTTTTGGCGCCTCTTTGCACTTTGTTTAGAGATGTTTTTGGATAGGTAGCCATGTTTTTTGCTTATATAATTTCTAAAAGTTTTTTTGTTGAGATAATATCGGCAAACTCATCTTTTAGGTTTGCCAATGTGGTTAAATGTATCAACGCAGCGTCGTACTTTTCACCATTAACACCAACCCTGTCAAAAGCCGCTGTTGCATCGTTAATTAAAATAGTTTTATAGCCATAATTTCCTGCCATACGTGTAGTTGTAGAGACACAATGGTTGGTGGTCAAACCCATAATTACAAGCGTATCTGTACACATATCGTCAAGCATCTGTTTTAAATTGGTGCCAATAAAGGCACTGTTTACATTTTTGGTTATAAGTGTTTCATCGGGCAATGGGATAACTTCCTTTTTAAATTCAAAACCTGGGCTGGAAACATGTAATTTAGATGTTGGTTCCTGCGAACTATGCCTTATATGGTAAATGGGAAGCTCGAGCTCCCGCCATTTTAATAAAATCTTTTCGGCATTCTTTTCAGCATCTTTATTATTCCTGTTTCCGCCCCAATATGCTTCATCGTTAAATGCTTTTTGAAAATCTATAAGTAGTAATGCCGGGCGTTTTGTTCTTAAGCTCATGTATTCTTTTTTAATGTCAAATGTAGTAGATTTGTGGAGCATTTATTTCGTCCACTTTTTATTTAATTGATAGTCCAGATGATTCCGTACAAAACTATAATCAAGCTCGATAAGGATACCAAACAAGCATTGTACCTTCAAGTTGCAAATCAATTTATTGAGTTGATAAAAAAAGGTATGATCGCCCCAAAAACAAAACTTCCAAGCAGCCGATTGCTTGCAGAAACATTACAAGTACATAGAAGGACTATTGTGGCCGCTTATGATGAATTGATTTTACAGGGTTGGGTTGAAACAATTCCAAAAAAGGGAACTTTTGTACACCGGGACTTGCCCATATTAAAACAAAAGGCTTTGGGAAGTTTAAGCAAAGGAGTCCATAAGGAGCGCATTGGGTTTTCTTTTAACAAGGAACCGGGAATTGATTTTCCGGTTTTTGACAAAAAAGAAAACTTTTTATATATAAACGATGGCACACCCGATGCGCGTTTGGCCCCTTTACCAGAAATTGCTAAAATTTATAGGCGTATTGCAGCCAAAAAAAGGAGCATTCCTTATGCTACATATCATTCCACTTACGGAAATCCCGAGTTAAGGCAAGCCCTTGCCCAATACCTAAACCAAACACGTGGCCTGCGATGTACTAAAGACAATGTAATGATTACCCGCGGGAGCCAGATGGGAATATACCTATTGTCACAGTTATTACTACAGGAAAAAGAATATATAATAGTTGGAGAAACCAATTACATTGCAGCAAACATTACTTTTTTAAATAGGGGTGCACAATTATTGCGCATTCCGGTAGACCACAACGGAATAGTAACCGAAGCCGTAGAAGAATTATGTAAAAAGCATCCAGTAAAAGCTATATTTGTTACCCCGCACCACCATCACCCTACCACCGTAACTTTATCGGCAGAAAGGCGGCTACATCTATTAAATCTTTCTCAAACTTATGGTTTTGCCATTATTGAAGACGATTACGATTATGACTTTAATTATAGTCATGCTCCTATTTTGCCATTGGCAAGCCATGATAAAAACGGAAATGTAATTTACATAGGCTCTGTTTGCAAAGCCGTGGCACCGGTTTATAGAATAGGGTATTTGGTTGCCCCCAAACCTTTTGTAGATGAATGTGCCAAATTAAGACGGTTTATAGACAGGCAGGGGGATTCCCTTTTGGAATATGCGTTTGCCTATTTTATAAAAGAAGGCGGCATGGAAAGGCACTTAAAGAAAACGCTCAAAATATATAAAAAACGTCGGGACCTATTCTGTACACTATTGAAAACAGAATTAAAGGATTATTTTAATTTTGAAATTCCCAAGGGAGGCATGGCCATTTGGGCGGTGTTAAATGCTAAATATAAATGGGAAGACCTAGTTGTTTTGGCGGAAAAGCATGAATTGGAGATTGGTAACTGGCAACGTTACGATAGTGCCAAAATAGGACATAACGGTATCCGGTTTGGTTTTGCTGCATATAATGAAGAAGAAATACACGAAGTAATACATAGATTGAAACAAAGTTGTTTGGGGTTACTATAATGCAATCTGTTTTAAGGGTATTAAAAAAGAACATAATGGTGTAACTATATTGTTGTACCTTTGAATTTTGCAAATGTTATGAAAGCTGTTAAAAGTACTTCCCTTGAAGAATTTTATAAAGAAGCCGCTGCATTTACCGGTCGGGAAATAGACACTTTGTTGCCACCTGGGATCAACAAGGAAATAGGTCATTTTAATGTATTCGATATTTCCGAGACCATAAAGCAGGTAAAGCGCAAAAATGTCATGCCATACAACCGCAGGGCATACTATAAAATAAGTTTAATACGTGGCAAGAATAGGGCGGAATATGCCGATAAGGTTATAGACGTTAAAAAAAACGCATTGCTTTTTGCCACACCAAAAGTCCCTTACCATTGGGTTCCTTTAGATGAAAACCAATCGGGCTCTTTTTGTGTTTTTACCGATGAATTTTTGGCAAAGAACATAACGGGGATAGTCTTGGACGAACTCCCCATATTCAGGTCGGGCGGATATCCCGTTTTTGAGATTGAAGATGCGCAGGCAGATCAATTAGCATTGACTTTCAACAAAATGAAAGAAGAAATTGCTTCCGGTTATGTTTATAA
The DNA here is from genome assembly GCF_029603165.1 of Galbibacter pacificus. Classification (GTDB taxonomy): domain Bacteria; phylum Bacteroidota; class Bacteroidia; order Flavobacteriales; family Flavobacteriaceae; genus Galbibacter; species Galbibacter pacificus. The sequence goes on from NZ_JAQSVC010000001.1 coordinate 1,076,115, forward strand.
ATACGATCTGCTCCGCAACTATGTCCTTGAGCTTGTTCATCAAGGTCAAAAGCTACAGCCCGCAACACAATTGCATACCAACCAAAATGCTTCGGCGCGGATAATTTCCCTGTTCATAGAACTGTTAGAACGCCAGTTTCCTATAGAGTCGCCCGAACAAAAATTAACATTGCGTACTGCCAAGGAATATGCCGAGCGTTTGGCCATACATGTAAACCATTTAAACAAGGTACTTAAAGACAATATGGGGAAAACAACAACCGACATTATTAGTAGCAGGATTGTACAAGAAGCAAAAATATTACTAAAGCAAACCGATTGGAACATCTCGGAAATTGCTTACTGCCTTGGTTTTGAAGAAGTGGCACATTTTTCCAACTTCTTTAAAAGACAAACTTCCGTAGCCCCTGTTACTTTTCGTACGTAAGTCTTTTTATTTGAATTTTGCAAACAATCCTTTGATGTTTACAAACCACACCCCTTGTTTATAGCCTAACTTTGTACTATCAAAAATTTTAAAAAAAAGTACAAATGAAAACAGAAAACAACAAAGTGGCTTTGGTTACCGGTGGTAGCCGTGGCTTGGGCCGGGATATGGCCATTAACCTCGCAAAAAAAGGAATAGACGTTATTCTTACTTACAGAGGCAATAAAGAAGAAGCAGGAGCCGTTGTGGCAGAAATTCAGTCAATTGGCCAAAAAGCCATTGCCTACCAATTGGATACTTCAAAAACAGGAACGTTCCAGACATTTATTAATCAGGTTACCGGTCATTTAAAAGAGAATACCGGAAGCCCTAATTTCGATTTTTTAATCAATAATGCGGGAACGGCACTTTATGCACCTTTTACCGAAACCACCGAAGCACAGTTCGACGATATGTTGAACATTCACTTAAAAGGCGTTTTCTTTTTAACACAAAGAGCAGTTCCTTATATAAACAAAGGCGGCCGCATTATTAACATTTCTTCGGGATTGGCAAGGTTCTCTTTTCCTGGTTCTTCCACATATGCCGCAATGAAAGGTGGAGTAGAAGTGTTAACCAGATATTTGGCCAAGGAACTGGGAGAAAAGGGTATTGCTGCCAATATTGTGGCACCAGGCGCTATTGAAACCGACTTTGGCGGAGGCCGTGTGCGGGACAACAAAGAAATGAACCAACAAATAGCCGGGGTAACGGCATTGGGCCGTGTAGGATTGCCTCAGGACATAGGTGGGGTAGTAGCTTTTTTATGTACCGAAGAAGCCCGCTGGATAAACGGACAACGAATAGAAGTTTCTGGCGGGATGATGTTGTAGTTTATCAGAAAAATAAAGAATTAAAAAGCTTGTATTTGGAATGTACAAGCTTTTTTTGTAGTATTTTTATAGAAGGGTTTATATTTTCAATAAAAAAATGATAGATAGATTTGTGTCCATATTATATTCAAAGTGGATTGGAATATGTATCTGCTGTGGCTTTTTTATATCTATTGTATTACGCAATGTTTTAGAAAATTGGTGCCGGTTTTCTGCTTGTAGAACTTGGTATGAAATATTGGCCCCTGTATTATTGTTTTTTTCATTGGGAGTTTTATTGATTTCATTTTTATACCTTATCTACATCTTGATAGAGATCTATAACAAAACCCTTGAAGAAGATATTTTAATACGCTTAACAGGAGTAATACCTATTGTATATGTTTTTGTAAAAAGTTTTATGAACTTTGTTTAAGGAGCTTCAAATACCTGTCGTATACAAAAATAAAATTGGACATAGGTTAGCTGTTAATTGTTGTTAGTGATAAGGGAAGAGTGAAAAGTGATTAGGGGGTTAGTTATTTGTTAATGGTTAATTGTTGTATGTTAGGGATATTTGAAACCTGAAACCTGAAATCTGAAATCTGGAACCTTTGAACTTCTGGACTCTCAACCTTCAACAACACAGCAACATAACAGTGTAACAACGACCAACCATCAATTAGCTCGGTATGAGCATGATATTCGCACTAGCAAGGGGTGTTATTTTTTAATTTCGACTACAATTTTTCCTTGGTGTCTTCCCTCGCCGAAATATTGAATCAACATAGGGATTTCATCAAATTCATAAGGACCATCAATTATTGGTTTAATCTGCCCATTTTCCACAAGGTTAGAAATTTGATCTAGGCCCTTGTTTGTTTTAAGGTTGAGCACACTTAACTTTTTGCTTGTAAAAAGAGATATCAATTTTCCTAACAATAATACTTCGAATAACCTATACATCAATCCTCCAACCGTTATATAAGTACCGTTTCTCTTGAGGGAGCGCGCATATTTAAATACGGATCTGTTTGATTTTGTATCAAGGATAAGGTCATATTTTTCGCTACTATTGGTGAAGTCAATTTTTTTATAATCCATAACGTTATCAAATCCCATCGATTTCAATAAATTAAGTTTTTCACCACTGTCAACGCCGGTAGCCTTTATTCCATGTAATTTCAGGATTTGAATTCCCAAGCTACCAACACCACCACCAGCGCCATTGATTAGGATATGTTGTCCAGACTTTACCTTTCCCTTTTGCATAAGTCCTTGAAGCGCTAATAGTCCGGCATGTGGCAGGGCAGCTGCATCGTTATAACTTATATTGGAAGGTTTTTTGGAAATTGTTTTTTCTGGAACACAAACATATTCGGCAAATCCGCCAAATCCACACTCCGACAGGTCACAGTATATTTCATCACCAATTTTAAAAGAGTTCACTTTACTGCCAATCGCCTCAATTTTTCCCGAGATGTCTGCCCCGGGAATATTTATTTTTGGCTTTTTTAACCCATGAACCAAGCGAATTACAAATGGCCTACCCCTTACCAGACCCCAATCCCAATCATTGATGGATGCTGAGTGAATTCTCACCAATACTTCCTTGTCTTTCGGAATCGGTTTTGAAACTTCCCCAATCTCAAGGAAATTAGGTAAACCATATTCCTTTAATAGAATCGCTTTCATGAGATTTTTATTTGTTTATAGTGATGCATAACTTACTACAAGTATACTAAAAATACATTTTGTTATATAAAATGGTTTGATAACTACTCGTTTTTAAATTAATAAAGCTTGTAGTAGCTAATGTATAGAATACAATGCAGAGGCATGTGTTATATTAAGCATTAAGTTAACAACGAAAAAAACTCAAATAGTGAATAGTGATAAGGGATTAGTTACTTGTTAATGGTTAATTGTTGTATGTTAGGGATATTTGAAACCTAAAACCTAAAACCTGAAACCTGAACTCTCAACCCTCAACTAGAAAACTCCCTATACTCATTACTTTATGCGACTTCTCCTTCTTCGAAGTGACTGGAACTTTATTCGTTGATTGTTATTAGATGTTCGTTGTTAGATGAATTTTGAATCTCTGAACTTCTGGCCTCTAAACTCTAAACCCTCAACTAGAAAAAACCTTTCCTCATTAACTTATTGACTTATTAGTTTATGCGACTTCTCCTTCGTCGAAGTGACTAGAGCTCTACTAGTTAATCGTTGTTAGATGAATTTTGAACCTTTGCAACTTTGTAACTCTCAACAACATAGCAACGTAACAACATAACAGCATAACATCCCACTAACACAAACCAAAAACTATCAAATAAAAATTAAAATATCACCTATATTTGCCATAAGAAACAATAGATATATTCATGAGCAACACCATTACAAGTAGCAATTTTAACTTTCCGGGCCAAAAGAGTGTATATAAGGGAAAAGTAAGGGAAGTATACAATATAAACAACAATCTGTTAATAATGATTGCTACCGATAGGCTCTCTGCTTTCGATGTAATTATGCCCAAAGGAATACCCTATAAAGGACAAATACTTAACCAGATTGCCACTAAAATGATGGAAGCCACCAAGGATATTGTGCCCAATTGGTTAATGGCAACCCCCGACCCCAATGTAGCCATAGGAGATTTATGCGAACCTTTTAAAGTAGAAATGGTTATTCGCGGATACTTATCCGGGCATGCCGCCAGGGAATACAAAGCAGGAAAGCGCACGCTTTGCGGAGTTACAATGCCCGAAGGAATGAAAGAAAACGATAAGTTCCAGCAACCAATAATTACACCTTCAACCAAGGCCGACCAAGGAGACCACGACGAAGACATTTCGCGTGAAGCTATTTTAAAGAAGGGGATTGTTAGCGAGGAAAATTATAGCACACTAGAAAAATATACAAAAGCCTTATTTCAAAGGGGAACAGAAATAGCCGCAAAACAAGGACTCATTCTGGTTGATACAAAATACGAATTCGGAAAAACAAAAGATGGAAAAATAGTATTGATAGACGAAATCCATACCCCCGATTCTTCCCGTTATTTTTATGCTGAAGGATATGAAGAACGTCAGGCAAAAGAAGAACCGCAGAAGCAATTGTCCAAAGAGTTTGTGCGTCAATGGCTTATAAGCAATGGCTTTCAGGGAAAGGAAGGACAACAAATTCCAGAAATGGACGAAGCTTACATCAATTCCGTATCCGATAGGTATATTGAATTGTATGAGAACATCACCGGAGAAAAATTTGTTAAAGGCGATGTTTCCAATATACAATCGCGCATAGAACAAAATGTATTGGAATATCTTAAGAAATAAGATTAGCCGATAATTATCTTTTCATTACTGAAGTTCTTAAAGGGGAGCTGCACCTGTACATTTTCGTTTATATGTTTCTCTTTAGCCGTATGTTTAAAGCAGATATATATTCTTTTTTAGCGCTTAGTTTCTCTAAATCGGTTTGATAGGTGTTAATATTGTGCAATTTCGGAATTGAGAACCTGTTCTTGGATATGGAATTAGAGAGCAATATATTTGGGAAATTATAGATAAGTACAAGGCTATCTATAAAATTGGTTTCAACAATGTCAAACCCAATTTTTTTAGCAGTCCTTTTATTTATAATATAGCTGGTCCCCTTTATGGTATAGTTCTTTAAAGTACCATTGTTGTAGTGTTCAATTAAATTTAAAAGACCTTCCAAATACTGTTGTATAATTAAAGAAGTACGTTGTTTTCCATTCATCGAAAAATTAAGCACATACACATAATCAAACAAACTCCCTCCGTGAACCTTCATGATGTTATTTTTGGGTTGTTCCGTTAAAAATAAGCTTGAATAGTAAACAATTTTTCCACTTTTTTTAAGTGAAGGAACATCAAAAAAAGGAGCTATTATGGAGATTACAATGGGGAGGGCTAAAAATGCAATAATATAGAAATGCAAAAGCCAGGAAATGGCCAAAGAAATTAATAGTACCAATAAGGCAGTTCCGGCAATTGATATTTGGATCTTTATTTGTGTATGTTTGGGTTTGTTATAATATTGATGCTTCACAAAAAACGACTTTATTAAAGTTGGTAGTTTTGGAAATTACGGCTATTAGAATAGGAATACGGGAAAAACGATTAACTGAAAACTCTAATAGTTATAAGCTATAATTCTTTAAAATGCTCAAAATCCATATACGTGGTAAGATGGTTTTTAGGAACAGCTCATTCACACAATAAAGTATCAAATTCTAATTGGAGTTGTGTAGTACCATCATCATCTACGGTAATCCATTTATAACTGGTAAGAACATAAGGATTACCACCATCTATTTCCAGCCATTCATCTATTCCTTTAGCACCGTTTTTTAAATCGTTTTTTGTTGTAAGTCCAATAGGGGCCATATAACTTCTTCCTTTGACCAAGTATTTGCAATTACCTGTTTTTATAGCGGCTTCTGCCTGTTGTTGAGACATAAGTTTTGATTTGGTCAAAGTAGGCAATGTATTGTTTACTTCTATTGGAGTCATTGAACTTGCACAAGAGATAAAAAATAGGGCCATTCCCATAATCATATTCAGTTTAATAAAATACTTAAACATATATTAGGCTTTAATTGATTAGTCTAATTTGATATTTTTTCCTGTTTCCCCATCTCTTATAAAACACATGATTTCCATTTTATCCGAAAATGAGGTGTTTGAAGGCTAAAAGGCTGTAAGATACTTATTTTTTAAATGATGAATGTTAATTGTTGTTAGGGAAAAGGGATTAGTTATTTGTTAATTGTTTGAGCCTTGAACCTCTCAACTCTAAACCCTCAACTCTCAACAACAACAAAAAACCTGAAATCTTGAACCCAATAAAGACCAGACTTTCAGTCACTTAGAAGAAGGAGAAGTCGCATAACGCGATGATTCAACAAGCCAATAAGTTAATGAAGAAAAGGTTTTCTGGTTGAGCGTTGAGAGCCTAAAGTTTTGGTTTTTGTTCTCTATTAACCTCCCTAATCCCTAGCACCTAATCACTTTTCCCTAACAACAATTAACTGCCGTCCCAAGACCCAGAACTTCCAACTGCCACTTACATTGTGCCAACTTCAAACCCAGAACTGCCGACTGCAAACCCAAAACTGCCAACTGCCATTTTTTAGCTAAAACACCGTAATCTACATATCAACAACTTCAAAAAACAAACAAACAACACAAAATCGTATTTGTTACTATAAAAGCATAATAAAACAAGTTGCTTATTGTTTGTGTTGATTACCAAAAAGTTACGACCGGATAAAGGGGATAAACCCTCATTGCCCATTGTAAATCTAACGTTTTCGTATTAGGTTGTTCTTATAAAAATAAGTACTTTAGTTGCTATGAGTAATTACCACATCAAACACTTAGAAGAGTATTTTCAAGTTTACAGAAAGTCAGTTCGCGAACCCGAAAATTTTTGGGGAGAAGTAGCCGAGGAGCACTTTGTATGGCGAAAAAAATGGAAAAACGTATTAAGTTGGGACTTCACCAAGCCCGAGATAAAATGGTTCGAAGGAGCCAAGCTTAATATTACCGAGAATTGCATAGACAGGCATTTACGTACACGGGGCGATAAAACCGCTATTATATGGGAACCCAACGACCCCGGCGAAAAAGCTTTACATATTACATACAACAACTTGCATGAGCGCGTTTGTAAGTTTGCAAATGTGTTAAAATCCAAAGGAATAAAAAAAGGCGACCGCGTTTGTATCTACTTACCAATGATTCCTGAACTTGCAATTTCGGTATTGGCATGTGCCCGTATAGGGGCCATACATTCGGTAGTATTTGCCGGGTTTTCATCCACCGCCTTGGCAACACGTATAAACGATGCCGATTGTAAAATGGTCATTACGGCCGATGGGTCATTTAGAGGGAGCAAGACCATAGACCTAAAAGGGATTGTAGACGAGGCACTGGAAAAGTGCAGCAGCATAACATCGGTTTTGGTAGCAAAGCGTATCAAAGCAGCTATTAATATGAAAGAAGGTCGGGACGAATGGTTACAACCATTGCTTGATAATGCAAGCCCGCAATGTGAACCCGAAATAGTTGATGCCGAAGACCCCTTGTTTATACTGTATACATCCGGATCTACCGGGAAGCCCAAAGGAATGGTACATACTACCGGGGGGTATATGGTATATACGGCCTATACCTTCAAAAATATTTTCCAATATAGGGAGAACGATGTATATTGGTGTACCGCCGATATAGGTTGGATAACCGGACATAGCTATATTGTTTACGGTCCGCTAGCAAATGGGGCCACAACCGTAATGTTCGAAGGCGTACCTTCATATCCCGATTTTGGCCGTTTCTGGGAAATTGTAGACAAGCACAAGGTAAATCAGTTTTATACCGCACCAACAGCCATAAGGGCCCTAGCAAAAAAGAGCCTTGACTTTTTAACAACCTATAACCTGTCTTCCTTAAAAGTATTGGGCTCTGTTGGAGAACCTATAAACGAAGAAGCCTGGCACTGGTACAATGACAATGTGGGAAAAGGGAATTGCCCTATTGTAGATACCTGGTGGCAGACCGAAACGGGCGGTATCATGATATCCCCAATACCATACGCAACGCCAACCATACCAACCTATGCTACATTGCCCTTGCCGGGAATACAACCCGCATTAATGGACGAAGAAGGCAACGAAGTAAAAGGCAACCTTGTAGATGGCCGTCTGTGCATTAAGTTTCCATGGCCGTCCATTGCCAGGACCATATGGGGAAACCACGAACGATATAAGGATACCTACTTTTCGGCATACAAAAACATGTATTTTACCGGAGATGGGGCCCTTCGCGATGCCGTTGGCTATTACAGGATTACCGGCCGCGTAGACGACGTGGTAATAGTTTCGGGCCATAACCTTGGCACGGCTCCCATAGAAAGCGCTATTAACGAGCACCCTGCCGTAGCCGAATCGGCCATTGTTGGTTTTCCGCACGATGTAAAGGGAAATGCCCTGTACGGTTTTGTAACCCTCAAAGAAGTAGGCGAAACCCGCGACCGCGACAACGTAAGGAACGAAATCAACCAACAAATAACCGAACACATAGGCCCAATTGCCAAACTGGATAAAATACAGTTCGTAAACGGATTGCCAAAAACAAGAAGTGGAAAGATAATGCGAAGGATATTGCGTAAAATTGCCTCCAACGATCTCTCCAATCTTGGCGATACAAGTACCTTGCTCAACCCCGATGTGGTAGAAGAGATAATAAATGGCAAACTGGATTAAAAACATAAAACTTTATTAGTTAATGGTTAACTGTTATTAAGGAAAAGGGAAGAGTGAAAGGGGAAAGTGATTAGAGGGTTGGTTATTTGTTAATGGTTAATTGTTGAACTTTGAACCTTTGCAACTCTAAAGCCTCAATTCTCAAAAACATAACAGCGTAACAATAAAAAACCAACAACCAACAAAATGTAATTTTACAATCAGGGCTACGTCTAAGCATGAAAACTAATCCATCATGCAAAAACATTACCTTGTTTTAATTACGTCAATATTGCTTTGTGCTTGCAACGGCAATACAGAAAAGGCTTCAGAAACAAATATGGATATATATCCACAAGATTTCACTGAAGTATTAAAGGCACATGGAGGTCTTGATAAGTGGAAAAAAGCAAAAACTCTTTCCTTTAAAAAAGATAAAGAAACCTATACCATAGACCTTAACAGTAGAAAAGCACTAATTAAAACTCCTAAATATTCATTGGGATATGATGGAAAAACCGCTTGGTTGAAAGAGAAAGATACTGCCGCATTTAAAGGGAACGTAGATTTTTACCACAACCTGTTTTTTTATTTCTTTGCCATGCCTTTTGTTTTGGCAGATAGCGGAATAGTATACAGCGAAACGCAACCTATTACCGTGGAGGGAAAAACATATCCCGGTATTAAAATAGCGTACCAAGATGGGGTAGGGGCATCATCAAAAGATAACTATTACCTTTATTACAATGCCAAGACCCATAAAATGGAATGGCTTGCATATACCGTTACTTACTTCGACCAGAAAGAAAAAGGAAAAGAACAGGCCAACATTATAAAGTATAGCGATTGGCAGGCTATTGGTGGGGTGAAGCTACCAAAAACCATTATTTGGTATGCAAAAGATTCTTTGGGAAATATTGTTGCGCCAAAAGACCCCAAGCCCGTTACTTTTTCAAAAGTTTCTTTAAGTGCAGTACCCGTAAACCCGTCTATTTTCAATAAAAAATAAATAGATAAAACACGAATTTAAAAGCTTTGGCAATTGGTTAAGGGTTGTCCAGGTCTATTTTGTAATCTTTAATAATGGTTAAAACGGCGCCCTCTTCTTTAGAAAAGTAAGGTTGTTCTTTCCTTCTGTTCAAACCTTCAAAATAAGAAGCTATTTCATTGGTTTTGTATTTTCTCACTATTTCGGGGTGTATATAATACTTTTTGCATACATTTCTTGTATTACCCAATGCTTTGGCAGCAACATCGTAGGCTTGTAGAATGTTTGTTTTGTTCTTGGCTTCATCTTCTTCAATACCTGCCATATATAAAGATTCAAAAAAGAGGGTAGTGGCTGCCCATGTTCTAAAATCCTTGGCAGAAAAGCGGTCGCCACTCAAGTCGTGTATATAGGCATTTACCATGCCCGAATCTATGGAGTGGTGCTGTTGGTCCGCATCATAATACTGAAAAAGTTCCCATCCGGGAATCTCCTTGCATTGAAGGATTAACCTTTGCAGGCGTTTGCTTTTAATGGTTATACGGTGCTTTTTTCCTTTTTTCCCCACAAAATGGAACTTCATTTTATGGTCAACCGTTTTTAAATGCCGGGTCCGCATGGTAGACAGCCCGTACGAATTGTTGCTCTTGGCATAATGGTCGCTACCGATCCTTATATGTGTTTCGTCCATAAGCCTTACAATTAGGGCAAGAACCTTTTTTTTAGGAAGTCCTTTTTGCTTTAAATCGTTGTCTACTTTTTCCCGAATTACGGGTAAGGCTTTTCCAAAGGCGTTCATTTTATAAAATTTGGTGCTATTCCTTATTTTATTCCATAATTCGTGGTATAAATATTGTTTTCGTTTTTTCTGGTCTTCACCAATAACCTGTAGGTGGGCATTGGCATTGGTTGCAATTTTTACGTTTTCCCAAGCAGGAGGAATTACTAATTTTTTTATGCGCTCCAGTGTTTTTTTATGAGTGAGTTTTTTGTTTCCCTTTTTATAGATAAATCCTTTTCCTTGTTTTTTCCGGATAATGGATAGCTGATCTTCATATACATAAACAAGGTCACAGAAATTGGCTACTTTTTCCGGGTCGTTTAAAATTTTGTCCAGTTCTTTAGAAGAGATGCCCATTTTACATTAATTTACTTGAAGAAGGTGTTTTAACTTTCCCTTATCCTTTTTGTTCAGCTTGGCTACAATCTTTAAAAAGGCAATGGCGGTAATCATGGCGTCGCCAGCGGCAGTGTGCCTGTCCTTTACGGAAATATTGAGGTTTTCGGCAACTTCGTCAAGGCTGTAATGCTTGTTTTGGTCTATTAAGTTGGAGTTAATCCGCGTGGCCCTGTAAAGTACCATGGTATCGAGTACTTTGTTTTTTAACTTGGGCAGGCCCAACCGTTTTAGGGCATGGTTTATCATTGCGATGTCGAATTGTGCATGGTGGGCAACAAGCACGGCATTTTCAATATAATTTAAAAAAGTTACAAGCGCTTCCCTTTCCGTAAGGGTATTCAGATCTTCGTTTTTTATAATACCGTGGATTTTCACCGTATCGGGGTTAAAAGTTTCCTGATCTATATATAGCTCTAATGTCCGGGAAATTTCAATATTATTATGTTCAAGGTTAACCGCACCAATGCAAAGGATGCGGTCTTTTTTTAAATCAAAACCCGTGGTTTCGGTGTCCAGAACTACAAAACGGACGTCTTGTATAAGTTCTGGGAGCTTATGCTGAAATTTACGTTCGTAATCTTTCCAGAAATCGGGGTGATTTTTATTCTTCTTAAAAAAGGAAATCATAAAAATGCGGTTATTTTAAATCGTAACTTAATAAGCTCCTGGACATCGTTAATGGTTTTAAAACAACGTTTAAGCTTTATCTTTTCTTCTTTAGAAAGGGTGTCGAGTTCTATAAAACGTCCGGTATCATTATGTAAGAGCCCTTGTTTTGTTCTAAATTTTAAAAGCGCCTTTGCGGTATAAGAACAAGATAGGTACAGTTCGCGGTTCTGTGGTTCCAGCTCTGCCAGTTTCTCAAAGCGTTCTGCAGTATTGTTGATGTTTTTTATTTTATGCTGAAGGATTAACACCCTTCCGGCATCGGTAATTGGCATAATGGCTCTTTTTTTTAAATCGAAAAAATCTTTGTACTCTCCATTTGTTTCCACTAAAAATTGTCTGAAAAATCCCAACGGCGATGCACTTCTTATGGAGCTCGATGCCAATGCCGTTAAGAACAGTTGATTGTTCTCGCTCAGTTTAAAAATATGATCAGATATTTGGTTGGTAAGCCAAACGTCACCATAAGAAATATCATAATCAAAGAAAATGGAGCACAATAAAATTTCATCATTCCCCGGGCTGGTCATCCATTCGGTAAACTGTTTTTTCCATTCCTGAAGGGACAATGTATAATTCGGGTTCCGTGCCATCATATCGGCGGGACAATAATCGAAACCAATATTGTTCAAGCCCTTATTGACCAATTTGGCCAATTCCAAAAAATATGCTTTTGTAGCTTCCAGTTTGTTTTCGGGAACATCTTCAAAAACAATGGCATTGTCTTGGTCGGTATGCAAGAGTTGTTCTTTTCGTCCTTGGCTGCCCAGCGACATCCATGCAAATTTGACCGGTGGTGGGGTTTTTATTTTTTCAAGGCTTCTTTCAATAACACGTTTAATGGTGGCATCGTTTAGTTCGAACATAATTTTGGAAACATGCGTCATGGGTATGTTCTGTTGAAGGTATCCGTTTAGTAAATGCATGATCCTTTCGTGTATGGCCTTAAGTACTTTAGACTTATTGGCCCTTTCTATGGCTTTAATCAATACCGCGGGATTGTTTCCCTGACTTACAATAATATCGTGTTCAGATACAATACCGAGTACTTTGGTATTTGGGGTGCCGTCTTTTGTTATGCATAGATGACTTATTTTATGTTTCATCATTGCTACTTGTGCCTGTGCAATGGTCAACCCTTTTGCATAACAGATAACCGGGGCCGACATAATTTTTTCAACGGCAATGTCAATGGGGTAGATACCAACGGCAATGGTATTTCTAATATCCTTATCGGTTACAATGCCGAGGGGGATTTCGTTTTCGACCACAAGAACAGAACCTACGTTTTTGGCCGACATTAATTTGGCAACCGTAGAAACAGCGGTATTTTTTGTGCACGAAATAATGTTTTTTACGTATTGTACGGGTTGTAGTTCAAAGAGTTCCGGGGCGCTGTCTTCCTGAATTTCGTTTTCGGTATAAAGTTTTCCACGATGCTCACGCGAATAAGGGTTTCGTGTATTAGAAGCAAAGCTTTCAATTAAAAATTGACCAACCCTGTAATTTCTTTTAATAAGTGGCTGGAATATTTCAATGGGAATGGCATAGAGTATGGATTCTTCTTCTGCATTGGCGCTTATCATGTAATTTTCCTTAGCAAACAATGGGCGTAGGCCAAAAATATCCCCTTCATCGCATTTGTCGAGGGTATCGGTTTGCCCATTTTCTTTTCTCTGGATTGCAACAGCGCCTTTCTGAACTACATAAAATTGAGAATGGCCTTCGTCTCCTTGATTAAATATGGTATCTCCTTTTTGGACATATACTACTTTTACTTCCCGGGATATATCTAATAACTGATGCGGCTTTAACAAATCGAAAGGGGGAAAGCGCTTTAAAAAATCGGCAATACGTTCTGCAATGGTATTTTTCATTTTGAAATATATTCTTACAGCTAATTTAAACAAAAGCCCCTGATTTTTTCAGGGGCTTTGTCTTTTATATAAGTTTTTTTCTGACGGAAGAAAATACCAAGTCTAAATAATCCGGCAGATGCGGCACATAATCTTTTAGGAGCGTGGGTTCTTTTAAAGCACCCAAATAAACATCGATATTAATAAGTTTTATATCGGCTACCTCGCTTTCCTGAATTTTAAGCTTGCTTTCGGGAACGGTAAGTTCAATAAGGTAAATATGATGAAATTCGCAATCGATAATATCTTTATTGTGCACCACCGCCGATCGGTAAACGCCAATCTTCTCCAAGTCGTTAGCGGTTACTTTTAAACCTATTTCCTCCTCGATTTCCCTTATGGCCGATTTGGCTGGTGCTTCGCCGGCTCCAATATGCCCCGCTACAGAAACGTCCCATTTGTTTGGGTATGTTTTTTTACTGGCAACACGTTGTTGAATTAAAACTTCTCCTTTTTTTGTGTACAACCATGCATGGATAGTAGGGTGGAAAAGCCCCTTTTTATGGGCTTCCGATTTTAACATTACTTTTCCGGTACTGTTTCCTTTGCTGTCCAATATGTCTACCAGTTCGTCCAAGAGGGTATATTGTTTTAAAATTTAGTCAAAATAACTAAAAGTTTCTTCTGGTTTTATTTTCAACAATGTTTCATAAATTAATTTGATAACATTTTCAACATCGTCTTTGTGCACGGTTTCAACCGTAGTGTGCATATAACGCAACGGAAGCGATATCAAAGCCGAGGCAACACCGCCATTGCTGTAGGCAAAGGCATCGGTGTCGGTACCCGTAAACCTCGATGCTGCCATGCGCTGAAAAGGTATTTTCTTTTCTTCGGCAGTTTCAATTATCAGTTCGCGTAGCTTGTTTTGTACAGCTGGCGCATAAGAAATAACCGGGCCTTTGCCAATTTCGGTATGCCCTTGTTTTTTCTTTTCTATCATAGGTGTCGTGGTATCGTGGCAAACATCGGTAACAATGGCAACGTTTGGCTTAATGGTTTGTGTTATCATTTCAGCCCCGCGCAAGCCTATTTCTTCCTGAACGGAATTGGTAATATATAAGCCAAAAGGAAGTTCTTGCTTGTTTTCGTGCAATAACCTGGCAACTTCGGCAATCATAAAACCACCTGCCCGGTTGTCAATGGCACGGCAAACAAACTTGTCTTTGTTCAAAACAAAAAACTCGTCTGGATAGGTAATAACACATCCTACATGAACTCCCATTTTTTCAACTTCTTCCTTGTCTTTTGCCCCAATATCAATAAAAATATTGTCCAGCTTAGGGCTTTCTTCCTTATCGTTGCTCCGTGTATGGATTGCGGGCCAGCCAAACACACCTTTTACAATACCCTTTTTTGTGTGGATGTTAACCACTTTTGAAGGCGCTATCTGGTGGTCGCTCCCGCCATTCCTAATTACATATATAAGTCCGTTATCGGTTATATAGTTTACATACCATGAAATTTCATCAGAATGGCCTTCAATTACAACCTTATATTTGGCATCGGGGTTAATAACCCCAACGGCAGTGCCATAGGTGTCGGTTATAAAAGTATCTACATACGGTTTTAGATAATCCATCCATATTTTTTGGCCCTCCCATTCATACCCGGTCGGGGAGGCATTGTTTAAATATTTTTCTAGGAATTGAATAGATTTGTCGTTTATTATATTCTTTTTCGCCATATGTCATATATATTTTAGTCCACGAAAATACTAATATTCATATAGATTTAATGAACACGGATAATTTTTTTATATGAAACTGAAAAATGTTTTTTATGCTAAATGAAGATTTTTTCGTTAAAGAATAGTACCGTAAATCAAAAAAGACTAAAATTTGGGATAAATGATGATTTTTAGCCAACCCGCATGAACGTCAATCCGGCTAGTTGAAAAAAGTTTAAATGCGTTCCATATGTATGCACAAGTTATTTGCTATTTTTGAATGCTATAAATACACAATTTTGTTTAAAAGCTTTTTATTAATACTATGTATCTTTCATTTTGCTATTGGTTGGTCTCAGGTTGTCCAAAAGGACACGCTTTCCAATTCGCCGGCAGACTCTACGGAAGTGGAATACTATTTCTTTGAAGGAGATTCAGTTCCCAAAAAAACCATTGAACTCGATCCTGTATATCTTTTTCAAAATTTAAAGTTTGCCTCCTATAAAGACAAAGTACGTTATTACATACTAAAGCGAAAAACCATAAAAGTATATCCATATGCCAAGCTGGCCGCCGAAAGACTAACAGAACTAACCGAAAGGTTGGACAGGGTTAAGTCAAAATCCAAAAGAAGGCAGTACACAAAAATCATACAGCGTTATATCGAGGACGAATTTTCGGCCGAACTAAAAAAGCTCACCCGAACCGAAGGGCAGATATTGGTAAAGTTGATACACAGGCAAACTGGCATAACAACTTTCAATCTGGTCAAAGAGCTCCGGAGCGGATGGAGGGCCTTTTGGTACAACACGACCGCCAAAATGTTTGATATCGATTTAAAAAGGGAGTATCATCCCGAATCTGTCCACGAAGATTATTTAATTGAAGACATCCTGCAAAGGGCCTTTGCCGGTGGTAAACTAGAAAGACAGGAAACCGCGCTCAATTTCGATTACGACGAGCTCTCCAATCAGTGGCGGGACCAAAATAAAAATATCTCCTTCGAAGACAAAAAAGATTAACTTACTGATTTACAATTTTATAGTTGTGGGATTAATTATTTTTGTTTAAATTAGCTACCCTTTTCTTTGAAATTCACCTAAAAGTCCACTTTTGTTTTGGATGAATTTTAAACTTTACAGTTGTTTTTTTAAGACTGAAGATGTAATTATATATAATAATGAAATTTTTTTTTATTTAACATGATTGATAATCAGCGTGTAATAAAAAAATGTTTATTAAAGTTGAAAAAACATTTGGAAAGGAAGAGAAATAGTTTCTATATTTGCACCCGCTTTGAGGGACGGCCGTTGGCTGTCCGGGACAGGCGGAAGTTCATTTGTTATTGGTGCTCCGGGGGGTTTTAAGGGAAAGCGGAAAGTTTTTCAAAAAAAAGATCCGGAAAAGTTTGCGGGTAACAAAAAACGCATTACTTTTGCACCCGCTTTGAAAACGAAAACTTTTCAAGGTACAGGGACAGAGAAGAAGAGTTCATTGATATA
>NZ_JAQSVC010000020.1 GCF_029603165.1 Galbibacter pacificus
TTTGCTGCAGGTTCTCTTTTTGGGATATTACATAGTTTATCCCCAGCATGGCCGTTTGCGAGAGCTGTTTGTAATCAAGGGTATCCAGGTTGTTATCCAACAAACTATCGTCGTTGATATTGTCAAACTGGTTCACCTTTACATTGGTAAAGGTCCTGAAATTGGAGTACGATCCGGTAATGCTCAATCGCTCGTTCACATTGGCCGTTGCGTTCACCGACCCCACCATTCGGCTAGTGGCATTGTCTTTTTTGTTGTTTAAATCGTCCCTTTGGTACCCAACGTTAAACGTAAGGTTCAAAAGGTTGTCCAAGAGCGCCGTTGCCCCGTTGAGGGTGATATTTTCAAAATCGTTGTTGAAATAATAAGACCCTAAAGTTTCGTACCCGGGGTCGATACGCTCGTAGGCGACCCCTACGGAGGATTGGTCGAACGTATAGTTCATACCGGCCCGTAATGCCGTATGATATTCGGTAGACGTTTTACCGTTGAACAACAAACCTGCAAGGCCGCCTTTGCCACCGCTCCCATCCTGAGCCCGTAAATCCTGTGTAAGGGCACTTGAGGCATATTCGGCGAACACGTCAAGATTATTGCTGATCTTATAGGTCCCTTCCACGCTCAACACTAAATTTTCCTTTGG
Source organism: Galbibacter pacificus (assembly GCF_029603165.1). Lineage (GTDB taxonomy): Bacteria > Bacteroidota > Bacteroidia > Flavobacteriales > Flavobacteriaceae > Galbibacter > Galbibacter pacificus. Next base: position 644 of record NZ_JAQSVC010000020.1, read on the forward strand.
CAG
>NZ_JAQSVC010000021.1 GCF_029603165.1 Galbibacter pacificus
AAAGAGGAACAGAGCTACAAATCCAAGAAAAAGAAAAATGGAAAGGACGATTTTAACAGAAATAACCTACACTATAATGCGGAAGGTGACTATTACGTATGCCCGATGGGACAGCATATGGAGCGAACACACGATCAGAAAAGGACCACCAAATCCGGTTACCGGCAAACAACCAGTATTTACCAGGCCAGGAACTGCCAGGGCTGCTCACTGCGCGGAATGTGCCATAAGTCAAAATACAACCGAAAAGTAGAGCGCAACCACCAACTGGAACGTCACAAAGAGGCCGTCAGGAAAAGGCTCACCAGCGAAGAGGGCATAGAAAGGCGAAAAAGACGGACCGCGGATGTGGAACCGGTGTTCGGTCATATCAAATCGAACCGTAACTTCAAACGATTTACCCATAAAGGAATCAAAAAGGTGGAATTGGAGTTCGGATTGCACGCATTGGCCCATAATATGCGCAAAAAAGCGGCATAGGGCCACTTGGAAAATTTATCCCTTCACCAAAATAGAAAATTAAGAGGTCAAAGACACCAAATTAAAAAACCGCCCCATTCTGTGAAATGAGACGGCTTC
>NZ_JAQSVC010000002.1 GCF_029603165.1 Galbibacter pacificus
TATGCGCAAAAAAGCGGCATAGGGCCACTTGGAAAATTTATCCCTTCACCAAAATAGAAAATTAAGAGGTCAAAGACACCAAATTAAAAAACCGCCCCATTCTGTGAAATGAGACGGCTTCTATTAGATATCAATTTATTTGTACGCTGTTTATCATTCAAATGGCTTATACTTGAATTTCTGGCCACCTACCGATAAATCTGCCATTAGCCCTTTTTTAGGTTTTGTAAATACAGCAACCCCGTCGTTGTAATTGGCATTTTTGGCAGCTCCTTTTTTTACAGCTATTGCCGAAGCTTCAGCAGAAAACTTATAAACCCCTTGTTTAAATTCGTTAAGGGCATCTTCGGTTTCAAAAAATATAATCTCGGTAATCTCCTGGCCACCGGCCTGAAGCCCCACATCTATTTTTTTAAGGCTCGCCATTCCCACGGCGGCACCATTTTCATAAACTACACCATTTCCAGAGGCTCCCCCTACAATAAAGGCTCCTTCGCCAACATTTGGGAAGATAACGTACCCAGAGGCATTGTCAAAAAAATGTTCAAGGCCACTATCTGTTTTTTGTAGGTCTTGCCTAGCCGTTTCGGCATCAGATATAATTTTTTGGTCTTTCTCGCTTTGCGAAAAGCCTATAAATGTTATAAATAAACAAATTATTGTTGAATACAATTTTAATGTCTGCATAATAAAAAAGTTTTTATATTAATACTCTTTTTATTTTAATTTTTATGGAATTGTAAATCGTTTAAATTCAGTGTTTTAAAGATATAACAAAATTTCCATATTTATTAACAATTTATAGTTTAAGATTGGTCATTATTAACGCTTTCGATGTTTTTTTTAATGCAATCGTCATCAAGTATTATTGTTTAGTTTATGGAATGGACAGAGGCTCCAACTTCACCTTAAAAAAAGCAAAACATAAATTCTGTTACAACAATCATTGATTTGGTTACATATGGATGCAAGAATCCATAGAACTTTGTAGTGTATCATTTTTTAAAAAATTAAAAATATAGAGCTATGAACAACGAAAAAGTATGGTTAGTAACCGGGGCATCAAAAGGATTGGGGTTGGTCCTAGTGCAAAAATTACTGAACAAGGGCTATAAGGTAGCGGCTACTTCAAGAAATAAAGAAGCCCTGCTAAGTGCAGTAGGGGAGGACAATAACTTTTTACCTCTTCAGGTAGATTTATTGAGCGAGCAAAGTGTTTTATCGGCAATTAATAATATTGTCCAAAAATTTGGGAAGATAGACGTAATTGTAAACAATGCCGGTTATGGGCAAATAGGCACATTGGAAGAATTAACCGACCGCGAGGTACGACAAAATTTCGAGGTAAACGTATTTGGTTGCTTAAACGTTATACGCAATGCCATGCCACATTTACGTGCCAATAAAGGCGGCAGCATATTTAATATTTCTTCCATAGCTGGATTTATAGGGACGTTTCCGGGCTGGGGAATTTATTGTGCCACAAAATATGCCGTTGTAGGTTTTACAGAAGCTTTGGCGGCAGAGGTTAAATCTTTTGGGATTAGTGCAACCATTGTTTATCCCGGATATTTTAGGACAAATTTTCTGCAAAAGAATTCTTTAAGTCGCCCTAAAAAACCGATAAGCGATTATACAGAGGCCAGAGAATTGGAGTTAAAACATATAAACGAAATACAAGGGAACCAGTTAGGAGACCCCGAAAAGGCTGCCACTGTACTTATTGAGGTGGCAGAGAATGGAAATCCGCCACAACATTTGTTTTTAGGGCAGGATTCTTATGATATGGCTCATGCAAAACTGGAGCAGGTCCAAAAAGACATGACGGCATATCAGGCTTTGGCAACAGCCACAGCTTACGATCGTTAAAAAAGTATGTTTGAACCCATGTTCAAATGGCCTTTTCTATTTAGGGTATCTTTTTTAATGCATCACATTAATTTTTTAGATCAACCATATTTAAAAATTAACATTATGAACAAATTTCAAACAAAGACCATAGAAGAAACAAAAGATTATATTGGAACCTGGATTACCAGGGAAGGTGATATCTTACACGAATTATTTCCCAATTACCGCTATGAGCAGGCAAGGGGAACAGAAAAAAAAGTATTTCAAGGCACATACCGCGTTACCGGGAATAGAATAGATTATATTGACGACTCTGGTTTTACGGCCGAGGGGGAAATTAAAAACGGAATGTTATTTCACGGGTTTATGGCTTTTCTGAAAGCAAATTGATTGTTAAATTTACAAAAGAAGATGAAAATGTATAAATTCAAAACCATTAGCAACTATCATCAGTTTGTAAGCTTGCCAAAACCGGAGCATCCGTTGGTGAGCTTGGTGAATTATGGCAACTTACGCTACCCTTTGGATCTTCGGGAAATACGGTGGACTCAAAATTATTATTCCATCGGGCTAAAAAGAAATGTAAGGGGAAAACTAAGGTATGGGCAACAGGAGTACGATTTTGATGAAGGAATCCTGTCGTTTATAGCTCCACAACAGGTATTACATGTAGAACTCGACCAAAGCTCTCCGGTTAAGGCAACGGGATGGCTTTTATTGATCCACCCTGATTTTTTATGGAATACCTCTTTGGCCAGAAAGATTAAAAACTATGATTTTTTTGGTTATGCTGTAAATGAGGCACTGTTTATGTCAGAAAAGGAAGAACATATGATGATTGGCATTCTCAAGAACATCCAAAGAGAATATAGATCGAGCATAGATAAATTCAGCCAGAACATTATTGTTTCCCAAATTGAAGTCTTGTTGAATTATGCCGAGCGTTATTACCAACGGCAGTTTATAACGCGTAACATTTCCAATAACAGGGTTTTAAGTCAAATGGAAGATTTATTGTCGGGTTATTTTGACAAGGAAGAAATTATGGAAAAAGGACTTCCAACCGTGCATGATGCCGCCGAACAATTGCACATGTCGCCAAATTATTTAAGTAGCATGTTAAAAACCCTTACCGGGTTGAATGCTCAACAACATATCCATGAAAAATTAATAGAAAAGGCCAAGGAAAAACTTTCAACAACGGGTTTGTCGGTTAGTGAAATAGCTTATACCTTGGGCTTTGAGCATTCTCAATCGTTTAGCAGGCTTTTTAAGAGCAAGACAAAACTTTCGCCCCTAGCTTTTAGAAAACTGTACAATTGATTTATTTTTTTATGTAACATTTTAATAAATTGTACTACTAACCCAATAAATCAATTAATACATATTTTATTATGATAGCACATGAAATAGATTACCAAATATATGGCGAAGAAATGCAATATGTGGAAATAGAATTGGATCCACAAGAAGCCGTTGTTGCAGAAGCAGGAAGTTTTATGATGATGGACAGTGGTTTGCAAATGGATACTATTTTTGGTGATGGCTCTAACCAAGAGCGCGGGGTTTTGGGTAAACTGTTCTCTGCGGGAAAGCGCTTGTTGACAGGGGAAAGTCTTTTTATGACCGCTTTTTTGAATACCGATATTGCCAAACGAAAGGTGAGTTTTGCCTCTCCATACCCAGGAAAAATAGTGCCTATAGACCTTACGAGGTACCAAGGTAAATTTATTTGCCAAAAAGATGCTTTTTTATGTGCTGCAAAAGGAGTCTCCATCGGGGTAGAATTTTCAAGAAGATTAGGGCGCGGTTTTTTTGGTGGCGAAGGCTTTATAATGCAAAAATTGGAAGGGGACGGAATGGCTTTTGTTCATGCTGGTGGTACATTGGCCAGAAAAGAACTGGCTCCAGGCGAGGTTTTAAAAGTAGATACGGGTTGTATTGTTGGCTTTACAAAAGACGTGGATTATAACATAGAATTTGTTGGGGGCATTAAAAATACGGTGTTCGGTGGCGAAGGGCTGTTTTATGCAACTTTACGCGGCCCGGGAGTGGTTTATATCCAATCGTTGCCATTTAGTAGGCTGGCAAGTCGTGTTTTTGCAGCCGCACCACAACAAAGAGGCAAAAATAAAGGAGAAGGCAGTATTTTAGGAGGTCTGGGAGATATGCTGGATGGCGATAATAGATTTTAATTTTAATAATTGTCGCGAATCCATTCCAATAAAGGGGTCATATGTTTTTTTACATCGGTACTGCCGCCTCTGTAATGATTGTTCATAAAACTAAAAATAAGCGTTTCTCCCGATTTGGTTTTTAAATAACCGCTTAAACAATAATTATTGCTCAACGTGCCCGTTTTTGCATGGATATATGGTGTTGGGTTTCCCTTAAAATAATTTTTAATCGTTCCGGTTTCCCCTCCCGTTGGAAAAATATCAAATAAAATGTCGGTCGGTATTTCTTTGTATAGTTTATTAAGTACAAATACCATGGATTGCGGTGTAAACAAATTATACCTTGACAAGCCAGAACCATCTACCCACCTTGGATTTTGTGGTATGCCCGAAAGTTCATTATCCAATATATAATCTCTTGCCTTATTGCTGCTTAAAGTATCGCTTAGCATAGAAGATGAAAGAATTAACAATTGTTCGGCAATAAAGTTATCGCTTATGTGCATCATTCTTTTATAAACCGTATCTGCTTTTATACCGTATAAAGTGGTTTTTCCCCCTTTAGGAAATTCGTTTGTAATAGCTATAGGCTTTTCAACAATGTTTTCCAATATATGTTTCGTGGTAAGGTTGTCGGTTATAAAGGGAATCTCAATAGTGTCTTTTTCTTCTGGGTCAATATAAAAATGGTTGTTTTTCATAGCTCTTTGGTACTTGGTCTTGGCTAGGGTTACGCTATCCTTAAATAGTAACGGCGAGGCATATAGCGAGTCGGTCTGTGCCAAGGTAACTACATTGCCATATAGTGGCAAAGGGTTTCTTTCTGGGGCATAATAAGCATCAAAGTCGTCCCAGGACCATCCCGGTCCGTAGCGGTGGTCGGTAATATTATTGTAATAAAGCTTGATATTGTTCTGGTTTTTTAAAAACTTAACTAGCGAACTGTCCTTTACATAAGGGTGTAAAGTGGTGGGGTTTCCGAGTCCCTCGATATATAGTTGCCCATTTTTTACTATGTATTTTAATACAGGAAGATTTTCTGGCAATAAAGTATGGGCCGTATAGAGTGTAAATATTTTGGTATTGCTGGCCGGGGTAAAATACTTTTCGCCATTGTAATTAAAAATAGTATCGCCAGACTTAGGGTTATAAACAAAAAAGCCAGTAAACTGATTTTTAAAAAAGTCGGTTTCAAGCTTATCGGTGGTCGTTTTAACAAGTTTTTTATGGGAAGCGCAACCAATTGTAACAATGCTAAGAAAGAGAAGGAGGTTTTTTTTCATTTGATGCAAATAGTTTAAAAATGAAAATTAATAAAAAAATGAGGATAATGTAACGATATTTTTAATTTGCAGGAAAAATACTAACCATTCGTCGGAAAAATATTCGGTATGTAATATATTTTTTTATATTTGGTATCAACCTAAATCTTATTACTAATGTTTAAAAACCCCTTTTCCTTCCATGGAAGAATTCGCAGGACCGAATATGGATTAAGTGTAATAATAGCTGTCTTTGGCTATTTCTTGTCAATTTTTATAACCTCTTTATTAGTCACCTTAATTAAAACAGATGCTACAGGCATAAGTTTATTGTTTTGGGTTTTCTACATTCCGGTAGCATGGTTTAATATAGCGCAAAACACAAAACGCTGCCATGACCTCGGAAACAGTGGATGGTACCAATTAATACCTCTGTATGGTTTTTGGCTTTTATTTGCCGAAGGAAACCCCGGCGGAAATGAATATGGCCCCAACCCTAAGACTATTGGCAATTATGAAGAACTATCTGAGATTGGGAATGCCTAACCTGTACTTGAGATTGCGAGTGAGTAAATTTAACAAATGAAAATTTATTTTAACGCTTATCCAACAATTTTGCTTAAATTATAGCGTTAACTTTAAACCAACCTAAAAATTTAAACTTGAATTAAAATGGCAAGAGCTATGTTTGAGTACACCAAAACGGTGTTGCAAAAGGTGAGTTTCGATCCTAAACTTTTTTGTAGAGAACTGGAAAAAGCCGCCAAAAGGTTACTACCTTACGAATTGGATGAATTAAGAATTTGGCTTAATTTTTACATTCAGGGAAAACCCGAACTTTCTAAATGTTTAATTTATTTCAAACAATAAAAAAAATAAAAGAGGCTGTCTAAGTAAGACAGCCTCTTTTTCGTATACGGGCTCATTTTTCAATTTCCATTACTTTTTATGTATCGGACTGATAATTTTTACATTTTGAAAAGCAATAGCTCCTCTTACAACGCCTGAAATAATATCTTTTAATGCCTCGGTAATATGCATTTTTAATTCACTTTTGTGGTAAATTAAACTTACTTCCCTTGCGGGGTTGGGCTCTTCAAAATAACGCAGGTGCATTTTTTGGGTTTCACTTATATCAAGCGTATGTAAATAGGGCAACAATGTCATTCCCAAGCCTTCATCGGCTAACTTCATCATGGTTTCAAAACTGCCGCTCTCCAATTGAAATTTATCTTCCTTGAAACCTTTTTTAGACTTGCAAAGGTTAATGACGCCGTCCCTAAAGCAATGTCCGTCTTCAAGCAGTAAAATATCATCAATGTCCAGATCTCCAACTTTTACCTTTTTTAATTGGTTCAGCCTATGGTTATCAGGAACATAAGCAACAAAGGGTTCGTAATATAGTACCCGTTCCTTAATGTTTTCATTGTCCAGAGGGGTGGCTGCTATGGCCGCATCCAAATGCCCGTCTTCTAGTTTTTCAATAAGGGTTTGCGTGTTTTGTTCCTCTATTTTAAGATTTACCTTTGGGTATTTTTTTACAAAATTCTTTAAAAACAATGGTAAAATTGTTGGCATCACCGTTGGTATAATGCCTAAGCGGTATTCGCCGCCAATATACCCTTTTTCTTGGTCTACAATGTCTTGAATTCTATAAGATTCATTAACAATATTTCTGGCCTGCTCAACTATTTTTTGGCCAACAGCCGTTAATTGGATGGGTTTTTTGCCCCGGTCGAAAATCAATATGTCCAATTCGTCCTCAAGCTTTTGTATTTGCATACTAAGCGTAGGCTGTGTAACAAAGCTTTTTTCTGCGGCATGTGTAAAGTTTTGATGTTCTGCAACTGCAAGAACGTACTGTAATTGGGTAATGGTCATTCTTTATAATTTTGGGCACAAAAGTACAAAACTATTAGAAAATTTTATAGTTGCAGTTGTAAATCATTTAAAAACCTAATTATAAACTTAGAAACGGATGTTTAACGCAAGGTCCTTATTTTCAACAATAAACTTAGCATCGCTAAATTGTGGCGGTCCGTATGTCATTTCATTGTTGGACATGCCATAACTTTCCATGGGCATTCCCCCGGTGTCAAAATCCATACGTTTGTTGTTATTTTCATCGTGTAACGCCACAATTGCATATTCTCCGGGCTGTACATTTGTAAACTGAACATGGATCTTTCCGTCTTTAATATCACTTTGGAGGTTCATAATGCCCATACCTTTCATGAACGTATCTTTGGTGTTTAATGATAAAAGCACTTTACCGTTGTTATTGGTTATGTTTTCTATTACCACATCTATAGTAATTCCAGAGGTATCCTTTGGAGTTTGTTGGGCGTTCAATGTATGTAAAGTGATGAACGCAAAAAATAAAGCGAGTGTTTTCATAATGTAATTCTTTTTAGATTAATTGATGTCTCAAAGAACTTAAATGAAAAGCCTTGATGCTATTTTTAATTACCGAGTTGTTATTTTTTTATGATGAGCTGTATATTTTTAGATAAGTCCGCGGGCTTTTATTTCCAGGTATTTATTAATGGTGTCTATGGTAAGGTTTTCTGGAGTGGTGAGAATGGAGTAGATACCGTATTTTTTTAGCTCGTTTACAATTAACCTCTTTTCAAAAGCAAACTTTTCGGCAATTACTTTGTCGTAAATTTCTTCAATAATATGCGTTTTTTTATTAATGAGCTGGTCGAGTTCAGTATTTTTAAAGAAAACAACCACCAACAAATGGTTTTTGGCTATAGCTTTTAAATAAGGAAGTTGCCGGTGAAGGGCGTCCAGTGTTTCAAAATTGGTATATAGAAACATTAAGCTTCTTTGGTTGATGTGAGTTTTTACATCTGCATAAAGTCTGCCAAAATCACTTTCAAAAAAATCTGTTTCAACATTGTAAAGCGTTTCCAGAATGAGTGTCATTTGGCTATTACGGCGTTCTGCAACCACTGTGTTCTCCACTTTTTTCGAAAATGTAAACATGCCAGCCTTGTCATGTTTTTTTAATACAACATTGCTAATTATAAGGGTGGCGTTAATGGCATAATCCAGTAGGCTTAGGCCGTTAAAGGGCATTTTCATGACCCGTCCTTTATCGATAACGGAATAGACGGGCTGCGATTTTTCGTCTTGGAACTGGTTAACCATTAACTGGTTTTTCTTAGCGGTGGCCTTCCAGTTTATGGTCCTAATATCGTCTCCCTGAACATATTCCTTAATTTGCTCAAACTCCATGGTATGCCCGATCCTGCGCATTTTTTTAATACCGTACATATGCAGGTTGTTGGAAATGGCCAACAAATCGTATTTTTTAAGTTGAAGAAAGGCCGGATAAGTGGGTACCATAGCCTTATTGTTGTATTTATAACGCTTGCTCACCAGCATCATAAAACTCATTACATACACATTTAAGTACCCAAAATGGTATTCGCCACGTTGTGTAGGCCTTAATTTATATTGAAAAGTTTGTAATTCGTGTGGCTTTAAGCTCTTGGATAGTTTAAAATTCCTAAGCTGAAATTGTTCGGGGATCTCATCAATAATAATTGTTTTTATAAGAAAATTATACCGGTTTTCCAGATGGACTAAAATAACGTTCTCATCTCCGTTTGAAAACTTGTCCGGGGTTTCCCTGTGTGCTACCAGCCCTTTTTTAACAAAGAAAAGAATCAATATATCCAACAAAAAGAAAGCTCCTAATGCAAACAGTGCAATTTGCGAAATAAAGAAAAGCCATGGCACAACAAAACTCAATATAAACATCACCACAATAGCACTTGCGAGATAATAAAACCGGTTTTCTATGTATAGGGATTTTATAAATTTCAATGTTTTGTTTGTTTTAGAGTTGAGAGTTGAGAGTTTAAGGCTAGCTTCACTAACATCAATTAACAATTAATAATTAACGATTTTCTTTTCCTTTTTCTCTCTTCCATTTTTACTAATAACACTTAACTATTCATCAATTAACGAGATTACCTCGGGATTTCAATTGCTTGAATAATCTGCCCTACAATTTGCTTGGCCGTAATCCCTTCCATTTCCTTTTCGGGGGTAATAATAATTCTATGCTGAATTACAGAAAGCGCAACGGCCTTAATGTCCTCTGGGGTAACAAAATCCCTTCCGTTTATGGCGGCATAAGCTTTAGAAGCTTTTAAAATGGCAATTGATGCTCTTGGCGAGGCCCCCATGTATAAAAATTCATTGTTCCGGGTATTGTTGACAAGCTGTGCAATGTATTTTATTAAATGCGGTTCAACAATAATATCGTTTACAATTTTTTGATATTTAACCACGGCTTCCGAAGAAAGAAAAGGGGTAACCTTATCGATTTTTTTATTTTCCTTTAGTTCGTGCTCCCTCTCGATAATTTCAATTTCTTCTTCCAAAGAAGGATAATCAATATCTATTTTAAACAAAAAACGGTCCAATTGGGCTTCTGGCAAACGGTAGGTACCTTCTTGTTCTATTGGGTTTTGCGTAGCCAATACCATAAATGGCGGCGGTAACAGGTAACGTTGCCCGTCAATGGTAATTTGTTTTTCTTCCATTACTTCAAAAAGGGCGGCCTGTGTTTTTGCCGGGGCCCGGTTAATCTCGTCTATAAGCAACATATTGGTAAAAACGGGTCCTTTTTTAAATTCGAATTCCGATTTTTTTAAATCAAAAATAGAAGTCCCCAATATATCCGAAGGCATAAGGTCTGGTGTAAATTGAATCCTGCCAAAATCTACAGTAAGTGTTTTTGCCAATAATTTTGCCGTAATGGTTTTTGCTATTCCGGGCACCCCTTCAATTAAAACATGTCCGTTTGCCAAAAGGGCGGTCAACAACATGTCTATCATGTTTTTTTGGCCAACGATTACTTTTCCAAGTTCCTTTTTTATTTGGTCTACAGACTGTTGAAGCTCGCTTAGGTCGACCCTGTTTTGAAAAGACAGGTCGTCGCTGCTCTTTTGCGGGTCTTGGTTTTCCGGTTGATTATCCATTGATATATCCATGTTTTTTATTTTTTCTGATAAAATTCTTCAATATGTTTATTTAGGTCGATTACATTTTGAGGCGTATGCGTGTCTTTGGATTTTAAAAATACAATGAAGTTTGTTAATTGCTTTATTTTTGTAATATCGGTTCCCGATTTTTTTGATAGCTGTTTTATAAATACATCGTTGAGTACTTGTGTATCCAAATGATAATCGCTCCTTATTTTTTCTAAAAAATACGTTATTTTTTTATCTATTATATTGCTGTGGTCCTTGGTTTCGTAATACAAGTTGGCCACTGTTTTGGTAAACTGCACGGTGGTATTGGACAATGGTTTTATAATTTTAATAATCCGTTGCCTTCTTTTGGCATTAAAGAGCATAAAAGTGGTTACGAACAAAAGCGCCAGCAACCAGGCCCATTTTAAGGATTTTTGACTAAAAACATACCGCAATGACGATGAAGATATTGTTTCTGCGCCATATTTGTTCTGCGTGTCAAAATATACCGTGCCTTCTGGTATATACGATAAAAGGTCTTCTACGTATTTGTAGTTATTTTTTCTCAATAGGTAATAATTGGTAAACAAATAGGGTTGTGTATGCAAGAGTACGGTACCTTTTTTATACTTTATTTTTACAAAATTTATATGGTCTTTCTTAAAGTGCTGGTAGCCTAAAACGGTAGTATTGGCACTGTCCAATTCTTCAAAATAAATATTGCTCAACCCTTTTTCTGTTTTTAAGGAGTCGTTTTTAAAAGCATTGTTGGACAAGGTAAAAAGAGCATCTCCCTTGAAATCGAATTTATTTGCTGTTTTAAAATGAAGGCTGTCTTTTAATAGTTGCGGAAATGTTTCAGTTGAAATAAATGCCGTATTTCCCTTTGCCACAAAACTTAAAATTTCATCATAAGAAGTATTGTCAATGTCAAGCGACTGGTCTATTTTTAAATAATTCCCATTGATGGTGTATGTAGAATCTGCCCAATTGTAATAATTGTCAAAAAACTCAAAAGCGGTTACTTTTATGTTCGTAATGCTGTCGCCTGAAAAAATAGCGGGCAATTCTTGATAAAAAACTTTTAATCCATATGGAATGGTGTGTTTTTCGTTAAAAGTAGGGCTCCAGTCAATGGGTTTTGGCCTGTTCATTTCAAAAATAATGGCCACCGAAAACAGCAGGACCAATATACCGATATATATTTTTAGGGTCTTGCTCATTTTTTAATATTTTTGATAAAGTTTTCAAATCGGTTTGATGCTGTATTGTACTGTTCGGCCTGGATGGAAAACTCGCCGTACCAAATATAATTGTATAGATATGATGCGTAAGAGAATTTCGATTTCAGCTCTTCGTTTTGTAGTTCGTTAAAGTAGTCGCTGTTGGTTTTTTCTACGTCGTATTCAATAAATTCTTTTTCAGAGAGTTCCTTTAAAAGCCATAAATAATAATACCGAATGGCAAGCCTGTAATTTTTAGTAGCGGTCGCCTCTGCAATCAATGTATTAAAATCGGTTTTATATATGTTGCTTTCCACATCTTCAAACTGGATTGTTTTTTTATCGGAACGCTTCCCGAAAACCCATCGTCCTTCTTTATTGAGAACGGCTTTTACAATAAAATAGATAACCGCAAGGACAACCAGAAAGTAAAAAACACGGCTAATAATAGTGGTAAGCCTTCCGGCCTCTACTTGGTTTTCAATGGCAAATAACCTGCCAACAAGGTCTATAAGCCATGCCTTGAACCGGGCAAACCATCCGTTTGGCTTGCTTGTGGTTTCGTATTGATACGCATCTGAATTGTAGGCCTCTTTAAAATCTTCCGAATAATGACGCCGTGACAACGGGGCAGCCTCATCTATCTGCAACGTATCCCGGGAAACCTTTTGCTGGGTTTCCTGCGAAAAGCCCGAATAAATGGCTCCGTATACTATTAGTAAAAATAAAAATAGTGGTTTAAGCTTCATATCTATTTTAAGAGGTTCCTATTTCGTCAATTATGCTTTTGGCATTAATACTTTCTGTATCTTCTTTTAAGCTGAAATAAATTATCCCCTGATTCATTTGAAGAACGGTAATGAGGAATAAATTCAGAAAAAAAGAGAGCACATAAATTGCCGTTATAATGGTTACAAACGGAACGGTGGTTTGTTGAGAAGTGTCTGTATAGCTATCTGCGCCAACCACAATGGCCCCCATGGCAATTAAATAGGGAATCATGGTTATAATGGTCTGTACGGCCTGAACGATAATATAAAACAGGGAAACACAGCCGTTTGTTGCCCAAAACTTTTTAAAGGCCATGGAAAAGCTGTAAGAAAAACAGTCAAAAACCCCTTTATCGGTTTTTAGGTATTCTATAAAGGCAATAAAATAAAACTGTGCCAGCCATGATAGAACAATTAATACCAACGGTATGCCAATTATGGTAACAATAAGTACGGTACATGCAATAAAGGCAAAAATAAAAACCGGAATGGCCAAAAGCAGTCCGGCGAGAAGGTATATAAAAAATTTCCCGGCATTTGCTTTCAGGGCTTTTATAATTTCCTGCTTTGTAAAATTGTACCCTGTATGTTTTTCGTATAAAATAAAATAGATAGGGGTGTAGGCATAGTTTATTATTCCAACAAGCAATAAAAGTCCAAAAAAGGCAAGAAACAGCAATAAAAACAATATGGGGTTGTTATCTATAAAGCTGGGAGAAAAAACTCCGTTTTGTGTGCTGTACGAGTCAAAAGTTAAATAGGAAGTATACAATTTTGAAAAAATAAAAACGACCACCAGCAGCGTTAAGATAAAAACGCCGTTTACAATGAAATAATTTTTATAGAAATGTTTTCCGTTTTGTTTTAAAAAAGAAAACGTATCAGAAAAATAATCGCCAAAAGTTCTGGATTTATAGAGTTGCATATGCTTTTTGTAGTTTTTTGTATACAGTTTTTGGGTAAATTAAATAGTAATATGAAATGATGCCCAGCGTAAGCAAAATAATGCCGACAGACAAGAAATGGGGCATGGCATTGGAATAACGCGTAACAAACCCTTCCAGGAAACCTGCCGCAAAAGTAAAGGGGAAGGTGCTTATTAATATTTTAACCCCATCTTTTACACCAATTTTAAACGATTCTTTTCTGGACAGTGTTTTTGGAAACAAAATACTTGCCCCGAGCACAAGCCCCGCAGCGCCTTCTACTACAATGGCAAAAATTTCCATTGCCCCATGAATCCAGATACCGCGTATGCTTTCCCATAAAACTCCTTCGGCCTGGAACATATATTGAAAAGCGCCCAGCATAATACCGTTTTGCAATAAAACCCAAGCGGTTCCCAAACCGCCAAAAACCCCATAAATAAAAGAACGGATGCCTACATAAAGGTTGTTAAGGGTAATGCCTATAAAACTTCCCCAATTGCTACCACTTTTATAAATGGCCACTGGATCCCCGTTTTGAATGTTTTCCAAGGTCTTATTCACATAATCGTCGCCCAATATCAACCTGATGAAAGCATCGTCGTTGGCGGCCGAAATAACACCTATGGCAACAAACGATAAAAATAAAATAAACGCATAGGCCACGTAACGTCTATATTGATAAACAATAAGCGGGACTTCAACTTTCCAAAAAGTTACAAACCTATTGGTGTCCTGCCTTTTGGTCCTGTAAATTTTCTGAAAAGCTTTGGCGGCCAACTGGTTTAAATATTTAATTACCTTACTTTTAGGATAATATGTTTGCGCATATGCCAAATCATTGATTAAATGTACGTACTGGGAAGCGAGATCGTCGGGATCTTTAAATCTATTATTGAAAATAGCCTTTTCAAAACTGAGCCATTTTTCTTTATTTTGCTTGATAAATGCGACTTCTCTCATGTAGAATAAAAAGTCTAAAATAAGCAAGAAAATGTCAGAGTTACAAATTAACACAACACAAAATGTAAACATAATGTTTACAGCGGCTTCGGTAGGAGAGCGGATTCTGGCATACGGGATTGATTTTCTTATCAAAATAGCCTATGCATCGACAATAGGTTATGTAATATTTAACGTGTTGGGGTTGTGGGACATAATGAAACAAATGGACCAGTGGTCGCAAGCGGCTATTATTATTGTTTTTTTACTGCCCATAATTTTTTATACCCTAATTTTTGAATCGGTTTTAGAAGGGCAGACCATCGGGAAAAAAGTAGTAAAAATAAAAGTAGTAAAAATAGATGGTTACCAAGCGTCGTTTCCCGATTATATTGTAAGGTGGTTTTTTAGGATTATAGATATTAATATGATGAGCGGAATTATAGGTTTGGTCTCCATTATAATTAGCGACAAAAACCAGCGCCTGGGCGATATTACTGCCGGGACTTCTGTAATTAGCCTAAAAGACAAGGTAACCATAGACCATACCATTCTTGAAAATTTAAAGGAAGATTACAAGCCCACCTATCCGCAGGTAATAAAACTGTCGGACAACGACGCAAGGATTATCAAGGAAACATTTGAAAGGGCCCGATTGGCATCCGACCATAAAATGATGCTAAAACTAAAAAAGAAAATAGTGGAAGTTACGGGAATCACTCCCGTTCATAACGAAACACATACCTTTGTGAGAATTGTTTTAAAAGATTATAATTACTATACACAACATATGTAAATGTTTTATTATATCATTGATTTATTGGGTACGGTGGCCTTTACCATTTCGGGAGTTATGGTTGCCATGAACAAACGCCTTGATGCTTTTGGCATTTTTATTATTGGCTTTGTAACTGCTTTGGGCGGGGGAACCGTGCGCGATATACTTTTGGGCGTAAAACCGGTTACTTGGTTAATAAATTCTACTTATATGTATGTGGTAATCGGGACCGTGCTCTTTGCCGTTTTTTTCAGAAGTAAATTAAAATACCTTAATATATCGCTGTTCCTTTTCGATACCATTGGTATTGGGCTATATACCGTTGTGGGCGTAGAAAAGGGG
Organism: Galbibacter pacificus; assembly: GCF_029603165.1. Lineage (GTDB taxonomy): Bacteria > Bacteroidota > Bacteroidia > Flavobacteriales > Flavobacteriaceae > Galbibacter > Galbibacter pacificus. The sequence goes on from NZ_JAQSVC010000002.1 coordinate 15,266, forward strand.
ATAGCGGCAGGACTGCACCCCATTATGTGCATTGCATTGGGCACCATAAGTGCGTGTTTTGGCGGGGTATTGAGGGATATCCTGTGTAATGAAATCCCCGTGATATTTAGAAAAGAAATCTATGCAACGGCCTGTATCTTGGGCGGGATAAGTTATTTTGTTTTAACACTGTTTAATATTAAAAGCAATATTGTGTTTGCAATTCCCATAATCGTTGTTATTCTAGTGCGGTTGCTGGCCGTTAAATACAAATTGCAGCTCCCCTCGGTTTATGGAAAAGAGGAGTAGAGGTTCGGAATTCAAAGGTTCAAAGTTTCAAAGGTTCGGAGAAATGTTAACTGTTATTAGTTAATAGTCCAACGAAAAAACTCAAACCTCGAATAGTGATAAGGGAAAAGGGGAAAGTGACTAGGGAAAAGGTTAATTGTTATTAGTTAATAGGCCAAGTAATGTGAACATCGAAAAAGCGACTCGAAGTGATGAACTTTACTCGTTGATTGTTGTTAGATCAATTTTAACCTTTGAACTCTAAACCCTCAAATCTCAACAACATAACAGTGTAACAACTAAAAAAAACTGAAACCAGCACCCGTAATATTATTCAATAATCTCGACCGATTTTATTACAACGTTCGTTAGTGGCCATTCATCGTCCCCGGTGGGCACATTGTTTATTTTGTCAACCACATCCATTCCAGAAACAACTTTACCAAACGCCGTATATTTCCCATCCAAATGATGCGCTCCATTTTTTGCCGTAACAATAAAAAACTCATAAGGAGAAGCCAGTTTATGCGGGTTTGCCACATCGTCGCTACTTGGCATGGAAACCGTTCCCCTGCTGTGTGTATAGCCTTTTCGGGTATCTGGGGGCAATAAATAAAACCCAATGCTGTCCCTCCGCTTTGCGGTAGAAACCATATCGGTATTTCCTCCTTGAATGATAAAGTCCTTTACCACCCGGTGAAAATAGGTACCGTTAAAATATTCTTTCTTTGTCAAATAAATAAAGTTGGCCCGGTGGTACGGCGTTTTTTCATATAAATCTATTACAAAACTGCCTTTAGAAGTACGTATGCGCACCTTGTGTTCCTTGTGTTCTTTTTGATATTCAAATAAAAACGGAATGGCATTATCTTCGGTCAGTACAAACCTTTTTTCTTCTTCTTTTTCCTTTTGGGCCTTTTTAATGGCGGCCGAATCTATTTTAACGGTATCTTTTGTTTTTTCTCTACTGGTTCCCTTTTCTTTTTTAGAGGAATTGCCGCAAGCGGATAAAATAAATAGTAGTAATATTGTAAATGCTCTAACGGTATAATATTGCATATGAAGTTTACTGATTTTTACGATTTGATTCCAAAAATAAAAAATATGCCGCTACCCGGGCAAGAATCGCACAATAAAATGGCCCCTGCCATCCGGGTACAGGAACTGGAAAAGTTAAAGCTAGAAAATAAAAACCCACGAAAAGCAGGTGTAATAAGCCTTTTTTATCCAGATGAAGCCCTACAGACCCGGTTGTTGTTAATTTTAAGGAAGACCTACAACGGGGTACATTCCAACCAAGTAGGTTTTCCCGGCGGAAAGGTAGAGCTATCTGATAAAAACATAGAAGAAACGGCACTTAGGGAAACATGGGAAGAAGTGGGCGTATCGCCCAAAAAAATCGAGCTGGTAAAACAAATGTCTTCGGTGTACATCCCGCCAAGCAACTTTTTGGTACAGCCGTTTATAGGGGTTTCTACCAATAATCTCGTATTTACAAAACAAGACGATGAGGTTGAAGAAATTATAGAAGTACTCTTTACCGATTTTATGGATGATACCGTGGTCTTCGAGGAAAGCTTAACCACATCTTATGCAACAAACATAGAAGTGCCCGCTTTTAAACTTAACGATTATACAGTGTGGGGAGCCACCGCCATGATGCTAAGCGAGGTTAAAGAAATGTTTAAAAAGCTATTGTAAGGCTAAGTTTTTGTATTTTTGATGTTTTTTTAACACGCAAACTATTAACTATAACTCAATGGGGTTGTTTAAACGAAATCCTTTCGGACACATATTATTTTTAAAAAAATGGCTTATCCGTATTGCCGGACTTATGACGCACAGGCGTTACCGCGGTTTTAACGAATTGCAGATTGAAGGCTCGGAGGTTATAAAAAACCTTCCGGAAAGCGGGGTCCTTTTTGTTTCCAACCACCAAACTTATTTTGCCGATGTAGTGGCCATGTTCCATGTGTTTAATGCCAGCTTAAGCGGACGCGGTGACTCCATTAAGGATGTAACCTATTTATGGCAGCCAAAACTTAATATTTATTATGTGGCGGCCAAGGAAACCATGAAATCGGGACTGCTCCCCAAAATACTTGCCTATGCCGGTTCCATAAGTATAGAACGCACTTGGCGCGCCGGAGGGCAGGATATAAACAGGCAGGTTAAAATGAGCGATATCTCTAATATAAAAAAGGCACTGGAAGACGGTTGGGTAATAACTTTTCCGCAAGGCACAACAAGACCTTGGAAGCCCATCAGGAAAGGGACTGCACACATTATTAAACAATACAAACCTATTGTAATCCCGGTGGTTATAGATGGTTTTAGACGCTCTTTCGACAGGAAGGGGCTCCGTATAAAGAAAAAAGGCATCCTTCAGTCCATGGTAATAAAAGAACCCTTGGAAATAGACTACGAGAACGAATCCATTAATGAGATTGTAGAAAAAATAGAATACGCCATAGAGCAGCACCCATCTTTTCTAAAAGTTATCCCCGAACAGGCCATTGCAGAAATGGAAGATCTTAACAAAACCAGAAAATGGAAGTATTGATGGATTGCCCGTATTTAAACAACTTCCATGCTTGTATTTAAAGCGACCATAGAAATTATCGGGATTAACCCATTTGTGCATGTTCCTGAAGCTATATTGACGGAAATTTTTAAACAAGCCGGGAAAAACAAAGGCCCTGTTCCCATTCGTGGTACCATTAACAGAAAAAAGTATGTGCAGACATTGGTGAAATATAAAGGCGACTGGCGGTTTTATGTCAACACGGCCATGTTGAAAAATTCTCCGAAACGTATTGGCGAAACCGTTGAAATAACTATTGAATACGATCCCAGCGACAGGACCATCAAGCCGCACCCAAAACTATTGGAGGCCTTGAACAAAGACAAAAATGCCCAAAAAGTATTTACGGGCCTTCCCCCTTCATTGCAAAAAGAAATTGTACGTTATATAGCATCCCTAAAAACCGAGGAGATCATCCAAAGAAATATAAAACGTGCCATAAACTTCCTAAACGGTAAAGAAAGGTTTATTGGCAGGGATAAACCCTAAATGCTTCATATTATGCCGTGTGGTTGAAAGAAAGTTTATAATTCCTGGTAGTATACCACGCAACCAAAACATAAAAACTTCATCTAAATAAAAGGGATGGAACGTATATTAAAGTTATCCGTTATTATAGTGTATGCAATATTGTTGAAAAGTTGCAGTGACGATGACGACAATGCCACCATAAACGGCAGCTCGATTCTTGGAACATGGCAGTTGACTGAAAGCTATATGGATACGGGAGACGGAACCGGAGATTGGGAAACCGCCGAAGGGATTTATACATATACTTTTTTAAAAAATGGCACGTTTACGTCTTCTCAATTCTCTAAATGCGATACGGGCACGTATGTTTTAAATGAAAACCAGTTAACGCTCAACTATGCATGCGATACCCTTGATGAGCCCCTAAAGATTGCCGATGGAAAACTGGTGGCCAAAATAAAGTATAATGAATCCATCTTGGAACTTACCCCTATAGAGCCTGCCTGCGTGGAGGGCTGCGGCTATAGGTTTGAAAAAACCCTCATTACAACAAACGGGGATAAATAGAAGCTGTCCCCGGTGCTTTTAAAGCTCCATTTTCTTGATTTCGTTGTAATTTCTTTTAAGTTTCCGCATTAATATGCCATAAAGAAGGTAATATATCCCTAAAAAGAAACCAATGATAATGGCAGTGGCCAAAACCGATATGACAAAAATAACAAGGTAGTCCTTGGGCGTGGCCTGGGCCGCAAAGCTGTTCCAGCCGCCGCTTTGTTGTATATAAACATAGATAATACTGCCAATAGAAACAATACCCGCAAAGGAAAGGTTGAAAATAATATATTGCCGCACGGTCCTACGGGCCTTAATGATATTTTCCAAAAGCCCTTTAACCGATGAAGTTGTGGAAATACGCTTGTAATTTCTAAAAAACCGAATTATAAAATAGATAATGATTAAGCTGGATGCATATGTTAGGTAATTGTATGCAGGGGGCAGGTTCAGCTCTTTCTCAAAAGAGGGGTGGTAAAATATGCCCAATAAAACACCAAATGTAAGCTCTATTACACTAATGTAGAATATCCATTTAACCGATGAGGAAGACTTTTTCCACATCATCATGTAAATATCGTTATAAGATAGCTTGGGGAGTTCCTTTTCCCTTTCTTGCCAGTCTTTCTTTAAAAAATCTAACTCGTCCATCAGGGGTTCAATATATTTTTAAGTTTTGTTTTTATCCTATTCATCTTTACGCGGGCATTTACTTCGGTTATACCTATCGTATCGGCTATTTCTTTGTAATTTTTATCTTCCAGGTATAGAAAAACAAGTGCTTTTTCTATATCGTTAAGCTGTTTAATGGCATCATACATCAGTTGGAGCTGCTTTTCCTCGGTATCGTCGTATTCCTTTGCTTTTACCTTGTTAAGTACAGTGTCGAAATCTTGTGTCTTTACCTGCCGTTTCGACTTCCGGTAGAGGGTAATGGCAGTGTTTAAAGCTATTCGGTACATCCATGTGCTAAACTTGGCATCGCCTCTAAACTTTGGGTAGGCCTTCCACAGTTGTATGGTAATCTCTTGGAACAGGTCGTTGTGGGCCTCTGGGTCATCGGTATATATCTTACATATTTTATGTACGATATTCTGGTTTTCTTCCAATTCACTCACAAACTTATGTTCCAGTTCTTGTGTCACAAATAGGGTTTAAGTGTTTTTTATTTTATTAGTAGCTAAAGGTACAAGATTGTTACAACTTTAATATGGCTTCTTATTAAATTGTATGCTCATGCACTGCTCTGACATTCCCGTGCACTGCTCTGGTATTCCCGTGCATTGCTCTGGCATTCCTGTGCATTGCTCTGCTATTCTCATGCACTGCTTTTGCATTCTCGTGCACTACTCTGGTATTCTTGTGTATTGCTTTAGACTATCTGTATGGCTAATTGTTTGTCTTTTGTATATTTTTTCAGTTTTTTGGGCATTGCATCAAAACATTGCCACTATATAAAAGTAATTATTGAAATAATACTTCTTTTATTTTCTTCCGAAGGAAATTTTTAAAAAACACCCATACAGATGGCCATTATAAATTGTAAAAATTAGTCCGGGAACCTTATATTTGTTTTTTAGATGATTCTTCATAACCATTTTAATTTAACTTCAACGTGGACGTAGCAGAAAAAATAGCCTTATTGCGCAAGGAACTTACACAGCACAACTATAATTATTATGTATTGGATACCCCCGAAATATCTGATTATGAGTTTGATGTGAAGCTCAAGGAACTACAGGCGTTGGAGGCCGAGCACCCCGAATATTTCGATGCCAATTCGCCCACCGTGCGCGTTGGCGGTATGGTTACTAAAAATTTTAAAACGGTACAGCATACCTACCGGATGTATTCTTTGGACAATTCTTATTCTAAAGAAGACCTGGAAGACTGGGAAAAGCGCATGCAACGTATTTTAGGAAATGTTAAGGTGGAGTTTACCTGCGAATTAAAATATGACGGGGCCTCGATGAGCCTAACGTATGAAGATGGTATTTTGGTGCGCGCGGTAACGCGGGGCGATGGCTTTCAGGGCGACGATGTAACCAACAATGTAAAAACAATTCGTTCTGTGCCACTGCGGTTAAGGGGTAAATACCCTAAAAAGTTTGATATACGTGGGGAGATTGTCCTGCCCCTGGAAGGTTTTGCAAAAATGAACCAAGACCGTATAGAAACCGGTGAAGAACCGTATATGAACCCCAGGAATACGGCCAGCGGAAGCTTGAAGCTTCAAGACAGCACAGAAGTTGCCAAACGCCCGTTGGACTGTTTGTTGTACAATATCACTGGCGAAAACTTAGGTATAGAAAGTCAGTTTGAAAGCTTAAAAAAGGCCAAAGAATGGGGCTTTAAAGTGCCCGAAGTGGCCAAATTGTGCAAAACTACCGCCGAGGTAATGGATTTTGTAAACCATTGGGACAAGCACCGCCACGAACTTCCATATGAAATAGACGGTGTTGTGGTAAAGGTAAATAGTTTCGAGCAACAGGAAGAACTGGGCTATACCGCCAAGGCCCCGCGCTGGGCCATGGCATACAAATTTAAGGCCGAACAGGTTTCTACCGTGCTGGAAAGTATTACTTACCAAGTAGGGCGAACGGGGGCAATTACCCCGGTGGCAAACCTAAAACCCGTATTATTGGCAGGAACTACCGTAAAAAGAGCATCGTTGCACAATGCCGACCAGATAGAAAAACTGGACGTGCGCATAGGCGATGAGGTTTTTGTGGAAAAAGGTGGGGAGATTATTCCAAAGATCGTGGCTGTGGATTTTACAAAACGCGATCCCGATGCCGACCCGGTTGAATATATTTCCAATTGCCCCGAATGTGGTACGCCGTTGATAAGGAAAGAAGGCGAAGCGCAGCACTACTGCCCCAATACCTACGGATGCCCTCCCCAAATTACAGGGCGCATACAACATTTTATCTCCCGTAAGGCCATGGACATAGAAGGCCTTGGCGGGGAAACCGTAGAGTTGCTTTTTAAAGAAGGACTTATTGAAAATTATGCCGATCTGTATACGTTGAAGAAAGAAGACATCGTGCCCTTGGAACGGATGGCGGAAAAATCGGCAGAAAATTTGATCCAAGGCGTGGAAAAGTCAAAAGAAATTCCTTTTGAAAGGGTATTGTTTGCTCTTGGAATACGGTTTGTAGGCGAAACAGTTGCCAAAAAACTGGCCAAGGAATACAAATCTATTGATGCTATTACGAAAGCTTCTGTTGAAGAATTGGTACAGGTAGACGAAATAGGAATTAAAATAGCCGAAAGTGTTGTGGAGTTTTTTCAAAATGAAAAAAACGTGCATATAATCAACAGGTTACGTAATTATGGCGTTCAACTGGAAATTTCGGCAGAACAACTTGAAAATATTACCGATAGGTTAAAAGGACTTACATTTGTGGTGTCCGGAGTCTTTGAAAAGGTATCTAGAAACGAACTTAAAAAACTGATAGAGGATAACAGCGGAAAAGTATCTTCGTCCATATCATCAAAAACCAACTATGTTGTGGCTGGAGACAATATGGGTCCCAGCAAAAAAGAAAAAGCAGAAAAACTGGGTGTTTCCATTATTTCTGAAGAAGAGTTTTTGGATATGATATGAACAAAAAGCAAATTCTAAGTTTATTTTATGGCCTCAGTGCCATATATTTTATCGCAGAGGTCATAGACCTTAATCTAATAGAGAATATTGCCCGGGTGAGTATTCCTATTGTGGTTTTTCTTTTTTATTATTTTTTTTCACCGAGGCACCATATTATTCCGTGCGCAATATTGGCTACGGGCTTAATAGGCGATATTTTTTTGCTTTGGCACAGTAGTACCGCAGCAAAAATATTCCTGAGCGTTTTTGGCATCAACCATATAATATATATTTATGTATGCTTTTCGGCAATTAACAACCTCGATTTAAAGAAACTTATATTTTCGGCCATCCCGGTAATTATTCTTTGGTTTATTTATTTTAACTATTCCATAAAAGATATTTTTGGCGGCCAAATGGGCGACCTTTATCCTTTTATTATTGTGTATTCGGTAATATTGAGCCTTTTTACAATTTTCTCCTTGGTTAATTTCTTTAATAATGAAGAAAAGGTAAACCTCTATTTGGTCATTATTGCATTGTGTTACCTTGTGGTAGAGATAATTATGGCCATCGATAATTTTGTTTCGGAAATGTTTATTTTCGACCTTACCAAGGTTGTGGCCAGGGTAGTGGGCTACTTTTTCCTGATGCGGTTTGTTACCACTTTTAAATTCAGGTTTAAACGCTTATACTAATCCCGTTGGAATTGGCCGTTGTGTTGTCCAGGTAAAAGTCTATCCTCCCCAAATAAATGCCATAACAGCCTACTTGGTTAATAAGTACCTTTTTTCCTTGCTTGTTGGTCTCCACGACGGGCTTGTCCATAAACGTATGTGTATGTCCGCCAATAATTAAATCGATATTTTGGGTATTTCTTGCCAGGACAATATCCGAAACTTTGTCGTCCTGATATTTATAGCCTAAATGCGAAAGGCATATAACCAAGTCGCATTGTTTTTCTTCTTTGAGGACGCTGGTAATGTCTTGTGCCTTTTCAACCGGATCCAGATACTTGGTTTCTTTGTACAGCGTTTTGTTTACCAGCCCGTTAAGTTCAACGCCCAGTCCAAAGACCCCAATTTTAACCCCATCTTTTATAAAAATGGTATAAGGTTTGGCATGGCCATCCATAATGGTATTGGAAAAATCGTAGTTGGCGTTCAGTATTTCAAAAGAAGCATTGGGCAATTGGGCATAAAGTCCGTCTACACCATTGTCAAAATCATGGTTTCCTAATGTGGCGGCATCATATTTAAGCATGCTCATTAATTTAAACTCGATTTCCCCACCGTAAAAATTAAAATATGGCGTACCCTGAAAGATGTCTCCGGCATCCAAAAGCAGTGTGTGCGGGTTTTCCTTTCGTATGCTTTCAATTAAAGTAGCCCTTCTGGCAACACCGCCCTGATTTGGGTTGCGTGAATGCGTAGGCGGGAAGGGGTCTATGTGGCTATGCACATCGTTGGTATGCAGGATGGTAATATGTTTTTTACGCGTTGTACCACATGCCGAAAGCGATACGCCCGTTGCAGTAATAAAAGCCGTGCTTGCAACAGTTTGGTTTATAAATTGCCTTCTTTTCATGATGTTATAATTTTATAAATCTGTTGTCAATGCCAGCTTTAATGGTGTCTATTTTTTCAAAATAATCTATCAGTTCGTTCCGCAGCAGGTAATTAATATCGGTTTTGCTTATGGGGTCTTTAAAAAAGTCCATATGGTCGCCGCCATTTGCCAAAAAATCTGAAGTTGCCACAAAGTAGGTTTCACTTTCCAAGATAGGTTTTCCGTTAACGGTAAAAGATTTTACCGTACCATTGGCATTCAATACAAGTTGTGCCTGTTTGCTAATGGGGTGCGCGGTTTTGTTTTTAGCAAGGTATGCCACCAATTCCTTTATTTTATCTGCTGAAAGCTCCAAGATCCAGATTTGGTTTTCAAAGGGCATAATTTCATAAGCAGTTCTCCGGGAAACATTGCCTTTGGACATCACGGCCCTGATACCACCATGGTTAAGCAATACAAAATCTATATTTTTTCCTGTACGCTTGTTAAAAATGGGGTTTGATTCTGCATAGGCAACATCGGCCATTAAATTTCCAATACTGGAATTTAACTTGCCGTCGTTTTTGTTTAAATATGTGGGGTTGTATGCCAAAGGTGCATCCAAAACTTCTTCAATATGCTCGCGGTAGGGGGCGATAAACTTCTTTAAACTGTCCACGCCCTTAATGGAGTCTGTAATATTTATTTCTTTTCCTGAAATGCTGCTTAGCCTATCGGAACTGTTGTTACATGAAATGAAACTTACAATTGTTATAAATATAACAAAATGTTTCGAATTATTACGCATAAGATTCTTAATTTTAATTTCAGGATGTATTGAATGTTTTACATTTGCAAAAATAAGGGAAATGTAAATGATTTTTAAAGGCCTTAAAGAAAAATCAATTAGAAAGACAATACAGAAAGTGCTTTCAAAGCCTATGGGCTTGGATAAATGCGAAGGGGTATTGCATTCGTTGGCTATAATAATCGATTATGATAAATTGGTTGATTATAAGCCACTTTTAAACATTGCCAAAGCAATAAATATAAGCAACGAAAATATATTTATCCTGGGCTATGTTGATAAAATGTACAAGAATGTAAACTACTTGATTCCGGTTTTTTCCGATAGTTCCATTGGCATGAACGGAAAAATAAAAACCGATGAGCTCGGCAGTTTTTTAAAGCGTGAGTATGATATTGTGATTAATTATTTTACAGAACCCAACATTTATTTAGAACTCGTTTCAGTATTGAGCAAAAGTAGTCTCAAGGTTGGAATCTCTGAAAAAAGTGAAGCGATAAACAATTTAGTGTTGAAAGTAAATGAAAAGGATTTTTCTCAGTTCAATAGCGAACTGGTTAAATACCTTACCATTTTAAAAAGAATATAATATGTCAAAGTTTTTAGGGACGGGCGTAGCCTTGGTAACTCCTTTTAGGGAAGATTTAAGTGTAGATGTAGAGGCACTTGCAAATATTGTAAACCATGTAATAGAAGGTGGGGTAGAGTACTTGGTAGTTTTGGGGACTACCGCAGAATCTGCAACGCTTACCCAGGAAGAAAAACAGGTAGTAAAGAAAACCGTGGCAACGGCAAATAAAGGACGGGTACCCATGGTAGTTGGTGTTGGCGGAAACAATACAGCAGCTATTGTTGAAGAACTACAAACAACCGATTTAAGTGCTTTTGATGCTATCCTGTCTGTTTCTCCATATTACAACAAACCTACGCAAGAAGGCATTTACCAGCATTTTAAGGCCATTGCACAAGTGTCGCCTTTACCCATAATATTGTATAACGTGCCGGGAAGGACAGGCTCTAACGTATTGCCCAAAACTATAATTCGCTTGGCAAAAGATTTTAAAAATATTATCGGGGTCAAAGAAGCGGCCGGCGATATTGTACAGGCAATGAGGCTTATTAAAGACAAGCCCAAAGATTTTTTGGTAATATCCGGAGACGATATGATAACCCTGCCAATGGTTTTGGTCGGAGGTGCCGGGGTTATTTCTGTAATTGGTCAAGGGTTTCCTAAAAAGTTTTCATCAATGGTGCGCTATGCATTACGGGGAAATCTGGATGATGCCAACCATTTGCACTTCCAATTAATGGATATAATAGATTATATCTTTGAAGAAGGGAACCCGGCCGGAATAAAAGCTGTTTTTGAAAGCCTTGGCCTATGTTCTGGAAATGTAAGGCTTCCATTGGTGCCGGCAAGTAACGGACTAAAAGAAAAAATAAGCAGTTTTGCTGCTTTAGAGGTCAATAAAATAAATGGTTAAAGATCTTATTTATTGAATGTTACCTTGTATAACCTCAACAAAAAAGTAAAATCCGCGGATTCTTTTTAGCAAAGTTTTCGTGGATTTTTTTATTATACACGCCTTTGCCCGTGTATTGCCGTAAACAAAGTTTTATCCCCCAAAAGCAAGTAAATTAAAGGTGTACACGTTAAATTTTTAATAAAAAAAATAGTTACTATGTTATCTTGTTGGAAACTGCCTTATTTTCACGGCACAAAATAGTTTTTTAAATTACAGATATTTAACTAATTTTGCCCGATAAATCGACTGCCTTGGAAAAGTTGATCGGGGTAAAGGAAAACAGCAGTATAACAAGTTCGGCCAAAGGTCGGAAATAAACCCATTGGGATTTTAAAGAATATGAAGTATACATATTTAGTAGTTCTTTTTGCATTTGTGCTCACCAGTTGTAGTGAATACCAAAAAACATTAAAGGATAGCGACGTTAAGAAAAAGTACGAATTGGCCGAAAAACTCTACGATGAAGGAGATTACAAACGGGCCAACAGACTTTTTGAACAAATTGTCCCTCAATATGTAGGCAAACCACAAGGGGAACGGTTGGTATACTTTTTTGCAAACTCTTATTACCAAACAGGCGATTATTATTTAGCGGCTTATCAATTTGAAAGGTTTACAAAATCATATCCGCGAAGCGATAAGGCAGAAGAAGCAGCATTTTTAGGAGCAAAAAGCCAATATTTAACTTCTCCACGATATAGTTTGGACCAAACAGAAACGAATAAAGCCATTGATAGGCTACAGATTTTTATCAATACATATCCAAACTCAGAATACATGGACGAGGCCAATAAAATGGCAGCCGACATGAGGGCCAAATTGGAGAAAAAAGCTTTTGAAATTGCAAAACAGTACAATAGAATTTCAGATTATAATGCCTCGATAAAATCTTTTGAATTATTCTTCAAAGAATTTCCCGGGTCGGTTTACAAAGAAGATGCACTGTATTACGACTATCTTGCAAAATACAATTTGGCGGTAAATAGTATCCCTTCAAAAAAAGAAGAGCGTATTAACAATGCAAAAGCAGCTTACCAAAAGTTAATAAGCGAATTCGAAAATACACAGTACAAAAGCAAGGCCGAAAAAATGGATAAGGACTTGGATGCTGAAATGATAGAATTGAAACAATTAATAGAACAATACAGTAAATAGATAAAGTTATGAGCGAATTAAGAAATTCTGAAGCACCGGTTTCTACAGTTACTTACGATAGAAACGAGATTGATGCGCCCACAAACAACATTTATGAGGCCATATCGATAATTTCTAAGCGTGCTAACCAGATAAATGGCGATATTAAGAAGGAGCTGATTGAGAAGCTGGAGGAGTTTGCTACGTATACGGACAGCCTTGAAGAAATTTTTGAAAACAAAGAACAGATCGAGGTGTCTAAATTTTACGAAAAACTTCCAAAACCACACGCTATTGCGGTAGAAGAGTGGTTGAACGACAAGATTTATTACAGAAATACAGAAAAAGAGTAGGGCATGTCCATACTTAGCGGCAAAAAAGTATTACTTGGTATAACCGGTGGCATTGCCGCTTATAAATCGGCTTATTTGGTAAGGCTACTTATCAAGGCCGGAGCAAGCGTTAAAGTGGTAATGACGGAAAATGCAAAAGATTTCGTTACCCCTTTAACGCTTTCTACGTTGTCCAAAAATAAAGTCTATACGTCTTTTACAGATGAAGAAGAAGAAAACGAAGTCTGGAACAACCATGTAGACCTTGGCCTTTGGGCCGATATTTTTGTAATTGCCCCTGCAACTGCAAATACCTTGTCCAAAATGGCATCCGGAACTTCCGATAATTTTTTGCTTGCCACTTATTTATCGGCCAAATGCCCCGTGTATTTTGCTCCCGCAATGGATTTGGACATGTACCAGCACCCATCAACAAAAAAATCATTTAAAACACTTCAATCTTTTGGGAATATTATCATTCCTGCCGGGCATGGAGAGTTGGCAAGTGGCTTAATTGGGCAAGGAAGAATGGCAGAACCCGAAGAAATTATCGCTTTTATAGAAAAAGATATAGTGTCTAAGCTACCGCTGAAAGGCAAAAAAGTGTTAATTACAGCAGGGCCGACATATGAAGCCATAGACCCCGTGCGTTTTATTGGCAATCATTCCAGTGGGAAAATGGGCTATGCCCTAGCAGCAACAGCCGTTAATTTGGGTGCCGAGGTATTTTTGATTTCGGGCCCCACGCATTTGGATATCCAGCATTCGCATATAAAACTTGTCAGAATTACTTCCGCAGAAGAAATGTACAATGCCGTCCACCAAGTATACAACCAAGTGGATATGGCCATTCTTTCGGCTGCTGTAGCCGATTACAAGCCCGCAACCGTCGCCAGTCAGAAAATAAAAAAGAAAACGGCGGTCATGCAAATCGACCTTGCGCCTACAAAAGATATTCTTGCTTCGTTGGGCGAAATCAAGGAAAAACAGTTTTTGGTGGGCTTTGCATTAGAGACCAACAACGAACTGGAAAATGCAAAAAATAAACTATCAAGTAAGAATTTAGACGCAATTGTGTTAAATTCGTTAAACGATAAAGGAGCAGGTTTTGGAAAACCAACAAATAAAGTTACTTTTATAGATAAGAATTTAACTGAAGTAGCGTTTTCCTTAAAACCAAAACAGGAAGTAGCTGCCGATATCTTTAACGAAATACTGAAACGTCTGGATGATTAAGAAGCTTTTATATGTTGCATTATTATGCGCCTTGCAATTTTCTTTCGCTCAGGAATTGAGCTGTACTGTTATTGTCAATTCCGATCAGGTAAACCAGACCAATAAACAGATATTCAAGACACTGGAAAAATCGCTAAACGATTATGTAAACCAAACCAAATGGACAAACAGGAACGTGTCTCCTAAAGAACGCATAGAATGTAGTATGATGATTACCATTAACAGGTATGAAAACAGCGCATTTCATGGAACCATACAGGTACAGTCCAACAGGCCGGTTTATAACTCCACGTACCAGTCCCCGGTATTTAATTATCAGGATAAGCGTTTTAGCTTCGCCTATGTGGAATATGCGCCTTTATACTTCAACCCCAATTCCTTCGATTCTAATTTGACTGCCGTGATTACCTATTACGTATATATTATTTTGGGAATAGATGCCGATACTTTTTCAAAAGAAGGAGGAACCCCTTATTTTAAACAAGCACAGAATATTGTTGGCTTGGCACAGGGGAGTGGGTATAGCGGATGGCAGCAAACCGATGGAAACCGTACACGTTTTGAACTGGTAGACAATTTGCTTTCGAATACCTTTAAGGAATACCGCTTGGCGCTGTACAATTACCACCGTTTGGGGATGGACAATATTGTGGACAATGCAACACTTGCCAAACAATCTATTGCGGGATCCATGAAATTGTTTGACAGGCTTAACAATGTGCGTCCGAACTCTTTTGTTTTACAGGCCTTTTTCGATGCCAAGTCGGAAGAAATAGCCAATGTATTCTCGGGCGGACCCAAAGTAGATATCGTTAAACTTACCGAAACCCTAAACGAAATTGCCCCACTTTATTCAGATACTTGGTCGAGGATTAAATATTAAGCTTCACATAAAAACCTATTGACGAGCAAAGTTTTTTTATTCCGTCAGTTTTATAGGCGGTTGTAAAATAGAGAAGGAAAAACTTCAAATAAACCTCCTTGATGCATGCACATGCGGTATTAAGTGGAAAATATATAACGTTTCGGCATAAGCATTGGAGCATCTTAAATCTTATTTAGTGAGTAAAATTCATAAAAAGTAGTTGTCGCTTCAATAAATATCTTGATGTTAAGAAATAACAAACAATGTTTTATTCAACTTGAAATAAAATTTATCTTTGGCATAATTAAACCGAAAAGCCTTGTTAAGAACTCTTACAATAAAGAATTACGCATTAATAGATAACTTGCAGGTTACCTTCAACAATGGTTTAACGGCCATTACCGGAGAAACAGGCGCTGGAAAGTCAATCCTTTTAGGTGGGCTTTCCTTGGTTTTGGGGAAACGGGCCGATTTGAACAGTATTAAAAACAGCGAGGAAAAATGTATTATCGAGGCGGGTTTTGCCATTGAAAACTATCAGTTGCAACCTTTTTTTATTGAAACCGACCTTGATTACGAACCGCATACCATTATTCGAAGGGAAATCTTGCCAAGTGGGAAATCCCGGGCCTTTATAAACGATACCCCAGTTACTTTAGATGTGCTTTCGTCGTTGGGCGAGCGCCTTATAGATATTCATTCCCAACACCAGACCTTACGGCTTACCGATAATAGTTTTCAGTTTCAGGTAATAGACGGGGTGGCCGAAAACACAAACTTTTTGAACGATTATGCCGAAAAGCTTTCGCATTACCTTCAAACAAAAAAAGAATTAAAAAACCTTATCAATTTTCAACAGGAAGCCGATAAAGAATACGATTACAATTCATTTTTACTGCAAGAACTGCAATCGGCAAACTTACAAGTGGGGATGATGGAGGAGCTGGAAGAAACTTATGAGCGGTTAAACAATGTTGAAGAAATTGGCGGAAGTGTATCGCATGTACTTCAAATATTGGGCGAGGAGCAAGTGGGCACCCTTGCCGGATTGAGCGAGTTGAAAACAATTTTTTATAAACTTTCTAATTTCGGACCTTCTTATAAAGAATTGCATACCCGTATACAGTCTGCATTGATAGAACTGGACGATATCCATGCCGAAATACAGCGCATGGAGGAAAACCTTGAAGCAGACCCACAATTGTTGGAGGAGGTCAATGCCAAGTTACAGCAAATTTATGCGCTTCAGAAAAAGCACAATGTCTTGGAAATAAAAGATTTGTTGTTGGTTCAGGACGAATTGGCCCAAAGCGTTTCCAAAACCGAAAACCTCGAAAACGAAATAAAAGAGAAGCAACTGGATGTTATGCGCCAGGAAGAAGCGCTCGATGCATTGGCCCAAAAAATACACAAGGCCAGAGAAGCGGCAATACCAACATTGACTGCGCATCTGGAAGCTGTTTTGGCAGAATTGGGCATGCCAGACGCACAGTTTAAAATTTCGGTAAATATGACCGGCACATACTTTTCGAACGGAAAAGACGAGCTGCACTTTTTGTTTTCCGCAAACAAGGGAAGTAGCTTTAACGAACTTAAAAAAGTAGCTTCGGGAGGCGAATTGTCGCGTATCATGTTGGCAATTAAGTCGTTGTTGGCTCAATACATGCATTTGCCTACAATTATGTTTGATGAGATTGATACAGGTGTTTCTGGGGAAGTTTCCAATAAAATGGGCGATATTATGCACCAAATGAGTAAAACCATGCAGGTGTTTACCATAACCCACTTGCCTCAGGTTGCTGCCAAAGGCGATGCACAGTTTAAAGTTTTCAAAGAAGATAGCCATGGGGTTACTTCATCGCAAATGAAACTGCTTACGCCACAAGAGCGCATCCATGAAATTGCCGAAATGTTGGGGGGCAAAGATATCTCGGCTTCGGCTATGGCCCATGCCAAAGAGCTGCTGCTAAAGAAAGCTTAAAAAAGAGGTTTTTTATAAATAAATTGAATACTTTTGAAGCAGAAAAGTTTTGAAGAAGCAATTAACCAAAAGTATATGTCATACAATTTATTAAAAGGAAAAAAAGGAATAATATTTGGAGCATTAGATGAAAATTCAATTGCTTGGAAAACAGCAGTTAAAGCTCATGAAGAAGGAGCAGAGTTTGTTTTAACCAATGCGCCCATTGCCATGCGTATGGGGCAGATTAAAGAATTGGCCGAAAAAACAGGATCGGAGATTGTTCCTGCTGATGCTACCAATATCGAGGAATTGGAAAATCTGGTTGAAAAATCGATGGAAATCCTTGGGGGTAAAATTGACTTTGTTTTGCATTCCATTGGAATGTCTGTAAACGTAAGAAAAGGAAAACATTACACCGATGAAAACTACGATTTTACCAACAAAGGATGGGACGTTTCGGCATTGTCTTTCCATAAAGTTTGCCAAACCCTTTACAAAAAAGACGCCATGAACGAGTGGGGAAGCATTGTGGCCCTTACGTATATGGCAGCACAACGTGTATTTCCCGATTATAACGACATGGCCGATAACAAGGCATATCTAGAGTCCATAGCCAGAAGTTTTGGGTATTTCTATGGAAGAGAAAAAAATGTGCGCATAAATACCATTTCTCAGTCCCCAACCCCTACAACGGCGGGGCAGGGCGTAAAAGGCTTTGACGGATTTATAGCCTATGCAGATATGATGTCGCCGCTCGGTAATGCAACCGCACAAGATTGTGCAGACTATACAGTAAGTTTGTTTTCTGACCTTACAAGGAAAGTAACCATGCAGAACCTATATCATGACGGAGGCTTCTCTAATACCGGGGTGAGCAACGAAGTGATGGAAAAATTCATGAAGGAAGACTAAACCTAAATAGAAAACCGTATATAAGCTGTCTAAAAAGTGATAAACTGTATTAAACCGGATTACACTTTTTAGACAGCTTTTTAATTTAGAAAGATAAGATATGGAGCTTGATTTTTCCTTTATAATTCCGGTTTACAATAGGCCCGATGAAATAAAAGAGTTGCTGGAAAGTATGCAGTTACTAACCGGGAACATTCCTTTTGAAGTGGTAATCGTTGAAGATGGATCGACCGTTTCTTCAGAAGAAATAGTGAAACAATTTGCTACTAAAATGAAGGTTTCTTATTATTTCAAGGAAAATTCAGGACCGGGGGATTCCCGTAATTACGGGATGAAAGTAGCCAAGGGAAATTACTTTATCATTTTAGACTCCGATTGCATATTGCCTCCACAATATTTAACAGAAGCACAAAAAGCACTAAAAAAAAAGTATGTAGATTGTTTTGGAGGGCCAGATGCGGCACATGCATCTTTTTCAAACATTCAAAAAGCCATAAATTACAGTATGACTTCCTTTTTAACAACTGGAGGCATAAGGGGCGGGAAAAAGGCCGTGGACAAATTTCAACCACGGAGCTTCAATATGGGGCTTTCAAAAAAAGCTTTCAGCGTTACAGGAGGATTTGGCAAAATACATCCGGGGGAAGACCCCGATCTAACAATTAGGCTATGGAAAAACGGTTTCGAAACGGCTTTGTTTCCAAAAGCCTTTGTATACCATAAACGCAGGATTTCATGGGAAAAATTTTATTTGCAGGTAAAAAAGTTTGGTTTGACCCGCCCGATACTTAATAAATGGCACCCGGAAACAAAAAAAATAACGTATTGGTTCCCTTCTCTTTTTGTAATTGGGTTCTTGGCGTCCATACTTTTATGGTGTGCGGGCATTAACCTGTTTATCCTTCTTTACGGTTGTTATTTTGTGGCCGTTTTTATAGAAGCCGCCATAAAGAACAATAGCATTAAAATTGCAACGTTATCTTTATATGCAGTAATGATTCAATTTTTTGGCTATGGTTTGGCTTTTGTTAAATCTACTTTTTTAGTTACCTTTTCCAATAGCAAACCGGAAGCTATTTTTCCGAAGCTTTTTTTTAATTAATGGCAAAGAAATTTTATCAATATATAAAAGGAGTATTACGCAAACCAAAAGCATCTATTTTTTTGATGTTCTTGGTGGTGTCGATTTTTATTTGGTTTTTAATATCGCTATCAGACACTTATATTTCGCATGTAAATTTTAAGTTGAATTACAGCGGGCTACCCGAGGATAAGCTAATTTTAGGAACGCCAAAGAAAAATTTAGAAGTAAATATTGAAACTTCCGGATTTAAAATATTAAATTACAGAATCTTTAAGCGGGATTTATATTTGCCACTTTCCGACTTTACGCAGCAGAAAAACAAATACTACATGCTTCCCCAGGATATAGAAGAAGCAATTGCAACGCAATATAAATCGATTATTGTAAGAAGAATAACCGCCGATTCCCTGATTTTAAATTTAGGGGTCAACAAAAAGAAACAGGTAAAAGTGATCGCAAATATAGAATTGGACTTTGCAGAAGACCACCAATTAAGGGATTCGCTTTTAGTTGAACCAGACAGCGTTTGGGTAATGGGGCCGGAAGATGTGGTGGATAAAGTAAAGCTTATAGAAACCGAAGAAAAAGAATACAAAAACATCCAGGAAGATTTTGAGTATGAACTAAAATTAATGGTTCCCGATTCCGTGGCAGATTTGGAGCTGGAAACCAAACAGGTAAACGTTCTGGGAAAAGTAGAACGGTACACCGAAAAAATAGTGCTCGTTCCGGTACAGGTTAAAAACCTGCCCAATAAAATAAACCTGAAATTATATCCCGATAAAGTAAAAGTACTCTGTAAAGCCCCGATCTCTGAATTAAAAAAAGTCAATGAAAGCACTTTTAAAATAATATGCGATTATAAAAACGTTTCAGATAGCAGTACATACCTCATTCCCGAAATTTCGGAAAAACCGGGCTTTATAAGTTCTGCAACGATTTTAGATAGAAAAGTAGAGTTTTTGATTAAAAAACAATAATAATGATAGTTGGGCTAACCGGCGGAATTGGCAGTGGTAAATCTACAGTAGCCTCCATGTTTAAAAAACATGGGATCCCCGTTTTTATTGCCGATACCGAAGCTAAACAATTAATGCAAACAAACGGCAATGTAAAAAAAGCAATTATAGGTGCTTTTGGCAATGAGGCATATATAAATAACGAGCCCAATACCAAATACCTGGCCGCACAGGTTTTTCCCGACCCAGCAAAACTACAAGCACTTAATCAAATTATACATCCTGCGGTAGCCACCTATTTTAAGGAATGGGCAGCAAAGCAAGACGCCCCATATGTAATAAAAGAGGCAGCAATCCTTTTTGAAAGCGGTAGCAATAAGGACTGCGATGTAATTATTACCGTTACGGCACCTTTAAACGTGAGAATAAAAAGGGTTGTAGAGCGCGACAATACAACTATGGAAGCCGTTCAAGAAAGAATGAAGCACCAATGGAGTGAAAGCGAAAAAGTAAAGCAATCCGATTATGTTATTGAAAATATACATATAGAGACCACCCGCCAATTGGTTGAAAGAATACATTCTCTTTTAGTCAAAAAAACTAATTGAACCAAAAAATTTAACATTTTTGTTAACGTTAGGTTAAATGCTTAACATACCTAATTACAAAGCCTTAATTTTGACCAAATGAGTAGACGCTTATTTGTACTTCTGGTAATTTTGATGAGTTTGTCCTTAATGGGGATTATATTCGTTCAAGGTTATTGGATTAAAACAGCAGTAGAAGATAAAGAAGAACAGTTTTCCAATACCATCTCCCAAGTATTACATTCTGTTTCAAGAAAAATACAGGATAGGGAGATTCGGGATTATTTTGATAAGTACATATCGCTAAGGGACAGTATTGGTACACTAAAAGAGTCGAACCTCAAAGAATTCTTCTTTGTTGAGAAAGATAGGAATAGCAATGAGACATATATATATTCTCATGGAATTTTAGAGGAAGATTATGGTATATCTTCAACGTTCTTTGATAACACTAATGCCGATTCTTCAACCATAAAAAATTATACGAGCAAGAGAACAACTCAAATTTTTAAAGAAGAATACGGTATAGATGGTAAGGTGTATTCTCCCGTAGAGCGTATCGAGAAAATTGGAGGTTTCTCTGCACTGGAAAAAGCACAGTTCGACGATGTTTTTAAAGAAGCGGCCAATAGGGTGCCCATCCATAAAAGGGTAACGCCCCAAGAAATAGAACTGCTCATGCAAAAAGAGCTAAAAAATCGGGGTGTTAACTTAAATTTCGAGTACGGGGTATTTAGCAAGGGCCTCGCCACGCGGGTACATTCAGGAAATACCGTTCAATTGGCGGCATCAAGGTACAAAACACCATTATTTATAGATAGCGACGGGCACAGTAACTACGATTTAATTGTAAGTTTTCCCGAGAAAAAGAAATTTTTAATTTCTTCCATTATAGAAATGGCCTTGTTATCGGTGGTGTTTACCCTAATTATTATCGTAGCCTATTCAAGTGCTCTGTATCAATTGATAAAACAAAAGCAGATATCCGAGATAAAAACAGATTTTATCAATAACATGACGCACGAGTTTAAAACTCCGATAGCAACCATCAACTTGGCATTGGACGCAATGAAAAATCCCAAGGCTTTTGAAGATAAAGATAGGGTAAAACGCTATTTGCAAATGATCAGGGACGAAAATAAAAGGATGCACGCACAAGTTGAAAATGTATTGCGGATATCAAAATTGGAAAAAAACCAGTTGGATATAAGCAAGGACAAAGTAGATGTACACGATTTAATTGATGAGGCAATAGCCCATGTGGAATTAATGGTAGAAAACAGGGGCGGCTATATAAAAGCCCATCTGGATGCAGAGCGGAGTGAAATATTAGGAAACGATTTTCACCTTACCAATATTTTAGTGAATATACTGGATAATGCCAATAAATATTCCCCGGATGCACCAGAAATCGATGTTTATACCGAAGTGGTAAAGAACAGCATTGTTGTTAAAATTACAGACCATGGTGCAGGGATGAGCAAAGCAGTATTGAAACGGATATTTGAAAAATTTTATAGGGAATCAACAGGGAACATTCATAACATAAAAGGCCACGGATTGGGCCTTGCATATGTAAAGAGCATTGTTGAGGACCACCAGGGCGAAGTTTACGCCGAAAGTGAAAAAGATAAAGGAAGTACCTTTTTTGTAAAGTTACCTTTAATATAAAAATATGGAAACAGTAAATAAAAAGATTTTATTAGTAGAAGATGATCCCAATTTCGGAATTGTTCTTAAAGATTATTTATCGATGAACGATTTTGATGTTACTTTGGCTAAAAATGGAATGGAAGGGTATGAAAAATTTAGAAAAGATCATTACGACCTTTGCATACTCGATGTAATGATGCCGTATAAAGATGGATTTACATTGGCAAAAGAAATAAGGGAAAAAGATGAGAACATCCCTATTATCTTTTTAACGGCAAAGACCATGAAAGAAGATGTGCTAAAGGGTTACAAAGTAGGAGCCGATGATTATTTAAACAAGCCGTTCGACTCTGAAGTGTTATTGTTTAAAATTAAAGCAATAATCCAAAGAAAATCTACGGAGTCACTAGCCGATAGCAAGCAGTTTGAATTTGAAATAGGAGGGTTTCACCTAAATTCAAAATTGCGTTTTCTTACCTATAAAAACGAAGAACCCATAAAACTTTCACCAAAGGAAAACGAGTTGTTGCGCTTGCTTGCACTGCATGAAAACGATTTAATGCCAAGGGAACTTGCCCTTACCAAAATATGGAGGGACGATAATTACTTTACCTCCCGAAGTATGGACGTGTACATAGCAAAACTACGTAAATACCTTAAAAAGGACGACGATGTAGAGATACTCAATATACATGGTGAAGGTTTCAGGTTGGTAGTAAAAAGTGAAGCCGAGAACTGAAAAAGCAAACCATTATGATAACAAGGCCCCTGAATTGATTTTCAGGGGTTTTTTTATGCAAAAATTTATCTCAAAAAATTTACATATTAATAATCGGCAGTTGTAAGGTGTTGATTTACAGAATATAACAAATACTGTTAAAAAAGTTAAATTTTTAAGTATTATTTAATACTTTAACTTTTCATTAAAATTTAACTTAACTATGAAAAAACTTTTCTTAACAATGTCATTATTGTTACTGTATAGCTTTGCGTTTTCTCAAAATATAAGTGGTACGGTAACCGATGTACAGGGAACCCCATTGCCGGGGGTATCGATAATGATAGAAGGTACAAGCAATGGAACTACTACAGACTTTGATGGTAAATATACAATAGAGGCATCTACAAGCGCTGTTCTGACATATACGTACCTCGGGATGAAAACCCAAACAAGGCAAGTAGGCAGCAATACAACAATAGATGTAACATTGCAGGAAGATGCAACCAGTCTGGATGAGGTAGTAGTGTCGGTTGCATTAGGTGAAACAGCAAAAAAGAAATCATTAGCCAATGCAGTTCAAGCGGTATCATCAGAGCAATTATTGGAGGGAAACCAAAACAACATGGTTAATGGGCTCCAGGGAAAAGTTTCGGGTGTAACAATAGCAAGTTCAGGTGGTGTACCCGGTTCTTCTTCAGTAATACTTATCAGGGGAGGTAATTCTATTACGGGTAATAATCAACCTTTGTTTGTTGTAGACGGTATTCCAATAGACAATTCAACTAATTCAAGCCTTGAAGTTGCAAGTACCAATAGGGCTTCCGACATTAATCCGGAAGATATAGAAGATATATCAATTTTAAAAGGACCGACAGCTGCTGCCTTGTACGGTATTCAAGCATCAAACGGAGCGGTAATTATTACAACCAAAAAAGGGAAAGCCGGGATTAGCAAAATAAGTTACTCAGGTTCCCTTTCTGTAGATAAAATATTGGGCACACCAGACGTACAAACTACATATGGTCAAGGCGAACAGGATACAGAAGGAGATATTAATCCAAGTTCATCCTTTTCATGGGGAGAGCAAATAAGCCCTGGAACTCCAATCTATAAAAATATAGATGACTTTTATAAAACGGCAATAACACAAAATCATAATGTTAGTTATTCTACGGGAAATGAAAAAAGTAATATATATTTTTCAATAGGCGATGTGTCTCAAGATGGAATTATTCCAAGTACAAGTTATGATAAAACATCTTTTAAAATAAATGCAAATTCAAAATTCAGTAAAAATTTAAGTATTGGCATTTCCGGAAATTATATCAACACAAAAATTTCCAGTACAAAGCAAGGAAATGCAACTGGAGGAAGTTTTAATAGTTTATTGGCATATCCGGTTACGGTAGATGCCAAAGATTATTTAAACCCTAATGGTTCCCAAAAAGCTTTTTATGGCGGTCAGGAATTCGATAATCCATATTGGAGCATAGCAAATAGCCCCAATACAGACGATGTAAAAAGATTAATAGGGGTAATTAACTTGAATTATAATTTTTTAAATGATTTTAATTTGACCTACAGGGTAGGAACAGATGATTACAATGAATTTAATAAAAAAGTAACAGGCGATGGTTCGTTGGTAGACAATAGGGAAGATGGCTATATAAGTCAATTCGAGAAAGACTACTCTCGGTTTACTTCAACACTTATGCTTAGGTATAATAAGGAGATAACAGAAGATTTTACATTAGACGCAATGGCCGGTAACTCGGTTGAAGAACTCGATATCCGTACAACCACCACTACGGGAGATGGGTTTCAGGCGCCAGGAATATACAGCATAGCAAATGTGGCAATGGAAGACCAAAGCATAAGTGAGCTTATCCAAAGAAAGCGTATTGTCGGTTTTTTTGGAGAGCTAAAATTAGGATGGAGAGATGCTTTGTTTATAACTGCAACCGGAAGAAACGACTGGACTTCTACATTGCCAAAGGATAAGCGGTCTTTCTTTTATCCTTCTGTGGGGGCATCGGCGGTACTTACCGATTTGTTCGATATTTCATCGGATAGTGGACTTAATTATTTAAAAATAAGGGGTACTTGGGCTAAAGTAGGAAAAGATGCGCCAATAGGGGCTTTGGAAAGCTCTTTAGGAAAAAACTTAAATGGCGCGGCAAGTTCTGCTTATGCATGGAACGGTGTGAATGTGGGCAACCCAAATTTAGAACCCGAATTTACAGATAGTTATGAGGTCGGGGCAGAGGTACGTTTTTTAAATAACCGGATATCGCTAGACATGTCATATTACTATAGTTTGTCTGATAACCAAATATTAAAAGATATTCGCGTTCCCCCAACAACAGGTACTTTTTATGCCACGCTTAATGGGGGCTCTATTAAAAACCAAGGTATAGAAGCGTTGCTTTCAGCTCAGATTTTACGGCCCAAAAATGATGGGTTATTCTGGTCGATGGATTTTAATTTTGGCATGAACGAAAGTACGGTAGAAGATTTACCGGGATTTTTAAACGAAGTATATCTGTCGGATTCATGGACATTCAGAAATTCAGCTGCGGGCGCAGCCATTCTAGATGGCTCTTTGTTTGGGTTAAGAGGGAAACAACCCGAAAGGGATGCCAACGGAAACATGATTATTGACACAAGGGATCTCCCTGTTCTATCAGACCAAACATATACAAATGTGAACAGAATGCCGGACTGGACATTGGGGATTACCAATAATTTAAGCTACAAGAATATGTCTCTCTCATTCTTGTTTGACATAGTTCAGGGGCAAGATATATATAATGCGACGGAATCTGCAATGATATATTACGGACAAAGTGTAAACACCTTAGACAGGGGACAAAATATAACTTTAACAGGTGTTGATGCAGATGGAAACCCAAAAGAGGTAACACGTGTTAAAGATCAAGCATATTATACAGATTATTATTCATTGAATTCTCAAAACTTTATAGAAGATGGTTCTTTTGCAAGACTGAGATATGTTACCTTATCTTATAAATTTCCACAGCAAATATTAGATAAACTATCCCTTTCAGCATTAGAATTATATGCCACCGGAAGAAACTTGCTTACAATCACTGATTATAGTGGAGTAGACCCCGAAGTTAATACATTCGGTGCAGGTATTTCTGGCGCAGGTTCTACATATATTGATAATTTGGGTACACCAAATACAAAAGGATTTGATTTAGGGTTAAAATTCACATTTTAAAAGCAATTAAAGATGAAAATATTAAAATATATAGGAATTGGGGTAATTATTATTAGTACTTCGTGCTCTGATGATTACTTTGATGTAAACAGCTCGGAAACAGCTCCTACTACAACTTCATTAGAACCTGAATATAGAATTCAGGGAGCTATTGAAAATACTACAGGAACTGCACAATATAGGGGTTCTAGGGAAGTTTTGGGCATTGTACAATACGGGGCTCAAAATGTAGAAAATTATTATTCTGAAACTTGGAGCAAGGAGCTCACAACGGGGAATTATTTTTTATGGCAAAATGCTTATGTATACGCATTGCCGAATACAGCCGATTTAATTGTGCTCGGTAGAGAATACAATGCACCAAATTATTCGGCGGTCGGGAAAATTCTTAGGGCCTATATTTTAGGCATGACAACCGACCAATATGGTGATATTGTAACAGACCAAACCTATGACGGGGAATCTTCAATGAACTTGACCCCGGAATTTGTTACTCAAAAAGAAGTTTACCAAACAATTTTTCAGTTATTAGATGAAGCCGTTGCCGAATTGGATCAACCAAGTGAAATAAAATTAAATGAAGAAGGCGGGGATGTACTGTATCAAGGAGATATAGAAAGATGGAAAAAGTTTGCATATGCAATTAAAGCCCGTTATATGAATCATTTAAGTAAGAAAAATTCTGGTGACTTAGCATATGATGCCAATGAAATAATTGCTTTGTGCGAAATGGCAATAGCAACAAATCAAGAAAATGCTTTGGTTAGATTTGTTGGTGGAGAAGCTGAAAATTCTAATCAGCCTTTTAGCGAAGATGGATATGGATCGTCGAGAATTGACTATTTTTCAGAGTTTTTTGTTGAATTGCTCAAAAATCCGCTCAATATAAATGAGGCTTATCAGGACCCAAGATTACCCATTATTGTCCCCGAAGCCGTTAATGGTGGTTTTCAAGGTATAATGGTAGGGGCAGGTGATACGTTAAAACTAAAAACGGTGGGTGGTAAGCAAGTATATGATGATAATTATTCAAAAGGAAATGGAGGTTTTTATACAAGTCCGGATTCTCCAACTTATATGTTTACTTATAGTGAAGTGAAATTTATCGAGGCCGAAGCAAAATTTAGATCTGGTGATAAAGCTGGTGCTTTTGCAGATTTAAAGATGGGGGTACAGGCAGACATGGAAAAACTTGAAGTACCTGCCGCTGCCATGAACGAATACCTTGATATATTGGATACAGAAATAGGAGTAAACAACATATCTTTATCGCATATTATGGTTCAAAAATATATTGCCAATATGCTAAACCCCGAAACTTGGGTTGATATGAGAAGGATGGATTACAGTTCGGATATTTACCCTGGCTTACAAAGACCGGAAAATGTTAACTTGGATATTTTTCCTAATGATAATGATTGGATTGAAGCAATGATGTATGAATATAATGAGGAAGATAGAAACTATGAAAATATGCCAGATAATAGCCCTGTTATACGTTTAACAACACCACTTTGGTGGAATACCCCAGAATAAAATAGAAATATAAATTTTAAAAAAAAGACCGAAAAAATCGGTCTTTTTTTATGCATATAAATTTATAGCTTCCGCAAGGGTTTCAATATCCTTTTTAGTATGGAATGCGCTAATTACTATCCGGCTCATGAGCGGGGAATCTTCTTTTGGGTAATTAAAGCTCGTAACAAGAATATTGTTTTCATAAAGATGTTTTGTCAGGCCTTCATCCATAAAAGTAAATGTAGGATGCTGTCCAATATGCATAAAAAGATTATTGTCTGCTAAAAGCGACTTAAAAAAAATTAAGTTATTGTTTAAGTTTTCCCTTTGGGCATTTAAAATTGGCGGACTTTCCATTAAAGTTGCCAAAGTTGCCGGGCCTGCGGGCGAAGCACCTCCAAAAAAGGCAGTTTTGGTAAGCTGGTCAATTCTTTGTTTTGTGCCAAAAATGGCGCCGCATTGTACTCCAAAACCTTTTCCCAAAGATCCGCATACTACAAGTTCTTTGGCATTTAAAGCTTGGAGCTGTTTATAAATGCCTTCGCCCTTTTTTCCTAATATCCCCAACCCGTGGGAATCGTCGGCAATAACAATACATTTTGTAAGGGGCAAGGATTTAAGCCCTTCAAAATCAGGATAATTAATTCCCATGAAATCAATTGAGTCCAGCAATATTACCGGGGTTGTGCTTGGTGTGTTCTTTTCTATGTCTTTTTTTATCCCGGCATATGTTTTATAGGGCAACAGGTTTGTTTGTAAAAGGGATTCATGGGTATGGGGAGCCACATAAACTGCAAATTTATTGCCGTTAAAAAATTGGCTGACCAATTGTGAGGCCATGTACCCCGATGAAAGCGTGACGCAAGCTTCAGAAGCTACTAAATGGGCCAAATAATTTTCAGCTTCACCATAGAGGGAAAATCTTACATTAGATTTTCTGGAAGCGCCATAATTGGTGCCATACTTGCGAATGTTTTTAATAAAAAGCTCTTGAAAATCTTTATTTGTTTGTAAGCCTAAATAGGCGGTACCGCCAAAATAAAGAAACTCGTCTTTATCCGTTTTTATGTTTCTTCCGGGAAAATCATCAATAAAATGTGTCATCTGGGTAATTACTTAAATAAACTTTTATAGCAATGTTACACCGCTCCCATTTATGCTTGGAAATACTACTTCTCCTCCTTCCAATATTTTTACGCCAGAGGCTATATCGTGTTTTAAAAGCATTGCCCCGTCCATGTCTACGTAATCCAATTGAGGCAATAATTGGGCTATGGCCGAAATGCCAACGGTAGATTCTGTCATACAGCCAACCATGACCTTCATGTTTAAAGATTTTGCTTTTTTAATCATACGAAGGGCAGGGGTAAGTCCGCCACACTTTGTTAGCTTGATATTGATACCCGTAAAAAGGCCGGCACACTTTTCTACATCATCTTCAACAATACAACTTTCGTCTGCAATTATGGGCAGGGGGCATTTATCAATAATGGCTTTATAGCCTTCAATGTTTTCGGCATGTAAGGGCTGCTCCAAAAATTCTACCCCAAGTTTTTTTAATTGTGGGGCCAACTCCAATGTTTGCTCTGGCGTCCATGCATTATTGGCATCTATTCTAAAGGTAGCATTGGTATGCTTTCTCAATTCTTTTATGATTTCAAGGTCGTTGTTGGTTCCAAGTTTAATTTTATATAATGGCCATGGTTTTTCAATCACTTTTTCTACCATTTTATCAATAGTATCTATGCCAATGGTGTAATTTGTAATAGGGTAATTTTTATTTGAGGTACCCCAAAGTTTATATAGCGGTTTTTCTTTTAGCTTTCCGTATAGGTCGTGTGCGGCTAGATCGAGGGCACAAATAGCAAAATTGCTCAATCCCCTTTCTTTTAAGAAGGCATGGAAATCTTCTGGATTGCCCAGCTCGAAATTATTGATTTCGTATTCAATAGATTTAATTTCCTCCATCATTGAGGCAACGGTAATTTTGTAATACGGGTTTGCGGTAGCTTCTCCATAACCTGTTTTTCCGTTTAGGGTAAGGCCCACGACCAAACTATCTTGAAAATCGTGAGATTCCCTGGAAATACTGAAGGTGTGCTTTAGTTCCAGTACATATTTTTTTAAAGTGACTTGCATTGAAAATGTTTTTGCGAAGATATAAAATGATTGTGCCATAATGCGGAATACCACTAAAAAATAAAAGTCAGTTGGGAAGAATCTCAACTGACTTTTACAAGGTTGGTTATAGCGGTTGTTTAATCGATTTTAACTTTGCTCACTACTTTTGGAGAGCCTTTGTAATCTACGTCCCCGCCCGAACTTTTATGGATGGCAATTTCTTCGGATGCATTTACATCAATATCGGCGCCACTGCTGGCATTTGCTTCTACACTACGTGCCTTGAGCCTATCTGCGTGAATATCGCTGCCACTGCTTGCATGGGCTTCCAAATGGCCTGTAACTCCATAAACCTCTATTTCTGCGCCGCTACTGGCATGAGAACTTACGTTTTTAACCTGTAATTCCACCTTAATGTCGCTGCCACTGCTGGCATCCAGTTTTATGGCATCGCCTTTTATTGTTCCGGCACTGCTCAATAAAGCGCCGCTGGAACTTTCCAGAGATTCAATTGTGGGCAATGTAACATATACTTTTTTAGAGGTTGCCCTTCCTATTTGTTTCTTACATTCAATAAGGAGCCTTCCGTTTCTTATTTCTGTCCCAATGAGGTCGATAACATTCTCATCGGCTTCTACTTTAATAGACGTTTGGTCGCCTTGTGTAACAAAAACATCCAATCCTTCCGTAGCTTTAACCGAAGTGAAGGTTTGCGTGGCTTCCCGGTTTTGGGTTACAACTTCTCCGTTGCCTTTAATTCCACCGGAAAAATTGATGTCAAAATTGCAGGAAGTTAAGAAAATAGATATGACCAATGCCACAATTACTTTTATTAATGTACTCATGATTTTGTTTTTTTGATTGATTGTTAATTAGTTATTGATTCTATTTATGATAAATAAATGTCTATTGATTTTTTAATGTGACGGAATCTATTTTAACCGAATCTTTCACGATGCTATCTGTTTTTTGAAGGGTATCTGCCTCTTTGTTCGCAGCATCGTTTTCATCGTTCCAATCTTCAACGGGGCAATCCAAGCAATTTAGAACGCCAAGGTTGTCCATTTTCCATACATGGTTTGCCAGGCCGCTGCTGTAATAATTCATATTGTTTTTAATATGTCCGTCAATATTGTAATAGGTGGAATTATGAAACCTCACTATTGCATTTTCGGGAATATATATGGTAATTTCTATTTCTTGGTCCCTAAATTTATTTTTGTAATCGGTTGTTAAATAATTGTTTAAATATAAAACATTATTTTCAAGTTTGTACGAATATTCAATATCGTCTGCCCTTTCAAAGGCATCATCGTAGTTCCTTCCTTGCGATTTTTTCTCAATTTCTATGCGGATTTCTTCATCGGGCGATTGCTCCACCCTAAACTCCATATCTTCGCGATAGATCATTTTTTCACCGTCGTTTATAACAATATCAAAATCAGAATCCCTGTAATACCTATTTTTTAACCCGATAGCTTCTACCGTTCTAATTTCAAGGGTATCCAACGGGGAATGCGCAATGGATTCGGTTTCGGTCGACAGTGCATTAAAAGAATAATCCGTAGCGGTTTTAATTCCCAATGAAATCAAACCGATGATAGATAAAAGCCACACCCCAAGCAGTGTAAACTTGGCAAAATTGCCAATGGAATTTAAATTGTTCAATAAAATCTTGAGTCCTAAATAGAACAAGAAAAAGAACGGTATGCCAACGGCAAAAAATGTAAGCAGCGAAATAAGCCAAACCGGTGCATTTACGGTAATGTCAATAAATTCCCGCCATGGTTGCGCGCCCCAAATATCTATGGTTCCGGCCGTAAATAGGCCCACAAAAAGGCTTATTAAAACAATGGCGGCAACAATTAATACAATAATACCGATAAATTTTGCAAGGACTTTTA
This sequence comes from Galbibacter pacificus, assembly GCF_029603165.1. Classification (GTDB taxonomy): domain Bacteria; phylum Bacteroidota; class Bacteroidia; order Flavobacteriales; family Flavobacteriaceae; genus Galbibacter; species Galbibacter pacificus. The sequence continues at coordinate 46,844 of NZ_JAQSVC010000002.1, forward strand.
GCAGGAACATTAGTACGCTAACCAGCGAATCGAAAAAACTTTTGGAATTTTTTTTTACCGAGGCGCCCATTTTGTCATAATCAACACTTTTTACCTTTTCGGTAACATCGTCAAAGCCTTCACGAATTTTTTTTTCAATGTTGCTAATGTTTACGGGCTCTCCCGTCATAGCTATTTTTTGAGCTGTTGTTGCTGCTTCTGGAACTAATATCCAAAATAAAATGTAGATAAATATTCCAAAACCAGACGATAGTACCGTTACCAATATAAACAGCAAGCGTACCCAAAGCACGTCGATACCCAGGTAATAGCTTAAGCCGGCACATACCCCGCCAATATATTTCCGGTCGATGTCCCTAAAAAGTTGTTTATGGCTTTTTGCTGAAGTCGATTTATGCGATTTTGGGGCATCATCAAAAATTTCTTCATCTACCAAATAATCTTCGGGCTGGCCCATAATGGTAATTATTTCATCGACCTCCTTAGAGGTAATTACCTGTCTTTCGTGCTGTAACCTTTCAGAAAACAGTTCGGCTATACGGGCCTCGATATCGGCTATAATTTCGGCTTTGCCCTGAGAATCGGTAAACGATCGTTTTATGGCATCCAAGTAGCGCTGTAATTTTATATAGGCATCTTCGTCTATGTGGAAGAAGGTGTTTGCCAGATTGATATTTATAGTCTTGTTCATTGTTAGTGTTTTTTATTTTGTTACCAGGTTGACTGCATTTCTTAACTCGTCCCAGGTGGTGTCGAGTTCTTTTAAAAATAGTTTACCGTTCTCTGTAAGCATATAATATTTTCTTGGAGGGCCAGAGGTAGATTCTTCCCAGCGGTAGCTTAGCAATCCCGCATTTTTTAACCTTGTGAGTAGGGGGTATATCGTGCCTTCTACCACAAGCATTTTTGCGTCTTTTAGGGTCTCAAGAATCTCCGATGCATATTTATCTTCATTTTCAATAATAGACAAGATGCAGTACTCCAAAACCCCTTTGCGCATTTGTGCTTTTGTGTTTTCTATATTCATGGTTTCATGATACTTTTTGTTAAACTGTTCGTTTTTTGATTTTCCCCCGATATATATCGTTAGGATTGATGATGATGATGAATTTTATTGTTGCTTTTATTTAAAATTATACTTTTCTATTTTATAAATTTAATGCTCAGCGGATACCGGTATACAATACCATCATTAGCCCGTAAAGTTGCAATGATGGTACAAAACAAGTCCATAAGCAAAAGTCCAACCCCGGCCATGCCTGCAACAATCAATACAAGAGTATTTACGCCCAAGCCCGATAAATGTTCGAAATTGAAATTTATCTCGTGTGTGTTGTGTTCCAAAAGATCGGCAAAGCCCACAAATTCCCATGCTGTAAACAATACAATGGGAATAACAATAATTCCAAGCGCAATGCTATATAGTAAAATGCTTATTTGAAAATTAATGGCTTCTTTGCCATTTTCGTCAACAAAACTCAACCTATCCTTATTTGATGTCCATATAAGTAACGGAATTATAAAGTTACCGAACGGGATAAAATATTTTGAAAAAGTTGACAGGTGAATTACTGTCGATACGTTTTTTTCATGTTTGCTTATGGATGTTTCCATGTTCGTTTTTTAGTTTTTGATTGATGAATTTTCTGTCAGTTTATACATAACCAACTAATTTCTATTGCAAATATATATCTAAAAAAAGGTATTATGCAAAACATAGTACTAATTTTTAACAAAAATTTAAGATTAAAAAGGTGCAGGGAATTTCAATATTTATGAATAAATTACGGCCTGTAAAAAGAATCCAATGAAAATTACACCATCGCAACTCAACAAGTTTACAATGATAAAGTTACCTTCTGCATGGCTATGTGGCGTTAGGGTAGTTAAAATTGACGATAAAAATTGTGTAACCTCTGTAAAGCACCGATGGATTAACCAAAATCCGTTTAACTCGATATTTTGGGCGGTACAGGGTATGGCCGCCGAATTATCCACCGGGGCCATTGTAATTGGTAAAATCAGGGAAGAAAAGAAAAAAATATCCATGTTGGTGGCCAATAACAAGGCAAGTTTTACCAAAAAAGCCAAAGGAAAGATAACTTTTATATGTGAAGATGGGCACTTAATCGACCAGGCTATTGAAAAAACTATGGCTACGGGGGAGGGGCAAACCTTCTGGATGAAATCTATTGGAAAAGATGAAATGGGCGACATTGTTTCTACTTTTCATTTTGAATGGACGGTTAAGGTGAAGCCGGGTTAACATACCATATTACAACAAAATCCCAATTACCTTATAGTAATATTGTTTTAGTTTGAGCTAAGATTTATCTTCAAAATTTGTAATAAATTCCTTATCTTGTTATACAAGATTAAATGTAATTATTATGAAATCGCTATCGTTTTTGTGCACTTTGGTTATTGGATCTGTAATTATTGGATGCGGCAGTTCCCAGAATACTGCAATTTCTTCAGCAGAAATGGCAGCGGTAGATACGCTTATCCATCAAAAGAAATTTAGGGTAGAAAATCAATGGGCCATGCCTACAATGAGTTCCAGTATGATGCAAATTGCCAATAGCGGTCTTATGCCTCCAGGCAATAGTGCCCAACGCATAAACCTTGCTGGAAATGCCAATTATCTGGAAGTAAAAGGAGATTCGGTCAAGGCATACCTTCCTTTTTTTGGAGAACGTCAAATGGGCGGTGGCTATAACGACGATGAGGCCATTAAATTTAACCAGGAAGTAAAAGATATGGACATAGAATACATCGAGAACAAGAAACATTACAGGATTAAATTTTCGGCCAATAACAATACAGAGTCTTTTAATGTAACCTTGATGGTCTACAACAATGAAAAAACAACGCTTACGGTCAACAGCTCAAAGAGGGATATGATAGGCTATCAGGGTACTATTATGCCACTTCCTGATAAAAAATAATTACTTCTTTTTTAATTAACTCCTTGTATAATATGCTTGTGGTGATAAAATCGTTTTTTTCTTCTAATAAAACACAGCATTATGCATATTTAAGGCTGTAAAAGTGTAACATTTAAAAAAATAGGCAGTCCTTATAATAGAAATGGTTTTTAACAATACTAAGCTGTATTGACCATATAATTTTATTAATAAAAAGGATTCGCAATGACATTAAAACATTTAGCACTCTACATATTTTTTATTGCTTTAACAACTAAACCAAGCTTAGGGACAGCACAAAAGGCCAAAGACACCATTAATTATGAGTTTTTGTTTGGAACCGCCGTTAAAGGCGATGTGCCGGCCATATTAACATATCTGGATTCTTTATCGGTAACCAGGGAAAAGGATATTGCGTTTAAGAATAAATTTGAAGACCGTTTTAAATATGGTATGGACCGTACAGATGATTATTTTTCAACTCAAGATACATTGCTTAACCCCTTGCATAAATTGTTTCAGGGTTATTGGAGAGATGGGTTGTTGCATCCGGAAGAAAACAACGATAGTATTTTTAAGCAAGAATTGATAGCTTTTTTTAACAAGGAAAATGTATCTCATGCTTATGCCGATGGAAAAGTAACCGAAAAAAATTTAGAACCGGTTTATAAAAAATATATAGAAGATAGAGGCTATTATTGTACAGGCTTTGGAAAGGCAGGAAAATTTTATGATTTTTTAGTGTGGAAAACAATGGAACCCGAGGTTTTTACCATCGATTTGGTAAATCATACCGAAAAGGTACAGGTTTATTTTATGAAGGATTTTCTATCACTGGGCTGGATGGAATATTCAAGGCTGGGCGAACGCTATCCCGGCGGATGGGCAACCAACGAAGCACTTTATTGTGTAACAAAGGGGTACGACCAAACCTCGGAAAAATTTAAGGTGATATATTTAAAGCACGAAGGCCAGCATTTTTACGACTATAAGCGCTTTCCCGGCTTAGCATCTAAAGACCTGGAATACCGCGGTAAATTGGTGGAAATGATTTATTGCGACAAAGAGCTTTATAACCGTGTTTCTTATTATCTGGACAATGCTAAAAACGATCCCAGAAATGCCCATCCGCATGCAAATTACAGGATCATTAAAAATTTATCCGAAGAAATTTTTGGAGAGGCATATGTTACCGATTTCAATAGGTGGTTGGCGGTTCCCAAAGAAAAACTTCATGAATCAAGCTTGAAATTGTATCAAAAAAATACAAAATATTTATTAGATAAAGAGAGTTAATCTCCTTTATTTAAATATCAAAGAGGCATCTTTAAAATTTATAATCATGGTATTAAATTGCTGAATGTAATCTTGGCCAAGGTTTCCATATGCTACTTTTTGTGTTCCTATTGTGTTTGGGAACAACTGGAGGCTGTCCAAACTGGCCGATGCCTTTCCTATTTCTAGCGTAACATTGTTAACAATAAAGCCTTTTGTTTCTATATGTCCACCGGCACCCCCCGTTTTAAATATGGTCTCTTTGGCATTTTGCTCGATTGCGGCTTTGTTTTCGTTGTAAAACGGCGCATAAAGTGCTGTTTTTTGGGCACCGGTATCAAAATTAAAATACAGCGACTTATCTCCGTATTTGGTTTTTACAATGGGCATATATTCATCAAAGGCTAAATTGTGCAACCCATAATGCTTGGCTTTTTTTGGGATAAAAATGTTGTTATTATTTTTATTTATCTCAATCTCGTCTAGGTCTTTAATTACCGGAAAACCAATAATACCCTTTATTTCGTAACCTATTGACGGGAAAGATAGATCTGTGTCGTTAAAAGCCAGAAAAACTACATTTTTTAGTAGAATATCACCAAGTTTAATTTGGTCTGCCACGGCCAGGTCACTTTTAACTTCCAGCCCGGTAACAGCTTCGACCGTGAAATTGGACGGGATTATTTTCATACCCAATTCCCTAGCTACCGATTTTTGAATTACAGAAAAGTTTGCACCGGTATCAAAAACAAAATCCATAGATTTTCCACCGGATGTTATTAAAATAGTAGAAAGCCCTGCCATGTCCTTTTTTAAGGGAAGCGTTACAGCTGTTTTTTTAATAACTTCTTGTTTTGCTATATTTTTAAGAGCGCTCCATATTTTATGGGTATTTTTTAAATCGGCCAGCTCTAGGGAATCCAATTTCGTGACATAATCTTTTTGTAAAACCTCATTGGTTTTTAGCGCTTTTTCATATTCAGATAAATATATATGATTAATAAGCTCGGCTTGTAGCATCTTCTTGCTAAGGCTGTCTTTTTCAGGGTATGCATTTAAAAACGCGGTTATTGTTTTGTTGGATTCCTGCGGTTTGTTGAATGCATTTGCCAGGATTGCTTCAAAATACAACGAATAGGGTATTTGTAATTTATTTTTTTGCTGATGATACATTTCTTCCAGTGCAAAATAGTTATGGGCTTTTGCCATTTTGTTTAGCGATACAAACAATTTTGAAGCATTTGCTTGTTTTGTATTGGGGTTGGTACAGTTGGATATAACTATTGCTATGGATAAAAAGAATATATATTTCATATTTGGTGGTATGTGTTTATTTTTAAAATTTTATTATAATAAAACTTGAAGGGCATCAACGGTTTGGTTAAGGTAACGCTCTTTTATTATTTTTATATGGCTTAGTTCGTGGCCTGCAATATGGTAGGCTAGTGCCCTGACCGTTCTTTTGTTTTTAATTACCCCATCAATATCAATTGCACTGCCGGCCCTTAAAAAAGATGCCTCGGGAAGGTTTTCAAAAAGTAACAGGGTAGAAAGCCTAACGCTCCAATATTCTTCAAAAATATTGTCCAGGCTACGCTCGTTTGCATTGGAATATCTTGCATATGCATTTTCTTCAAATCCATGTAAAGGCGTATCGTCGTTTCTGGCATAGCGCAATGCCCTGTATGCAAAAATTCGCTCATCGTCTATTAAATGGACCAATATTTCCTTTATCGTCCATTTATTGGTATCGTAACGGTATGTTAGCTTTTCCGTAGGAAGGGAGTAAATAAAATCTTTAATTTTAAAAAAGTTATCGTGCAGATCGTTTAAAATATTGTCATTGGTAGCGATCAAGTCGAAATAGTATTGAGAATAACTGGGGTATTCACTCTTTTCGGCCCTGTTTATTTTTCTGTAATTTTTCATTTTGATATAGCTGTATATATGTTGGTTTTTATGCAGAATGAAGCACAAAATTAAATTCACCATAAAAATATGGCATTTAAAATTCCTTACCAATTATTTATTTTAACTATCTATATGTCAGTTAATTATAATCAATTCACATAAATTTAACATCATTTATTTTGGTTTACTAGACGACTGGTCATATATTTGCACTTTAAATTTAAAATAGTTGTCAGCAACAGTTAAAAATATAGATAAGGCAGACTATCTTTTAGACAAAGGACTGAACATATTATGGTCTAAAGGATACAATGGAACGAGCGTAAACGATATTGTGTCGGCCGCAGATGTTCCTAAAGGGTCTTTCTATTTTTATTTTAAATCAAAAGAGGATTTCACTGTTCGGGCACTGCAACGGTATTTTTCTTTAAAAAGGGCTGCAACCATAGAGCTTCTTAACCAAGAAAATATTCCGGCGGTAGAAAGGCTTTTTAATTATTACAACAAAAGAGTTGTTATTGTTAGGGATCAGTTAAACTGTTCTTTGGGATGCATGGGGTGCAACATAGGCCTCGAAATGGCAGAACATAGCGAAAGTATTAGGACCACCATTGTACACGAAGAACAAAAAACAAGGCAAATAATTGTTGATGTAGTTAAAGAAGCCCAAAAAGATGGCAGTATTGATGCCAATATCGATGCTGGTAAAATTGTTGATTTTATTGAAGATGCTTACAAAGGAATGCTTACTTCCATGAAAGAAAACAAATGTGCAGACCCACTAAACAATTTTTTATACTTTTTGAAAACCCTTATTTTAAAATAATTTTTTTTGACTATTACTAGACGACCGGTCAATTACAATTAAAAAACAACTAAAAATCCAAAAAATGAAAAAGAAAAGAAAAGTAATGCAAATTATGTTTGGGGTTCCCTTGCTTGCAATAATAGCATTTACGCTTCATTCCTGTAGCGATTCTAAAGCGGCCGGACATGGAAACATGGCTTTGTTGGAGACCCCTTTTGTTCATCCAATTCAGGATTCTGTAGGTAATTGGGATGAATACATTGGGCGTTTCGCAGCATCAGAAAGGGTTGAGGTGCGCTCCCGTGTTAATGGTTATATAGAATCTGTGAATTTTAAAGATGGCGATATCGTTAAGAAAGGGCAGGTCCTTTTTGTAATCGATCAAAGACCATTTTACATAGAGCTAAAACAGGCAGAGGCCGAAAAATTAAGGGCAGAAGCCGACCTTAACCGTACCACAAGCGATTACAATAGAATTGAGTCGGTTAAAGATTCCCGTGCCGTTTCCATGGAAGAAGTAGAGCAGCGCAAACAAATTGCCAAATCTGCCGAAGCACAATTAATGGCGGCAAACGCACGATTGGAACAGGCCAGGCTAAATTTAAGCTACACAGAAGTAAAGGCGCCTATAAGTGGTAAAATAAGCGACGATTTTATCGATGCAGGAAATTATGTTACCGGTGGCATTGCCAATGCTACTCCTTTAACTACCATTGTTAAAATAGCTCCCATTCATTTTTATTTTGAAGGAAGTGAAAAGGACTTTATCAATCAAAATAGTGTAAGCAATACGCCCGTGACCGTAAAACTTTCAACAGAAGATAAATACAGTAGAACGGGAGTAATGGACTTTGTCGATAATGAAATAAACAGGAATACGGGAACCATTAGAGGCCGTGCTGTTTTTGACAATGCAGACCTGAAAATAGAATCTGGGATGTTCGGGAGGCTAAGGCTCATAAAAGGAAATTCCTCGGCTATTTTAATCCCCGAAGAAGCAATAAGCACCAATCAGTCAGACAAGGTAGTCTATGTAATTGCCGAAGATAGTACCGTGCACGTAAAACCTGTCAAGCTTGGAAAACTTTATAAAATGAAGTACAGAATTGTAAAAGAAGGTTTAACCCCAGACGATAGGATTGTTACCGGAAACCTTTTAAAAGTTCGTCCGGGAATGAAGGTAGCTCCGTCTGAAGATAAGTCTAAAGTTCAACAAGATTCTACCAGTGTAGCTTATAAATAAATTTCTAGTTCACATATAATTTAATGGTTTAAAAAGTATTCGGCCCAAAAGCAACGAATATTTTTCAACTATTTATAAAAGAGCCTTTTATCATGTTTTTTGATTCAAGGGAGGCTCTTTTTTTACCAAAATCCAATAAAAATTAAAAAGAAACAATAACATGAAATTCACGCATACTTTTATAGAGCGTCCAATATTGTCGATCGTTATCTCTATTATTTTAATGATAGTTGGCGGATTGGCATATTTCTCGCTCCCGGTTTCTCAGTACCCGGAAGTTGCCCCGCCAACGGTTGTGGTTCGCGCAACCTATCCCGGAGCGAGTGCAGAAACAATTTCCAAAACGGTGGCGACACCTTTGGAGCAGAAAATTAACGGAGTGGAGGGGATGCTGTATATGGCATCTCAAGCAACAAACGATGGCGTTATGGAACTTACCATAACCTTTAAGCAAGGCGTAGATGTAGATAATGCACAGGTACTGGTACAAAACAGGGTGGCCATTGCAGAGCCACGGTTGCCAGAACCTGTTAGGAGATTGGGTATTACCACCCAAAAGAGTGCGCCCGACCTTATGTTGGTTATCCATTTAATTTCTCCCGAAAATACATACGATCAAACCTATTTGGCCAATTATGCCAATTTTCAAATTATCGATAAACTTTCAAGGATCGATGGTGTTGGTGCGGTAAGAATGTTTGGGGGCGACCAATATTCCATGAGAATATGGTTAAACCCCGACTTGATTGCAAACCTGGACATGACGCCAAACGAGGTGTTAACAGCCTTGAGGGCACAAAACGTTCAAATTGCGGGAGGTACATTAAACCAACAGCCTTTAACAACGCAAAATGCCTTCGAAATAAATATCCAGACTCAAGGAAGGTTAAATTCAATAGAGGAATTTGAAAATATCATCATTAGAAACGGAGACGATGGAGAATTGGTCCGTATAAAAGACATCGGCCGCGTAGAGCTTGGTTCTGCAAGTTATGCTACCAAAGGATATTTAAGCAAGTATCCAGCCGTGGCCTTACCGGTATTCCAGCGTCCCGGAACCAATGCGCTGGAAACAGCCGATGCTTTGATCAACACCATGAAAGAAGCATCAAAAGATTTTCCAGAGGGTATAGAGTACCGTATAGCCTATAACCCTACGGAGTTTATTCAGCAATCAATCGATGAAGTCGGGGGAACCATTTACGAAGCCATAATTTTGGTGGTCTTGGTAATTATATTATTCCTCCAAACCTGGCGGGCAGCTATTATACCGATCCTTGCAATTCCTGTTTCCCTTATCGGAACTTTTGCCGTAATGCAGGCTTTGGGTTATTCACTCAATAGTTTAACCTTATTTGGATTGGTATTGGCCATCGGGATTGTGGTAGATGATGCCATAGTCGTGGTGGAAAACATGGAAAGGAACCTTAGCGAGGGCATGGGCGTAAAAAAAGCCGCACAAAAAACAATGAACGAGGTTGGTGGAGCCTTGGTGGCAATGGGGCTCGTACTTGTAGCCGTGTTTTTGCCAACCATATTCTTAAAAGGAATAAGTGGGCAGTTTTACAGCCAGTTTGGCGTTACAATCGCCGTAGCCACCATGATTTCTGTTTTTGTGTCGCTTACATTAAGCCCGGCAATAGCTGCCAAAGTAATGAAAAAGCACGACGATTCAGCAGGGCATACCAATGTGGCCGCTCAAGGAATTGTATCCAAGTTCTTTGATAAATTTAATCAGGCAATGGATTGGATTTCAGTAAAATATGCAAATCTCACCTCAAGGCTTATCGGTATTAGAAATGGGGTAATGCTTATTTATTTGGGGCTTATAGCACTTACGGTTTATGCTTTTTATAAAGTTCCCACTGGGTTTATTCCCGAGCAGGATCAAGGATATTTTATTGCAGTAATACAGTTGCCGCCGGGATCTTCGCTTGAACGCACAGACAAAGTGGTAAATAAGGCAATAGATAGTGTACTTAAGGTTGAAGGGGTCAAGGATGCGGTTGCATTTACAGGTTTTGATGCGGCAACATTTACCAATTCATCAAATGCCGGGGTAATTTTTACGGCATTGGAAAGTTTTGAAGAACGTAAGGACAAAGGTGTTTCTTATGAAGATATTCAACAGTCTTTAAGTGGTTCGTTAAGTAAGATGACCGATGCTTACGTTATTGTCATTCCACCTCCTCCTGTACGGGGAATTGGTAATGCCGGCGGATTTAAACTGATGCTACAGGATAGAGGTGGATTAGGCAATGAACAGTTGTTGAAATCGGCTTACGAGCTCATGGGGGCGGCCAACCAGGATCCCGCAATGACAAACGTATTTACATTTTTTAATACCAGTTCGCCACAATTGTTTTTTGACCTTGATAAAGAAAAAGCTCAAAAATTGGGCGTTCCCATTGAAGAAGTTTCAAGTGCCTTGGAAGTTTATCTGGGCTCTGCCTTTGTAAACGACTTTAACTTGCAGGGTAAAACCTTTAGGGTAACGGCACAGGCCGATGGCGAATTTAGATATACGCCCGAGGATTTAGAGCATATTAGGGTACGTAACAAATACGGAAACATGATTCCGCTAAGTGCCGTTGGCGATCTAAAAAATATTTCGGGGCCGGCACGGGTACCACGGTATAATTTATATCCTTCTCTTGCATTAACCGGAAATACTACGCCTGGGCATAGTTCCGGGGAATCCTTGGACGCCATGGAGCGTTTGGCCGACCAGATATTGCCCGAAGGGATTGATTACGAATGGACAGAGATTGCCTATCAGCAAAAAAGTACCGGAAATACGGCAGGAATTGCCTTTGCACTGGCCGTTTTGTTTGTGTTCCTCCTTTTGGCCGCACAATACGAAAGCTGGGTATTACCTTTGGCAGTAATCCTTATTGTACCAATGTGTTTGCTCTCTGCAATGTTTGGAGTAGGCATAATGGGCATGGACAATAATATTTTAACACAAATTGGTTTGGTTGTTCTGGTGGGGCTTGCCAGTAAAAATGCCATTTTAATTGTAGAATTTGCAAAACAGCTTGAAGACAGAGGCTACAATTTGCAACAGGCTGCAAAAGAAGCGGCAAGATTGAGGCTAAGACCCATTTTAATGACTGCCTTTGCCTTTATATTGGGGGTAATCCCATTGGTTACGGCTACAGGGGCAGGTGCAGAAATGAGGCGTTCCCTTGGTACAGCAGTATTTAGCGGAATGTTGGGTGTAACCTTGTTTGGACTGTTGTTTACGCCCGTGTTTTATGTTCTCTGTAGAAAAATGGTACTAAAAAAAGCAACAGTTGATGATAAGTAAAAAAATAAAAATGAAACAGATATTATTAAAAACCATATTTATTTTGGCGTTCTTGATCCAAACAATTGGTTATGGTCAAGATAAAGATACAACTGCCACGTGGAAATGGAATGTGCCCCAACAGATAAACGAAGTTTTATACATTGGCACAGATACCATTACCAAAAGTGCCACGCCGGTAATCGAGACAGATAAATGGTGGGAGGCTTTTGGGTATCAAGAGCTGGACAGTTTAATAGGGCTGGCGTTGCAGAACAATGAGGACATAAAAATTGCTCAGGCTAGGGTAGAACAGGCAGTTGCCCAAAAAAGAATAGCTTTTTCTACATTGTTGCCCAGTCTGCGCTTAGAACCATCTATCGCCAGACAAGAGTTTTCTGCAAATAGGCCAAACCCTTTTGGGGGGCAATTGGACAGGGTTACCATTAATACTTTTGATATTCCGCTTACGGTAAATTACGAGCTGGACGTGTTTGGTAAAAACATTGATAATGTAAAAGCAAACCGATTGGCTGCCGATGCAAGTATGGAAGATAAAAAGGATATTTTGCTACAGATTATTACAGAAGTGGCTCAAAATTATTTTTTGCTGTTACAGGTCGATGCCGAAAAGGACCTTTTAAAGGAAACCGAAAAAACAAGGCAGAACAATCTGGAAATAACCACGACCCGGTATGAAGCCGGACTGGTGAGCCAAATTGATGTCTTGAGGGCTAAAACCGAGTTGTCTTCAGTGCAGGTTCAATTAAAAAGAATACATAAACTAAGAACGGAAATAGAGCTTATTTTGGCACCATTGGTGGGCGTGGACGCGAGTAATTTCAGTATAAACAAAACAGAAATAAGCTACTTGCCACCAGATTTAATTTTCTTGGAAAAAGATTCCTTAACAGCCACGCGCCCCGATTTAAAATCGGCTAAGCTTATGTTGGAATCTTCCAAAAGCCTAGTGAAAAATCAGTGGAAACAATTGTTGCCCTCATTCTACGTAAATGGTTCGTTTGGCTATTTATCGGGAGCCAGCGATAATTGGATCGAAAACGACAGCAGGACATGGGTTGCCGGGGTTTCTGCCTCATTGCCAATTTTTGAAGGTGGTAAAAAACGTTCAGAAATCAAGCTTAGAAAAAGTGAGTTAAAACAGGCCGAAGCAGCATATAACCAACGTGTTTTGGTTTCGTACAGGCAAGTAGAAAATTCCATTTCCAATATTAAGTGGATACACGAACAATTGTTGGCTCAGCAGGATTTTGTGCAAGCAGCCAACAGTGCGGCCGAGTTAACCAATGAGCGTTATAGAAAAGGGCTTATAAACTACATTGATGTAGTAGATGCAGAAAGACAGGCATTGGAGGCAGAACAGTTAAGCGTTCAGCTTTTCGGACAGGAGCTTAAGGAGCGGGTGTCGCTTTTTAAGGCTTTGGGCCTGCTTCCAAATTCTGTAGTGGAATAGTTGAAAAAAAGCAACTTAAATAATTCTTCATTCATGGTTTGGATTTTGGATGCCCCATTTGCCGGAAGTACTTTGGCGATGGGGCGCCAAATTCAAATTAGTTAATCATAAAACACCACGGCTTCTGTACCGTGGTGTTTTTTTATATTTTAAAAGTAAATCCGTCTTCTACCTTTTTATCGTATTTGTCCTTGTCAAATCGATATAAATAAGAACCTTTTCTGGACGAGGTCATATCTTTTTCTTTTAATTTAACAAGAATGTCCAGGCTGTTTATTTTATTGATAAAGTTTCTTTTGTCAAGTTCTTCATCCAAAATGGCTTCATACAGTTTCTGTAATTGTCTCATGGTAAATTTTTCCGGTAAAAGCTCAAAACCAATAGGTTTGTTGGAAGTTCTATACCGTAAACGCCTTATGGCGTGGTTTACCATTTGGTCGTGGTCAAAAATTAGTTTTGGGGCTTCTTTTACATTAAACCAACGGGCCGAATATTTTTCAATAAGTTCTTCGTTGTGTTCTTCAATATTAATAAGTGCATAATAAGCCACAGAAATAGTTCGCTCTACCGGGTCACGGTCTATCTTACTAAATCCGTAGAGCTGTTCCATGTAAATATTGTTTATTCCGGTAAGGGTGTGTAAAATTCTATTGGCCGAATCGTCAAGGGTTTCGTTTTGCTTTAGGAAGCCGCCCATAAGCGACCATTTTCCCTTTTCGGGCTTAAAATCCCTTTTAATCAATAAAATTTTAAGTTCTTCATTATCAAAACCAAATATTATGCAATCAACGGCTAATAAAACCTTATCTTCTTTACTATAACTGTTTAACATGCGGGTAGATTTATGCAATATAAGTTTATGTAAACTTACAGATTTTTTGCAAAAATAAGTTTAACAGATCTTTTTTTATGTCCGCATAAAGCTAAGACTTGGTTAAGCTATGTTTGGCTTATCTTCAAAATAATAGTATTGAGATTAAAGTTTTATTTGTTTTTATGGATTATTCTTAATTTATTTGTAAATGTAACATTAACACTTATAAAAATAACTAACCAAACAGATCTTGATAAAATGAAAACTTTAAAAGCACTGCTTGCATTCGGCATACTCTCGATAACGGGTATAAAGGCACAATCTGAAATAAAAATACAAGTCGAAGAGGATGCACCAATCATTAGTAAACATATCTACGGACATTTTTCAGAACATTTGGGAAGATGCATTTACGATGGCTTTTATGTAGGCGAGAATAGCGATATTCCAAATAAAGATGGTGTGCGCACCGATATAATTGAAGCTCTAAAAGCTATAGAAATCCCTAATTTGAGGTGGCCCGGAGGCTGCTTTGCCGACACGTACCATTGGAAAGATGGCATTGGTCCAAAAAAAGAGAGACCAACTATTGTAAATCAATGGTGGGGCGGTGTAACCGAAGACAATAGTTTTGGCACCCACGATTTTTTAAACTTGTGCGAAGCTTTGGGTGCCGAGCCTTATTTGGCGGCAAATGTAGGCAGCGGTACTGTCAAGGAATTTACCGATTGGATCCAGTATGTAAATCATGACGGGGAAAGCCCGATGGCTAAACTTCGTAGGGAAAACGGCCGGGAAAAGCCCTGGGGTGTAAAATATTGGGGCGTAGGAAACGAAATGTGGGGATGCGGTGGAAACATGACACCAGAACATTACGCAAACTTATACCGCCAATATGCAACGTTTATGAGTAGTTGGAGCAACGATAAGGGGATTTACAGAATTGCTTCTGGGGCAAATGTCGATGATTATCATTGGACAGAAGTTTTAATGCGCGACATTCCAAAACACCTTATTGAAGGAGTTGCCCTTCACTCGTATTCCGTAATCGATTGGAACAATAAAAGTTCTGCAACCGATTTTAGCGAAGAAGAGTACTTTTTAACTATGAAGGAGGCTTTAAAAATGGACGAGCTTGTTACCAAACATACGGCCATTATGGACAAATACGACCCAGACCGCAAAATAGACCTTGTTGTAGACGAATGGGGCGGTTGGTACGATGTGGAAGAGGGCACCAACCCTGGGTTTTTATATCAACAAAATACCATGCGCGATGCCATGATTGCAGGCGCGACACTCAATATTTTTAACAACCACAGCGAGCGGGTAAAGATGGCCAACCTTGCACAAACGGTCAATGTGCTACAGGCCGTAATACTAACCAACGAAAAGAAAATGTTGCTTACGCCCACTTATTATGTAATGAAAATGTATACCGTACACCACGATGCACAACTCTTGCCAATATCTTTTGAATCACCAAAATATAAAGTTGATGGAAAATCGTTGCCCGCCATATCGGCTTCTGCATCAAAAGACAGTAACAATACTGTTCACGTTTCCTTGGTAAATATAGATGCCCATAAAACAAACACAGTTACCGTAAATATGAACGGATTGAACATAAAAAATGTATCGGCAACAATTTTAAGTTCCGAGAAACTTCAGGATCACAATACTTTTGAGGAACCAAATAAGGTCCAGTCCAAGGAGTTTAAGGACTTTAAATTGAAAAAAGGAATGTTAAGTGTGGATTTGCCTCCTTTTTCTGTGGTTGTGATTGAAGGTAAATAGCCAATAAGCAAGTGTGAAATTATGAAACGAATTACAAAAATATATGTATTAATTCCTTTTTTGAGTTTTTGTTTAGTTGCGTGTAATTCTTCAGAAGAAAAAAAAGAGGAACAAGAAAAAATAGAAGGGTACCAAATAGAATCGGTTAACATTCAGCATGTAAAATTAAACGATGATTTCTGGCTTCCCATTATTGAAAAAGTTCAGAACAAAACAATTGAATATGCACTGGAAAAATGCGAGCAAGAAGGGCGGTTAGATAACTTTCTTGTGGCTGGAGGAAAAATGGAAGGCGAGGTAAAAGGCGCCATGCCCTTTGACGATACCGATGTTTATAAAATTATTGAGGGGGCTTCTTATTCGTTAATTAGTACCCCAAATCCACAACTTGAAAAAATATTGGATTCCCTGATAAGTATTGTAAAAGTAGGGCAGGAAAAAGATGGTTACTTAACTACATGGCGAACCATAAATCCAGCGCATCCGCCAGCAACATGGGTAAACGTTGACCAAGGAAAGCGTTGGGAATCTTTAGAGGCTAGCCATGAATTATACAACGCAGGGCATTTATATGAAGCTGCCGCGGCACATTTTGAAGCAACCGGAAAGAAAAACTTTTTGGAAATTGCATTAAAGAACGCCGATTTAATGGTGAAGACCTTTGGTCCGGAAGAAGGCAAAATACATACAGTTCCAGGACATCAAATTATTGAAACCGGATTGATAAGACTGTACAGAATTACCGATAAAAAAGAATATTTAAATCTAGCTAAGTATTTTCTTGACGGAAGAGGGCACCATGAAGGAAGAAAAGATTTTGGTCCATATACCCAAGACCATATTCCGGTAGTTCAACAAGATGAAGTAGTGGGGCATGCTGTAAGGGCAGTTTATATGTATGCGGGAATGACCGATATTGCCGCAATTGAAAACGATACGGCATATGCAAAAGCAATAAGCAAGCTTTGGGAGAATATGGTCAACAAAAAAATGTACATTACCGGTGGAATAGGCGCGAAACATGAAGGAGAGGCTTTTGGAGAAAATTACGAACTTCCAAACTTAACGGCATACAGCGAAACCTGTGCCGCCATTGGAGATGTGTATTGGAATCATAGATTGCACAATATGACCGGAGATGTAAAATATTTCGATGTAATCGAAAGAACGTTATACAATGGTTTAATCTCCGGACTTTCACTCGATGGTACTCAATTTTTCTATCCAAATGCATTGGAATCAGATGGGGTCTACAAATTTAATAGGGGTGCATGTACACGGCAGGATTGGTTTGATTGCTCTTGTTGTCCAACCAACGTTATTCGGTTTATCCCTTCCTTGCCGGGGCTAATTTATTCTAAAACAGCCGATACCGTTTTTGTTAATTTATATGCATCCAATCATGCAAAAATTAACCTAGCGCATACAAATCTGGAAATTGCCCAGGAAACCGCTTATCCGTGGAACGGAAATGTAAAATTAACGGTCACTCCCGAAACCGAATCAAACTTTACCCTAAAATTAAGGATTCCAGGCTGGGCCAGAAACGAAGTACTCCCGGGAACACTGTATTCATACAAAAAGAAAGTACATGCAACACCACAAATAAAGGTGAATGGAGAACAGGTTGAGGCTTCCATCAAAAATGGATACATAACGCTTACACGAAACTGGAAAAAAGGAGAAACCATTAACTTAAACATTCCTATGGAAGTTCGTGAAGCATTGGCCAATGAAAAGGTTGAAGAAGACCGAAACAAGGTTGCTTTGGAATATGGCCCAATGGTCTATGCTGTGGAAGAGATTGATAACAAAGAAAATTTTGATGGCATTTCAATTTCAGAAAATGAAAGTTTTCAGGTAAAAAAGGAAGATAACCTGTTAGGCGGGGTGAATGTTCTAGAAAATGAAAAATTAAAAGCCATTCCATACTACGCATGGTCAAATCGAGGAATTGGAAAGATGAAGGTGTGGCTACCGTTACAATTACAATCTATAAAAGAATCTAAATAAAGCAAGGAGTTAAATTGGCTCCTTATTCTATAAACGTTTCAAATTGAAAATTAATTGATGCAATGAGCGCGAACAAATCATACGTAATCGGGTTGGATTATGGTACAGACTCCGTAAGGGCCGTACTGTTAAATGCTGCCAATGGCGAAGAAATGGCCACCGATGTTGCATACTACCAAAGATGGAAACAAAAATTATATTGTAACGCATCCAAGAACCGGTTTCGCCAGCATCCCTTAGATCATATCGAAGGGTTGGAGCAGACCATAAAAACGGTAGTTTCAACTACTGGAGTCGATCCCAAAACTATAAAAGGCATCTGTATCGATACCACGGGTTCGTCCCCCATGCCGCTTTCCAAAGATGGTAACCCCCTTGCGTTGTTGCCGGAATTTGCCGAGAACCCAAACGCCATGATGGTACTGTGGAAAGACCATACCGCCATAGAAGAGGCCAACGAAATCAACGGGCTTTCCAGAAGTTGGGGCGGCCGGGATTTTACCGAATTCGAAGGGGGCATATATTCTTCCGAATGGTTCTGGGCAAAAATACTCCATGTTGCAAGGGAAGATGAAAAAGTTAAAAATGCCGCTTATACATGGATGGAACACTGCGATTACATTACCTATTTACTGTCGGACGAAAAAGACCTGAAAAGTTTCAAGCGAAGCCGTTGCGCAGCCGGGCATAAGGCCATGTGGCACCAAAACTGGGGCGGGCTCCCACCAGAAAAATTCTTGGGGAAGCTGGATCCTTATCTGGCCGAATTAAGGGGACGGCTTTATGACGAAACCTACACTTCTGATACGGTTGCGGGAAACCTGAACGCCGAATGGGCCGAAAGGTTGGGGTTAACAACCGAAACGGTCGTAGCCGTGGGTACCTTTGATGCCCATGCAGGAGCCGTTGGAGCAAAAATAGATAAACACACGCTTGTACGCGTTATGGGGACTTCGACCTGCGATATTATTGTAGCTGATGAAAATTTGATTAAAGAGAAAGCCGTAAAAGGTATTTGCGGCCAGGTAGACGGCTCCGTAATTCCCGGAATGGTGGGGCTGGAGGCCGGTCAATCGGCGTTCGGCGATTTGTTGGCCTGGTTTAAGGACGTGCTTTCATGGCCTTTGAGCAATTTGGTGTACACCGCAGAAAGTATTTCAGAAATTCAAAAAGCGGGTCTAAAGAAAGAAATAGAGGGGAACTTTATCAAGGAACTGTCTATAGCCGCTGAAAATATCCCGTTGGAAGAAAGTATACCTACCGCATTGGATTGGATCAACGGCAGGAGGACGCCCGATGCCGATCAGGGATTAAAAGCCGCCATGATGGACCTGAGCTTGGGAACCAAGGCACCTCATGTCTTTAAGGCACTGGTAAATGCCATCTGTTTTGGCGCCAAAAAAATAGTTGACCGTTTTGAAGAAGAAGGGGTCAAGATCAATACCGTTATCGGGATTGGCGGAGTTGCCCGGAAATCCCCTTTTATCATGCAAACGCTCGCCAACGTGTTGAACATGCCCATAAAAATAGCGGCATCCGATCAGGCACCTGCTCTGGGGGCCGCCATATACGCCTCGGTAGCCGCAGGTATCTATAAAGATGTAATTGAAGCGAGTAAGCATTTGGGAAGCGATTTTGAGGCCGAATACCATCCGCAGGAAGGTCAAGTGGAAGTTTATAAAAACTTATTGGCCTCTTATTCGGGGCTTTCGGCATATATAGAAAACAGTACGTCCAATAGATATAATCAGTAGTTATGGAATCTAAATACAAAGAATTGAAAAGGGAATGTTATGGGGCCAATATGGAACTGAACGCACTGGACCTGGTAATCTACACCTTTGGAAATGTGAGCGCCGTTGACAGAAAGAACATGGTCTTTGCCATAAAGCCGAGCGGTGTTCCCTATGAAAAGCTGAAACCGGAGGATATTGTTATCGTCGATTTTGACAACAATATTGTCGAGGGGGAAATGCGCCCCTCTTCCGATACCAAGACCCATGCCTATTTGTACAAACATTGGCAAGATATTGGCGGCATTGCGCATACACATGCTACTTACTCGGTGGCCTGGGCACAGGCGCATATGGACATTCCTATTTTCGGCACGACACATGCCGATCATTTGGTAGCCGATATCCCTTGCGCACCGCCAATGAAAGATGAATTGATCGAAGGGAACTACGAGCACAATACCGGGATCCAGATTTTAGATTGCTTCAAGCACAAGAACATCTCGCACAAGGAAGTGCAAATGGTTTTGTTGGGCAACCACGGACCCTTTACATGGGGAGATTCGGCCTCGAAGGCAGTCTACAACAGCAAAGTATTGGAAGAAGTGGCCAAAATGGCCTATTTAACGCTTCAAATCAACCCGAACGCGCCACGGTTAAAAGATTCACTTATAAAAAAACATTACGAACGTAAGCATGGCAAAGATGCCTATTACGGTCAGAAATAATATTAAAACACAATTAATGATTTCAACAGAAAAAGAAATATGGTTCGTAACGGGAAGCCAGCATTTATACGGACCTGAAACGCTTAAACAGGTAGCATCAAACGCAGGGACCATTGCAAAAGGCCTAGGCGCATCGCCACATATCGACCTAAAAATTGTAAATAAGAACATCGTTACCACGCCCGACGAGATAACCGCTATTTGCATTGAGGCGAACACGGCCGAAAATTGCATCGGGATCATTACGTGGATGCATACGTTTTCCCCGGCCAAAATGTGGATTGCCGGTCTCAACATCCTAAAAAAGCCATTGTGCCATTTACACACGCAGTTCAATGCGGAAATCCCTTGGAAAGATATCGATATGGATTTTATGAACCTGAACCAATCGGCGCACGGCGACCGGGAGTTTGGGTTCATGATGTCCAGGATGCGCCAAAAGAGGAAGGTAATCGTAGGCCATTGGAAGTCGGAAAGCGTACAAAAACAATTAGGGGTCTGGACACGCGTGGCCTTGGGCTGGGACGAGCTACGGCACATGAAAGTTGCCCGGATCGGAGATAATATGCGGCAGGTTGCCGTAACGGAAGGAGATAAGGTGCAGGCGCAGGTCCGTTTTGGGATGGCGGTAAACGGTTACGATCCGTCCGATGTGGTAAAACATATCGATGCCGTTACCGAAAAACAGTTAGATGGACTGCTCGATGTGTACGCATCAACGTACAATTTGACAGAACCGCTTAAAAAAGGTGGCGCAAAACGCCAATCGCTTATCGATGCCGCCAAAATAGAATTGGGGCTCCGTGCCTTTTTGGACGAAGGTGGATTTAAGGCCTTTACCGATACTTTTGAAAATCTGGGAGCTTTAAAACAATTGCCGGGAATTGCCGTACAGCGGTTAATGGCCGACGGATATGGTTTTGGCGCCGAAGGCGATTGGAAAACGGCAGCTATGTTGCGAGCCATGAAAGTGATGGCACAGGGACTGGACGGGGGGACCTCGTTCATGGAAGATTATACCTACCATTTCACGCCCGAAAAATCGTATGTGCTGGGCTCGCACATGCTCGAAATCTGTGCCTCGATTGCCGACGGAAAGATCTCGTGCGAAGTGCATCCGTTGGGGATTGGCGGGAAAGAAGACCCCGTGCGTTTGGTGTTCGGTTCACCGGCTGGTCCTGCCATTAATGCATCGTTGATAGATATGGGGAACCGTTTCAGGTTGATCGTCAACGAAGTAGAAGCCGTGAAGCCAATGGGGGAATTGCCAAAGCTGCCCGTGGCTAGGGTACTTTGGGATTGCAAACCAAATCTTGAAGAGGCGACTACCGCATGGATTTTGGCGGGCGGCGCGCATCATACGGTATATTCGCAGGCACTTTCAACGGTTTATATGGAAGATTTTGCAGATATTGCCGGAATAGAACTCTTGGTAATTGATGCCAATACCAATATCCGGGAATTTAAAAACACGCTTAATGCCAACGAAGCATATTATCACTTGTTTCAACATGCAATGTAACCGCCTAAACCTAAAATAAATTATGAATATGTCTAAACGAAGTCTAAAATATGTTCTGCTTTTGTGCTTGGCACTTGTTTTCACTCAGTGTAAAACAAAAACAGAAAATGCATCTGATAACCAAGAACAAAATTCAACCAAAGGAATGACTACAAAGCATCAAATTTCAACATCCGAATTTGGTAAGCTTCCGTCCGGAGAAAAAATAACAAAATATCGACTTGTTAATGAAAATGGAATGGAAGTGGATATTATCAATTATGGTGGGATTATTACCAATTTGAAAGTTCCCGATAAAAATGGAGTTAATAAAGATGTTGTTTTAGGATTTAACTCTTTGGATGGATATTTAACCCCATCTCCTTATTTTGGGGCTATTATTGGTCGCTACGGAAATAGGATTGCCGGCGGGAAATTCGTAATCGATGGTAAAGAGTATACCTTGGCGTTAAACGATGGAAAAAACCATTTGCACGGGGGTAACAAGGGCTTTGATAAAGTGGTTTGGGAAGCAACCCAAATTTCTAATTCAAAATCGGTTTCCCTACAATTATCTTATTTAAGCAAGGATATGGAAGAAGGCTATCCAGGGAATTTAAAAACCACGGTTACCTATACGCTCGACAATTCTAATTCCTTGAAGGTGAAGTATGAAGCTACTTCCGATAAAAAAACGGTAGTGAACTTAACCCAGCATTCGTATTTTAATTTATCGGGGGATTTTTCAAAGAAGATATTAGATCATCAAATAATGATTAATGCTGATGCTTTTTTACCTGTTGATGCCACTTTAATTTCAACCGGGGAATTTCGAAAGGTAAAAGGAACCCCTTTCAATTTTACTTCGGCAAAAGCCATCGGAAAAGAAATCAATAGCGAAAACGAACAACTAAAACGTGGTTTGGGGTACGATCATTGTTGGGTATTAAAAGACCAAGACAAAGGACAGCGATTGGCGGCAACGGCATACGATCCTAAAAGTGGCAGGTTTATGGAAGTATTTACCGATCAACCTGGCATACAGTTTTACACCGGAAATTTTTTAGACGGCACCTTGCCGGCCAAAGGAGGCGGAACCTACGCAAAACGTACCGGTTTTTGTTTGGAAACCCAACATTTCCCCGATTCGCCAAACCAAAAAGACTTTCCATCGGTATTGTTAAGCCCAGGGGAAAAATACCAAACCGAAACTTCTTTTAAATTTTCCGTGAAATAGCTATTATAAACTTGTTATAACTTAAAAATGAAAACTTTAGATACACTCGATTGGATTTGTATTGCTTTTTATTTCTTGATTTTGGTTGGGATTGCAATATGGATCATCAGAAAAAAACAAAACAACACAGAAGATTACTTTCTTGCCGGCCGTAATGTGGGCTGGTTTGTTGTTGGTGCTTCTATTTTTGCCTCCAATATTGGTTCGGAACACGTTGTTGGTCTGGCCGGTGCCGGGGCTGGAAACAAACTGCCAATGCTTATTTACGAAATCCAAGCTTGGGTGGTATTAATTCTCGGTTGGGTATTCCTGCCTTTTTATGCCCGTAGCGGCGTATTTACCATGCCCGAATTTTTAGAAAAGCGTTTTGATGCGCGTTCGCGTTGGGTGCTTTCGGTTTTTTCCATTATAGCTTATGTCCTTACCAAAATTTCGGTGACTATTTATGCCGGGGGAATAGTGGTTTCGGCTCTTTTGGGCATTGATTTTTGGACAGGGGCCCTTTCAACGGTGGTTTTAACGGGCCTGTATACCGTTGTTGGCGGAATGCGTGCCGTTGTTTATACCGAAACCTTGCAGGCCATTGTATTGGTAATAGGCGCAGCGGCATTAACAATTATTGGTCTGGATCATGTTGGCGGCTGGGAGAGTATGAAGGAGACCGTTACCCCAGAATATTTAAATATGTGGCGTTCGGCATCCGATCCCGAATTTCCTTGGCCAACACTGTTTATAACAAGCACTATTGTGGGAATTTGGTATTGGTGCACCGACCAATACATTGTTCAGCGTACCTTAACGGCCAAAAATATAAAAGAAGGGAGGCGGGGGACCATTTTTGGCGCCCTGCTTAAACTGCTTCCTGTATTTTTATTTTTAATCCCCGGGGTTATTGCGCTTACTTTAAAAATGAGGGGCGAACTGGAATGGGATACCCCCGATGAGGCGTTTCCGGTTTTAATGAGCAATTTATTGCCTTCCGGGTTGCGTGGCTTGGTAGCAGCAGGCTTGCTTGCCGCGCTTATGAGTTCGTTGGCATCGGTATTTAATTCGTGTTCAACACTTTTTACCGTTGATATTTATAAGAAATTAAAGCCGGATACGCCCGAGAAAAAACTGGTAAGAACCGGACAGATTGCTACCGTAATTGTGGTCATTATCGGAATTATCTGGATCCCCATCATGGCAAATATATCGGGAGTTTTATACGAATATCTTCAAAAAGTACAATCGTATATTTCTCCACCGATTACGGCAGTTTTTTTATTGGGGATTTTCCATAAGCGCATCAATGCACAAGGGGCATTTATTACCTTAATTACCGGTTTTGTTGTGGGCGCTATTCGCATCATTTTAGAACTGGTAAAAGGTTCGCTGGACCCCAACGGATTCCTTTTCAAATTGGGCGATATGAACTTTTTGACCTTTGGCGCATGGTTCTTCCTTTTTTGTGTAATACTCACTATTGTTGTAAGCTTGCTCAGTAAGGCTCCTTCAGAAGAAAAAGTAGAAAACCTTACGTTCAATACCATTTCAGAAGAAGAAAAAAATAACAATAAAAACAGTTATAATTGGATCGATATTTTGGTATCTGTACTTATAATTGCCATTGTAATTGGGGTGATGATACTTTTTAACGGAAAATAAATCTATATATAATTGGTTGAACAAAAGGGATTAAAATTATTTTAGTCCCTTTTGTTGTTGAAAATAATCCTTAAATTTAGAACCCTAAAAAAACTTTCATGAGTACTATATAGAAAATCCACGAAGCAGTTTATGCACCAATTGACGATTTAGCGACATATAGGGCAATTCCCACGCAAAGTATTATGTACTTAGATCCTTTTTTATTTTTAAACCATCATGGGTTGCAGGAATATGGCAAAAACAATAATGGTTTGCCTTTTGGCCCGCATCCGCACAGAGGGTTTGAAACCGTTACCTTTATACTGGAAGGCGACATAAAACATAAAGATTCTAATGGATACGAAAGTACAATAACGGCAGGAGGCGTGCAGTGGATGACTGCCGGAAAAGGGTTGATCCATGAAGAAGTTTCTTCGGATAAATTTAAAGAGCAAGGCGGTAACCTGGAAATATTGCAATTATGGGTTAATTTGCCCGCCAAATATAAAATGGTGGAACCAAAATATATAGGTGTCCAAAAAGAAGGCATACCGAAGCTTGATAATAAGGACAAAACCGTTGTTATTAATGCGGTTTCGGGAATGTGGAAAGACACAAAAGGTGGAATAGATACATTAACCGATATTGCCTTGGCTACCATAGAAATTAAGAAAAATGCTACGTATTCGTTGACCATACCGAAGGTAAACAACATATTTTTTATGTAATAAAGGGAAATGTACTTGTAAATGGAAAAAATACAGAAAAGCATTACCTGGTTGAATTTAATAACGATGCCGAAGAATTAACCATTGAAGCACTTACCGAAGCCAAGATTTTACTGGGGCATGCCAAACCTTTTAACGAACCGGTAGCGGCCGAAGGACCTTTTGTGATGAATACGGAAAAGGAAATAAGGGAGGCATTTCAGGATTATCGATCAGGGAAGTTTGGAGTTTGGGAAGAATAGGGAGCCAAAAATTAGGGTCGGCTACATTTCAAAATTAAATCCCTTTTCGGTAAGTTTTTTATAAATATCCGGGTCGAATTTATAGAGTTTTGCAGCTCTGTGCGACACATTTTGCTCTTTCTCCTTAAGGTCTGCCAAGAGTTTCATCTTCAATATTTTCCTTCTAAAGTTAGGCTTGTCCAATTCCACGTTTAAAATTTCCTGGTAGAGTTGCATAAGCTGCAAAAGCGTAAACTTTTCAGGGAGCAGGTTAAAGCCAATGGGTGCCTGGCGTACCCTGTTCCTTAAATGCTTTAAGCTGTAGTTTAAAATTTCGTTATGGTCGTATATTAAATGTTTAACATCGTCCATTTTGTACCATTTCGCATCCGATGCAGTAAACCCGGCCTTTACATCATAATCTTCTTTTTTTATCAGGGCATAATACCCAATGGTAATAACCCTGCCCAAAGGGAAACGTTTGGGGTCTCCAAAGGCTTTTAATTGCTCAAGGTATAGATTAGAGATTCCGGTAAGTTCCCTTAACAATCTGTTTGCGGCCTCATCGATACTTTCATCTTCTTTGATCCAACCGCCCGGTAAACCCCATTTTCCCTTGCTAATACCTTCTGCGTGCTCTATTAAAAGAACTTCCAGCTTGCCTTCGTCGAAACCAAATATTACACAGTCAATAGTAATGGCGTTCATTACCTTTTCTTCAATAACTTTTCCTGATTCCTCGTCGATGAATTTTTTAACCATCATTGTTTGTGTACGGTTGTTTTCAATTTGCATATATACAAAATAATTCCTATACGTCACCTTATTGTGTTTATTATTGACGATTATTTATTTTTAAATCTAAAATTTTGATAAAATGAAATTAATTAATTAGTATTGTAGTCAAATTAACTATAAGTTATAGTTTAACTGACTATTATAATGAACCAAACCAATTCAAAAGCCAAGAATGTATATTTAATAACTGCCGTAGCCAGTTTGGGCGGACTACTTTTTGGATATGACACTGCGGTAATCTCTGGCGCAGTAGGAGCATTAAGAAATTTCTTTATTGAACAGATTGGGGCTAACACTGCCGATGCACAAAACATCATTTTTCAGTTCAAGACTGTAATTGTTTTGTGCTGCATTACTGTTTTTGCGCTATTTGGTTCTTTTTTCTTTAAGTTTTTCAAAAAGCAAACGGCAATTATAAGCTTGACGGTACTTTTTATATTTGGTGCCTATTTTCTTTTTTCCAATTTCTTATCAGAAGCAAATGCACTTACCGAAAACCTTACCAATTCCATTTTGGGCTTCATGGTAAGTAGCGCTTTGGTTGGTTGTATAATCGGTGCAGCTTTGGGAGACAGGGTTGCAAACTCTATGGGAAGGAGAAACGGATTGGTGCTTTCTGCAATATTATTTCTTGTGTCGGCGTTGGGTTCTGCTTATCCAGACACTCTTAATTTTTTACCCTCCGGCAGTTTGGCCGTATTTATTTTATATAGAATTATTGGTGGAATAGGAGTAGGGCTGGCCAGTATGCTGGCACCATTGTACATTGCCGAGATGGCTCCTGCCAATATTCGTGGCAAGCTGGTATCTTGCAATCAATTGGCTATTGTGGGCGGTATGTTTATTGTTTATTTCGTGAACTATTATATAGTAAAGGGCCAGGCCGAAGAATGGATTAATGGCATTGGCTGGCGGTATATGTTTTTATCGGAATGTATTCCGGCCATGCTTTTTTTAATGTTGCTGTTTTTTGTTCCGAAGACGCCACGCTTTCAAGTGCTTAAAGGAAATGAAGAAGCCGCGGTTAATACGCTCATAAAGTATAACGGGGCTTCCAGGGCAACAATTATTTTAACCGAAATAAAAAAATCTTTTAATATAAAAAAAGCCCCTTGGCTAAGCTATGGCTGGGGTATTATTGTTATTGGACTTTTATTGTCTGTTTTTCAGCAATTTGTAGGGATTAATGTTGTGCTTTATTATGCTCCCGAAATATTTAAAGGTATGGGCATGAAAACAGATGCCTCTATGTTGCAAACCATTATTGTGGGAGCCATTAACCTTCTTTTTACCATTGTTGCGATTTTTACGGTAGATAAGTTCGGAAGAAAAATTTTAATGCTCATCGGTAGTATTGTTATGGCCATAAGCATGATTGGCCTTGGTACTGTTCTGTATGCAGAAAACAACGGGATGCCAGCTTTATTGCTAATGTTGCTTTATATAGCGGCATTTGCTGTTTCGTGGGGGCCGGTTACTTGGGTATTGCTTTCAGAAATTTTTCCGAATAAAATAAAAGGGGCCATGGCCGTGGCTGTTGCAATTCAGTGGTTGGCCAACCTTATTGTCTCGTGGACGTTCCCGATGATGAATAACAATGCCTATTTAACAGAAGTTTTCCATCATGGATTTTCTTATTGGGTATATGGAATAATGGCAGTGCTTTCGGCAATATTTATATGGAAGTTTGTGCCTGAAACCAAAGAAAAAACCTTGGAGGAAATGGAAGGCCTATGGGAAATAAAGAAAAAAGTTGTGATAACCACCAAAAAAGCAGAACTGTAACATGTATTATTTAGGGATAGATTTGGGGAGTTCTTCTATAAAATTGGCTGTTTTTGATGCCGATAAAAATGCTTCTGTTTGTGCTTTAATGGTGCCGGACCACGAAATGGAAATGGCAGCTCCAGAATATGGTTGGGCAGAACAAGATCCCAATATGTGGTGGGAGTATGTAAAGGAAGGAATTGAAAAAATCCGTAAGGAACATCATATAGATACAAAGAAAATTAAAGCCATTGGTATAGCCTATCAAATGCATGGGTTGGTGGTGGTCGATGAAAATTTAGAGCCGGTACGTTCTTCCATTATTTGGTGTGATAGCCGTGCTGCCGAAATAGGGGAAACTACATATAAAAGTATAGGAGAAGGGAAATGCCAACAACAAATTTTGGGAAGCCCCGGAAACTTTACGGCTTCAAAATTGAAATGGGTAAAAGAAAACCAACCGGAAATATATGCTCAAATAAAATACGCAATGCTTCCCGGAGATTTTATTGCGGCCAAACTAACCGGGATTGCCCAGATAAGCACCTCTGGACTTTCAGAAGCAGCACTATGGAATTTTAAGGAAAATAGATTGGCCACAGAAATCTTGAATGCCATGGAAATTTCACCGGAATTAATACCGGAAGTGGTTCCAAATTTTGGCAAACAGGCTAAAATAAGCAAACAAATAGCGGGAGAGCTTGGATTGAGTGAAGAAACAGAAGTTACATACCGGGCCGGAGACCAGCCCAACAATGCTTTGTCGTTAAACGTGCTCCATCCGGGAGAAATAGCAACAACAGCAGGTACTTCGGCGGTTATCTATGGAGTAAGTAGCACAGACGATTACGATGCAAACAACCGTATTAATACCTTTTTGCATGTGAATAACCAACTTGAAGAAAAGCGAAATGGCGTAATGGTATGTATTAACGGTTCGGGGATTCTATACCAGTGGATCCGTAAAATTATGTCGGTTTCTAAAGACGAATTAATTGATTACGAGCTTTTAAATCAATCGGCAGGACAGAGCCCCATTGGGAGCAACGAACTCCGTTTTTACCCGTTCGGGAACGGTGTAGAACGTATTTTTAATAACAAACCTACTTTTTCGGGGATTCAAAACCTAAATTTTAATATTCACCAAAAAGCAGATTTTGTCCGTGCGGCATGCGAAGGCATTGTGTTTGCAATGAACTATGGTTTTGAAATAATGCGCAATGTTGGTGTGGAAGGCAAAGTGGTTCGGGCCGGAAAGGCAAACCTGTTTTTAAACCCCGTTTTTAGGGAGATATTTGTTAACACCACCAATACAACTTTGGAGCTGTACAATACTTCTGGGGCCGATGGCGCGGCAAGGGGAGCTGCATACGGACATGGGTTTTATTCAAAACTAGAAGAGGCCTTTAGTGGGCTTGCCTGTTTGGAGCGGGTTTCTCCCGACACCAAAAAGGTTGGTCAATATCAGGAAATATATCAAACTTGGAAGAATAACATATAAATCAACTATAAAAAATGAGCTATTTTAAGAATATCGATAAGATAAAATTTGAAGGAAAAGAAAGCGACAACCCATTGGCGTTTAAATGGTATGACGAAAATAAAGTTGTGGCAGGAAAAACACTAAAAGAGCGTTTGCGTTTTGCTACCGCATATTGGCATACATTCAACAACAAAGGAGGCGATCCTTTTGGAGCGCCAACCGAGGTTTTTTCTTGGGATCAATCCGAAAACGTTATAGACCGTGCCAAGGCAAAAATGGACGCGGCCTTTGAGTTTATGGACAAACTTGGAACTCCTTTTTATTGCTTTCACGATATAGATGTAGTCGATGAGGCCCCTACTTTGGCCGAATTTGAAAAGCGCATCGAAACAATGGTTGAATATGCCAAACAAAAACAACAAGAAACCGGTATAAAACTGCTTTGGGGAACTTCCAATTTGTTTAGCAATCCAAGGTACATGAACGGAGCGGCCACCAATCCAAACTTCGATGTGGTTGCATATGCGGCCGGACAGGCAAAAATTGCCATAGATGCAACCATTGCCCTTGGTGGCGAAAATTATGTTTTTTGGGGCGGAAGGGAAGGTTATATGAGTTTGTTGAATACCGATATGAAACGTGAACTCGACCATATGGCCATGTTCTTGACCACCTGTAGGGATTATGCAAGAAAACAGGGATTCAACGGTACATTCCTAATCGAGCCAAAACCCATGGAGCCTACAAAACATCAGTACGATTACGATGCAGCAACAACTATAGGTTTTATCAATAAATATGGTTTGGAAAAAGATTTTAAACTGAATTTAGAAGTAAACCATGCAACATTGGCGGGACATACTTTTGAGCACGAACTTCAAGTGGCTGTAGATAATGGATTGTTGGGCAGTATCGATGCAAACAGGGGAGATTATCAAAATGGATGGGATACAGATCAGTTTCCATTAAACACTTACGAGATTACAGAAGCCATGTTGGTAATACTACAAGGTGGCGGTATCAAAAAAGGGGGAATAAACTTCGATGCCAAAGTGCGCAGAAACTCTACCGATCTGGAAGATAAATTCATCGCACACATTGCCGGAATGGATGCTTTTGCGCGCGGACTTATATGTGCCGATAAAATTTTAAACGATACAAACTATAAAAAGTTGAGATTGCAACGTTACCAAAGTTTTGACGGTGGAAACGGTGCCAAATTTGAAAAAGGGCAACTAACCTTGGAGGCGTTAAGCCAAATAGCCATTTCCAACGGAGAACCACAACAATTAAGTGGCAAACAAGAATTATACGAGCAAATTATTGCCAATGCTATATAGCTGATTAATTAAAAACTGACAATTATTTATTATGGAAAAACAACTAAAATCAAGTTTTGCTAATTCGTCATAGGGCATATTAGCATACCGTAACATGACATTTTTAAATTGTCATTAAACCTTCGACAACTTTAAATCCAAAATAATACATTTTTTGGTTTAAAGTATAACATTTATGGCCACATAACGAAGCATCTTTGACTGGTTTTGTATGTAGCTGTAAATATCTATATAATAAAATTTTAAATATTAAAATGGGTTTGCCCACCGTGAAATAGGTACGGTGCTGGTCAATTTATTTTGTCTAAAATTATTAATGTAAAATTTACAATTATAATAAGGAGGCACAACAATAATTATGTACATGGCAAACATTGTAAAAATAACAGCCTGTGCTATTTAGCTAATTAATTAAAACTAACAATTTTTATTATGGAAAAACAATCAAATCGATTTTTAGAAAATCATTTTCTAAAAGTTGTATTGTTCTTCTTTGTTCTGCTTTTTCAAATGGGCTATGCTCACGCACAAAGCGGAACAATTACGGGAACAATAACTTCTGCAGAAGATGGAATGCCAATTCCCGGTGCAAATGTTGTAGTTGTTGGTACCAATAACGGTACCACTACAGATTTTGATGGGAATTACACAATCAATGCATCAGCAGATGCTACATTACAATTTAGTTATATTGGGTTTGTAAGCCAGAATATTTCCGTAGGAGGTAAGTCAACCATAAACGTCGCTTTGGCAACAGACACCCAACAACTGGACGAAGTTGTAGTGGTGGGTTATGGAACCCAAAAGAAAGAATTGGTAACCGGTGCCAATCTGCAAGTTTCGGGAGAAGATCTAGAAAGGCAGAGCACCACCAATGCATTACAGGCACTACAGGGGCAAACACCCGGGGTACAGATTACGTCAACTTCCGGGCAACCCGGCGAAGGGTTCAATGTGGTTATCCGTGGTTTGGGCTCAACGGGAAATAATGCTCCGCTATATGTTGTAGATGGGGTATTGACCAACGATATTTCTTATTTAAACAATGCAGATATAGAAAATATCTCCATTCTAAAAGATGCCGCATCAGCCGCTATTTATGGCTCGCAGGCAGCAAATGGTGTTGTGCTTGTAACCACCAAACAGGGTAAAAAAGGACATGCACAAATTACGTTCGATCATTATTACGGTTTGCAAGAAGTAACGAGAAAAATTGATATGCTAAATGCAACCGAATATGCAACTTTAATGAACGAGGAGGCAATCAGCTCGGGAAGCTCCCCGATTTTTAGCAATGCCGATATCGACCAAATGGGAGAAGGTACCAATTGGATGGACGAAATGTTCGCTACCGCAAAAACCGAAAACTATACATTGGGCCTAACCGGGGGGAGCGATGCCTCTACGTATTCTTCTTCATTGTCTTATACCAATCAGGAGGGTGTTGTTGGCGGTGCCGATTTGTCTAATTACGAACGTTACAACTTTCGGTTTAATTCAGAACATAAATTTTATAACGACAGGGTAACGTTTGGGGAGAATTTAAGTTTTGCATATATCAAAAATAATGGTATTGGCGTAGGTAATCAATACAATAATGCATTGCGTGGGGCTTTTCAGGCCAATCCGTTGATCCCGATGTATGATGCAGATGGTAATTATTACAACACAGCTGATGATGCTGAAGTTTGGTTGGCAGGAATGTCAAATCCGTATGCTTCAATGATCTATGGGAACCAAAACAGGAATGAAACCCAAAAGTTATTGGGAAATGTATACATGGAATTTGAATTGCTGAAAAATTTAAAGTTCAGAACCAGTTTAGGATTGGATTATTTTTCTTCACAAGGGCATTCGTTTAGCCCTATTTATGAATTGTCATCTTACAACTTCAACAACTTTACCACGGCGACACAAAGTATGAATGAAGGTAAAACCCTTATTTGGGATAATTTATTGACCTATACTTTTGATATTGACAGTAATCACCATTTCGAGACCATGTTGGGGTCTTCCTCTTTTAATTATGAAGGGGTTTCGATGTACGGAAGTAATGTAAATTTAGTCTTTGACGATCTGGAACATGCCTGGCTAAGCAATGCCACTAATACCGAAGGGGCGCAAATAACCTTACAGGGCGGCCCTGACGCCCAAGTGAAGCGTATGTCGTATTTTGGAAGGTTAAACTATAACTTTAAAGAAACCTATTTATTGAATGTTACCTTTAGGGCCGATGGCTCGTCTAATTTTGCCAATGGAAACCGTTGGGGGTATTTTCCGTCTGTTTCAGGTGGATGGATTGTTACCAACGAGAACTTTATGGACAGCGCAAGCAATTGGTTAAGTTACTTTAAATTAAGAGCAAGCTGGGGGCAAGTAGGTAATCAAAATGTTGGGAACTTTCAGTATTTGGCCCCGGTTACTTATCGATACACAAATTACATTTTTGGAGACGAAGAAGCAGTGTTAACACCGGGAGCTTACCCGAACAGATTAGCAAATCCGGCACTTACTTGGGAAACTTCAGAACAATTGGATATTGGTTTTGATGCCAGGTTTTTTCAATCAAAGTTGACCGTTAATTTCGACTGGTACGAAAAAACAACCAAAGATTGGTTAATCAGTATTCCTGTTTTACCAACTTCTGGAGTTGAGAACAAATGGATTAATGGAGGAGATGTAACCAACCGTGGGGTTGAACTGGCACTTGCCTTTAGAGACCAAATTGGTGAAGATTTTTCTTATAACATTGGAATTAACGGAGCCTATAACCAAAATGAAGTAGGAAGTATTCCTACTGAAGACGGCATTATTCATGGTGAAACAGCGCAACTTTGGGACAATTCACCAGAATTTTATAGGGCCGAAAATGGCCATCCGCTAGGATATTTCTGGGGGTATGAAACCGATGGTGTTTTTCAAACCGAAGAAGACGTTCAAAACTATAGAAATACAGATGGAACAGTTATTCAGCCTACAGCTGTACCGGGAGATTTAAAATATGTAGATAGAAACGGAGATGGGGTTATTGATGTAAGCGATAAAACACAAATTGGTAATCCAAACCCCGATTTAACCTATGGTATTTCTCTTGGTGCCAATTACAAAGCACTCGATTTCTCGGTGCAAACTAGTGGCGTTGCCGGAAATCAATTGGTGCAGTCGTACAGAAATATGTCGGGTGCCTACGGCACTTACACGGCAGAATTTTTAGACCGTTGGCATGGGCCGGGATCGTCGAATACGCTTCCAAGATTAACGCTGGATAATAGAAACTATACCAAATTCTCTGATATTTATGTAAAAGACGGCGATTTCTTTAGAATTAATAATGTAACACTTGGTTACGATATCGCCAAAGGAGTGAACAAAGAAAACTTTTTTGCCAGCCAGCTTAGGGTTTACTTTTCTGTATTGAACTTATATACGTTTAGCAATTATAACGGGATGGATCCTGAAGTTGGGTTTGGAGTTTCTTCAGACGAATACAACTTTTCTTCAGGCGTAGATGTTGGATATTACCCACGTCCAACAACATATATGATGGGACTAAACATTAAATTCTAAAAAAATGAAAAAACTTAGCATATACACAATAACATTAGCAATGTTGATATTGGGTTCCTGTACCAAGGATTATCTGGACACAGAACCAATGACAGAGCTTACAAGCGACAGCTTTTATCAAAATCCGGGAGATGCATACGATGCACTTGTTGGATGTTACGACGGAATGCAGATAGCAGTGGGCGCATCGGGATTGTCGTTCCCGATTGCTTCCGAAGTATTATCAGACGATTGTTTTGGAGGAACAGGGAATTCAGATGGATTTGGTTACCAAATGTTGGATGAATTTGATGTGAGCAGGTCACCATCTGATGTAGATTTGTACAACGATACTTGGATAAAATACTATCAGGCCATCTTTAGGTGCAACACCTTGCTTCAAAAAATGGATCAAATTGATTGGTCTGGAAATGAAGAGTTACAGTTAACATACGAATCGGAAGCCCGGTTCATTAGGGCCTATTTATATTTCGATTTGGTGCGCTTGTTTGGTCAAGTTCCATTATTAACCGAACCTTCAGATGAGAACATTCCACAATCTGCACCCGAAGAAATTTATGCGGTAATTGCTCAAGATTTGCTTTTTGCTTCAGAAAATATGTCGTCTGAGCCTTACACTTCGGTTCAGGCCGGTAGGGTTACCAAATGGGCAGCAAAATCAATGTTGGCACGAGTTTACCTGTATTATACAGGATATTATGGAGCTTCAGACTTGGTTGGTTTGGTTAATCAATCTTCAGCATTGGCACAATTAGAAGATGTCATAGCGCAAAGCGGTCATGGTTTGGTAGACGATTTTAGTACTTTATGGCCTGCTGCTTCCGTTGAAAATTTTGAAGGAGAAAATAACAAGGAAATTGTTTTTTCAATAAAATTCACCTATACAAGTGATTATGATGGGAATACTGATGGAAACCACTGGATGGTAATGTTCGGTATGCGTGAATTTGATTATTATCCTTTTGGAAGGGGATGGGGAGTTACCGTGAACCCGGAATTGTATAATTTATATGAAGAAGGCGACGCAAGGAGAGCAGCCACCATAATTGCCATTGATGAAGATGAAATTCCATTTGAAAATCAGGACAAACAAAGGGAATATACCGGTTATTACAACAAAAAGTACAGTCCGATGACGGATTATGATGAAGACGGAAACCTGGGAAGCGTAGCAGAACAATTAGGCGCACTCAATTTTCAAATAGGCCAGTTTCAAGATTATTACGTAATGCGTTATGCCGATGTTTTATTGATGGCCGCAGAACTGGGAAGCTCCAATGCACAACAATACTTTGATGAAGTAAGGCAAAGGGCCCTTGGAGATAATTTTGTTTCGCTAACGGCAAACAAAAGCAACATAATGAAGGAGCGACACAAAGAGTTTGCCATGGAAGGCATCAGGTATTGGGATCTGCTTCGCCAAGGAGTAAGCACAGCAGCCTCAACCTTGGCAACAAGCACTACTGTTTTAAATGGTGGAGTAACGACCGAGAAAACCATTTCGGCAGGAAATATTCAAACCACAGAAGGTTTGCAACAAATACCAAATACGCAAATTACATTATCAAACAATGTTTTGAAGGAAAACACAGGATGGTAATTATTAAATTTAAAAAATAGAAAAATGAAAACTATATATAAATTTGGTCTCATGGTATTGTGCATTGCGGCATTTTTTGCTTCGTGCGATGATCATGAAAATAGCCTGGGGGATAAATTAGACCCATCTGAACTTCAATATACCATTGAGCAGGATTATTCCATAGACGAAGGGGGTAATACAGTAATTCTCACCAATAATACTCCAGAAACGGTGCCTGTATGGAATTATGGAACAGGACGCTCCAACAGGGCCGTGGATACCATTCATTTTGCTTTTGCAGGCGATTATACCATCCAGTTTTCGGCAATGACCGATGGCGGTTTGGTGGATGCAGATCCGGTAACTGTTTCGGTAACACAAGACAACCTGAATTATGTAAACGACGAACTTTGGATATTTTTATCTGGAGGGCCCGGACATGAAAAGTCATGGGTTTTTGATAACGGCCAATATGGGTTGGCTCCCGGGGCAATGTCGTATGCAGACCCGTCTGGAGTTGTAGAATGGAACGATTTTACGCCAAACTGGGAACCCGAAGGCAATGCAAATGGAAGTACAGATGAAGATATGCATTGGGGAAACTACATGACCTTTAGCTTAATTGGAGGACCGTACATGACCACACACGATAGCGAAGGAAATGAATTAGAAAGCGGGACGTACTATTTAGACAAGGAAGCACATACCTTAACAACTACCGATGCCACTATTTTAAGACCGGATAATTTTATTCCGAATGTAAATAATTGGAATAACGATCTTAAAATATTGACATTGACAGAAGACCAGTTGCGAATAGCCACTTTGCGGACCAATGATGAAGGCGAATGGTGGTATATATGGAATTATGTCTCTAAAGAATATGCCGATAACTATGTTCCGGAAGAAACAGAACCCGAAGTTGATGAAGGCTTTGAGCCTACTTTCGAGCCCGGTGAATTGCTTGAAATGCTAACAGGCGGTATTGGTTCGGGCAGGATTTGGGAGCTCGATGGAAACGGAAACCCTGTAGATTGGCTGGCTTCTGGTGCCGGTTGGACGGTAGACCATACCAGTTCGTATAGTTGGGGATGGGACGATAATTGGGCGGCCATTGCATCCAATTCTTGGATTCGTTTCGATCAATGGAACGGGACACAAACGTATACCCGAAATCAAGATGGCGTAGAAACTTCCGGTACGTTTACCATTAACGAGGCAACCAACGAAATTACTTTAGATGGCGAAACCTTAATTCAAAATGAAGGACATTGGATGAACCCAACTACCAATACAATTACAGTTGTTAAAGCGTTTGACGATTTTGACACGCAAGGTATTTGGTTTGGTACCAGTTATAATCCAGATAGCGACGAATGGTTGGTTTTCCATTACATCATTCCGTAAGGCATTATTTTAAATTACAGAAGGAGAGTAGCGTATGTTACTTTCCTTGCTGTTATAACTATAGATATATAAACAATGCAATTATTTTTAAACAGAAAGTTTAAGTTAGCTTTTTATATTGCATGCGTCGGGTTGTTCGGCGCATGCAATTCTTCATTAAAAAACGAAGCGTTGGACTTTGATAGAAAAGCCGACTTTAACGATAAATGGAGTTTTTATTTAAACGATAGTATTCGTGATAACGATACAATTTCTGAAACAACAGAATGGCGTACACTAAACCTGCCACACGATTGGAGTATTGAAAAGCTTTTTGACGAAAACAGCCCGACAGGTCATGGCGGAGGCTATCTTTCTGGAGGTTTGGGATGGTATAAAAAGGAATTTTCTATTGATGAAAGCGGTAAAAATAAATTAATCTCTATTGTTTTTGATGGAGTTTACAGCAATAGCCAAGTTTGGATCAATGGGCATTATCTTGGAAAAAGGCCAAATGGATATATCTGGTTTGAATACAACCTGACACC
Source organism: Galbibacter pacificus (assembly GCF_029603165.1). GTDB lineage: Bacteria > Bacteroidota > Bacteroidia > Flavobacteriales > Flavobacteriaceae > Galbibacter > Galbibacter pacificus. The sequence continues at coordinate 84,643 of NZ_JAQSVC010000002.1, forward strand.
TTTTTTGAATTACGGAAAAACTAAAAACGTGATTCTTGTAAAAGTAGACAACTCCAAACAACCAAATTCACGTTGGTATTCTGGTTCGGGCATATACCGAAATGTGTGGTTAAAAACAACCGCAAAACTTCATGTGGATACTTGGGGAACGTACATTACCACTCCAAAAGTGTCTAAAGACAGCGCAGTTGTTAAAATAGAAACTGCTGTTCAAAATTCAGATAGGCAAGAAAAAACTGCCATGTTGCGTACACGTATTTTCGACGCAAATACTATGGTTAAAACCGTTAAGGAAGCGTTTGCCATTGGTGCGGGTCAAAACCAAAAAATAACTCAAAATATCCTGTTAGATGCTCCCAAACTATGGTCGGACGCGCATCCACATTTGTATCGGGCATATACCGAAATTTTTGTTGATGGCGAATTGATAGACCAATACAAAACAAATTTTGGGGTAAGAAGCTTTAAATTCGATCTGGATAAAGGTTTTATGCTAAACGGAAAGCAAACAAAAATAAAAGGTGTGTGTATGCACCACGATTTGGGACCTTTAGGAGCAGCCATCAATACTCGTGCTATCGAGCGTCAATTAGAAATTCTAAAAGAAATGGGGGTAAATGGAATTAGGACTTCCCACAATCCACCGGCACCCGAACTTTTGGATTTATGCGATGAAATGGGCTTTATCGTTATGGACGAAGCTTTTGATATGTGGGAGCGAAGCAAAACTAAATTCGATTATGGAAATGTTTGGGAAGAATGGCATAAAAAAGATTTGGAAGCCCAAATTTTAAGAGACCGTAACCACCCCAGCATTTTTATGTGGAGCATCGGAAATGAGATTCCGGAACAATGGAACGAACGTGGTGCAGAAATAGGAAGGGAATTATCAAAAATTGTAAAAACCCTTGATACAACACGCTTGGTAACAGCGGGAATGAATCCTCCAATCCATATAAAAAATAAGGAAGTAACCCTTCAGTTTGAAGATACGGCAGCCGAACCCAATGCTTTGGCAGGATCGGGTGCGTTGGATATTATTGGGTACAATTATGCGCATCAAACGTATGCCCAGCATCAAAAGAATTTCCCGAATACACCTTTTATTGCCACCGAAACCACCTCGACTTTGCAGACAAGGGGACATTATGATTTTCCTTCGGATACCACCAAAATATGGCCCGTGCGCTGGGACAAGGTTTTTACGGAAGGAAACCCGGACAATACGGTTTCTGCTTTCGATCAAGTAAGGGCGCCTTGGGGTTCGTTGCACGAAACGGCTTGGAAAATCATTAAAAAACACGACTATCTTTCCGGAATGTACATCTGGACAGGGTTTGATTACATAGGTGAACCTACGCCATACACTTGGCCTTCCAGAAGCTCGTATTTTGGAATTGTAGACTTGGCAGGTTTCCCAAAAGATGTGTATTATATGTACCAAAGCGAATGGACCGATAAAACCGTGTTGCATTTATTTCCGCATTGGAACTGGAAAGAAGGTCAAACAGTGGATATTTGGGCATATTACAATCATGCTGATGAGGTAGAGCTCTTTTTAAATGAAAAATCTTTAGGAACGAAGCGCAAAGAAGCTGATGATCTTCATGTTATGTGGCGCGTTCCTTTTGAAGCGGGCACGTTAAAAGCAATTTCTAGAAAAAATGGAGCAGTTGTTATGGAAAAAGAAATTAAAACTGCCGGAAAAGCGGCGCAGTTAAAATTGCATGCCGATAGAAATACCATTAAAGCCAACGGAAAAGACCTTTCTTTCATTACGGTAAACATTCAGGATAACAAGGGCATATTTGTTCCTAAGGCCAATAATAAAATTTCTTTTCAGTTGGGAGGAGATGGCAAAATTGTGGGCGTTGCCAGTGGCGATCCAACCAATCACGAATCATTTAAAGGAACAAAACATAGTGCATTGAATGGAAAATGTTTGGTAATTGTTCAAGCCGGAGATAAAGCATCAACAGTAACGCTTACAGCTACGTCACCGGGTTTAAAAGAAGCAACTATCAATATTCAACTCAACTAAAAAACGAGCGTACAATTAACTAAAAACAATGAAAAGAGAACATCATACAAAAAGGAGTAGCATCAACAAGTACATTGCAGGAAGTGTTCTTGCCTTGCTGATGTTTACCAAAACCGATGCGCAAATACAACATGCCGATGTATTGAATGCGCCGGTCGATATAAGCAAAGATTTTTATAATTACGAAAACACATTTTATTTTGCAGATCATTTAACAGATTTTGATCCCAAATCGGGGAAAGGAACCCTTGAATATAAAAGATACCAATACCAAAGTAGGCAGGCATTCAACAATATGTTGATGAAACCAGATACGGTTCCGGCAAACGAATTTCCGGCCACAGAATATGAGTCGGCACCACATTTGCCATTTCAAATTCAGTTTGTTTCAGATAGGACGATCCGCATAAAAATGACATCGGGACCGCAATTTCATCCGCAGGAAGAATCGTTGATGTTGGTTAATGGAAAAGCACCCAACAATCCCGATGCATGGACGTATAAAAAAATAGAGGGCGGTTATCAATATTCCAATGAAAACGGAAAAGTCGTAATTATTGAAAACCCTTGGCATGTTAAGATTTATGACGGAAAAGGAAAACTTTTAACCAGTACTTTGCACAATACAGATGTAACCAATACATACACACCGGTGCTGCCATTTTCTTATGTAAGAAGGAACAGCGATTATTCCCGAAGCATGGCGGCGGTTTTTTCGCTTCAACCGGATGAGAAAATCTTTGGTTGCGGAGAATCTTTCATACAATTCAACAAGCGTGGAGAAAAGGTGGTTTTATATACAGATGATGCCAACGGAGTACAAAACGAAACCATGTACAAGCCAATTCCTTTTTACATGAGCAGTCGCGGTTATGGTGTTTTTATGCATCATTCAACACCAATTACGGTCGATTTCGGCAAGTATTTTAGTGGCGCCAACGAAATGATGATTGGCGACGATGAAGCCGATTTGTTTATCTTTTTGGGCGAACCTAAAGATATTTTGGACGAGTACACAGATTTGACCGGTAAATCTGTAATGCCGCCGTTATGGTCGTTTGGTTTTTGGATGAGCAGGATTACCTATTTCTCGGAAAAAGAGGGCAGGGAAGTGGCCAAGGAATTGCGCAAGAATAAAATTCCGAGCGATGTTATTCATTTCGACACCGGTTGGTTTGATGTAGATTGGAGAAACAATTATGAGTTTGCTTCAGAAAGGTTCAATAATCCTAAAAAAATGTTATCCGACCTTAAAGACGAAGGTTTTGAAGTATGTTTGTGGCAATTGCCATATTTTACGCCCAAAAATACCTTGTTTAATGAGATTGTCGATAATGGTTTGGCTGTAAAAGATAGAAAAGGAAACATTCCTTATGAAGATGCCGTGCTGGATTTTTCCAACCCAAAAACAGTGGAGTGGTATCAGGAAAAACTGAAACATTTGTTCGATTTGGGCGTGAGTGTTTTTAAAGTTGATTTTGGAGAAGCAGCACCGGCAAATGGAATTTATCATTCAGGACGTACCGGTTTTTACGAGCATAATTTATATCCGTTACGATACAACAAAGCAGTTGCAGAAATCACTAAAAAAGAAAAAGGATATACGCTTATTTGGGCACGGAGTACCTGGGCTGGAAGTCAACGTTACCCATTGCATTGGGGAGGAGATGCCGCAACTACCAATACGGCAATGTCTGCAACACTTCGCGGCGGACTTTCATTAGGGTTGAGCGGTTTTTCTTTTTGGAGCCACGATGTTGGAGGATTTGTTACAAAATCTCCTGAAGATTTGTATAGAAGGTGGACCCCTTTCGGGATGCTTTCGTCGCATGTAAGAAGTCATGGCGAACCACCAACAGAACCTTGGTTGTACAATAAAGATTTCCTCGATGCTTTTAGAAAGGCAGACAACATGCGTTACGAATTAATGCCATATATTTATGCGCAAGCCAAAGAAAGTTCGGAAAAAGGATTGCCAATGATGCGGGCTCTTTTTGTAGAGTTTCCAAACGATCCGGGCGCATGGCTTGTGGATAATGAATACCTTTTTGGTGCTAGCATGTTGGTAGCTCCTTTGTTTGAAAATGAAACATCCAGAGCAGTATACCTTCCCGAAGGTACCTGGATAGACTATCAAACTAAAAAAGTATACCAAAGTGGTTGGCATACCATTGAAGCTGGTGAAATACCAATTGTAGTGTTGGTAAAAAACGGAACGGTAATCCCTCATATTAAATTGGCACAATCTACTAAAAATATGGATTGGACACAGTTGAAGCTTAACGTATATGCTACTGCTGAAACGACAACTGCTAAAGGGAAAGTGTACCTTCCGGCAGGGGAAAAATTACATACTGTTACTGTTGAAAAAACCGGAAATACTTTTGAAGTTGAATCAAATTCACTTCAAGGAAAAACATCGTTTAAGGTAGAATGGACTAAATAATAAACTATGCTCATAAAATTAAAATACTGTATAACCACTATTTGTGCATATGCTCTAATTGCATGTACCAAAGAACAGAAACCAATAGAAGTTTCATCACCCGGGAATGTAAATAAAATAACATTTTCATTATCAAACAATGGCATTCCACAATACCAGGTTTTGCACGGAGAAACACAGGTTTTAAACCCTTCAGAAATGGGGTTTGTATTTAAGGATGCCGATTCTCTATATAAAAATTTTGAGATTGTAAATGTTCGGCAAGACTCTTTCGATAACACTTGGACACAGGTTTGGGGTGAAAAAAAAGAGATCAGAAATCATTACAACGAATTAAAAGTTGAATTGAAGGAAAAAGGAACAAAGAACCGAAAGTTGAATATTGAATTCAGGGCTTTTGACGATGGGGTTGCATTTCGGTACGTATTTCCGGAACAGGGAATTAAAGACAGCATTTTTATCATGGACGAGTTGACCACTTTCAACCTTTCAGATGATGGAAAAGCATGGTGGATTCCCGCTTATGGCCAACAGCGTTATGAATATCTTTATAAAGATTCGCCGGTGAGCGCATTAGATACCGTTCATACTCCATTAACAATAGAAAGCAAAAACGGATTGGCATTGAGCTTTCACGAGGCCAATTTGGTAGATTTTGCAAGTACTACTTTGGCACATACCAAAGAGACAACCTTAAAAACCGATTTAGTGCCTTGGGCAGATGGGGTAAAAGTGAGAACCACAAAATCGTTTACCACACCTTGGCGAACTTTGCAAATTGGTGAAAAACCAACCGATTTAATTACTTCGCACCTTATTTTAAACTTAAACGAGCCCAATAAAATTGAAGATACCAGTTGGATAAAGCCCTTTAAATATATGGGAATTTGGTGGGCGATGCATATTGGAAAATATACTTTTTGGGAAGGGGAAAAACAAGGAGCTACAACCAAACATGCCGAGGAATATATTGATTTTGCCGAAAAAGAAGGCATAGACCATTTATTGATTGAAGGTTGGAACAAAGGTTGGACGCCTGATTGGTACAAAAATGCCATGCATCAATTTAGTTTTACCAATGAAGCCGATAATTTCGATTTAGAAACGGTTACCGATTATGCTGCCAAACATAATGTTCGCATTATCGGGTACCACGAAACAGGTTCGAACATCGATAATTACTTAAAGCAAATTGACAGTGCTTTTGCATTGTACAATAAAGTAGGTATTCACGATGTAAAAATTGGGCATGTAGGTTCGTTGTTAAAAATGAAAGAATGGCATCATGGTCAATTTGGCGTGAATTATTTTAGATATGTTTTAGAAAAAGCGGCCGAATATCACCTTACCGTTCTGTATCACGAACCAATTAAAGACACCGGGGAACGAAGGACATTCCCGAACATGATGGCCCGGGAAGGGGCACGCGGGCAAGAATACAATGCATGGAGCGAAGGAAATCCGCCGAGTTATACCACCATTTTGCCATTTACGAGGCTTTTATCGGGCCCCATGGATTTTACCGCCGGAATTCTGGATGTGGAAGTAAAGCAAGGATATCCGGGACGGCGGGTGCACAGTACAGCAGCCAAACAATTGGCTTTGTTGGTAACCGTTTTTTCGCCTATACAAATGTTGGCAGATCTTCCTGAAAATTACGAAGGACAACCGGCTTTTCAATTTTTAAAAGAAGTACCTACCAATTGGGAGGATACCAAAATTTTGAACGGAGAAATTGGCTCATATATTACAACCGTTAGAAAAGATATTAATAGCGACGATTGGTATTTGGGAAGCATGACCAATGAAAAGGCTAGAGATTTTGATATTCCATTATCCTTTTTAGAAGAAAATGCCACTTATGAAGCACAAATTTATGCCGATGCCGAAGGAACCGATGAAACCCATAACCCGGATGCCATTGCTATTTCAAAGAAAAAAGTTACCACTTCTGATGTGTTAAAACTCCATTTGGGTGCCAGTGGAGGAGCAGCTATTCGTTTTAAAAAACTGAATTAAGTTTTTTTAAAAGAAGCATCGGTTAAAATAAAAAGAGAGGTATTTTGTTAATATGCTTTCAAAGAAAAAAGGGATATCATTAGGTATCCCTTTCTCATTTTCAGGATACTTTAAATAGGAAATCATTAAAATGTTAATAAAATCAGAACTTGTTAATTTTCAGTATTTTAGTAAATAGACTCATTTTCTGCAAAATAAATCTTTAAATCGAAGTATATAATCTTGTTAATCAGTAATTTATAGGGTCGCTATTATTTTTTTTGTTTTAATATAAAATTAATATTTATATTTAAATCGTTGAAAAACAGTATTTTGTGATGTATTGATAAAATTTAACATTTTTATTGTACGACTTGTAGTCCAAACGGAGTTATACAACGTATACATAAAGAGGTATTTTGTCGGTAATATATGCATTTCGTCTATTGTTTTTAAACAAGCCTCAATACTAAAATTAATTTTAAAAGAACTTAACCATGAAAAAAAATAGCTGGTCGATGCTGTTGATTTTATTGATGATTTTTTTCACGTCCTGTACAGATGATAAGGCTTTGGAGTCTTTAATTAATGGAGAGGATGATAATATGGAAATAATCGATCCGGATCCTGAAGATTCAGACGATCCCTATAATGTAATTACAGATGCGGTAGATATTCCCTGTGATTACGATTTTGCCGCTACAGAGGCAAATGCTTCCCTTAACATTAGTTGCGATTACGATTTGGGCGGTAAGTCCATTCAATTGGCATCGGGTGTAAAATTAAATTTCGACGGTGGAGAAATAGTAAACGGAAGTTTGGATTTTTCCGGAGACGGGGTAATCGATGGTCAGTTATTAAATATTGACCTGAAAATAGACGGCGATGTAAAAATAGAACACCCCCATTTTATTTTCGAACCTTCCCGATGGGATATGGTGGAAGGCAAAACTTCTGATGAAAATGCCTTTCAGAATAAAGAACATATAAATGTTGCATTAGAACTTACTCATGAAATTGGCGGCGAGGTTTTTGAAATTGATAAATTGGATGCCTATTTCTATGGAAAGCGCCTTACAAATCATCCTCCGTATAGTTATGCTGATAATTCCATTAAAGTACCTACGGATACACATATTCTTATGAGCGACAATACATTTCTTAGGGTACAACCTACTAATAACCCCTTCAGCAGGCTTCTTACTACTTTTAAAGGCCAAAATATAACCATTGAAGGTGGGAATTTAGTAGGAGACCGTTACACACACGATTATTCTGCGGTTGTAGATGAAGTTGGCGTTTCAAGAAATACCCATGAATATGGTGGCCTGCTCATGATATTGGGTTCGCATAACGTAGTTGTTGATAATGTAAATATTTACGAAGGAAGTGGCGACGGAATTATGGTACAAGGTTCTTCTATACGGGAAAGGGACGGTTCTATTAAGGATGGAAACTTTCAATCTGAAAATGTGGTGATAAGCAACAGCTTTATAGATAAATGCCGAAGAAACAATATTTCAATAACCGACGGGAGTGGTATTACGGTAGAAAACTGTACCATTTCGGGAGCCGGGGGCGAACACGGTTCTGGTAAAGATTACGAGGGGACTGCCCCGGAAATAGGAATCGACCTTGAAGCATACAGGGAGAGAAAAGACGACGGCTCGCTTTATGCATATGAGCAGTTGGAAAACGTTACCATTAAAAATAATAAATTTACGGGCAATCATGTGGCCGATGTACTTGTTTTTACTGCTGATTTTATCAACATAGAAAACAATACAATGGATAACAGAATAGGGATTAACGCAGGTCATGATGTGAAGATTACCGGAAATACCATGAAAGCAAAACCGGATATCCAAACAAATGTAGGTATTGGTTTTGACCATTATACCGTTGCAAATGAAGAGTTGACATATAATATCGAGGCAAGCAACAACAAAATAGCGGGATACGATACTTCTATCCGTGTAGGAAGCTTTAATGTAAAAGTGAATGGAAACGAATTTTATGACTTTAAGCAAGCCATTTACATTACCAATATAGAAGATGCCGAAATAGGAAACAATGTATTTGTTAGCGACAGGGACGTGAGTTATGCATATTTTGCAATGGGCAAAACTACGGTTGCAAAAAACGTAACCATAAAAGGTGAAGATATTAGCGTGACACACCGCCCATTATACTTGACCAATTTGAACGATGCTATTGGCAGCTCCAGCGAACGTATTACTTTTGATGAATGTAAATTTTCATCTTCTAGAGAGCTGTATCTGGATAACTGTAAAAACATCACCATAAAAAACAGTAGTATGAATACGGAGGTCGAGCAAATCAATTCCGAGAATATAGTATTGCAGAATAATAAAATGGAATAAATTTTATTTGGATTGCCCACTATAATCATATCATAAAATAATGTTTAATGTCGCTTCGATCCCGACCAATAATAGCGTCGGGATCGAAGTTGCATATTATTAATAAGGCAATTAGTCAATAAGTTAATAAGAAAAGGGTTTTTCTAGTTTAGAGTTGAGGGTTCAGAGTTGCAGAGGTTCAAAGTTGCAAAGTTCCAAAATTCATCTAACAATGATTAACTAGTAGAGCTCTAGTCACTTTTTCGTTGTTAGCATTAGTTAGCCTATTAACTAATAACAATTAACAATTTCCCTAACAATAATTATCAATTGATAAAAAACAGCCAACTGAGTTCTGCCGACTGCAATTCCAGAACTACCGTCCCAAAACCTAGAACTGCCGTCCCAAAACCCAGAACTGCCGACTGCCAACTACATTTTGCCAACTGCAAACCCAAAACTACCGACTGCCAACTACATTTTGCCAACTGCAAACCCAGAACTACCATCCCAAAACCTAGAATTGTCAACCGCCATCTATATTGTGCCAACTGCAAACCCAAAACTACCGGCCGCCACTTACATTGTGCCAACTGCAACCATGAATTTTCAACTTCAACCTTTAAACATACAGCCAGAAAACCTATTAACAATTAATCAATACCAAAAACCAGAACTTTAATCATTCATTAACCAATTTTTAACTCAATATATTATAAAGTGCCATTCAACCTAAATATTTTGCATTTCAAATTATTATCTACACAGTTTAGAAGTTTTTTTTGATCTTTAACAACATAAACACGGCAACCCTTTTAAGCTTGGTCGCTTAATTATGCACATGTTTATACCCCCGGCTTACGGTAATTCAATTGTCATTAAATAGGATTAATAGCAACCATAAATGTTAATTGAATTTACAATAACAACATGTTATCAAAGCAAATAAAAGGTGGTGCTATTCTATCGTATGCAACAATATTTCTAACCAATATTGTTGGCATCCTGCTTACTCCATTTATCATTAGGTCCTTAGGTGCTTCAGAGTATGGTCTCTATACCATGATAGGTGCTTTTATTGGGTATATGAGCGTATTGGACCTAGGGCTTAACAATACCATAATAAGGTTTGTGGCAAAGTACCGTGCCGAAAACAACAAAAAGGAAGAAGCCAACTTTCTGGCCCTGTGCTTTATAATGTATGCCATTATCTCATTGATTATTGTAGTTGTTGGCCTTGTATTATACTTTAACATTAACGGGCTGTTTGGAGATACCATGAATGCCGAAGAACTAAGGAAAGCCAAAATAATGGCCGGCATTTTAATATTCAACCTTTCTATTACCCTGCCCGGGGGCGCCTTTACCGGAATATGTAATGGATATGAAGAATTTATTGCACCAAAAACAATTAGCATTATACGCTACATTATCCGCTCGGTATTGATTGTTGCCATTTTGCTCATGGGAGCAAATTCTATTGGCATTGTAATAGTAGATACGTGTATGAACCTGCTTTTTATGGCCAGTGTGGCCTATGTTGTTTTTAAAAAGCTGAAAGTAAAAATACGCTTGTACAAGTTTGATAAAGTTTTGCTGAAAACAATTTTAGGGTATTCCATTTGGATTTTTATCTTCAGTATCGTTAATCAGCTTAGGTGGCAATTTGGGCAGGTTATCCTTGGCCTGAACTACGAGACGGCCATTGTGGCCATTTATGCGGTAGGGGTAACCTTGGGGACTTATTATGGCGCTTTTTCGGGGGCCATTTCTTCTTTATTTCAGCCTAAGGCAATGAAAATGGTAGTAAAAAACGAGCCCAGCGTTATTGTTACCGATACGTTTATAAAAATATCTAGAATCCTACTGTTGGTTTTATTGTTTGTTTTTGGCGGTTTTATACTTACCGGAAAGCAATTTATTATACTTTGGGTAGGCAGCGAATTTACAGAAGCTTATAGCTACACCCTGCTTATCATGATCGGCCTTACGTTTATTCTAAGCCAGGGGTTTGCCAATAATATTTTACAGGCACACAACAAAATGACGTTCAGGGGGGTAACCCTAATTGTTACCACCTTGCTGGGCTTTATGCTGGGTTGGTATTACTCCCTTATTTATGGAGCATTGGGGCTTATAGTCTGCACGGTTGTTTTTATGTTTATAGAAAGGGCCTGCATTTGGTGGTATTTAAAAAAGAGCCTCGCTATTAATATGGCACATTACTTTTCCAGAACATTGCCACTTTTTATATCGTTTCTTGTTGCCATTGCCGTGGGATATCTATGCATTGCCCAAATACAAGGTTCGGGCTGGTACATTTTTTCAGTTAAAGTACTTATTTATTCCATGATCTATTTTACATGTATATACTTTTCTCTTGATGATTTTGAAAAGGAATTGATAAAAACTTCATTTAAAAAATTAAACACTATTAAAAGTTCTTAAAATGAACCCCGTAGATATCTCCATAATAGTCCCTGTTTACAATGCCGAAAAGCAATTGGAGAAATGCATTGCCTCTATATTGTCGCAAACCTTAAAAACCATCGAGGTTATTGCCGTTGATGATGGCTCTACGGACAACTCTAATAACATATGCGGGAAATTTAAAGAAGAAGATGCCAGGTTTAAATTAATAACACAAAAAAACAGTGGAAAACCATTTGCCGTTAACAAAGGCTATTTGGTAGCCAAAGGGGAATATGTTCTAATCTTGGACAGCGATGATTATATTGAACCCGACTTATGCAAAACAGCCCTTGCAATAGCCAAGGAACAAAATGTAGATATTGTAAATTACAATTACTTTTACCAGCAAAATGGTCGCTCTGAAAAAAGGAGCACTCCTTTCCCCAAGAACAACGTTCTTTCCAAAAACGATTTTTTGTCGCTTTTAAAAAAAGATTCCCATGCTTCTAAATTGTTATGGTTTACATGGACCAACCTAATTAAGAAGGAGCTTCTGGATAAAAACAACATCCGCCATGACGAAAATTTAAGGGTCGGCGTAGATTCTACCTTCAATTTACTCTGTTACCTAAACGCCAATGGAATTTATGCCATTGAGGATGCCTTCTATCATTATGTAAACAACCCCTTGTCTATTACACAAAGGCATTTTAAGCCCAACCTTACCAAGCATCTTTTAAATCAGTTTAAAAGTAAGCTGGACATATACCGGCACTATGGATTGACCGACAGGGAATATACAGTTGATTTTTCAAGATATTATATAGAGCATAGCTTGTTTTTTATATTGGTAAACGAGCTAAACCACCCCGATGGCTATCAATTAAAAAGGATAAAAGCATTACGTAACAACGAAATGTACCAATATTGTTTTCGGTTTTATAAAGCTTCCGGTAACATCCCGATCAGGTTGAGGCTCGTTATCTTTTGCTTTAAAAATAAAATATACTTCCCCATAAAGCCATTACTAAAGTTTTAATATGATACATAAACCAACCATATTATTTGTTCATCCCGACTTAAGGGGTGGCGGTGCCGAAAAGGTACTTGTTAATTTATTGAATTCCATAGATTTAACCAAGTACGATGTAACGCTGTTGACTTATTTTGAAGAAGGCATCAATAGAAACGGGCTCGATCCAGCAATTAAGCAAAAGTTTATTTTCAAGAAAGTCTTCAGGGGGTGGTCGGTCATTCAAAAAATACTTACGCCAAGGCAATTGTTCAAATTGTTCATAAAGGGCAAATACAACGTAATCGTTGCATACCTGGAAGGCGTTCCAACCCGCATGGTAAGCGGTTGCCCGCACCAGGGAACAAAACTTATATCGTGGCTGCATATCGACCTTGAAAATTTTGGCATTGAAAAGGTATTTCAATCAACCAAAGAAATGGTTCATTGCTATGAAAAATTCGATGCCGTTGTTGCCGTTTCCAAGCGCTCCTTGGCTTCCTTAATAGAAATAGCAGACATTGACCGCTCTAAAGGATATGTTATCCATAATGTCGTGGAAACACAGTGGATACTGGATAACGGAAAGGAAAAAGTAACCAATATCGAGCTTGATCCCCAAACGGTAAACCTTTGCACCGTTGGAAGGCTTACCCGCCAAAAAGGCTATAAAAGACTGGTAAACGTAATGGGCCAAATAGTAAAGGTACATAGCAATGTTAAACTATATATTATTGGTGATGGCGAATTAAAAGATGAGCTGCTTGAGCTTATTGCCGAAAATAAATTGCAAGACCACGTTTATCTATTGGGCTTTCAGGGCAACCCGCATAAATATGTGGCCAAGTGCGACCTTTTTGTGTGTTCTTCTTTTGAAGAAGGATACAGTACGGCCGTTACAGAGTCGGTTATATTGGGCACCCCGGTATTAACCACCGCCTGTGCCGGAATGGACGAAATACTGGACGACGGGAATACGGGAATGATTGTGGAAAACTCCGAAGATGGTTTGCATAACGGTTTGTTGAACCTATTGGAAAACCCAGATTTAATAAATCTTTTTAAAGAGAAAACACAGTTAAAATCTACATACTACCAAAATCTAAACAATGCCGGAAAAGTAGAAATGCTTTTTGATACACTGCTAAAATGATACTAAAATGGATGCAATAATAAAAGCCGACCTATATAGGTACCAAGCAAGTACCGGCCGTAAACAGTTGATTAAAAAACTACTGAACCCTGCATTTTTGTATACCTTCTTATACAGAAAAACGGCAAAATATAGTGGTTCGTCAATACAAGGCATCTTTTTTAGAATATTAAAACGCCATTTTGGATATTTCTATGGAGTACAAATACCGCCAACCACCAAAATAGGCGGCGGCCTGTTTATTGGCCATGTGGGCAATATTGTATTAAATCCCGATGCTGTTATTGGCAACAATTGCAATATTGCACAAGGGGTTACCATTGGCCAGGAAAATAGGGGTCAAAAAAAAGGGGCACCCAAAATTGGTAACGAAGTATGGATTGGTGCCAATACGGTAATTGTTGGAAACATAACCATTGGAAACAATGTTTTAATAGCCCCCAACTGCTTTGTGAATTTTGATGTGCCCAACAATGCCGTGGTGATAAGTAGCCAATGTAGTATACACCCAAAGGAAAATGCAACCGAAAACTATATCGACTTTAAATATGTAACGCCATGAAACATCCCTTTTTTACTATTGTCATGCCCGTATATAAGGTCGAGAAATATATTGAAAGGTGTATTTTAAGTGTTCTTGGCCAAACATATACAAATTTTGAGCTGCTTATTGTAGATGATGGATCGCCGGATAAAAGCAGGGAAATAGCCAAAGGATATGCAAAAAAAGATGACCGGGTAACAATCCTGAGCAAACCCAACGGTGGCTTGTCTGATGCAAGGAACTACGGTATTGACCGTGCAAAAGGAGATTACCTATATTTTATTGACAGCGACGATTGGATTGAAAACAATCTGCTGGAGACCATTGTGCACAAAATAACCGTCTCACCTGCCGATATATATGTTTTTGGCTATTTTCTGGATACCGAAACCGATAACGGCAAATTGCTTCAGCAACAAAAAATAGCCTACAAAAATGCTCATTTTTTAAGGACATTGACATCGCCTCCGGAATTATCGGCGGAACTCCTCAATTTATTGGGCTATGCATGGAACAAAGTATATTCTAAAAAAATAATAGATACGTATAATCTCCGCTTCGATAAAGGAATTTCCCTTGTAGAAGATATGCTTTTTAACTCTAGGGCCTATTGTAAAGCAAGTGCGGTAATTATTATAAAAGAACATTTATATCATTATATCAACAGAAATGTAGAAACACTTATAAAAACCTACCATAAAGATTCTTTCGACCTTATTTTGAAAAAACACAAGGCCATTGAAGCTTTTCTTAACAACTGGAACTATACCGAAGCAGCTGTTAACAAAGCACTGGCCCATAACCTCGTTCTTGGTATACAATATTGCATTAACAACCTGTTGCTCTATGAAAATAACTTAACGGCTTCAGAAAAAAAAATGTACATCGACCAAATGTTTCAAAATACCGAAACAAAGAAATACATCAACTGGTATGTCCCGGTGTCTAAAATTGATTTCATCTACAAAAAAATAATCAAATACAGATTGGTAACCTTAACAATGTATCTAAAGACATGGAAAAAGACAGCATAATTAAAAAAATAAAAAAGGGGATTTCTTTTGAGACCAAAGTACGGTTGCACTTGGCAAAGCTAAAATATTCGGGCTCAAAAAAACCTTTCTTTCGTTTCAACAATAAAAAGTCCCGCGTTTATATTTTTTTGGCAGCCGATTACGGAAACCTTGGCGATGTGGCCATTACCTATGCCCAACATGCATTTTTAAAGCAATGTTTCCCGGAACGGCAGGTTATTGAAATTCCCATAAGCAAAACCTTGCAAGGATTAACAATGGTAAAAAAACTGGTTACGCCCAACGATATAATAACTACTGTTGGCGGTGGGAACATGGGCGACCTTTACCACCAAATAGAATATTTTAGGCAGTTGGTAATAGAAGCATTTCCGAACAACAAAATAGTGTCTTTTCCTCAAACAATAGATTTTTCTATTGCTCCCGACGGAAGAAAAAAGTTGGACACCGCAAAAAAGGTGTATGGCTCTCACCAACATTTAACCTTAATAGCAAGAGAAGAAAAATCGTATCGCTTTTTTAAAGACAACTTTCCCAACAACAAAGTATTGCTATTGCCCGATATTGTTATGACATTAAACAGGACAATTCCCAAATATAAAAGGGAAGGAATTATTATTTGCCTACGGGAAGACAAAGAAAAGAAACTAAATCCCGCACAAGAAAAACAATTAATCGAGTACACTAAAAAAAGGTTTAAACTCCATAATTATTACGATACCCATGTAGGCGGAACGCAGCTTTCCATGAAAAAAAGGCTGACAGCACTTTTTGCCATCTGGGAGGCCTTTAAAAAGGCAGAACTTGTTGTTACCGACAGGCTGCACGGAATGATTTTTTGTCATATCACCAATACCCCTGCCCTGGTTTTCCTTAACAACAACCATAAAATAATCCAGTCTTACGAATGGATAAAACACAATAAAAAAATAACATTGATAAAAGAGTATGATTTTGCCGCAATACCCAAAGCCATGGATTTGGCCATTAACGGGGAAGAAAGCAAACAAATATCACTGATAAACAATTACAAAGATTTTAAAGACCTTATTAAATAACCAACTATGTTCGACCTTTTTCCCATAGAAAAATATGGTACCGTTTTTTATAATATGCAGGCGGCCGTAATACTCCTTACGGTATTCCATACGCAGATTATGGACTATCAGGATAAAAAGGTTCAACAATACCTTGGGCTTATTGGCTGGCCATATGCCCTGTTTATACTATTCTTTATTGGGTTAAGGCCCATAAGCGGGGAATTTATAGACATGACCACTTATGCATATATGTTTCAACGGGAAATTTCCGGAAGTCCCATAGATATCGGTAGCGATTTTGGTTTTGGCTTTTTAGTAAAGTTTTCGGCCTTGGTTACCACGATTAATGGTTTCTTTTTTATCTGTGCCTGTATTTATATTTTGCCATTGGCCGTAGCATGCAGGAGGTTTTTTAAAAATTACTGGATCTATTGCTTTATTGCCCTCGTTGCTTCATTTTCATTTTATGCCTATGGTGTAAACGGCATTAGAAACGGAATGGCCACATCAATTTTTATTTTGGGGCTTTCATACCACAAAAAGCCCATTGTTTCGGGGTTAATTGTTTTTCTATCGTGTACCTTCCATCAATCTATGTACTTGCCTACCGCCGCTTATGTGATTACATTCTTTTTAAATTTTCCAAAGGCATATTTAATTGCATGGTTTGCGGCAATTCCACTTTCGTTGGTCTTTGGTTCACTGTTTATTATGATATTTACAAGCTTGGGTTTTGCCGACGACCGCTTAAGTCAATATTTATTGGCCGATGTTGATAAAAGTGCTTTTTCGAATACAGGTTTTAGATGGGATTTTTTATTGTACAGTGCCACCGGAACATTTGCCGGATGGTATTTTATTTTCAAGAAAAAGTTTACCGACAAAATGTATCATCGTATTTATGGCACCTATTTAATATCTAATGCTTTTTGGATTTTGATAATTACGGCCAATTTTTCAAACAGGTTTGCCTATTTGTCTTGGTTTATGTTGGCCGTGGTAATTTTTTATCCTTTTCTTAAAAAAAGGTTTTTTAATTATCAACATCAGGTTTTAGGTATTGTTTTATTGATGTATTTCCTCTTTACCTATTTATTGAATTTTGTAAAACCTAATCTATAGTCTAGTTATGCATTTAAGTATTGTAATACCTGTTTATAATGTTGAAAAGTATATTGAAAGATGTATACTGTCTACGCTAAAGCAGAATTTGGACAAAAACGATTATGAAATAGTAGTAGTTGATGACGAAACCCCCGACAACAGCATGGAAATAGTTAATAAGCTGACCAAAAAACATACCAATATTAAAACTGTTTCCCAAAAAAACAAGGGACTTGGCGGTGCAAGAAACACGGGGGTAAACCATGCCGAAGGAACGTATGTTTTGTTTTTGGATTCTGATGATTACTTAAACGAAAATGTTTTAAAAGAGATTATTACAACAGCCCTTGACAACAATTTGGACATCTTAGATTTTGGCGCACAGGGAATACAGGAAGATGGCAAGGTAATCTATACCGTAAAACAACTATTAACAGGCAAAGCCTATTCTGGAGCCGAATATTTTAGCCACGGCTATCATCAATCGGCTTGCGTTAGGCTCTATAAAAAGGCGTTTTTACAAAAAAACAAACTTCAATTTAGGGAAAAGGTATATGTAGAAGATGTTGAGTTTAACTTTAAAGCTGTTTTTCTGGCAGAAAAAATTATGGGAGTAAACACCATTGTTTCCAGTTTTGTGCAAACCACGGGATCTATTACCAGAAGCCACAATGAGTTAAAAAACAAAAAATTGGTCACCGATATTTTAGATGCAATTAAAAAAATAGATTGTTTTAGCAAAGATATCATCACTAAAAATTCCGTTGCTTATAAAAAAAGTAGGGAAAAGGTAAACGAGCAAACCATTACATTACTAAAGATACTTTTTACAAAAACCAAAGACTATTCCTTTTTTAAAGAAATAATCTGTCAGTTAAAAAATATAAATCTATATCCTTTGCAGTTTAGGTCTACAAATAAAAAAAGAGAACTTTTTAAAGTTTTTTCTAACAATGAATGGCTTTTTAGCCAATTTTACAAAGCTAAGCCTCATAAAAAATGAAAGATACTTTTTTAATAGTAACCACAGTTCCACAGTCTTTAAATTTTTTTAGGGGGCAAGTTCAGGTGTTAAAAAAACGTTTTAATGTAGAAGCAGTTTCAAGCCCCGGAGAACGATTGCAAAAT
Source organism: Galbibacter pacificus (assembly GCF_029603165.1). Classification (GTDB taxonomy): domain Bacteria; phylum Bacteroidota; class Bacteroidia; order Flavobacteriales; family Flavobacteriaceae; genus Galbibacter; species Galbibacter pacificus. The sequence goes on from NZ_JAQSVC010000002.1 coordinate 102,918, forward strand.
TTTGAAGAAACCGAAAAGGTAAAAACATACGCCATAACTATTAAAAGAGAAATTTCATTATTAAACGATATTCAAAGCTTGTACAAACTATATAGGCTCATAAAAAAAATACAACCAAAAGTAGTTCATGGCAATACCCCAAAAGGGGGGTTGCTTAGTATGCTGGCATCGTATTTTAATAAAACCCCGATCAGGATTTACTTTTTACACGGTTTGCGCTACGAAGGCACATCGGGCATTAAAAGAAAATTTTTAATGTGCATGGAACGGATTGCCTGCAATTGTGCCACACATGTATTTTCTGTAAGTCATGGCGTAAAAAGTACGCTATACAAGGATAAAATAACTTCCAAACCGGTTGAAATTATATGGAATGGGAGCATTAACGGAATCAATACAGAGGTTTTTAATCCCGATAATGTAGTAACAGCCCAAATTAAAGGAGTAAAATTTACAAAGGAGAACATTATTTTTGGATATGTAGGCCGACTTGTGGGCGACAAAGGCATTAACGAGCTCGTATCGGCATTTTCTTCCCTTTATGACGAATACTCACATATCCGACTGTTATTGGTAGGTATATATGAAGATATTCAGGATCCTGTATCACACAAAATAAAGGATCAAATAAAAACACATCCCGGAATATTTCACGTAGGGTACCAAAAAGATGTAAAACCCTTTTTAAAATTAATGGACATCTTTACATTTCCATCATACAGAGAAGGTTTTGGAATTGTATTAATGGAAGCTGCCGCCATGAAAACGCCCGCCATATCTTCAGATATTACGGGTTGTAATGAAATTATACAAAATGATTATAACGGAATTTTAATTCCGCCAAAAAACATGGAAGCCTTGATGAAGGCCATGGAAGAAATTATAACCCATCCTGAAAAAATAACAATTTTAAGCAATCAGGCAAGAGATTGTGTTATAAACAAATACAATCAAAAAACTCTTTGGAATAAAGCATTGTCTACATATAGCGATATCTGTAAATAACGAAGCCTCCCCAAACCTTGAATAGTGATTAGGGGTTAGTTAATTGTTAATGGTTAATTGTTATTAGGGAATAGGGAAAAGTGATTAGGGGTTAGTTAATTGTTTTATGTTAGCGATATTTAAAACCTGAAACTTGAACCTTCTAAACTCTCAACTCTAAACTAGAAAAACCCTTTCTTCATTAACTTATTGACTCATTACTTTATGTGACTTCTCCTTCGTCGAAGTGACTGGAACTTTACTCGTTGTTAGTTGAATCTTTGCAACTTTGAACCTTTGCAACTCTGTCCCTCTGTAACTTTGATTCTCTCACCTCTCAACAAAATAGCGTCATAGCATCGTAACAACATAACAGCATATCAACAAACTCAAGCTCCTTCGCCAATGCGGTAATAATTAAAGCCTAATGTGTCGAGTTTTTCTTTGTCAAGTATCCTTCTTCCGTCAAAGACAAAGGCAGGCTTCAACATGTTTTTATAGATAGTTTCCCAGTCGTATTTTTTAAACTCGTCCCATTCAGTTAAAACGGCAATGGCATGCGCTTCTTTGGTAGCTTCAACGGGTTCTTTTACAACGGTAACCAGTTTCCGGTTTTCTTCTTCGGTACGGGTATTAAGGTAATCCAGATCGGCATAAATACGTTCTTCGGATACTTTTGGGTCGTATACCACAATTTCGGCCTGTTCATCCAACAGGGCATCGGCTACATAAATAGCGGCCGATTCACGGGTATCGTTTGTATCCTTTTTAAAGGCCCATCCGTAGAAAACAATTTTTTTACCGGAAACGGTGTTGTACAGTGAGCTAACAATATTATTGGCAAACCTTCTTTTTTGATAGTCGTTTATAAGGATAACCTGCTCCCAGTAATCGGAAACTTCATTTAAACCATATGTTTTGGCAATATATACAAGGTTGAGGATATCTTTTTGAAAACAAGAACCGCCAAATCCAACAGAAGCATTTAAAAATTTAGGGCCAATTCTACTATCTAGGCCAATTGCCTTAGAGACTTCTTGTACATTGGCATCGGTTTTTTCGCAAAGTGCAGAAATAGAATTAATAGACGAGATACGCTGTGCCAAAAAGGCATTTGCTACCAGTTTGGAAAGCTCGGACGACCATATGTTGGTTTTTAAAATTTTATTGTCGGGCAACCAATGCCCGTAAATAGCGGCAAGGGCATCTTTGGCCTCTGTTCCCGAGGGGGTATCGTCTCCACCAATAAGAATCCTATCTGCATACAACAAATCGTTAATGGCAGTCCCTTCTGCCAGAAACTCGGGATTTGACAAAATTTCAAAATTTACATGGTTTCCCGTATTATCCAAAATGTTTTTTATGGCTTGGGCCGTGCGTACCGGTAGGGTAGATTTTTCCACTACAATTTTATCGGTTTTTGCAACTTTGGCAATATTGCGGGCACACAATTCGATATATTTAAGGTCTGCTGCCTGCCCTTTACCTTTACCATAGGTTTTGGTAGGAGTGTTTACCGAGATAAATATCATGTCTGCCTCATCAATGGCCTTGTCTATTTGGGTAGAAAAAAATAGGTTTTTACCTCTGGTTTCGGCAACAATCTCTTTTAGTCCGGGTTCGTAAACGGGTAAATTATCCAGGTTCTTATCGTTCCATGCATCAATTCTTTTTTCGTTAATGTCTACAACGGTAACTTCTATACCTGGGCATTTATAAGCAATTACAGACATGGTGGGCCCGCCAACATATCCTGCACCGATACAGCAGATTTTATTTATTTTTTTCACGTTATTTTTTTTGAAAGTAATTTATTATAGAATCGTGGGTTTTATAATAATTGCAACAAGTTTACATTGCCACAAATAAAAAAGACGATACAAATATAAAGTCTTCTTGGAAACTACTCTATTAAATTTATGATAATCGACAATGAACTTCATTTGTTCTTTAAAATGGCGTTTCTGTAAGAGAATTACGATATCAATGCGAATAAAGCAAGAAGAAATGCATATAAAGACGATAAAATACCATTTTTTTAACGTTTTGTTTACAAAAAAGTAGTTAACCGAATTTAATCCGTCGTTCACCGAATTAGCAATTTGTTCATTGAATACTTTATTACTTTTACACTGTTCTTTTTTGATATTTAATTGATTAATAGCAACGTATTGATTTAATATTGAAAAAGCTTATACTTATCTGGCAATCAAATTGCTATGTAACTTCATCTTAAGTTTTTATTCTTATTATTTCGGTGCATTTAAAAAACAAGGGGCAATTGCTTTTTTGTTTTTGCCAACCAACCAAAATCTTACTTTCTCGCTTAACTCTTATGAAAAAGATAAGAGTAAAATGATTGCAACAAACAAAAAAATATGGTTATCATCACCACACTTGGGCGGCACCGAACAAAAATATGTAGCCGAAGCTTTTTCAACCAATTGGGTAGCGCCTTTGGGCCCAAATGTAGATGCTTTTGAAGAAGCCATAGCCTTATATTTAAAAGAAGATGTGCATGTGGCCGCTGTAGCTTCGGGTACTTCTGCAATTCATTTAGCGCTTGTACTGTTAGGCGTTGGTCCTGGAGACGATGTGCTTTGCCAGAGTTTTACCTTTTCGGCATCTGCCAACCCGATTTTGTACCAAGGTGCCAACCCCATTTTTATAGACAGCGAAGCGGATACCTGGAACATTTCGGCAGCATTATTGGAAGAAGCAATTATAAAAAGGATACAAAAAAACAAAAAACCAAAAGCAATAGTGGCAGTCCATTTATATGGAATGCCTTACGATGCCTTGGCCATTAACCAAATAAGCAAGAAATACAATATCCCGGTAATTGAAGACAGTGCAGAAGCATTGGGGAGCGAATATCTTGGCATAAAATGCGGAACACTTGGAGATATATCCATTTTATCGTTCAACGGAAACAAAATTATTACAACTTCCGGGGGCGGGGCACTTGTTACGCAAAATAAGGAATTAAAGAAAAAAGCCGTTTTTCTGGCAACACAGGCTAGGGACAATGCACCTCATTATCAGCATTCCGTGGTTGGTTACAATTACCGTATGAGCAATGTTGTAGCCGGAATAGGAAGAGGACAGATGGAAGTGCTTAACGACCGCGTATTGGCAAGAAGGAAGAATTATCAATATTACCGTGAACGTCTTGAAAATATACCGGGTATTTATTTTTTAAGGGAACCGGAAGGAACGAAGTCCAACCGATGGTTGACCACAATTCTTTTAAATTCCTACGAAGAAAGGGAAAGAGTACGCTTGTGCCTGGAAAATGAAAACATAGATTCCCGGCCTTTATGGAAACCCATGCACCTGCAACCGGTATTTAAAAATGCCCTTGCATATACCAACGGTGTATCTGAAATGCTTTTCGACAGGGGCCTCTGCTTGCCCAGTGGTTCTAACCTTGTTGAAGAAGACCTGGAAAAAGTAACCAACCTAATTAAAAATACCTTACTGAGATGATTTACAAATACCTAATTTCCAAAGCCCCGAGATATGCCTCCAAATGGCTGGTACTGGCTATAGATATAATGCTGGTATTGATTACGCTCTTTTTGGTGTATTTTATACGTTTTCACTTAACGTTAAATTTTAATGTAGGCAGTTTTTTAAAAGAAATGCCAATTGTCGGGGTTCTGGCACTTATGAGTTTTTTAATTACAGGGTCTTATAAAGGAGTGATAAGGTATACGGGTGTAAAAGATTTAATGAAAATATTTTTGGCCACAATGCTTTTGGCCGTTTTAACATCGGTTTTTGTAGTAACCAATAAAGAACTGGCCATGGTTCCGGGAATTACCATCCCTAAATCCATTATAATAATGCACGCCTTTTTAAACTTTGTTGTACTGGCAAAAACCAGGCTTGTTTTTAAAATAGCCTACCAATACATTAACTGTAAGTTAAAGTCTACAAAGCATATATTGATATACGGTGCAGGAGAATCGGGGATTATGACCCACAATGCGCTGGTTAATAATATGGACCAAAAAAATAAAGTAGTAGCGTTTATAGAAGATAGCGAAGACAAAATAGGAAACAGCATAAACGGGACCAAAATAATAGGAAGGACTTCTGTAAACGAAGCTTTTATAAAAAAGCATCAAATAAACGAAATTATAGTAGCCATTCAAAATACTTCATCTTCAACACTGAGAAAGAACATAGATGAATTAATTGATGTTGTGCCCAATATAAAAGTGGTGCCGCCCATTGATAAATGGATGAACGGCGAACTGAGCGTCAATCAAATAAAACCCATTCAACTGGAAGATTTGTTAGACAGAACGCCCATCAATATTGAAAATAAGGAGCTTAAAAAGGAGTTCGACGGAAAAGTATTGCTTGTTACCGGGGCGGCGGGATCCATAGGGAGCGAGATATCCAGACAATTATCGGCTTTTAATTTTAAGAAGCTCATCTTGGTAGATATTGCCGAATCTGCCCTATACGACCTTCAGCAGGAATTAAAACAGGGCGGGGTAAACAATTTCTATCCCATTGTAACCGATGTCAGGGACCAACACGCACTGGAAAGTGTTTTTGAAACCTATAAACCCAATATTATTTTTCATGCAGCAGCATACAAGCACGTACCCTTAATGGAACACAATCCTTATGAGGCCGTAAAAATTAATGTTGGCGGGACACGCATTGTTTCTAAAATGGCATTAAAGTATAAAGTGGACAAATTTGTATTTGTTTCTACCGACAAAGCCGTAAACCCAACCAATGTAATGGGCGCTACCAAACGTACTGCCGAGATTTATATTGGAAGCCTCCAAAAAGAGTCCAAGCACACAAAATTTATAACCACAAGGTTTGGAAACGTTTTGGGGTCTAACGGATCGGTAATCCCGTTATTTAAAAAACAATTGGAAAAAGGCGGGCCGCTAACCGTTACCCATAAAGATGTAACGCGGTATTTTATGACCATCCCCGAAGCCTCGCAATTGGTCTTGGAGGCCGGAACAATGGGGCAGGGAGGAGAGATTTTTATTTTCGACATGGGCGAGAGTGTAAAGATCATGAGCCTGGCAAAAAACATGATCCGTCTTTCTGGACTACGCTATCCGGAAGATATAGACATAAAAATTACCGGACTTAGGCCCGGGGAAAAACTCTATGAAGAACTTTTGGCCAATGGCGAAAATACCTTGCCGACATACCACGAAAAAATTATGATAAGCAAGGTAAAAGAGATGGACTACGAAAAACTAAAAGCCAGAATAGATGCTCTTTGTATTTTAAACTTATATCACGACAAAAATATTATTGTAAAGAAACTCAAGGAGATTGTGCCCGAATTTGTATCCAAAAACTCCGATTACGAACATTTGGACACCAAAGTACTGCAAACCACCATGCCCAATTATACCATATTGCAATCGCTAAACTTTGTTCCCCATAGTTACAATTTATAATACTTGCTAAATACCTAACGAAATGATTATTAGTGAAATAAATAATTACATTAAGATAACTACGCTCTTTATTATGCTGTTTTTAATTTCCTGCGGATCACGTAAGGATATTGTTTATTTGCAAAATGCCCAACAATTTGAAACAGAGGTAGAAACCAATACTTTCGAGCCAAAATTTAAAATAGACGATATTTTAAGTATTTATATTTCCAGTTTCGACATGGCCGCAACAACGCCCTTTAATTTAACCAAGGGTTCCGGCGAAGATATACAGGAACTGGAATATGTAATTGATAAAGAAGGTTTTATTGATTTTCCCGTTTTGGGGAAGATAAAATTATTGGGGTTATCTACTTCTGAAGCAAAAGAACTGTTCAGGACAAAGTTGATAGATGGCGGATATTTAAAAGACCCCATTGTTAACATTAGGATAAAAAACTTTAGGGTTACGGTTTTAGGGCAGGTAAGGCAACCGGGAACATACAACGTGGCCGGCGAAAGGATAACCATTTTAGAAGCCATTGGCCTGGCAGGAGACCTGGATATTAAAGGAAGGCGCGATAACGTATTGGTAATAAGAGACTTTAACGGGGCAAAAACGTATACGCGTATCAATTTAACTACCAAGGAGTTTATACATTCTCCGGTATATTACCTAACACAGAATGATGTGGTTTACATAGAGCCAAACAATTCAGTAGTAAAAACATCTAACCTGGACAGTAGGTTAACGATAGGGCTTTCGTTATTTTCTATCATGCTTACTGCTATTATTGCAATTACACGATAATGAATTTACAAGATATACAGGAAACACCATCCAAGGTCAACATTAAAGAGTTTATAAAACCTTATTTAAAGAAATGGTATTGGTTTGTTTTTAGTCTTTTGGTATGCGTGGCCATAGCATTTGCGGTTCTTCGTTATTCCAAACCAATTTATGGTGCCGAAGCCACTATTTTAATTGCCGATGAAACTAAACTTTCTCCCGAGGCTTCTGTTTTGGAAGGATTGTCGGAAACCCCTTTTAGCTCTACAAAAGTAGAAGGGGAAATACAGGTGCTCAAGTCAAGGGAACTTATGCAGACCGTGGTTGAAGATTTAAAGCTTAACCTTCAAATTTTTGCACAAGGCCGTATTAGCGATGTTGAAATATATCAAAATCAGCCATTTACCCTAAATTTTCTGGCCAAGGACTCGGTTATTAATAAATCTTCCTTGCGCTTTACCATTACCATTATTTCTGAAACAAGTTTTAATTATGCCATTAACGATAGGCAGCCAAAGACATATTTATTTGGGGAAAACGTACCAACCAGTTTAGGTAGCCTTATTGTGATACCCAATTTGCAGTATTTTAAAAAATATACAGGAGAGCCATTAAAAGTTGTAATAAAACCTGTAAGCAGCGTGCGGGAACACTATAAAAACAAGCTTTCAGTGTCGTCTATCTCAAAAGGGTCAAATATTGTATCAATATACTTGACAGATCCGGTACAGGATAAAGCAAAAGATATTGTAAACAAACTAACGGAAGTATACAACCAATCTTCCATCGAAGAAAAAAATCAGGTAGCCAAAGCAACATCCGAGTTTATAGACGAACGTATAAACTTAATAGCTACCGACCTTTCTGAAGTAGACTTAACCAAGGAACGCTTTAAGGTAGGCAACAAACTAACGGATATTACTTCAGAAGCGGGGATATTTTTAGAGAGCGGCGCCCAAAACGAACAAAATTTAATCCAATTAGGGACAGAGCTCAATACAGTAAACTATATGAGCGATTATATTGGGTCTCAGGAAAACAACGAACTCTTGCCCACGAACATTGGGCTGTCCGACCCTAATATTTCGTCCATAACAACCAAGTACAATGAACTTGTTCTGGAGCGTCAGCGGCTGTTAAAAACGTCGGGGGAAAACAACCCCATAGTGGTACAACTAGACCAGCAATTAAACGGCCTTAGGTCTTCCATGCAGCAAAGTTTAAATAATTTAAAGAGCACAATTAACATACAAACAAGCAATTTAAGGGCTCAAGAAGACCTTATTAATTCCAGGATTTCTTCTGTACCAGGCCAAGAAAGGAAAAACAGGGATATCCAACGACAACAAAACATTAAGGAAACCATTTACCTATACTTATTGCAAAAGCGGGAAGAATCTGCCATTTCTATGGCAGCTACCTCTCCAAGTGCCAAAGTAATAGAGCCGGCATACAGTAGCTATAGGCCAATATCGTCTGGAACAAAAATATATTTTGCCAGTTTGTTTTTAGGTCTGTTGTTACCTTTTGGCTTTATTTATTTTAAAGAATTGCTGGACACCAAAATTCATAAAAAGGAAGATATTACAGAGACACTTCCCAATATGTCCGTTTTGGTTCAATTACCGCATATTGAACATAAAAAAGAGCTTACAATACAGGTAAACGACCGTTCTGTCCTTGCAGAATCTTTTAGGATATTAAGGACGAACATTGACTATCTTTTTAACAAAAAAGACAGTGGTAAAGGAGAGGTAATTTATGTTACATCTACCATTCCGGGTGAAGGAAAGTCGTTTGTATCGTACAATCTGGCTACTGTTTATGCATACTCAAATAAAAATGTTTTGCTTATTGGCGCCGATATTAGAAAGCCAAGCTTGACCAATTTTATTACAAATAGTTCGCAAATAGGGCTTTCAGAATACCTTCATGGTGATGCCGAAATAGACGATATTATCAAGCCAGTTTTATCTTTTAACAGCTTGGATGTTATTCAATCGGGAAAAATACCGCCCAATCCGGCCGAATTATTAATGGACAATCGGTTGGATACCTTGTTTAAAACGGTAAAAGACAAATACGATGTTATTTTGGTCGATACGGCACCGACATTGCCTGTTACAGATACCGTTTTGATTAGCAAATATGCCGACAGGACTATATATGTTACGCGTGCCAACTATACCGAAAAGTCATTGTTGAGCTTCGTAAAGGAACTTTATATTGATAAAAAGCTAAAAAACATATCGTTGATTATTAACGACGTAAAGGCAGCCAATTTGGGGTATGGGGCCAAAATGGGGTACGGATACATTCAAAAGGACAACAAAAAGAAGAAATGGTTTTAAACGGTACCGAAAGTGTTTTTGGTATTCTCTATAATTTTACTGATTTCATGATCGATTGCCTTTGTTAAAACAACCTCCTCAAGCTTAGAAATGTGTTGCTGGTTGTGTATGTCTGTTCCTATAAAAGAAATGTAACCCGAATTTACAAGGTCTACGGCCATTTTATGGATACTCTTTCCGTAATAATTCCCTAAGGATAAAGCATTTAGTTGCAATAGGCACCCCATTTCCTTTAAATTTTTAAGCAAAAACTGTTGATGGTGAAAATAACGGTATCGTTCGGGGTGTGCCAAAACTGGAATATAATTGTTTGCCGTAAGCTGCTCGATAATTCGTTCCATGTTCATTGGAACCTGTAAAAAGGGCAACTCAATCAATACATAGCGGTCTTTTAAAAACAAGAGATTTTTGTCTTCCAAAAGTTTTTCAAATTCACTGTCTACCATATATTCTGCGGCCACGTTAAAAACCGAAGGAGTTATTTTCTTTTCTTCCAAATACTTTTTTATCTCATCATAACCATTAGCGATAGTTTGCGGGGTATTTGGGTATAAATCCGATAATACGTGTGGGGTGGCAATAAAGCCGGTAATACCCATATTCATGGCCCTGTTAATTAAGTAAAAAGATTCGTAAAGGTTTTTCGCACCATCGTCTATGCCCGGAATTATATGGCAATGTATGTCGACAAAGTCTTTAAAACGGTCTGCCAGCCTCCTTTTTTTGGGAAATAATAGCATAGGGGTTAATAATTTACAGTACCAAAATAACAATTATGTTTTTTATTGAGGCAATTTTATATTAAATATATTGTATACATAAAGAAATTCCTTTCTCTGTAATTTTAACCCCAATAAAAAAGTTAAATGTAAAAAAATACTTATCTATCACATTTTAAAATTGTATATTTTAGTAGTTAATTTTACATAGAATGATGATATTAAGCAACATATTACAAACGCCAGACGGCATTCCGAAACCGGGAAACAACGATCCCATTGACCTGAGTTCGTGGATTGATGTTACTTTTTATATTGTAATCCCCGTTTTAATTATAATCTTCTATTTAACATGGAGAAAAAAGAGACGCAATAAAAAAAATGAATGATTTTTTACGCTTTCTATCCACAATTAGCGGGATAACTAATCATAATATGTTAAAACAATGGGTGTTATAGTCTTATTTCCCCTTTTTAAACGTATGTAATTTATCAATTGTACCATTAATATAAATTACATCTAAATCTAATGAAAAACGCAGCCATGAAGTTCGGGCAACTATGCTTGTCCGTAATGATTTTATTTACAATTTCTTGTAATGACGACAGGGAAACATTAGACCAACTTTTAAGCGACACCGAAGCACCAACCGTACCCACGGGCCTAAGCGCCAGTAACGTAAAAACCGAATCGCTACAATTATCTTGGGAAGCCGCCACCGATAACGTTAAGGTAACCAATTACGAAGTCTTTCAGGACGGCGAGAGTATTGGACTTAGCGGAGGGAATGCATCCCTTGAAATAAGCGGACTTATGGCCAATACCAGTTACGAATTTTCTGTACAAGCGTTGGATGGAGAAGACAATGCATCTTCCATGAGCGACCCTTTAACCGTAACAACTGCTGATGAAGAGGACACAGAAAAACCAAGTCCTCCCGCCAATTTGCAGGCAACAAATATTACAGCGTCTTCCATGGAACTTTCTTGGGAAGCCTCCACCGATAACAACGAAGTTACCGATTACGAAGTTTTCCAGAACGGAACCAGTATAGGTAAAACCAATGGTGAAGTAGTATTTACGGTAGACAATCTTGCAACAGGAACCGAATATGAATTTTATGTCGTTGCCGAGGATCTTGCAGGGAACCTATCAGAAAAAAGCGCGACCATAACGGCCACGACACTGTCTGGTGAAGATACCGAGGAGCCTACCGTACCAACCAACATACAAGCAACCGATATTGCTTCTACAACACTAACCTTAACATGGACAGCCTCTACCGACAATGAAGCTATTAGCGAATACGAAGTTTTTCAAGACGGCGTCAGTATTGGCAGGGTTTCGGGCACAACCATGGAAGTTACCGGCTTAGCCCCGGACAACTCATATGAATTTACCGTACAGGCAATGGATGCGTCTGGAAATGTTTCAGAATTAAGTGATGCATATACTGCAAGTACCTCTGCCGAGCCCATAACCGATTCGGTCATAGATATTATTGTTGCCCGCGACGATCTATCTACGCTGCAAACGGTACTGGAAAGCACCGGGATGACGGCAAATCTGGAAGAAGATGGTCCGTTTACGGTATTTGCGCCCAACAACGCGGCGTTTACTGCCTATGGAACCCTTCCCGGCGGATTTGTGCTTAACCGCCTAATTGTTAACCATGTAGTTGAAGGAGAATTTACGGCACAGGAACTAATTGCCGAAGCAATTGTTACAAACGGGCTAAACGAAGATCTTACCATAACAGAAGACGGCAGTGGGAATATTGTTATAAACGGGGAGGCTAAAATTATAATTAAAGACATAAAAGCCACCAATGGGATTATCCATATAATAGATAAAATTGTTCCAACAACCGACTAAAACCAGCTTCAGGTATAATATTTTAAAAAGCTGCTATTTTACACAGGTAAATAGCAGCTTTTTTGTTTTTTTAGATAGTTTATAATACTGTTAATTGTGGTTTTGAACAATTTGTGAGCTTATATTAAGCATTTTCTTTTAGGTATTTAAATTTCAGATTTGTGTTTAAAACGATTTTATATAATCAAATTCATAGTTCACAAAGTTTTTTATGTTGCTATAGAGGCTTAATCTTGATGTCTTTTTAATTGCTTTATTTAACTGTTTTACCCCGTCCAATAACTTTTCAGCTTAAGAAACAATAATCCTTCCTCTTTTAATTTAATCAATACCTACTGTTACATTATTGTAAACACAATCCTGCTATTTAAACAAATGTTTTAATTATAAATGTAGTTTATTGATGCAAATATAATATATTTGTATATATGTACCAAATAAATTAATATTTATAACTATTACTATGTTAGCTATATACGTCCGTTTAAGCAAAGAAGATGAAGATTCAAATTCAATCAATAACCAACTTAATGAAGGCAAGGACTTTGCTAAAACTCATAAATTAAAATACAAAATATATAATGAAGGTGAGGGGGTAAGCGGTACTTTGGACATTGCACAACGTCCACAACTACAGCTTCTGATGAATGAAATAAATAGCGGTGTTATTACTTCAGTATGGATGCGTAATCAGAACAGGCTCGATAGAAATAGCTTAACATTTGCTTTTTTCGTTGATATAGCAAAAAAGAATAATATTGATGTGTATTTTGGTAATAATGAAAAGCTGGATTTCAATAACCCTACAACACTTTTAACAACCTCAATACTATCAAATTTAAATCAATACCAAGCGCAACTTCAATCCTATCAAACCAAAAATGTAATACAAAAAAAAGTAAGTGAAGGTAAGACGCATGGCATTATTCCATTGGGATATAAAAAAGATGATAATGGATATATGGTGGTTGATGATGATGAAGCAAAATTTGTAAATGAGATATTCCAATTATACTTAAAAAATAATGACGGTGTGCAATTCCTTTGCAATAAACTAAATGATGAAGAACGATTAACTAGAAATGGCAAGCAATGGAAAAGCTATGTATTATGGAATTTATTGCACAACACAACATACATAGGTAAAAGACTATTTAAAAATAATATATACGAATGCCCAGCCATTATTGATAAAGGTTTATTTGATGCAGTCCAAAAAAAATTATCTAATTCACAATCAAGTACGGGAAAAAAAGTAACGCACAGATACCTTTTAAAAGGCTTATTAAAATGTGGCAAGTGTGGACGTAACTACAATGGAAGAATAAATAAAAAAGCTGGTGATAAGCATTATATATGCGCAAGCGTTAGAAGTGGACATAAAAGCTGTGGCAATAGAAGATTGGATATAGATAAAATGGAAAATTTTATTTTCCAGCTTATAATAAATAACAGCTGGCTAATCGATAAGGTAAAGGATGAATATAAACATGATGATGATAAATTGAAGCGTTTAAAAGCCGATATAACAACTTATAATAACAATATAACGGCTTATAACAAAAAGAAAAATAAAGCCATTAGAATGACTGTTGATGGGCTTATTGATGAAAAGGACATAAAAGCAATAATAAATGATTACGATTCAAGTATTGAAGCTGAAAAACAAAAAATAAAGGACGTTGAAAATATTATTAATAATATAACTAACAGCAATAAACTAATCAATAGCATTGAAGAAGATATAAATGACTTGTCAAATAAATTAACCTTCAAAGAGAAAAAAGAAATTTTAAATAAATATATAAATAGCATAACCACAACCGATAACAAAACAAAAAAAGAATACCACATTAATATCAATTTCAAAATAGATGTGGAAATGGAGAATTTTATTATTGATTTTAAATATGAAAACTACATATTATTAAAAGAAAATATGATATTTAAATTCAACCCACATCAAAAGAATTACGGTGAACCCGTATTTGAACTAATGCACTAAATTCAATTATTCCTTACCCCCAAATTCAATTAACTTTTCAATTTCATACCATAAATAAAATCTATTATAAATTATACCTTAATAAGTTTTATATATAATAATACACCATAGAATCAAATTTAAGGTTATTTAAATTAAATCTAAGAGCATTTAAATAAAAAATGTTATGTTATATCATAAAATAAATTAAATGCTCTTAAATGGCTTTAAAATGCGTTATAATAATTTATTTAAAATAATATTCACTTTAACCAATTGCAGCATATTTATTATTAAAGATAAAAATGTACACACCAAAAAAATTAAAGGAATTATTAAAAAAATATAAACCATTAACCGAAAAAAGGACAATTGAATTAATATTAGATTGTAAGAATAATAAAGATAATGATGCATTGCAGTTATTATATCTTCATAATATTAGATATATAACATCCGCAACAAAAAAATATGTAAGGAACGAAGATGAATTATATGATTATATAAATGAGATATATTTTGTGATGGATGAATGTGTAAACAAATTTGATTTAAATAAAAACATAAAATTTATAACATATCTGAATCTATATATAAAAAAGAAATGCAGGGAAATAACCAACCAAAGGGAAATTGTTAATTTGAATTATAATACTCATTTTATATTTAAAAAAATTGAAAGATATATAAATCATAAGGCAAACAATGAGCATATATATTTTACCGAATGTGACACCCATATTATTGCGGATGATTTGAACATTGCAACAGCCATGGTTAAAAGGTATTTTAAGCATGCATACAACAGTTATATATCGCTTAATACAAAATATGATGGTGATGAAGAAATGATTGATTATATGGCTTCCAATGATGATTATGATTTGGATTATAAATTAATAATTCAACATTATAAAAATATTATACAGAAAAAGAACCCAAAACATTTTAATATGATTATGGATTATTTTAATGGCAATTATACTTATGAGAGTTTGGGGAAAATATATAACCTTTCGGATGAAAGGGTAAGACAGATAATAAAGGGGTTAAAGAATATAAATGAATTTAATAATTGAAACGTTGGGATGTTATGGCATATGTAACATCATTGTATTTGGTAGTATTTTTGAAAATATTAGATTGTATTTGAACGTAAAATTTTACGTTTTATCCAAATTATTAAGTTGCATGATGTGCTTATCATTTTGGATTGGATTGTTAATTGGATTTATTGGGCATAATGATTTTAATTTATATCAAATACTATTATATGCATGTTATTTTAGTGGCACAACATGGCTATTGTACCATGTACAAAGCGCAATTGAAGGGTTGATTGGTTATTTGAATGGTTATGATTGATATGAGCATATTGTTTATATAATTTTTTATTGGTATATTTGAGATATATATAATTTTTCATTTTGATATTATGTTATACGTTATAATGGCTGGGTTATTTGTTACCAGCCATTTTTATTTATGGTTACCTTTAATAAATAAATAACTATATAACGATGGAAAAAAATAACTTCAAACCAACAGATAAACAAAAGATGTTGTTGTTAAATATATTTGATAACACAGATAAGATTATATGGAATTATAATTTGTATAATCATCTACATGAGGTATTAAGTAAAACTGAATTTAATACCATATTTTCCAGCTTAAGATTAACTGGTTTAATCAAACAAAACGGACATCAAGAAAAGGTTTATAGGTTAACAGATAAAGGTAGAAAGGTAAAACAATTGGGTAGTGTAGATAAATATTATGATGAAATAGATAGGGTAGAAGAACTAAAGATAAATGTATTAAAGAGTACTAAAATAACTAACAATGTTTCAATGGTAGTATCAATAACAACTTTAATTGTTTCAGTATTAACCTTTATAACATTAATATTAAGCAACTAATATTATATATGGATATTGAATTAAAGATAAATAACCAACCATGAATATTAATATATCATATGATTCCAATGAACTAGCCAATAATAAAGACATACCATTGGATAAGAGTTACATTTTAATCAAGGGCAATAAATTGTTATTGTATTATGGGATGATATATGGTGATAATGGTAATGAAATGAGTTATGAAACTTTGAATACACCCTACCAATTAGTTTATATGAAAAAAGATGAACGTGGCTTTTATGGTACAGATAAACAATATTACATTGAAACCGATGATATTTATATTCCATTCATATTCTTTAACCTCACATGGTATCAGTATTTAATTCTTAAGTTTAATAATATAATATACAACCATACAGCCATTGTAATAGCTATATTTTCATTAATAGTTGCAATAACAAGCTTATGTTATCATATTATGAGAGGGTAGGGGATAGGTTAATTAATCATACCATTTATGCATCATAGATTTTTATTATAGCAACATATAAAAAACTTATTTTACATAAGGTAAATTATAATGCAATATTTTATCATTGAAATTAATGGAATTTAATCCAATATAAATTATCTGTATATTTTTAATTAATTTATTCATCGTAAAATACCGATAAAGCCAGTAAAATCAATATATACAAGAGTTTTTTATATGTTTTTTTTAGTGGGTAAAGTAAGCAAAAAATATAATAAACCTTATACTTTAATACATTTTCTATTCAATATTTCAATTATATTTCACACATAACAAACTCATAATCAGTTAAATATAAATTCAGTTAACAAAAGAGTGATAAAACTACCGATTAACATGAATACAATTTTATCTATTAATTTGCTTCTATGTAACCAAGTATCTTTTTTATGGCATTTAATTTTCCAATATTCGAACATATTAAGGTATATATAAACTTGTTTTTCGGTAATTTCTATAGAGGGGGAAGATATTTCATAATTTACATTATTAATACCTAAATTTTTTATATCTGTTTTGGACAACTTGTTAATTTCTATATCTTCTCTAATATTAGTTTTATGTTCAACTATTACACTATGTATATCTTCATTATAATATAGTGCTTTTATTTCTTTTAGTTTACCTTTTTCAATTATAACATAGAGGTTCTTTGTATTTTTAATATATTCTTCGCTATTGGTAAAATCTTCTTCAAATTGCGTTAATGTATAACTTATGTTAACTTCAAATTGTTTTTTGGTTTTTTTACTGTAGTAGATTGTTTTTTTCATTGGTTGTTATAATGTTCTTGTTTTATGTTGAAGATGTTTATTGTATGGTTATTTAACTAAATTGCCGATTTCAGGTTAAAATAAGGGGTTTAGGTTAATAAATATATATTCAGTTAATTATAAACTTAGTTAACAAAAGGGTGATAATACTACCGATTAAGGTGAATACAATTTTATCTATTAATTTGCTTCTATGTAACCAAGTATCTTTTTTATCATACTTAATTTTCCAATATTGATACCATTTTAGATGGATAAAGGTTATTAGTTCATGTTTATTTGGTATTAGTATTTTAACTCTATAATTGTTAGTAATTTCATGAACCATTTTATCATACTTGGTTATTTTATTTATTTCAAAATTATATTCAACAATATTATTATTACTTCTCTTTTGAATAAAATATGAATTAATTTCTTTTATTTTTCCATTATCTATAATTATATAATCATTACTTATACTATTTTCAAATTCATTTATTTCATCTGAATAATTTGAATTAATTACCCTAATATCTTTTTCATAATATACTGGTTTAAAACTTTCTTTATATATATCCAATATTTCTTTACTATAATATAATTTGGTTTTAATCATTTTATATATTGAAGATGTTTATTGTATGGTTGCAGTACCAAATATAGATATTATATCAAATATCTTTGTTCATATTGTTTATTATCCGTTGCACTTGTCTTGTGGAAAGTTCATAATCATTGGCAAGAATAAGATATTTTGATGTTTCGTTTAATTTAATTTCCTTCCATTTTTTATATATCTCAATATCCCGTATTATGGTAAATGACAACAGCCCATATTGCACCATTTGATGTATTATGGGTTCATTTTTTGTTATAAAATCAATTAACTTATCATTGTTTTGGTTTAACATTTTCTTTTATCAGTTCAATGGCTTCGTTATATAATTGGTATATTCTGCTTCTGCTTACCCCCAATGTATCACCTATTTCCTGCATGCTTCTTTTTTTAACGTTCAATCCCATATAATTAATAACTATATACCTATGTTTTGGATATTGGTTTAAAGCGTTCAAACACATATCTATTCTTTTATTATTTATTTCTTCTTCTTCCAAATCATCGTATATATAGTTTGCGTCCTCATATAGATTTGATGTTATGTTATAATTGAACGAAATATTTTTATAGGGGTAGGTTTCATTTTTTTCATAATACTTGTGCATTGGAATGTGTATTGTGGAGGTTTTGCCCTTCATATATTTGTTCATTTCTCCCCATATAAAAGAATGGGCGTATGTTACAAATGAAAAGTTCTTATTATAATCAAAACCATCAAATGCCCTTAATAAGCCTATATTTCCAACTTGTATCAAATCTTGCTTATGTTCCTTCCTGTTCCATTTATTGGCAATGCTAATAACAAATGGTATATGGTTCTCAATGATATTATTCTTTATTTTTTCCTTTTTAATTTGATTGTCCGTGTTGTGGTATTGTTCAAATAATTTTAATGTTTTAATCTTTGTCAATTGGGGTATAATTAAATGGCTCGTTATTGATTATTGCATGTGCAAATTCTTTCAAATGTTTTGTTCGTTCAATAATTTCCTTTATATCATTTTTCATATTGAAATTGTTTTATTAATAAATATGTGGCAATTGATTAAAAGTTCATTTATTTTTAAATAATTATGGGCATACCTTTATTTGATATGCCCATTGGAATTATAAATTTGCTCCCGATTGTATAACGCTTACCCTGTTGTTAACATCGTTTATTTCTTCCACGCTCACAACTGGTGATGGTGCATTTGAATAAGCAACTAGCATGCTTTGCGTTAATAGGTTATAATCGATTAATGGTGAAGCTGTATTTGATGGTTTACCCACAACGCCACCAGTTGCAAAGCCAGGTACCCCGATTGATTTAAATAGGGCATCGCCACCCAATAATGCTTGTTGGTTTTCATTTAATATTACCTCACCATCCTTGGCTGTAATCAATCTATTATCTCCATTGCTCCTGCTTATTGCTTGTCCACCGTTTATCCTTCCACCCGTTGCATAACCATTAATATCTGTTGATGGCATTGATGGTTCTTTTGTGGATGTTATTTGTTTTACGTTTGCAATACCAGCTGCAACGGCTGCCGCTGCGGCAACCGCACCCAATGCTGGCCCAACAATTGGAATTCCTGCCATTGCATTATATGCAGCAACTGCCGATGCATATGTATCAATGGTTGCCTGTGCAATTGCAAATGCTTTTCCTGCGGTTGATTCCTTGCCCATTATGGCAACCATATTGCCCAATGTCTGCGATGCGATATTTAATTTTGCCTGTGCTGTTGCTTGTTTTATCTTTTCTTCTAACTTGGCATATTTTTCTTCTATTTTTGTTTTATCCTTTCCAGTTTTATCGGCTGTGGATAGTTCTTGTTGTTTTTGTTTGTTCAAATAATTAAGTTGCCCATCCAAATTGAATTGCCAATTTTCCGCTTGTGCCTGTCTATCTATTTCAAGGTTAATTAAATCATTTTCGATTTCTGCCTGTCTTTGTTCTTCCTTTAATTGTTGCAGTTGTGCATCCCTTTCAGTTTGGGCAAGCAAAAGTAAATCCGTTTTTTGTTGTTCCGTTAACCTTAAATTTTCCAGTTCCTTTTGTTGTGCTTCATAATCTGCAAGTATTTTTTGTTCCCTATATTCAAAATCATTTTCGATTGTGTATGCCCTTATTTCATCTTCTATTGCCTTTTTTCTTGCTTGGAAATCTTGCAGTTGTGCAATTTCTTCATTGTTAAGTGCGTTTTGGTTTGCCAAGTATTCGGAACGTTGCCCTTCAATCCTGTTTTCAACTTCCAATCTTTCGTTCTTTAACCGCAATACCTCATTTTCCAAATCGATATTGCCCTTGTTAAGTGAAGCTTCTTTTGATGCACCGCTTATTTTTAAATCGATTAATTTTAATTCTGCTTCTGCCTGTTCATCCAGTACCTTTGCCAGTTCTTCATTTATTTTCTTTCTTTCTTCAATTGTCTTTGATTCATCATCCCTTGCCTGTCTTAGTTTTTCAGCT
This sequence comes from Galbibacter pacificus, assembly GCF_029603165.1. Taxonomy (GTDB): domain Bacteria; phylum Bacteroidota; class Bacteroidia; order Flavobacteriales; family Flavobacteriaceae; genus Galbibacter; species Galbibacter pacificus. The sequence goes on from NZ_JAQSVC010000002.1 coordinate 123,286, forward strand.
TGTCTTTCAAATTGTTGGATAATACCTTCCTGTTGAATAACAAGCCTTTCCATGTTATTCTTTATATCGGTTAGGGCTTTGGCATCATCTATTATTTTTGAGTAATCTATTTTTGATACATTATTGGCAATTGCCTTTCCAGTTTCCTTTAATTCGTCATATGCGCCCCCTATGTTATTGTACACTTGTTTTCCAGCAATGATTGCCTGTTTTCCAAGTTCATCAATGGTTGCTTTTGTATTTGCCAAATCATCTTCCAGTTCCTTTATTTTGGTTGAATCATTATTACCGAATATTGATTTTTCCCATAATAATTGCGCACCCAAAATGGATGCCTTTATACCATGAAATGCCAATTGAACTGGGGTTAAACCAAGCGTTATTAAACCTTTTGCGGTTTTGGTTAAATTATCAAAACCATTTGTTGCGTTATATACTTGCGTTACAGTATCAACCACAGTACCAACAACCTTATCGAAGGTTATTGAAATGGCATTGAATACCGTATTGATTGTATTTGCAATCTTTTGGTTACGTGTTAAAGCTTCCGTGAATTTTGTTATTGCACCGACAATAAGCAATATACCAGTTGCCTTTAATGCTGCACCAAATGCCTTAACACCTATTTTGGCTTTATTGATTGCTGATGTATAGCCACCTATTGATTGTTTTTGCTGTTCTAACCTTGATGTATTTTGCTTTATAAAGGCATTGTTCTTATCAATCTTATCATTGATAAGTTCCACAGCTTGCGCACCCTCTTTGGTGGAAGTGTTTAATTGGTTACGAAGTTTTTTTAATTCCTTATTATTGTTTGAAGCTTCATCAATCGATTTATTTTCTTTTGTAATTGCTGATGTTAACTTTGTGGTAACCTGAACTTGTTTGCCTTGTTCATCAATCAATTGTTCAACTACCTTTTTTTGATTGTTGAACGAAGATGTTAATGATTTTAATTGCGCTTCATTTTTTACATATTGTTCCGAATTGGTATCACCTTGTTTTTTTAACTCCTTTTGTGATTCCTTTAATTCGTCAATACTTTTTTTTGTGTCACCTAATTTTTTTATTAAGCCATCTGTGTTTATATCTAAGTCTAGTATATTTACCTTTTGTGCCACTCATATTTTCTTTATTTTAATCGTTATACATAAAATGGTATCTCAACCAAAACCACATCTGAAATTGGTTTATTTGGGTTAAATCGAATATTATTAATGAAATAGTACTTACCAGTTTGTTCTAAAAAAATCAACTTGTAGAACGAAAAGTTATATATGTCCACAATTGATAGTTTCATTTTCATTTTAACTTCTTTATAGTTTTGTAAAAGTTGAATGAATTTATTGTAATAGGTATCCAAATAATATTGCATGCTGGTATCTTCCAACGTTACATAACCTATTAATTGAGGTGATGCCGTAACGCTAAAAGGTGTATCATTTAATAACCTTGCATTGAATGTTGATGGTAAGCCCCTTTTTAGTTTGAACAGATATAAGGGTGATGTTTCTTCCTTTGCCACCAATTTATCATTGTCTTCATCATAGTTTAAAAGTGGTAACCTATATAATGATTTGGTTTTGAATTGTCTAGTGCCAGCATATGCGATATTGAAGACGCTTGTATATATTTCCTTTTGTTCTGCTAGTACTGGATTATTGATGGTAAAATAACCATCCAATGGTTCATCAATATAATTTTCATCATAATTAAATTTAAAATTATTTTTTTGGTAGTATGATGATTTATATAATTCGCCTTCACTTGATTGATATTTTGTTGTCCAATTGTCAGCATTATCAAAATCGGTTATAAGGTTATCTATATTTTTTAATTCATATGTATTGTTAAGTGCATTATAATTAATCAATAAACCATAACGGTTCATAACGTCCTTTATATAATCCAGTTGCGTTATTTCGGAATTGCTTATGATGTTAACATCGTATGATGATGGTGCAATTTCCTTTGCCGTTCCATTAATCCTTGCGCTTAATACAACATCATAACTACCATTTGAAACCGATATTAATTCAAAACCTATATCATCACCATTGTTTAAAATGGTGTTCACCTCATAATTTGTTTCGGTTATATCATCGTCAAACTGAAATGAATCTATGGTAACATTATTCTTGGTTATTCTTATCGTTCCAATACCATCATCGCATGTGCACGTGAATGTACATGTGAATTGGATTGGTTTATTATTTGAATTACATGTTATTTTGTTAGAACTAACCGATAATGGGGATGATAATGAGTTGCTTGTTATATTAAAATCATTTTCAATATGAATTGGGGCAATACCATCAGTTACGTTCTTTGTAATTGTATTTGTGGCAAAACTACCCAATGCAGTATCGCCACCACCACCAGCATCTGTAATATTATATGCATCGGTGATATTGGTTATCTCATCATTGCCAATGGTTTCATCGATATAATCACCAGTTACAATTAAATCGCTTTGGGTAAAAATATTTTTAAATAGCTGTTTTACCCTTAACATTGGGTATTGCTTGTCAATTTGTACCGTTGCTGGAAAGATGTTTGTGTACTCCCAATCAGAATAATCAACAACTGGATATTGATACAATGTATTATCACTTAATAAACCATCCTTATAGCTATTTTCGCTCAAAGTGTGATTCGCATAAGAATAATCCAAATCTGCCATTGTTTTACCTTGCAATGCTGTTGCCAAGGTTATAATACCATTATATATTACTATGTTGTAATACATATCGGTTGTACCATTAACAACGGCATAACCATCATTAACCAAGCATACGCCACCGCAATAATAGGTACATTTTAATTTTTTGTATGGTGCGGTTGATTGATTGCCAACAACGCCAAGAAATTCAAATATTTTGGTATTCTTTGTTGTTTTGGGCAATTTTATTGATTGGCTATACGATGATTGTTTATTGGTAACATTCCCCAAATTATTAAGCTGGATGTTCCTTGTAATCGTTTTAGGTATTAAATCAACTTGTTTGTTTTCAATAATTAATATTTCTTCAACCATTAATAATTTTGCATAAATAAATCGGGCATCGTTATAGTTACTTTAACTTGTATTTTTCCATTTTTTTGTTCGCTAACCACATAACTTTTATCTTCTATTTCAACATTGATAAAATCTTTATTACTTACTTGGTTGAATGGTGTTTGATGTATGTACATTTGAACAAACGGTGACATGTATAAACTCTCAATTGTTTTATAATCTTCTTTTCTAACAGTTGTTGTTAATGTATAACTACGTTCAATTGTTTTATTACCGTTTTGATATATTTTATTAAGGTTTTCAATATTTTCGTAACCCACATAATATTTGTTTTTGGTATCAGTTTTTGTCTTAAGTATATCTTCATAAAATCTATCAAATAACCAATATGAGTATGCACCGTTACGATTGAACCATTTAAGGTATACACCGCATTTTGCATCAATCCTATCCAGTACCAAATTATTTTTAAATACATCGTTAACGTATATTTCCAGCTTGTTTTGTTTTGGTGTAAGTGGTAATATATCTTCACTTGTCCAATCATATGCACCATCGCTTACAACAATTCTTTTAACGTTTATATCATTTGTCGCTTCGCTAACTTCCATGCCAGTACTCGCATTTTTAATTTTGATTGTTTTGCTGTTCTCAACATTTAACAATGCAACATCAAATGGGTAACCCTCAAAATATGTTGCTTTAAAATCCACATTATTTTCACTTGGTAACATCAAGTACATATTTGGCGATGCATTTAATTTTTGCACATAACCAAGAATATCTTCAGCACTTTTAATTAACCTAAAGCCAATGGATTGCCCTTGGCATGTGGCGTTATCATTGCATACCCTAAATTCTGGATTGAATGTTAATTTTAAATTTGGATCCTGATAAATAAAATCACCAGTACTTAAATCAGGTTCAATACTATCTTCAAATGGTTCATCACCAAGTTCAACTTTAATTATATCTTTTAAATTAATTGAAAATGTACCATCAGGGGCTGGATAAACCTTAAATGGTAATGTGCTTACACTTGTATGTACTTCCCCATATGTTATATTTGAAAGTGTATTATTATCCCATTTAACTATACTGTTGTTATATGCGGACAATACATTATTTATTCCTTCGGGTTGTGATATTATATTGGTTGCCATTATATATTTTTAAATGATTCTTTAATTGTTATTGTTACTTCATTTATGAACATTTGTGCGTTGAATACGGTTAACCTATCTATTATACTTTGTATTCTGTCAGGCGTTATAATTTTATCATACACATATAAATGATTCTCTTTATCAGTACCTTCTTGCCCTATTTTTCTTGCAATTAAATAGGCTAGGGTGGAAGTACTCATTTTTTCTTCCAATGGTTTTATGCCCTTTTCTTCAATCCATTGTTCAATGGCTTCAATGGGTGGTTGTTTTCCTGCTTTTCTCCCTTGCAATGTCATGTTACCTAAAAGGCTACCCATGTTGTTGCCCAATTCAATTGTTAAGTCCTTCTCAAATTGTCCTGAAGTTCTTTTGTTAGAATTATTATAAAGGGTTAAAATGTCATCCCTAATGGCATTTAATTCATCTTCAATTATTTTGTTGTTATCAAAAATTTCCAATTCATAATTATATTTCGCTTACGTTATAGTTTACAATGATACCATCATAATTCCCGTCGAATAAGTTAATTACCTCGGTTGTCCTAAATGTATTTATGGCATAATCGCCACAGCTTAAAATCGTTTTGATTTTGGTTAAATGGTTGTCAATTAATGGTTTTATATAGGATTGATATTTTGAAGATTCATCACCATCATATAATTCATCAACATCGGATGATAATAGTAAAAGAAACCTTCCCGAATATGTATTTGATTCAACACCACTTTCAGAAAATGATGTATCGATTACAACCGAATCCAAAAATAAATTAACCTTATTATCATCGATTTCATTATACATATCTTCCACATTTTGATAGTCCTGCCTACCATAGATAAATTCCCAGTTATTTATTTGAGCAATATTTTTTAATAAATCGTACATGTTTTTTTTAAGCTATTTTTTTCATTTTAATATTATTTATATCCGCCTCTATATCACTTTTTTCCATGTCCATCATTAATTTTGATAGTACCAATTGATAAGGCAATTTTTCAATTTGTTCATATTTTAAAATATCACCTTTAGCCAATTTGTCAATTGTGTTTAACACCCCATATTTTGACAGTCTTTTACTTCCATCAACCATTTCCCATTCTATGCTTGTGTGTTTACTTACTAGGTTATTTTCTTCCATCTCATTGATGGTTATTACTTGCTCCTTTAGGTTGTTCAACACACCATAAAAATCATATATCGATAAATCATATATTTGTTTTTTCTTTAAATTGCTAACCATTTTAATCAGTTCAACCAATCCTTCTTTTGTTGGTTGCGTTAAAATTAATTTTGCGTTTATCACCTCTCCAAATGATAGGTTTATAAGTTCCTTTAAAGGCTTTTTATTTAGCGTTTTAAGAGGTTTTAATGCTTCCAATACAAACAGATAACTATCAATAATAGATTCATCAGATAGGCTTAAAAACTCTTTAAATGTGTATCTTTTTAAATCCATTATCCAACCATTTTTAATCCGAAATGTTGTTTTTTTCCCATTCTCATTAGATATATATATCTTATACTATCTATTAAGTGGTTATAATTATCAATTGGTATGTTTAACCTTTCCCCATTCCTTGTTTTAGCCCATGTATAGTTGTTTAATTCTTTGATTAAATTAACCGCCGAATTAACCACCCTAAAGGATGTTTGTTGCATCAAATTAATTCCATAATTAACGCTGTCTTTTCCTTTCTTAACTGGTACAACATTTAAACCATATGTATTCAATTCTTTTATAGATTTTGGTTCGGCTGAATCCGCATAAATGATTGTGTTTTTTAACCCCTTTTGGATTAATAATTTTGCCAGTTCATTATTCAATAATCCCTTTTGGTAAATGATTTCATCAATTATATATTCCCCATCATATTGGTATAATGCACTAACGGCACATTCATCATTTGCAAATCCAAAATCCAAGCCACAAGCCAACAGTTTTGCATCATCGGGCAATCTGTCTATTTCTTTCCAGTTGGTAAATATTGCACCCTCAATTTGCCCTTCTATTCCATATACATATACCTTTACCCAATTTTTCCAATACTCACTACCATTTTCAGCTTTCTTTATTTTATCCTGATAATATTGTATCGTATTTTCAGGTAAATATTCGTTGTCCAAATAATTAAGAATTACAAAATTTGATTTATCATCTTCAATCAAATCCCGTATATATGTTAAATGCGATGGGTTAAAATCCAAAAAGGTTAAAGTTCTTGTTCTCATCTGTAATTGATGAAATGCTTCTTCACTTATATTGTTTGCTTCATTGACAAATAATATATCCCTTCTCGCACCCCTTAGTTTTGATGGTTCATTTGCACCAAAAAATTCAAATCTTGTTCTTCCTAACCTATATCTATTTTCAGTTTTATTGTGTTGTTTTTCATTGTATAATCCCATTTCGGTTAATATGTTAACAAAGTCACGCATTGCACCCCTTTTAAGGTGTGGCATGCTCTCACTAACTATACTAACCAGCGTACTATTCCTATTTTGTATAGCAGTTAAAATAAGTAGTTGTAATATTGAATAAGTTTTGCTACTCCCTGCCGAGCCTTGCACAACCCTTATATTACCTTTTAGTTCATTTATCTTCCTGAATGCCGTGGTTATTTTCAACTATCATTATCATTATCATTTTCGTTATTATTTTCTTTTAGTTGGGCAATTGGCTTGGCATCCTTTAACAAACCACCATTTAGTATATTATTTATCATATCTTCATCTTTGCTATTTCTCGCATCAATAAATATCTGTGGTGCATGTTGTGGTAATTGGATAACTTTATTGTTAAACTCTTTGTATTTCCTCTCCAATAGCCAAGCCATTTTTTGCCAACTTCTTTCTGTGCTTTTGTCCAACATCTTTTTACCAATACTCTGCTTCATTCTTATATCGGCTTCCAATAACATGTCTTGAATCGTCCTGCCAATTTCATCATTCATATTAATTGCTCTCCCTTTACTCCAATTGTCGAAGGTATCCCATGCAATTTTATCTTCTTTGGGCAATCTTTTATTGGTTAAAAACCATATTTCTTTTTTATTAAGAAAGGTTAAATCTTCATTTTCAATTACATCCCTCATCGCTGGAATCCAAGTTGTTTGCTGTTTGGTTGCCATATATTACTTCATTTGTTTTGCTATTATTATTATGCGCTATATGGGTTAAAATGTTAAGTATGGAAATAAAAAAATGCCCTTTATGGGGCATTGTATAACGGTTATATGTATGAGTAATTTAATTTATGGTGTAAAGTAAAATGCTGCTTCTTCTTTTCTCCTGTTTTTTAATCCTTCAATAACTTTCCCTTTTGCTTTGTTCCATCTTAAGAATTCATCTATTATGGTAATATCATAACAATCTTTATTGACTTTTTTTAACAATGTTGATAATGAAAATGCATGTATGCCAACATTGTAACAAAAGCTTACCAATGCATTAAATTGGTTTTGGGTTAGGGTAGTGGTTACCTTATTATTAACCGCATCTTCATATTTCTTCACAACCACAAAAAACATGTCTTTTGCCTTAAATTTATTTATTCTTTTGTCTTTCATTGTAACTTTTCTGCCGTCAGGATAATAAGTATTTCCATAACCAATTGTTGGCACTCCTGCTGGGCATAAATAGGGGGTACTACTATAACCCTCATACCTTAAAATAAAATTAACCCCATCATTATTTATCCTCATTTATAAGTTCCACATTAACAAGCTCGTTATATTTCATATTGTATTTTATTTCCAATTTATTTTTAATTTCATTTAATTTTAATTGGGCATCGCAATAGTTTTTATTGCAATAATTTTTTTTCAATATTGTATTTAATTTCATCAAAAACTTTTTCATTTTATCTATTATTTTTTTGAACGATTTCTTTGATTTGAAGCAATACATTTAATATTTCTTTGTCAGCTTCTTTTGAATCGTTTAATCTTTCTTCCCATATGGCAGTTAATCTAATTACATCCTTAGCCAGCGTATCTTTATCATCTTCAGCTTTTGTTAATTTTTTTGCCAAATAATAAATTGCCACTCCCATCACAACAACAACTGGGGCTTGTTGCACTAACCATTGCCATATATCTACGGTATTATTCATTTTTTAATTTATATTCTTTTTTCATTTATTATTTATGCGCAAGATGCACTATCGATAAAACTACTACTTTCCTTTATCCATAGCCTTGCACTTGTTCCATTACTGTACCAACCAGTATTAGCCAATGTTGAACCATCTTCATTTGCATATAACACACCAGTACTTGTCCAGTTCTTATCATCGGGGATATAAAATGTTTGCCTTGCACCAGTATTGTTCCATGTTTGACATGCCGATGTTGCTGGGTTGTCCTGAACCAATAATATTGTTTTATTATCGGGCGTTGGTGTACCACCTCCACCTTCAGAATTATCTTCTTCACATTGAGTTAACCCGTTGAATGTTTGATTGCTTTTGTTCCAATACCTCGCCCATGCACCATTTGAGTACCAACCAGTATCTGCCAATGTAGTTCCTTCAACATTTACATATAATTTATCAGCACCAGTCCATGTATAACCATCTTTTATATAATAATGTAATCTTCCAGCTTCATTAATAAAAGCAACACATGCATTTTCAGCATTACTACCAATACTTACATCCATTGGTGTTGTGTCAACCCCTGGGTTTTCATCTTGATAGGCATATGTGGTAAAAGATGTTCCATTACTTGTTATGGTTATTTCCATTCTTCTTTCATAAATGGTATCGTTGTAACCATAATTGCAAGTTATATTAACCCCTGTTCCACTACCAGTTGTTGGGGTTATCGATAACCAATTAGCACTTGTATCTTCATCCCACACATTAGCTAGCGGATAATATCTAATATATTTTACGGTAATTGCCCATGAATAACCTTGTCCATTAAACACGGTTAAATTAAATGAACCACCATTATAAGTTAAATGGTTTACAATTTCTTCTTCAAATCGTGCAGCTTGTTTAACTCGTTGATATGGTACTAATTGGCTATTACTATATCCGTTTATTAGTGACATAACCAAACCATCATAACGTAGCATAAGTGATTGTTTAGTAACACACATTTTACTCGCAACCGTTGGAATGTCAGCATATAACAAATTGTTATCTTCCATCCATTTTAAATCTTCATAAGTTACTATCGCATTCGTTTGTCTAGCCATTTATATTCTATTTTCAATGATATTTATTCGTTCTGTTAAGTCCTTTATTTTCTCATTCTGCTCATCAACTATTTTATTTAAATCTTTAATGGCGTTGATTAAAATAGGGGTTAACTTCGTATATGAAACAGATTTAAACCCTTCCTCATTTGTATTAACTATTTCAGGTATTTCTTTTTCAATTTCTTGTGCAATTACACCTATATCACCATTATCATTATGTTTCCAGTTATATGTGTATGTGTCAACATTTAAAATTGATTTTAAACCTTTTGATAATGGTTGAATATTGGTTTTAAACCTTTCATCAGATGTTTCAAAAAAATTGGTTGCATACATTGTACCAGTAGTGGTTATATTACCATTACTACGTTCAAATGTTATTCTAGTGGTGCTGTTTTGCCTAAAATATAGATTACCAGCATACATATCAAAGTATGTGTTAGTACCATTAAAATACATTCTGAAATCGCTACCGCTACCAAGCCTTAAATGGCTGTTATCATTCATTATCAAATAGCCACTTTTTGTATCATTTGCATTTGAACGCACAAAAGCCGATGAATCCAAACCATCCAATAAATTTGAATCTGAAGCCTTTGCATTTGAACGTAAAAAATCAGTTGAATTTAAACCATCTAGTTTATCACTATCAACAGCCTTTGCAGTTATACCCAAATATTTTGAAGATAATGATGTATTATTTTCGTATATAGTACCACCATATATTGTTTTAAAATTCCAACTTGATGTTCCTAATGATGATGAATTGCCACCTGACGCATATGGTAACAAACCGCTTTGTGTTGTTCTTATCCATGCGCTATTACTATTGGCTGGGTTTACCAATCCATAATAACCATTTGTGTTTTGTGCTCGCATAAAAGTTGATGAATCCAAACCATCCAATAAATTTGAATCTGATGCCTTTCCATTTGAACGCAAGAAATCAGTTGAATTTAAGCCATCTAATAAGTTTGAATCTGAAGCCTTTGCATTTATACCAAGATAATTTGAACTTAAATTAGTTATTATGTTACGTTGCGATGGTGATAATAAGCCAGCATATGTACCATTTGCCAATGGTATTGTTGCATTATCACCGTGGCTATTTGTTATTACGCCATTTGTAGATGATGGATTGTAACCCAAATCGGTTACAGTTCCCTCACCGCCACCACCACTAGATGATATAACAGGATTTTGCGGATTACTCTTATCTATTGCTATATTTGCCCCAGCACTAATATCAATCAACCCTTCAGAACCACCAACATTGTAAGTTAATAATGTAATTGCTTCCACCAATGTATTTATATTCCCATATGTAGTACCATTAACAGCAATAGTATTATATGTGGTACTAGCCAATAATTGTTGCTTAACATCAAATACATTATATATTGCAATAGTATTTTCACCTAATATAATAGGTACAAATACACGGGGGTATGCTTTACCATTTAACTTAAAGGTGGCATTATCGTTGGAATCAATTAAAATCATCTATTTTTAATTTCTTTTATTTCGTTATTCAAACCGTCAATTTGTTGCTGTTGTTCTTTGATAGCATTGATTAATATGGGTATTAACTTGGTATAGTTAACAGATTTAATACCTTCCTCATTTGTATTAACTAATTGTGGTAATTCTTTTTCAATTTCTTGTGCAATTACACCTATATCATCGGTATCATCTGATTTCCATTTATAGTTATAGGTATTTATTTTTTTTATTGTTTTAATTCCCTCTTTAAGTGGGGTGATTTTGTGTTTTAAACTTTTATCTGATGTTTCGAAAAAGTGGCTTGCATAAACGTTACCAGCCGTCCATATATTAGTACCAATAGCACTTTTGGGTACGCCATTTGATACCCACACCATTTGATGTCCACCAGCCATACTACCACCAGTCGGATTATTAGTATGTTTATATGCTAAACCATATAAATTACCAAAATCAGAACCATCATCTGGAATGCTAAAAGATGTACCCATACTCCATATATGTCCAATTCTATTTGAATCATATATTCCGTACATACCAGAACTCCTTAAATTGGTTGAGGACACGTTAATTTTACCATTAAATGCTGCGTTAAATGTGACTGTACTATTTAGATTAATACCTGATGAACTAGCAGTAAAATTAACAGGTGAATTTCCAACTTGCAATGAACCATCTGTTCTTAATAATGAATTACCACAATATATTCCTGTAGTGAAATTACCACTAGGATTTAATCTTAACCAACTATCTGAAAATTGAAGTATATTTTTACCATCACCATAATAATTAGAACCATTAGAATAAATATTACCATTAGCTATTAAATTACCTTTAAATGTTCCACTATTAGATTGATAATGCATTTCTAATACTTCATATTCAGGTATACCAGTACTATCTACTGCACCCATACCTAAATGCCCTCTACCATTACCAGTATATGTTAAATGTACTGCTGCGCTACCTTTTTTTCCAGATTCCCCAATAGAAATACCTCCGCCTTGGTCCACCCCATCACTTCCTGATGATAATGAATGTAATGTTAACCATGGGTTTGAACTTTGCCCTATTTGTATACCACTTCCTAATGTATGAAAACTTCCGTCATTACCTATAGATGCTCTTAATGAACCATCTCCTGAACCTTGATAAAATCTGATTATTTCTCCACTACTTTGTTGAGTTACATAAAGAGGAGCCGCTCCTGTTGCTGTACTTCTCCTAATCCAAGCATAACCTCCATCTGTTCTATTATTTTTTAATATATAATTATTATCTGTTACAGCAGCTCTAAACGAAGCAGGAGTAGTGGGACGTATATAATTATTACCTGTACCAGTCTCTACTTGTGTCATTATATGTCCTACACTTGTATTGTTACTTGCATAAGATTGTCTTAGTAAATAAGCAGAAAAATAACCATTAGAATCTGTTGCAGGTATCCTAGCATTTGTTGCATAGCCAGAATTAGCATGTAATCCATCTACAGTATCAGCATCCAAGCCACTTCCTGAACCATCATTTTCCGAATGCCATACTTTACCCCAACTACTCCAATTACCAGAATAAAAACTTCTAATATACATTTCGGGAGAACCACCTGAACCATCATTATTATATTGGTAATATTGCTGTGTGACACCTGCTGATTTTTGTACTACAAAACTACCAGCATAAGACGATGGATAATTACTACCTACATCTGCATTTGCAGACTGATACCAAAAACCAGGGTTTTGATATGTATTTAAATCTTGACTTGCTGGTATCCTAGTAGCTGTTAATGGTGATACATCATTGTCTACTGATATAATCCTATCACCTGTTAAATTTCCACCACCTGTAAGTCCTGTTCCTGCTGTAATTGTTCTTGATGATGGTACACCACCTAATGTTGAAAGTGTTAAATTGGTTATATCTGAAGTTGTGTGTGTATGCCCTAGCAAAGAATATCTGCCATCCAAAGAGGTTGTTACATCAGGTAATCCACCCGTTCTTCCAGCACTTATAACACCATTATTCGGATTAAATATTAGCGCATTAATATATTCATCGCCATCAGGTGGTGAATCAATATCAGTCCATGTTGCAACTATTGTGCTACCATCCCTTTGCGTTAAAGTTAAAGTTTTATTGTTTGTTCCTGTAACCGAAGCATTTACTATATCATCATTATACCCTGTATTCCATCGTATTACATCTTCATCCTTCAAATTGATGTTCGGGTTAAAAATAATAGGGTAGATAGCTGTTTGGAAATTGCTTAAATCACTATAGATTTCACCTTCAACTATATAATCAGTTAATTTGTGGGGTTGACTAATGAAAAAATTTCTGTCGTATTTGTTAATCAACTTAATATATATATCCCCAATTTTTTCAGTTATAAAAATTTTTGGGTATTGAATACCATTTAGTTCAAAAAATCTATCATTAATATCGTTTACAATTAGTTTACTCACACCATTTTTTTTAACCTTTTAATTATTAATATTTTTTTCTGCCACCAATTAAAGAAAATGATAACCTATTTGATGAACTATCATTTGTACTAGTATGGGTATTCCAAAATTGAAATAAATTTTTGTTGGCATCCAAATACATCTTTGTCAGTTGCCACTTTGCCATTGCCTGTTGTTCGTTTGTTTTGGCAATATCTTTCAACACGCTTATTGGCGTTGCCTCACTATCATCACTTAATTTGGTTGTACTACCAAATGGGGTAATATTAACATTAACTTGCATTACATAACGAGCATAAAAAAAATCAACCAAAATCGCTTTTATTCCAAAATGGCTATATAATGCACCGTTTAAACCAAATGTACTACCAGTAAGCGCATCTTGATAATTTGCTTCATCCTTATGGTTAATAACCTCAAAATAAAAGTCATTGTTCAATAGCCCCCTTAAATCAACATCTTGCGCCAAATCAATAATTTGGTTTATTTTTTCTTCATCTACCTTTTTTCCAATGTCCTTGTATTGCTTTATGTCGTCTGCATTAATTAATCGATTCACCTACATTATCTATTTTATTGCTCGTTATTATTTCCTTTATAATCAAATCGTTAACATTAATTTTTTCGTGCCAATAAGAAAATATTAATTGAAAAGTTTCTTCTATTATATTTCGTTCTTCTTCTTTGTTCATCCAATGTTGATGCATGGCAGTTTTAAGTAATTCCCCACTTTGCCCAAAAATTGAATTATCAGAATTATCAATCAAAATGGATGGAACGCCAAATGCTTTTCGAATATTATCGGCAATTTTTTTATCGGAATATTCAAAAATTTTGTCATCAACATTGTTATCAATGTTTTCCATTAAAAATTGTTCCTTCAAATCTTCAGATGGGTTTTCTGCTTCCAATAGTAATATAGATGAAGTGTTATCCCCACCTTGCATTGCTTCTATTGTGCTTTTAAATGCATATCGCTCATTATCATCAGCAAATGGTTTTACAACCAAAATTTTGTTGTTGAAAAAACCTTTTTTAAATCCATTATTGGTAAAAATTGATGATTGATATTCCGCATCCGCATCTAGTATTACGCTATCCAAATTGCTAATTGAATAAGTATCGGTAAAATCTTTATTAATGTGTAATAATTGTCCTTTATAGTTAGTCCAACCACCTACAGCATTAACTTGTGCTTCTATTATTTTTTTATTTGGGTTAAATCTATCTATAACATTAAACTCTTTTTTTTGGATTAATTTACTTTTTGACTTGTCCCAGTTGTTGTAAACTACATATTTTCCATTATAATCTTCACTATCTTTTTTGCCTATTCTTACCCATGTTGATGGTATTACCTTTACTGAAGTAATTTCATAATTTGCGTTCCAATTAACGTGCAAAAAAAGATTATTAATTTCTTCAAAATCTTTTGATGCTATACGTAATACGTTATTGATTGTTTGCCCTTGTTTATTAACAATTAATCTGTTGGCATTGGGCAAATTAAAGCCTTTGCCATATACATATTTGGCGTTGATTGATAAACATTGTGTGCTGGTTACAGATGTATTGATTAAAGCTTTAATAAGTGAAGGGTATGCATTGTCAGCACCCCAGTTCATTACCTCATTCCGCTTGTCATATTTTACATTTAATCGATTGTCAACCTCATTTAATTTGATGAATTTTGCCACTTACATTAATCATTTTTCTTTTCGTTATTTTCATCATTTTTAATTGATGTATCTTTTTTTGCTGTTGTATTTTTCTTTCTTGGCTTTCTTCTTTTCATTTTTCTTTTAGGCGTTCTGTAGAAGAATTCTGCCACCACTTCTTGCCAATTTTCAGGTTTAATCTTAAATAGACTTATTCTGTTTTCATTTTCTTTTAGTAATTTCATCGCCAGTTCATCCGTTAAATTTACATTGTCTATATTAACCCCTTTAACCCTAATTGGAATTACATTATCTCGTAAATGGAATTTCCTATTTTCAATTTCTTCCAACTTCTTTATACCATCATCTTTTAACTTGTTGAACATATTATTAATATCAACATTTGGTATTTTGCATTTACAGCCTTGTGACTTGTATAAGTACTTGTAATATTTTACAACTTTCTCCTTATTGCTTATGTTATTGTGCACTTCATCCAGTCCATCACTTACTATTTTCTTTAACTCATCTAATGTATATGTCATAAAAAAAGGCGTAACATCTTTTATTATGTTACACCTTTATTATGTTCTATTTTATTGTATTTGTTTAATTTAATTAAGATGAAAATTTATCATCAAATTTAGCTTTACTTGTACTGTAATCGGTTTCTAAGAATACCAAATATGGGTACTGTTCACCGAAGCCTTCCAATGATGACAATGTAAATAACATACTATTGTCATTCTCTGTCGAATTCATTGTTGCTTCGCTCATTTTTAAACCATTTTCCAGCCCATACACCTTAAAAGCATCGGCATTGTCTTCACCTTTATATTTTGTCTCAACAACAACAACAAATTCACCTTCACTTAACTCTTTTATCCTTTCCGCATCTTCAGCAGAAGAACCAAAAACCCTGCATAAAAATGCATGTGTGAAGCTATCCAAACCATCGTTAACAGCGAATGTAGATGAAGCAGAACCCAGTTGTTTAACCCAACTGATGTCATAACCGCTCTCACCAGCATTTAACGATAAATTTGTTACCGTACTACCACTTTGGGTTAAAGCTTGCAAGTCTATATCGGCTTTATTTATAATAACCGCTTTTCCTTCTAAACCACCTTTTGCCCTAGTTCCAGTTGTACAATCGTATGTGATGTTTGACGTTAACTTATTTAAGCAACTCATTTATTTATTATATTTTTTTTATCGTTATGTCTTATAAAAGGGGTGCTGTTACCACACCCCAGTTTTAATAATAATTATTAGGCAGTTTTAAAATAAACTACTTGTTCAGGGAATGCGATTTGAGTACCTAATTTGAATGCAACAGTCATTTTAACCACTCTAGCATCTTTGCTATACCATAATTCAAAATTATCTTCTTCACCTTCCAAGTCAGTTCCAATAACAAAGTTTGACGCTCTACCAGCAACGATTGCACCAGTATTATTCAATCCATTCACGGCAACTATTTTTTGTTCAGTTCCAGCAACTTCAATTTCAAATTTTGAATTATCTGCTGAATAGTGATATAGATTTTTTTCTTTTAATGCGCTTCTGTATTTTTTGAAGGAATCAACTCCCATGAAGATTACTAAGTCATCCGCATCAGCAACATCGGCAGGAATTTGTTCATCAATATCTTCCACAATTCCATATATATTTTCTTTCGTAATTGCTGTAATTGCTTCAGTATTACCAGTTACATAATCAGTTCCATTCAATTGCTTTAAAAAACCGTTGAATTTTGATAAATTATTGTCATTTGAAGTTTTATCACCTTGCCAAAAATTAATTTCATTTTGTTTTGCAATTTTTGCTGATACTTCATCGGTATATTCTGCTTCAAATACTATTTCATCATCCTTACTACCAGCTTTTAGTTGTGTTTGCAAGTAGTACCCATTTAATTTTTTTGGGCATAAATCTTGGTGGATTGCGATAGGTGAAACCTCAATTTCTCTTTGGCTAAAAACTGTACTACCTGAAGCCGTTCTTGAACAGTCATCATCTTGGTAAATTACATCAGTCTCCCATATATTAATCGCACTTTTTCCTTTTACACCGCTTTGTATTTTAACCAATTCAGATGTTCTTCCACCAAAAATTGATTTCCTTAATAATGGAAAATTTTGTTCTTCCACATAGCTAGTCAAATTACTTACATCGTATGCCATTTTTCGTTAATCATTCTTTTTTTCTTTTTCGTTATTTGTTTAGCTTCTCATTATTTGAGCAGCCCTTGTTAAAGTTGTTTTTACTTTTTTTTCTTCAACTTCATCATCAAGTTCGAAATCACTACCCACGCTTTTTTTAAGGTTTTTGATTTCTAATTTTAAATTCTCGTTGGCTTGCGTTAAAGCCAAAATTGATTCAACATTTTTGTTCAACATTTCAAGAATTTTTTCAAATTCTTCCATTGATAAAATTTCTTCAGCTTCTGCAACAACTTCTTCTTCTTCAGTTGTTTCTTCCGCTTCCGCTACTTCAATTGAATTTAATACACCATCGACAAATACATATGTAGTACCATCAGGCATTACATATTTCCCATTTGCTGGTGCTCCATCAATGGTTGCTTTATCACCCTTTTCAACTTCTTCACCAGCTTCAACATCTTCAAACACAATGGTTACACCAGTACCATCTTGCACTTCTTTTAAAGCTTTCGGAAATAATTTGTTGAAAATTGCGTTTACTTTTTCTTCGAATTTTGACATAAAATTTGTCTTATTTTCTTCTTCGTTATTTGTTTGTGTAGTTAGCTTTGCAACCGCTTTAAATGGTATCTCAAGATTGGTTACCAACCCTAAATCAAATGCTTCGTCAGCATTCAAATACAAATCAGTTTTGGTTAAATTTGTTACCGTTTTTTCATCAACATTTTTTAAATTTTCCACGTAGAACGAATTCAATTCATTTTCCGCTTTTTCTAGTTCTGTTGAATAGTTTTTAAAGTCTTCGGCTGTTCCTTTTGCTTCTGCCCATGGAAGGTGAAGCATGAAGTTTTTTCTACTGCTATTTTCCGCATAACGCTCATCACCAGCCATATATATAACTGTTGCAATGCTCATTACATCGCCCGTAGCACGTGTGTTTACCTTATATTTTGATTTTAAGCCAATTAGGTAATCATAAATGGCGAAACCTTCGTTATAATCACCACCAATACTATTAATATGCACATTTAAAAGATTAAATGATGCATAACCATTAATTTGCCTTATAACGTCTAAAAGTGTAACATCTTCACCTATTACACCATTTATATAAATAGTTGCTTGCTCCATACATTGTTATTATGTATGGGGTTGGGCGAATTGTTTAAATTTTGACAATTTTATGTCAATTCAATAACTCTTTTATTCTCTTATTTTTTTGTTCTTGTGTTATAATGGGGGGCATGAGTGAAGTGTAATTGGCTGGGGTAGGGTAGTGATGGGCAATTGTTAGTAGTTCATCATATGGAATAAAATAACCTCTTTTGGCTTGCCAGTCGCCTTGTATGCAATAGTAGCTTTCACTATTTTTTTTTAATAATTCCTTTAATTTTTTTGTGGTAACCCAAATTACATTTTGATGGGTGATAAAACACCAATGCGATGCCTTTGTTGTTGTTATTCCGCTTTTCTTGCCGTTGCATTGGCTTTCAACCAAAATGTTATTCGTTTTAATGGTTTGATTGTCAACCTTAATTTCAATTGTTATTTTTTCGTTCACATATAAATCATATTCCTTGTGGTAACCCTCTACTTTATATGCTTTCGGATATTTTTTTTGGATTTTTTGTAAAATTAGCTGTTCAAATTGTTCGCCAAATTGCAAATCCTTCTCAAAATTTTGCACTTCATTTTATATTAATTTGTTATTATACGTTTATAATAAATATGTGCTTTTTTTTTAAAAGTTGGATTTATTGCAAAAAAAAATGGTTAACATCTTGTGCCAACCATTAGTTAAATAAGTTTAATTGTTTTAATCATTACTCACATATTGTTAGTAAAATTTTAATATTTCCATGTCAAATCTATTATTGAAATTAAATAACTTAACATTGCCATCGCATCCTAATGTTTTTAATTTATCAGTTAATTTAAGATTGTTTATACTATTATATAAACAATCCAAGTGTAATAAGTCATCATTTAAAATAAGTTCAGATATATTTTCTTCAGAACATTCATGGTATCTTCTACCGTTTTTTATTATTAATTCCATGTTATATTATTAGTCTTTAGTAAATTAGTTAGTCTAGTTCTATAAATTGAAAGAAAGTCAAAACCATCAAAGCTATCAGCCCCGTAAAAAGTTGCAATACCATCTTCAACATACAATGTAAATTCTGGATATTGTAAATTTCGCCCTATATATATTTCGCTCATATCACTATTATATCCAACCTCCACATTTCTATAGTGATAATCGATTAATTGATTTATATCGCTATCCAAATCAGCGTAATAATTATATATCTGTTCGGCAGTATCTAAAATATTTATTTCACTTAAATTTACTCCCCTAAATCTGATAATCCTTCCAATTATTTGCCTATATATACTTATAATAACATCACTATCGGAAATTTCTCCATTATTAACCCTTTGGATTGCATTATTATATAAACCTCTATTAGATAATATAGATGCTAGGGCATTATGTCTGGTATCGGTTATTTCATTGTCTATCCCACGCCTTTCCATTTCCCTTAGTATTGGGTTATTAGGTATTAACCTATCTATTAATAATTGTCCTTCGTTAATGAATGGTAAATTATTTTCGGCTAATTCTCTTTGAAATTCTTCTATTTCTTCTATTAACATTTATTATTAATTTTTTTAATCCCCTTTAAAATAGGTGGCGATTGTTAACCTTAATCTGATGCAATATTAACGGAAAAATTTCAATCACCAAAAACATTTATTTAATAACCAAATAGTTTTTGTTAATGTTTTGTTAAAATATTTTAATTTAATTTAGTTTAAATTTTAAATATTTGATTAACAATGTTTTATGTCGTTGAATTTAAGTCAAAAATTGGTTATTTAGATTCTTTCTAAATTTCATTATTACCAATATTTTCCCTTCCAATCAAAATTAATAACCTCACATATAGGGTTAACTCCCTTCCAATTATCCTTATATATGCTGGTGTCTATCCCAACGTTGAAAATTGGATTGAAATTAGTTTCTTTCAGGAATTTTTTCACCTTTTGCATAGGCTGTTGTCCGTAAGGGTTGTAACCTTTGTTATTTTGCCTTAAATCAATAAAACCATCCTGATTGCCACTATACTTGAACGGTGTACTACCCTGTGGTACTAAGAACGTACCATAATCAGCTATTTTGCTACCTATTTCCATTGTAATCAACTCGAATTCCGAACCCTTATATTTCAATTCATTTTTAATTTCAGCATCAATGCCAGTCTTTATTTTACCAAATGGGGGGTTGCTTATCACTTGTTCAAAGTGCCCGAATTCTTTAAAATTAAAAATACTTGCGTTTATCCATTTTGCTTCAGGTAGTAATTTTTTACCAACCTCAATATATTTTGGGTTGAGTTCAACACACATAACATCACATTTACGATAGTGATAAGCAAAAAACGCCAGCATGCCAATGCCAGCGCATAAATCAATTATTTTTTCGTTTTCAATTATTTCCAATGAAAAATCTTGTGCTAGTCCAACTGGTGTAAAAAAAGCCCCTGCTTTGCTGTTAAGGTTGTCAGCTCCCTCATGCCAGTTTTCCATGACAAATATTTTTTCATCAAAAGTTAATTTATTTTTTTTTAATATTTCACATGCTTTTTCATGCCTTTTATATTCATCTTTTGTAAGCTTTGCCAATCCATATTTCTTTAATTTTATCGTTATCTATTAATTATAAATATGTTGGAAATTGTCAAAGTTCATTTAAATTAACCTCCATGTAGTCTTTTATCAAATGTTGGAAAGGGTTTTTTTCCATCCCATAACAACCTTTCTTGTAATAATTATAATACATATCCTCGTATACAAGCACCTCACCATCATTTAATTTATCAACCACAACATAATACCAATAGTTATTACCAAAATAAAATTCCTTGCTAACCATCGTATTGTAATCATAACTTTTAAGTATATTTTCTAATTTATTTAATCGGTTACATTTGTAATTATAATAAAAGTTGGTATAATCATCCAGCTTTATTTTTGTAACGAAATTATCTTTTATATGTCCAATTGTTTTTATGTAATTGGTGTTGTG
Source organism: Galbibacter pacificus (assembly GCF_029603165.1). GTDB lineage: Bacteria > Bacteroidota > Bacteroidia > Flavobacteriales > Flavobacteriaceae > Galbibacter > Galbibacter pacificus. Next base: position 144,563 of record NZ_JAQSVC010000002.1, read on the forward strand.
TTGGAACTCAATTGTATATGTCTCGCTGTGGTATTTTGCCAATAATTCTTTCATACTTTTTTTATCATTTTTTTATCGGTTATAATATGTCCTTGCAATAAATTGTTTGCAATCCATTCAACATTTAACCTTAATTCATCCATATCGTTTTTGGTTATTTGTGACGCATTATGTATAACCATATACATCTTTATCTCGCCAACATGTAGAACGTTTAATAAACAGCTTTTAAATGGCTTTATAGTGATTGTTAAACCATAATCATTTTCCTTATATTTCATTTTAAAAAATGAATTGAAATCTTTCTTTATTTCATTTTCAATTTCATTGAAAAATACGTTTGTCAAATAATTGAAAACCACATTACCATTAATATCAATTTCAATTAGATTTTTCTTTTCGTTTAATTCGTATTCGACATTTATTTTATTAAAGTTATCTAACTCAATATTGTCAATTTTAATCATCCCAACTATTCTCATATTTTGTTCTTTATTAATAAATATGTTGCAAATAGTCAAAGTTGAATAGTTATGCTATTTTTTTCTATTTAAATTATTTTGTGCAATTTTTTAAATCTCTCTTAGCTATAATAAAATCAATATATACCAAAGTTTCATAACTCATTTTTAGAACATATGACTGTGGCTATTTGATTATATATATATAGTTAATAATAATTATATATATAATATATAGTTATATATAATATATCTTAAGGGCTGTTGTCATATGTTCTAAAAATAACAATCAAATCTTTCTTAGATATAATAAAAACAGTACTTACCAAAGAATGAAAAAATTGCACAAAATTAAAATAGGGTATATTTTTTAATTTAATTTAAATAGAAAAAAAATAATATATCGAAATCTTGTTATATTGAAAAAATGTAAGTATATTGGTTTAGAGTTAAATGAAAAATATTTTAACAAAAAGTTGAAATAAATTGTCTTTTTGTTAAAAACTACATATTTATAATTAAATGCCATTTGTAAATGGCTACCTACCCTCCCAGAGTAATTAACTGGGAGGTTCATCTCTAAGGTAAAGAGATGAATGATATATAACGAGATACCTAAAGAGATGAAAGTAAGTGTCTACAAAAAAAATAGAAAGAAAAAGGAACTTAACCCTTCCAATCATCATCAAGAAGAAAATTGATGGTTTAAACTACGATAAGAAAGATGATTTAATTACCATCTATTCTGCAATATTACAATCACAAGATTTTTTTAAAACAGATTTTTCCGCAGTATATGGTTATACACCTGTTAGCCATAAGCAATTAGATAAATATACTACAGAACATAGAAGGAGAAAAGCAATTAAATTCCTTGAAGAAAATGGTTTGCTGGAAGTTAATAGAAGCTATTCTAATTACGATGATAACGTATATCCGATGTCTTACCGTATACCGCCAATGATGGTGTCTAAAACCGTTCAATGGAAAATTGAAGACAATAAGATAAACAAAAAAATAAAGGAAAATATAAAAAAATATGTCAACTGTAGGAGCAAAGCCATAACAAAGGTAAAATTAGCCAAAAGCAGATATTTTAAAACATTTACCATTGATTTAGAGCCAGCTTTAAAAGCCATTGAACAAAAGACATTCGAAGATGTAAAAGGGCTTTTAAAACAGCTTAAAATGGATGTAAGTGATGTCAATATAATGGAAATGATAAATGTTGAAAGTGATTCTTATTCTTTAACTGGCAATATGTTAAAGAATCAAATAATAAATGCTGAAGGTGGACATCGATTAATTTACATTTTGCAACAAAGAATGATAAATGAAAGTAGGGTAAGCAATATAGCTGATGGTTTTTTTTACTTCAAACGAAACAAAACAAATAACAGACTTGATACCAATTTAACCAGCTTGGCTAGTTATTTGCGTCCATTTATAAAATACAATAACAACAAAGAAGAACTGGTTAATGTCGATTTAAAAAATAGCCAACCATTTTTCTTCTACACATTGCTTTTAAGGGAAGAGAATAAAATAAATAAAGATGAATTAAAGCTATTTGGTGAACTTGTGACTGGTGGTACGCTATACGAATATTTGTGCGATAAGTGGATAGGTGAAATGGATAGGGAAAACATGAAAAAAAACTTATTCAAAATATTATATAGCAAGAATAACAGTTACAGAAAATTAAAACAATTCTTTAATTCCATTTTTCCATCAATCAACCAATATATAGAAGAAAAAAAGGAGGTTGAACATAACCAAATAGCAATACAAATGCAAAAAATGGAAAGCAATACAATTTTGGACATTATTTTACCAAAGCTATTTAAAAAAAACATCGTTCCGTTAACCATACACGATTCATTTATTGTTGGAAGAAGTGAAGTTGATGTGGTTATGGATGCCATATATGAGGTATGTGAAGAATTGTACAATTGCATTCCATCATTACATCAAGATAAAATGGAAATAGCATATGTGGATGAAGTTAAATATAGTATAGAAGAAGATATAACAGGATTAGATTTAAATAAAATAAGAAAAAACATGAAAGGATTTGTAATTGATAAAAAACTAATGAAATTAATGGGGTATAATGATAAGGATGATTGGGATTTTTTTGAACAGCACCCCGAAATATGGGCATTGGCGGACATAACATATGAAGACGAATATGGCATTGAAAGATTTGATATGAACGATTATATAGTTACGCCCGAGTATAACGCATATGTTGAAGAACAAATAAACAAAATGGAAATAAATTAACTTTTACCAATAACCAACATATTTATAATTAAGAGATAACAATAAATTTTAAAAAATAAACAAAATGAATAATACTGTAGATACATGGCAATGGTTAGTACAAGAAACCACAGTTATTGTTGTGTTGTTAGTGGTAAGTTATTATTTGGGTAAAAAATTGATAGAAATTAATAATAGTTCTTATAGTTGCATATATAAGAATATAACTGAACTTACATTAAATGATAATTTAAAAAGGTTACATTGTCAATTTAATAACATATCTGAACTAATCTTAAATGATAAGTTAAAAATATTATCTTGTTGGGATAATAATATAACTGAACTTAAATTAAATGATAAATTAAAAGAATTACATTGTACTAATAATAATATATCTGAACTTAAATTAACTGATAAATTAAAAGAATTAAGTTGTGATGGTAAGGTGAAGTTATATAATTTTAATAATAGATTTAATATGAGAATAATAAAACATTATTAAAATATGGTAAATAATAAAGTAATAATACCAAAAGATAAAACAAAATGTTATTGTTGGTGTAAGGACATATCTGAATTAAAGTTAAATTCTAAATTAGAAATATTAAATTGTTGGAATAATAATATATCTGAACTTAAATTAAATTATAATTTAAAAAAATTAAGTTGTGATGGTAAGGTGAAGTTATATAATTTTAATAATAGATTTAATATGAGAATAATAAAACATTATTAAAATATGGAATATATTATTTGCATTGCAATTGTAATTATCTTTTTTCTTCCCATAATTAGACAATGGTTTAAAATGCGCATGTTAACAAAAGAACATATTGAACATCTTAAGCAATATCAAGCTTTAATTAATAAATATAAAAGCACCGCCAAAAAATAAGCGGTGCTTTCCCTAAACTAATACCTACTACTATGTAATGATATAGTAATCAAAAATAAGTAAAAATGAATGGATATAAACTTAATTATATCCATTTTTAATTTGGATAAATTCCTTAATTTTGGAAAAAATACAAATATGCCAATTCCCGATATTTCAAATTATCCAATTACCAAGCGTTTGTTAATCGATTATATAAGGTATAGTTATTATGGTAGCTCACATTTGAAGGTGTATAATAAAACTAATATAGCTGAATTAAAAGCTGGTACATATATAGTAAATGGTAAAAAAATAAAGGATAAAACAATAAACGAAATTGAAAGCATATTTTACAGGATGATTTTAAAATATAAATGCTTTGATTATAACCAATATTCTTTTTCAGCAGGCAGGGATGGTAAATGGGATAGGTTTGAATTTTAACAAAAAAAAGGAGCAAACTTTAAAAAGCCTACTCCCTTTACATTCATTTTAAAATGAATAATAACTAATCCCTTATAGCTTTATAAGTTTCACCGCCATAACTATAGTCCATCGTATTTCCGTTATCGTAAAATTCAACCTCAATTGTTAGCATGTGTGAACCTTCATCATCCTTCCATTGTACCAAGTATACACCTTTCTCTATTTTTTCCCATGTACCACCCTTAAAATGGTAATCTTCATCAACTTTCACTTTGGTGTATTGAAATTGATTTGAGAAGATTTGTAAATTCCCCGTATCATCTTTCCATATTCCAACAATCTTATCAACGTTTGCCACCTCTTTTTCAGGCTCATTACCTTCGGGCAAATAATAAAAATCGTTCATTTCGTCTTTTGTACATGCTACAAATAGCATAGTAATTACAAGTAATAATAATGTTTTTTTCATTTTCTAATAATTTTAATAATTTTGTTAAACTTCTATTAAGTAAATGTTACCACTACATTGGCTATTTAAACAAAAGGTTAAATAGGGCTTTTTTCTAGTTTTCTCACTACGTGTAGGCATGGATATACGGTATATATAGTTGAATACCTAGACATACCGTATGAAGGATAAAACATTCAAAAAAATATTAAGTAGATATATAAACGGAACCGCTTCTGAAGGTGAAAAGAATATTGTTGAAGATTTTAACAGATATTTTACCGAAGAAAACAAGGCCGATATCTTTGATTCCGTTCAGCATAAAAAGCAGGTACAATCAGACATCTATAAAAGCATAAAGCGTAAAATTACTACCAAACAGGCAAACTGGTATAGAATAGCGGCATCTATAGTGGTAACCTTGGGCGTCGGTTTTTCGGCATGGTATAGCTTTTATGGCCCTCAAAAAGTTTTGTATACTACCGTTGCCACTTCAGAAAATGAAATAAAAACCATTGTGCTTACCGATAGCAGTACCGTAACGCTCAACCATAACAGCAGTCTTAGTTTTCCGCAAAAATTTAAGTCCAATAAACGAGAGGTAACTTTAAGGGGCGAGGCGTTCTTTAAAATTTCAAAAGATAAAAACCGTCCTTTTACGGTGGCTGCAAACAATGTTACCACGACGGTTTTGGGGACAAAATTTAATGTGGACATGACGGCCCATAGGGTTTCTGTTTCCTTGGTAGAAGGTTCTGTGGATGTTCGGGGGCTTGGGACTTCAAAAGTATTAAAACCTAAGGAACAGATTGAGTTTAATTTAACGGACAGCGTGGTGCAAACCCAAATATTCGACCCAAAGACCACACTTTTATGGATGACCAATAACTTAAGTTTCAACAACGACAGACTTTTGGATATCATTAAAGTCCTTGAAAATAAATTTAAGGTTGCCATAAAATTACAGGAGCCCGATCTTAATGAAGTAAGGATAACGGGAACATTTAAAGGCCAAAGCCTTACATCCATTCTTTTGGCTGTTACCAACACGGCCAATTTAAAGTTCAAGAAAACAACTAAAAACCAAATACTAATCTTTAAAACACTGCCAATAGATGAAAAATAATATGTAAGCAAAAAATATTGGGCCATTAAAGTTTGTGCCCAAAAAAAGGAAGTGCGCCAACACTTCCTCTGTAAAATAACCGCAACAAATTAAAAATGTATCAGTCAAACACAAATCAAAAATGCTAATCGATTAAATCGGAATAAAAATATGAAAAAAAACGTTTCTAAATGTCATAAATTAATTATGCGTATTTCCTCATTTTATATAATAATAGTTTTAGGATTGCATAGTTTGTTTGCTACCGAAATAAACGGGCAGGCATTAAAGAGGTCTAACGTAATGCTAAATAACAAGGCATACAATCTCGAAGAATTATTCGGTATAATAGAAAGTAAGACCAATTACAATTTTATTATATCAGAAGACCAAATCAATTTAAACACTTCTGTTGGGACTTTCTGGGGAGAGGTAAATCTTTTGGAATTGTTGGAAAAAGTTTCAAAAGAAAACCAATTGCGTTTTTATAGGATTAACGAACTTATAAGCGTCTCCAAGATTAAAAGTTTTCCTATCCGCAAAAAGGTACAGGTGGTAGAGCAAATGACCATCCATGGAAAAGTTGTAGACCAAGATGGAGTTCCGCTACCGGGGGCTTCCGTTCAAGTAAACGGTAAAACCTTGGGCGTGGTAACCGATTTTAACGGAGACTTTACCATTACGGCACAAAAAGGAGATGAAGTAACCATTACCTACATTGGCTTTATTTCTCAGACCATAACCATTGGAGACGAAGAAGAATACCAAATTCAGTTATTGCAGGATGTATCCGAACTGGACGAAGTAGTGGTTACCGCATTGGGAATAAAAAGAGAAGAAAAGAAACTGGGCTATGCCCAACAAACGGTTAAGTCGGAGCAATTAACCGATGCCCGCACCAATAACTGGTCGGAAGCACTAAGGGGGAAGGTACCGGGTTTGTCCATACAATCTTTGGGCGGCCCATTAAATTCTCAACAAATAAAATTGAGGGGCGATAATTCATTAGATCCCGGAGCCAATGCCGCACTTATAGTGGTAGATGGGGTGCCGGTAACCAGTGAGCTTTCAACTTCCGGGGCATCCAATTCGTACATGGGCGGAGACGCTTCCAACGATACACCGGTAGATTTCGGGAACGGAATAGCAGATATAAATCCCGACGACATCGATAATGTATCGGTACTGAAAGGAGCCGGGGCCGCGGCACTCTACGGTAGCCGTGCAGCCAATGGGGTTGTAATCATTACTACAAAATCGGGGAAAAAGCAAAAAGGCTTGGGGGTTTCCGTAAGTTCCAATACCCGTTTTGATGTAATTACGCGCTGGCCGGACTGGCAATACGAATATGGACAGGGAAGCGGTAAGGGCAGCTATGTTAAGCCCGATGGAACGCTTTATTATTCGTATGGCGCCTCAGAAGATGGTAAAAGTACTGGAGGTAGCAGCTCTGCATTCGGACCAAAATTTGACGGGCAATATTACTATCAATACGACCCAACTTTGGAGGGGCAATCTGCCGAACGTCAATTATGGCAACCCTATAAAGACAACCGTAAGGATTTCTGGCGGGTCGGTACAACCTATACACAAAATGTATCTATTCAAGGGGGTGGCGAAAAGGGGTCTATGCGTACTTCCATAACCCATTTAAAAAACGATTGGATCATGCCCAATACCGGGTACGAACAGATGTCGGTTTCCCTTAACGGAAATTATCAGGTTTCTAATGCAATAAAGTTAAGCTCTGTTATAAATTATAGAAACAGGCAAAGTGACAATCTTCCCGGTCATGGATACAACAATCATTCAATTGCCTATTTCATGATCTTTCAGAACCCTAATGTAGACCTATCTTGGTACGAACCCATTTGGAAAGAAGGAAAGGAACAAGTAGACATGATCCGTCCTTTTAGTGGTTACATAGACAATCCATATGCCATGGCTTATGAAATGACCAACTCTTTGGATCAAAACTCGGTTACGGGAAATGTAAAAGCAGACGTTGCAATTTCACCCAAACTTAACCTAATGTTGCGCGGTGCCCTTAACAGTTATTCCAAAGGAACAGAACAACAGCGCCCATACGATATAAACAGATATAGTACCGGGTTTTTTAAGAAAACAAATATTTACAGCGAAGAGGTCAATACCGATTTCTTGTTGACATATACCAACAAATTTTCCAATTTCGATGTTTCTGGATCGCTTGGGGGCAATGTAATGAAATACAAATACAGAAGATTGGATTCCTGGACAGAAGGACTGGAAACTCCCGGGATTTATAATCTTGCCAATGGAACCAATTTGTTTACCAGTGCTTATGATGGTAACGAACAGGTAAATAGCTTGTACGGAATGGCATCTTTTGGGTATAAAAATAGGATCTTTTTAGATATTACCGGAAGAAACGACTGGTCGAGCACATTGCCAAAAAACAATTGGTCCTTCTTTTACCCATCAGTAAATACAAGTGTTATTTTAAGCGAACTGCTTAACTTCCCAGAGGTAATCAATTTTACAAAGTTGCGGTTTTCTTATGCTGAAGTTGGAAACGATGCGCCACGCTATAGCACCAGTAAATATTACGGAAAAGGGCCTTACCCTTTCCCGAGCTCGGCAGTGGCACCAACAACCTTGTACAATGCCGACCTAAAGCCGGAACTTACAAAAAGTATAGAGGCCGGTTTTAATATGCGTATGTTCAATAGCCGTATCAATCTGGATTTTGCGGTCTATAGAACCTTAACGGTTAATCAAATATTAAGGGTACCGCTTACCCGTTCTACCGGATATAGCACCGCATGGATAAACTCTGGAGAAGTAAGGAATATTGGTGCAGAAACCATGCTTAGCTTTAAACCTGTAAAGAACAATAGTTTTGAGTGGGAAAGCATTGTTAATTGGTCCTTAAATAGAAGTAAGGTTTTAAGCCTGGACCCAAGACTTGAAGGAAAACTACAAATGTTAAGCTCTTCCAGCGCTAGATTGGTAGGGGTAGAAGGTGGTTCGGCTACGGCTTTGTACGGAAGAGGATTTGAGCGTTCCCCCGATGGCGAGGTTTTATACGATGAAAACGGACACCCACAAATGACCGATAGCGATATATATATTGGAGAAACAACCCCGAAATGGCAAGCCGGGTTTATCAATAATTTCAAGTTCAACAATTTTAGAATCAGCATGACCATCGATGGGCGTTATGGGGGCGTAATCTATTCGCATACCCACCATAAACTTACCCAACAGGGAAAATTAAAACATACCTTAAGGGGAAGGGAAGAAGGAGAACTTGTTGGAGATGGTGTTGTAGATAACGGAGACGGGACCTATTCGCCAAACACAACGCCTTTACCCATTGCTGTTTATTATGATGAGCACTATAAACTGGCAAATACCGAAGCCAACTCTTTTGATGCTTCCTTTGTAAAATTGAGGGAAATTAGTTTCGAGTATTCCCTTCCGAAGAAATTCTTGGCACCCACGTTCTTGCAAGCGGCAAAGTTTTCTATTTACGGAAGAAACCTTGCAGTAATATCAGATTTTCCTATTTACGACCCAGAAGTAGCCGGTCAGGCTGGAGGCACTAAACTGTATCAAGGAGTAGAAGTAGGGCAAATGCCGGTACCAACAGAATTTGGCATGAACGTAAAAATAGACTTTTAAGTGAAAAATAATAAAATGATGAAAATTAGATCAATTATATTAATAACCTTTCTAGTTGTAGTTACAGCTTGTACGGGAGATTTTGAAGAAATCAACACCCATCCCAATCAATTGGAGCAAATAACGGCCGCAAGTCCATTGAACCCAACAATATATGCCTTGGCAAACGAAAACGCACACGAAGCACGGGATAAAACCTTTGGCTTGATGCAGGTGTTTTATGGAGCAGACCAAACTACAGACCAACCGTTTCTGTACGATTTACGTCAAGATGTGGGAGCGGGCTTCTGGAACGAATATTACCGATGGCTCCCCAACATCATGGAAATGGAACAGGCTGCCATTGCCGAAGAAAAGGTAAACTACCAAGCCATTGCGCTAACATTAAAGGCCTATGCGTTTTCCATGCTTACCGATGTTTTTGGAAATGTGCCAATGGTTGAAGCTTTAAAAGGCGAAGAAGATATTTTCTTTCCGGAATATACCTCGCAGGAAGAAATTTATAAAATCATTTTAGAAGATCTGGAAAAGGCAAACAATCTCTACGATGCTTCCGTGGGAATGGTCTATACCGATGACATTCTCTTTTTCAACGATGTCTCCAAATGGCAAAAGTTTACCAATTCCCTTCATTTAAGGTTATTGTTAAGGGTGTCTAACAGGCCGGAAATGAATTCGTTCCAGAAAATGACAAGCATCATCAATAACCCATCTAAATATCCTATATTTACTTCAAATGAAGATGCAGCAGTATTGCAGGTAACAGGCGTTGCACCCAATCTTTCCCCTTGGGACAGGGCTTCAGATTTTAACGTGTTTAGGTATTATTGCGAGTTTTTTATGAACAACCTGAACAATTTTAACGACCCCAGACGACAAATTTATGCAACTGTGGCAAGAGGCCTGAACGATGAAGATTACGGGTACATAGGTCAACCAATAGATCAACGCAACAACCCATTGCCAGATAGTATAGCAACACCATCGGGCGTAAGCAACAAACAAGTAGTCGCACCAATGATTATACCAATGCTTACCTATGGCGAAGTAGAATTTATAAAGGCAGAACTGGCACAGCGCGGTTATTTAAACAATGCCGAACTGCATTACCAAAACGGGACCAAGGCCGCTATTGAATTATGGGGGGCAGAAGTACCGGAAGACTATTTTGAGAACGAATTTACGGCATACAACGGAACTTTAGAGCGTATTATGCTTCAAAAATACTATGCCCTATATTTTACCGATTATCAATCGTGGTTTGAATATAGAAGGACTGGTTTCCCGGTATTGCCCAAATCTCCCGATATGCTTAATAATGGAGAAATGCCAACACGTTTTTACTATCCAATATCGGCGGGGACAATGAACAGCGAAAATTACCAAAAGGCCGTAGAAGCCATGGGAGGCGATGAAATAAGCATAAAAGTTTGGTGGGACACAGAAAATTAACCTAAAAAGAATATAAACATGCAAAACAAAACATTATGTACGCTCGGCTGTATGCTTTTCCTGGCCGGATATTCCTTTGCCCAGGATACCGTAAAAGGCTATGTATACAACGATGCCAACAAGAACGGAAAAAAAGACCGTAAAGAAAAAGGCCTCGAAGGGGTTTCCGTAACCAATGGGGTAGAAGTAGTGGTAACCAATGACAACGGTAAATACGAGCTTCCTATAAGCAACGATGCCATTATTTCGGTAATAAAACCATCGGGATATGCAATCAATACAAATAAAGACAACCTATCGCAGTTCTTTTACATTCATAAACCCAACGGTTCCCCAAAATTTAAGTTCGAGGGCGTGTCCCCAACGGGAAAATTGCCCAGATCGGTAGATTTTGGTTTAATGCCTTCCGAAGAAAACAAAGCGTTTACCTCGCTTATATTTGGAGACCCGCAACCATATACGCTCGAAGAAGTAGATTTCTTTGCACGTGGTATCGTAGACGAATTAAAAGGTGTTAAAGATGTAGCATTTGGTTTGAGCATGGGCGACCTGGTAGGGAACGACCTCTCGCTTTTCAACCCATACATCAAGGCCGTGAAAGATGTAGGCGTTCCTTGGTACAACCTTCTGGGTAACCACGACCTTAATTTCGATGCCGAAGAAGACCATCTGGCAGACGAAACTTATGAGGCGCATTTTGGCCCCGCTAATTATGCATTTAACTATGGAAAGGTTCACTTTATAGTCCTGGACGATATTTTGTACCCCGATCCGCGTGACGGGAAAAGTTACTGGGGCGGTTTTTGTGACGATCAACTTCAATTTGTTGAAAACGACCTAAAGTTCGTGCCTAAAGACCATTTAATAGTATTGGCATTCCACATCCCGCTTAGCGAACCCGAAGGCGATCCCTTCAAGGACGACAGCCGCGAGCGTTTGTTCGACCTTTTAAAAGAATATCCAAACACCCTGTCGCTGTCGGCACACACCCACATACAACGTCAGGATTTTCTAGGGAAAGAGCAGGGGTGGAAGCAGGATAAACCACACCATCATTACAATGTGGGTACAACCTCGGGCGATTGGTATTCTGGAAAGTTAAACAAACAGGGTATCCCTATTTCCGTAATGCGCGATGGAACTCCAAAAGGTTATGCATACATACACTTCAACGGAAACCAATACAACGTTAAGTACAAAGTGGCCGGTAAGCCCGAAGACTACCAGATGAAAATCTTTGCCCCCAAGGTTGTAGCCAAAGGAAGGAACACCAAAGCAGGTATTTATGCCAACTTTTTTATAGGAAGTGAAAACGACGAAGTAGTATATAGAATAGATAAAGGCGATTGGAAACCAATGGAATACGTTCAGGAACAGGATCCATCATATGAAGCATTGGTTTTTGAGTGGGACCTTACCGATACATTAATGCCCGGCAGGCGTTCTTCCAACCCTATAGACTGCAAACATTTGTGGAGGGGAAAAATCAATACCAAACTAGAAGTAGGAGAACACCAAATAGAAATTAAAGCTACCGATATGTACGGTAATACCTATACCGGAACCAGTTCTTACAAAATAGACACCCAACCGGATGCCCAAACGCAGACCAAGTAAGTGTTTATAATCAATTGTTTTCATTAAATTGATTTAATTCCAGCAAACCCCGGTAATTTTACCGGGGTTTTGTCTATTTCATAGCTTTCTATTTGCATTAAGTTTACTTTAACTTAACCCCAATAGAAAAGACTTTTATTTATTTTGATGGCAATGAATACACATTCCAAAGAAACCATTGCCCAACTCGTAAACCGCATAAAACGCGACGATGAAAAAGCCTTTCAGCAACTCTTTAACCGGTATTGGGAGCCGCTGTTTGTCATGGCAAGGGCTATTATAGACAACGAAGCCCATGCAAAAGATCTGGTGCAGGACGTGTGGCTGGATTTTTGGGAGCGGCGCCATAAAATAGAAAACAACAATATAGAAGCTTATTTAAAACAGGCCACAAAATTTAGGGTCTTTAAAGAACTAAAAAAACTGCCGTTAACCAATGCGCACAAAGAATACTTGTTGCATGTCCATGCAGAAACAGAAACCGACCACCAATTAATATTCGACCAGACCAACAACATAGTAACAAACTCCATCCAGGAACTACCCGATAGGTGCCGGGAAATATTTATACTCAGTCGGGAAGAAAACCTTACCAACGCCGAAATAGCCCACCAGCTTAACATCTCCAAACGAACAGTAGAAACACATATCTCCCACGCCCTAAAAAACCTTAGGCTACGGCTCACCTCTTTTCTTTTTAGCCTTTTGTTTTAATGTTTTCTGGGGTTAAGGTTTTTGGAACCTTGTTCGTTGGGCGTTGATTGTTGCTCATTGGTTTTTTTCGTTGTGACTTTAAACTTTAAACCAGAATGAAACCGGAACTATAAACTCTCAACCCTCAACTCCCAACAACATAGCATCGTAACAACATAACAGTATAACAACAACCAACCTATTCCCCGTTCATCATAGAGGCTTTGCCTTGTAATTGTGCGGCGGCATCTACGGTAAAAGTTCCTTGCGTTACTACTTCTTCACCATTTTGCAAGCCATTTATAACAGTGTAATATTCTCCATTTTTGGAGCCTATTTCAATACGCCTCATTTCAAAAGTAGGAGTTCCGGCAGTATCTTTTACATATACAACAGAGCGTATACCTGTCCACATAACGGCACTTGCAGGAATACTTATTTCCGTATTACTTTCTGTACCTACATTTTGTAGGGTAGCCTGTACAAACATACCGGGTTTTAGGGCACTGTCTTGGTTTTTTAATACAGCATGTACTTCTACGGTCCTTGTTTCGGTATTAAGTATGGGGTCTATGTAGTTAATGGTGGCATTAATTGTTTTACCGGGATATGCATTGGTGGTAATTTGTATTTTCTGACCTTTTTTTATGTTGGGGATTTGTTTTTCGTAGGCATCAAAAACAGCCCAAACCGAGTTGAGGTTAGCGGTAGTGAATATGGCTTTACCATCCATAATGTGCGAACCTTCAGTGGCTTCCAGATTTGTTACAACTCCCGATATGTGCGAATAAATGGTAAAACGGTTTTTAACCTTTCCCGAGCTCACTATCTCGTTAATCTCCTTTTCGGGAATCATCCAGTTTTTAAATTTATTTCTCACGGCGGTATAAAGTCCGGGCTGGCTTTCCTTCATTTTATAAGCGGTAAGGAGCTCTTGCTGGGCGCTTACAAGCTCTGGCGAATACACAACTGCAATGGCTTGCCCTTTATTAACAGTTTCCCCAACCGATTTTACGTACAGCTTTTCAATTCTTCCATTAAAATGTGCCGGTTGTGTAAAGGTTTCATCTTCATTGGGTTGAATTTTACCTGAAAGAGAAATGGTATTTGCTTTGGCCGTAGTATTTCCAACAATGGTAGTTTGAATATTGGCCAGGGCCATGGCATTTTTGGTCATGCTAAACCGATTTGTATTAACAGAATCTTTATCTTGATGTCCTGCCGGGATTAGATCCATGCCACAAATAGGGCAATCGCCGGGTTCGGGCCGCATAATCTGCGGATGCATGGAGCAGGTCCACATTTGTTCGTTTTTAGAATGCAGGTGTTCTTCCTTTTTTTCAACGGCATTAGTTCCGCTAAATAAAACATAGCCCAATAATAAGCCCGCTATGGCGGCAATGATGATATAAATTGTATTTTTTTTCATGTTTTGTATATAATTAAATAGGAAGAATGTTGCTATTTGCTTTCAAGGCGTTTAATCATTGCCTTCATTTCTTCAATCTCTCTTTTTTGAGCTTTAATGATATCTTCTGCCAATTGTTTTACTTCCGGATCTTTAATGTCTGCGCGTTCACTGGTTAAAATTGCAATGGAATGGTGGGGTATCATGGCTTTCATCCATAAAATGTCTCCAATAATGGGCTTCTGGGTTCTTACCAAAAATAATGCTGTTAAAAAAAGTACAACGCTCCCCAATACAATACTAATGTTCTTCCGGTTGTTTTTATACATTTTAAGCATAAACAAGAGCATGATAATTGCCATTGTTGAAATTCCCAAACAGGCCATATAGAAACGCGTAAGGCTAAAATAAACATGGTCTATTGCATAACTGTTTAGGTACATGGTTATGTACATGGCTATAAACGAAAAGCCCAACATTAAAAAGAACTTTGTATAATTCCCTGTCATTTTTTTCTTTGTTTGCATATTTCTATTCTTTTTTATTGTTCATAAATATGTTTATTCAACGGCTACTGTTCTTAACCGCAATGCATTGGCAATTACAGACACCGAGCTAAAACTCATGGCCAAGGCGGCAATCATGGGCGAGAGCAGCAAACCAAACACCGGGAACAACACGCCTGCCGCAACGGGAATGCCCAGTGTATTGTAAATAAGGGCAAAAAATAGGTTTTGTTTAATGTTTTTCATCACCTTTTCGCTTAATGTGCGGGCTTTTACAATACCGTGCATGTCGCCTTTTACCAAAGTTATGGCAGCACTCTCTATGGCCACATCGGTTCCGGTTCCCATGGCTATGCCCACATTACTTTTTGCCAAGGCCGGGGCATCGTTAATGCCATCTCCTGCCATGGCTACTGTTTTTCCTTCATTTTGTAGCCTTTCTACTTCGTTAAGCTTGTCTTCTGGAAGCATTTGCGCCTTAAATCCATCAATTCCCAATTCGTTGGCAATAGCTTTGGCGGTATTTTCGTTGTCTCCGGTAAGCATGATTACCTCAATTCCCTTTTTATGTAATTGCTGAATGGCTTTTTTACTGCTTTCTTTTATTTTATCTGAAATGACCACAAAAGCAACCACATTATCATCAACAGCCAAATAAGAAATAGTTTTTCCCTGTGCTTGATAATCTGAAGCTTCTTTTTGAATGCTTTCTGAAAAATTAACCGATGCATTTTCAAAAAGCTTTTGGTTGCCCAGTTTAACCTTTTTACCGTTTACCGTTCCTTCAACCCCTTTTCCGGTGACGGAATTAAAATCTTTTGTACTTTCGGGTTTTATGCCTTTTTCCTTTCCGTAGGTTACAGTGGCATTGGCCAAAGGATGCTCGCTGTTACTATTAATGGATACCAGGTATTTTAATGCTTCTTCTTCAGGAATATCTTTTTCTGTAACCACTACTTTTTCAACGGTGGGTTTTCCTTCGGTAAGCGTTCCTGTTTTATCAACAATAAGGGTAGTAACCTTTAACATGGTTTCCAGGGCTTCGGCATTTTTAATAAGTACGCCCGATTTAGCTCCTTTTCCCACACCTACCATAACCGACATGGGCGTGGCCAGGCCCAAGGCACATGGACATGCAATAATAAGCACGGCTATGGCATTTACCAGTGCATAAACATAGGCAGGCGAGGGCCCCCAAATGGCCCATACGATAAAAGTAACAAGGGAAATAAGCACAACAATAGGTACAAAATAAGCCGAAACCTTATCGGCCAGTTTTTGTATGGGCGCTTTGCTGCGGCTGGCATTGTTTACCATGGTAACGATTTGCGAGAGCAATGTATCGCTTCCCACTTTTTCGGCTTCCATTAAAAAGGATTGGTTGCCGTTTATGGTTCCGCTGTTTACCGTGTCGCCTTTTTGCTTTTCTACCGGAACGGGCTCTCCCGTTATCATGGATTCGTCTATGGAGCTTTCTCCTTCCGTAACTTTTCCGTCAACGGGAATTTTATCGCCCGGTTTCACACGTAGAATGTCGCCGATGTTAATTTTTTCAATGGCAATTTCTTCCTCATTTCCATCAACTACACGAATGGCTTTGTTGGGTGCCAATTTTAGCAGCTCTTTTACGGCCGAGTTTGTTTTGCTGTGTGCACGGGCTTCCAACAATTGCCCGAATAGCACCAAAGTAAGAATAACGGTAGCCGATTCGAAATAAACATGCACGGTACCGCTTTCGGTTTTAAACTGATCGGGAAAAATATTGGGGAACAACATGCCCACAACACTAAAAATCCACGCAATGCCTGCACCAATGCCAATAAGGGTAAACATATTGAGGTTCCATGTTTTTATGGATTTATAGGCACGCTCAAAGAACATCCATGTGGCATAGAAAACTACCGGAATGGAAAGGCTAAATTGTATCCAGTTCCAGTATTTTAGGTCGGCTATTCCATACAGCGGATTGTTGTGCAGCATCTCGGACATGGCAATTAAAAAAATGGGAAGGGTAAAGGCCAGTGCTATCCAAAATTTCCTTTTTAAGGCCCGGTAATTTTTTTCTTCGGCAGAAACATCGGGGGCCTTTGGTACGAGCTCCATACCACAAATGGGGCAATCGCCGGGTTCGTCTTTTTCAACTTCCGGATGCATTGGACAAGTGTAAACGGTTTCTTTAGAGCTCGAAATGCTTTGCTCTTCTACTAAATCCATCCCACAAACGGGGCAATCGCCCGGCTCGTTGTATGTTTTATCGCCTTCGCAGTGCATGGGGCAATAAAACACCCCTGTACCTTGCTTTTTTCTTTTTTCTTTTGATGTTTTTTCTGAATGATTGCCACAACACGAAGCTGTATGCGCTTCTTCTTTTGGATAAAAGCTATAATGCCCGCCGTCTTTTTTTAAGGCTTCTTGCAACGTCTCAATTGGTACGTGCTCGTTCATTTCAATGGTCGCCGAGGCTTTTTCAAGGTCAACGGTAACTTTAGAAACGTTTTTTACTTCACCTAAAACCTTTTCTACATGGTTTTTGCAACCTTGGCAACTCATTCCCTGTACGCTATATGTATGTTTCATCTTTATCTGTTTATAAACAAAATTACCTTTTCATTGCGTTGGCGCTTTTTGGAATTATGGGCAATTTTTATAGTATTTGGTCCAAAGGTTTCCTGTTCCAGTTTTTTAGGTCTTTGTACGTACTCATCGACATTCCTGTAATAGCTTTGAATTGTTGGGCTAAGTGACTGCTGTTTTTGTAGTTGAGCTGATAAGCAATTTCCGAGAAATTTAACCTTCCGAGTTGAATGAGCTCTTTTACTTTTTCAATTTTTATGTTGATAAAATACTTTTCGATGGTAATACCTTGGTGTTTGCTGAATACCTTGCTCAGTACCGAATAATCTTTGTGGAATTTGTTTGATAAAAAGGAAGATAAAGCTATATTTTTTGGTTCGTTTGCCAACTGAAGCAGTTGAGCCTTGATGTTTTCAACAAGTAGGTCGGTATTGTCCTTCACCATTTCAAAACCATTTTTGGTAATAATATTTTCAATGGTTTGCATGTCGGTTCCTCGGGCAGCTTGAATATCAATTTCCCCCAGTTCAATTGCGTTAATGCTCATGCCCGATGCTTCCAGTTCCTGTTTTAGAATTGTTTTACAACGTTCACATACCATATTTTTAACCAGTATCTTCATCTTCCTTTTTTTTATTTTATAAAGGATTACTTTAAAACTTCCTTTACCGAGCCGCAGGTATCCATTTTACCTTCAAAATAAGGATTTTCAATAGTTTCTGAAGTAGAAAACCAATACCCCCCTTCGTTGTTTAAGGCCATGGGGCAGAACTGTTTGTATAAAGCCCCTTCAGAAATATTGGATTCAAAAATAGGCTGAATGGCCTCTGTAAGTTTGGAGAATGAAACTTTTTGTTTTTCAATGTCGTCTTCGGTAGCAATTTCTTTGCTAAGGTTGGAGACGTCCATATAGTTGTTGCTAATGGTTTCCGATAGCTTTTTACCCCCAATTTTGGCGGCGTCTACATTGCCTTTGGTAAGGGCTGTTTTTATTTCCTGGTAATGCAAAAATGCTTTTTCCGTAAGGTCGTTTTTAAACGCCAGTGCTTTCCCGTTTGCTGCACTTTCATTGTTCTGGTTTTTACAGCCTACAGCAATAAACCCAATAAGGGCAATGGCGATAATCGATAATTTAAAACTTGCTTTTTTCATGATATTATAAATTTAAGAGTTATTATTTATTTGTAAGGTAATTAATGGTTGCACTTTGTACGTAATAGTTTTTTTCGGCTTCTATTTTATTGAGCTGAAAATTTAATTGAAGCTCCAAAATATCGAGCAGGTCGTTAAAGTTCATGGTTTCGGTTTCGTAGTTTTTTATCAATATTTCTTCTGCATTTTTTGCCTGATTTAAGTTTTTTATTTGTGTTTCATGGCTAATTCTGGCTGCTTTTCTCTTTTTGAGGGCAATTTCCAAATACGATTCAAGCTCGTTGGTCTTGGTATTTTTTTCTGCTAACAACTGTTCTTGCTGTAATTTATTTTGAATGGTTTTTGAACGGATGCTTTTATTGAAAATGGGAATGGATACCGACACCATGGGCATTACAATATCCTTACCGTTGTCGGGCATGTCCATATCGGTTCTTTCGGCAACGTTGATATAATCCAGACCGACCCCCAGATTTGGTCCGCTACTTTTTTGGTTCAGCAATTCAGCTTCTGTTACAGATGCATACATGGCATCATATTTTAATAATTCCGGATGCACATAGAGGCTGTCAATATTAATTTCTTCCGCTTCCGTTGGGATAAGCAACTTCTCAACAATGGTTATTTGATGCTCTTTGGGCTGGTTTAATAGCGAATTAAAACGACTTTGTTCGCCCAAAAAGTCCTGCTCAAATATTTTTTGCTGTTCTTCCAGCTCGTTTTCGCGTATTTGTAGTTGCAATACTTTTACAGCCGATGTTTTTCCAACTTCAACCCCCGTTAAGGCTATTTGTTTATAATGTTTTAACAGTTCTATTTGCTCTTGTAAAACGGTTTGCTTGGTCTTCAAGGCGTACAAATTGTAATACGATTGCGCAACGGAAAGACTTAATTTACGTTTGGCCACGGCAATATCTGCATAAACCGATTCGGCGAGCGAATTTGCGTAATTTTCCCTGGCCGTAATGGTACCAAACCAAGGCAACATTTGCTTGGTAGAGAGTTTAAACCGCTGCGGTCCTGTTCGGGTTTCGGGTTCGCTTACAAAATAGCCCGCGCCAAACTCGGTATTGGACAACGTAGCCGATTCATTGGTTTTTTCTTCGGCAATGTTGTATTTAAGATTATAAGCCTTTATTTGCGGGTTATTGTTAAGCGCTATATCGATATAATCGTTTAGGGTTTGCGCATTCACTAGAAACCCGACCATGATAAAAATAAAACTTGTTATTAAATTTTTCATTTGTTTTCTAATTACTTGTACCTACAAGATTCTTATAATCAATTAACTCCTTCCCTTTGGGGGATTTTAACTTCTTTTGTCCATGCATACAGCACCGGAACCACAAAAAGGGTAATCAAGGCAATGAGCATTCCGCCAAAACTGGGAATGGCCATTGGGATCATAATATCGCTTCCGCGCCCGGACGATGTTAATACCGGAAGCAATGCCAATAATGTGGTTGCAGTGGTCATTAGGCACGGGCGGATACGTTTGGCACCTGCTTCTATTACCGATGCTCTAATGTCTTTAATATTTTCGGGGGTATTTTTCTCGAATGTTTGCTTTAAATAGGTGGCCATGACCACGCCATCGTCGGTAGCGATACCAAACAAGGCTATAAACCCGACCCAAACGGCAACGCTCAGGTCAATGGTATGCATATGAAAAAGTTCCCGAATGTTTTTCCCGAAGAAGCCAAAGTTCATAAACCAATCTTGACCATAAAGCCATATCAATATAAAACCTCCGGCAAAAGCTACTGCAATGCCCGAAAAGACAATAAACGAAGTGCTTACGGAACGGAATTGAAAATAGAGAATAAGGAAAATGATAAGCAATGCCAACGGAACGACAAACGACAAGGTTTTTTCGGCACGGATTTGGTTTTCGTATGTTCCCGTAAACTCGTAACTAATGCCTTGCGGAATTTTAAGGTCGCCCGACGCTATATGCTGTTTAATTGCTTTCTGGGCATTTTCAACAACATTTACTTCGGCAAAACCATCCAATTTATCAAATAAAACGTAACCCACTAAAAAAGTATCTTCGCTTTTAATTACTTGTGGCCCTTTTTCGTAGCGTATAGTGGCCAGCTCTTTAAGCGGAACGGGGTTTCCGTTTTCAATGGGGACGTAAATATTTTCGAATGTTGACGGCCCGTCGCGTAGTTCCCGTGGGTAACGCACCCGAATGTTGTAGCGCTCGCGGCCTTCAATAGTTTTAGTAAGCACTTTTCCACCAATGGCAACCTGAAGGATTTCCTGTACATCTTCAATGGAAATTCCGTATTGCGCAAGTCGATTTCGGTCAATGTCGATCAGCAAATACGGTTTCCCGATAATCCGGTCGGCAAAAACGGCTTCCTGTTTTACACCTTCTGTACTTTTAAGGATGTTTTCCAACTCCAACCCAAAACGTTCAATGGTTTTTAGGTTGTTTCCTTTTACCTTAATGCCCATGGGCGCACGCATTCCCGTTTGAAGCATGACTAGCCGTGTTTCAATGGGCTGTAGTTTTGGTGCAGAAGTTACGCCGGGAATTTTGGTGGCATTGACAATTTCGTCCCAAATATCGTTGGACGATTGTATGTGTGGACGCCAATTACGGAAGTATTCCCCGTCTTCATCAGGAATTAATTCTTCTGAAGAAATTTTTTGTAATTGCCCATTTGTTTTTCCATCGGCAATCGTTTTTCCGTTTTTTAGAACAAACAGCTCATCTTCATTCACCTTAAAACGTTGGCGTTTACCATTTTTATCCTCTATATATTCCGGTTTGTACTGAATAATGTTTTCATACATGGAAAGCGGGGCAGGGTCGAGTGCCGAATTGGTCCTTCCAGCTTTCCCCACCACCGTTTCAATTTCTGGTATATGGGCTACCGCCATGTCAAGTTGCTGTAAAACTTTTTTGTTTTCTTCAACCCCGGCATGCGGTAGGGAAGTAGGCATGAGCAAAAAAGTACCTTCGTTAAGCGATGGCATAAACTCTTTTCCAGTATTCAGCATAATTGAAATCCCTAACACAACAATAGTCAATGGAATGGACAAAAAGGCTAATTTATTTGCCAATGCCCATTGCAAAATACGGGTATAATAACGGCTGAAAATTATAAAAATGCCTAGCAGACCAAAGCAGATAAGGGCCACAAACAAGAAATTAAAGATTAAATTTTTGTCAACTCCCAAGGGTCGCCAATATGCTGTTAACAAGGCAGTAATGGTTAATACGGTAATAATAACCATTAATTTATTTGCCAACTGTGCTGTTATTTTATTGCGCTTTTTAAAAATGTTGACCAGGGCGAATGCAATAAGTGCCAAGCCCAACCAAAAACCATAAATAATTGACGTAATGCCAATGACAATTAATAGTGTGTTGCCAATAAATGTCAATGACGATTTCCATTGTTTTTTTCTGAAAATAAAGGCTGCAAACGGTGGAATGAGGAACAATGCTACCAAAATGGAAGCGGTGAGCGCCATGGTTTTGGTGAAGGCCAACGGGCGGAATAATTTACCTTCGGCCCCAATCATGGTAAATACGGGCACAAAACTAATAATGGTTGTCAAAACCGCCGTGAGAATGGCCCCCGAAACTTCGGAAGTGGCATTGTAAACAACTGTATTTATGGGTGTTTTATCATCAGAAATATCTAAATGGCGAATAATATTTTCTGAAAGGATTACGCCCACATCAACCATTGTCCCGATGGCAATTGCAATTCCGGAGAGCGCTACAATATTGGCATCTACGTTAAAAACTTTCATTGCAATGAAAACCATGAGCACGGCAATGGGAAGCAAGCCCGAAATAAGGATGGAAGCCCTTAAATTAAAGACCATTACCACAATAACCAAAATGGTGACTAAAATTTCTAAAGTTAGCGCTTCGTCGAGCGTGTGCAATGTTTCGTTGATAAGTTGTGTGCGGTCGTAAAAAGGAACGATGGTTAGTTTGGAGGTGCGTCCGTCCATTAATTTTTTTGAAGGCATCCCGTTGCTTATGGCAGCTATTTTGGCTTTTACGTTGTTAATGACCTCCAATGGATTGGCTCCATAACGGGCCACCACAACGCCACCAACAACTTCGGCACCTTCTTTATCGAGAATGCCCCTGCGCGCTTCAGGGCCAAGGGAAACATTTGCCACATCCTTTACACGAATGGGCGTGTAGTTTTTTGAAGCAACAACGGCGTTTTCGATATCGCTGGCTGATTTTACATAACCAAGTCCGCGCACCAAATATTCGGCTTTATTGATTTCCAATGTTTGTGCACCAATTTCGCGGTTGCTGTTTTTAACGGCCTTGACTATTTGAGAAAGGTCGATATTGTATTGACTCATCAGTTCGGGGTTTACATCCACTTGGTATTCTTGTACGAAACCACCAATGGAAGCCACCTCGGAAACTCCTCCGGCAGAAGCCAAGCCGTATTTTACATAGAAATTCTGAATACTTCTCAGCTCGTTCAAATCCCATCCCCCGGTTACGTTTCCTTTTTTATCCCTGCCTTCTAATGTATACCAGAATATTTGTCCAAGCCCTGTGGCGTCGGGGCCTAAAGCGGGATTAACTCCTTCGGGGAGTAAATTGGCGGGGAGGGAATTGAGTTTTTCTAAAATCCGACTCCGGCTCCAATAGAATTCCACATCTTCTTCAAAAATGATGTAAATATTTGAAAGCCCGAACATGGAAGAACTCCGTATGGTTTTTACGCCCGGAATACCCAAAAGGGCAGAGGTAAGCGGATATGTAATTTGATCTTCAATGTCTTGAGGCGAACGCCCGTCCCAAGCAGTGGAAACAATTTGTTGATTTTCGCCAATATCGGGAATGGCATCTACGGCCACTGGATTGTTTGGCAAAAATCCGGTATTCCAATTAAAGGGCGCATTTATAATTCCCCATCCTGTAAAAAGAATGAGCAACAGTAAGGCCACTAATTTGTTTTCGATTAAAAACTTGATGCTTTTGTTGAGCATAATCTTGCATATTGAATACAGTTAAATAATAGATTGAACGTTGCTAAACCGCAACATAACCGATTCATTCCGTGTTGAAATTTCTTTCAATACAGATTGATTAAAACTGTTTCAATATCAAATAAGAAAAGTCTCGTTCTCCAAGTGTATTTCCGAGACGAGAAGGGGTGGGGCATAATCTTTAAACGGGATAATGTTTTCTTCCAAACCTTCAAAAAGATTTATAGAAGAAAAAACATACGATACCAAGATAACTTGTTGGTGGAAGGTAAGTTTATCAAAAGAAGATACTTTTAATTCCTTTTGCCCTTCAACCACCAAATGTTCATCGGTACAACAGTGGCTTTTAGTAAGTGTATTGCTGGAAGAAGCATCGTTTTGCATGTCCATACCACAGTTTTTGGCGGGTTTCAATAAAGCTACATCTACCAATTCATTTCCGCAATAGTGCATATCTACGGTAAAAGACATGGTAGAAAACAGCACGACAAGTGCCATTAAACAAGTTGCTATATTTTGCAAAACGGTTTTCATTCCAAATGCAAAAATAATAAAAATTACATATATGATGTTTTTTTAGAGAATAATTAACGAGTTGAGATGTACAAATTTACTATTTTCAAAAGACCAAAATTGAAATTAAAAACTCAAAAATGCAATGGCATTGCATGTTAATTATTGTATTTTTGTTTTGTGAAATGGATTATTTACATACTATCTTTTTATTTTTTGGCACTCAATTTTATGGTCTGTAACGACCGGGTTGAGCCAACTAACAAAACAACGCATGAAATGGTTGCTGCCGATTCCTGTGCAGACCATGCCGATGCAGATTTATGTTCTCCTTTTTGCCAATGTCACTGTTGCCATGTACATATAGTTCAAAATACTTCAGAAAAATATTACTTGTCAACAACGGAGATTTCATCAAAAATAGAATTTCATTATTTACAAGTAGACGATGATTTTCCGATAGATATTTTACAACCCCCCAGAGTATAATTCAAAATACAGATAATAGTTAAATACTTGTTCCTTGAACAGGTATATGCATGTGTTTAATTTTTTTGAATTATATTATGATTAATAAAATCATTTTCTTTTCCATTAAGAACAAACTTATTATAGGTTTGCTCACCGTGGCTATAATTGGCATAGGGTTATGGTCCATGGCAACTATTAATCTGGGGTCGGTCCCGGATATTACCAACAATCAGGTACAGGTTATTACCGTATCGCAAAACCTTGCCACAGAAGATATGGAACAGTTTATTACTTATCCGGTAGAACTGGCCATGTCCAATTTACCCGATGTCAAGGAAATACGCTCTATTTCGCGTTTTGGTCTATCGGTGGTCACAGTTGTTTTTGAAGACAATGTGGGTACCTATTTGCCGCGCCAATTGGTACAAGAAAAACTTAACGAGGTAAGCGCAACCCTGCCCGAATCTTTTGGGAAACCTAGCATGGGCCCCATTACTACCGGTCTGGGAGAAATATATCAATATACGCTGGAGACCGAGCCCGGATATGAAAATAAATATTCGCCTACAGATTTACGTACCATTCAGGATTGGATCGTAAAACGTCAATTGGCACTTACCGAAGGCGTTATTGAGGTAAATGCCTTTGGGGGGCATGTTAAACAATATGAAGTTTCCATAGATTCTGATAGGCTAAATGCCAATGGGGTAACCATTTCTGAAGTATTCGAAGCTTTGGAGCAAAATAACATCAACACAGGAGGTGCCTATATTGAAAAAAACAGGATGGCCAACTTTATTCGTGGCGATGGCTTGATAGCCTCTTTAGACGATATTAAAAATATTGTTATTAAAAACGTTAATGGTGTTCCGGTGCTTGTTAAAGACGTTGCAGAAAATGTAGCGTATGGCAAACAAGTTCGTTACGGGGCTTTTACTCAGGATGGAAAGGAAGCTGTTGGCGGCATGGTGCTCATGTTGCGAGGATCCAACCCCAGTAAAGTAATTACGAACGTCCAGGAACGTATGAAGGAAATACAAAAATCGCTTCCCGAAGGAATCGAGATTAGACCCTTTTTGGACCGGAGCGAGCTTATTGCCCGAACGACCGATACCGTAAAGCAAAACCTCTTGGAAGGAGCGTTGATTGTAATTTTTGCCCTGGTAATTTTGTTGGGAAGCTTCCGTGGCGGGCTTATTACTGCTACTACCATTCCGTTATCGCTTTTGTTCGCTTTTATTTTGATGAAGCAGTTCAACGTATGGGCAAATTTAATGAGCTTGGGCGCCATCGACTTTGGTATTATCGTGGACGGAGCTGTAATTATTATTGAAGGCACCGTTTTTCAGATTCAGCAAAAACTGAAAAAGAATAAAATGTTGATCGGTCAAAAAACAATGGACGAGCTCACTTATACCGCAGGAAGTCAAATGATGAACTCGGCTTTTTTCGGTCAGTTGATTATTTTAATTGTATTCACGCCCATACTTTTTCTTACCGGAGTTGAAGGAAAAATGTTTAAACCAATGGCATATACCTTTGGTTTTGCCATGATTGGTGCCATTGTGCTGTGTTTAACCTATGTTCCCATGATGGCTTCGCTTTTTATGAAACCTTCGCGAAACGAAAACAGCCGTTGGGCAAAAATGGAAATGGCTTTGGAAAGGTTTAGCGACCGTATTTTTGGGCGCATCCAAAAAGTGTACGAGCCAATTTTAACATGGGTGTTGAAACGCAAGATAGCTGTTGTTGGTGTAAGTCTTTTATTGATGTTGATGAGCGGTGTACTATTTTCCCGGATGGGAGGCGAGTTTATCCCCCAACTCGATGAAGGCGATATTGCCATGCAGGCATTGGTACGCCCTGGAAGTGCATTGAGCGAATCTGTAGATGTTTCTCAAAAGATAGAAAAAATACTTTTAGAGAATTTTCCCGAGGTAAAAACCGTGGTGGCCCGTATCGGGGTTGCCGATATTCCCACCGATCCCATGCCCATGGATATAGCCGATATGTACATTATTTTGAACAAGAACAGGGACACATGGACTTCGGCTACGTCCAAGGAAGAACTTATCGAGAAAATGAAAGAAAAACTCTCGGTTCTGGTTGGGGTGAACCTTATTTTTAGCCAACCAGTGGAATTGAGGTTTAACGAACTGGTAACCGGGGTACGCGAAGACATAGCCGTTAAATTGTATGGTGAAGATTTACAGGTGCTTTCTGAAAAAGCCGAAAAAATGGAGGCACTTATAAAAACAATTCCCGGCGTTGGCGATGCAAGTGCCGAACGTATTTCTGGACTGCCACAAATAACCGTACAATACGACAGGAAAAAAATTGCGCAATATGGCCTAAGCATTGAAAAGGTAAACAATTATATAAGCACTGCTTTTGCCGGAGGCGTGGCCGGGAAAGTTTTTGAGGGTGAAAAACGGTTCGATTTGGTGGTCCGTTTGGCCGAAAAACAAAAGCAGGGAATTAAAGACATAGAAAACCTATACATCGATTTACCCAACGGAACACAAATCCACCTTGACGAAGTTGCCAATATAAGTTACCTGCCCGGCCCGATGCAGATTTCCCGGGAAAATACTTTTAGGCGTACCTATGTGGGCGTAAACGTTCGTGGCAGAGATGTAGAATCGGTTGTAAAGGATATTCAGGAAAAACTGGAAAACGAACTCGATTTATCGCCCGGCTATTACGTTACATACGGCGGGGAGTTTGAAAATCTTCAAAGTGCCAAAAACAGATTGTTGATTGTTGTGCCCATTGCACTAACGCTCATTTTTATTTTGCTGTATTTTGCACTTCAATCGTTTAGCCAAACCTTAATGATTTATGCCGCTATCCCTTTGGCGGCCATTGGTGGGGTCTGGGCTTTGTGGTTGCGTGGAATGCCCTTTAGCATTTCTGCGGGAGTAGGGTTTATTGTATTGTTTGGCGTGGCGGTATTAAACGGGCTGGTGTTAATCAACCGTTTTAACGATTTAAAAGCCGAAGGCGAAGATAACATACTCAATATTATAAAAAGAGGCACCAAAGAACGTATCCGGCCTATTTTCCTTACGGCAACCACCGATATTTTTGGTTTTCTGCCAATGGCCTTTTCGGTATCGGCTGGGGCAGAAGTACAACGCCCGTTGGCAACGGTAGTTATTGGCGGGATGATTTCTGCAACCATACTAACGCTTCTTGTTTTACCGGGGCTTTACATGCTTATGGAAGAAAAATCGCTAAAAAATATGTGGAAAAGGAATAAATTAATAAAACCAGCACTGTTCGTGGTTTTATTGGCTGTGGTTTCTGTAGGAAATGCTCAGGAATTACAATCGTTGCCAACAATCAGCATGGAAAAAGCACAGACAATGGCCATTGAAAATTACCCGCAATTAAAGGCTGCCGAATTGCAAGTAAAAAGCGAACAGGCAATGAAAAAAAGTGCTTTCGATTTTGGCAATACACAAGTATTTACGGGCAAGGAAGAAGTCGGTAACAATTCTGATGGAGTTTTTAACAAGATTGGGATACAGCAGAGCAATATAGACCTGTTCGGGATTCCTTCAAAAATGAAACTGCAAAAAGAGAAGGTGCAATTGGCAGAGGCCCAACTTGAGCTCAACAAAGCCCAAATAGAGCGCGAAGCAAGCCTGGCTTGGGCAGATGTGTTGGTTAAAAAGCAAATATTGAGGGTATACAAAGGTCTTGATTCGGTATTCTCTAATATTCAAAATGCCGCCAAGTTACGCTATGAAGTAGAGGCAACCTCAAAATTGGAATTTTTGGCGACCTCCAACCAGTCCAATCAGGTACAATTGGAGTTGAAAAAAGCATATAGGGATTATGTTATTTCGCTTAAACGATTAAATATGTGGTTGGTAAGCGATACGCTGTATACAGTTCCAGACAACGTTCCCGAGTCGCTTAGCATACCATTGCCAAACATGCAGATTTCGTTGGACGCGCATCCCGTAATGGAAGCATCGACCAAGGAAGTAGCAGTTGCATCGGCACAAAAAGGAGTACAGACTTCCGCTTTTTTGCCAAAATTGCAAGGCCAATACACTTGGCAGGAAATTCAGGGAAACTCGGGATTCTATCAATTTCAGGTAGGGTTACAAGTTCCTTTGCTTTCGGGGGCAGTGTACGGGAAAAGGCAACAGGCCGCAATTCAAGAAGATATTGCCCGCCAAAAACTCCTTCAAAATAAACTGGAATTCACTACCCAATACCAAAGTGTGCTACAAGAATACCTAAAATGGCAGGAAACCTGGTTTTATTATAAAGATACCGCATTGCCCTTGGCCAAGGAACAACAAAAGGGAAGCATTGTTTCGTATAAGGAAGGTGCGGCCGATTATGTAAGTTTTCTTCAGAATATACGCGATGCCATTAAAATTGAAGTGGATTCTTGGAACGTTTTTGGAAATTACCTTTCAAGTAAAAGTCAATTGGAGTACTATTTAAAAGATTCAGAATAAAAATAAAGATAAACAGATGAAAAATAATAGATATATAGTAATAGGTGCAGCATTGTTTTTAGCCTTTTTTACGTCATGCGGAAATAAGGAAAAAACCGAAGAAAGCCATCAAGAAGAAGAAGCCTATGAAGCAGGGGAAGGGCATGAAGAAGAAAATGTGCTTGAACTCTCCAAAGAACAAATTGCCCAACTCGGAATTGAGCTTGGAAGCTTGGAAAAACGTCCTATCCCAAAATATGTTGAAGCTAACGGAAAACTGGAAGTACCGCCCCAATATGAGGCAACGGTAACCGCTTCTTTGGGCGTAAACGTGCAACGTATTAATGTAATAGAAGGCGACCAAGTTGAAAAGGGGCAGGTATTGGCTTGGGTTTCTCACCCCAATATTATCAATTTGCAAACGGCATATATAGAAGCATATAACGATATGGTTTTTAAGGAACAGGAATACGATCGGCAAAAGCGGCTGTACGATGCAGGTGTGAGCTCCGGCAAGGAAATACAAAGAAGCCAGGCGGCTTATCAATCGGCACTTGGACTATCAAAAGGGTACGAGTCGCAACTACGCCATTTAAACGTTTCCCCCGATAAAATAAAAAATGGGACCATTGTTGATGCAGTTTCCATTGTAGCACCAATCAAGGGGTATGTAGAAGAGGTTGGTGTAAATTTAGGCCAATATGTAAACCCGCAAGACGAACTATTTTCTATAGTAGATAACGACCATGTGCATGCCGATTTAATGGTTTTTGAAAAAGATGTATTTCAGGTTAAAGAAGGCCAGCCAATTGATTTTACGGTGCAGTCCATTCCCGGAAAACACTTAAAAGGTGAAATACGGTCCATTGGAAAACAATTTGAAACATCACCCAAGGCAGTGCACGTACATGCAGAGATTGAAAACAAAGGAGAAAACCTAATACCGGGAATGTACATAAATGGACGCATACAAACCGGTGAAGAAACAGCCTATGCACTTCCCGAGGCCGCTATTGTAGAAAATGAGAATAAATCCATTATCTTTATGGGTGAAAAGGCCGAAGAAAACGGCAAGGAAATATGGAAGTTCACTCCCGTGGAAGTAGAAACAGGAATATCGTTTGACGGATGGACCGAAATACATTTGGCAGACTCCATACCCGGCGGAACAAAATTTAGCTACAATAGGGCTTTTGACTTGATTGCAGAAATGAAAAAGGGGAGTACCTCTCATAGCCATTAATGATAAAATATGGATACAGCGAATATTGAAAATAAATTAAAAAACAAAAAAATTAGACCAACAGCTATGCGGTTGTTGGTCTATAATTTATTGCAAGAGAAACAGCAGGCCATCTCCCTGACCGATATTGAAACAGCTTTTCTTACCGATGAGTCCCTTTCCATTCCGGTAGACAGGACCACAATATACAGGACCGTAAAGACCTTTGAGAAAAAAGGCGTTGTCCATGGCATTGAAGAAGGGAGCGGGATTGTTAAATATGCATTGTGCGATAATGATTGCGACGATGAGCACCATAGCGATATGCATTTACATTTTTATTGTACCTCATGCCAAAAAACTTTTTGCCTTACCGACCATAAAATACCAAAAGTAGCTCTTCCAAATAATTATAAAGTATTGGATTTAAGCCTTATGGCAAAAGGGATTTGTGAAGATTGTAATAAAGACAATTAATACCTTTTGTTTCCCTTCCGTATACTTTCTTTGTTTTTAATATATGACAAATGTCATGTTATCTAATTAGAAGCCGTTCTAATTTTGGGCTTTTAATAAAATAGATAATGCAAGGAAAAAATTCTTATATTTATGTATCTTTTTACAGAATATCATTTTTTTATGGCAATGTAAGTACATCCCTCCCAAACAAACATATTAAACTTATAAAAAAGGCTAAAATTTTTCCGGGGAGGCCTAAAACGGCGCCTATATGGATATCATAATTAAGCATGGATAAACGGTCGGCAAAACTTGCTTCTTCATAGCGGTCACCCTTAACACGGTATGGTTTTAATGAGTATTGATCAAAATAATATTCGCTTCTATTATAATATGTCTTGGAATCTTGATATACTATAATTTCTATGGCATCATCTTTATCTTCAGGGGTTGGGGACAAATACATTCCCTGCATATTGCTTTCTTGAGAAATTACCATATACCAAGCCCTATTGAGCGCGGAAATACTATCATTAGAATATAAATGAGCTTTAGAAATATCAGAATGTGGGTGACTGTGTTCCAATTTGACTTCCCCACCAGAAGTAATGTAATACAGGGAATTCCCAAACCATTCAAAACTCCATACCAAACCGGTTACTGCCAATATAAAGGAAAAAACAAGAGCATAGAATCCCACAACATTGTGCAAGTCGTAATTAAGGCGTTTAAATTTAGCGTTCCATTTTACCTTAAAACTGTTATTCAAATTAGTTTTGTTCCACTTTTTTGGCCACCACATTATTAATCCGGTAAATAGAAGAATTACAAATATCAATGTACAAATGCCAACAATGGGCCTTCCAATAGTATATGGCAACCATAAAGAACGATGCCCGTCAATAATAAATTGAAAAAAATTAAATTCATTCCCGCCAATAGGCTGTTGCTTTTTTATAAAGGCTCCTGTATATGGATTTAAAAATACTACCGAGAAGTATTGTTTGTCATCTTTAAAATAACTGTAACCAACAGCTGCTGCTCCTTTTTTGCTGCCGTAGGTCAAACCAGTAGGTTTTATGTGCGGCATGTATATGTTGGCAGTATCCAATAATAAGCTTGGGGGCACAAAAGGCTTATTTTGAGCTTTTACGGTCCGCCAAGGTTCCATAGCATTTTTTATTTCCCTTTCAAACACATAAAAACAACCGGTAATACTAACAATAAAAACCACAATACCAGAAATTAGCCCAAGCCAAAGATGTATCTGGTCATTAAATTTTCTAAATAAACTTTTCTTCTTTTTTGCCACGTTGTTTTTAAGTATGAACGAATGAGCAAATATAAACGGAATAGCATAAATTAATGAAAAGAAACATGAAGATATTTTTAGTTTACGAACAAATAAATATATGGTGAAAATTGATTTTTGCAGCTTGATAATTATTCCGTAAATTATACAGGGTTAAAAGAAATAATAATTATTATGCTATAATTTTAATCTATCGAAAACTAACCAACCTATAGAATAGCATTATGTATCTTTATGTGTAAAGTATTATAAATTCTAAAATCTAAATCTTTAAAATGGAAAACAAAACATCCGGGAATAACTTATCCCATGGTTCAAAAAGCGAAGGTAAATGTCCTTTTTTGGGCAGTGCTCCAAAATTTTCTGCCGGTGGAGGAACAGGCAATCAAGATTGGTGGCCCAATAGATTGAAATTGAATGTATTGCGGCAACATTCTCCGCTGTCAAATCCAATGGGAGACGATTTTGATTACGCAAAAGAGTTTGCTAAACTTGACTTCAAGGCCCTAAAGAAAGATTTAAATGATTTAATGACAGACTCCCAAGATTGGTGGCCTGCTGATTTTGGCCATTATGGAGGCTTGTTCATTCGTATGGCATGGCATAGTGCGGGGACTTATAGAATTGGTGACGGCCGAGGAGGCGCAGGCTCTGGGCAACAACGCTATGCCCCGTTAAATAGCTGGCCCGATAATGCCAGTCTTGATAAAGCACGACGGTTGCTTTGGCCAATTAAACAAAAGTACGGTAAAAAGATTTCTTGGGCAGACTTGATGGTGCTGGCCGGAAACGTTGCATTGGAATCAATGGGATTCAAAACTTTTGGTTATGCCGGAGGCCGTATGGATGTGTGGGAACCAGATGAAGATGTATATTGGGGGTCTGAAACAACGTGGCTCGAAGATAAACGTTATTCTGGTGAAAGGGATTTAGAAGACCCGCTTGCGGCCGTGGTTATGGGGTTAATTTATGTAGATCCAGAAGGACCTAATGGAAATGGAGATCCAGTATCGGCAGCAAAAGATATTCGCGAAACATTTAAACGGATGGCAATGAACGATGAAGAAACCGTAGCATTAATTGCTGGAGGGCACTCTTTTGGAAAGACCCACGGTGCTGCAAGCCCTGCCGATTATGTAGGTGCCGAACCGGAAGCGGCCCCTATTGAAGCTCAGGGTTTTGGATGGAAAAACAGTTTTGAGACCGGGGTTGGTGCTCATGCCATTACCGGAGGCCCCGAAGTGACCTGGACAAAAACCCCGACCAAATGGAGCAATAATTTTTTTGAAAACCTTTTTGGTTACGAATGGGAATTAACAAAAAGCCCGGCCGGAGCCAAACAATGGGTTGCCAAGGATGCAGAGGCTATAATACCCGATGCCTTCGACTCAACAAAAAAACACTTGCCTACCATGTTGACTACCGACTTGTCATTACGGTTTGATCCAGAATACGAAAAGATATCCAGACGATTTTATGAAAATCCAGACGAGTTTGCCGATGCTTTTGCCCACGCATGGTATAAATTAACGCACCGAGACATGGGGCCAAAAGCAAGATACCTTGGCCCGGAAGTGCCTACGGAAGAACTTTTATGGCAAGACCCAATTCCCGAAGTTGACCATAAATTGGTAAACGACCTTGACATAGCCGGTTTAAAAACTAAAATACTGGCCACGGGATTAACCGTTCCACAATTGGTGTCTACCGCATGGGCATCGGCTTCTACTTTTCGTGGTTCCGACAAGCGCGGTGGTGCAAACGGTGCGCGTATACGTTTAATGCCTCAAAAAGATTGGGAAGTTAACAATCCATCGCAATTGGCCAAAGTGTTGGGAGAACTCGAGAAAATTCAGAAAGAATTTAATAGCGGTGACAAAAAAATATCTTTGGCCGATCTTATTGTCCTGGCAGGATGCGTAGGAGTGGAGCAGGCTGCCGCAAATGGTGGGCACGATGTTACAGTATCATTTACGCCGGGGCGTATGGATGCATCACAAGAACAGACAGACGTAGAAGCTTTTGAATATTTGGAACCTTATGCAGATGCATTTCGTAATTACCGCAGGACTAAATTTTCAGTATCAACAGAAGAATTGTTGGTAGATAAGGCTCAGCTTTTAACCTTATCAGCTCCGGAAGCTACGGTTTTACTTGCCGGAATGAGGGTTCTCGATACTAATTTCGACCATTCTAAACACGGTGTGTTTACCCAACGTCAGGGAGCATTGACTAACGATTTTTTTGTAAATCTGCTAGATATGGGTACGGTTTGGGAGAAAATTTCGGAAGATAATGAAGAAGTGTTTGAAGGACGTGACCGAAAAACGGGGGAATTAAAATGGACCGCTACACGGGCCGATCTTATTTTTGGTTCTAATTCCGAATTTCGTGCCTTGGCCGAAGTTTATGGAAGTTCGGACGCCGAAAAAGAGTTTGTAAACGATTTTGTAGCTGTTTGGAACAAGGTTATGAACCTTGACCGCTTTGATTTAACAAAGTAATTTATTAAAAAACAATTATGAAAAGGTAGCTGTCTAAAAAGCCCTATTTAAACTTGTTTTGTCAGTCTGAGCTTGTCGAATACTTGTTGACATTCAGCGAATTATGCTTCGACAGGCTCAGCATGACATCAGGGTTTACAGCTTTTTAGACAGCCTCTTTTTTGTGCGTACAGATTATGTAGCTTATTAAAATATTTTCAAAATATTTAATAAACTGATAATCAACAATTGTTTGTCGTGGGGTATAGCATGAGGCATGGTATGAAAAATATAAACCAATGCAAATATTGAATGTTTAATTTTAAAATTAATAAATTTAGCCAGCCAATAACCACACTTAAAACTTATAATTATAATGAAAACACTTTTATGCTGCCTTTTTGGGTGGCTTTTTATAGGTTCAGTCGCTGCCCAGCAGAACCTCAGTTCCCCAAACACCCACATTAAAGTAGCTGTAACACACGAGAAAGGCCTTAATTTAAAGATTTACCTTAACGGAAATGTTTTGGTTGAAAATATTAGTCCGAAAATGAAGTTTGCTTCCGGAAAAACTTTTGGACAGGGTAAAGAGCCTAACGATAGTAACGTTGAAGAAATCAGCAATGAAATTACTGCCATTGTGCCTACCAAATCCAGCAGGATTACGGATCATTATAACTTACTTACCTTAAATTACGATGATTTTAATTTTGAGGTCCGGGCATACAACAATGGTGTAGCATACCGTTTTGTTTCCAAACTTAAAGGCAATGATGAAGTAATGGACGAAGGCATAGATGTTTCTTTCCCGTCAGATTATCAATGCTATTTACCTGAAGAAAAACAATTGATTTCGCATTTTGAAAATTACTACACAAAAACACAAGTTTCAGAAATAAAACCTAAAACAATTGCGGCACTACCAACACTTTTCACCAATAAACGGGGCGAGAGTGTATCCATAACAGAGGCAGATTTATACGATTACCCAAACCTGTTTTTAGAAAAATCAGAAAAAGGATTTAAAAGCTTGTTTCCCAACTATGTTTTAAGCACCGAACCACTAAAAGAAGATCAGGACCGGTTGGAGAAAATAAAAGAAGCGGCTCCATATATTGCAAAAACTTCCGGGGCAAGGACTTTTCCTTGGCGTTTGTTTATGATTTCGGAAAACGACAAGCAAATAGTAGAAAATAATTTGGTCTACCAGTTGGCATCACCTTTAAAAATAAAAGATACTACATGGATAAAACCCGGAAAAGTAGCATGGGACTGGTGGAATGCAAACAATGTTTACAATGTGCCCTTTAAAAGTGGTTTAAATACACAGACCTATAAATATTACATAGATTTTGCCGCTGAATTTGGTTTGGAGTACATAATATTGGACGAAGGATGGTCTAAATCTACTTTAAATGTAATGGAGCCCAACCCGGATATAGACATGGAATCTTTAACGGCTTATGCCAAGAAAAAAAATGTGGGCATTATACTTTGGAGCCTATGGCGGCCTTTAGACAGCAATATGGAAGCCCTTTTAACCCAGTACGAAAAATGGGGGATAAAAGGGGTAAAGGTCGATTTTATACAAAGAGCCGACCAATACGTAACAAATTTTTACGAGCGTTTGGCCAAAACGGCTGCCGAGCACCATTTACTAGTAGATTATCATGGAGGAATGAAGCCATCGGGCATGCGCAGGGCTTACCCGAACATAATTAATTATGAAGCCGTAAAAGGATTGGAAAATAATAAATGGACCGATAAAATTACACCAGAGCACGACCTAACCCTTCCCTTTACAAGAATGACTGCCGGGATAATGGATTATACGCCAGGTGGTATGGACAATGCACATCAAGATAATTATGCCGTTCGCTTTAACAGGCCAATGACATTGGGTACCCGTGCCCACCAAATGGCCCTATATGTAATGTTCGAGGCCCCTTTGCAAATGCTGGCAGACAGCCCGTCCAATTATTACAACAATCCAGAAAGTACCGGGTTTATATCCAGAATACCAACCACATGGGAAGATACAAAGGTGATCGAAGCAAAAATTTCAGACTATTTAGTCTTGGCCAGAAAGAATAAAGACACCTGGTATGTGGCCGGACTAACCGATGAAACCCCGCGCGACTTTAAAATAGACATGTCCTTTTTAGATTCAAAAAAGAAATACAACATTGTTTGGTTTGAAGATGGCATAAATTCTGATAAAGTTGCCAAAGACTATTCGGTTAAAAAACAAACAATCTCATCAACCGACGGATTGGATATTTCCATGCATTCTGGGGGTGGTTGGATAGGGGTTATCTCGCCTGAATAATTGGTTTTCGGTATAAAAATAAAATAGACAAAACAGAAGGTGTATGGTTATTGTTGCAACCATGCACCTTGTATTTTTTTCTGAAGCGCTGACGGTTGTTTTATTTCCTTGATCCTATAAAGTGCGACCTTACCATTTGCATCACTGGATTTTTCAATTTTTAGGCCGGCATAGTTTAAATATTTGTTATAGTCCAATTCCTTGGTGGTATAAACATATTCAAATTCTTTTGCTAGTGAGACCCCGGCAATGGTTTCGCATACAGTTTGAAATTCTGCTTCGGTAAAGCCCCTATTAAGTTCTTTGTAGTATTTCCAATACAATGTTTTCATTACATCGTTAAGGGATTTCTCGTTATGGGTAGCGTTTCTAATTGCAAAGTCCAAGAAAAGCCCAACAATGGGGCCTTTGTCGTAATAAGAAATGGTTTTACCTTTTTCATCTTTTAAGTTTCCAAATGGGCCATCTTTCCATGTATTAAAACTGGCCTGAGCCAAAGATTGATGTTTCCGTCCGGGATTACTTTCCACTGCATTGATATGTGATTCTAAGTCGTTGAAAAATATTTGTTTATCTATAATTCCCGATTTTTTCGATATTATATATTCATAGTAAACGGTCAAGCCTTCGGCTATCCATAACTGGTTTGTTTTACTGCCATTTTCGTAATCAAACGGGCCCAGTTCGAATGGTCTAATTCTTTTTGCATTGTAATGGTGGAAATATTCATGTGCCAAGAAATTTAAGGTACGGTTAATGCTTTCTTCCGATGTAAGCTGGTTTCCGTCAAAACTTACAGTAGTAGTGTTTAAGTGCTCTATTCCACCCCGACCGGGCCCAATCCCGATAAAAGTATATTGATTGTACGGAATATCATCAAAAATGTCCACGGCGGCTTCAATTATTTTTTGTAGCCTATTCATCAAATCTGCACCATCAAAATCGCCAAGTTTGTAACCTATAAATTTATGGGGAATTCCTTTTACTTCAAATGAAGGCAATTCGTCTAGATTACCAATTAAAATTGGACAATCATATAAAAAATCGAAATTTTTTGCACGGTATGTACTTGTTTTAGAGTTTACCAATGTAAGGCCCGTAGCAATGTTGTGCCATTTTATAGATTCTCCACGGTTGATATTTATTTGTACTTCATTGTTTAAATAGCCTTCGGGGTACAAAAAATTGTTTGCAGGTATTATATATGCATGCGTAGCATCCATAAAGCTATCGACAACAAACTGTTTTTCGGCTTTTACATTGTATTTTATATAAATAGCATCCTGTACTTTTTTAATGATCTGCCAAGTATTTTTGTTGATTTTTTCAACTAGAATGGCAGTTCCATCTTTACGCTCCGCACTTATGTTTTCTATGGTCGATGCGTAATCTTTAAATTGATAATAACCCGGTGTCCAATTTGGTATTTTAAGTTGTATGGTATCTTTGTCAAGACCCTTTAACTCAAGTTCCATTTGGAATGTATGATGCTCAGGGTCTATTATGGATACCGTATAATTAATTAAGATATTGCCTTTTTGAGCGCTTAAATTATTTGCAATAATTGTAAGGAATATCAGGAGGTAATAAGGTTTCTTCATTTAATGTAAATTGGTTTAAGTGTGCCGGAAATTGTAAATATAATGTTTGGGTTTATATAAAACACGGTCAATATTAACCAATGCTAATAAAATATTATCAGCTTATTTTTTACTTTGAGATATTTCTTTTTTTTAATATATATTAATGTATTTTCTTCTATTTTACATGTCTTTCTTTAAGTATTAGATAATATAGTATTAGTATATGCTAATATTTAAATATTCTTTAACATTTATAGTCATAATTTTACAAGTGTTAAACTAACACGTAATAAGAAAAAGCAGTTTATGTACATCACATAGGTTGTTTTATCTATTTAAAAACTAACAATTTAACCAGTAAAATTATTAATTATGGAACAAACCAATTCATCCATTGGAGCTATACATGGAAGTAATTTTAACAAATACAAATTGCTTTACGTACTGGCTTTCTTTTTGACCTCTTTTTCTTCTTTTTCACAACAAAATATAAAGGGAATTGTAAGAGACGAAAACGGGATTCCCATAGCTGGGGCATCGGTTTCAGAAAAAAATACTTCAAACGGGGTTGTAACCGATTTTGATGGGAATTTTCAACTAAATGTAAGTGCTGCCAATTCAACCATTGTGGTGTCATATATTGGTTTTGAAACTTATGAAGCCCCAATTGGAAATAAAACTTCACTCGATATTATTTTAAAAGATAATTTACAGGAACTGGACGAAGTGGTGGTCATAGGTTATGGTACCCAGAAAAAGGCCGATGTAACCAGCGCTGTTGCAACGGTAAAATCTGAAGATTTTGTACAGGGGAACGTAAAAGATGCCGCACAACTTATTCAGGGTAAAGTTGCCGGATTGACCATTTCTGCGCCTTCCGGAGACCCAACACAAGGGTCTCAGGTAAAATTAAGGGGTATTTCATCGCTTACCGGGGGTACCGATCCGCTAGTTTTGGTAGATGGCGTTCCTGGGAGCTTAAGCACTGTAGCCCCGGAAGATATTGAGTCTATTGATGTTTTAAAAGATGGTTCTGCTACTGCAATATACGGTACAAGGGGAACCAATGGCGTTATTATCATTACCACCAAAAAAGGGAATTACAATGCCAAACCTACCATAGAATACAATGGGTATTCTTCTTTGTCTACTATAGCAAGGCAGATGGATTTTCTTGATGCCGATGAATTACGGCAAAAGTATGCCGAAGGCTATAGTTTTGTGGGGGCAAACCTGCAAGATTTTGGATCTGATACCGATTGGCTCGATGAAATTACCAGAGATGCACTTAGCCAGGTACATAACGTGATTTTTAGAGGAGGGAACGATGCTACCAATATTACAGCTTCTATAAATTACCGTGATTTGGAAGGAATATTTCTTAAATCTGAAACAGAGAAATACACGGGTCGGATTAGTGTTAACCATGCCATGTTCGATAATAAATTGAAAACAAATATAGCCATGATCGCCAGTGAACAGGTATACAATGCCCTTGGCGATGGCACCAGTTTCGATCCTTACATATACAGACAGGCCATTATACGCAATCCCACCGAACCAATTTATGACGAAAATGGAAATTGGTACGAAAGGGATGTTTATTTTTACGATAATCCTGTAGGCTATATTGAAGAAACCATTGGGGAGAACCGTTATAGAAATGTACGTTTCGATTTTAGCATGAGTTACGATTTTAATGATAACCTCACCTTAAAAGGACTTTATACACGAAAAGGGAACTCGAACATCCGTGGTTTTTATCAAACCAAAAACCATGTTTCTACTGTAAAATATGCACAAGACGGTTTTGCATCAAGGGGCACAAATGATTATAGGGGAAATTACGGGCAATTAACGCTCGATTATAAACAAACTTTTGGCAAGCATACCGTAACAGGTTTGGCTGGGTACAATTATGAAGATAATGTAACCGAAGGCTTTTGGGCAACCAACAGGCGTTTCCCAACAGATGGTTTTACCTATAACAATATTGGTTCCGGACAAGGCTTGCAACTTGGTGAAGCCGGAATGGGAAGCGATAAATATTCAGATAAATTAATCGCTTTCTTTGGGCGGGTAACTTATAATTATGATGATCGTTATTTGTTGCTTGCCAGTTTACGCCACGAAGGTTCTTCCCGTTTTGGAGAAGACAATAAATGGGGGAATTTCCCGGGAATTTCCGCCGGATGGCGCATAGACCAAGAGGCTTTCATGGAAAATGTTGACTGGGTAGACAATTTAAAACTTCGTGCAGGTTACGGTATTACCGGGATTAATGCAGGAGAAAATTACCAATCTTTAAGTGGGCTAACTTATGGCGATTACTTTTTAAACAACGGAAACTGGATACGTGAGTTGGTGCCTTCTAGAAACGCCAACCCGAACTTACGGTGGGAAAAGAAAAAAGAACTCAACTTCGGGCTGGATTTTGGCTTTTTAAATAGCCGTATAAGCGGTGCTATCGATTATTATAGAAGAAGGACAGAAGGCGCCTTGTATGATTATAGCGTACCAACACCTCCATATTTTTACGGAACCATAGCTGCAAATGTTGCCGAGCTGGAAAACTCTGGTTTGGAAGTTTTGCTGAACGTAATACCGTTCCAAACGGAAAATTTTACATGGACCGCCAATTTTACTTATTCAAAAAACACAAACGAAGTTATTTCGTTGTCTAATGATGAATTTCAGCTAACCAACGATTTCTTTGATCAAGGATATACCGGAGAGCCCATTCAAATTGAAACACACCGGGTAAAAGAAGGAGAGCCTATCGGGAATTTCTTCGGTTTAAAAAGTGTGGACATCACGGATGAGGGAATTTTCCTTATTGAAACTCCCGAAGGCGACATTATCCCAGCCACCGAGGCTACTACCGAAGACAGACAGGTTTTAGGAAACGGGCTTCCAACCGCTTATTACAGTTGGAACAATACAGTAAGGTATAAAAACTGGGACTTCAACATTAATTTACGCGGGGCAATGGATTATCAAATCCTGAACTTCTCCCGCATGTTCTACGAAAACCCAACAGTGAGCTACAATGTACTGGATTCTGCTTTTGATGAAGTATACGGAAAAGCTGTTTTAAACGATGTACAGCGGTATGTAAGCTATTATGTGGAAGACGGCGATTTTTTAAAAATAGACAATGTTACCCTGGGGTATACCTTGCCAAAGGATGCACTTAAATTTACCGATAGTTTCCGGATCTACTTTTCGGGACTCAACCTTGCTACTTTTACCAAATACAAGGGGATAGACCCAGAAGTGAATAGGGATGGACTTGCACCAGGCAACGACGAGCGGGACAAATATCCTTCTACAAGAACCTTTACACTAGGAATTAATTTCACATTATAAAATTTAAAACGATGAAAAATATAACAAGTTATTTAACTCCTTCTATCATAAAATTTTTGGCTCTTGCACTAATCGTTTCTTGTACAACTATAGGGTGCACCAATTTAGATGAAGAAGTATTTTCAGAAGTTACCGAAGATTCTTTTGTTCCGGCCGACTCCGATATCGTTGCAGTAATGGCTTCGGCTTATACGCCATTAAGATTTATTATGGGTTGGCAAGGATATTTTGATGTTCAGGAAGAACCTGCCGATATGATTGTAACCCCCACAAGACCCAACGGTTGGGACGATGGCGGAACATATAAACGTATGCACTTCCATCAATGGGATAATACCCAATGGCAGCCCAGAAATACATGGATTACTTGTTTTAATGGTATCAATAGTGCCAATAGGGTAATTTTACAGATAGAATCTGGAAACCTGCCCGTTTCAGAAGAACAGGCAGCTAGCATTATTGCAGAAATGAGGGCTTTAAGGGCTTTGTATTATTCTATGTTGATAGATACTCATGGCAACGTGCCCATTATTGCTAGTTATAGCGACGAAATTCCAACACAGAACACACGTCAGGAAGTGTACGATTTTATTGTATCCGAGCTAACAGAAATCATTCCTTCGTTAACAGAAACCGTTGACGGCTCTACATATGGACGTATGACAAAATGGGCGGCTTATCACGTATTGGCAAAAGTATATTTAAATGCCGAAGTCTATACCGGAACGCCGCAATGGGAAAAATGTATTGCAGCCTGCAATGAAATAATTAACAGTCAGGAATTCACACTTTCAGATAATTACCGAGATATATTTAGTGCCCAAAATGAAGGAAACCCCGAAATGGTTTTTGCAGTTCCTTACGATCAAATATATGCGCAGGAATGGAGTGCACATATGAAGATGCTGTTGCCAGATCATCGTTTGGTGTTCGATATGGAAGCCCAACCATGGGGCGGCTCCAGTTGTAACCCGCAATTTATTGATAGTTATGAAGCTACCGATAATAGATTGGCAGACACTTGGCTAATGGGCGACCAGCTAAACGCTACAGATGGTAGCGTGGTTATGACCTTGGTGAAGGAAATGCCTAGTATATTCAATTGCGATTTTACCGATGGTTTCCGTTGTGGCAAATACGAAATTGAACCGGGAGCCACAGGCGCACTTAATAATGACTTTCCTTTTTTACGTTACACCGAAGTATTAATGATGAAAGCCGAAAGTTTGTTGAGAACCGGGCAAAGTGGGGAAGCCGCTCAAATTGTAACAGATGTACGCATGCGTTCTTTCAACAGTCCGGCTGATGCCAATGTAACGGGTGCAGAACTGGAAGGCAATACCACAGTAGAATACGGAACCTTGGCAGAAGATGGAAGCATTGATGCCCCGGGCAATCAATCGCCGGTGCAATACGGTCGTTTTCTAGATGAGCTGGGCTGGGAATTTGCTGCCGAGGCACACCGAAGAACCGACTTAATCCGTTTTGGGGTATTTCAAACCAAGAACTGGTACAACCATACACCGCAAGGCGATCATACCATTATTTTTCCTATAGGTCTGGAAGAATTAAATACCAATTCAAACCTAAAACAAAACCCGGGATATTAATTTTATAATAATTGAGTTAGTTTAAGTAGATTTTTCACTCCAAAAGGCGGATGTTTCATCCGTCTTTTTGCATTAAATAAACGTTTAATATTGGGTTCTGTATTGAGAAGGCGTTATACCTTTAAGTTCTTTAAATTTTCTGTTAAAGTTTGTAATGTTCTGAAAACCACAAAGCTCAGAAACAGTGGCAATAGACATTTCTTTGTTCCTAAAAAGAAGTTTACAGGCGTTTTCAATACGTATTTCAATTAAAAACTGAAAAAAGGTTTTATTGGTACGCTTTTTAAAATACCTACAAAACGCATTTTTGGTCATATTGGCCTTATCGGCCACTTCTTCTAAGGTTATTTGGTTGTGGTAGTTTTCCATGGCATGTTCAAAAACGGCACGCATACGCTTTCCTTCGTCGTCGGTATATTTTTTTCCGTATAT
Source organism: Galbibacter pacificus (assembly GCF_029603165.1). Classification (GTDB taxonomy): domain Bacteria; phylum Bacteroidota; class Bacteroidia; order Flavobacteriales; family Flavobacteriaceae; genus Galbibacter; species Galbibacter pacificus. Next base: position 188,448 of record NZ_JAQSVC010000002.1, read on the forward strand.
AAAAGAAGAAAGTGGAGCGTGCTCAATGGCTATAATTTGGTTTATTATTTTTAAAAGAGAGGCAATGCGCTCTATTTTACTCTGGTATTGTAATTTTTTGAAGATTTTGACAATCTTTTTATGATCCTCCGAAATTTTCATGCCGTATGCTGCGTTTGTAAAAAAATCTTTTGCAGTCTCCATGTCGCTAATATGGAAAAACTCCTTTCCAAAAGCGTTTTTGGTAAAAAATAGCGTGTACATAATAGACATGTCAGAGGCTTCAACATCACTTTTAAATACATGCGGAACATTGCCCCCAATAACCAAAATATCGTTTTTATGGTAGGTGTTAATAGAATCTCCAACAACCAAAGTCCCGCTACCTTTTAAAATAAAGCTAATCTGGATTTCTTCATGTTGGTGCAATTGGTCGTAAAAAACCACTTCATGGTCTTCTTGGTATACCAATGCTTCTTGCTCGGGTTTTGGTATCTTAAACGGGAGGACTTTCATTTATAGGTTGTATTTAAAACAATATTAATCAAAAAAAGGAATCATATGTCATATTTGGGTAATATACTATTGATAATGGTTAATTATTGACTCAGATGTAGAAAAAAAGCATTTATATGTTCAAAATTATAATACCAGAATACCTCATCAAACTTACAATTAGAGTTTCAACGGTTAAGATAGTATGACTTTTTGCTAATATTCTTCAAACTTCTTATGCATTTTATGCATAGTTTTATGCTTATGTATACAATAAAAACTTGTGCCCGCAAAATATGTGTTATAATAACACTTTTTACATCTTTTTGGACAAATGCCCAAGGATCAATTGCCGATTATAAAAGATCTGTGGCTGTAGATACGCTGTTTAGGGATAAAGTATATAATGCGCCAACAGATTTTCATTGGCAAGATGACAATCTATTTTGGTATGTCAACAAAACAGAAAAAGGAGATGAGTATATAAAGGTAAACGCCTCAAAAAATAGACAAGAACTGGCCTTCGATCATACAAAATTGGCAAAAAGTCTTTCTGTTTTAAATAAAGATACTATTCAACCAGGTGCTATCAATATACATGACTTAAAATTTAAAGAAGACCAACTTAATTTTAAAACAGATAGTTTAGAACTTTCCTGCAACCTTGCCAATTATAAATTAACAATCATAAAGAAACTTGAAAGGAAAGCCACCAACCGTTATTGGGGCGAAAGGGATGATGAACGAAAAGGGGAGCCGGTAATTTCTCCTGATAAAAAGTATACCGCATTTATTAAAAATTATAACGTATACGTGCAAAACCTCGATACAAAAGAAGAAAAGCAGCTCAGCTTTGATGGGTCTAAAGGGTATTACTATTCATGGCAAATAAAATGGGCGCCCGATAGTAAAAAAATCATGGCCTATAAATTGCGCCCGGCAGAAGACCATAAAATTTATTTTGTCGAGTCAAGTCCCAAAGACCAATTACAGCCAAAACTACAATCCAGGGATTATTTAAAACCCGGCGATCAGGTGGCTTTTAAGAGCCCGCAATTATTTCATGTGGAAAATGGCAAACATTTATATATCCCTACCGATTTATTTCAGCAGCAATTCCATTTAGGAAACATAACATGGCGTAAAGACAGCAGTGCCTTTACTTTCGAATACAATGAGCGCGGTCACCAACGCTACAGTATAATAAACATTGATGCCAATACTGGAAACGTGAAGGTTTTAGTAGATGAAAAAAGCCCAACTTTTATTGATTACAGCGGGAAAAAATACAGATACGATGTAAATAATGGCGAACAGATTATCTGGGCTTCCGAAAGAGATGGGTGGAACCATTTATACTTATACAATGGAAAGACCGGCAAGCTAATAAGGCAGATTACCAAAGGGAACTGGCCCGTTCGCGAAGTTGTAAAGGTAGACGATGAAGAAAAACAAATCTATTTTATTGCAAGCGGCTTGGACAAAGACCAGGATCCGTATTTCGAACATTATTGTAGAATAGATTTTGATGGCAGGAACTTTAAACGTTTCACTACCGAAAATGGCAACCATAAAGTATACTTTTCAACAAAGAACAGTTATTACATAGACCAATATTCAAGGGTCGATGCACCGCCAATAACCTTGCTGAAAGACAAAAACGGGGAGTTGATCAAAGAATTGGAAAGGGCAGACATATCCAAGCTTTTGGCAACGGGATGGAAGTACCCCGAAGTTTTTAACGCTAAAGGCAGGGATGGCAAAACAGACATTTGGGGTATCATCGTCCGGCCTACAAATTTCGACCCGTCAAAAAAATACCCCATTATTGAATACATTTATGCAGGACCACACGATTCTTTTGTGCCAAAAAGCTTTCAAAGTTACTATTGGTCCATGTCGCCATTGGCAGAGTTAGGGTTTATCATGGTACAGATAGACGGCATGGGGACCTCTAACCGATCGAAAGCCTTCCAGGATGTTTGTTGGAAAAACCTTAAAGATGCTGGCTTCCCCGATAGAAAACTATGGATGCAAGCAGCAGCCAAAAAATACCCGTATATGGATATCGATAAGGTTGGAATTAGAGGAACTTCTGCCGGAGGGCAAAGCGCTGGGGGAGCATTGGTGTTTAACTCCGATTTTTACGATGTAGCCGTAGCTTCTTGTGGTTGTCACGATAACCGAATGGATAAAATATGGTGGAACGAACAATGGATGGGTTACCCAATAGGACCACAATATGCAGCATGTTCCAATATTGAAAACGCTTCAAAGATGCAAGGCGATTTAATGTTGATTGTAGGTGAAGTAGACGATAATGTAGACCCCGCATCTACCTATCAGTTTGCAAATGCATTGATAAAAGCCGGAAAAGACTTCCAGCTGGTGGTCGTTCCGGGAATGTCTCATTCCGCAGGAGGTACATTTGGCGATAAAAAACGAAAAGACTTTTTTGTAGAAAAACTCTTGGACGTAAAACCACCTTCTTGGGACAAGGTATATGCAAACGAAGAATAAAAATGAAACCATTTATAAAGAATTAAAGAAAACCAAGCTAACATTATGAAACCATATAAGTTACTATTTTACTTGCTGTTATGCAGTTGTGTGTTCAATACAACCATAACAAAAGCCCAAAGCGGAGACCAGATACTGGATGGTATTGGAGAAACAGGATTGATTGCCCGTTATGTTTTTAACGGCAATGCAAAAGATTGGTCCCGTAACAATCTACATGGTGAAATACATGGAGAAAAGCATGCCTTTGTTGATGATGAAAAGTTTGGAACCGTACTTTCTTTAGCAGATAAAGCATATGTTTCAATTCCCGGAGAAGTAGTATCTGCCGAAGAGTCAATCAGTGTTGCAGGTTGGGTTTACTTAAATTCCGACCAAAAAGAGCAATACTTTTTTAATTTTGTAAACCATAAAAACGCGCATTTTCTTGTTGCACCTGTTGGAACCAACAACGAAAATGGTTTTTTAACCGAAATTACTACTTCAACTGGAAAAAAATACAAAACCAATTCTCCGGCCTTGGAGATTAATAAATGGTACCATATTGCCATAGTTTTAGATACCCCTTCAAAATCCTTGCGCACCTATGTCAATGGGAAATTGGTCGGCCAAACCAATACCATAGCGCTAGAGTTACAAGAGGTTTTCAATAGCAATTCGGCCAAAAAGAACACACTTTACATTGGGGAGTCCCTTTTAGAAGCAAAATTGTATGATTTTAGGGTGTACCGCATCCCTTTAAGCCAACAACAAGCTGAAAGAATTTACAACAACGCCCTACACAACGAAGAAACCGTTGTAAACGAACGGAAAGAGCCCGAAGACAACCTTCCGGTTTTTTCCAAAGATACCCCACAACTATACAATAAGTACATAACCGCTGTCCCAGATATTCAAGTAGAAACCACGGTAGGGTATCTTCCAAGGTTACCACGTTATGTAAAGGCCGTTTATCAAGACGGGATTCAAGAACAAAGGGCACGGGTTCTTTGGCCGGCACCCAAAGACAACAATAAAGTACTAAAAGCAGGTAAATATACGGTAACAGGGCATATTGCAGGAACCGCCATAACGCCCAAAGCCATTGTAACGGTAAAAGAAGCAGGAAATCTTGCCACACCAAAACGTACACTAGCGGCTTTTAACTTAAATCAGGTTACATTAAATGCCGATCTTCATGGACATAGCACAAAATTTATTGAAAACAGGGACAAGTTTATAAATACTTTGGCCAATACCAATCCAGACGCCTTTTTGTACATGTTCCGTAATGCCTTTGGGCAGGAACAACCAAAAGGAGCAGAGCCATTGGGCGTATGGGATTCTCAAGAAACAAAACTGCGCGGGCATGCAACCGGGCATTATTTAACGGCCATTGCCCAAGCATACGCAAGTACGGGGTACAATAAAGAGTTACAGCAAAACTTTGCCAATAAAATGCAGTATATGGTAAATACCTTGTACCAATTATCGCAAATGTCCGGCAACCCTAAAACAACAGGGGGCAAGCATGTAGTAGATCCAACAGCGGTGCCACCGGGTCCGGGAAAAACAGACTATAATTCCAATTTAAGCATAAACGGTATCCGTACCGATTACTGGAATTGGGGAAAAGGCTTTATCAGTGCTTATCCGCCCGACCAATTTATTATGTTGGAGAACGGGGCTACCTATGGTGGGCAGGATACTCAAGTATGGGCACCCTATTATACGCTGCACAAAATCATTGCCGGGTTGATGGATGTTTACGAAGTAAGCAACAACGAAAAGGCTTTAGAGATAGCCAAGGGAATGGGAGACTGGGTCTATGCCAGATTGAGCAAACTCCCAACCAGTACCCTTATTAGCATGTGGAACAGATACATAGCAGGGGAATTTGGAGGGATGAACGAGGCCATGGCACGTTTGTACAGAATAACAAAAGACGATAATTATTTAAAAACGGCTCAATTGTTCGACAATATCAAAGTATTTTATGGCAATGCAGGGCATTCTCATGGATTGGCCAAAAACGTCGATACTTTTCGTGGCCTGCATGCCAACCAGCACATCCCACAAATAATGGGGGCGCTTGAAATGTACCGCGATTCGCATGCCCCAGAATACTATCGGGTGGCCGATAACTTTTGGTATAAAACCACAAACGACTATATGTACAGCATCGGTGGTGTGGCAGGCGCCCGCAACCCGGCAAATGCCGAATGCTTTACAAACCAGCCGGCCACCCTATACCAAAATGGGTTCTCGGCAGGTGGACAAAACGAAACTTGTGCCACGTACAACATGCTTAAATTAACTAGAAACCTGTTCCTTTTCGACCAGCGTGGAGAATTAATGGATTATTACGAACGCGGACTCTATAACCACATCCTTGCTTCGGTAGCAAAAAACACGCCTGCCAATACATACCATGTTCCGTTAAGGCCAGGCTCGGTAAAGCACTTTGGAAACCCCAACATGACCGGGTTTACGTGCTGCAACGGCACAGCCCTTGAAAGCAGTACAAAACTTCAAAATTCAATTTACTTTAAAAACAAAGACAACAATGCTTTATACGTTAACCTGTATGTTCCTTCCACTTTAAAATGGACAGAAAAGAGCATAACCGTGCAACAAACAACTGCCTTTCCAAAAGAAGATTTTACCAAGTTGACAATAAAGGGCAACGGAAGCTTTGCTTTAAATGTCCGTGTGCCACATTGGGCTACCAAAGGCTTTTTTGTTAAGATAAACGGAAAACAAGAAAAGGTTCGGGCAGTACCGGGAACCTATCTTTCCATAAACCGCAAGTGGAAGGATGGAGATACCGTCGAGTTGCGCATGCCGTTCCAGTTTCATTTAGAACCGGTAATGGACCAACAAAATATTGCCAGTTTGTTTTACGGACCCGTTTTGCTCGCGGCCCAAGAAACAGAACCCCGTACAGCATGGCGTAAAGTAACTTTTAATGTAGAAGAAATGGGCAAAGCCATTAAAGGAAATCCAGAAAAACTGGAATTTACCATAGACGGAGTTCTTTACAAACCTTTCTACGAAACCTATGGCCGTTACTCGGTATATTTGGATGTTTCCCTAAAAGAGCAATAAAACTATAAAGTTAACCACCTAAGCCACAAAACAATGATAAACCAACGGTTACAAAAAAGCCTTATTCTTATACTATTCATGGTGCTTGCTTTTAAAGGGCACTCTCAAGAGTATTGGGATAACATTACCGGCAGGCCTTCCACTTTGGGGGTCGAAAAAGGTTTTGTTGAAGTAAAAACTGCCCAGTTTCATTTAAAATTGGTAAAGGCATCACAAACAGTGGCCGGATTGGCTCCCGCAGAAGATACCACATTTAACTTTACACCCGGGGAACGGTTAAAAATTAGGGATAAAGACAGCCTATACCACCTGGGCGATATCAATTTAATGCTCAAAACGGGCCAAGGTCAATGGAAAGATTATTCATCGGCATATACAAGAAAGCCGGTAAGCCAAATTTCTTCCGAAGGAAATATTTTGGCAGCTTCAGACATGGCAAACACCTTCCCAAAAGACATTCCGTTAAGCATAAAACGTTATTACGAAAATGATAACGGAGACTTGGTATTGCGGTTTGTATTGACAAATCCCGGAAAAGAAAGCGTGGAAATAGGAGCATTGGGCATTCCTATGGTTTTCAATAATATATTGGAAGGAAAATCGCTGGACGAAGCACATGCAGACAATGTGTTCTTCGACCCCTATATAGGCATGGACGCAGGGTATTTGGAGGTAAAGCATTTAAACGGAAAAGGTACGGCATTACTTGTACTTCCCCAAGAAAACATGCCTTTTCAGGCCTATAGGCCCTTGTTGAACGACCCAACTCGAAGAAGTATCGTTTTTGAAGGTTTCCATGAATGGATGCCATTGAGCAAAGCCTATGCAGAAACCCAATGGAAGGGCGTTAAACAATGGAACACGCCCACATCTACCGTGTTGCAACCGGGAGAAAAAAGAGATTTTGCCATAAAATTCGTGCTGGCAAAAAATATTAGGGAAATCCAGCAAACAGTATTAAAAAATAAAATGCCGGTAGCCGTTGGTATTCCTGGATATGTACTACCGCAGGATGTAGACGGACGCCTGTTTGTAAAAAGTCCTTCGGAAGTAAAAAAAATAACGATAAAGCCAGAAGGAGCAGTTTCAATTCGTAAAAAAGAAACATTGAAAAACGGCTACGTAGAGTACATGGTAGAAGGACAACAATGGGGGCGTGCCCGTATTGTTATCGAGTATAAAGACGGAAAGCAGCAAACAATCAATTATAAAATAATCAAGCCCGAAGCAGAAGTAATAGCCAACCTGGGAAATTTTTTAACCACCAAACAATGGTTCGATAATGAGAAAGATCCCTTTAACCGCGCTCCATCTGTAATTTCTTACGACTATGAAGCAAAACAACAAGTAGCACAAGACAGCCGTGCATGGATAGCAGGCCTGAGCGATGAAGGAGGGGCAGGAAGTTGGCTGGCAGCCATGATGAAGCAGTATGCACAACCCGATAAAGACGAAATAGAAAAGCTTTCAGGCTTTGTACATAAAACACTTTGGGGCGGTATACAATATGCCGACGGTAAAAATAAGTATGGCGTTAAAAAAAGTATGTTTTATTACCAGCCCGACAGCATGCCAAAGAATACATATAACGATACGGTTAACTATAAAACCTGGGCCGCCTGGAACCATAAGCATGCCAACGACCCCGGGAGGTCTTACAACTACCCCCATGTAACCGCGGCTTACTGGGTTATGTACCGCTTGGCAAGATACCATACCAAACTGGTTACAGAGAAACCTTGGAATTGGTATTTAAAGCAGGCATACCATACCGCAATTGCCATGACAAAACTGGCACCGTACTATGCACAGTTCGGACAAATGGAAGGAACCGTGTTTCTTTGCGTTTTAAAAGACCTACAACATGAAGGGCTGGACGAACTTGCCCTGGACTTGGAACAAAAAATGAAAGCACGCGCCGATCATTGGAAATCGTTAAACTATCCATTTGGGAGCGAAATGCCATGGGATTCCACAGGGCAGGAAGAAGTCTTTATGTGGTCAGATTATTTTGGATATGCCGGCAAAGCCAATGTTACATTAAATGCAATACTGGCCTATATGCCCACCATGCCACATTGGGCTTATAATGGAAATGCACGGCGTTATTGGGACTTTCTCTACGGCGGGAAACTATCTAGGGTAGAACGCCAAATACACCATTACGGGTCGGCATTAAACGCCATTCCCGTACTAAAAGCATACCAAAACTCGCCAAACGATTTTTACCTGTTAAAAGTTGGGTACGGTGGGTTAATGGGAGGCATAGCAAATATTACAGAAGACGGTTTTGGTCCGGCAGCTTTTCATTCGTTTCCACAAACATTAGCAATAGATTATCTATCGGGCGACTATGGCTCCGGGTTTTTTGGCTATGCGGTCAATTCGGCTTCCTATTTAACCAAAACAGCCAATTTTGGATGGGTTTCTTTTGGAGGGAATATAAAAGCTGAAAAGAAACAAGTTGAAATGAGCCTTACAACGGCAGCAAGGAACAAAGTTTTTATAGCACCAGAAGCATTGCTGATAACATTGGATGCTGGAAGCATGGATAAAGTAATTTATAATGAAGAAAAAAGAAGGGTAATACTCTATTTAAACCCTAAAAACGAGTATACGCCCAATGCATACATAAGGACCAACAAAAAAATTGAATTACCATTTAAAAAAGATAAAGGAGCCTTTTTAATTCCCCTAAAAAATAGCATACAACCCATAGAAATACAATTATAAAAGCTACAGGGCATTGTAATTTTTCCATTATAAAAAGAAGTACCATCCCTATAAAATAGTTTTTGGGGCCAAGCAGATATATATCCGTATGCAATAGAAAACCAATAGGTAACTAAAACCATGTAGGAGGAAATAGCATATGGAAATGTAGGCGCAATAAACAGCTATTTATACTCAATAATACAGCCAGGAAATAAACCATCCAGAAGACTTATTTAAACCAAAAAAACCTGCTGAACAAACGCACCATAAGTAAGAAAAAATATGTATTTATTCTTCAAAATATATCAATTACATCAATCAAAGTAGAAAATCAAAGTGAAGAAATATTCATTTCAACAATAGAAATATGCATTATAAGTGATAAATTATAGCTTTTACCTATCAAAATAAACATTTATCATAGAGTAGTATCTATTACAAGCCTCGTAGTATAGAAAACATCTATGGAAATATTTTCTGCAAATAGTTAAGTGTTATGAATATGCGAGAAAGTACTTACCTCAAAGACCAAAGTACGAAGTGCAAGCATCAAAGTAGAACGTGAATAACCCAAAGTAATAGGAGAAAGTAGTAAAATAGGTCTTGCAAAAATAAAATAACACATACAAATGGTCAAGAAGCCATAGTAACATACAAAGTAATACAGGGGTATAAAAAAGGAAGTGTTGCCACTGTAAAATCATGCCCTTACCGTTACAAAGCAGGAACCAATTACTGCCAATAACCCTTGGCAATCGGTTTTATGGTGTGGTCTTGGCAGGCAGTATGGCTTTAGCGTCTTGCAGTGTTCAATATGGCCATAAAATTGTTTGCAAAATCGGAGGTATATTTTCCGTCCTTGTCCAGATTAGGGTCAAGAATGGTAAATTCTATACCAACAGCCTTTGTATGTTGGAGCAAGGGCACCAATAATGCAGAAAGTTCGCTATAAGAAAGCCCATTCTGTTGCCTACTGTCAACGGCAGGCATGATGGTATCGTTTAAAATATCCAGGTCTAAGTGAACAAAAAAGCCATCATGATTGTTTTTTCAACTAAGTCAATAAAGAGTTCCGCAGTATTTTTTTGTCCGTTAGCACGAAGCCTATCCAAGTCGCAATAAGGTATTCCGGACTCCAAAATGGGTTGTACATAATCGGGGCCGTACTCCCGGTTGCCCACACAAAATACGTTGCTTTTATCTAAATAAGGAGCAAGGTTATAAATATTGGTCAGCTTTTCATGTGCAAACCCGGTTACTATAGCAAGGTCCATTCCCGCAATTGCAGCAGTCTGGGAAAGCTCGGAAGGAATATAGTCGGTATGTCCATCAAGAAAAAAGAGACCATAATTACCGGTTTGCTTCAGCGCAATGGCATTGCCTATTAAAATACTGCAATCGCCCCCGAGAACAATTAGAAAATGAGTGTCCTTAATTACATTGGCAAGTAATATAGCCTGTTCCTTGGCATATGCAACCACCTTGTCCACGTTCATCATTTGCAGTGTAGTGTCTAGGTCCATGATATATTCGGGCGGTGGTAATTTATAGGTATTACATGGTTTGACAAGCTCGGGGAAACGATGTTTTTTTAACCATTCGGGAAGCACTTTCACGCCCGGCTCGACATCTAAAGTTCTTTTTTAAGGTCTAAGTTTGAAGGGAATTCTATAATGTTGATTTTGTTACTTTTCATTATAAATAGCTTTTAAATTTGAATTGGTTTGTGGAAACCGTTTACGCTACAATAAAAGTAAGACTTATTTGCCGATACAATGTGTAACTTTCCTTATTTTACAGGGGATAACAGGGTGTAAGGTACAAATGAGAAAAAAAAATAAGTACTGTTTTTTTAAGCCGGTAATATCTTTTTCATTTATTGTTTATAAGCTACTTATGAACAAAGACTATCGCAAATCTCACCCGAATTACTTTTACCTGTACTTCTAATTAGATTGAAATTGCTTTCCCTTTTCCGTTAACCCATATTCTTGTTTACTGCTTTTTGGCTTGTCCGGGATTGTCTTTTCGATTAATCCTGCTCAAGCACTGGCTGTAAATAATTTTGCCTAAAGTATTTTCCTATCCGATAGGTTGAACAATTTTGTAATTCCTGTCTATTATGCTCCCCAGTAACACCTTTCAATAGGCTTTTGACTTGGGGGTTGCCCCTTCTGAAACAGGAAAAGTCATTCTGGTAAAGTTGTCCATAAACCGGAAATATTCCTTTCCGTAGCTCTTTAAAATCCGTGGAACGCCAGAGCCTAGTTGCCCTACCAAATCCAAATCCCTGTATATACGCATTAGCTCCTTATTCCTCGGCATAGAAACGCCTTCAAAAAAAATCTTCTTTGCTAAGTCCGTCCGGTAAGGAACCGGCAGATGTTATTTCAATCCTATCGTCAAATATTTCAAACTTAGGTGGTATTTCACGAGTATAATCATTATGTACTATCGCATTATATATGGCCTCCCGAATGGCTACAGGATTCCATAGTTTTCGATCAATACGCTCTTTTGATGTAATGGTCACAAAAGCTGTGTTTTCTACAGCAATTTTATCCAGTACACTTTTTGTGGAATTAATGAGCCAACAATATCCATATTCATTGTTTTCAAGAGGTCTCCCCGATCTAGGCCTTTATATTTCGCAACTTTAATAGATACATTGTTTACATCTGCCAAAAGGTAGCGTCAAAAACACGTTCTACTATGACATTTCGGTTGCTCATTTTTTTCATTTTTTCAGTGTTGATAATAATGTGTCAAGTTCATTTAAGGTCATTGTAAACCCTTCTTTGAAGCCCATTGCGATCATGTTTTCCATTCGCTCCCGGGATTCGTTATAAATAGAGATATGTACGGTTGTAGTTCCGCTTAGTTCACTAAAAGTCAAATCCCAATCAGAGCCCGGCAAATCAGGATTTTCATCTTTGTCTGCAAAAGCATTCAAAAATTTGAAATTGGTTTTTGGATCAATGGAAGTATATTTCTGAATTGCCCACTGTTCTTGTCCTTCGGGACTTACCATTGCATAAAATCTACGGCCGCTAACTTTGAAGTCCATAATTTTTGTTTTGGATTGAAACGGTTTTGGTGCCCACCATTGATCAAGGATTTCGGGATTTGTCCACGCTTCCCATACCAATTCACGGTCAGCGTTAAATGCGCGTTTTACATTCACCGTGTTGTTTTCTTTGTTGACTGTGAAGTCAAATAATAATGTTTTTTTCATATATTCTTGTTTTTTAGTGTTAGTAATAAATGGTCCAAATTTTTAAGATGTGGTGAAAAGCCCTTTTTGTGACTGATTGTTGCCATTTTTTCAAACATTTTGGGGCTTCCGTATTTCTCGGTTACCGTTACGTGTGTTTTGCCTTTTGTCACATTGAAGGTGAGCGTGCATTCAGAACGTGGGAATTCCGGAATGACCATTCCATTTTCATCGCTAAAGGCCCTCAATTCCGTAATGATTTTTTGGAATTCAATTTTCTTGTAATCATACCGGCTCCAATGTCTTTCCCTTCCGAGCTCACTATAGCGTAATGCCAGAAGCCACCTTCACGGAAATCCAGCGTTTTTGTTTCCGTTCTGTAAGGTTTTGGAGCACACCATTGGTCAAGCAGTTTGGCTGTTGTCCACGCTTTCCAAACTAATTCATGGGTGGCATCAAATTCACGTTTTATGTGAATGGCTTTATTTTCCTTATTTACGGAAAAATCGAATAGGGGATTGCTATTCATTTTTTCTGTTTTTTAATCGTTGATAATATATTGTCAAGTTGGTCAAATCGGGCTTCCCATATTTTTCGGAATTGTTCTAACCATTTGTCCACTTCTTTCATTCTACCGACTTTAAGTTGATAGTAGACTTCCCTGCCGATTTTTTTTTGTTCCAACAGTTCACATTCATTCAGGATCTTGATATGTTTGGAAACCGCCTGACGGGTCATGTCAAATTCGTCCGCTAAAGCATTGGGCGTTAACGCTTGGGTGGCAATAAATACAAGTATTGCTCTTCTTGTTGGGTCTGCTATAGCTTGAAAGATGTCTCGTTTCATTATTCTTATCTATTTTAAGCAACTAATCAGTTGTAATAATACGCAACCTTTTGGTTTCTTAAAATTTTTCCAAAAAAAAAATCAGTACGTTGTAAATATACGTGGTGTGTGGGTTTGGTTCGTTCACTATTTAGTTAGTCATAATCTGTTCGGTTGTCATCTTACATTGCCCTCAACCACATGTTCATTCCAATAATGGATAATTAAATTTTAAATTCAAAATTTAACACATATATAAAAATGAAGGGGTACTCTACTTTCATGGGCGGTTGTGTTTTATAATGAATATTCACCGACTGGATATTTGTCAAATGTAAGGCTAGTGATAAAGGTTTAATGTTACATATTATAATATGTAACCAAATTAACCAACTGACTATGTTTATTTTGCCACTTCTAACAAAATAAAACAGGTTTGCTTAATCATTAACCCTGTTTATTTTCAGGAATATATGGGTTGTAATTAGTAATTTTAAAGGATTTAAAAGTTGTAAAATGACAATTTGGGAGATATTATTATTGTTTTTTTCATTTCAATCGGTTCTTTTGGGAATCTTTTTATTTATCAAAAACAGGGGCTATTCCTATGCCAATAGGTTGTTCGCTATTTTTTTGTTTATGTTCGGTTATGGGATCTATTATGTTATCATGTACTGGTCGGGCTATAGTGACACGATAAAGACCGCCATTACATTTACCTTCGAGATTCCTTTTGCCTTGTTTGGACCTATATTTTACTTTTATGTCAGGAATGTAGTAAGCGGCAAAAAGATCACTATAAGGGATGTATATCATTTTATACCGGTAATTTGTGTATTTGTAAGCTATGGAGCTTTTATCTTTCTTCCCCTTGAAAGGAAATTATACCTTAAACAGAATGGACAAATTGATCAAGCCATAATTGAAATCCCTTATTTTGGGTATTTACTGGCCCTTTTGGTCATAGCATACGGCATTTTCACCTATTGGAAATTTGTAAAAGCATATAAGGAGGACTTTGATCTGAGGATATGGCTCAAAACCATTAACCTGAACTTTATATTGTTTGGGTTATCCTTTGTGGTGTATTTTATCATAATTTATTTTGGAACAATGACCAAGGAATATGATTACCTCATATCCTATGCCATGGTGTTCTTTATCGGTGCTGCTTCATACTTTTGTATTATTCAACCGGAAGTATTTAACGGTACGCCTATTGGTAAGGTCATACCATTTGCTAAATATGAAACTTCTGGTTTGCCCACACAGTTTGCCAAGGAATTAAAGATCCAGTTAAAAGAGTTGATGAAATCCGAAAAGCCTTATTTGAACCCCAACCTGAATTTAGATGAACTGGCTTCCATAATGAACATATCGAGACACCATGCTTCTCAATTGATCAATGAGCATTTCGACCGGAACTTTTATGAATTCATCAACCTGTACAGGGTTGATGAAGCAAAGGGCATGTTAAAAGAGGGAAAGAATCTCAATATTGAGGATATAGCATTTCAATGTGGTTTTAATAACCGCATATCTTTTTACAGGGCCTTTAAAAAGAGCGAAGGTGTCCCCCCGACCAAATTCAGGGAGCACTACCAGGCTTCATGATCCCTATGGGGTATTCAATCATAATATTTTATTGATTGTCATTGCTCTATCCCTACTTTATTATGTGAAGTTGCCAGCAAGCTGAAAAAAATCGAGTACACAAACGAAAGAGAAGTTGAAAATTAAAAACCCGATACCAAACAAGAAAACATCTGACTATGTTCAGAATATACTTGTTATTGAAAATTTTCAAGTTACCAATCCATTCGTTTTACCTTTATTTGCTAATGGAACGCCTACCCTTCTTTTTCAAACAACAAAAGGAGAATTAAACGGGAGCTCAAACAACTTGACTTTGTTTGGTCAAACCGTAATTCCCGAAACACTTACAATCAGGGATAACTTCACACTAATCGCCTACTTTTTTAAACCTTTTTCTTTATTTGCATTATTTGGTATATCTGCAAAAGAATTGACAGACAATCCTATTGACCTCAATTTAATGGAATCGTCTAAAGCCAAAGATTTGCAAGAGCAATTATTGAACGCTGAATCAACAGAAAATATGTTGGGTTTAATAGATGATTATATCTTTAGCCTTATCAAAAAAGTTAAAACGGAAACACAATTAATAAGATTTGCTACCCAGCAAATCTTAAAGAACCCAAACCAAGACACTTTAAAGAATGTGCAGGACGAACTCTATGTAACGGGAAGGACTTTTCAAAGAATGTTTAATAAAAATATTGGGATTCCCCCAAATCAATTTCGCAGAATAGGCCAGTTTAGTTCAGCTTTCAGACAATTACAAAAAAAGCAATTTGAAAATATCTTTGATATTGCCTTTGACAACGGTTATTCTGACCAGAGCCATTTCAATCGTGCGTTTAAAGAATTCACGAATATTACCCCAAAGGACTATTTGAATTTTGATGACCCTTCCGATACCTGATTTTGTCGGTTTCGTTCTATTTTAAATTTTACCTGCCTTCTAAATTTGTACTGTAATTAATCATTTAAAAATCAAAAAAAATGGAAAATCAAATTTATCCTTGTTTATGGTTTGACGGACAAGCACAAGAAGCGGCACAATTTTATTGTTCAATCTTTAAGAATTCAAAAATTACAGCAGACAACCAAATGGTCGTTACTTTTGAATTGAACGGTAAAAAATTTATGGGACTTAATGGAGGGGCGGAATTTAAGTTCAACGAAGCGGTATCGTTTGTGATTGACTGCGAAACACAAAAAGAAATAGACCATTATTGGAAAGAGTTAACTTCTGACGGTGGAAAAGAAGGGGACTGCGGTTGGTTAAAAGACAAATTTGGTATGTCTTGGCAAATTGTGCCAACGATTTTACCTAAACTTTTAAGCAATCCTGAAAAGGCAAAAAATGTAATGGAAGCGTATATGAAAATGAAAAAGTTTGACATTAAAACATTGGAGAATGCATAAAATAACGAATAAAACCAGTGTTTAAGCAATAGCAGTTTGGGTGTTGACCCGAATCGCTTTTTATTTAAATTAAACTATATTGTAAACCAAAAAGCTGGTGTGGGAAATCCGCAACTCCACATACACAAAGTCATTAGCAACAATAATCGCAAATAAAAAGTGAAATTGAATGAATATTAAAACCTATCCGATACATGCTTAAGTTTGATATGATCCGGGCTCCAAAGGCCATTGCTGGTTTTGTGAAGCATTTTTGGGTTCTAGAAGGCAATTTTACAAAGGAAGAACCCTTTGTATATGGGGCATTGGCGGAAAGTTGCCCAGAATTTATATTCTACTATAAAGGAATTTTCAAGCACATCATAGACAACAATGAACAGAAATGTTTCCGATCCGGTGTTTATAGGCAGAAACGATCCTTTGGGCAATTTATTGTTGCCCAGGATTTTGGAATATTCAGAGTGAGCCTCTATTCCTATACGATCTCACAGCTCTTCCAGTTGCCAACACCTGAAATAAGCGACCAAAGTTCAAAACTCAAAACCCTTTATGGAAAGGAAGGGGAAATCCTGGAGGAAAAAGTAATATTGGAATCAGATAACGCTATACGTGTACAATTGGTATCAGAGTTTCTGATTAAACGCATGGTTCATGTTAGAGCGGAATATTCAAACATCCTTAACACAATCAGGGATACTATTAATAAAAATTATCCCTGTTCGATAGAAGAGGTTAGCAAGTGATTGTAACCTCTCTCGGAGACAATTTGAGAGAAAGTTTAGGGAGTTTTCCGGTTTTAGCCCACAGGTATTCTTGAATATTGCAAGATTTGGAAATATTATCAAAAATAATACAGACACCACAAAGTCATTGACTGAAATTGCATACGAAAATGGATATTATGACCAATCCCATTCTATTTGTGATTTCAGGAATTCTCGGGATATTCACCAAAAAAATACTTCAAATACGCCTGCCGTACAGACTATATGGCGACTACTGAATCTCTGGTTTAAAATGTCGCATATGTACAATTTCCTAAGAGCTTAACAAACTATCTTAGCCATATGAAAAAAAGAGAAACATAATTGTACTGACTTTACTTCTAACTACATTTGGTTTTGGCAATACTTCGTCGCAAAAAATCCAAACACTATGAAAGAAGTAATCAAAACACCGGAACAAAACAAAGTGTACATCAGATATATAGTCAATGATGTGGAAGAGAGCATTGATTTTTACACACAATTTCTTGGGTTCACTGTAAAAATGCACTCCCTTGATAACAGCTTTGCCATGCTCGAGTCAGGCAGCCTTTATTTGCTGTTGAACATACCCGGACAGGGAGGGGCAGGACAAGCCAAGCACTCTCAGATGGTTCAGTACCTGCACCCGGAGGATAGAATCGAATTCAGATACGGTTAGATGATCTTGAGCAGAAGATCAAAGAACTGGAGGCAATGAACACTCCATTCAGAAATGAGATGATAAAAGGTAAGGGTGGCGCACAAATTCTGTTGGCGGATCCTTCAGGCAACCTGATAGAACTATTTGAACCGTATAAGTATATCATTAATTAAAGATTCGCCGTCTATTTTAATTAAGAAGGAAACACTTCTTTATGGATTGAAGAATAGCGGCTGCTGTAACTAACATTTTATAAAAGAGTTAGCGGGTTTCAAGGTTATCGAAAAGTCTAAACAAGTAAGTAAGCTTAGTGGCGGTTTGAAAGTGAAATGCTTTTAAGTTGCTATTACTTTTTATGCTGGACCGATAGACAATAATCCAGCAAGCACTACACTTTTCTCCCCATTAAATAATTGAACACTACATATCCTACTACAATCTTAGGATAATATTTTCAAATCAAATGTCCAAGGGTTCTACATCCAATTTATTCTTATCACTACTTAATTTGAAGTGACCACATTCAATATATAAAATGCAATCAGGGGGGCTATTTTATGTGGTTATATCGGTTGCCTAGATTTGATATGGATAAAAGTTTTTAAATCTACTGTTCATTATGAAGATCCTATCTGCATGTTTCATCTGATGATATGTAACGTTGCACTTTATAAGACTTAACAGCAATGTTTTTATTCTTGTGTTTTTTTGTAACACAACTTTGAAAGGTAAGGCAGTTCAGGGTTTTTCTTTTCAGATAAGAAGACAACTTTTGGGTTCCCAATAACTTTGTTCTCATTGTTTGATTTTTTTGAATTAGCACTCACATAGGACAACCCTTCTGCCTTTCATTTTCATGATTCTAATCAAATAATCTAATCTCAAACATTTATGAAAGTAAAGAACTATTTAATTTTAATAGCATTTCTGATGTGTGGAATAGCATCAAGTTATGCTCAAAAAAAAACAGTTTCCGGCACTGTTACGGACGGTGGGGGTGTTCCATTGCCCGGGGTGAATATTCTGATTAAAGGGACTTCGACCGGGACTCAAACGGATTTTGATGGTAATTATACCCTTGAAGTAAATCCCGTGGATATCCTATCCTTCACTTACGTGGGGCTAAAAGCCGTTGAACGTACGGTTGGCTTTTCTGATGTGGTGAATGTACAAATGGAAGAAGATGCCCAGGCCTTGGACGAAGTTGTGGTAACGGCACTGGGCATTTCAAGGGAGAAGAAAACTTTGGGATATGCAACACAGGAAGTTGATGGAGAAGCCGTCTCTAAAGTACAGAGTCAAAACTTTGTTAATTCCCTCTCTGGTAAAGTCGCTGGTCTGGACATCAAATCATCAGGGACGCTTGGAGGTTCGACCAATGTAGTTATCAGAGGTAATAGCTCTATTTCAGGAAACAATCAGGCTTTATTTGTAATAGACGGTGTACCGGTCAACAACGACACCCCTAATTCAGGTACCCAAATGATGGGACAGGGGGGATATGATTACGGGAATGCCGCTTCGGATATTAACCCAGATGATATCGAATCTATTAATGTACTTAAAGGGGCAGCCGCCTCTGCACTTTATGGTTCAAGGGCGGCCAACGGGGTTATTATGATCACCACCAAAAAAGGACGAAAGGGGAAAGGTATTGGTGTGACAATTAATTCCAGCCTTATGGTCGGTAGTGCAGATAAGGAAACACTTCCTGTATACCAAAAAAAGTATGGTGCCGGATATGGACCATTTTATGATAGTCCTGACGGTTACTTTGGGCTTTACGATGTAGATGGTGATGGTGTTGAGGATCTCACTACACCATTTACTGAAGATGCGTCGTATGGAGCAGCTTTTAACTCTGGCCTAATGATTTATCAATGGGATTCTGCATTCCCTGAATTGGATACTTATCAACAAGCAAGCCCATGGGTGGCCGGGGCCAATGACCCAAATTATGTTTGGAAAACTTCAGCGACAACGGTCAACTCTATATCTTTAGATGGTGGTACTGAAAAAAATACTTTTAGATTGGGGTTCACCAATATGATACAGGAAGGGAACCTGCCCAATAGTCAAATTAAAAGAAACTCCATAAATTTTAATGGGTCTCACGATTTTACTGATAGATTATCCGTTTCCACTTTATTCAATTTTACCAAAACAGATGGTAAGGGTCGTTACGGAACGGGTTATGATGCCAATAATGTCATGCAGCAATTTAGGCAATGGTTTCAAACCAATGTAGATCTTGCTGAACAAAAGAGAACTTATTTCCAAACCGGACTTAATACTACATGGAACATTCGTACATATGATAACCCTGTTCCCATCTATTCGGATAACCCTTACTGGACATTTTATGAAAACTACGAAACCGATACCCGGAACAGGTTTTATGGGAATGTAGTATTGAATTACGAATTAACTGATTGGTTATCGGTAATGGGACGTTTTACATATGATACTTATGCCGAAATACAGGAAGAAAGAACTAATGTAGGAAGTTCAAACTTACCTCAATATACCAGGAGAAACAGAAATATCTCCGAGTACAATTACGATTTGATTTTCAATGTGAACAAGGAGCTAAGTGATAAATTGGATTTTGCCGGGACACTTGGATTTAACCTGAGAAGAAATGATTGGAACACACTTACGGGAACTACCAGCAGTGGCTTACTGGTAGCAGATATTTATTCACTTGCCAATAGTGTAGGGCCAATAGTAACAGCAGAATATGAGGCTGCCAAAATAGTGGACGGAGCTTATGTGCAGGCTAGTTTGGGCTATGATGACTTTGCATATATAGAGGGTACCTACAGAAGGGATAGGTCATCTTCACTTCCCAAACAAAACAACACTTATGATTACTGGTCTGTAACGGGATCTTTGCTTTTTTCTCAATTGATTGAAGCGAATTGGTTATCCTTTGGTAAACTAAGGGGCAATTATGGTAAAGTGGGGAACGATACCAGTCCATATAATGTCTTCGACACTTATGATATAGTAATCCCGCCATTTAATGGCGGGATGGCAAGTCACAACAGTACATTAAAAAATCTTAACCTGCTTCCGGAACAGCAAGAAAACTGGGAAGTTGGCCTGGAAATGCAATTTGCTAACCGCCGTTTGGGTTTTGATGTTTCTTATTACAATGCTAAAAACATAAATCAAATTACAGCAGTCCCAATTTCCAACAGCACCGGTTATTTAGCCTCGTTGTTGAATGCGGGAACCATTGAAAATAAAGGCTGGGAAGTGCAATTTAATGTTATACCATTGAAGATGTCGGATTTTTCTTGGAACATAGACCTTAACTGGGCCAAGAATGAAAGCATGGTCGTTGAATTGCTCAACGGTATTGACAACTTAGAATTGGGTTCATTTCAAGGGGGAGTTTCCATAAATGCCACACCGGGACAACCTTATGGAACTATTAGGGGCACCGATTTGGTATACCACGAGAATGGGCAACCTATAGTAGGTGCCAATGGTTATTATTTAACAACAGCAACCAACAATGAAGTTATTGGGGACATTAATCCAGATTGGACCGCTGGGATTTCCAACAGTTTTAACTATAAAAATTTTAACCTAAGTTTCTTAATAGATATCCAAAAAGGCGGTGATTTATTCTCACTTGATACCTGGTACGGATATGCCACAGGACTGTACGATTTTACTGCAGGGACCAATGACCTTGGCAACCCGGTAAGGGATCCGGTAACAGATGGAGCTGACAGCGGTGGTGTAATTTTGCCCGGAGTGAAGGAAGATGGTTCCCCTAATAATGTAAGGGCTTATGCAGGATGGTATGCAAACCCGTGGGGTTATCAAAGAGCAGCCAATAAACAGCATGTTTACGATGCCGGTTTTGTAAAACTTAGGGAAGCTAGTTTAACCTACAACTTTGGAGAAAAAGTCCTTGACAGGACACCATTTACCAATGCTTCTTTTTCAGTGATAGGTAAAAACCTTTGGATAATCGACAAAGATGTCCCTTATGCTGACCCTGAAGCCGGTTTAGGCGCCGGGAATGTTCAAGGCTACCATTCCGGTGTATACCCATCCATCAAAGAAATAGGAGTAAACTTAAAATTACAGTTCTAAAAAAATTATTATGAAAAAAATATTTATAACCGTTTTTTCCCTGATCCTCTTGTCATCGTGCATGAGTGATGACAAGCTTGAGGACTATAATACAGATCCAAAAAACCCTACTGAGGTTGAAGCAGATTTTTTATTTAACGCTGCTACAAAAAGTTTAGTGGACCAAATGACGAATACAAGTGTAAACTTCAATGTTTATA
The DNA here is from genome assembly GCF_029603165.1 of Galbibacter pacificus. Lineage (GTDB taxonomy): Bacteria > Bacteroidota > Bacteroidia > Flavobacteriales > Flavobacteriaceae > Galbibacter > Galbibacter pacificus. Next base: position 210,015 of record NZ_JAQSVC010000002.1, read on the forward strand.
GGTTGTTGGCTCAATACTGGACGGAAACCACATACATTGATGAAGCCAATTATAATTTAACAAACAGGAATATACCACAAGCTCATTGGTCAGAGATGTACCGGGATGTATTGTTGGATTTAACAACGGCTAAAGAAATTGTTATGGCCGATACAGACCCCAACCTGACTGAAGCCGATAAAGCAGCCAGGATAGCACAGGCCGAGGTATTATCGATATACGCTTGGCAACAACTTGTGGATACTTATGGAAACATCCCATATTCCGAAGCCTTTAAACCCAAGGAAATCCCATTGCCTGTTTATGATGCTGCTGCTGATATTTATGGGGATTTATTGGCTCGAATTGACGTTGCTATATCTGATTTGAGCAGCGGGACTGGATTTAGCATAGATAACCTTTATGAAGGTGATTTGACAGCATGGCAAAGATTTGCTACTTCATTAAAATTGAGGTTGGGCATCCGTTTGGCTGACGTCAATCCATCTTTAGCCCAGACGGTTGTTGAAAGTGCTTATAGTACTGGTGTTTTTGGTTCTAATGCAGACAACGCATCGTTTGTCTATTTAAGTGCTTCAAACCCTAATCCCGTATGGTTGTCATTGGTCCAGTCAGGGAGGACCGACTTTATTGTCGCCAATACCACTGTAGATTTTATGAACAATTTAAACGATCCAAGACGTAGTGCCTATTTTGACGACAATTTGGGTGTAGGCGTATATGTGGGTGGCCCCTATGGAGACAGTAACACTTTTTCAGATTACACACACATCGGGGATATCATGCATGAGTTTACGACACCCGCATGTTTAATAGATTATGCTGAAGTTTCGTTCTACCTTGCCGAAGCTGCTGCAAGGGGTTGGTCTGTTGGAGGTACGGCTGAAGAACATTACAACAATGGGATTACCGCATCTTTTGAATACTGGGGCATTCCTGACGTAGCAACTTATTTGGCAAACCCTGATGTGGCTTACGATACTGCGCCTGGAGATTGGAGGGAAAAGATAGGTAATCAATTTTGGCTGGCCATGTACAACCGGGGCTTCGAAGGCTGGACGGTTTGGAGGAAATTTGACACGCCGGCGTTTAACCTACCTGTCAATACCGGTAATCCTGTTCCCACAAGATATACGTATCCTGTGAACGAGCAAAACCTAAATGAGGTTAATTGGGAAGCTGCATCTACGGCTATAGGGGGCGATGCACAGACCACCAAACTTTTTTGGGATATGAATTAGAAGTTAGTTAGATATATGATGTTTAATTTGAGTTGGTCTTTTCATTATAAAACTTGGATGAGGGTTTATAATTGAAAAGATGGTAAGGGCAACTTATATTTGTTGCCCTTATATTCCTTATTAAAGGACCTTTAAAAAACAAAAAAATGAAAGTATTATTTTACATATCGATTTTGATTTTAGTTTCATGTAAATCCGCAAACGTTCCTGAACATAATGGTATGGCCAAAGCTTATTTTGCCAGCGGTTGTTTTTGGTGTGTAGAAGCTATTTATGAGAGCGTGGTTGGGGTAAAAGAGGTGGTTTCCGGTTATTCCGGAGGGACTAAAAGGCCTAACGGGGATGATATAGGCGACCACGCAGAGACCGTAGAAGTGATCTACGACCCAAAAGTGGTCAGCTTTTCCGAGTTAATAGAGGTCTATTTTAGCTCACAAAATCCAACTCAGATCAATAGCCAAGGACCTGACCTTGGAATAAGGTACCGGTCTATTATTTTCTATCGGAATACTGCTGAAAAAAAGATAGCCGAAACAAAAAAGACTGAATGGGCCAAAAAACTGAATGCTGAAATCGCGGCCGAAATTGTATTGTTCAAAAAATTTTGGCCCGCTGATGATTACCATCAGGATTTTGAAGAGCGCAATCCTGACCATTCTTATATCCGTGAAGTTTCCATACCAAGGATACAACAATTCAGGCAAACTTGCCCCGCTTTGTTGATAAAAGATTATAAAAAAATTGAGCAAGCACATGATACACTTTCAATAAACAAATAGCTGTTTGCAACGGACTAAAACCTTAATCATTGACATGATGCCATTTGCCGAGAGCCAGTACTATTGATAACTCTGACACCCTTTGTTGTCAAGTGGTTTTATGGTAAGTGGGTTAAGATTAAAATTATCATGAACCAAATCAACCGGATTAAAATAAGGGATTTAAGATTGTCTTTTAAAAAAATAGGGATCACCACATTAGTGGCGGGTACAGCTGACATTACGGCCGCCATGTTTAACTTTTTGGCGCAAGGGGGTGAGCATGTTTCAAGGATTTTCAGGTTTATAGCCAGTGGAGTATTTGGCCAGGCTGCATTTGAAAGGGGGAGCTTCATGATTTATATGGGTGGCCTTTTTCATTATTTGATAGCTTTTTTATGGACAACACTGTTCTTTTATTTTTATCCTAAATTAGAGCTACGCCTACACAAGGCCAATATCTATTTCATAGGGATAGTCTATGGCCTAGTTATATGGTGCGTTATGAACCTTATTGTTCTTCCGCTTAGCAATACCGCTGACCTCAATAATACCCATGTACAGGACATTATCGGTATGGTTATCTTAATATTATGTATGGGGCTTCCAATCTCTTTGATATACAACAAAAATGTAAGGTAGCTTCACAATAATTTTTAACAGCTATCTAAATTTCATTGCCAAGAGAGTATATTGTAGAATTCTTCATAAGGGAAAAAGGCAAAAGAGGTAAATATGGTTTGGTCGCTAAAATTTACTGTTTGGTAGACACAATTACAGTTAATGCCGAAACATCCCGGTTCAATAGTTGAAAAGCTATAATTTTAAATGTTGTTTGAAGCCAATGATATGCACTTATTAAAAAATTCAGATAGTTTAACCATAACATTCCATATTATCATTTGGGGTATGATCCTTAGCTTGCCGTTGATTATACCGGGGGTCTATCATAATTTTTTTCCAATGTCGTTTAACCTGATTGCAGGATTCATCCATTTGGGAATCTTTTATTTCAATGCCTACTTTTTATACCCCAAATTGGTGAGCCGGAGGCATTGGTGGTTATATATTATTTCCTTGGTGCTATTAATTGTTTTTGCATTTTCCCTAAAACATTTCATCCTAAAGATCGTTTTTCCCGGAACGACCGTTACAGAGGACATGGATGCCCTTTTGGGATTCCCCAACCTTTTGTCCATAGTGGTGAGTATTATCTACAAAGTGGTATTGGACCGAATTAACTACGAGAAAGTGCTAAAAGAAAAACAAGCCGAACAACTTACCTCTGAGCTTAAATTCCTGAGATCGCAGATAAGTCCGCATTTTATCTTTAATGTGTTGAACAATATGGTATCCATGGCACGTCATAAGTCAGACCTGCTCGAACCTTCCCTTATTCGGCTTGCTGACCTGATACGGTACATGCTATACGAATCCGATACACAAAAAGTACACTTGCATCGGGAAATCGATTATTTGAAAAGTTACATAGAGTTGCAAAAAATACGCTTTGATGAAGATGTAGAGGTTAGGGCTGAAATGCACATTCAGGAGGACGACCTTACCATTGAACCGATGTTATTGATCCCTTTTGTGGAAAATGCTTTTAAACATGGGGTTGCCCTAACAAAGCAACCTTTTATTTATATTGACCTAAAGGCAGAAGGGCAAAACCTATTGTTTTCGGTAAAGAACAAATTCAGCACAGAAAAGGGGGAATCAAAGGATAGGGATTCAGGTATTGGTCTTGTCAATGTACAGGCCCGTTTAAAATTACTTTATCCCAACCGGTACCGACTTACTATATCGGACCATAATGGAATATTCAATATTCACCTTAAATTACTGCTATCATGATACGTTGTTTGGCCATAGATGATGAGAAATTGTCACTAGACCTTTTAGTGGATAACATCCGGCGCGCACCTTACCTGCAACTTATAGCCCGGTGCAAAAACACCTATGAAGCTGCAGAGGTACTTCAATACGAAGAGGTGGACCTGATTTTTCTGGATATCCAGATGCCCGGTCTAAACGGACTGCAATTCTTAAAAACCTTGACGGAGCCGCCAATGGTAATACTTGTCACTGCGTATGAGCAATATGCTCTGGATGGTTTTGCTCTGGATGTAGTTGATTACTTAATAAAACCGGTTGCCCTGGAACGCTTTATAAAGGCTTGTAACAAAGCTAAATCCTTATATGATTTACGCCAAGCAAAAGCTAATCAATCCATGGTGGAACCGCCTCATTTTTTTGTAAACGTTGAGTATAGCCTTGTAAAGATTATTGTTGATGATATACGTTTTGTAGAAGGGATGAAAGATTACATTAAAATCCACCTGGACACTTCGGAAAGGCCGGTTATCACCCGAATGAGCCTAAAGGCAATCATCGAAAAACTACCAGCTGAGCTATTTGTCCGTATCCACAAATCCTATATCGTATGCGTGCCAAAGGTAACATCCATAAAAAGGGATTTTGTGTTAATTGGTCATCAGGGAATCCCCATAGGTGAATCACACAAAGAAAATGTAACTAAGATTTTGGGTGGTGGAAAACATTAAAGTATTGTTAAAGTAGGTTACAATTTATAAAGTGTTACAATTAGAAATATGCGAACATGCAAATTTGTTAGTGAGCGAAATAATTGAATAATTACAAGATACCATAAATTAAAATAACAGAATGGGAAAAATAAAGAGTCTCTTATTATCAGTTGGAATAATGATGTTGTTTTTTATTTTATTCCATAGCAGCGTATCTGCTCAGTCTACAATTGAAAACCAAATACTAGATGAGTTAATTGGATATAAATTCAAGCACATCGTAGTGAATACTGATTTATCCGACACAAGGATCCCCATTATAATAGGCCTGCATTGGAAAGGCTCTACTCCCAATGAATTCAGTAAGTTTTTAACAGGTTTTGATTTTCCGGTCAGGCTTATATTGGTACAAGGGCAATACCCGAGTTATCAAGGATATTTTTCATTTTTTAGAATTATACCGAATAGTTATTATACACTACCTAAGGATGAAAAAATGGAATTGCTTTTAACTGAAGGTGAAAAGCGAAGTAAATTCATTAAGTCTATTATATCAAAGTATAAACCTGGTAAGAAGCCAGTAATCATTGGTGCAAGTCAGGGGGAAGACCTAGCTTATGTGATTGGTGTCAGGTGTAACAACCTTATTAGTCTTTCTTGCCCATTATTTACCACATTGGACAACCGAATAATTAAACCACAGATCAAACCAACACAAAAATCCCTGGCAAGAATAGAAATCTTTCATGGTATAGAAAACAATATTGTGCCAATTGAAAGAGTAAAGCAATATTTTCAACTATTAAAAGATAATAATTACGATGTAAACCTTCATGTTTACAAAGACGTTTCACATGATATTCCTGATGAGATGATAATAGGTTTCAATAAGTTGATAACTAAATACTTATGCGGTGTATTGAGAGAGGGAATAATAAACACTATATAAATATGAAATCGAATCTATTAACAGCAGTATTGGTTTTCTATACAGCTATAAGTATCGGACAAACAAAATATGCATCAATCAACGGTCTAAAGATAGCCTATGAAACTTTAGGGGAAAGTGATCAACAACCCATTATTTTAATAAATGGTACTGGTGCCTGCATGTCCGATTGGCCTAAAGAATTTTGCAATCAACTTGTGGAAAACGGTTATTTTGTGATACGTTTTGACAATCGGGACAGCGGGTTATCTTCAAAATTTGATAGTTTGGGTAAACCAAATTGGGAAAAAATAATGCCCTATATAGGAAAATGTTCGGGGGCGACTTTGCCATATTCCATATCAGATATGTCCAAAGATGTAACAGGGCTTATGGATTATTTAAAGATAGAAAAAGCCATTATATGCGGAATCTCAATGGGGGGAGCTATCGCCCAGATTATTGCTATAAACAATCCAGATTATGTAGAGGCCTTAATATGTATTGCTTCCACGACGGGCAATCCAGCACGTCTGCCTAGTGATCCAAAAATAATACAAGCACTAAGTGCACCCCCGCCTGCAACTGATGACCCTGATTCACTTGCCGGCCATATGGTAGCTATCTATAAAGTATTAGGAAGTACGGATAAAGAAGGTGTCCTGCTAAAAAAAGCAAAAGCCCGTATCCAACGGTGCTGGTATCCGGAAGGCACAGAGCGACAAGTTGCCGCCATAACAATTGGAGATTATTGTGACCGCAGGTCGGCTCTTTCCAAATTGAAAGTGCCCACTTTAGTATTACATGGGGGTAAAGATCCCTTAATCCCGGTTGAAGAAGCCAGAAGCCTTCATGAAGCTATTCCACAATCCAAATTGATTATTGTTAAAGGGTTGGGGCACGATTTGTCCAATAAATTTATTCCTGGGATTTTTAGGAGCATTAATACATGGTTACTATCACATTATTCATCGAATTGAAATAACTAATGATTTTAATTACATTTCTAAAATACCCTTTAAAGGATGTGGAAGTCGTTGCCTTAGGGAGAACACACATCGATTCGATTACAAAAAAATAAATTTTATTAATAATCAACATAATGAAATCTATCAAATCCTTAATCTTCATTTTTACCATCATAGGGAACAGCCTTACGGCACAGGATGTCACTATCACTTCAGAAAAAATATCAGATCATGTCTATGTCCTGTACGGAGGGGGCGGAAATATCGGACTGGCGGTGACCGACAACGGTGTCTATATGATCGACGACCAATTTGCTGAGCTTACGCCCAAAATATTGGCAGAAATCAAGACCATCACCGATCAACCGGTAAAATATCTGATCAATAGCCACTGGCACGGCGACCATACCGGCGGAAATGAAAACATGGCCAAACAAGGGGCTGTCATCGTTGCCCATGACAATGTTTTTAAGAGAATGAGTGTCAAACAGGATCAAGGTGGAGGTAGGGTTCAGGAAGCAGTCCCAGATATGGCGCTTCCACAAATTACCTATTCGGATAATATGACGATGCATTTGGACAGGAATACCGAAATTATGATCATGCATGTGCACAAAGCACATACGGACACGGATTCATTCATTTATTTTCCTTTTGAAAACGTTATACACATGGGAGATGTCTTTTTTAACGGCAGATATCCATTTATCGATATCAACTCCGGAGGTTCCATAAATGGTGTAATTGAAGGACTCGACCATGCATTGTTTATCGTAAACGATGATACTAAAATCATTCCGGGCCACGGAAAAGTAACCGATAAAGGCATACTTAAAAATTATCGGGAAATGCTAGTGACTATACGTGAACGGGTCCGAAAAGCCAAAGACGATGGCAAGACCTTGGAAGAAACACAGGCCATGTCACTAACTTCAGAATATAACGTGAAGCACAGTAATGATTCAAATAGTTTGGTTGGATATATCTATAATAGTCTTGAATGAAATCTAAAAATATATATAAAAAATGAGAAAACTAATCATGTGGGATATCATAACCCTTGACGGTTATTTTGAAGGGGACCAAAACTGGGACTTTCCCTTTCATGATGCAATTTGGGGACAGGAACTTGAAACACTGAGCATTGAACAATTACATTCCGCAGACTACCTTGTTTTTGGCCGTGTAACTTATGAAGGTATGGCAGCCCATTGGACAAAGGCGAAAGGGGAAATAGCCGACCTGATGAACAAAATACCCAAAGTGGTCATCTCAAAAACACTGGAATCGGCAACCTGGAACAATACTACCCTGATAAAAGAAAATGTTTCCGCTGAAATCCAAAAACTTAAGGAGCAGGATGGAAAGGATATGTATGTGTTCGGTAGTGCTAATCTCTCTGAGACTTTTATTAATGATGACCTCTTTGACGAATACCTCATTGTGATTGCACCTGTTATTTCAGGAAGCGGGCGACCTCTATTCAGAAAAGGTGCCTCATACAAAAATTTATCTCTTGCTTCTGCAGATCAGCTTTCGACAAGCGGTGTCGTTTTAAAATACATAAAATGAATCGTTATGAAATCCGTTGGACATATAATCTGTTTCATTATTTTTTTAATATCGATATCCTTGGCTTTTGACCAGGCACTAAAGCCCCTTGCTTAACCCGTCCTCAGGACAATTATTAAGATAAATATTAGTCCTTGTGCCTATTGTGTGAATAACAAAACAAAAAAGTAAACATCTAATTATGCAAATAAGTTATCAAGCAAAGTATCAGACAACAATCAAAGCACCTTTAGAAAAAGTTTGGGACACTTTAAGCAATCCTGAAATGGTAAGGCAATATTTTTTTGGCTCAAATAAAGAAACAATTTTGGGAAGTAGGTAGCTAAATTCTTTGGACAGGTAAATATGAAGGACAGACTTATGTGGATAAAGGTGTGGTTTTGGAATTTATCCCAAATGAGAAACTAAGCTACAGTTATTTGAGCAGTTGGGTTAGAGGACAAACCGGAAAACTACCTGCTTCTCACCTATCAAGTGAGGCAAGTAAAAAGAGGAGCGGAATTGACCATCATACAATCCAATAATGATGAAGAAAAAGCAAAACATTGAACTGAAAATGGGACTGTAATTATAGACGGATTGAAAAAGCTTGTTGAATAAAAGAAGATATTCTTTTTTAGGAAATAAAACCATTAAAGAATTTGAATTAGATATACATAACAATAAAATAGCGGCTTAGTCATTCAACTTATTGACCATTTTTTGTTGCAAGCCAGATAAGTATTTGTGCACAAGCTAAAACTGAAGAACAATGAAACAAGGTCTATTATCAATACTGCTGATCATATTTTTGATGAATTTTTCATCAGCCCAGCACCTAAGTGAAAAACAGATTAAAGAGATAACGGATCTTATCCCTGAATTGATATCAAAACACTATGTGTTTAAGGATAAGGGAAAACAGATCGCTCAGGATTTTCAAAAACTAACGGAGTCCGAGAAATATTTGAGCTATGAAAATCCGGATACGTTGGCCGCTAAATTATCCAAAGATTTGAGAAAAATCAGCAGCGATGGACATATGTATGTCCTCACTAAAGAAAGGGATACCGATAAAAGTTGGGAAGAATTGGAAAAGGATGCCGAAATCAAAAAAAATTATGGTTTCGAGACTGTACAAATTTTGGAAAATAATGTCGGATACATAAAGATCACAAAATTTATGCACCCGAAACGGTCAATGCAAACCGCTGTCGCTGCAATGAAACTTGTAGAGAATACCAATAAACTTATTATTGATATCAGGGGCAATGTAGGTGGCTATCCTGGAATCATGTTATATATTTTAAACCATTATTTTGATGGGCCACCAACCCTACTATCCACAACCTACTCATCGAATACGGAAGAAGGGGCTATGACCACCTATACGTCGGACTTGGTGTATGGTAAATTGAGAGTGGATACGCCGTTATTTATAATAATAGACAGGGGTACAGCATCCGCTGCCGAATATTTTGCTTACACAGCCCAAGCCTTTGAAAAGGCGACCGTTATAGGGGAAAAAAGTGCGGGCGGTGCCTATATGAGCAAACTATACGCACTGCCATACAACTTTAAGATTTCCATATCGGCAATGGCACCTGTTAATGCAAAAACCAAATCAAATTGGGAAATAAAAGGAGTCGTACCCGATTATTATACAGAACGGAATATTTCCGTTGATAGAGTCATTGAATTGATTGAAGGTATAATGAAAAATAAATAGAAAATGGAATTTAACCCGAAAAACAATATTGTTAAGCTTTGCCTTCAGGGGATGGACATGGAGGGAAAAGGCAATCCGGAAGGAGCGAGCAAACTTTTTCTCCAGGCCTGGAAGGAGGCGACAAACAACTTTGAAAAATTTACTGTTGCCTATTATGTTGCCCCACATCAAAAAAATGTTTCTGACAAATTAAAATGGTTAGAGACCTCTTTGCAGTATGCTTCAAAAATAAATGACGATACTGTTAAGAGCGCATTCCCTTCCTTGTATTTGAACATTGCCAAATGCTATGAAGAAATGGACCTCCCCGACAAGGCAAAAAAGAATTATGATTTAGCAACTTCGTTTAAGTACAAACCATCTGACAAAGGGCCCTTCTATCATGGGACAAAAGCAGATTTGCAGGTTGGTGATTTGCTGACACCAGGGGCAGCTCCAATTACAAACCTGAACTCAAAATGAATCACATTTATTTCACCGCCTCGGTGAATGGAGCAGGTCTTGCTGCCGCATTAGCTAAAGGAGATGGGCGGAAATGTGTTTATGTGGTTGAACCAACAGGTAATTTTGAAAATGCCCCCCAATGTTACGGACAAAAAATTCCCGGGCAATCCGACACGTTCATACCGCTCCCAAGCACCGTTAAAGATCGTAGGAGAAGTGGGGGATTGGGTAAAGCAAACACCAGAGGAAATTGAAAGATGGAAGGAAAAGTTGGCAAATAACAACGGAAAAATCATTAATTAATATTTCAGAAGAACAATGAAAAAAAATGCATTAATCCGAATGGACAATATGGGCATCGTGGTAGAACCACTCGATGAGGGCATTACTTTTTTTGAAGAGCTTGGACTTACACTTGAGGGGCGGACTATGGTCGAGGGAAACTGGGCCGGGCAGGTTACCGGACTAGGAAACCAATGTGTTGAAATTGCCATGATGGTTACTCCCGACGGTCATAGTCGGCTTGAACTTTCACCGATTATATTGACAAGTGAAAAATAAAACAGTGAATTCATTGAGATTAAAAAGGTTATAATATCCTTAAAACGGGTTACAGTTTATGGATTGTAACCCATATGAAAACCTGGCTCTTAATTTTGTTGTAAGATAAAATATGGTATTTAATCTTGAATAATACGATAGAGGTTTTCAGCACCAATATCAGGACAAAAAAACAGGCCGATAAGCTTTTGAGGCGGCTCAAAAATAGATGCCCGAGCTATCAAATCAATTTTGATCTGGAGGATTGTGACAACATCCTTCGTGTGGAAAGCCACAATGGGCAAATAGACATCAGGACAGTTTTAAAAATTGTAAAGAATTTGGGGCTAACGGCAAGGGTATTGCCAGATTAAACCTGGTTTTTATGGTATTGGATTATTCAGTATATAAACTATAAACAGTAAAATAGAATGTTAATTAGCTAAAGGAGCTAATCTTTAAAACGTTTTAATCTAATTAAAAATATGAAAAACATAAACATAGCCAAACGCATTAAAAACTTGGGTTTCATTCAGATTATGATACTCATCTGTTTTCACTTAATGGCCTCAGAAGGAAACGCTCAATACGATACCATAAAGCTTCCGGCCACCGGTGTATTGCAAATAAAAAACCTGAAACCGGGGCTTAGGGAATATATTATTTACACGCAATTCCCTAACAAACCCAAGTCATTTTCTTTCTGGTTGTGGAAACGAAATACACAGATTGAAGAACGAAATGGAGAAAACGTATTTGTGACCAAAGAAGTTTGGACAGGAGAAGACACTACAAGTTATCGTGAATATTATTCCATAAACCGTATGTCAGACTTTGCACCGATCTATAAAAAAGCAACTATAAAAAACAAAACCCATGCTTATAATTGGGAAGATAGGAGGATTGTTAGGAGTGATAGCGTTCCAAACAATGCCGTGGAACTAGGCTTTAAACTAGATTTCAATGAGCCCGTGCTTAACTGGCACATGGACATTGAAACTTTTGAAATGCTGCCATTAGGACCAGACAAAGTGTTTGCCATTAATTTTTACGATGCCGGGCAGCAACCTCCCAAATACAACATCTATAATGTAACAGGCGAAGAACGGGTTAGTTCCTATGATGGTAAGACAATAGACTGTTGGGTACTGAACAGGTCGGGTATTAATGGAAATGGAAAAAAGTTTTCCCAAACATTTTGGATCAGTAAAAAAACACATGAATTCATCAAGGAGGAGGATAATTGGGATGGAGTTATACGGCATAAAATCAAATTGCCATCGATGCCTATAGAAATGCCAATTCAGTAGATCAATTGCTATTATATCTGCATGGAAAACAAGGAAGTAAAAAAGGAAAAGTTTAAATGAATTCATTATATATAAAACGGTGCAGAACGATTGATGAAAGGAAATATTTAATTTCTATTGTATGGTTATTTCTTGGTTTAATATTGGGTTTAGAAACTACTTTAGGCCAAAAAAACGTGACCGCAATCGATATGGATATCCCGTTCATTAGTCCTGCGGTGACCATTAATGGGAAATCTACCGTATACTATGAATTATACCTGACTAATTTTTCAAAAAATATCATTCAACTTAACAAGTTAGAGGTCATAAGCATTGACAAATCAGTAGCGTTATACACAAGTACAGGAGTGAATCTAGGTGACAGGCTTTCAGGTCAAGGTGTTTCAAAGGAGAAAAACAAGTACTTGTTTTTACCGGGAAGTACAAGTGTATTGTATTTGGAATATGAAATGCCTTCTGAAAATAATATAGAAGCTGAACATCGGCTCACATTTTCTTTTGAAGGTAAAAGTTATACCATCTCCGGTGCTAAAGCAGATTTTTCAAATAGAGGCCCAATTGTTTTAGGGGCACCATTAAAAAGTGGCCCTTGGGCAGCGATTTACGACCCCAAGTGGCAACGGGGGCACCGTAGGGTAATATATGCAGTAAACGAAAAGGCGAGAATACCGGGACGCTTTGCCATCGATTTTATGAAATTGGATAATGATGGCAAAACCGCAGTGAGTGATAGAAATAAAGTAACCGATTGGTATGGCTACAACGCAGATGTTTTGGCGGTTTCCGATGGGGAAGTAGCAGCTATAGAAACAGGTTTTAGGGATAGTAAATATATAGACCAACATCCAAAACACAATGCCTCAAATGCTACCGGTAATTATATTGCCCTGGATATTGGCAATGGAAATTATGTGTTTTATGAACATCTTAAATTCGGAAGCATCCGCGTAAAAACGGGCCAAAAAGTTAAAAAGGGGGATGTTATTGCATCTTTGGGATTTACCGGACAGGCAACCGGTCCTCATTTACATTTTCATGTTGCCAATGCCAACTCTCCTTTGGGTGCGGAAGGTGTCCCCTTCGAATTCGAAGAATATACCGTTTTGGGTGTTTACAATGACTTTGACGACTTTGGGAAAGTACCATGGGATTATGTGAAAAAGTTAAGTGATTCCATTCTCAAAAACGACCGTCCTGCCCCCAATACTGTTATCAAATTTGAATAACAAAAGTAAAAACCGGTTTATAAGTTATCTTAAAGTCAGGTTTGATCTATTTTATGGGAAGTACTAATTATATTTTAACAACAATAAAAATTGATCAATTAATGAAAGAATTTAGAATGAGGATAATTTGGAATGTTTTTTTACTGGTACCACTGATGACTTTGGCGCAGGAAATTGACAGTAGAGGCCAAGATAATGTATTTGCCTTTTACGAGTACAAGATTAAGGATGGTATTGGAATGAAAGGTGCATTCAATGCCGGTTATAAGAGGGATTTGGAATGGCATGAAGCCCAAGGGGATGATTGGTCATGGATAGGATGGTATGTGATAAACGGAGAAAGGCGTGGCCGGTTTATTGATGCAACACCAGACCACTCTTGGGTGGATTTTGACAATTGGAAGATAAATGGAGCGTTAAATGGTAAATTGAACAATATCCATTGGATACCTTATGTTGAAACCCCATCAGGTAACTATCGAATGGTTTTATCGGAATATAGTAATTCAAAAGGAGGCCGGTACAAATCCAACATACTTCAGGTGCATAACATTGAAGTGTCCATTCCTAAAGAAGGAACATTCAATGAATTCTTGATGTCCTTTAAACGCTACCTTGAATTCTTTTTAAGGGATATCCCATTTGTCTGGATGAAAACGGTTTCAGGAGATGGGGTGCAGAATTACCAACTTTATGTGTGCATCGATAGAATGGAACAAATGGAAAGGGTTGTCAATATTTTCACCCAAAAACATATGCCGGATAAACTATGGCGACTGTACACTGAATCAGTGACATTGAATCAATCAGAGATGTGGAAGTATATGCCCGACCTGAGCCTTTATCCGGAAGATTAATACCATATTGGGATTAAAAAACATGAAAAACATAGTATATAGTTATTCAAGAAAGCCAGATGTAAAACAAGTGATCGACCTATATAGGAATTGTGGGTTACCCCGCCCGGTTGATGATGAGGGAAGGATGGCCACCATATACCAAAACTCAAATTTAATTGTAACTTCATGGCATGATAAAAATTGATAGGTATTTCCCGATCAATCACCGATTGGTTATGGAGCTGTTATTTGGCAGTACATGAAGATCATAAGGAAAAAGGAATCAGCAAAAAACTCATTCATTTGACAAAGGATAAACTTGGTAAGCAATCCATGATGCTTTTACTGTCCGTACCACTGCTATGGAATATTATCCTAAAGTTGGCTTCGTTAAATTGTAGAACAGCTTTATCATCGATAGGGAAGAATAGTTTATGTCTGATGCGATTAAATAATTTCATGCTTGCAGGTAAATGAGAAAAATATTCGATAATTATAGCGATACTTTTCGAGGTTTATCTTGTGAAGTAAGGTGGCTGGTACTTATTCCTTTTATTAACTGGGCGGGTACCATGGTTATTCTATTTTTGTCCCGCTTCCTATCCAATCAACCATACTGGAAAATATAAAAAAGCATGGCAACTATTTTTTGAAGGTAATTGGGGAGTGGGGATTTTATTAAAATTATTGAACTGAACATTCATTTCAGGGGGAGCATTGGTTTCCGTTATGGCCTAGAGAAAGTGTTTAGCAGCATTGTGGGGCCTTGCCGTGGATCTCCAAAAGATTGGAAGGGGTTGATACAGTAGTCAAAAACACCATGTCTATGGCAAATAACATTTTAAAACAATATTATGGACCTATTTAAAAACAAGACCGAACTATTTTTAACTACGATTTTATTAAGTGTGGTTTATATGTGCTACCCACAATCAAAAGAAACCGATAGTATTGACAACAAAATGGTTTCCGCTATGGGACTAAAAGCTGACGTAAGCCCAATAATAGAGTATTTGGACACCTTAAACCTTTCGTCGGATAAAGACCTGGCATTAAAAACGGTTTTTTCGCGCGTTTTAAGCATAAAACCGAAGCCATTACGTTGCCGGATGGGACTGATGCCGAAAATTGCTTTGTTGTATGAACTGTTCCAAAACCATTGGACGGAAGGGATGCCGAACCCTAAAGACAGTTACGACAGCATCTTCAAAAATAGAGTAATTATAATTGAAGGACAGTAAAAACTTCTGACAATTTTTAACAAGATGAAGAACGAAAGAAGTATCTACAAGGCCAATCCATATAGGAATCAATATTAATACAAAATGTGAAACTGTAACTATGAAAACGACTTACTTTATTTTCTTTTTAATTATAATTATGGGATGTGGTAACAAAACAAATAAAGTTGTTGCCCCGGTTATTAATTATCCTGCACCATATCCGTCATCTACCGCTTTACGGTTTTTACCGGGGATTGTATCCAGTGACAGACTTGATTTTAACGCAGCCTTTTCCCGGGATGGGAAAACATTTTATTTCTCCCGTTCCGCTAATGGAATTTCAGATATTTATTTAACGGAATATAAGGATGGAAACTGGTCTCCTTTTTATATGGCAGGTTTTAGTAAAGGACCTTATTCTGAAGCCGATCCTGTTTTTGCACTCAATGGGTCGTTGTATTTTATATCCGATCGCCCTATCCACGATAATGACACCATCCACGATTTTAATATCTGGTACGTTTCACCTTCAGCTGACGGAAACTGGTCTGACCCAAGACTTGAAAATACAGTGAATTCAGATAGTACCGAATTTTATATTTCCTTTGGTACCAAAGGAAACCTATATTTTGCTTCCAACAGGTCTGGTGGATATGGTAACCATGATATCTACATGAGCGAATTAAAAGATGGACATTATACGACACCAATAAACCTTGGTTCTGCTATCAATGCTCCGGAAAGGGAACACGACCCTTATATAAGCTCGGATGAAAAAGCCATCATCTTTACCTCAGTCGACAGGAAAGACTCAAGAGGTAGCGCAGACCTGTATTATTCCATAAAAAGGGATGATGGAACTTGGAAGCCTGCTAAAAATTTAGGAACAAATATAAACACCTCTTCTTATGATTTTTGTCCTTATGTGACTCCCGATGGTAAATACTTTTTTTATAGCAGTGAAAGGGATGTAAAATGGGTAGGTGTGGGAGCTCTTCCCGATAAATTAGCTATCCATTTACATTAGGTCTGTTAACCATACAACAAGCTATTATACACATCTTATTAAATAATACTGAACTAACAGTCATTTAACCTTATGTCAGCATATAGCCTCAGATTTTAAATGGCAAAGTCGACACTTTTCGCATTTTCATCGCTACACTTTAAGGATATGTCTATTTCCGGAATTGTCTAAGCGTTTTACCTATAGTTTTGGGATATTAAAAAAATGTAAAGACAATGAAAGCTTCTACTGAACGAAAACTTATTCGGTGGCTCCATATCATTTTAGGTATTCCGATCATTGGATACATCTACGGACCCATATCGGAAAATCAAATTCCAACAATTATTGTAAGGTTTGTAATCTTTCCACTATTGGTACTATCCGGGCTTTATATGTGGAAGGGCTATATCATAAAGAACTGGATCAGGAAGCAAAAAAGAAGAATGCATGTCAACCCTAAAAATTAAAGAACATGAAGGTAACAAGCGCAGTATATCTTAAAAAGGCAAACGGAATTTTACGAACTATTTATTTGTCAATGAAGTCTGGGATACAAACTGTAATTACAAAACAAAATTTATTATTGGGAGTTCTTTTCCTCTCCACAGTAGGGGCAAATTCGCAAGCGACTGTCGAGGGCAAGGTACATGAGAATAACGGTATTCCCGTCTCCTTTGCCAACGTGTATTTGGAAGGAACAATGAACGGGGCATCGACCGATACCTTGGGAATATTTTCCTTTGATACTTCCGAAAGAGGAATAAAAAAGTTGGTCGTGTCCTCCATGGGATATCAAAATTATGAATCCGAAATCGATTTGGACAAATCGCCAATAAAACTTGATATTGTTTTAAAGATCGATGCCTCCCAATTAGGCGAAGTTATTTTATCTGCCGGTAGTTTTGCGGCTGGCGATAAGGCCAAAGGCACTCATATGAACCGAATCGATGTGGTTACGACTGCAGGGAGCAATGGGGATGTTGCAAACGCCATAAAAGCCCTGCCCGGAGCCCAACAGGTTGGCGAACAGGAAGGCCTATTTATCCGTGGGGGGTCCGGAGACGAAGCGAAACAGTTTATCGACGGTACCCTGTTTAAAAACCCCAATTTCTCTTCCGTACCTGGAATCATTCAGCCGGCAAGGCTCTCTCCCTTCCTCTTTAAGGGCATTACCTTTAGTTCAGGTGGATATTCCGCCCTGTACGGCGATGCGCTTAGCGGGGCCCTCATCTTGGAAAGTATGGACCTACCCGAAAAATCTTCCGCCCTCATCGGTATTTCGCCCATTGTCGGCACGGCCGGTTTTGATCATTTGGCCAAGAACAACAAGTCCAGCTATGGGGCCAGTGCACGTTATGTGAACCTTGCATGGTATTCGGATATCATCGAACAAAAACCTGATTATTTCCACGGGCCCGAATACGCAACCGCGGATGGGAATTTTAGGATAAAAACCAGCGAAACGGGACTATTGAAATTCTATGGTGTCGTCAATTACAACAACATCGGTTTTCGCAACCTTGACATTGATGATCCCAACCTAAAATCAAGCTTTCAGGTAGAGGGAAAAAATGGGTATGGCAACCTAAGCTATCGCGAATTTTTTAACGAGGATTGGAAAATAGATTTGGGGACTACATACAATTATAATAACGATATCATGACCCGAAAGTTGTTGAACCATGACAACGAACAGGTATTCCTTACTGGGGAACCCTACGCACATAAAAACACAAACTTAACCACCAAGACCAATTTTGCCAATACCAAGGCCGTTGTTACCCGATTCTTAGGCAACCATTCCTTGAAACTCGGTGCGGAGCTATTTTATGAAAACAACAAATACAGCACCAACGACACCCTGACCTCCCTAAGCGGCAATGAAACGGCGGCGTTTGCCGAGGCCGATATTTCCATCGCACCGAACATTGCTGCCCGTGCCGGGGTACGTTACGAACGTTCATCGCTGTTGGATATTTCAAACTTTGCTCCACGTGTAAGTCTGGCTTATCGGTTCAACAATGGTGGACAGGTAAACCTGGCATATGGCCTATTCTACCAAAAACCGGATTATGGGGAACTGCTTATGAGCAGGAATAATGGAATCGAATACGATGTTTCATTGGATGATTATAAGAAATTGGAATACACCAAGGCATCCCACTACATCCTTAATTACACCCGTAAGGCAAACATGCGATGGTTCCGTGCAGAGGTATTCTACAAAAAATACAACGATCTGATAAAAACCGTACCCAAACTGTTCAATAACGGGGAAGGGTATGCCAAAGGCATTGAACTATTTTACCGCGATAAAAAGACCATCAGGGGTCTGGATTACTGGATTTCGTATACCTATTTGGATACCAAACGAAACTATCTGGACTATCCGACTTCCCTACATCCGGAGTTTAGTACGCCACATACGGCCTCCGTGGTTGCAAAACGGTTTTTTGAAGGCATCAATACGAGTGTCAATGCGGCCTATTATTTCGCTACCGGAAGGCCTTATTACAACTTCGGCTACACCCACGGTACGGATGCCACCGAGATTTTGGACCAAGGCACGGCAAAATCGTACCACTCATTAAACCTGAGCATTTCCTATATGACCTCCCTATTCAAAAATTGGAAACACAAAGATTTTACAGTCATTGCCTTTGGTGTAAACAATGTTTTGGGAATCAAACAGGTTTTTGGGTATGACTACAGTGCAGATGGAACAAACAAGGTACCCACAACCTTACCCGCTCCACGATCGTTCTTTGGCGGAATCTTCATAACCTTTGGTATTGACAGGACCCAAGATTTTATTGACAATAATCTATAGATAGAAATATTTAGTAACCTTTTAAAATTCAATAATCATGAAAAAGATCATTTTAACATTCGTAGCCGTTGCATTTGCACAGTTCATCACATTTTCACAAGATTATGGTCAACAGCTTGCGGAAAGAGTAGTAAAGTTGGACAGGGCCAAATCCGTGGATGAATACCAGATATTGGCCAATGATTTCATAAGGTTGGCTAATTCGCCAAAAGCGGATTGGAAAGCTTCTTACTATGCTGCATTCTGCAATGCAAAGATCGGTTGGCTCTATCAGGAGAATCCGGATAAAATAGAACCCTTCGCCAAACTGTCCGAACAACAGATCAAAAAGGCGGAATCATTTCTGGATGCGTCCACCCAGAAAAAAGCTTTATCCGAAGTCTATGTGGTAACCTCCATGATGAACCGGGCCAAGGTATTCATAAATCCAATGGTCAACGGAAGAAAATTCGGTCCTATATCGCAAAAGTTCCAGGACATGGCAGAAAAACTTTATCCCGAAAATCCTAGGGCTACCTATTTGGATGCCTGGGTAAAGTTCTATACCCCCAAAATGTGGGGTGGCGACAAAGAGAAAGGAAAAGAGCTGGCGCAAACCGCTTTGGAACTACTGGACAAGGAGCCCGATTCCAATACCGACCCCCATTGGGGAAAATCAGAATGCGAGGCAATTTTAAAGGCGTACGATAAGCACTAATAAAAAATACAATGAAAACTATAACTTCAAATTATTTCTTAGTAGTAGCGACCGTCATGTTGCTGATCATCGTAATCTTTGGAATCTATGAGTATTACTAACTATAACATGCCCGATTAGTTTGCAGATCCATCCGCTTCATTTGAAGTAATCCGCCAACAGGCCAAGGCTTATAAAAAGTTTTGGATCCCCGTACAGTTGTTATTTTTTGTGTCGTTAATTACCAATTTGTGTTTGGTTGAAGCAAAAAATTATCTTATTATTACAGGGGTCGCCTACCCAGTAATCATCATTTCCAAAGCAGCCTATTTTCCATGGGAAGTTATTGCTTTTATGAATATCTCCGTGGATGTCTCAAAGACCGATGAATTGATTGGAAGGGTAAACTTCTGGTACCGTTCCCCGATGGTCCGGAATGTCCTGCAATTCCTTGCCCTTATTTTAACCATAATTGCAACATATAAAAAAATGATGTCATGAAAACGAAAAAATTTGTCAATGTTAAAGTAACAGTCCTCTACCTATCCATAATTTTTGCATCTGGGCTTTTTATGGTAACAATTTATAATACAATAGTTGATTCCAAAAGTTGGGGCGGAGATTTGCCTACCTCCATCCAAACTGCGAGGGATTATTATAAAATCGTCGACCCAAGAAATTTTTTTCAGATTATTGCCCCAATAAATCAATTATTGATTTCGCTTACAATCGTGTTGTTTTGGAAAGATTCAATTCGTCTTCGTTATTATTTTGTAATTTCCTTTTTATTTTATGCTATTATTTTTGCCTTAACTATTTTTTACTTTGTTCCTCGCGACCTAATTTTATTTACATCAAAACCAATCGAACAGCATATGGATCAAATAAAAAAGGTGTTGGTAGAATGGCAGAACATGAATTGGCTTCGATCGTTTCTCGGATTAACGGGAATTTTATTTTCATTCAAGGGCCTTGACTCCTATTATAAAATCAGGCAGTTTAATATCAATATTTGATAACAAAGGTTTTCAACTGAACAATTTCCTCCAATAAGTGTAAAGCAAAATCTCTCTAAACTATAAAATTTGTATATGAAGATTATAGGAGAAACGGAATGAAAAGGAATCGTGTCAAGCGTAACGGAAACTGCTATGGCCAAAAATGTATAAAAAATAGGGTAGAATAGTACTTAAACCAAAGTTCGGGCGTATTTGTGAAACCGCCAAATGTTTTGATTTGGCTTTTGTGGCTCTCCGGAAAGGTCATCGCTTACCAAATGCCCTACTTTTCTTATGGGAGACCGATATGTAAAAGGCTTCATATACAAATTAGGGAAGTGCAAGCTAGTTGTGGTTAAAGAGGGAGAGTATATTGCTGCCTTTGCGATAGGAAGGATAAAAAGAGTTAGAAGGCTTCAATCCATTCAAAAGGAATTGTTGGAAAAAAGATTATATAGATTAGCTAATGATTTCAAAAAAAAATACCAGCAAATTTATAGAGATTAAAGAGATGATGTTCAATCAATATTTTATACGAATGGAGAAACTATCTTGATGACTAAAAAAACCGAAAAGCTACTCCTAATTGGATTTGCTGGCTTTTCACATCCCCTCCGAAATCACTAATATCTGCAAAACCCCAAGTATATCGACCGTAAATTATTATGGGAAACAAATTTAATTCTGCTCCAACTATCGCTGCAAAATCAGAGTCCTTAAATAATTTTTTACCATTATTTAAAACATTTTCATTCATCATAAAGCTAAATTGTGGTCCTGCACTAATGGTTAAAAGTCCATCTGTATTAAGTCTGAGTAAAAGAGGTACACTCACATAATTTAGTTTTTTATCATTTTCAAAGGATTGATCGATTATATCCGAATAACTATCAGCAATCTCTGTGTTGGTTTGGTTAAAAAAAACTTCCATTTGTAAACCTAAAAAGTCGTTCAGGTTATAGTAAACAAATCCTCCCAATTGATATCCAAGTTCAAATTTATCGTTAAAGGACTGACCATCCAATTTAGTTAAATTGGCACCTGCTTTTGCTCCAAGATGAAATTGTGCATGACTAGAAAAACTTATAAAAAATGTGGTGCATATGACCTCCTCCCATATTTAGGTACTGGTCATAACTAGAGAATCTGGGCTATTTTCATTGATTTCAATGTACTCATTGGGTGACATGTCACCCAATGAGCTGTGTGGTCTAAACCCGTTATAGTCTTCCCTCCAAATATCGAACTTTTCTTGAGCATCTTCCCAAGAGAAGAACCAGTTTGTATTTAAACATTCATCTCTGAAAGATTCATTGAAGCTTTCTATAAATGGATTATCAGTAGGTTTTCCGGGTCTTGAGAAGTATAATTCAACATTGTTTTCATAAGCCCATTTATCCAATACTTTACTGATAAATTCACTTCTATTATCTACCTTTATACGTTTAGGATAAACTCTTGCACTAGTAACTAAATTATCCATCACCCCAACAACATCACTTCCTTTAAGGGATTTTCCTGCATATATAGCTAAACATTTACGACTATAATTATCTACTACAGTTAAGGCCCTGAAACGGCTTCCGTCGTAGAGTTGATCTGTCACAAAATCCATACTCCAGCACTCATGTAAACTAGAGGCATTACCAAGAGCAGGCTGTCTATGGGCTGCACACCGACTTCTTTTAGGTCTCTTAGATCTGAGGTTTAAACCTTCTTCGCAATACACTCTATAAACGCGTTTATGATTATCCATAAAGCCTTCCCGGCGAAGCAAGATATAGATCCTCCAAAACCCATAGCGTACCCGTGTTGCTGCTATTTCTTTCATTCTCATACGCAGCAATTCATCTCCACGTTCTTTGGGTGTACAATAAAAAACGCTTTTGTGCAGCAATATTAGGCGTACACAACGGTTGATGGAAATATTATATTCCATACGAATATTGCTGACCATCTCCCGTTTTCGAGACGGCCTCAGAACTTTTTTTTAAGTACGTCCTGAAGAATCTGCTTGTCAAGACTTAAATCAGCTACAAGCTTTTTAAGCTGCGCATTCTCCTCCTCCAAGTTTTTAAGCCTTCTCAGTTCAGAGACACCCAGACCACCGTATTTTTTCTTCCAATTGTAAAAGGTAGCCTCGCTGATTCCCATCTTGCGACAGACCTCAGAAAGACGTGTTCCAGTCTCAACCTGTTTTATCGCAAATACAATCTGCGACTCGGTATATTTTGATCGTTTCATAAGCAAATAATTTATTTAAAGTTAAACATTTATTTGCCAGAAATACTCTAGTTTTTATCAGTCCGATTTAATGGGAGGAGGTCAAAAAATAGCTATATTAAGAGAAAATAAGATTTAATAAGTTATCAACAATCATTTGATTTACAATGTTTTAGTGATGAATGGAATCAAATAAAATCTCTGTCTATTTCCCGATACAGAAATTAGCAAAAATATTTCCTAATAAATCATCGGTTGTAATTTCGCCCGTTATCTCGCCAAAATGATAGATTGCCTGACGGATGTCTATTGCCAAAAGGTCGCTGGAAATTTCATGGGCAACGCCTTCTTGGACTTTGTCTATTTCCTGTAAAGCCTTCAGTAGAGAGTCGTAATGCCGGGAATTGGTAATAATGGTCTCATTGTTCCTTAATGCTCCGGTATTTACAAAGTTTAGGAGGATGGTTTTTAGTTCTTCTACGCCCAAACCGGTCTTGGCAGCTAGGAGCAAAGCTTTTGTTTTATCGTTATGGCCGGGAATGTCGTTTATTTCACTTTCAATAAATTGTTTTAACGTATCGGGTATTTGGTCTGTTTTATTGGCAATGATCACCAATGGCTTTTGCGGGAATTTGTTCTTTATTTTTTCAAGCTCAACCCGGATGTTTTTTATTTCAGATTTGTCCTGGGCAAGTTTTAAGCTGTCTATTAAGTATACAACTACTTGCGATTGTTCTATTTTTTCAAATGTTTTTTTAATTCCAATGGTCTCGACCACATCTTTGGTGTCCCTGATCCCTGCGGTGTCTATAAAGCGAAACCCAATGCCGCCAATACTTATCTCGTCTTCAATGGTATCTCTTGTTGTCCCGGCAATATCGCTTACAATGGCACGTTCTTCGTTGAGCAGGGCATTTAACAGGGTAGATTTCCCCACGTTGGGCTCCCCGACTATCGCCACCGGGATTCCGTTTTTAATTACATTCCCCACGGCAAAAGAATCTATCAGGCGTTTTAACACAAGCTGTATTTTATCCAAGAGGGCTTTAAATTCGGTTCGGTTTGCAAATTCTACATCTTCTTCGGCAAAATCGAGTTCCAGCTCAATCAAGGAGGCAAAGTTGAGGAGTTCTTCCCGTAATTTTTTTATTTCGCCGCTAAACCCTCCCCGCATTTGCTGCATGGCTATTTGGTGGCTTGCCTCATTGTCTGAGGCAATCAAATCGGCAACTGCTTCGGCCTGGCTTAAATCCAATTTGCCGTTTAAAAAGGCGCGCAAGGTAAATTCGCCTGCATTGGCCATCCTGCATCCGTTCCTTAAAAATAACTGTAATATTTCCTGCTGTATAAAAGGCGAGCCGTGGCATGAAATCTCGATTACATTTTCGCCTGTATACGAGTTTGGCCCCTTAAAAATAGAGACCAGTACTTCGTCAAGCGTTTTTTTAGCTTCGATAATATGGCCTAAATGTATGGTATGCGATTTTTGTTCGGAAAGCTTTTTCCCGCTTACCGATTTAAAAAAAGGAGTTGTTATGTCAATGGCATCTTTTCCCGAGATCCTAATTACTGCAATGGCGCCTGCACCGGCCGGGGTAGCCAATGCTAAAATTGTGTCCTGAAGCTTCATACATTTATTTTGAACAAAAATACAAATACTTAAAGTAAGATGGATTGTAAATATATACTTATTAATATGCTTAACATTGAGAGTTAAACCTTGTTAAAAAGCCCTTTTTCGGCCAGCATTTTTGTATATTTAGGATATAAATTAAAAATCAAAAAAAGAATGAGCTATTTAGATTTAGATAACGGTAAAACCGAAAAAACAGTTTTTGAACTGAATGTTTTATTATCAGATTATCATGTGTATTACCAAAAATTAAGAAATTTTCACTGGAATATTTTTGGAAAAAACTTTTTCGATCTGCACGAAAAATTTGAAGAACTATACAACGATGCCAAACTTAAGGTAGATGAAATTGCAGAGCGCATCTTGACATTAAGGCACCAACCGGTTAGTAACTTATCGAAATACCTTGAGATTTCAAATTTAAAAGAATCCAGTAGTGATAAGACCGATATTGAAATGATCGAAATTTTATTGAAAGATCATGGAACCATCCTTAAACAAATGCGCAAAGTGGTTAAAACTGCCGAAGCAGGAGACGACGAAGGTACCATAGATTTAATAGGTGCATACATAAGGGAACTTGAAAAAACTTCTTGGATGTTGGATGCATGGAGGATGAAAACAAGCGAGGGAGTTAAAAAATCTTCTTAGTCATAAATAATATACCGATCCCGTTTTAGGCGGATTGAAATACATACAAAAAGACTCATAAATTGAAAAATTAATCAAGTTATGGGTCTTTTTTCTTTTATAGTATGGTGGGGAGAATACATTATTTTTTGTAACAAAACTACAATTGGTTCGTCTTATTTGTATAAACCATCAATCAAGAAATCAGTTATGCAAAGATCAGACAACCAATTATTAGTCTTTACACATTTAAGTCAGTTATTAGATTATGTTACCGGGTTCGGCGGACTTATCGTTCCGTTGATTTTATGGCTCGTTAATAAGGAAAACGTAATAGACATGGACCATCATGGAAAATCTATTATTAACTTTCAATTAAGTATCCTTATCTATTCGGTTTTAAGCATTCCGCTTATATTGTTTTTTGGCTTCGGGATATTGGCATTGATAGTTATCGGTATTATGGCTTTTGTTTTTCCAATAGTGAATGCCATCCGTGTTTCCAATGGGCAAGAAGCAAATTACCCACTTAGTCTGTCTATTTTAAAATAGCAAAGAAAGAAGGAAAGGACATAAAATATAAAAACCCCGTTCTAAATTAACACACAATTTAGACGGGGTTTATAAATATATAATTAGTTAGTTGCTTTTCTAGGCTTAATTGTTAAGCATTACCGGCATTACGAGCATGGTAACATGTTCGCCTTCGTCCAGCCCATCAACGGGGGTTAAAATTCCGGCTCTGTTAGGCAGGCTCATTTCAAGCGAAACATTGTCTGAAGCTAAGTTGTTCAACATTTCGTTCAGGAACCTGGAATTAAAACCAATTTCCATATCGTCACCTTGATAATCGCAAGTTAAACGTTCTTCTGCCTTATTGCTGTAATCTATATCTTCTGCCGAAATATTCAATTCGGCCCCGGCAATTTTTAGCCGTATTTGGTGCGTGGTCTTGTTTGAGAAAATGGAAACCCTCCTTACCGAACCAAAAAATTGAGAACGGTCTATGGTTAACTTGTTTGGGTTTTCCTTCGGGATTACCGCTTCGTAATTAGGGTATTTTCCATCAATTAGCCTACAAACCAATTCTATGTTATCAAAAGTAAACTTGGCGTTACTTTCGTTATAATCAATTGTAACATCGCTTTCACTTCCTGC
The DNA here is from genome assembly GCF_029603165.1 of Galbibacter pacificus. GTDB lineage: Bacteria > Bacteroidota > Bacteroidia > Flavobacteriales > Flavobacteriaceae > Galbibacter > Galbibacter pacificus. The sequence continues at coordinate 236,481 of NZ_JAQSVC010000002.1, forward strand.
CAGGATTCCTTTTAAAAGATTTAACGGCTTTTTTGGCATGATAAATTCAGCAACTTGTGATGCTGTAACGTCATTACGTTGGTATTTTACCAATTTATGGGCATCGGTTGCTACAAATGTTAGGTTTTCCGGAGAAAATTGAAAGAAAATCCCGCTCATTACCGGACGGAGGTCGTCGTTACCCGATGCAAAAATAGTCTTGCTGATGGCCGTAGCCAAAATATCCCCAAGAATGGTGGTCGAGCTGGCATCTGCCAATTCTACCGAATTGGGAAACTCGGCCCCGTCTGCATATGCCAGGGCATATTTACCGTGGTTGGAGCTTATTTCAATAGTATTGTTGTTTTCTATTACAAATGTAAGCGGCTGCTCGGGAAATGTTTTTAAGGTGTCCAGCAACAATTTTGCAGGAACCGCAACGTTCCCTTCAGATTCTGAGTCTACTTCCAGGACTGCGCTCATAGTAGTTTCCAGATCGGATGCCGAAACGGTAAGTTTATTGTTGTTTAATTCAAATAAAAAATTATCAAGAATAGGCAGTGTGTTGCTATTGTTAATAACGCCGCCCAATACTTGAAGTTGTTTTAATAAATATGAACTTGATACTATAAATTTCATTGAATTCTCAATTTTCTAACACTTACAAAGATATCTTAATTGATTTTTTTACAGAAAATAACTTATCAACATTTAAACCGTGTATTTTTTCCTTTTAAAATAATAGAAAACAACACCAAACAAAAGGATTAAAACTATGGGAACACCAATGTTTATAGCCTTCCAGAAGGTTTTTTGTTCGTGGGTTTTTTGTTTGTTCAAAAAAGCGAGGGCAATCTCCTTGGACCGAATGTTTATAAGTCCGTTGTCGTCCAAAAGGTAGTTTATGCTATTTAGCAGGAATTCTTTATTTCCGTAAACTTGTTTGGTCCATTTATCCACACCGTTAATTAATGGCTTTTTGTTTACATAATTGTAGTTTGCAATATCGCCATCCGAGATTACGATTATTTTATTTTCTTTGGCATCAGCATCTCTGTTCTGGGCAAGTTTAAAAGGTTTGACCCTGTTTTTAAATGCCGAAACAAATTTTCCTTCGAGAAGAACGCCTAAGGCTTTGTTTCCGTCGTTAAAAGTTTCTATGTGCTGTTGCGTGTCAAATTCATCCAGGCTGTACATTGTAGGAACCCCGACCACTTTAGATTGCGGAGAACTTTTTAAAAGTATTGTCTTTTTAATATCATTGGGCAAAGTATCTATCGGGCTGGCAAATTCCAACTTTACTACATTTAGGCTTTTGTTTATGGGGTGATTGTTTGGCGGTGCCACCATTGGCGAGTAAAACCAGTTTATGGGAATATCCCCATTTTCGTTGGTAACCGTTACCGGTGTTGAAATAAGGTCTTGGACCAGCGATTTGTTAATACGTACACCATAGCGAAAGAGCATAGCGTCCAACCCAAGGTTACGGGGAATGGCAAACGATGTAAATTTTTCATTTTGAAGGCTGTCCAGATCGGCTACAACGGCATCGAGCAACCACAGGGTCTTCCCGCCATTCATGACATATTGGTCTAAAATATATTTCTCGTTATCGGTAAACGCTTCGGTAGGCTTGGCAATAATGGCAGCATCAAAACGATTAAGGTTTTCCAGTACTTTCTGGGGCTGGTTTTTAAGCGAGTCTAGGTTAAATTGACCCAATTGGTAATAATTACGGAGACTTATTAAATAGTCTACCAAATATTTGTCGGGCATTTCGTTATTGCCCTTTAATATTGCTATTTTCTTTTTTTGCTGAATGGTTAATTGCTTAAAGGCATCGGCAAATGTATATTCCAGTTGTTGCACCGAATTGTTGATGCGCTGTTCGCTATTGGTACCCAATTTATTTTGAAGGAGCGATACCTTTACGGTTTTTTTGCCCATGTTTACCAAAGCCCAGGGAAATATAAGTTCGCGGGACATGCTGTTTCCTTCTTCAATGGTTACCGTGACCGGGGTAAGGCCCAATTCTTGCAACGATTGGATTGTTTGTTCTTTGGGGGCACCGGTATCCATTGGATTTACAAAATTTATCCGGATATGGTTGTTAACTGCCGTAAATTCTTCCAGCAGCTGTTTTGTTTCTGTTTGTAGACGCTTAAATTCCGGTGGCATATCGCCATTAAGCAAAACATCTATAATTATTGCTTCATCAACACTTTCTACGGTTTGCTTTGATGCTTCAGATAAGGTGTAGCGTTTATTTTTTGTTAGGTCCCACCGCAAAACCATAAATGATGCCAGGAAATTAATTCCGAGGAGAACTAGAATTATTAAGATAATTTTTCCGCTGTTTTTTTTAGTTGAAATCAAAATAATTACTTCAATTTAAAAATGGTTACTACTAAAAAGAAGAACGAAATGCTCACGAAGTAAATTACGTCCCGAAAGTCTATTACACCCCTTCCAATGCTATCAAAATGATATTTTAAACTGAATTTCTCCATAAACGAAAGATTGCCCAGCCCCGAAAATCCAGAAAAACCATAAAAAAACAAAAAACAAACCAGTACGGCCGCAATAAAAGCCACTATTTGGTTGTCGGTAAGAGAAGACATAAAAATGCCAATGGCGGTGTAGCTCGCAATTAAAAATAAAAGTCCAAAGTAAGAACCTGCTATGCTTCCCATGTCTATATTGCCCACGGGATCGGCCAGGTTCCAGATGGTAAGCACATAAAGTAATGTTGGCACCAAGGCAATAACAACGAGCAGGTATGTGCCAATAAATTTCCCCATAACAATTTGTGTTTTGCTTATGGGGCGTGTGAGCAACAATTCCAACGTTCCCGCTTTTTTTTCTTCAGAAAAACTTTTCATGGTAACTGCCGGAATTAAAAACAAAAGAATCCATGGCGCTAGTTGAAAAAACGGATTCATATCTGCAAAACCACTTTCAATTATATTAAAATCGCCTTTAAAAACCCACAGAAACAAACCGTTAAGCACCAAAAACAGGCCTATAACCAAATAGGCTATGGGCGATGAAAAAAAACTGCTGATTTCCCTCTTAATTATTGCTGTCATTTATTTCGTTGCTCATTGTTTATTGTTTGTTGTTCAGCGTTATTCTTTTACATTTAACCATTAACCATTAACCATTAACCATTAACCATTAACCATTAACCATTAACCATTAACTTTACGTAAAATTAACGGTTACCGTATCCCTATATTTTAGGCCCAATAAAGTTGAAGCACCTCCCACCGTATCTAAATTGCTTCTATAGATGGCAAGCTCTATTAAATTTGCCGAGTTAAAAATAGCTAATTTTTCGCCATCTTTGTTATTGGGGTTTTCCTTGTCGAAATTTACGGCTTCACTATATTTCCTGTATATTTCGGTGAATTTATGGTTGCGTGCCCATAATTCAAAATTCCTACCTCTTTTATACCTTTCAAACAATTGCATGGGAATGTTGGTAATTACATTTCCGTAATTGTCTACATATATCACGCTGCCCGTAATTTGGGTTTCTTCGTTATTGATAATGGGGGAGAGGTCTTTTAGCATTTTCAGCTTTGTAATGGATTTCCCTATAACTTCCAAGGTGCCGCCACGAGAAATATGGCCTGCAACCTTTACAAAGACGTCCAGCACGGGAAAAACACTTTCAATGCGGTCGTGAATATTTATTTCCACCATTTTTTCGGGGTTTATCTCACTGGCAAGGAAAGATAAAATTCCGTTATCGGCGCCAATAAAATAATGCCCGTCAATAAGCACGGCCATATGCTTGTTAATGGGCGTTAGCTCGGAGTCGACCCCAATAATATGAATACTTCCCTTAGGGAAGGTTTTATAGGCGTTTTTTAAAATATAAGCCGCCTCCATAATGTTAAATGGGCTAACCAGATGAGAGATATCAACAATCGTGGCATTATCTATTTCGCTAAGGATAAAACCTTTAATGGCACCTACAAAGTGATCCCGCTCACCAAAATCTGTAGTTAATGTAATTATAGCCATTTATTAAAATGTTGATATTTTTTTAATTTAAGAAAGTGTTTTTTTGCTTAAGTTTGTTAGAAATGGTAACAAATTAAGGTTTGTGTATTTGTTTAGCACAAACCTACTAAAAAGTAATAGATTTTTCCATTTTAATACGTACTTTTTATACGTGTATATCAAGATAAATCACTCACTTAAAAATTAGCTTTTGAACGAACTTATAATAGAACTCACCGAAATCAATCCGAAGGAATTTTTTGGAACCCAGAACATCAACATAGAGCTTTTAAAGAAGTATTATCCAAAGCTTAAAATTGTAGCCCGGGGCAATAAGATAAAGGCATATGGCGAGGAAGAACTGCTCGAAGAGTTTGATAAACGGCTGGATATGCTTGTTACGCACTTCGGGAAATACAATAAGCTGGATGAAAATACAATAGAGCGTATTCTTACAAGTGATGGCGGACAGGACGAAATAGACGCCAAAATAAACGGAGAAGTACTGGTACATGGCGCAAATGGACGTTTAATCAAGGCGCAGACGGCCAATCAGCAGCGTTTGGTAGAACTTATGAAAAAAAACGATATGGTTTTTGCCATTGGCCCGGCGGGTACCGGAAAAACATATACCGGGGTTGCTCTGGCGGTAAAAGCCTTAAAGGAAAAACAGGTAAGGCGCATTATTTTAACCCGCCCAGCAGTTGAAGCAGGGGAGAACCTTGGTTTTTTGCCCGGGGATTTAAAAGAAAAGCTCGACCCATACATGCAACCTTTATACGATGCCCTGCGCGATATGATACCGCCCGAAAAACTACAGAATTATATAGAAACGGGCATTATACAAATTGCGCCAATGGCTTTTATGCGCGGCCGAACGCTCGACAATGCTTTTGTTATTTTGGACGAGGCACAGAATACCACACATGCCCAAATGAAGATGTTTTTAACCCGTATGGGAAAAAATGCCAAATTTATGATTACCGGAGACCCCGGGCAAATCGATCTGCCGCGTAGGATTACCTCTGGATTAAAAGAAGCCATTTTGGTGCTAAAGGATATTAAAGGTATTGGCATTTTATATTTGGACGATAAGGATGTAATCCGTCACCGACTGGTAAAAGAGATTATCGCTTCTTATAAAAGTATAGAACACAATAACTCCTAAGAGATAAATTAACGTAAGTTTCAATGTATTTATAGTTGATGTTTAGTAGTTGTACCACATACTGACAAAAATTCGTGATTTGAATATAATTCAGTAGATTTATAGAAAATTAAAAAATATGGAAACTATCCGAATTGACATAATAAATCCAAAAGCGAAGCTTCTAAAAAAATTAGCAGATTTAAATTTGATTAAAATCAGTAAAGAAAAGTATAAATCGGACTTCTCGACTTTATTAAAAAAAATAAGAGCGAAATCTAATGACGAAATTTCGTTAGATGAAATAACAAAAGAAGTTGAGCAAGTGAGAAAATCACGATATGAAAAATGAGAAAGTAATCCTTGATACAAATCTTTGGATTAACTTTCTGATTTCCAAAAAATTCAGTCAAATTGATAAACTGATTAAAAGCAGAAAAATCGTATTGATTTTTTCCAACGAATTGCTCGAAGAATTTATTGATATTATTAGCCGATCGAAATTTAAAAAATACTTCTCTAAAAAAGATATTGAAAAAATTCTCGAATATTTTGACCTATATGGAGAATTGGTAAAGGTCAAGTCTGATATTGAAATCTGTCGAGATGAGAAAGATAATTTTTTACTAAACTTATCGGTTGATTCAAAAAAAGACTTATTGATTATAAAAAAAATTGAGAATACAAAAATCCTGACTTTCTCTGAATTTATTGAACGAACTGAATAATAAGTACATGGCACAACAGCGTATACAAGCAATTTGGGGAAAATGATAAAACGAAAGTACGAATATGAAAACAAAGGTCAGTGCAAAACTGAAAAGTTAAGTTAAGAAATCCCCAACTGCTCATACACAAAACCGTTGCAAATTACCCCGTCAGGTCGAGTGGAGTCTAATCTAGCCTATTTTAGAAGAACTATTGATGAAAAATCTTTCAATCCCTTTTGAGGTTGATATCATATTTATTTTATTATTTTTTCCATGACAGGGAGTAACCTGTTTTTTATGGAGCTTTCCTTGTAATCAATGATTTTAAAACCAGATTTTAAATAAAATTCGTGGCATTGGGGTCGGCAATTAAAAAGGCTTTCTCGTAGTTTAATTGTGCTATTTTATTTAAAAAATATTTCATGAGTATAGAACCATATCCTTTACCAATATATTCTGGGGAAAATGAAGAAAAAATCGAGTTCGACTTTCTTGTTATTTCTTATTATATAAGCAAAAAAAACAATTAATTTGCGGTTGTCTATAAGTTTATAAGCATTATTTCTCTTGAGATATTCAGCAGTGATGGTGAGCTCGTTTTCACACGAATCCATTTCTTTTTTTGAATATCCCCAATGCAATTTAGATTTAATGACCAATTCGGTAAGTATTTCATTGTCATTAATTGATGCACCAATTATTTCCATCCTAATAAATTAAACCGAACCCCGATTTACTCATAATAACTCAATCCAATTACTTCTTTTACCTTGTCCATGGTTTCCATAAGTTGTTGGCTAAATTTAAAAGTCATTATAGGGCTTTCTGTTTTTCCTTTGTGCAGCAAATCGTTAAAATGTGCTGCTTCGTAATTATAACCGTGTGTGGCGACCTCAAAATTTTTGGTCTTTCTATTTCCGTTAGCATCTGTAAAAACAACCGATGTAGGCTTGTGAAACTGTGTTTGGATATGGACGGTCCCTTTTTCGCATAAAATAACCGCTTCGGTATTGGTTTTCTTTAAAAGGGTTGAAGAAAGCTTGGCTTCTGCTCTGTTTTTATAACCAAAGACCATATCGCAGGAAGAATCGGCACCGGTTTCAAAATAGGTACAACTAGCATTGATGGTATCTGGAACACCTAGAATTGAAAGTGCTGCAAAAATAGGGTATATGCCAATATCCAACAGGCTCCCTCCGCCCAATTGCTTATTGAACAACCTTGACGATGCATTAAATTCCGGATAAAACCCGAAATCGGCTTCTAGTGATTTTACAGCTCCGTAATGCCCTTCCTTTAAAAAATTGAGTACATATTGGTAATGTGGTAAAAAATAGGTCCATAAAGCTTCCATGAGCAGGACTTCTTCATTTTTGGCTGTTTGTATCATTAACGCCACATCGGCACTATTTAATGCTAAAGGTTTTTCGCAAAGAACGGCCTTTTTGTTTTTTAGGCAATCAATGGTGTAGGTTTTATGGAAGGTATGTGGGGTGGCAATATAAATGGCGTCCACTTTTGGATCGGTTATAAGATCCATATAGTTTCCATATGCTTTTTTGGCACCAAATTCCTCTTTAAATTCTTCGGCCCGGTTTAGGTCCCGGGAAGCAACGGCATACAATGTGGCATCTTTTACGGCTTTTAGGTCATGAGCAAATTTTTTGGCAATGTGTCCGGGGGCCAAGATTCCCCATTTTATCTTTTTATTTTTTAATAACATTGGTTGTTCTGTTTATAGCTTCAAAAATAATGGCAATTGCTATCACCATGGCGCAACCTATAAAGTTTAGCCATAAATACCCAAGTTTTTCCTGTCCGGGGGCATAACGGTGAATGGCAAAATAATATATAAGTATAACGGCTATTTGCGTAATAATTGCAGAGATAAAAACGGCATTTCCCCGAATAAATTTTATAAAAAATGCAATAAAGAATATGCCCAGCACATTTCCGTAGAAAATAGAACCGATAATATTTACAAGTTGGATTAAATTGTCCAAAAGCGATGCAAAATTGGCAAACAAAATAGCAATAATACCCCAAGCCAATGTAAACCAGCGCGATGCGCTTAAATAATATTTCTCTGTTCTTTCTTTTTTCTGTCTTCTTCTAAAAAGGTCAATAGTGGTAATGGTTCCCAAGGCATTCAGTTCGGAAGCAGTAGACGACATGGCCGCCGAGAAAATAACGGCAAAGAGGAGTCCCATCAATCCTGTTGGAATATTGTTCAATATAAAATGGATAAAAACATAGTCTTTGTCGTTTGTTTCCAGATCTTTGTCTACCTTTTGAATAAGGGCCCTGGCTTCTTCACGGCTTTCCCTTTCTTTTTTATTGATTTCCTGTATCTGTTTTTTTGCTGAAACTATTAAATGATAGTCTTTTACGTCCAAAACGGCAGAAAAGTGTTCCTGGGCCATTTTTTTGTCTTTTTCCAATGCTTTGTGCTCTCTTTCCAGTTCGTGGTATTCATCGGCATACACCGATTGCTCCACAGCTTCAACTGCAACAGGGTTAAAATTTAAAGGCGAATGGTTGTATTGATAAAAAACAAAAACCATTACGCCTACCAAGAGGATAAAAAATTGCATGGGAACTTTTAACAGCCCATTAAAAATAAGCCCCAGTTGGCTTTCCCGAACCGATTTACCCGATAAATAGCGTTGCACCTGACTTTGGTCTGTTCCAAAATAAGCCAATGCCAAAAAAAGCCCGCCCGTAATTCCGCTCCAAAAAGTATACCTGCTTTTAGGGTTTAAAGAAAAATCGAGAATGTTTAGTTTATCGTTGGCGCCGGCAATTTTTAATGCTTTGCTGAAGGTAATGTCGTTTGGCAAATAGCTCATTACCAAATAAAAGGCAATGAACATCCCCGTCATAATAACAAACATTTGTTGTTTTTGTGTTACGCTAACTGCTTTGGTCCCCCCAGAAACAGTGTAGATAATTACCAAAATCCCAATAATGATATTTAAGGTTTTTACCTCGATCCCCAATACTGCCGACAGGATAATGGAAGGGGCATAGATGGTAATTCCCGCCGCAAGGCCCCGTTGGATAAGAAATAAGATAGCGGCCAAAGAACGCGTTTTAATATCAAACCTGTTCTCAAGGAATTCATAAGCTGTGTAAACTTTTAATTTATGGTAAATAGGAACAAAAACAATGCAGATAATAACCATAGCCAACGGTAAACCGAAATAAAACTGAACAAAGCCCATACCGTCGTGGAATGCTTGCCCTGGCGTGGAGAGAAAAGTAATGGCACTGGCTTGTGTGGCCATAACCGATAAACCTACCGTATACCATTTGGCTTCTTTCCCGGCAAGAATATAATCGCTTACATCTTTACTGCCCTTGGTTCTCCAGTAACCATAACCAACAATAAATAGCAAAGTGCTAGCGAGAACGATCCAATCGATTACTTCCATAAATGCTATTTACTTATTAGAAATCATAATAAGGTAAAATACAAAAATGTATATTGCATTTAGTATCAATACAATAGTGTATTCCCTTTTCCAAACAAACTTGTTCAACATGTTATCACCCTTTTATATAATTGGCATCATTTTTAGCTGTTTTACCTACCGAGAGCATATTGGCAAAGATTTTATATGCTCCCGGGACACCGGCTGGGAGTTCCCTAAAAAAACTCAAACCCGTGTAAATATAATAACCTTTTCCATATGGTGCTATTAAAAGGCTTCCGTCTTTTTTGCTTTCCCCTTTGTCGTGCATGGAAAGAACAGACGTAAATTCCTTTCCCCATTTATCGGGAAAATAAAGTCCTCTTTCCTGCACCCAGCCGTTAAAATCGTTTTGGGTAATTTTGTTGGGAGTATTCAACAATGCATTTGAAGGTGCGTTAAAGGTTACTTCGGCATTTTCGTCCGTAACACGGTCTCGAGATAGTTCCAACAAATAAGGTGCCAAATTATCTATGTTCAAGCCACCTCTTCCGGCGGTATTGTATTGAACAACAAGGTTGCCCCCGTTTTTTACATAGTCTAAAAGAATGGGTTGCTTAAATTTTAGCGATTCGTGAATGTTATATGCACGGATGCCTACCACGACAGCATCGAAATTTTTTAAATAGGCACTGTTTATGTTTTCGGGTTGAATAACGGTAACATTGTAGCCTATCTGCCGTAAACTTTCGGGAACCGCATCCCCGGCACCAGCTATATAAGCTATGTTTTCTCCTACTTTTTTAATATTCAACCTCACTACTTTAAAACTATCGGGAAGCAATACCGATTGTGTTGGAATATGGTCGTATGCTATGGTAACGAGCGCTTTGTTATAATCTTTACCATTGACTTTAATAACAGGTGTCATGGTTTCTTCATCTTCATTGTCGGGCGGTGTAATTTTAAAATGAATTGTCTTGGTGTCTCCTTTATTGGCTATGTTAAAGTTGATGCTTTCCGGAGAAACGTTCCAACCGCCATTGTGTTTTAAGTGAAGTGGCCCGGAGATATTGTCTTTTCCGGCCGTTATGGTAACCGAAATTTGCTTGCTCTCGTTGTTTGAAAAAATTGCAACTTTATTGGCCACTGAAGCCGTAACCGGAGGAAGAATTTGGAACGGTTGATAAATTTCTCCTTTATCCGGTTTAGAATATTTGTAAACAATGTCTTCTTCAAAAGGAATTTCAACGCCGCCTATATCAATGTTAAAATAGGCTTTTACCAATCGTGGGGTTTCCGGTTTTCCCCTTAATTCCTGTGGCGCTTTGTACATTCCCAAAGTACCTTCTTCCTTTAGCCAGTATGGAGCGGTATATGGACCGTTTTGAGGAATCGTTACAGCTATGCCCGAGCTTGTTTCTTGATTGTTGGCCAATGTTTTGTTGTAATTGTTTGTTTCATTGGTTGGGGTTGTTTTAATGCTTTTCAGCTTCATCTCTATATCCGACCTGTTTATTGTTGAAGCCCGTACATCGATGGTTTCCCCGGGAACGGCTGAAGCTTGATTGACTGTGGCTTCCAAGAAAAGTCCGCTACAGGCTTTAATAATTTTTTTAATTTCCTCTAATTTTACCTTCCGCCAGTATTCATCTTCTAAATTATTTATAAGTTGATAGGCCTTTACCAATTGGGGAACATGCTCGGAAGGATTTTTAAAATTAAAATGGTTTTGTACATCCAGCAGAATTTCGGCAATGGCCTCGCCACCTTTTACACGGCCCCAGGTTGTATTGATACCGCTAAAAATATTATTTTCATCATTTGGGAAACTTCCTTTTAAATATTCTAAATATTCTTGTTCACTTCCGCGGGAAGAAATACCACCAAACCCTTGGCTTAAATGTTGGCTCCTGGCAATAGAGGCAATCTCGTTATTGCTCATGCCCAAGGTAGGGTAATAGGTACCAATATCTACATGGAGTAATTTAGTTTTGTTGGCCTTTTCAAAATTTTCAGGACTCCCGTAAAACCACCATGAGGTGTTAAAGAAAAGCCTTTCGGGTTGCCACGTTGCTGTGTATTTTAACTGTTCGGGGTACTCATTGGGGTTTCCGGCCATATCAAAGGCCTCAAAGCTCAACATTGCCGAGGAGGTATGGTGCCCATGTGTAGTGCCCGGTGTCCTGTGGTCGAATCGGTTGATTATTACATCGGGTTTAAAATTTCTAATTACCCAAACAACATCGGCCAGTACTTCTTTTTTGTTCCATATTTCCAGTGTTTCTTCGGGGTGTTTGGAAAAACCAAAATCGTTTGCCCTTGAAAAAAACTGCTGCCCTCCATCTATATTTCTTGCTGCCAAGAGTTCTTCTGTTCTTAAAACACCTAAAAGTTCGCGCAGTTCCGGGCCAATTAAATTTTGACCTCCATCGCCACGTGTAAGCGATAAATAGGCCGTTCTGGCCTTTACTTCGTTGGAAAGGTATGAAATTAGCCTTGTGTTCTCATCGTCTGGGTGCGCAGCAATGTATAAAGCAGTTCCTAAAAAATTGAGTTTCTGTACGGCTTCATATATGTTTGAAGATGTATAGGTTTTAGGTTTTTGTGCATTTATGGAAAATGTAATTGCCAATCCGATAAGAAAGGATAATATTCTTTGCATGCGTTCAGTTTTAGGAGTTTTTCAAATATAAAAATAAATGTTGGTAGTTTGCGGCCTGCTATTTTTTACTTTTTTAATAAACTTTCGTTAAAAAGGTTGAATATACGTGTATATTCATCTGTCCAACTGGTGGGCTCTACAAAACCATGTTTTTCAACAGGGTAAACGGCCATTTCCCAATTATTTTTTCCAAGTTCTATTAAACGTTGCGATAGGCGTACCATATCTTGAAAATGAACATTGTCGTCTACTATTCCATGAAGAATTAACAAATCGCCTTTTAGGCCATCGGCATAATAAATAGGGGAGCTTCTTCTATAGGCAAGGCTATCGGTTGCTGGGGTATTTAAAATACGTGCAGTATAACCGTGGTTGTATGCTGCCCAATCTCCCACCGAACGTATGGCAGCTCCGGCCTTAAAATTATCTGCCTCGTTAAACATGGCCATAAGGGTTATAAACCCGCCATAAGAGCCTCCGTAAATCCCTATTTTGTCTTTGTTTATACCGAGATTGTTTATCATGTACCGGGCGCCATCCACCTGGTCGCTCAAATCTTTTCCTCCCATATGCCTGTATATGCCCGTGCGCCACTTGCTACCGTATCCTGCGCTGCCACGGTAGTCAATATCCAGTACCGTATACCCGTTATCAACCAGTAGGTTATGAAACATATACTCACGGAAGTATAGACTCCACCATTTGTGGGCATTTTGTAAATATCCGGCTCCGTGTACAAATATAATGGCTGCTTTGTTCTTTACATTTTCTTTGGGTTGGTACAAACGGGCATGCACATTGGCACCATCTTTTGCCTTAAAGGTTATGTATGCTGGTTCTTTCCATGCATATTTATTAAAATCTTCTGTAGTAGAATGAGTTATTCTTATAGTTTTTGCATTTCTTTTATACTTAGGGTTTGGTTGTAAATAAAGCTCGGTAGGTTTGTTGGAATACGAATAGCTTATTGCCATTTGCTTTTCATCGGGGGAGAGTACAACATCGTTATTTCCGGTCATATTGGTAAGTTGCTCCATTTCCCCACCATTGATGGGCATGCTATAAAATTGCCTGTCTCCGGGATGTGTTTTATTGGCCGTAAAATACCAGGATTTTTTATCATTGGAAATACTAGGGTTGTAAATTTCAAATTTACCAGAAGTAAGTGCGTCTAACTTTTTGTTTTCGGTATTAAGGGTATACAGGTGCGAATAGCCTGTTTTTTCCGATTGAAACCAAATGCTCTTGCCATTGGGCATCCAACCAAGTTCGCCCCCGCGATAGCCCCCTATGCCCGGCCCGGCAATCCAGGCTTTATTGTGCTGATGGTCAAGATTGGTAACGGTACCTTCTTTAATGTTCAGTAAAACAATCCATCGGTCTTTGTAGTCGTTGGAATTAATGTCCAACACAGCTTTGGTGCCGTCTTCGTTCCAAATAGGCCCGCTTATATAGCCAATTCTACTATTGTTTTTATATTCTTTGCCGGGATAATCTTTAGTGTATTCGGGAAGGTAGTCAAGTCCTTCCAGATTTTCCAGTTGAACGGGGTATGTCTTTCTGTTTTCTATATCATATACATATAATACATATTCGTCGGGGATGTTGCCTACTTTATCACGTGCATGCTGGTCTTCCGTATAGCCGGACTCGGTTACATAATGGGGCACAATCGTGCCTTTGTTGTCTTTTTCCTTAACGGTTAAATAGGTTACGTAATCTTCATTCGGACTTATATGTTGATTGTAAACGGACTTTCCTTCCAAATATATAGGTAATGGACTTTTGGCATCTTCCCGTTTGTTTAATCGTTCCCGAAGGTCTTTTTTTGCTTTGCGTTCCCGTAATACGTCAAACAGTGCCAGTTGGTCTTGATAGAGCCATTCGTCTTTGGTATCTCTTTCTTTTTCTTGCTCTTCCTTGTCTTTAAAAATAGTTATTTGTTTTGTTTCCCCGGTGTTTATATCCCAAGTGTAAAGGTTTTTGTTTTTTACATATGCAATTTTATGCTCGTTTCCCGTAAAATGTGCACTACTTTCAATAGCTTCGGTATTAGTAATTTGCGTGATTTTTTTTGAAGGGATATCCATTAAAAAAATATCACCGTGTTTGGCATATATCTTTTTGTCTTTTTCATGGTTGATGTTTCCATTTGTTGATGGAAGGTAGTATTCGGTTTCAAAACCTACTTGTTCTATTTTTTCTGAAGCAAGGCCGTACATGTAAAGAGAATCACTATATGTTTTTTCGGGGTTCCAATCGAAATATATTGTTTTTCCATCTACGGACCAGTGTACATTTGAAGGAAGGTGGCCAACAAAGTCATCGCCTTGCATAATCTGTTTAATGGTTAATGCTGATTGATTGTTTTTTTGTGCAAAACTGGAACTAATACATAAAAGAACAAACAGTTGGGTACATGTTTTAAGCTGCATATAAGTTGGTTTATTGCGAATAGACTTCAAATATAAATAAACATTGAAAAAATATAGGTTTTAAAGCAAACAAGTTCGTACCTGCAAGCTTGTAAAAAAGGCATGCAAGAAATAAGATATGTGACCGTTTATGCGTTAGCGGTTAATGACCTGCCGAACCATATTTTTGTAGGATTGCGGCTATACCGAATGCACTCCGTCGTCTTCTTTAAGGTGTTTCTCGATAACGGCCACCCCTTTTTGTAGCATTAAACTGTTGGGGTATGTAATTAATTCGCCATCTTCGGTACGCAAATGTATATGAAAAGTCTTGATATCTTCTATAATGGCTTCCGTAGGAAAATCTTTATCCTGAATACGTATGCGGTCCCCAATTTTAAAGGGGAAGGAAAAGAATAGAATAATTCCGGCTGTAATATTGCTTAAAATAGACCACGAGGCAAAAAAGGCAACCCCGATTACTGCAAAAGCAGAGGAGAAGAACAAGCCCAAGTCTTTAAAATCGACACCCCATAACAAACTTATAACCACAACAAAGATGAAAAACAGGAAAATATTAAAAAATTTAAGGATAAGTAGCGTCCGATTCCTGTCGATGTCTCCAAGCTTGCCGACTTTTTTCACGGTTTTAAAAAGAATAAATCTAATAAGGAGCAATAAAAAAATGGCGATAAGAGAACGTAAAATCTCTTCTCTAAATATTGATAAATATGTTGTCATAAAAAATTACAGTCCTAATGTGTCCCGCAAAGATACATCAGATGTTGCATTTTTCTCCCAATAAGCCGTTCTAATTGTCTTAATTTTTTTTGCTGATGAAGTAATGATTTTCGCCTCTTTTCCAAAACCACTTTTGTAAGATTCTTCCCATTCCTCTATTGCATATGGAAAAGCCGATTGGAATGTAATGGCAAGTGTTCTTTCCAGATCGGGATAATGTATTGAATATGTGGTACTTTTTTTATTTTTTTCAACCTTGCACATGGCCGTAAATGCTTTTGTTTCTATATGTTTGAGCCTAAGGTAAGCCAATGAGGGAATAATCTGTTGCTCTCCAATGGGCAATTTATCGGGGGCAACGCGAATTTGCGCCCAGATTTCGTCTTCCAGAATATTTTTTGGCAGGGTATAAGTGGCATCGGCTTCGTTTTCAAAATAAGAATGTGACGTAATTTCAAAAAGATTACGGTTGTTAAGCTGTGTATATGCCTGCCCGCACCATTCTGTAACGCTGGTGGCTATTTTAATGGCATGCCCCTGATACGACAGGGGGTAAAAAGTACTGTTCATAATGTGGTATGGGTAAATACCGGTTACAAAATTTTTACTGGTATTTAGTTTTAAAACGGTAATGCCCCGCTTATTGGGGTTGTTTGGCTTTACTTGTTTTTCCTTTAAAAAAGGTTCGGTAACATAAATTAAGGTTGCTTTTCCCTGGCGCAGTTCCCCGTACCTTGCCTGCAAAAGTTGATAAGAAGTAATTTCGGCTTCACCGGAGTACCAATAATCGTTAAATTCTTCAGAAGTTGTATAGTGGATCCTGCCTTTTTCGTAATTAGTAAATTTCCAATAAATAAAACTTATAACTATAAGGGTAACAAAGCTAACGAATATATATTTTGTAAATTTCATATTTAGAGTAATTTCCATAATATACAAAATATTTACGTTAATTAAATAAAATAATGTTCTATAAGCTGAATTTAAAAAAAATTAATCAATTAAGCTGTTAAGTGTTTTGTATACTTCAAAAACGGGGAGGCCAACCACGTTAAAGTAAGAACCTTCTATTTTTTCAATACCTATTTGCCCGATCCATTCCTGAATTCCGTATGCGCCTGCCTTATCGTATGGCTGGTAATGGGTTACGTAATATTCTATTTCTTCGTCGGTAAGCTGTTTAAAATAGACTTTTGTAGTATGGTTAACGGTTTTTTCAAGCTTGGTAGTGGTAAAACATACCGAGGTTATAACTTCGTGCATGGTGCCCGATTGCGAAGTAAGCATGGCTGTGGCCTCGTCCTTGCTTTTGGGTTTTCCCAGCGCTTGGTTGTTATGCCAGACAATGGTATCGGAAGTTATTAATATATCGTTTTCTTTTAACCCTTCTTTATGGGGTAGGGCTTTTAATTGCGCCAGATAGTCCGGGATTTCAAATTTATACAAACGTTCCGGGTAAACTTCGTCT
The DNA here is from genome assembly GCF_029603165.1 of Galbibacter pacificus. Lineage (GTDB taxonomy): Bacteria > Bacteroidota > Bacteroidia > Flavobacteriales > Flavobacteriaceae > Galbibacter > Galbibacter pacificus. The sequence continues at coordinate 253,029 of NZ_JAQSVC010000002.1, forward strand.
ACTTTTTTAAGTCGGATTTCAAAATCCAATCCTAAATCTTTAAAGAATTTTTGCCTCCTGGGCGATCCCGAAGCAAGGATTATGTGGTAGTCTTTAAGTTTTTTGTTTATAAGCATTTTTTCTTTGTTGTTTGTTTTCCATTCGCCTTTTGCTGCTGAAGTTGCTTGTTTTTTCTAGTCACTCCGACGAAGGAGAAGTCGCATATTATTCATAAGTCAATGAGTTAATGAGTTAAAGGGGAAAGGGGTTTTTCAAGTTCAGAGTTTAGAGTTCAACTAATAATTAGTATAATTCACTATCAACTATCAACTATCAACTATCAACTATCAACTATCAACTATCAACACCATTTATCCTTAATCATATTTCGCATCAAAATTATCTTTCCATTTTCCTTGTACTTTTAAAACCTGCTCGATTACATCCCTTACACAACCTTTCCCACCTTGTTTGTGCGAAACATATTTAGAGATTTCCTTTATTTCGGCCACTGCATCATTGGGACAGCAAGGCATTCCCACCATTTTCATGACATGGTAATCGGGGATGTCGTCGCCCATATACAGGGCATTTTCGGGCTTAATATTATAGATATCAAAATATTCATCCAGTGCGGCAACCTTATCGCTTATGCCCAAATGAATGTCTGTAATGCCAAGGCCCCGTAAACGCGTGCGTACGCCTTCGTTGTTACCGCCCGAAATAATACATATGTTATATCCTTTGTTTAGGGCCGTTTTCATGGCATAGCCATCTTTTATGTTCATGTTCCTGAGCATTTGTCCATCGGTGGTAATTGCAATGGTTCCGTCGGTTAAAACACCATCAACGTCAAAAATAAAAGTAGTAATGTCCTGTAGGTATTCTTTATAGTTTTTTTCTTCCATAAGTGTTTTGTATAGATGCTGTTAACAGTTTGTATATTTCTTTGTAATTTTTGTTTGGCAATTGTTCTAGATGTGCATTAATAGTACTTTGGTCGTTTCTTTTTGCGGGTCCGGTTTGTGCTTCTTTTGGAGCGAGATCCATGATTTTATGAGTGGTTTCCTCAATAAGCGGGTGTAAAATATTAAAAGGGACATTGTTTTTTTCGCAGAGTTCATGGCCAATATAATAGAGGTGGTTTACAAAATTATTTACAAATACGGCTGCTAAGTGGATTACTTTGCGCTGTTCTGAATTTATCTCGTAAACATGTGTGGATAATTCTGATGAAAACGCCTTTAAAAAATTAAAATCTTTTTCATCTTCAGCTTCAATACAAATAGGCAAAGTGCCAAAATCCACCAGCTTTTCTTTTGAAAATGTTTGTAAAGGATATAAAACGCCACGCCGGTTTTTAGCGTTCATTGAATACATGGAAACATTGCCCGAGGTATGTACCACAAAGTTGTCCGAAAACGGGAGCATGTCCGAAACCTGGCCAATGGCATCATCTGTAACGGCGATGATATAAATATCGGCTTTTTCAAGACTATTGATATCATCGGTAATTTGGGTAAACTTTCCAAACTCCTCAATAGAATGGATGTTCCTGTTGTAACATTGTATCAAGTTTACAGACGATAACTTACCAAAGGCCGTAAACAAATGGTATGCAATATTTCCCCCTCCTAATAAAACAACTTTTAACATGACGCTAAATTACGGAATGAAGATGATTTATATAGGGTTATACAGTTAAAAGTTATTGCCGCTTATTGTTGAACTGCCATACAACCGAATTGCTTTCTTGTTTACAATGTGCAATTCAAGCTGATATACGGTTCAAGGTTCTTGCTCCTTGAAACCAAAAACCAAAAACCAGAAACCAAAAACTAAAAACTTGTCGCCAGTCATCGTGATCCCTTAAGAATTAATATCCCAATTTAACGTTTTAAATGATAAAAACGCCTTATTTTTGCCAACTGAAATTCAATTGGTAAATTCAACGATACTGATGTTAGATTCCCTAAAGAAAATTATATTTTCTACCCGTTTAATGGCCATTCTTTTTGTTCTTTTTGCAACCGCTATGGCCTTTGGTACCTTTATAGAAAACTGGTACAATACCGAAACCTCAAAAATTTGGATATACAATACCTGGTGGTTCGAGCTTATCATGCTCTTTTTTATGGTAAACTTCCTCGGGAATATAAAGCGTTACCGTCTTTTTAGAAAAGAGCAGTGGCCCGTTTTATTGCTGCATATATCTTTCATATTTATTATCCTTGGGGCTTTTGTTACCCGCTATATTGGTTATGAAGGGGCAATGCCCATTCGCGAAGACACTTCGGTTGATTATATTCTGACCCAAAAAAAATATGTTTCGGCATTTGTAGATGGGGAGATTAACGGCGAACCCAGGCGTAAAGCCCTACAAGATGAGATTATGGTTACCAAAAAAGCTTTAAAATCTTCCTTGCCATGGAAATCCGATTTTAACGGACAGCCTTTTACCATAGCTTATGCCGGTTTTATTGAAGGAGCAGAAGAAGGGTTAATTGAAGACGAAAACGGTGACGATTACCTAAAAATAGTTGAAGCCGGGGGCGGGAGCAGGCATGATCATTATTTAAAGAAAGGCGAAGTATCCAGCATTCACAATATATTGTTTGCTTTTAACAAACCAACAGAAGGAGCTGTCAATATCACCATAAACGATTCTGTAAGCTCCATCCAATCTCCTTTTGAGGGAACGTTTATGCGCATGGCCGATCAATTTCGGGGAACGGTCGTCCAAGACAGCCTTCAACAGCTAATGTACCGGTCCCTATACAATGTGGCTGGAATGCAGTTTGTGTTTCCAGACCCCGTGGTGAAAGGGAAATATGGCGTTGTAGAAACCAAAACAAAAACTAAAGAACAACAAGATGCACTTATCCTGGATATTACTTCCAACGGAGAGACCAAACAAGTAAAACTGTTGGGCGGAACGGGACATTTAAACGATCCCAAGACTGTAAAAGTGGGCGGACTCGATTTTCATTTGTCTTTTGGATCCATTAAAAAGGAATTGCCCTTTAGTATTAAGTTGAATGATTTTATTGCTGAAAAATATCCCGGAACCGAAAAAGGATATTCTTCGTTTATGAGCAAAGTTACCGTGGAAGATGAACGTTCTTTTGATTACGATATTTATATGAACCATATTCTGGACCATAAAGGCTACCGTTTCTTCCAGTCAGGGTTTGATCCCGACGAAAGAGGAACCATTTTATCTGTAAACCACGACCAATGGGGAACAAGAATTACCTATTTGGGCTACTTTTTGCTGTATGCAGGACTTATGGGCATTATGTTCTTTGGTAAAACCCGTTTTAGAAGTTTAGGAGATATGCTGGAAAAAGTAAAAGCAAAAAAGGCATCTTTAACTGCGGTAGCAATTTTGTTTACAGTTTTTGGCGGAATGTCCCAAAACATACCAATGCACGGTACTATGGAGCATCCCGAAGACCAACAGGTAACCGAGGAGGAACATGAGCACGTGGCGGCTCCAACACAGCATCAAATAGATTCTATTTTGGCCACAACGGTGGTAGATAAAGCGCATGCGGCCAAATTTGGGTCGTTGGTAATGCAGGATAGCAAAGGACGTATGAAACCAATTAATACCTTTGCTTCCGAATTAATGAGAAAGCTCCATACTTCTGAAACGTTTAAGGGCATGGATGCCAACCAAGTGTTGCTTTCCATGTTGCAAAACCCTCCGTTGTGGTATAATGTAGATTTTATACACGTTACCTGGAAAAATGATAGTATACGAACGGTTATAAATGTTCCCAAAGGACAAAAATATGTAAAGGCTGTCGATTTTTTTGAAGGAACAAATTACAAACTTTCACCATATCTGGAACAAGCATATGCTACCAATGTCCCAAATCAGTTTCAAAAAGACTTTAGGAACTTCGACTTAAAACTTGGGTTGTTAAACCAAGCTTTGGGCGGCGATATCCTTCGCATTTATCCGTTGCCGGATGACGAAAACCATAAGTGGATAGCTTCGGCAGAGCTTCAAAAGGAGAAGTTTGAAATAAAAGATTCCTTATATGCAAATTTCGTTAACAGGTCGCTTTCTTTTTATGTAATGGCTTTACAACAGGCCAAAGCTACCGGAGATTATACCCAAGCCGATAAAATACTGGAAGCTTTCAAACAAAATCAAAAAAATTATGGTGAAGAGGTAATGCCTTCAGACACAAAGGTTAAAGCCGAGATTTGGTATAATAAAATAAATATATTTCAAGAACTGCTTAAATGGTACATGCTGTTTGGTTTCTTGATGTTTACTTTAATAATTGTACAGCTTTTCCAGAACAACAAAGTACTGCGCTCGTTAATAAAAGTATGCAGCATTGGTATTTTTATACTTTTTGGGTTGCATACATTGGGGCTTATTACCCGGTGGTACATAAGCGGCCATGCTCCTTGGAGCGATGCTTACGAAAGTGTACTTTATGTAGCATGGAGCACCATGGGGCTGGGCTTGTTGTTTGCCAGAAAAAGCGGGCTTACGGTTGCGTCTACCGCTTTTGTAACGGCTATTATACTTTTTGGGGCACATTTAAACTGGCTAGACCCGGCAATTGCCAATTTACAACCTGTTTTGGACAGTTATTGGCTCATGATCCATGTAGCGGTTATTGTGGGAAGTTACGGGCCGTTTACCTTAGGGATGATCCTTGGTATTGTTACCTTGTTCCTTATGGTTTTTACCTCCAAAAAGAATAAAGTAAAAATGGATTTGGTAATTCAAGAACTAACCATTATAAACGAACTTGCTTTAACCGTTGGAATTGTTATGCTGGCTATTGGAACCTTTTTGGGCGGACAATGGGCAAATGAAAGTTGGGGGCGCTATTGGGGCTGGGATCCAAAAGAAACTTGGGCGCTCATTAGCGTTATGGTCTACGCTTTTGTTATTCATATGCGTTTGGTACCCGGGCTTCGCGGCAGGTGGAGTTTTAATTTTGCAAGCATTGTTGCCTATGCCAGCATTATGATGACTTATTTCGGGGTAAATTTTTACTTGTCTGGGTTGCATTCTTATGCAAGCGGAGATAAAGTAATAACCCCTAATTTTATTTATTATTCGGTTGTTTTTGTCCTTGTTTTGGGGAGCATAAGTTACTGGAGGTATAAAAAGCATTATAAAAAAGCATAACATTCTTTACTGATAAGATTAACATTACATATAAAAAATATAACAAAAGCTTTAACTTAGTAAGTTGAAGCTTTTGTCTTTTTATATTGAATTTTGAACCATACAACCATTTACATTATGAACCCAGAAAATTTAAAATTAAACACCATTTGTACGCATGTTGGCGAAGTAGCGGACAGGCAATTTAAAGGTGCTGTTTCGCCTATTTATCCGGCTACTTCATACAATTTTGAAGGCGTGGACGAAAAAAGATATCCACGCTACTTTAATACGCCCAACCAACAAGCATTGACAAGAAAGTTGGCCGCCTTGGAACATGCCGAAGCGGCATTGATTTTTAGTAGCGGGATGGCGGCCATTTGTACTTCCGTATTGGCATTTTTACAACATGGAGATCACGTGGTTTTGCAAAAAGCATTATATGGAGGAACCCATAATTTTGTAGTGAATGAATTTAAAAGGTTCGGAATTGAATATTCTTTTACAAAAGGGCTTGAAAAGAAAGATTTTGAAGCGGCCATAAAAGAAAATACCAAACTTATTTTTATAGAAACGCCTTCCAATCCGCTTTTGCATATCACCGATATAAAAATGGTGGCAGCGCTCGCAAGGGCAAACAATATAATTTCTGTAATAGACAACACCTTTGCCTCTCCGGTAAACCAAAACCCAATAGCTTACGGAATAGACATTGTAGCGCACAGTGCCACCAAATATTTGGGTGGTCACAGCGATATTTTGGCCGGTGCGGTTTGCGCTAAAAAGGAACATATAGAAAAAATAGCCTCCTTGGGCATAAACCTCGGGGGTAATTTAAGCGATTATACTGTTTGGTTATTGGAACGGAGTATCAAAACGTTGGGATTAAGGGTAAAGGCGCAAAACAGAAATGCAAGAAAACTAGCTAAATATTTTAGTAAAAACGAGGCTGTATCAAAAGTGTATTACCCGGGCCTAAAATCGCATCCCGGTCATGAATTGGCCAGTACCCAAATGAAAGGGTATGGCGGGATGCTTTCGCTGGAATTACAACCGGGCATCGATATGGACCATTTTTTAACTTCTCTGTCCTTGATAAAACCTTCCATGAGCCTTGCCGGGGTAGAAAGCACGATATCTGTTTCGGTCAGGACTTCGCATGCCCTGCTTTCAGAAGAAGAAAGAAAAACGCAGGGAATAAGCGATAGGTTGCTTAGGTTGTCGGTTGGGATAGAAGACAAAAGGGATCTGATAGCCGACTTTGAACAGGCAATCTCAAAAGTAAGGGCAAAACAAATATAATTGATGTATTTTTGAAGGACGAAATAAAATAACTGATAGAATACATGAAACTAGATATACTTGCATTTGGAGCACATCCAGATGATGTTGAACTGGGCTGTGGAGCTACCCTTGCCAAAGAGATTACACTTGGAAAAACAGTTGGGATAATAGATTTGACACAAGGAGAATTAGGTACGCGTGGATCTGCCGAAATAAGAGCCATGGAAGCGGCAAAAGCTGCCAAGATATTAGGTGTAAAAACGCGTGAAAACTTGGGCTTTGCCGATGGTTTCTTTCTAAACGACAAGCAGCATCAACTGGAAGTAATTAAAATGATAAGAAAATACAAGCCCGAAATTGTACTCTGCAATTCCATAGACGATAGGCATATAGACCATGGAAGGGCAAGCAAATTGGTAAGCGATGCCTGCTTTTTAAGCGGTTTGTTAAAGATTGAAACTTCCATTGATGGAGAAAAGCAGGAAAAATGGCGTCCAAAGTATGTATATCATTACATTCAATGGAAGAATATCGAACCCGATTTTGTTGTAAACGTTAGTGGTTTTATCGATAAAAAAATAACGGCCATACAGGCATATTCCTCACAATTTTTTGATCCAAACAGCAAGGAACCCGAAACGCCCATAACCAGCAAAAACTTTTTTGACAGTCTGGATTATAGGGCCAGAGACCTTGGTAGGTTAATAAATGTAGACCATGCTGAGGGATTTACGGTTGAAAGATTATTGGGGGTGAACGAGTTAGATAATTTGATTTAAAAAAGATTATTTTTTTCTTTGCAAAAGAAACAAAATCGATTACATTTGCATCCGCAATTAAACGGTGGTTGTAGCTCAGCTGGTTAGAGCGCTAGATTGTGGTTCTAGAGGTCGCCGGTTCGAAACCGGTCTTCCACCCAAAAATACAAAGCTCCTTGAAAAAGGGGCTTTTTTTTGTATCTTTTCTGGGATGTATTTTTATTCAAGCTAATCCCAAAACTCTGGTCTTTTTTGTCTGATGGATTTTGGGGGATGAGATATCTCCCTGCGGTCGATATGACTGCCTCTTTTGAAATAAAAAAGTGCTTTTCCATTTTATTGAAAAAGCACTTCTTCTATAAATAGTTTTTTTGTTATTTTTCTATGGGTTCTGCCTTATCAACAACAATTCTTTTCGGCCTATTGGCAACTTCCCAAGCGGTTTGAAAAACCAATTTGGTCCTGTTGGTCAATAAATCGTAATTAATTTTATCCGGGGTATCCGTCATTTTATGGTAATCGGCATGTGTCCCATTAAAATAGAATATAATTGGAACATTGTGCTTTGCAAAATTGTAATGATCGCTTCTGTAATAAAAACGGTTCGGGTCATTATCGTCGTTATAAGTATAATCCAACTCAATATGTGCGTACTTATTATTTACTTCTTCAGAAAGCTCATGGAGTTCGGTACTCAATTTATCAGAGCCTATTAAATATACATAGTTTCTATTGCCATCCCTTTTAGGGTCGATACGGCCAATCATATCGATATTTAGGTCGGCAACGGTATTTTCTAATGGAAAAATGGGATGATCGGTATAATATTCCGATCCGAAAAGGCCTTTTTCTTCACCGGTTACATGAAGAAAAACAATAGACCTTTTGGGCCCGTTTCCATCGTCTACGGCTTTTTTAAACGCTTCTGCAATTTCCAAAACGGCAACGGTACCGCTTCCGTCATCATCGGCACCATTAAAAACATTTCCGTCTGCATCCATTCCAACATGATCCAAATGGGCAGACACGACCACATATTCGTTTGGTTTGCTCTTTCCTTTAATATAGGCAACTACATTTTCAGAGTTAACATCTTTTGAAGTGCTGGTAAGGTTGAGCGTAATTTTTTGGTCTATGGGTTTGGCGGTTTCGTCGGTATCGATTTCGGGATATAATTTTGAAGCCATTTCTTTATTGACAAACAGGGTCGACAATTCTTTTTTATCGCTTTTCAGAACCATTTGTCCGCCTGTCCCGGCTTCAGAATAATGTTGGTACCTCCGTGAAACCCTGTCAAAAAATGCATTATCGTAATAAATTATCCCTTCGGCACCTTTGTCCATGGCTATAGCTACCCGTTTTGCCAATGTTTCCCTCCAGTTGGACCAAACACTTGGTTCTGTAGTTCCGCTAACCGTGTATTTTCCATCATCATTTTTGGGTTCGCCTATTTTAACAAGCACATATTTTCCGCTTACGTCTATGTTTTCATAATCCGAATAATTACCAGTATCGATTCCATAGCCCGCATAAACAATACCGAAAGTTTTATTCGGCACAGCAGAAAATGTTATAATGCCATCACCCAGGGTGTAATCGTTTTCTCCTATTTTAATATCTCCGGTAGGAATGCCGTTTATTACTAGCGGTACAGTTTGAAAGTAATCATCGCCACCCTTTGCGGCCGGGATTCCAAGGTCTTCGTATTGCTTTTTAAGGTATTCTACTGCCTTTTTTTGTCCGGGCTCCCCGGTTTCCCTTCCTTCAAATTCATCAGAGGCATATGTGTAAAGATGTTCTTTGAGCTCACCTTCGGTAATGGTATTGGCATAACCAACACGGTCTAATTCTTTTGTAGTGCTTTCTGCAGTAGCGCTAACGTTTTGTTGTGCACTATTACAGGCAACCGCAAAGAATAACCCTGCGAATAAAATTTTTTTCATGTTTTTAAATTATTGTTTAGCGTTGAATTTTTCAAATATAAGGTGACTATCCGATATAAATTTAAAGAAAGGGCATAATTACTTGTTAAAATTTAAAAAAAATCTCTTTTTATTATTTCTTGTTTATAACTGAAAGATAGATGGTTTGTGCTTATGTTGCACATTTTTTTCTAAGTAAATAAAGTTTCATTTCCTTATTTCTATGGGGAAAAGATTTTTTTTTTCATAAATTTACATTAGTATCCCCCAATAAATATACATTTTTATTCCCCCTGCCGAAATTAAAATTGATTAACCAATCAACTTGAATTTACATGGCTGAAAACAACGCTTCTTTGTTTATGGGTATAAAGGCGGGTACGTCATTTTTTGCAATTCTTTCATATTTGAAGAAAAAACTATGGTTGCTGTTCTTTCTATTTATGGGGATTTACAATATTCATTCTCAAAACTGTAGTGTCAATGCAGGTATAGACGAAACTATATGTGGAGATGTTACTTCATATAATTTATCTGGTTCTTCCTCGGGAGATATAAGTTCATCTACTGTATGGAGCCAAATAGCCGGACCGGCAGTTAATATTGGCGATCCAAATGATATGGAAACTGTAATAACCGGAATGTTGGGTGGAAACACATATACATTTCAGCTGTCTGCTATTTGTGGAGATGGTGTTACAGTTTCTCAAACAGTTAATATTTCTGTTGAAGAAATCACTATAGCTAATGCCGGAACAGATGTAACTTCATGTCCGGATAATTCAGGAGGTGTAATAATTACAGGAAACACTCCAGCAAACCCGGGAGAAACCGGTACGTGGAGTATTGTTGGGAATAATGGAGCAGGCGTTACTATTAATAACGCTACTGCACCAAATACGGCATTAAGTTTAGCCCAAGGATCGGCGGGAACTACTACTTTACGATGGACAATAACCGGACCTGAATATGCACTTGGGGTACGTTGCGAAACCTATGATGAAATTACCATAACAAATTATGGGGGTGTTGAGCCGGTAGATGCAGGACCCGATCAAGTATTAAATAGTTGTTATACAGTATCACAATCTACTACATTAAATGGAAGTTTTGCAGGAAATGGCACCGGAGGGCAACAAGGAACATGGACGTTTGTAAGTGGTACACGAGAACCCACAATTGTAAGCCCGAACGATAATAATACTCAAGTTACAGGTTTGTTTGAAGGAACGTATGTTTTCCGATGGACTGTTTCGGGGCCATGTGTAAATGGATCAGATACAGTTACTGTAACTGTAGATGGAGCTTCTCAGGATGTGACCCAAGCAACAGTACAAAACAGAAATCAGGTGTTTTGTGACCCAAGTGTAACACAAACCACTTTGATAGGTAACGAACCTGATTATGCCGGCGAAACAGTGCTATGGAGGCAAACAAGTGGTCCGCCTGCCACTATTACCAATCCTACGAGTCCTACCACAGCAGTAACAGGTTTATCATATAACAATACGTATCAATTTAACTACACAATAATAAATGAAACTACAGGCTGTTCAACAGCAACCAATGTAACAGTAAGTTATAGCGATAATAATTTATCTATTGATGTAAATAATGGAATGGATATTATAGGTGAATGTGGTCAAGAAGTTATCAGTATTCCATTTTCTACTACCGGCGAAGGAGTAAACGAATATAGTATTATAAGTGGTCCTCCCTTAGCGTATTCATACCCATCCGACTATCAAAGTTTTCCAAACTCATCACCATTAGAACTGACTTTCGAACAATCAGGAACATATAAAGTCTCTTTTAGAAGAAGGGTTACCGGCGATATACTTTCTGAATGTGATATTGCTACCGATCAATTAAATATAACCATTTCTAAGGCACCAACACCAGCAAATGGAGGAACCAATCAAGTATTGGCCTGTGGTGTAGTATTTACAGAGCTTACGGGGAATAATGTAGATTCTGGTAAATCGGTATGGACACAACTTATAGGACCTAATCAAGCAAATATTGTCAATCCCTTTCAACGAATAACCGGGGTAACAGGGTTAATACCCGGAATCTATGTTTTTCGTTATACTGTTAATACTGCTGGTGGTGTTTGTAATTCTGATACTTCTGTGCAATCGGATGTTACAGTAACTGTTTCTGATGAAATTATAGATGATGACGTAGACGCAGGACCCGATCAAACAGGTATATGTACAGGAATTGAAGTACAGATGGAAGCAGCGACACCATTGGATGGACAAACCGGAACATGGACTCAGGTTGCCGATGCAGCCCCGCAAACCATAGTTTTTGAAAATGTAAATGATCCAAATACCATTGCAACAGGTTTTGACGATAATAATACTACCTATACATTATTATGGACAGTAGAAAACTCTGCTTCAGACTGTACTACTACAGGAAGTGATGAAGTACAAATAACCACATCTGATACAGCAGGTCCAACACAAGCAGATGCCGGACCTGATAGATGTTATTCTTCCGGTACCTCTGAAATTTCTTTAGAAGGAAATACACCTGAAATACTAAGGGAAACAGGGCTATGGACGGTATCGCCTGCTGGACCAACATTTGCAGATGCTACCGACCCTAACACTACAGTAGCCATTTCCAATGATGGGGAATATACTTTTACATGGATAATAAGTCCGAGAATTGGAGGGTGTATTCCTACTGAAGATGATGTGCTAATAGTGATTGATGGTGAAGCGACCGCTGATGCCGGCCCCGACCAAACATCTTGTGCAAGTACTTTTACTATGGCTGCATCCTCCTCAAATGGCGAAGGGGAGTGGACACAAGTAGTAGGGCCCGGAGGGTATACCATTGCCGATTCAACTAATCCCACAACCGATATTACTTTTACTTATTCAGGAACTTATATTTTTGAATGGACGGTAAGTGCCGGAGAATGTTCTTTGGCTTCAGATCAAGTAGAATTAAATGTTGGTCTACCTCCTACACAAGCCGATGCAGGTCCCGATCAGTCTATTTGTAACGGAAGTAATACAGTAACATTAGCCGCCAATGCTTATGATGGTGATACAGAAACTGGAACATGGATCATTGGAGAAGGGGCTACAAATACACCTACAATAACAGATCCTACAGACCCAAATACAACTGTAACTGGACTAATAACCGGAACATATACATTTATATGGTCTATAAAAAGAGACCCTAATTGCGAAGAAAGTAGTGATGAAGTTCAAGTTACTATAGGGACACCAGCCAATGCAGGCGCCGATCAAAACCTATGTAATGCTACCAATGTGTTTTTAAAGGCCGAAGAGGGATCAACTGGAACATGGACACAAGTATCAACAACAGGAAGTAATGCTGTTATTGTTCAGAGTCCCGAAAATAGTTACATTGCCAATGCTCAGATAGAACCCGGTACTGATTATGTATTTAGGTTTACTACAGACACACCGGGATGTGTTACTTCAGATGATATGACAGTTGTTAATACAGGACCTCCGGCTTATTCACCTATTGCAGGAGATGATCAAAATTTGTGTCAAGGTGATTTAATACCTACCAACACCTATATTTTAGGAGCAAACCTACCACCAAGTGGTGTTACCGCAGAATGGCGAATTGCTTTTCAACCTGAAGGGGGAGTTGCTACAATTACCGATCCATCTATACCCAATACATCCATAACAGGACTAGACGTGCCTGGATTTTATATACTTGAATGGAACTTTAGTGCTGGAAATTGTACAACAGAATCAGATGTTGTTCGATTAACAGTTTTTCCATCACCATCGCAGGCAGATGCCGGTCCCAATCAATCAAATGCTTGTATACTAACTGCTCAAATGAATGCTGTAGCACCAACGGCAGGGGTTGGAGAATGGAGTTTCGAGTCAGATCCTTCAGGAGGTGATGCAATAATTGATAGTCCGAATTCTCCAACAACAACCATATCAAACATAACTGCATTAGGTACTTATACATTAAAATGGACAGTGGTTACAGGGCCTTTCCATGCTCCTTCAAATTGTGCGCCGACAGAAGATACTGTGGACATAACATTTACAGACGATCCTCCCATTGTAGCCGATGCAGGTGATGACCAAGAAATATGTTTAATAGCTCCGGCTACAAGTACAACAACTATACTCGATGCAGGCGATATACCCACAGATGATACTACTGTAGGAACATGGACAGTAGTAAGTGGTCCTAATACCCCCACCTTTGGAAATGTAAACAATGCTAATACGTCTGTTTTGGATTTGATTGCCGGTGAATATGAATTGATGTGGACTACCGAAAAGGGTGGGTGTAGCGATCAAGACACCATGACAATTACAGTATATAACAGCCCAACAACTGCAGATGCAGGACCTAACCAAACGATAGCAGAGTTTACACCTTTAATAATGGCAGCAAATTCGCCAACAGTTGGTGTAGGATTATGGTCTATGTTAGAAGGTCCAACAGTAGCTGTATTTACAAATCCAGGAAACCCTTCGTCTTCTGTTGCAAATCTTACAAAAGGAACTTATTATTTTACCTGGACAATTACCAATGGAGTTTGTGCCAGTTCTTCAGATGTTGTTAGAGTGGATATAATTGGAAGTGCCGACTTGGAATTGACCAAATCTGTTTCCCCGGGCACAGCTTCTCCGGGAGATGTTGTTACTTTTACGATAGATGTTTTTAATAATAATGTTTCTGGAACTTCTGATGCAACAGGGGTTTCAGTAGGAGATTTAATTCCTAACGGATATACTTTGGTGCCAAATACTATAACAAATGGAGGTGTTTACTATTCAGGAAATTTAGCAATACTTTGGGAAGATCTTGAAGTCGCTTTGGGCGAGACATTAACTTTACAATTTCAAGCAACTGTAAATAAAACAGGAGATTATGAAAATAGGGCTTTAATAACAGCCTCAGATCAAATAGATCCAGACAGCGACTCTGCAACTGGATTTGATACAGACGATTTAAGTGATGGTATAACCGATGATGATGAGGATAGTGTAACAGTTACAGTAGAATCGGCTGATTTAGAATTGACAAAATCTGCCAATGTTTCTGAAGCCAATATTGGAGAAGAAGTAACTTTCCGTTTGGACTTATTAAATAATGGTTCCGGAAGTGCATCAGAAATTAGCGTAAAAGATACCATTCCCGATGGTTATACATTTGTAACAGGTTCTGCTTCCAATGGTGGAATTTACAATACAGGAGATAACTCTATAACATGGAGTAATATTTCATTAAATAGTGGCTACACACAAGCATTGTTGTACAGGGCAACGCCAAACACTACAGGTACAAATTATACCAACGTAGCCGAAATAACAAATTCGAGTAACAACGATCCCGACAGTGATCCAAATTCGAGCACGGATGTAGACGACCTAAACGATGGTATTGCCGATGATGACGAAACAGAATTGACCGTGCCCATTACACAAACCGACTTATCACTTTCTAAAACGGTAAGCAACGCCAGTCCGAACATAGGAGAAACCGTTACTTTCAATTTATCCGTTACCAATGAAAGCACTACCGATGCCACCAATGTTGCCGTACAGGATTATGTACCCAATGGGTTCAATATTGTTTCGGTAGATGCCAATGCTTCGTTTATAGGGAAAACGGTTACTTGGACAGGCTTTACGGTACCGGCAGGAGGAACGGTTAGCGGTTCGTTTACGGCAGAAGTTTTAGCTCCGCAAGGAACTGTGAACGAATATTTAAACACAGCGCAAATTACCGCTATGGATCAAGTAGATAGCGATAGTACACCAAATAACGATGATGGCGACCAAAGTGAAGATGATGAAGACAATGCCCTTGTAACGCCACAGGCAGCCGATTTAAGCATTACAAAAGATGTAAATGACAATAACCCTGAAGTAGGTGATATAGTAACTTTTACCGTTGTGGTAACCAATGATGGATCGAGCAATGCCACTGGAGTTGAAATAGTAGACGTATTACCGGTAGGTTACACTCTGGAAACAGTAACTGGAGGAACAGCTAGCGGGAATACGGCAACTTGGCTAAATCAATCTATTGCAAGTGGAGGAACATTAACCTTAAATTATACGGCTACGGTAAACTCTGGAATGGGAGGTTTGCTGGATCATACCAATACCGTACAGATAACGGCCAGTGACCAATTTGATCCCGACTCTACGCCGAACAATAACAAACCAACAGAAGACGACCAAGCACTTGTAAATGTAACATTGGCAGGTACTTTTGTAGATATTGAAGTTACCAAAGAATACAGTCCTACCGGTATTGCAAACCCGGGATCTACAATAACATTTACCATAACAGCAGCAAATACAAGTACAAACGATGCTACGGGGGTGGTTGTAACAGATTTGGTTAGAGCTGGGTATACAATTACAGGAACCAATCCAAGTGTAGGAACATATAATACAGGTAATGGTGCTTGGGATATAGGAAATTTAATCGCAGGACAAAGTGAAACTTTGACAATAACCGTTAATGTAATAGCAAATCCCGATCCAGAACAATATATCAATATTGCACAAGTAACGGGTTTAAATGAAAATGATATCGATTCCACGCCTTCCAATAACGATCCAACTGAAGACGATCAAGATCAAGTGAATCCTTCCGTAGAGCCATTGGTTGATTTAAACCTATCAAAAACAGTTAATATTCCCGACCCGGAAGTAAATACTGATGTAATTTTTACCTTAACAATTTTAAATGAAGGTGTTACAACAGCGCCCGGTGTAGAAATTACCGATATACTTCCTTCGGGATATACTTTTGTGAATGCTACAACGACAGATGGAACATATGATGATGGAACCGGAGTTTGGACGCTTTCTAATAATTTGGGCGTTAATAAAACGGAAACTTTACAAATTGAAGCAACGGTTAATGTAACGGGCGATTATTTGAATACAGCTGAAGTAACAGCATCAGACTTTCCAGATGCAGATTCCACGCCCGCAAATGGAGATATAGATGAAGACGATTATGCCGAAGCATCTGTAACCCCGATTCCGTTAATAGACCTTTCTTTAACAAAAAGTGTTGATAATCTTACTCCGAACATAGGCGATGATGTTATTTTCACCTTAAATGTTACCAACGATGGCCCAAGCGATGCTACCAATGTTGAAGTAAAAGATTTATTACCGGCTGGTTTGGAATATGTTTCAGATAATAGCGGTGGTGCTTACGATGAAACAACAGGTATTTGGACCGTGGGAAGTATTCCGTTAGGCGCAACTTCAACTATTGAAATAACTGCCGAAGTTTTATTGTATGAAGACCCACTTCCAACGGCAGATTATTTAAACATTGCCGAAGTTTTTAGCGCTGATGAAGAAGATACCGATTCTACACCAAACAATGCCGATGATAGTGAAGACGATCAAGCAGAAGTGCAAATAACACCCAACCCAACATTGGTCGATTTAGAAGTAACTAAAGCTGTAGACAATTTAACTCCAGTTGTAGGAGAGAATGTAACTTTTACGGTAACAATAACAAATAACGATAATAATCCGCCCGAAACAATAGTTGGTGCAACAAGTGTGGTAGTTTCCGATAAATTAAGCACAGGTTATACATTTGTTAGTGCCAATGCCTCAACAGGAACATATACAGAAAATTCTGGTTCTTGGGTAATTGGAGATTTGGCAGCCGGAGGAACAGAGACTTTAAATATAGTTGTCACAGTTAACGCTACCGGAAATTATGCAAATACAGCACAAGTAACAGATCAAGATCAACCTGATTTAGATTCTGAACCATCAAATAATGATGATACAGAAGATGATTATGCTACCATTGTAGTAACTCCTCAATTCCCGGCAGATCTGGCATTGACAAAATCGGTGAATGTTACCACACAAGATGTGGGCGCACTGGTAAGTTTTACGGTTACTATTACCAACAACGGGCCGGCTATAGCCAGTGGGGTAGAGGTAACCGACTTACTGCCCAGCGGTTACACATTTGTAGGGGCCAACGGTCCGGGAACTTTTAATGGAACAACGGGTGTTTGGTCTATAGGTCAAGATATCCCGGTAGGAGCCACGGTCAATGGAATAATTGTAGCTAGGGTAAATGCCACTGGTGACTATCTGAATACAGCCGAGATTACCGCTGCGGATCAAACCGATCCCGATACAACAAATAATTCTGATGATGCTGAAGTAACTCCAAATACATTAATCGACCTTTCCTTAAATAAATTGGTAAGTAAGTTATTGCCAGATGTTGGCGAAGAAATTACATTCAGCTTGGCCTTGACCAACGATGGACCCAATGAAGCAACCAATGTTGAAGTTACAGATCTTCTTCCAGATGGATATACCTTTGTTTCTTCTTCGGGCGATGGTACATATACCGATGGCACCGGAATATGGAGCTTGCCAAGTCTTGGGGCCGGGGAAACGGTTTTCCTTCAACTTAATGTAACGGTAAATACAGCGGGGACTTATTTAAATACTGCTGAAGTAACTGCTGCCGACCAACAAGATGTTGATTCTCAACCTGCCGATGGAACAGGAGACGATTTTGCCCAAATGGCTGTTGTTCCGCGTATGCCTACCGATATTGAAGTTGTAAAAACCGTAGACGACGATACCCCGGGAATAGGCGATGAGATAAATTATACAATAACAGTTTATAACAATCCAAATGGTGGGGCTAATATTAGCGATGCTACTGGGGTAAGCGTAAGGGATATCCTTCCTTCTGGACTGAGTTTTGTAAGCGCAAGTGCTTCCGTTGGGGATTATGATGATGCGGTGGGAACATGGAACATAGACAACCTTGCCAATGGTGCTACTGTTACCTTAACAATTACAGCACGTGTAAGGGCTCTTGGAAATTATACAAATACGGCCGAGTTAATAGCCGCCGATGCGTCCGATCCTGATTCTACGCCCGGCAATGGGGTTGAAGCCGAAGATGATCAATCTACCGTAATAATAACTCCGGTAGATAATGCCGATTTAATGCTAACCAAAACAGTTGGAAATTCAACTCCGAATGTTGGAGATAATATCCAGTTTATTTTAACGGTTGAAAATCAAGGCCCTGGAATTGCAACAGGCGTTAGCGTTACCGATGTTTTGCCTGTTGGGTTTACATATATTGGAAGTACTGCCACCAACGGGACTTACAATTCCGGAACGGGCGTTTGGGATATAAGCACCCCAATACTTTCGGGTGGTAGCCAAACACTTACCATTGTGGCAAGTGTAAATGCTTCAGCTGGAACTGCAAATGAATATTTAAATACTTCAGAAATAACGGCTTCTGATAATACCGACCCCGATTCTACACCGAATAATGGAGATACTTCAGAAGATGATTATGCCGAAGTATTGGTAACCCCGGCTTCGGTAATAGACCTTTCCGTAGAAAAGGAAGTGAATGTTTTACGCCCCGATACGGGTGATGAAATTATATTCACATTAACCATAGAAAATGCCGGTCCAAGTACTGCAACCGGAGTTCAGGTAACCGATTTGATACCGGATGGATATACGTATGTGTCTGACGATAGCGCAGGCCTATACGATTCTACGACCGGAATTTGGGATGTGGGCACATTAACCAGCGGGACATCTATGATTATGAATATTACGGTAAGTGTTAATTCTACGGGAACTTATGTAAACATTGCCGAGGTAACCGCTGTCAACGAAACGGATGCCGATTCTACCCCTGCCAATGGCGATGCCGATGAAGACGATCAAGACCAGGCACAAACCTTGCCACGTGTTACCGTTGATATTGAAGTTGAAAAAACGGTCAATATCCAGGAACCACAAACAGGCGATGAAATTGTATTTACCATTGTAACCTTGAATAATGGCCCGAGTGATGCTACAGGGGTAGTTGTAAACGACTTGCTTCCGTCGGGGTACGAGTTTGTTAGTGCAGTAACTATAGCCGGAACGTATGATGAAGTTACGGGAGGTTGGAATATTGGTAGTTTAGCAGAAAACGATTTGGTTACTCTGGAGATTACCGCTACTGTTTTAGAAAGTGGTCAATATGCAAATACAGCCGAATTGGTTGCCCTGGATCAAACCGATTCTGATTCTACACCGAACAACAATGTAGAAGACGAAGACGACCAATCTACCGTGAGCCCGTTCCCTTCTGGATTGGCCGATTTATCGATAACCAAAGAAGTTGACAATGAGAGTCCGAATATAGGTGATGATGTTCAATTTGTAATTCATCTTTTAAATAGTGGCGACAGCGATGCAACCGGAGTTGAGGTAACAGATTTGTTGCCTGCCGGATTTACGTACAAATCGTATTTTACCACTGCGGGAGTTTATAACCCTTCTACTGGTGTTTGGCGTTTAAACAATATTATTTCCAAAGGAGAAACAGAGACGCTCAACATTACCGCAACGGTTGGAGCCCCCACCGGAAACGTAGAAGATTTTACCAACAGGGTAGAAATAACAGCCAGCGATGTTGACGACCCAGATAGTGACCCGAATACTGGTTTTGATGTTGATGATTTTAATGATGGAATCCCCGATGATGATGAAGCAAGTGTGGTTGTTGGTCCGCTTTCGGTTGATATCGGAATGGAAAAAACAGTTGACAACGAAACACCAAGCATTGGCGAACAGGTGGTCTTTACGGTTACCGCAACTAACAACAGCACAACAGAAGCAACCAATATAGGTATAGAAGATGCCTTGCCGGCGGGATACGAATATGTAAGCAATATACCTTCTTCTGGAATTTATGATGAGGCGAACGATATTTGGACCATTCCATCTATTGCAGGAAATAGCTCGGCAACCTTACAAATAACCGTTAAGGTGCTCGATGTAAACGATTATGTAAACGTTGCTTCACTTGCTTATGTCGATCAAATGGACATAAACCCCGATAACGACAGGGCAGAAGCGACCATAGATCCCGGTTGTTTAACAATTTTCAATGAGTTTTCGCCTAACGGAGACAACATAAACGAATTTTTCCATATCGATTGTATCTCGCAATATCCCAATAACCGGTTGGAAGTATACAATCGCTGGGGAAGCTTAGTCCATGCCGAAGATGGCTATAATAACGATTGGGACGGTACAACCGATGGAAAAACTACCGATAAAGTATTACCGACAGGTACCTATTATTACATTTTGGATCTCGGTGATGGATCTGAACCAAAAACCGGATGGTTATACATCAATAAATAAGAAAAATTAAATGCAAAAAAGAAGCAGCATTCGCATGAGAAATACATATAGAAATATAATAATTGTGGTAGCTTTTATCTGTAGTACGGTTTCGTTTGCTCAGCAATATCCGCAGTATACACAATATATGTACAATACCATGAGTTTAAACCCGGGTTATACGGGCTCAAGAGGGCATTTGTCCATGGTTGGCCTATATCGCACACAATGGGTTGGCTTAGATGGGGCACCAGAAACACAAACTTTCGGGATAGATTCCCCGGTGGGGAAAAACGTAGGTTTGGGCCTTAATATTGTAAACGATGCCCTTGGTCCCACCAACGAACTGTATATTGATGCAAATTTCTCTTATACCATTCGTTTGGACGAAAACGACAAGCTTTTGTCGTTTGGATTAAAAGGAGGCGGCCGTTTTTTTGATGCCGATTTTAGCAAAGGGAACTATCAGGACCCGGACGTGAGCTTTCAGGGAGAGATCAACAGATTTTATCCAACTATTGGCGCCGGGGTTTATTACCATACACAAAAAGCATATATAGGACTTTCGGTGCCCAATTTTTTTGCTGAAGACCATTATGATAATGTTGAAGAAAAAATCGGGACCGAACGGATGCATTTCTATTTTATTGGTGGAAGGGTGTTTGATTTGAGCTACAATGTAAAGTTCAAGCCCGCGTTTATGGTGAAATTTGTGCCTGCCGCTCCAGTAATAGCCGATTTTTCTGCCAATTTTATGTTTTACGACAGGTTGACATTGGGTGCTGCATACCGTTGGGGCGATTCTTTTAGCGCACTGTTTGGTATCCAGATTACCGACGGCTTAAGTTTGGGGTATGCCTACGATGCCACCACCACCAATTTGAAAAATTACAGTTCGGGAACGCACGAGATATTTTTAAGGTTTGAATTTATATCGAATAAGAAAAAGTTAAGGTCGCCCAGATTTTTTTAAATCAGCATAATATCTCACCAACAATAAAATGAAATACAGAAAGATGAAATATATCAACAACATAATTTTAGTATGCTTTTCTTTATTCAGTATAAGTGTTATGGCTCAAACTGATGACGAAAGGAATACCGATAAGAATTTTGACAGGTTTTGGTATAAAAGGGCGGCTCAACAATATGAAAGTGCCGTAAAAAAAGGCGATACTTCCAAAGAAACGTTGCAAAGACTGGGCGATGCCTATTATTTTAATTTGGATATGGAAAATGCGGCAAAATGGTATGGAGAACTGTTTTCTAAATATGAAAACGAACTTGAACCCATATACGCATTTAGGTATATACAGTCGCTGGAAGGCACCGGAGATTATCATTTGGCAAAAGGGTTGATGAAGATTTATTCAGAAAAACTAAACGATTCTACATTTAATGTCGATCAACTAAAAAACAACGATAAGCTTATAGACGCTTTACGAAATACGCAACCGCAATTTTACATAACCCCGCTTTCCATTAATACGCCCGTTTCCGATTTCGGTGCCATTCGTTATGGCAACCATGTGGTTTTTGCATCTGCAAGGGATTCCAGTGTGTTTACATCGCGAAAATACCATTGGAACGAGCAACCTTTTCTTAACCTGTTTATTGCCGATACTACTTCAAACGGAGGCGACCTAAAAAATGTTCATTCGTTTTCAAAATCCATCAACAGTAAATACCATGAGGCTAGTGTGGCCTTTACAAAAGGATTCGATACTATTTATTTTACCAGAAACAATTACACCAACAGTAAGTTGAAAAGGGATGCGCAAGGGGCCAACAATTTAAAAATATACAGGGCGGTACTTAGAAACAATAATTGGAAAGATATAACAGAGCTTCCCTTCAGTAGTGATGAGTATTCGGTTGGGCATCCTTCATTAAGTCCGGATGGAAAGAAACTATATTTTACGTCTGATATGCCTGGAACAATAGGGGGATCGGATATTTATGTGGTAGATATCCTTTCAGAAGGGAATTTTTCTGAACCAAGAAACCTTGGAGAAAATATAAACACAAGTGGCAGGGAAATGTTCCCGTTTATTACCGACAAGAAGCTGTATTTTGCTTCTGAAGGACATTTGGGGTATGGCGGACTGGACGTTTTTGAGGCAACCGTTACAGAAGAAGGTTTTTCCAAACCTAAAAATTTGGGACTCCCACTTAACAGTCAACTGGACGATTTTGCTTACATGGTCGATGAAAATACACAAAGGGGGTATGTTTCGTCTAACAGGCCCGGTGGCGTTGGCGATGACGATATTTATTCCTTTCAGCGAAGCGATGAAAAGTGCATGCAGAGTATAGAGGGTACCGTGGTAAATTCAGATACTAAATACCCAGAACCAAATGTAACGGTTAAACTTTATGACGGCGAAAAGGTCTTGGACAGTACCTTAACGAGCAATGTTGGCGAATATCGATTTGATATGCCTGTTAATTGTGGACATACATACAATGTAATAGCTGCAAAGGAAAGTTTTGATACTGCCGAAAAAAGTGTGGAAACTTCATTGGAACCCAATTTTGTAAACGAAGTTCCGCTAGAGATAAATCATAAGCTTATTGTGAGGGAAGGGGATGATTTAAAAATAAAAATCGGACTTATTTATTTCGATTTCGACAAATGGAACATTACGCCACGCGCAATAGAATCGCTGGATACCATAGTAAACGTTATGAAAGAATACCCCGGCATGGTTATTAAAATAGAGTCGCATACCGACTCCCGTGGTAACGATGCCTACAACATGCAATTATCCGACAAGCGTGCCAAATCTACGCGCGATTATATTCTTTCCCGTGGAATAGAGCCCGAACGCATAGAAAGCGCCATTGGTTATGGAGAATCAAGACTCTTGAACGAATGCGCTAATAATGTGCCATGTACCGAAGCACAACACGATGTAAACAGACGCTCCGAATTTATTATTGTTAAAATGAAATAGACTGTTATAGTTATTTTAATTCTCTTTCATAATGTTTTTAAGCGATGTATATTTGTTTAGAACCTTATATTTAGTAAGGATGAATTTATATGCCAAAAAAACAAAAATTTATAAAGTCTAGAATTTTAAGGATCCTTCTAAGAATTCTAACGGTATTATTATTACTTTTTTGTGCATTGGTTCTTTTTATTAGAAGCCCTTGGGGACAAAATATAATTGTTGGCAAGGCCGTTACTTATTTATCCGATAAAATAGGCACAAAAGTAACCATAGACAGGCTGTTTATAACCTTTGGTGGGAATATTTCTTTAGAAGGGTTTTATGTAGAAGACCAAAAAGGCGATACATTGGTTTTTTCTAAGGATTTGGAAGCCTCGCTTGCATTCCTTCCATTGATAAGGGGAACCGAAATCAATATAAAATCGGTAAATTGGGATGGCTTAAAAGCCAATATTAAAAGGGATTCCGCAGGTACTTTTAATTTCGATTTTATAACTGATGCATTTTCCCCGGCCGACACGGCATCGGTTGATACTACTTCCCAATCGCCAGAAATAAAATTGGGGAATATTCAATTGAAAAATATCAATGCCCTGTACGACGACCAATTTACGGGCATTGACTCCAAGATAAATATTGGATTTCTGGAAACCGAAATAAACATTTTCGACTTGGAAGCAATGAAGTTCGATGTGGATGCGCTTCAATTTGAAAATGCCAATGTAAGTTATGTACAAACAAAACCTTTTGCAGAAAAAACCGAAGATACTGCTTCAACAGTGTTTCCTTTTATCAAACTGAACGATTTTCAGTTTAAAAATATACAGGTAAGGTACCAATCTCTACCCGATAAAATTTCTACAACTGTTGTAATTGGAGATTTGGCCATTACAATGCCAAAACTAGATTTAAGTACCAATTCCCTTTTGCTGGAAGAATTTATACTTAGCAACAGCCAAATAGCCTACCAATCTGAGGCAGAAATTACTACAGATACTCTTCAGAAGAAAAAAAACAATGCATTTAAATGGCCGGAATGGGATATTAAAATTGATAATATAGACTTGGTGAATAACAGTTTAAATTACGTAACCCAATCGGCAACAGATACCGTTAAAGGGTTTAATCCGTCTGATATTCAACTCAAAAAATTTAATTTTCTGGCCGAAGCTATTTCTTACCGGCCGTCAAAGGCCGGCATGGACCTTCATACACTTTCTTTTACGGAGCACAATGGTTTTGAATTGTTAAAAACGGCTTTCCAATTGGATATGACCGATGAGAATTTGTCTTTAAAAGAAATAGAAGTAGCAACGGGAAGAAGTAATTTTGAAGGCCAATTTGCCATGAAATATGCTTCTATGCATCAGTTAATGGACAATTTTGAAGCTACAAGGCTCAATCTACAACTGCCAATGCTTCATTTGGACCTAAAGGATGCGTATTACTTTCAGCAGGAACTTTCAAAAAACAGGATAATATATTCGTTGGCCACCCAGAAAATAGACGGGGCTTTGGGCATGACGGGAACACTTGGCAATATGGATATTGCCAAGACCAATTTAAAATGGGGCCCAAGCACGGCAATTTCTTTTTCTGGAAACATAAAAAATGTAACCGAAACAGATAGCCTTTTGCTCGATATTCCGGTTATTAAGGCAAATACGATAAAGAAAGATATCAATACTTTTTTTACCGATGAAGAATTGGGCGTGGTGCTCCCCGATACGTTAAATTTAACGGGAATGCTGTCCGGCGGTTTTAATGCGGTTACCGCAAATGCTTTGTTGCAAACCTCTGACGGAAATATTGATGTAAACGCCAAATATTTTGATGAAGGCTCCATTGGTTTTGATATGAAGTTGGAAACAGAAAACTTAAACTTGGCCAAAATAATTCAAAACGAAAAAATAGGTCAGCTGTCCATTAACATAACGGCCAATGGGAGCGGCAAAAGCTTAAATTCTTTGGATGCCGTTCTGGAGTCTAATTTCGATTCTCTTACTTATGCAGGTTACGACCTTTCCAACTTAAAACTTAACGGCGAAATGAAAAATGGCACTGGAAACATACATTTGATTTTTAGTGATGAAAACTTGGATTTGGACATGAATACCAAAATGGACTTAGACAGCGTACATTCTAAAATAAATGTATTGCTGGATTTAAAGGGAGCCGATCTTTATAAATTGGGCATTACCAAAAGCGATATGCGCACCGGTTTCAAGCTTAATGCCGATATAGTTGGGAATCCTTCAGACTTTACTCTGGATGCCGCCATAACCAATGGAATTACGGTTTATAAAAACCAAACTTACAATATGGGCGACATAAATTTAAACGCCCTTGCCAAGCAAGACAGCACCTTTTTGGAGGTAAATAGTAAAATGCTATTGGCAAAACTGCAAGCAAATGCCGCACCAGATGTAATTGCCGAGGCTTTGAAACGGCAAATAAACGGTTATTGGAAAGACAGTATATACACCGACAGCCTTCAAAAAAAGGGGAATGTTGCATTGAACATGAAGGTAAACATAAAGCAAACTCCCATTTTAAGCGAAGTATATTTGCCCGGCCTGGAAGCCTTGGATTCTATTAGTATGGATATTGCTTTTAATCAACGCCGTAAATTATTGAAAGCTAATTTGAATGCTCCTTACATGAAATACAATGAAAGCGAAATTGATAGTTTAAATTTTACCTTGGATGGGGCTCAGGATAGTTTAAAATTTGATTTTGGATGGCAAAAAATAGCTTCGGGTTCTATTTCGGTTGATGAAACCTTGCTCAAAGGAACTTTCAACAATAGAAAACTGCTACTTAATTTCAACAGCACGAGCAACGAAGAAACATTGGCTTACATAAATTCTGAAGCCTCTTTTAAAAATGACACGCTTCAATTGCACATAGACCCGAAAGCGTTAATTTTAAACAGGCAATTTTGGAATATTCCAGAGGACAATTTAATTGTCTATGCCAATAATTACATCGATATACAAGATTTTGTGTTAAACAATCAAGGGCAGCGGGTAAGTCTATCAAAAAAAACATCAAAAAACAACAAAGAAACCATTGGGACTTTGTTTGAAAACTTTAGGTTGAATACAATTTTAAGCATTTTAAATCCCGAAGAACCCGTTGCAAAGGGAATCATGAAAGGCAATTTTAACATTGAAGACCCTTTTGCCGATGCCGGAATTCAGGCAGATATGGAAATACAGGATCTCGAAGTATTATCGGTACCTTTGGGAAGGTTATCGTTGGTTGCTTCGTCTATTAATTACAACGAATACAATTTTAATTTAGCCCTAAAGGAAGGGAACATAGACTTAGATCTACAAGGGGCATACAAAGCTGCAAAAACCGGAGCTCAATTAAATATGGACTTGGCCTTGAATGATATAAAAATGAAGGCAATTGAAGGTTTTTCCAGCGGAGACATCACCAATGCCAAAGGCAGTATTACCGGCGATATTAAACTTACGGGAACCACGGCAGAACCAATATATAAAGGATCTTTAAATTTTGAAGGAATAGAAATGTTGGTTACCCAATTAAATTCGTCTTTTAGCATTGACAATGAGTCTGTTACATTTGATAATGCAGGCTTTTACATGGATAATATAGAAATTAAGGATGAAGCCAACAATCCTTTTACCCTCGACGGCTCCATAGAAACAGAAGAAATTACCAATCCGGGCTTTGATTTATCGTTAAAAGCCGATAAATTTAGAGTACTTAATTCTACCCGTGAAGATAACGACCTTTTTTATGGAAAAGTTAGCCTGAACACCAATATTGCCATAAAAGGAAACTTGGAAACTCCAGAAATTACAGGAGATTTAAAAATTAACGACGGTTCTACTTTTACCTTTATTGTTCCCGAATCTCAACTGGACATTACCGAGCGCGAAGGCGTGGTAATTTTTGTGAACAAGAAAAATGAAAACGATATACTGACCCGTAAAACCGAAAAGGAAAATGCCATTGCCATTTTAAAGGGTTTAAACATAGATGCTTCAATTGCTGTTGATAAAAGCTCGGTTTTCCGTATTGTTGTGGATGAAAGAACCAGCGATAACCTGCAAATATCCGGGAAAGGGGATTTCAACTTCATCATGGAAACCAACGGAAGAATAACACTTTCGGGTATTTATGAAGTAGCCGACGGCCATTATGAAGCTAGTCTTTACAACATTGTTAAGCGTAAGTTTGATATTTCTCCCGGGAGCACCATTACATGGAACGGCGATCCATACAATGCACAGCTCGATATCAAGGCTATTTACAAGGTAGAAACCTCGGCATCTGCCTTGATGACGACCCAGACCACGGGACAAAGTCAGGAAGTAATAAACGCATACCGCCAAAAATTGCCATTTCTTGTATACTTAAACGTAGACGGCGAACTGTTGACCCCCGAACTTTCGTTTCAGCTGGATATGCCGGAAAACGAGCAAGGAGCACTTAGCGGTAGTGTTTATAGCTATATTCAGGAATTAAATGGCAGGGAAGAAGAACTTAACAAGCAGGTATTCTCGTTATTGGTACTAAACAGGTTTTTCCCCACTTCGGGAAGCGATGGAAGTGCAGGCGGGCCGGCTTCGATTGCCAGAGATAATGTAAACGAAGTCTTGTCGGACCAGCTTAATACCTTTTCTGATAAAATAATGGGAAATTCGGGCATTCAGCTTGACTTTGGACTAGATAGTTACACCAATTATCAATCGTCGTCCCCACAAGGCGTCACCGAATTAGACGTAAATGCCAGCAAAAGCCTGTTTAACGACAGGCTGGTGGTCCAAGTAGGAAGCGAAGTAGACATTCAGGGAAGCAGCCAGCGCGCCGATGGAAATGCACCCGTTATCGGGAATGTAGGCCTGGAGTATTTAATTACTCAAGACGGACGCTTCAGGTTGCGGGGCTACCGCAAGAACGAATTTGAAAGTATTATTGACGGGGAGCTTATAGTTACCGGAATATCCTTTATCTTCAATAAGGAATTTAATAAGTTTAAAGAACTTTGGGAGCGCAGCATAAAAGAAGAAATGGCCAAGCAGGAAAATAAGGAAGAAGACATAAAAGACAAAGGCGGCACCAAATCAGAAAAAAATAAAAAAGAATAGTTGGAAAAGATTTTTCATGCATATAAATATTTTAAGCAATTGTTTATTGCAACAGGATTGCTTTATTGTTTCATTATAAAAAGGATAAACAAAAGGCATATACAGCTATTTTTCTGTTTTTTGGCTATTTTTTTAGGGGTTTCTTGCAGTGTAAACAAATACATTCCCGAAGATGAGGCACTTTATACCGGTGGGGAAATAGATTTGGAGACCGAAACAAAAATAAAAGACAAAAAGGAAATTGAAGAAGAATTAAACGGCTTGTTACGTCCCGAGCCCAACTCTAAGTTTTTGGGGGTTCGGTGGGGTTTGCTTTCACATTATAAATCTCAAAAGGAAAATCCGGGGTTTATCAATAGGTTTTTCAATAAAAAAATAGGGGAGGAGCCCGTGTATTTATCAGATGTGGACGTTCAAAAAACCGAAGACCTTATCAACAACCGTCTCGAGAACCGTGGTTTTTACAAAAACAGTATTACTTCCGAAGTAAATAAAAAAAAGAAAAGGGCTACGGCAAAATATAATGTAAGCGTTAGCGAGCCATACCGATTGGAGACCTATACTATTGAAAGCGATAGTATGGCAATTTACGACAGTATTCAAACTTCCCTGAGCGAGACTTTATTGGATAAAAAAACACGGTTTGACCTGGACTTGCTTAAAGATGAACGCGAGCGCATAGACGATTATTTAAAGGACAAGGGATATTACAATTTTAATGATGATTTCTTGATTTTTGAAGCCGACACCAATCAATACGAGCAAAAAAAATTCGATTTGTTTTTAAAGATGAAGGATGAGGTTCCGGGAAAGTCAAAAATTCCATATAAGTTAAACTCCGTTGAGGTCTACACCGATTATTCGGTGAACAACGATTCGCTTCCAAAGGATACCATTCATTATAATGGAATTGATTACATACAGCGCACCAATTTTTTCAAGCCCAAGCGTCTGGCACCTTTTGTTTTGTTTGAGAAAGGGCAATATTATAACCCAACACGTTCTAAATACACAAGTAACCGCTTGTCTAAAATAGGCACATATAAATACACCACCATACGTTTTGAAGATGCAAAACCGTTTCAGGAAGGGGATTCTTTAGGTTTATTGGATGCCAAAATATATTTATCGCCAATGAACAAACATTCGTTGCGGGCAGAGGTACAGGCCAATTCAAAGTCGAATAATTACGTTGGTCCCGCCTTGGCGCTAAGTTATTCCAACAGGAACCTATTTAAGGGTGGCGAAATATTTAATACCACCATAAGCTTTGGGTACGAAAAGCAAATTGCCGGAGGAACAGACGATGCTGGCCTTACCAGTACGC
The DNA here is from genome assembly GCF_029603165.1 of Galbibacter pacificus. Taxonomy (GTDB): domain Bacteria; phylum Bacteroidota; class Bacteroidia; order Flavobacteriales; family Flavobacteriaceae; genus Galbibacter; species Galbibacter pacificus. Next base: position 282,732 of record NZ_JAQSVC010000002.1, read on the forward strand.
AATTGGGGTTTAGGACCGATCTTATTTTTCCCCGTATTTTATTTCCGCTCAAGTTTGACCTTGGCTTTGATTACGAGGTACCAAAAACCAAAATTACCGTTGGCGTGGAATATCTAAACAGGGAAGAATTTTATACATCAACATCTTTTATTACCAATTTTGGGTATACATGGAATGCCAATCGGTATGTATATCATGAATTAATTCCCATTGGGCTTAATTATAGCAGTTTGTACAATACTTCGGAAGAATTTGACCAGCTTTTAATAGATAATCCTTTTTTAGAGAACAGTTTTGAACAAAAATTTATAGCGGGTCTCAGTTATAATTTTGTGTACAACGAAATATCGAATACCAAAAAACGGAACCCCATTTATTTTTCTACCAATTTTAAAATAGCCGGAAACCTGCTGAATTTAATGGCCGGGAAACCAGATGAAGAAGGTAAAAAAAAGATATTCGGGCTCGAATATGCTCAATTTGTTAAAACTGATGTCGATTTTAGATATCAATATAGAATTGACAGCGAGCAGGCTCTTGTAGCCCGTATTTTTGGGGGGATTGGGTATGCCTATGGAAACTCCATCAGTATGCCTTATTCGGAGCAATATTATGCTGGAGGCCCTTTTAGCGTTAGGGCTTTTAGAATTCGATCATTGGGGCCCGGAACATACAGAATTGATGATGATAATAATGATGACGACGATACAGATTCGAGCGGATCGTACCTCGACCAAACTGGAGACATACGCTTAGAGGCCAATTTGGAATATAGGTTTCCAATATTTTCTTATGTAAAAGGTGCCTTGTTTGCCGATGCCGGGAATGTTTGGTTGCTTAAAGAAAATCCTGCAATACCCGGTGGCGAAATTTCATCCGGGTTTTTAAAAGAGCTGGGCGTGGGCGTGGGCGCTGGATTGCGTGTGGATATCCAAAGTTTTGTAATTCGTTTCGATCTGGCTGCTCCCATACACAAGCCCTACGAAAAACGCTATAATTTCGATTTAAGCCATCCTATTCTCAACTTTGCATTCGGGTATCCTTTTTGATGTTTTGTAAAGAAAACTCAAAAGACACCAAAAAGAGAAATCAAACTTGCTGAGAAATTAAAAAAAGAATATTTAAAAGAAAAAAATAGTTGATATGAATAGTTTAACAAATTTTGAAGATATCCTTATTGAAAAATACGGAAAGAAAGGAACTGAAATGCGTGACAAATATGATGCCGATTCTCTTGCTTTCCGGCTTGGGATCATGCTCAAAGGAGTACGAAAAGAAGGTGTCTAAAATATCTTTTTCAGCACTAAATATTAGTGAGATAAAGAAGTTTCATTTTTTTAGACACCTTCTTAATATTTAAATGAGTTTGAAACGATTTTTATTCAAATCCAAACTCTTTAAGTCCGTTATGGCTTATTTTAATGGCTTCCAACGGAGTATGGTAAAAAGTTTGATCCTGCTCTACCAGGTAATATTCCATTCCGGAAAGTTCTTTTTTGGCCAGGATTTTACCAAAATCGATGGTGCCTTCCCCAACGGGGGCAAATTTACCGTCTTTGCTCATGTCCTTAACATGCCATAGTTTAAACCTTCCCGGATATTTTTCAAAATATTTTACGGGATCGGCCCCGGCTTTTGTTACCCAAAAAATATCCATTTGAAAATTCACGTATTCCGGATCGGTATTTTCCAAAAAGTACTCAATGGGAACAATTCCGTTTTCATTCTTTTTATATTCAAAATCGTGATTATGGTACAATAGTTGCAAACCGGCTTCCTTACATTTTTTGCCTACGGTAGTTAAGAAGTTAACCATAAAATCCAAATCTGGATCCATGCCCATTGTTTTTGTCTCGGCATTGTATTTAAAATGCCCCATTGGCGGAACAGGGATTACAAAATAGGTAAACCCAGCAGCTTTAACATCGGCAATTTCTTGGTCGATATTATCCAAAGTAGCGCTTCCCTGATGTGTGCTTATGGGGGTTAAACCTTTTTCAGCTAATAAATTTTTAAAGGCCTCAGGCGTCATATTATAGAATTTACCGTTGTTGTACCCGGCAGCTTCCACATATTTGTAACCTGCATTTGCGACAGAGTCTAAAGTTACTTCTGTGTTTTTTCCCATATCGTCTCTTACGGTATACAGTGCAAGACCGCCAAATTTGTCTTGAAACGCATTGTTTCCACAAGCAGATAATAGAATGAACGAGAAGGCCATAAACGTTTTTATGGCACGTTTTAAGTGTGTAAATTTCATAGTGATGCGTAAATAGTTAGTAATTTATAACTATCAAATGTAGAAAAATTGGATAGGATTTTTAGCATTTTTTTATAATAATTGGTATTCATTTAAGTTTTTGCACAAAAATCAATACTTCAATCAAAAAATGAAATTGCCCAGCAAAGGTTTCCACACCAAGTTTTATTTAAGTCAGAGTATAACTTCTTGGAATTAATAGAATGTGGTTACTTCTTTTTGGCTTCTACCAATTCTAGTTGGTCCAAACTTATACTGGTGGTAAATATGCCATAATTTACAATGGCCTTGTTTTTTTCAATGGAATCGATGCTGCCAACCGATTTACTGTCGGTTAACCGTACACGGTCGCCAATTTTTAATACAGGTTTTGGTTTTTCGGGCTGTTTGCTTTTTTCGGTTTTCTCCTTTTTCTTTTTCTGGCGGATAATTTTCACTTCTTTTTGCACTTCGGCTTCGATTTCTTTTTTCTTGGCACGTGCTGCTTTTTTCTTTGCGGCCGATTCCTTTTTGCGCTTGGAATTTTCAGTTTCAACAATCCGGAGGAATTCTGAGATTAACGGGCGCCTTTTTTTGTCGATAAAATAAGTTTCTGCAATATCGTTGACCTTATTTCCCAAATAAATCATCCGTTGATTATGGTCGTACAACTGCTGGTAACTTTCCAATTTTGTTTTTAGCCTTGTATTAAGTTCTTCCATACGTTTTGCTTCGTCCCGTGCTTTTACTTCCTCCTCTTTTAACTGCGAAGAAGTTTTTTCCATCTTGCTACGTTGTTTTTGCAGTTTGGCAATGGTGGCATCAAAGCGTACTTTTCCGCGTTCAATTTTCTTTTTTGCACGGTTAATAAGGCTGTAGGGAATACCGTTTTTTTGTGCAACCTCAAAAGTAAAGGAGCTTCCGGCCTCGCCCAATACCAGCTTAAATACGGGTTCCAGCGTGCGGCTATCAAATCGCATATTTGCGTTAATGGCATGAGGTAACTCGTTTGCCAACATTTTAAGATTTGCATAATGCGTTGTAATGATGCCAAAGGCTTCCCGCTCATAAAAAACCTCCAAAAAAGTTTCAGCTAGGGCTCCACCAAGTTCGGGATCGCTTCCGGTACCAAATTCATCAATTAAGAATAAGGTCTCGCTATTGCATTTCCGAAGGAAAAAATTCATGTTTTTTAAACGGTAACTATATGTGCTCAAATGGTTTTCTATGGACTGGTTATCGCCAATATCGGTAAGGACTCTGTCGAAAAGGCACATTTCGCTCCGTTCGTGTACCGGGACGAGCATACCACTTTGTAGCATTACCTGCAATAAGCCAACTGTTTTGAGCGTAATACTTTTACCACCTGCATTGGGACCGCTTATAACGATAATCCTGTTTTCCTGATGCAATTCTATGGTCTGCGGATATGTTTTTTCCCCTTTGGCTTTGTTGGTTAAATATAAAAGCGGATGGTAGGCATCTATAATGTTAAAACGCTTATCGTTATTTATTTTTGGCAATAGGCCGCCCATTTTATTGGCATATTTTGCCTTGGCCGAAACCGTGTCTATTAATGTTAAAAATAGCTGATAATCAATTAGTAGGGGTTTGTAGGGCCTTAAAAAATTGGTAAGTTCTTTTAATATTTTTTGAACTTCTTCTTTCTCTTCGTATTCCAGGTTGTTCAGTTCGCGGTTGTATTCTTTTGTGGCTTCAGGCTCAATGTATACAATACTCCCGGTCTTGGAATTTCCCATAATGCCACCTTTTACACGTTTTCGGTACATGGCTTTTACGGCCAGCACCCGGCGGTTGTCTATAACCGTTTCCCGTATGTCGTCTAGCAATCCGGCCGAGGAATATGTGCTTAAGGCACCTGCAAAACTTTGATTGATTTTTGCACGGACCGATCCCATTTCCTTTCGTATTTTGTACAGGGCATCAGATGCATCGTCTTTAATTTCTCCAAAGCGGTCTATTACTTCATCTATTTTTTGAATAATCTCCTTTGTATATTCAATCTCTTGTGCCTTTTCGTGCAAGGTTGGATAATATTCATGAAATTTTTTGTAAAAAAGAATGTGGCTGTTTGTAGTGGCCGACATGGAAGCAATTTTTCTAAATCCTTCTATTTCCACAAGGGTATTTTCGATTCCCAATAGTTGGATTTCTTTTGAAATGGGTTCGAAATAATGATTAGGAATGGTGTTTTCATTATCAAAAGAGGCCAGATATTCGTTCGTCAAGGCCAATGAAGCCAATAAGTCGCCTTTTTTTCTGTACGGAGTTATTTTCAAGGCGCTTTCTTTTCCTATTTCCGTACTGCATAAAGCCGATACTTGTTGGAGTACTTTAGAAAATTCCAGGTCCTGTAAAGTTTTTTCGTGTATTTTATTCATAATTAATCCTAACCGATACTTAAAGCAGGCAAATTTACATACTAATTTGGAGTTATAATAATCGAACTCAGGTTATAAAGCTATCGGGTTATGAAGTTGTTAAGTTATAGGAAGGAATGGTGAAAAAGTTTAAAAAGTCAATTAAATTTTATCTATAATAGTGCTGCTAAACATTTCTGATAGAAGAAGTAAGTTGAAAAAATGTAAACTACTATATTTACATTTAAAAACGGATGCACATGAATGTCGAAATTGCCGAAAGCTGGAAAGCACAACTGCAAAATGAATTTGAAAAGCCTTATTTTGAACAGCTTGCAGCTTTTGTAAAGCAAGAGTATACCGCACACACGTGCTATCCTCCCGGGAAACAGGTGTTTGCTGCTTTTGATTATTGCTCCTTTGATGAAGTAAAAGTGGTTATAATAGGGCAGGACCCTTACCATGGGCCGAATCAGGCAAACGGGCTGTGTTTTTCCGTAAACGATGGCATTGCACACCCGCCATCGCTTATAAATATTTTTAAGGAACAAGAAAACGATGTTGGCAAGGCGTATCCAAAAAGTGGGAACCTTGAGCCTTGGGCAAAACAAGGGGTCTTGTTGCTAAATGCAACATTAACGGTAAGGGCGCATCAGGCCGGGAGCCACCAGAAAAAAGGTTGGGAAACATTTACAGATGCCGTTATTAAAACCATTTCGAACAATAAGCAAGGGGTTGTTTTTTTGCTTTGGGGCGGCTATGCCAAACAAAAAACAAGGTTAATAGATACCAACAAACATTATGTGCTAACATCGGGGCATCCATCGCCGTTAAGTGCCAATAGGGGTTATTGGTTTGGCAACAATCATTTTAGCAAATGCAATACTATTTTACTGGACAGCAAAAAGGAGCCTATAATTTGGTAACGATTTCTGAATAGGGAACCGATTTTTCAATAATATTGAGCTTTACCAGCTGTTCTTGGATATTTTTAACCGTTATGGGCGCTATGTTTTCTTGGCTCCACCGTGTAATGGAAAGCCATTCCTGAATGTCCTGAACCTTTTGCTTGTATCTATTTGCAAGCATTCTATCAATGCTCGGGATATCCTTAAAATCGGAAGTATAAACATTTATAACTTCCAGAACATGCTTAACAATTGCCGGGCTTTTTTTAAGTACTTCGTCTCTTACGGCAATAACAAAACATGGCCATGGGGTGGGGCAATCGCTTATTCGTCTAAAAATGCCTTTGTCTACAATTGGTTTTGTGGTAAAATGTTCCCACATAAAATAATCGGCGGTCCCGTTGGTCAGTGCATCGATTGCACCTTGTAGGTTGTTTATGACCTCAAATTGCAAATCATTGTAACTCCAACCGTTATTGTCGGCGTTTATGTAAGCCATTAAGTGGCTGCCGCTACCATATCTGGAAATGGCCGCTTTTTTGCCTTTTAAGTCTTCAAGAGTATTGTGTACAGATGTCTTGCCAACATGAATGCCCCAATATAATGGCGACTGAACAAAAACCTGCACTATTTTGGACGGGTTTCCGGCCACGATATCCTTTACGATTCCCTCGGTTAAAATCACGGCAATATCTGTTTTGCCTTCACGGAGCATTGTACACATTTTCCCCGTTCCTTCCGGGACATCTGTCCACTGTAAATCTATTCCCCGTTCTTCAAAAGCACCTTCTTCAATGGCCAAATGCCACGGTAGGTTAAAATGTTCTGGTACCCCGACAATTTGTATATTTTTCATTATAAACCATTTAAATAATTATGTTTACTGCTAATTCTTTTATAAAATAACTGAAAGTCACTTTCATTATTTCTTGTTTTTCCTGCAATAATACTATCATTTTTTATAATTCCATTCATAAACTCCATACTCTTAATTGCTGGGTTTTTAATTGCAATTCTCAAAGTGTCATTATTTTGATAATATGACCCATAATAAATAGAATCTTCGATTGAAAAAACAGCTGCATTATATTGCTCTAAAAAAAGCATGGGTTTTATCCCCACCTTTCCTTTTTTAAAATAGATTGTGGAATCATTTATTTTTATACTTTTTACTTCGTAAGCTCCTGCAATTTTATTACTTGTTTGGGGACTTGTGTAATTGTACCAAAAGATGAAATAGACAGAAGTAAGCGTTATTATGATAATGTATGGGAGCCACAATTTAATTGTAGCTGTTTTGTTCTTGTTTGTTTGATAAATTTTCCCTTCGTTTTGTATAAAAAACTTGTATAAATCCGGAACATAATGGCTTAAGAATGCCATTGTTATAAGAAGGTCCATAACTGCATGCCATTGGGCAAAGTAGATATTAAATCCAAAACTTAATATGGCTACGTTTAAACAAACCGTAAAACATAGTAATAAAGCTACTAACCTTGTTTTTTTTGATACAATAAGTATTCCTATTAACAATTCGGAAATCGCGATGAATAGATTATAACTATACGATCTTCCAAAAAATGACCACATATGTTGATGTCCAGAAAGTTCAGCTAAAGGCGTATAAGAGTCTACATAAGGTATAGTAAATTGTAACCGTAAAATTTTTGCTATTGCAAATACAATCATCTTTACCGATAAATAGTAAATAGCTGTATATTTTATAATTTTAACAGCACTATTGATAAATCTATTAAATTTCATGCATTTGCTATAATTATTGTATTGATGCTATTTTGTCCAGGGTGTATTGTATAAGCTTTTCGGTAGCGGCTTCCGGGTTTTTAGAAAAAGTTCCGTTGGCACGGTTGGCCAAGATACAGTTCATGGAAACGGCTTTATGCCCCAACAATTTGGAAAGCCCATAAATTCCGGCAGTTTCCATTTCCAGATTGGTAATTTTTAACCCTTTAAATTTAAATGCAGCAAGCTTATTGTTTAGGCTCGGGTCTTGGGTATCTAGGCGCAGCTTACGCGATTGCGGCCCATAAAAACCAACATTGGTAGCCGTAAAGCCAAGTTGAACTTTCTTTGAAAGCAATTTTTTTCCCAGTCCCTCGTCGTACTTTACAACATAGGGAACCGATTTGTCCTTGTTCCAGTTTGTTTGTTTAATAATTTCTTGCTGAATTTCTTGTTGCTGAACATGCCTGCTTTTGTAAAAATGCAAAAGGCTATCAAAACCAACGGCATATTCGCTCATGAGAAAAGTGTCTACTTGAATTTCCGGTTGAATGCTTCCGGTTGTTCCAATACGGACAATATCGAGCGACCGGAGTTTCTGTTTAACAGTTTTGGTTTTAAAGTCTATGTTGACCAAGGCATCCAGTTCGTTCAAAACAATATCAATGTTATCGGTGCCTATTCCCGTGGAAATAACCGTAATGCGCTTTTTGCCAATGTATCCAGTGTGGGTAACAAATTCGCGTTTTTGCTTTTTTATTTCAATACGGTCAAAATGTTTAGACACGTGCGCAACCCGGTCCGGATCGCCTACGGTAATAATGGTAGGCGAAATGTCTTCTGATAAAATGTTTAAATGATAAATACTGCCGTCTGCGTTCAGTATCAATTCAGAATCAGCAATACTATTACCCATTTTATAATTTTAGCAATTGTGAAGAATCATCTAAAAATAAAAAAGAATATTTTGGTGTACCTCCTAAATATTCTTTTTCGTTGCGTATGTTTGGATAATAATTTTCTATTTTTTCGGCTACTTTGACTCCAGTTTTTGTAAGTTTTGCAGGGTTAAAAGATCTAAACAATGGTCTTAAGCTATTGGCCATTTTGGTAAATTGCATATCTCCAAAACCATATAAACCCTGATCTTTTAGCATTTCTACGACCAATTGATCTTTCGATTCGGGTTTTTGCTGTATTGTTTTTTGAAGCATTTTGTTTTCCAATTCGTTTAAGCCGTTCTTTAAGCTTGGGAACCTGTGTAAATGTGCTTCAATGGCTTTTGATAAATAGGAAAGCTGACTTTGGTTTTGTTTTATTGCATTTTGAAGTCTTATCGGGTTGTTCTCGCAATACAATTGCCATATATAGTCCCCGTACTCAATATCGTCTTTGGAGAGCAGGACTTTGTTTTCGTAGAGTTTTTTTAATTGTTCTTTTGAAAGTTCGGCAAGGCCGTATAATTTTTCTGAATTATCCTGATTTCCCGAGCAAGCAAGAAAAATATCGGCATCGGGCCGGTTTTTCTTTAGCCAGCTTAAAACGGCCATCATGTTTACCTGGCAAAATAAATCGTATTCAAACCAGAGTACAATTTCTTCTTGGCTTTTTTGATTGCATAAATTTCTATATTCTTTTAGGGTACGGTTTATAAAGGTATCCTTACTTATTTTGTATGTCCTGTTTAAAAACTCGTATCGTTGGCGCCAAAAAGACTCACTACCAACTTCGTTAATAGTTTTTCCTTCGCACAGCATCTCGCGCCAAGTTATAATATCACCTGAAATATCCAGCTTCTTTAATATGGAAGTAAAGCTGTCTCCGTTTGTAATATGAAGTGTTTTAGCCATTTAATTAATAGATTTGGAAGGTAAATGTATTAATTATCATACAAAATGCAATACCAAAGCATGTTAAATCGATGCAAATGCATTTCGGTACAATTTATTAACCACCGACCCTTTTTACCTTAAATCCTTTTTCTTTTAGCATTTCCATGATTTTATCACGAAAATCACCCTGAATAATAATTTTATCATCTTTAAAAGAGCCTCCAACGCTCAATTTTGTTTTGAGCTCCTTTGCCAATGTTTTAAAATCTTCTGTGGCCCCGGTATAACCGTCTATTATGGTTATTGGTTTGCCTTTTCTTTTTTCATACTTACAAAGTAGGGGAGCTTCCTGCATCCAAATGCTATTTTCAGTCCCTTCATCGTGGTTTTCTTCTTGAAAATCATGCTCTGGAAATAGATTCTTCAATTGATCTTGTAAGTCCATGTTTATTTTGTATTCCTTTTTATTGTTACGCTATAAAAGCGTAATCGTTGTTTATTTTATTGCCGAAAAATTATAATTAAGAGTTAAAAAAGGTTTGTGCCACGTCCATAACTCTTTTTATTGGCACCGCCAAAGGGTATAATACCCCGAGGCTTGCCTCGAAATTAAAAATTTGTTTCCTACCAATGCCTAGTGTGCTTGCACCGAGGTAGTTTACTATGAATTTTCACGTTATACTTTTATCAACCCTAATTCTATAAGCCGTTCATGTAAAAATTCGCCAGCGGTTATATCTTCATACAATTTCGGGTGTTCGTTATCTACACAGTTATCGAGCACGTCCAATGGCATATCGCTAATGGGGTGCATAAAGAAAGGTACCGAATACCTTGAAGTGCCCCAAAGCTCTTTTGGCGGGTTTATAACTTGGTGTATGGTAGATTTTAATTTATTATTGGTATGCCTTGATAGCATATCCCCAACATTGATCATTAATTCATCGGGTTCTGCAATAGCATCGATCCATTCCCCTTCGTGGTTTTGCACCTGTAGTCCGCGTCCTTGGGCGCCCATTAGCAGCGTAATCAAATTAATATCGCCATGCGCTGCGGCCCTTACGGCATTTTTTGGCTCTGTAATAATGGGCGGGTAATGAATAGGCCGCAAAATGGAGTTCCCGTTTTTTATGTACTTGTCAAAATAAGTTTCTTCAAGGTCCAAATGCAACGCCAATGCCCTTAAAACATATTTGGCGGTTTTTTCCAGTTGCTTATAGGTTTCTTTTCCCACTTCGTTAAATTTGGGGAGTTCCTTAACTGCAACGTTGGGAGGGTATTCTTTTTCCAGCTTTGGGTTGTCTTCCACATATTGCCCAAAATGCCAAAATTCTTTTAGATCGCCTTCTTTTCTGCCTTTTGCGTGTTCTTTCCCAAAAGAAGTATAGCCGCGTTGTCCTCCAATGCCTTCAATTTCGTACTGGTCTTTTATTTCCTGCGGAAGATTGAAGAATTTTTTTATTTCGCTATATAAATCGTCTATCAATTCATCTGATAAGAAGTGTCCCTTTAAGGCAACAAAACCAATATCTTCATAGGCTTTTCCTATTTCATCAATAAATTTTTGCTTGCGGGCTGGGTCGTCCGAAAGGAAATCTTTCAAATCTACGCTGGGTACTTTATTCATCTTTGTAAAATTTTAGTGGCCAGAGCCTAACACATATAACAAATGTAGCGATTTATAGTACTATTCCACAATTTCAAATAAGAAGTATTTCAAAAAAGAATAAACAAAAGCTAAAATTATTTTTTCTACATTTGAGTCAAACGCCAAGTTATGATCTCAAAACCATCTATTTCATATCCATTTGATTACGACAACCGTTTTATAAGTAACCAAATACTTTTGGAGCTGTACAAAAACATGCTCAAATCCAGGATGATAGAAGAAAAAATGCTGATTCTTTTACGGCAGGGAAAAGTCTCCAAATGGTTTAGCGGGATTGGGCAGGAAGCCATTTCTGTAGGTGTAACAATGGCGTTGGCCAACGATGAATATATATTGCCCATGCACCGTAATTTGGGGGTATTTACCACAAGGCAAATACCTTTGCACCGTTTGTTCGCGCAATGGCAGGGAAAAGCCGGGGGGTTTACCAAAGGAAGGGACCGAAGCTTTCATTTTGGCACACAGGATTATAAAATAATCGGGATGATCTCTCATTTGGGCCCGCAACTGGGCGTTGCCGATGGTATTGCCCTTGCCCATAAAATAAGGAATGAAAAAAAGGTTACAGCCGTTTTTACCGGGGAGGGCGGCACCAGTGAAGGCGATTTCCATGAGGCCATGAACGTTGCGTCTGTATGGTCGTTGCCGGTTTTATTTTGCGTAGAAAATAACGGTTATGGGCTTTCTACCCCAATTGCCGAGCAATTTAATTGCAAGCATATAGCCCATAAAGGTAAAGGTTATGGCATGGAAGCACATATTATTGAAGGAAATAATATATTGGAGGTCTACAACCGCGTATCGGAAATTACTGCCGGTATGCGCGAAAACCCACGTCCGGTTTTACTGGAATTTAAAACATTTAGGATACGCGGGCATGAGGAGGCAAGTGGCACAAAATATGTTCCCGATGCATTGATGGAAACCTGGAAAGAAAAAGATCCCATTAGCAATTATACCCGTTTTTTACACGATGAAGCCATTTTGTTGGATGAAGTTGAAGAAAGGTACAGAAACGAAATCCAGGCAGAAATAGATGAAAATTTGCAAATTGCCTACGCTGAAAACGATATTGCATGCAATGAAAATGAAGAACTAAACGATGTTTATAAAGATTACGCATACAAGGAAGTTAAAAGTGAAGACGATATAATCGAGGCCCGTTTTGTAGATGCTGTTTCATTAGGTTTGAGGCAGGCCATGGAAAAGCACGGGAATCTTGTTTTTATGGGGCAGGACATTGCCGAATATGGAGGGGTCTTTAAAGTTTCTGAAGGGTTTGTGGACCAATTTGGAAAAGACCGCGTACGGAATACGCCCATATGCGAATCGGCCATTATTTCCACAGGCATGGGACTTTCCATAAACGGGATGAAAGCAGTAATAGAGATGCAGTTTGCCGATTTTGTTTCAAGCGGTTTCAATCCCATTGTAAATTATTTGGCAAAGTCGCATTACCGTTGGGGGCAATCTGCCGATGTTGTCGTGAGGATGCCCTGTGGGGCTGGAGTAGGGGCCGGACCGTTCCACTCGCAAACCAATGAAGCCTGGTTTACAAAAACACCGGGCTTAAAAGTAGTGTATCCGGCATTTCCATACGATGCCAAGGGGCTTTTGGAATCTGCTATAGAAGATCCCAATCCCGTATTGTTTTTTGAGCACAAAGCATTATACAGAAGCATTACCCAGGAAATACCCAAAAATTATTACAATTTGCCTTTGGGCAAAGCCTCTTTGTTAAAGCAGGGGCAAGATGTAAGTATTATCACTTATGGGGCAGGCGTGCATTGGGCACTGGAATTTTTAAACCTAAACGAAAACATTTCAGCCGACTTAATCGATTTGAGAACACTTTCTCCATTGGATACAGAAGCGATATTCACTTCAATAAAAAAAACAGGGAAAGCATTGATATTACAGGAAGATACATTGTTTGGCGGTGTTGCCAGCGATATTTCCGCATTACTTATGGAAAATTGTTTCGAGTATTTGGATGCGCCTGTGCAACGGGTGGCAAGTTTAGATACGCCCATACCTTTTGCCAAGTCTTTAGAATCTAATTTTTTAGCGAAATCAAGGTTTGAGAAAATGTTAATAAATTTGTTGGCATATTGATAGAATTTATGTTTAAAAAAATGTTAATTTAACAAGCGAATACTTTAATTAAAGCGCGTTTTTATTACCTTAGATGGAAGATATTTTAACTATAAACTAAACAATCATGAAAAGTAAAGTATATATTGTTATGCTTTTTTCTTCAATAATTATGGCCTCTTGCGGCTTAAGTAAGGAGAATAGAGATTCCAGAAAATCCTTAGACGGTACTTGGCAACTTACCCATATAGATTATCAAAACAATCAGGGTTATTTTAAATCGGTTTTGTTCAACGATGTATCTTCAAAATGTTTTGAAGGGAGCGAATGGTTTTTTCGTTCCAACAACAGCACGGGGTATTACAATATCCAAAAACCGGGCGAGTGTGCTCCCGGACAGCGGAACATACGTTGGTCTATCCAAGACGATGCCAGTGGTAACCCGAGTAAATTTCAATTTAAGTTTATCGACGAAAAGAAAAACGATATAGGTGGGGGGTACGGCTATGTGTTTAATATCAACTCTTTATCTGCACAGCAAATGGTAATTAGTACCAATGCCAATGTAGAGGGGGAAATGGTAACCGTAGTATATACCTACAACAAAATATCATCACTTTAAAATAAAACTAAATTAACATTATGAAAAAAATATTGTATAAAAGCAGCCTTGTATTAACTTCGTTGTTGATGCTTGCAAGTTGTGAAGCTATTAAAAATTCTAACAACACCCAGCGTGGAACGGCCATTGGTGCTGGTTCTGGAGCAGTTATTGGAGGTGTTATCGGGAATAACGTTGGCGACGGGAACAATTCGGTTTTAGGCGCAATTATTGGTGCAGCCGTTGGTGGCGCCGTAGGGAACAGGATTGGAAACAAAATGGACAGAAACGCCGAAGCCATTGAAGAGGCAATTCCAGGAGCAGAAGTAACCAGGATCGGGGAAGGGATTAATGTTACTTTTGACGAAAACAGCGGTGTGAAATTTGCTCTGAACTCGGCCGATATTTCTGCTGAAGGTCAAGAAACGCTCGGTAAAATGGCCGAAGTATTTGTAGAGTACGATGAAACTAATATTTTAATTGAAGGACATACAGATAGTTCAGGATCTGATGCTTACAACATGACGCTTTCAGAAAAACGTGCAAAATCCGTAAGGGACTTTTTGGCATCGCATGGAGTTGCTTCTTCGCGGATGACAACCAAATGGTACGGAGAAACACAACCAAAATACGATAACAATACCGAAGAAGGACGTGTAAAAAACAGACGTGTGGAATTGGGTATTGTTGCGAGCGACGAAATGATACAGGAAGCAAAATCTGAATAAAATAATATTTTATTAAATTTAGAGTCCGATTTTTCAATCGGACTCTTTTTGTTTGTAAATCAATACGTTCTTAATCAACTAAAAACCAAAAAATATGTTCAGCAAGAAATATAGATTTTTATCAATTTTACTGATTGCCTTGATTTTAACAGGATGTAAATCAGATAAAAAAGAAAAGGACCCCATAGATGAAAAAACGGTAGAAAAACCCGTTGAGGATATTAAAATAAAAGGCAGTGAAATTACCTATAAAGCAGATACCACGACTCTAAAAGGATATATTGCCTATAATGAAAACCTTAAGGGCAAACGCCCAGGGGTTTTAGTGGTGCACGAGTGGTGGGGGCATAACGATTACAGCCGAATGCGAGCCGATATGCTTGCAAAACTGGGCTATGTAGCCTTAGCGGTAGATATGTACGGAGATGGAAAACAGGCAAAACACCCGGATGATGCCGGCAAGTTTTCGGGAATGGTAATGAACAACATAGAAGTGGGCAAGGCCAGGTTTGATGCTGCCATGAAGGCCCTAAAGGAAAACCCTCATGTAGATGCCAGTAAAATTGCGGCCATAGGATATTGTTTTGGTGGTAGCGTGGTGCTCACCATGGCAAATATGGGCGAAGACTTGGATGCCGTTGCCGCTTTTCATAGCGGGGTGAAATTACCGGTGATGCCAACAAAAGACATAAAAGCCAAAATTTTGGTATGCAATGGTGCCGACGACCCGTTTATACCGGAAGAATCTGTAATTGATTACACAAATGCTTTAGATAGTTTGAACGTGGATTACGAATATATTGTTTATGAAGATGCCGTTCATGCCTTTACAAGTGAAGAAGCCGATTCTTTGGGCGAAAAATTCAATCTTCCTTTGGCATACAATCAAGAAGCTGACGAAAAATCTTGGGCGGAACTTAAAAAACTCCTTGCCGAAGTTTTTTAGGGGCATACTTCAATTTTTTATAAAATAATAATAAGAAAACCGATTGACTTAGGTTCAATCGGTTTTTGTTTTTTTAAGAGAATGTTAAACAATCCTTAAACCGTGTTAAAGTACTTTAAAATAAGCCTTTAGATGTAAAATCTATTGTACCTTAAAGCATAACAAACTCAAAAAAAGAACAACAAAATGAACAAGCCACTAAACGTAGCGCAAAAACTAATTAAAACGCATCTTTTAGAGGGGGAAATGACCCCCGGAAAGGAAATTGGCCTGAAAATAGACCAAGCCCTTTTGCAGGATGCTACCGGAACATTGGTACAATTAGAGCTAGAAGCAATGGGGCTTGACAGTGCCAAGACGGAAGTTGCCGTTCAATATGTGGACCATAATTTATTACAAACAGATTTTAAAAATGCCGACGACCATGTTTTTTTGCATTCAGCAGCACAAAAATTTGGCTTGTGGTATAGCCGACCGGGAAACGGTGTAAGCCACCCCGTTCATATGGAACGCTTCGGGAAGCCAGGAAAAACGCTCGTCGGTTCAGATAGCCATACCCCAGCAGCCGGGTCGTTGGGAATGTTGGCCATTGGTACCGGGGGGCTCGATGTGGCCGCAGCAATTGCCGGTCAGCCATATTTTGTGAAAATGCCACAGGTTATGGGCGTAAAACTTACAGGAAAACTTCCTGATTGGGTAAGTGCAAAAGACATTATTTTGGAAATGTTACGTCGTTATGACGTAAAAGGCGGGGTAGGAAAAATAATTGAATATTACGGCGATGGTCTAAAGCACCTAAGCGCCATGGACAGGCATGTTATTGCCAATATGGGAGCAGAATTGGGCGCAACAACCACTGTTTTTCCTAGTGATGAGGAGACCCGACGGTTTTTAAAATCGCAGCACAGGGAAGAAGATTGGACAGAACTAAAAGCAGACAATGGTTGCAATTACGATTTGGAAGATGAAATTATTTTGGATGAACTCATTCCGCTTATAGCACTTCCAACGAGTCCGGGCAATGTTGTCCCGGTAAGGGAAGTAGAAGGGAAAAGCATTAGCCAGGTAGTAATTGGTTCATCGGCCAATCCCGGTTTACGGGATTTTTGGATTGCCGGAGCCATTGTAAAAGATAAATCTGTTAATCCCGATGTATCTTTCGACATCAATCCAACTTCACGTCAGATTATCCAAAACATGATTGAAAACCGGGCTTTTGCCAATTTAATAAAAGCAGGAGCCAGATTTCATCAATCAGGATGTATGGGCTGTATAGGAATGGGCCAGGCACCGGCAAGCGGGACCATAAGTTTGCGTACCATGCCAAGAAACTTCCCGGACCGTTCTGGAACAAAAGACGACCAAGTACATTTATGCAGTCCGGAAACAGCCGCCGCATCTGCATTAACGGGAAAGATTACAGATCCGCGGGATCTGGAAAAGCTTTTCAATTTAAAATATCCCAAGTATGAAGCCCCGGAAATTGATATTATAAATACCGATATGTTGGTAGCGCCTTCCAAAAATACGGAAGAGTTAAGCTTAAAAAAAGGTCCGAATATTAAAACACTGCCACATATAGATGTGTTAAAAGACTCGTATGAAGTTCCAGTTTTGTTAAAAATGAAGGATAATATTTCTACCGACGAAATTTTGAAGGCCGGTGCAGAGGTACTTCCGTTCAGGAGCAATATCCCGGAGATAAGCAAATTTTCGTACACGGTTATTGATGAAACTTTTTACGATAGGGCGATGGAAGCCAAAAATCAATATGGTGGACATGTAGTTGTTGCCGGTGAAAATTATGCACAGGGAAGTAGCCGGGAACATGCGGCCATTGCTCCAAAATATTTAGGACAAGTAGCGGTAATTGCCAAAAGTTATGCGCGTATTGCTTGGCAGAATTTGGTAAATTTTGGTATACTTCCTTTAGAATTTACTAACCCTTCTGATTATGAGAAAATCCATCAAGGGGCAATTTTAAGGCTTGAAGGCCTAAGAGACGATGTAAAGAACGGAAACCCTATCAAGGTACATATATCATATAAAAACAAAGAAATTGCCATAGAAGCCATGCATAGTCTAAGCGTTAGACAGGTTAATTTAATTCTTAAAGGTGGAATTATAAATGATTTTAAAGAAAAACTAGCATCTTAATAAATAATAGTTATGACAGGATTAGAACAATTACAATTGGATAAAATAGCAAAAACCGATCATGAAATATACGCACTTTTAAAGCAACGTTGGAGTCCGCGTATGTTTAAGGACGATAAAATTCCCGAAAAAGAAATAAAACAACTTTTTGAAGCAGCAAGATGGGCTGCCAGTTCGTCCAATCTTCAACCGTGGCGTTTTATTTATGCTGAAAAGGGAACCGATGCTTACGATAAAATAGTAGCTTGCTTAAGCAACTTTAATAAAAGCTGGGTGATTAATGCACCTATACTTATAATAACAGCTTATAAGGAAAAAAGGGAAGATGGGGAGGTTAATTTTCATGCGCTCCACGATCTTGGCCTCGCTGTTGGGAATATGAGCGTGCAGGCACAATATATGAATATAGGCATACACCAAATGGCAGGCATTGATTGGGAAAAAGCCCAAAAAACATTTAAAATACCAAAAGGGTACCATGTAGCCACGGCTATAGCCGCAGGATATTACGGAGGGGATTTCGAAAAATTAAACGAAGATTTGCTCGATATGGAAAAAAGTGAAAGGGAGCGTATTCCCCAAAAGGACTTTGCTTATAAGGATGCTTGGAAAGAATAAAATACTACGGAACATTAAAAAAGCACCAAAAACTTAAAATAATGTCATCTTGAGCCCTATCCGATTATATTGTTCAGGTAAGTTGTTGAAGTATTATATTGAAAACCGGAGGTTTGAAAATTTTAACAACCCGATTGAATAGATTTTTCGGATAGGGCTGTATTTGACAGAAAAGAATCACTTTTAGATTTCTTATGAAAATGTCATTAAAAGCAAGTTTTTTTATTTTTTCATGCTTTCAGAAAGGCTTATTTCCAGTCGTTTACTGTGGTAGATATCTCCAAAACCTTCAATAATTTTTCCATTTTTGTCAACGATAATTATCTTGTTCAGGCTCTTTATCACCAAGGTGGCCAATAATTCTTCAATATTATCTGTTTGATACTGACTTAAAGTATCGTCCAATTTAGAAATGGAAGCTAGGCTCTGTTGCCATTCCTTGCGGTTTTCGTTCACATTTATACCAATGTAATTATAGTTTGGATAATCTCTTTTCAACCTTGCTATACGCATTAACACATTTGTTTGATGGTTTCTTTGATGCAGGTTCCAAAAATAAAAAACAGTATTCTTTGAATACGAGGTAGAGTCGATTGTAACTTTTTCCCCTTTCAAGTTAATGAGATGGATGGGGGGCAGTGTAAGCCCTTTTTGAAGCTGTTGTACGTTATTGTAAAAAGTAGTGATTTCCTTTTGATGTTGGTTGTCTGGCGCATATTTACTGAAAGAATCAAGAAACCTTTGGTTATAGTTGGCGGTATGGTCTCCGAGAAGATAAGAATACGCCACATTTCTTGTTAGATTGTCCCGTATGGTTTTATTTTTTGTAATAGCACTGTCTATAAGTCGTAATTTATGTGTGCTGTAATGCAAAGACCTTTGAATTTTAACCAAATCCCCGTTACATTGATTTTTACAATAGTTATAAGACAAATTATTAAAATGGGTTACCAGGTAATTAAAATAAGGCCGGTAATAGGTTAATAAGGTATCATTGTAGTCTACTTGCCTTCTAAACTGGTAAAAATTTTTGGGAAGTTCAGATACTTCATGGAGTCCGTTCCTTCTTTTGTTTATAAACGGGTATTCTTCCATATCGGTAAAATACCTATAATTAATAGCCCCTTGAGTAATGTGTAATGCTACGGGCGATAATATGTTTTCCTGGTTAATATCGTTTAGCAGTTCCTGCTTCATGCTCCTAAGCGAATCTATTTTTTTTACAAATTCATCAGGATCCAATTCACTAAACTTGTTTACGGCTTTTTCTTCGTCCTCATAAATAAGGAACATATCAATCAAAAAATTGTTTTTACTGGCACCAATGCCTGAATAGACCAAAGATTCATCAAAATCCAAGGTGTTAAGCCGCATTAAAAGGCTATCGCCCTTTTCAAGTATTATGTATTGATATTCATTATGGTCAAAATGATAAAGCCCGTCATGTATATCGTCAACTTCAAAAAAGAACCGGTTGTTCTGGTCTATTTTAGAAGAATCTATAACAGCATTATTGTAGTATAGATAGACAAAATCATTGTTAGGGTTTACAATTTCCCCTGCAAAATAAGCCTTCGAGGGAGATTTTGTACAACTATAGGAAAGGGCGATAATTAACGTTAAGTAAAAGTACTTCATATAACGATATGATGTTTTCAAGCATCAGTTCCAACAAATCTATAAAAGCCACTTCTAGTTTAATGTTAAGGGGAAGTTAAATAAGAGCATTTAACGTTTATTGATTGTATGTAGGTCATATTTCTTTCTCCTTTGGAGCGGTCGTAACTGTCTCTTTTGGCAGTCCCGATAACCATCGGGACAGGTGAGGTAAATACAAAATTTCAAGAAACTTTTATTGCCATTTTAAGGCAGTAAATAGAAATGAAATAATTGGTCATAATCCTATACGTTACCTCTTAAAAAAATAAAAATGGGTTTGTATGTATGAATCCAAAATCCTTAATAGTAACCTTTACGGTGTACAATGTAGCGAATCCGAACATCAAGAAAACAGACGAAGTGAATTTATTATAGAAGAAGTAAGTAATGATTAATATATTTTTTTAACGTTGGGAGGAGGAACTAGAAATAGTTCCTCTTTCTTTTTTAAATGAGTTCTTTAAATAGATACTGGATAACATGTTATAATTTGTTACTTTTGCACCCGTAATTTGTAAAAGAAAAAATGAATGTTATCAGTTTCTAATTTATCTGTTCAATTTGGCAAAAGAATCTTATTTGATGAAGTGAACGTTACCTTTACTCAAGGGAATTGTTATGGAATTATTGGAGCCAATGGAGCAGGAAAATCAACATTTTTAAAAATATTATCGGGTGTTCAAGAGCCAACCAGTGGGCATGTGCATTTGGAACCGGGAAAACGTATGTCTGTTTTAGAGCAGGATCACTATGCCTATGATGAATATCCAGTTCTGGAGACCGTACTCCGTGGAAATAAGCCTCTTTTTACTGTTAAAAAGGAAATGGATGAATTATATGCGGATTATTCTGATGAAAATGCGGACAGGATAGGAGAGTTACAAGTTGAATTTGAAGAAATGAACGGGTGGAATGCCGATAGCGATGCTGCGGCTTTACTATCAAACCTTGGCATAACGGAAGATTTACATTATACTTTAATGGGCGACCTCGATGGTAAGCAAAAAGTAAGGGTGTTGTTGGCACAGGCATTATTTGGTAACCCAGATGTATTGATTATGGATGAGCCTACCAACGACTTAGATTTTGAAACTATTTCTTGGTTGGAGAATTTTTTGGCAAATTACGATAATACAGTAATAGTGGTTTCTCATGACAGACACTTTTTAGATTCGGTTTGTACCAGTATTGCAGATATTGATTTTGGAAAAATAAATTTATATAGCGGTAACTATACTTTTTGGTACGAAAGTAGCCAATTGGCAGCTAGACAACGGGCGCAACAAAATAAAAAGGCAGAAGATAAAGCAAAAGAATTGCAAGAGTTTATACAGCGGTTTAGTGCAAACGTTGCTAAAAGTAAGCAGGCCACTTCCAGGAAAAAAATGCTGGAAAAATTAAAAATAGACGATATAAAACCTTCCAGCAGGCGTTATCCCGCCATTATTTTTGAGCGTGAACGCGAAGCTGGAGACCAAATATTAAACGTAGAAGGCCTGTCGGCTAGTATTGATGGGGATATTTTATTTAAAAAGGTAGATATTAACCTTGCAAAAGGGGATAAGGTTGCCGTAATTTCTAAGGACTCTAGGGCAACAACAGCTTTTTATGAAATTATAAACGAAAATTTAAAACCAGACTCGGGTAAGTTTCAATGGGGAATTACCACAACGCAAGCATATCTTCCGGTTGATAATTCAGGTTTTTTTGATAACGACCTAACTTTGGTCGATTGGTTGCGCCAATGGGCAAAAACCGAAGAAGAAAGAGAAGAAGTATATGTTCGTGGCTTTTTGGGCAAAATGCTTTTTAGTGGAGAAGAAGCCTTAAAAACAGGGCGTGTACTATCTGGAGGTGAAAAAGTACGTTGCATGCTAAGTAGGATGATGATGCTACGCGGAAATGTACTAATGCTCGATGAACCCACAAACCATTTGGACCTGGAAAGTATTACGGCTTTTAATAATTCGTTGAAAAAATTCCCTGGAACCATTATGCTTACAACTCACGACCATGAGTTTGCACAAACCGTTGCCAATAGGGTAATAGAATTAACCCCAAATGGTGCTATCGATCGATATTTATCATTTGATGATTATATGAATGATGCTTCAATAAAGGAACAGCGTAAAAAAATGTACGAAAAAATATAATTTCCATATAAATCTAATATAAAAGAGGCTGTCTAAAAAGGAAATTAGGCAGTCTTTTTATTTTTATAAAACTCTAAAAATGGGTGTCTTGAAGGTATAAAACAATGTGTTATGCCCAAGCCTGTTTTCAGATCCGGGTCTTTAGATAACCCGAGTTTATTTCCAGAAGATATTTTTGAAAGAATCCCAACCAACCATCCTGTACGATTGGTGTCCCAAGTAGTCGATTTACTCGACATTAGTGTTCTACTGCGTACCTACAAAGGAGGCGGCACCAGCAGTTACCATCCCCGCATGCTGCTTAAAGTATTGTTCTGCAGCTATCTGAGCAACATCTATTCTTGCCGGAAAATCGAAAAATCCTTACGGGAGAATATCCATTTTATGTGGATCTCCGGTAATAGCACGCCTGATTTTAGGACCATCAATTATTTTAGGGGCAAACGCCTGAAAGGTCAGATCCATCATCTGTTTGCAGAGGTCGTCCGGTTATTGCAAAAGATGGGGTATGTAAGCCTGGAGGTGCAATATATCGATGGTACCAAGATAGAGGCGGCCTCGAACCGTTACACCTTTGTATGGCGCAAATCCGTTGAAAGGCACAAAACAAAACTGGAAGAAAAAATACAAGCCGTTTTGGCTTCTATTGATGCACATATATAGCCTCTGAAAACCAACAGAGCAATCAAGACGCCCTGCCCAAAAAAATTAATGGCCAGCTGCTCAAAGAGGAACTGGCCCGGATCAATAAAAAGTTAAAGGACAGCCCTGCTTTAGATAAGCAAAAGAAAAAACAGTTCAAAGAACTCCAAGGAAAACACCTGCCCCGGTTGGAGAAATACGAAAGCCAACTAGCGGTCTTAGGCAACCGCAATAGTTACAGTAAGACCGATAAGGAGGCCGCCTTTATGCGGATGAAGGACGACCATATGAAAAACGGTCAGTTGAAACCCGCCTACAACGCACAGATCAGTACTGAAAAACAGTTTATCGCTCACTTTTCTATCCACCAAAATCCAGGGGATACCACCACGCTCAAACCCCACTTAACAGGTTTTGAGCAGCACTACAACAAACAGAGCAAGGAAGTAGTGGCCGATGCAGGTTACGGTAGTGAAGAAAACTATGAACTCATGCAAGACAAGGGAATTACTGTCTATGTAAAATACAATTACTTCCATCAGGAACAAAAGCGAAAATATAAAAACAATCCGTTTTTAGTGCAGAACCTCTATTACAATGCCAAGGAAGACTATTATGTATGCCCCATGGGGCAATATTTTGAAAACATAGCAACCGAAAAACGCAAAAGCAGCACCGGATATGCCTCCACAGTTACTCATTATCAGGCCATCAGGTGTGAAGATTGCCCGCTCCGGGGGATGTGCCACAAAGCAGAAGGAAACCGAATCATTAAGGTAAATAACCGATTGGTTCAACTCAGGGCACAAGCCAAAAAGCCTTTAATCAGTCACCAGGGCCTGGTACACCGTAGTAACCGACCCATAGAGCCGGAGGCGGTCTTCGGGCAACTCAAATTCAATAATAAATTTAATCGGTTTACACATAGAGGCTTATCCAAAGTTAACTTGGAGTTCGCATTAATGGCCATTGGACACAACCTACGCAAGTTAACGGCTACTTTATCCCTATATACCTCTGAAAATTTAGCCGTTTTTAGCAAATACCTTAAAAAGTATATGAAAATCAACTTTTCTACCAAAATCTATAATAATCAAGTTCATCTGATTTATCTGAAGGCATGAGGATAAAAAAAGAGACTATCCTTTTTGGACAGCCTCTTTTAAATGTTATATTGTTTTTATAAGGATTATTGGCTCCTTTTAATCTTAAAATTCCTCAACGGTGTAGCCTTGGGAATAGCCGGTTCCAAGAAATAATTTTTTAATCGCAATCCACTTTCTTAAGTGCTTGTTCGTCCATAAAGTTTATTTTGGAATTTTCCTTAAAAATAAATTTTCCATTTTTCTCAAGTGTTTCACCGTACCCCGGAACATAAGAATTTCCCTTTTTCATAAAAATGACTTCCCGAATGGAAGTAGTTCCTTCAGCCATAAAATTATAATCTGCTTTTAAAATATCACCGTTAATTTTTCCGGATAATGTGCCATGACTTTTATCTTTTTCATAAAACTTATAGGCCAAAGTCCCGGTAATAGAATCGTTTTCCTGCTCTAACATCATTTGGATGGAGTCTTTCCCTTTTACATACAAATAGCAAGTAACTTCTGGAAGGTTATCAATAATTTCATCTGTAGAAATTTGTTCTAATTCCCTTATTTCTTCTTTTTTGGGTTCTTTTTTACAAGCTGTAAATGCTAAAATGCTTAAAATTAATATGATTTTTCCTGAATACTTCATTGTTGAATATTGTTTGGATTGCTACTTCTGTGTTTAAAGAATTTAAAATGAAATTAATAAAAAAAGCTGCATGAAAGTAATTTCAAACAGCTTTTCTTATTTTATACAACTGGAATAGGCCTATTTTAGGCCACCGACCATATCTTCGGGTTTAACCCATTCATCAAATTCTTCGTTGCTAACATACTTTAAGGCCAATGCAGCTTCTTTTAAAGTAGTCCCTTCTTCATGAGCTTTGTTTGCAATTTCGGCAGCCTTATAATATCCTATTTTGGTATTTAAGGCCGTTACAAGCATTAATGAATTGTTTACCAGCTCGTTAATGCGTTTGGTATTGGGTTCTATTCCGTTGGCACAATGTTCTTCAAAGCTTATACATGCATCGCCGATAAGCCTTGCCGATTGCAAAAGGTTTGCGGCCATCATTGGTTTAAATACGTTAAGTTCGTAATGACCTTGAGTTCCGCCAACGCTTATGGCTACGTCGTTACCCATTACTTGTGCGCAGACCATGGTCAAGGCTTCGCATTGGGTCGGATTTACTTTTCCGGGCATGATCGAGCTTCCGGGCTCATTGGCCGGGATTATAATTTCGCCAATACCGCTTCTTGGTCCCGAAGCCATTAACCTGATATCATTGGCAATTTTATTCAATGAAACCGCCAATTGCTTTAGGGCACCGTGTGTTTCCACCAAAGCATCATGTGCGGCCAAGGCTTCAAATTTATTGTCTGCCGATTTAAAAGGGTGTTCCGTAAATTTAGCAATAAATTCGGCTACACGTTTTGCATACCCTTTCGGGGTATTTAAACCAGTTCCAACGGCTGTACCGCCCAATGCCAGTTCAGATAAATGTTCTAAAGTATTATTAAGGGCTTTTAACCCGTGATCCAGTTGAGAAACATAACCTGAAAACTCTTGCCCCAATGTTAGGGGCGTAGCATCCATAAGGTGTGTTCTCCCTATTTTTACTACTTCTTTAAATTCTGCAGATTTCTTTTTTAAGGTATTTCTAAGTTGTGTAACCCCTGGAATGGTATTTTCTACTACCATTTTGTAGGCGGCTATATGCATTCCTGTTGGAAAGGTATCGTTGGAAGATTGCGACTTGTTGACATCATCGTTTGGCTGAAGTGTTTTTTCGCCTTCGCCAATTTTTTTGCCTGCCAATTGGTGTGCACGGTTAGCAATAACTTCATTCACATTCATATTGCTCTGCGTGCCCGATCCCGTTTGCCAAATAACCAATGGAAACTGGTCGTCGTGCTTGCCTTCAAGAATTTCGTCGCACACTTGGGCAATCATGTCCCTTTTATCAATGGGTAAAACGCCCAATTCGCAATTGGTATATGCTGCGGCCTTTTTTAAATATGCAAAACCATGCACAATTTCTATTGGCATGGATGCCGGCGTACCTATTTTAAAATTATTTCTGGAACGCTCTGTTTGTGCACCCCATAGTTTGTTTGAAGGAACCTGAACTTCCCCCATAGTATCTTTCTCTATTCTAAAATCCATAGATTTAATAAACTTTTTTTGATGTACAAATTTACATTTTTATTTGTTTATTATTCTATATTTAATGGTGGACCTTATATTTTGAATGAAATATTTTGGGAAGCTATTCTGCCAAAAAATCCAGTTTAGCCCCTTCTACTATGTTGTCCAGATACTTTTTTAGGAAAAAGAATTGAGTGGTTTTTTCAACCCCAATGGCCTTAACAAACTTATTGTAATATTTTTTGTCGGTTTTTACTTTTTGTAAATCAGTTTTTAACACGTCTTTGTTGAGTGTATTTATTTGGTCGGATGAATAATTGTCCATGTTGTCTGCATAAGAATCGAATAATGCAGCTTTTTCCACGGAAATTTTCCCGCTTTCTTCAAGATATTTATCAAATACGGGGTTGAATGCATTTTCTTCGGTTTCGGTAAGCTCAAGTTCGTCGTAGATAAACGACTTGACTTCAACTTTTGCGGTCGATTTTAACAAGTCGGCATAATCTTGGTCGTCTTGGGCGTTTACCGTTATAAAGCTTAATAGAATGCCGATTAAGAATAATTTTTTCATAAGTGATAATTTTAAGGTTGGTTTATATGTGATTAAAATTCTTCTATGAATTTAATTCATATATAAAAATAGCAATTATAATGGGATTTTATAAATAGAGGCATAAATAAATAATTTAATTTATTGGTCGAAAACTTAAGAATTGTGCTTATCTTTGAGGCGAATTCAGAAAAATTTCCGGAAACTATGTTTGAATTTGACCAATATCTTGGCTTTTTAGCAATCATGACCGTCCTAACCATAGGATTTTGGTTGATGATATTTCTATTAACCTTTGTAATTCCTTATTGGTTGGGTGGCTCGATCATCGAATTGATTAAGGAAAAAAGAGAAGCCAAAAGAGCAAAATCAGAAAAATAAAAAAAGAAGCCAATTGGCTTCTTTTTTTTTATCTCTGTTTTCGGGTTTTTATCCTTCAAATTCCCCTCCGCCTTCATCTCCGCCATTATTGCCACCACCATTTCTGTTACCACGGTTTCCACGTTGGTTTTTGGGTTGGTTGAAACGGTATATAAACGAAACTGTAAATTGTCTTTGTCTCCATTGAAATTCACTATCGGAAGTAAAAGAAAGATTCCCCATATCGTCGTAAGATTCTGTATAAGACCTTCTTTTCCTGCTGTTGAGCAAGTCGCTTACATTTAAGGAAACCGTAGCGTTATCGCCCATAATATCCTTGCTAAGCGCCATGTCGATAGACATCATCCCGTCTGACTTTGTTTGCGAATTTTGCCTTGGCCCCATATAAAAACCATTGGTTTGCCAGTCTATACTTGACGGAAGGTCTACTTTTGCACTCAAGCGGGAAAACCAGCTGGTGCTTTCGGTTCCATAGTCTACGCCTTGGTATTCCCCGTCGGTATTGAACTTAAAGAAATTAAAACTTCCGTTAAACTGCAACCACTTAATGGCATTGTACATAACCCCGACCTCGCCGCCAAACCTTTGATTGGTAGAAAGATTTATGGGGATGGTCCTTATAATATCTATTCCGTCGGATGTTTGTTGGCCCGTTTCTGTTTGGACCCTTTCGAAGGCATCGGTTTCCCTTTGGTAATAAATTGAAGATGTCAAGGTGAGTTTTTCCCATCTTTTTAAATACCCAAGGTCGAAAGCATCAGAAAAGGCAGGTTCTAGATCTGGATTCCCCTGAAAAATATTGGCCCGGCTCGACCTGGAAGGAAATGGGTTTACAAACCAGCCACGCGGGCGGTTTATCCTTCTGTTATATCCTAAAGTTATATTTTCGTTTTCCTTAATTTCATATGTTAGGTTTACGGTAGGGAAGAGGCCTAAGTAATTTTTGTCAAAATCGGGATCAAAATCAAATCCTAAAGTATCGATGAGCTGCTCGTCGTCTAATTCAGAATCGACCTTTCCTTTTAATCGGGTGTTTTCCAACCTTAAGCCCAATAAGAAAGAAAACTTTTTGCCCAGTTTATTTCCGTATTGCGAATAAACAGCATTTACATTTTGCTCGTATGTAAATTTATTTGAAAGATTGTAGTTGGTTTCAAATTCTCCGCTGGAAAAGTTGTAAGTATCTAATTGATAATCGTTTGTGTTTTTTTCGAAATTACCACGGTAACCGGCTTCAAATTGTGCATCTCCCATTGGTAGAACATAATCGGCCTGAAGAAGGTACTCGTTTTCTTTTTCAACTTCTGTTACCTTTTCTAAGTTGATAAGTTCATCATCTGGATAGTACTGATTTTCGTCAATATCGGTATTAACATCTTCTTTATCTGTTGAATATTGAAAATCGGCCGTTAGTTTATGGCCTTCATCATTAAAATTATTTGTGTAGTTTAATGAGTATTGATATGTATTATCGTCTTCGTTTTCAATTTCCCTACGCAAAGTCCTACTGTCAATATCGGTATCTATATAGCGGGTGGTATTGTTTTCGGTACCGTCTTGTTCATCAGAAAAGCGCGTAAAAAAACTTCCTGTTATTGAAGATTTATCAGTCAAGAAATATTCCATCCCAATATTTGCATTTACCCCTTTGTTCAATCGGTTCATATCTCTGTCTTCGGTAATCCTGCTATATTTTGAGTCGAAATAAGTATTGTCAAAATACGCATATCCGGGAGGCTCGTTATAAAAATGCCCCAAGGTTGTAAACAGGTTGAATTTGTTTGTCCTTAAGTTTAAATTGGCATTGACCCTGCTGTTAATTGGGTATCCCGTGTTGATATTGACAGAGCCGTTAAAACCAAGCGTTTTTTCTTTTTTAAGGACAATGTTCAAAATTCCGGCAGTACCTTCTGCATCGTACCGGGCAGAGGGACTGGTAATTACTTCTACTTTCTCGATGGCATCGGCAGGTAATTGGCGTAAAGCATCCGTAGAACCAAACCCGGCAAGGGCCGAAGGTTTACCATTAATAAGGATACGAACGTTCTCGTTACCACGCAAGCTTATGGCCCCTTCTACATCTACGGTAACAGACGGTACATTGCTTAAAGCATCTGAAACTGTTGCACCGCTTGTAGTAAGGTCTTTACCTATATTGTATACTTTTTTGTCTAAGCGGACTTCGACCGTTGTTTTTTCCCCAACAACTTCTACGGCATCAAGCTGGGCAACGTCCAAGGAAAGTTTTATGGTGCCAAAATCTTTTGATTGCGTTAAATTCTGGTTGTTAAGTGTGTATGGGCGATAGGAGATGTATTCTACCCTAACATTGTATTTTCCGGCAGGGGCCTCAACACTAAAGGTACCTGTTTGGTCTGTAACGCCACCGGTTACCTGCTCTGGATTATCTATGCTTTGAAGCACAAGGGTGGCATATTCCAATGGTTCACCAGTTTCTGAATCGATAACGGTACCGGTTAATGTAATTTGTTTTTCAGCATTGGGTCTTTGTGCATGTATAAATGCTGAAAACAATGTAGCTGCAATAAAGCAGAAGTGTCTAAATTTCATAGTAAGCGCGAATTAGTAGTTTTGATTACTTTTAAAAGTAAGACGCCAAATTTAGACCATGGTTTAACCCGAAATGGTTAAACTTTTCATAAAATTCCCTTAATATTTTCAGGGGGCCTCCCTATTACGGCCACATTGTTTTTTATAACAATTGGGCGTTCAATAAGCTTGGGATTTTCTAGCATTGCCTCGATAATTTGATCATCGTTAAGGACTTTGTTTTTGTATTCTTCTTTCCAGATGGTTTCATTTTTCCGGATAAGGTTGATGGGCTTAATGCCCAGGCAATTTATTATTTTGCGGAGCTCTTTTTCTGTTGGAATTTCTTCAAGGTATTTTACAACTTCAAAATCTTTTCCCGATTCTTCCAATATCTGTAGTCCTTCCCTTGATTTTCTACAGCGGGGGTTGTGATATATTTTTATCATTTTTTATTGTTTGTTTCCGTACAAATATTCATATATCAATCCCTTTGCCAAAGGATATGAATATGTTATTTTTTATTATTGAATAGTTATTGTTTATGGCGTTTTTTAAGCTTCGTCTTTTTGGCCCATCATCATTAAATAAGCTTTTAAGAATTCGTCTATTCCGCCATCCATAACATTATCTACATTGCCCGTTTCGTGGCTGGTACGAACGTCTTTCACCAGTTTATAGGGATGCATTACGTAGTTTCTAATCTGCGATCCCCATTCAATTTTCATTTTAGACGATTCTATTTCATCTCTTGCCGCTTGCCTTTTTTTAAGTTCTATTTCGTATAGTTGCGATTTTAGCATCTGCATGGCTTTTTCCCTGTTTTCTAGCTGAGAGCGGGTTTCGGAGTTATGAATGATAATTCCGGTAGGATGGTGCGTTAGAATGGCCTTGGTTTCTACTTTGTTTACATTTTGACCGCCGGCACCGCTGGAACGGGCGAAGTCCCATGAAATATCGGCCGGGTTGATATCGATTTCAATAGAATCGTCGGCCAGTGGATATACATATACCGATGCAAATGAGGTATGGCGCTTGGCATTACTGTCAAAAGGAGAAATCCTTACCAACCGGTGCACGCCATTTTCACTTTTTAGCCACCCAAAGGCAAAATCGCCATCAAATTCCAATGTAACGGTTTTAATGCCCGCCACGTCGCCTTCCTGATGGTTGAGTTCCTTAATTTTATAGCCGTGCTTTTCGCCCCACATAAGATACATGCGCATAAGCATCGAGGCCCAATCGCAACTTTCGGTACCGCCCGCACCTGCGGTTATTTGCAATACGGCACTCATGTTATCGCCTTCTTCAGAGAGCATGTTCTTAAATTCCATGGCTTCAATAAGGACCGCTGCTTTTTCGTATTGTGTAACAATGTCTTCTTCGGTGGCTTCGCCTTCTTTGTAAAATTCAAATAAAACTTCCAGGTCGGCTATTAAAGTATTAGCCTTGTTGTAATCTTCCACCCATTTTTTTTGGGTCCGCAGTTCTTTCATGATTACCTCGGCCTCTTTTGGATTGTCCCAAAAATCGGGGGCAAAGGTTTTTTCTTCTTCATTTTGTATTTCAATGAGTTTTTGCTCAATGTCGAGATACTTTTTAAGATCGGCGGTACGTTCAGCAAGATTTTTTACCTGATCGGTGGTAATCATATAATTTTATTTTTTTCAAAAGTAAAACACTTTTTTAAATGATGGGTATTTTTTAAACGTTGTGTATTAACTTTATCATCTAAATAGAAACTTCCATGAAGATAAATCTTATTAGCGATACCGTTACCAAGCCCACAAAAGAAATGCTCGAAGCGATGATGAACGCAAGGGTTGGCGACGATGTTTTTAAGGACGATCCTGCCGTGAACGAACTAGAGCATAAAGTTGCGCAAATGTTTGGCAAAGAAGCTGCTTTGTTTTTCCCGAGCGGTACCATGGCCAACCAAACCGCCATAAAAGTGCACACACAACCGGGAGAGCAGTTAATAGCCGATAAAGATGCGCATATTTTTAATTACGAAGGTGGCGGGGTAAGCTTTAACAGCGGTGTAAGTTGCAAGTTGATAAATGGGGATAATGGTCGTTTTACAGCCGAAGCGGTTGAAGATTCCATCAATCCACCAGATTTTTACCACAGTCCGCTTACCACATTGGTATGTCTCGAAAACACGGCAAATAGGGGTGGAGGTGCCTGTTGGGATTTTCCTGAAATTATTAAGATAAGAAAGGTATGCGATGAAAATTCGCTTGGGTTACATTTGGATGGTGCCCGGTTATGGAATGCGCTGGTTGCAAAAAATGAAACAGCCGAACAATACGGAAAAGTATTTGATTCCATATCGGTTTGCTTAAGCAAAGGCCTTGGCTGCCCCGTGGGCTCTGTATTAATGGGCAGCAAGGAATTTATGGAAAAAGCCCTACGGATAAGGAAAGTATTGGGGGGCGGCATGCGGCAAGCGGGTTATTTGGCCGCCGCTGGAATATATGCGTTGGACAACCATATTGAAAGATTGGCCATTGACCATAAAAAAGCCAAGGAAATAGCCGAAGTCCTTGAAAAAACATCGTATATAAAAGCCATAGACCCGGTAGAAACAAATATTCTTATTTTCTATTTAAATGATGATGTCGAGATTGCTCCATTTATGGAATCCCTCCAAAAAAACGGTATATCCATTATCCATATGGGGCAGGGAAAATTACGTATTGTTACCCATTTGGATTATACGGATGAAATGCATGAAAAGGTTTTAAAAACTATAACAGGCCTGTAGATATCGTTTAATATATATGATTTCTCTTTAAGTGAGAGAAAATATGTTTATTGAAAAAATCAACTTAAATCGATAACTCCGGCCATTGGAGCATTGTTTTTTACAGAATTGATGCCATTTTCCATGCCTGCTTCAGAAGAATACATCTGGCTTTTCCCAATAATCTGCCCGTTTGATGCCTTTAGGTTAAAATAAAACTTTCCATTGGAGGCAGTCTTCCGTTCATACTTGCTCATATCTTCAGCATTCCTTTTTACTGATGCTACACCGTTTTCTGCTCCTTGTTTGTTCTGGTACATTTCACTGGACAAAATAATTTGTCCGTTCTGAGCTTTTAAATTAAAATAGAATTGACTCGATTTTTCAGAGTAAAAAAATTCAAACATTATGGAAATATATTATTTTTGTTAAATCCTATAAGTATAAATATAGGAAAATTTGAAATGCATTTTTGGGTTTTATAAAAAATATTTAGCTGTCTTAACAATATGGGCAGTTCTGCGCAGAATATTTAAAATCCATATATGTTTTTCTTGAAATCATTATTAATCTTTTAGATAAAAAAATGAAAAGAATATTATTACTATTGTTAACATTTATTTCTTGTGGTATTTATGCACAGGATCTCCCAAACAATCCCGAGCCCGGGAAATGTTATGTAAGGTGTACAACTCCAGACACATATGTGAATGAAGATGTACAAATAATGATAAAACCAGCACATAAAGTATTAAAAACCTATCCAGCTGAATATAAAACAGTAACAGAAAGCGTATTGGTTAAAGAAGCTAGTAAAAACTAACTGTAGTTCCTGCTAAATAGGAAACAGAAACTGTTTCATATGTATCAAAGGAAAGGTCCAATATTTTAAAAGTTGTACCTGCAACATTCTCCCAAAGCTCTGAGACTATAGAAATAAAACCGGCCTATGCCCAATGGGAATTGGGGGCGCCCGCACCCGATTGCGAGTCTTCCAATCCCGACGATTGTAGGTATTGGTGCTATAAAGGTTACCCTGCCGAGTACGAAACATTTCCTAAAGAGGTGATAAATGTAGATGCCAGCACTGTTTCAACTCCAGTTGCAGAGAAGCAAATTTCTTATACCAAGAAAATAATTATTGAGCCTGCAAAAGTAGTGGAAGTAGAGATTCCGGCAGAGTACGACGAGGTTACAAAGACCGTTTTGGTGAAAGATGTATATACGGTAGAAGAAACCGTTCCAGCCGAGTACCAAACGATAACTAAAGAAGTCTTAAAAGATAAAGGCGGTCTTACAACTTGGAAAGAAGTAGAATGTAAGCTTGTGGAATATAATGCTTTACCGATTAACTGGAATCTTGCCAGTTATACCTTGACCCTTGAGGCCAAAAAAATTATAGACGACAATCTTATTCCCGTAATTAAACAAAATCCGGGAGTTAAAATAGAATTGGCTTCGCATACCGATTCCAGTGGATCAAAGCAAAGCAACCAGATATTGTCAGAAAGAAGGGCACAAGCAGTTGCAAACTATTTAATCTCCAAGAGAGTTAATTCCAGTCTATTGGTAGCCAATGGTTACGGCGAAACGAAACTTAAAAACAGATGTGCCGATGGCGTTTCTTGTACAGAAAGGGAACATGCCGTAAACCGAAGAACCGAATTTAGGCTTATAAATGATTAAGAATAATGGGCAACTAGCAAAGATTTTACGATAAAACCAGTTAAAAATGAAAAAAATAACTTTAATGCACATTCATTTCAAAATTTCAATACTTTTTTTTTGCTGTAACACTGTCATTTTCGCACAGCATGAGGATGGACACTACCCACCATTAGACCCAACAAAAATCTATAAACAATGGGATTTGGAAAACCTTACACGTGCATATTGCGATTTGCAACCTGAAGCCGCTTTTATGGCCTTGTATAATTCATATCTTAAAGAAGGTTCCACAGCTCAAAATATAGGTATCATGGAAACTTCAGTAAATGCTAAACTAAAAGTTTTAACAGCAAATAGTACCACTATATATGCAGTACATCCCGTTAACCTTAATGAACAAGGAGGTGCAGTAGTTGTAGAAGTTCCCGCTGGAATGATGGGAATGGCAAATGCTCCTGGTTGGGTAAATATTATAGATATAGGGGGAATGGGGCCAGACAAAGGAAAAGGTGGTAAATACTTATTTACATCCCCTGAATACAATGGTGAAATTCCTGAAGGATACTTTCATTACAAATCTCCAGCCAATACCATAGTGTGGTTACTTCGTGGTTTTGTGAAAAATGGAGATAGAAAAGCAACCGTGAAATTTATGCAAGAGGGTATAAAAACCTATTCATTAAAAGATGCTGATAATCCTCCAGCTACCACATTCTATAATACTTCCAACAAAATGGCAGATGGACATTTCATGGATATGCTGTATGATGAAACCCAAGTTTTTGACTTGATAAAGGAATTTGTAAAACTCAATAATGGGGCATGTTATAAAAGGCACGATGTAATTATGAGCTACCTTTATGATATGGGCTTTTTCGAAGGTAAAGTCGATAAAGAATTGTTGAAAAAAGCAGCAGAATTAGGCGAGTTACGCCAGCGTACCCTTACATTTAACAATCGGGTACCAGATGCTCTCAAATGGCCAGGAAAAAGTAATTGACAATGGGCAAATAACTTTCTGGACGAAAACTTTACAAGTAGGACAACTGGTAAGTATACCGCTACCCAACAACAAGTTTGGGCATATCAAGCTACATTTAATTCGAAAGGAATGACCCAGGCACCCAAAGGAGCAGGTTCACAATATATTACAGCAACCAAAGACAGTGAAGGACAATGGCTAAATGGAAGCAACACTTACATGATGGAAATTCCACCTAATGTACCTGAAACCAATTTTTGGTCGGTTATTTTATACGATGCTAAATACCATTCTATGGTATTAAATGAACAATATAAATGGGGAGTAAATTCTAACATAGAAGGTATTCAACAAGAAAAAGACGGCTCTATAAAACCTTATTTCAGCCCTGAAAAACCTAATGGAGTAGCCGATAAGAATTGGATACAGACCAATCATAAACAAGCTTATTTTGTATGGTTTAGAGTCTACGGACCAAAAGAAAGCTGGTATGACAACTCTTGGGTATTGCCAAATATAGAAAAGAAATAAAAATCGTTTGCTAATAATGCCTAAAGTAATTGCTTGCCTGTTGGATACAGAAAAGTCGAGGGGTTGGCTTGATTAAAGCTGAAACCTTTTTATTGGTTTTTCTCTATTTTAGAGAAATAATTGCGGGGGTCCCGTAAAGAATTGTAACCTTCGACTTCATCAATTTTTTTCCCTCGATGGTTTAAAAACACAATTTTGGGAAATGCCTGTTGGGAATTATATTTTTTTAGCAATTCTTTGTTCTTTTCTAATTGCTCGGGTGTTATAATGTCTATTCTTCGGGGAATATCTACTTTAACCAGTACATAATTTTTAGAAAGTTCCTTAAACTTGTCTGTATCAAACAAATCTTACTTTAGCATTTTGCATGGGCCGCACCAATCGCTTCCTGTAAAATACATTAAGATGTTTTTCTTTTCCTGTTTGGCAATGGCCTTTGCTTCGGGGTAATCGGTCAACCAATTAACCGAAGGAGATGTCTCGGCTAGCAGAAGGCTTATGGCTAAAAAAAGTATTGAAAAAAATTTCATTTCGTTTGTTTTATTCAATCAATGGCAAACATCAAGCCAAAAATAAAAATTATTTAAACATGTCCATTCCCGGAATGTTCGGCATCCCTTCCTTGGCCACGGCACCCAATTCGGTTTCGTTTACCTTTGTGGCCTGTGCTATTGCTTTATTGACATGTAGAACAAGATAATCTTCCAGTTGTTCTTTATCTTTTAAAAGTTCATCGTTTATTTCAATAGATTTAATTTCCCTATTGGCCGTTATGGTTATATGTATCAATTTATCAGCACTTTCTTCCGAAAGTGTTACCGTGTCAAGTCTTTTTTTTGTTTCCTCTATTTTTTGCTGGGTTTCTTTAAGTTTCCCCATCATTCCCATGAAGTCTCCAAACATATTTTTTTATTTTATATCGACAAAATTACTAAATTAGGTCATAATTATTAACTAAAATTATATGAAAATACAGCCAACCATTCTTATTCTATGTCTTATTTTTGCGACTTCCTGTAAAAAGAAAGAACAAAAAGAAATGAAAGAAATAATGCCACCTATTGCTGAAAAAAAACCAATGAACCTAGAAAAACATGGGGATATTAGGATAGACAACTATTATTGGATGAACGAGCGTGAAAACCCTGAAGTAATAGATTATTTGGAGCGGGAAAACGAATATTACAAGCAAATGACGGCCCATACAGATTCTTTGGAAGAAAAGCTGTTCAAGGAGATGAAAGGGCGCATTAAGGAAGACGACGAGTCTGTACCGTACAGATATAATGGGTATTGGTATATTACAAAGTATGAAGAGGGGAAGGACTACCCAATTTATTTAAGGAAGAAAGATGAAGAAGGGGCAAAAGAAGAAGTTATGTTTGATTGCAATAAAATGGCAGAAGGGCATTCGTTTTTTAATTTAAGGAGCATTAATATAAGTCCGGATAATAAATTGGCTGCTTTTGGAGTAGACACGTTAAGCAGAAGAAAATACATCCTGCAAGTAAAAAATTTGGAAACCGGGGAGATACTTCCCATAAAAATAGAAAATACCACCGGCGGAAGTACATGGGCAAACGATAACAAAACCTTGTTTTATACCCGTAAAGACGAACAAACACTACGTTCTGATAAAATATTCAAGCATGTGCTCGGGCAGGAATCTCCGGAAGACAAGTTGGTGTATTTTGAAGAAGATGAAACTTTTAATGCTTTTGTGTATAAAACAAAATCTAAAAAATATATAGTTTTTGGTTCCAGCAGTACACTTACATCAGAATATAGCTTTTTGGATGCCGATAAGCCGGACAGCAAATTAACAGTTTTTGAGCCCCGTACAAGAGGATTAGAGTACAGTATTGCTCATTATGATGATTCTTTTTACGTTATTACCAATGCCGATAAGGCCACCAATTTTAAATTGATGAAAACTCCAGTTGATAAAACAACCAAGGAAAACTGGGAAGAAGTAATTCCGCACAGGGATGATGTTCTGTTGGAGGACATCGATATATTTAAGGATTATTTGGTAGTAAGCGAGCGCACAAACGGATTGAACAAAATACACATAAAGCGGTGGGACAACACGGCCGATTACGATATCCCGTTCGATAACGAGACCTATACGGCATTTACATCGACTAATTTGGAATTCGACACAGATACATTGCGTTACGTATATAATTCTATAACCACCCCGGCAAGTACCATTGATTTTAATATGATAACCAAAGAAAAAGTGGTTAAAAAAGAGCAAGAAGTACTTGGCGGAAAGTTTAACAAAGACAATTATACATCAGAAAGGGTTTGGGCAAAAGCTTCCGATGGGACCATGATCCCTATTTCAATGGTCTATAAAAAAGGTATCGAGAAAAACGGTAAAAATCCATTACTGCTATATGGATATGGATCGTACGGCGCTACGATCGACCCCTATTTTTCATCCGTTAGGTTGTCATTGCTGGATAGAGGGTTTATATACGCCATAGCCCATATCCGTGGTGGGGAATACTTAGGAAGAAACTGGTATGAGAACGGAAAACTGCTTACAAAAAAGAACACATTTACCGATTTTGTAGATTGTACAAAATACTTAATTGAAGAAAATTACACTTCGCCAGAACATATGTACGCAATGGGCGGGTCGGCAGGAGGCCTTTTAATGGGGGCCGTTGTAAACTTGGCACCAAAGCTGTATAATGGGGTTATAGCCGCAGTTCCTTTTGTAGATGTGGTTACAACGATGCTGGACGAGTCCATACCACTTACAACAGGCGAGTACGATGAGTGGGGAAACCCGAACGACAAGGAATATTACAATTATATAAAATCCTATTCGCCCTACGATAACGTAGAAGCAAAAGTATATCCAAATTTATTGGTCACTACGGGGCTGCACGATTCCCAAGTACAATATTGGGAACCTGCCAAGTGGGTGGCAAAGTTAAGAAATGTTAAAAAAGGCGATAACCTGCTGTTGTTTCAAATAAACATGGATGCAGGCCATGGCGGAGCTTCGGGAAGATTTGAAGCTTTAAAAGAGGTTGCTCAAGAATATGCTTTCCTTTTAGATTTGGAAGGAATCCAAGAGTAATTAAAAAAAATAACTAAATTTGCAAGGTTTGGAGGAATTCAATACAAGTTTGTATCTAACCAAATTTTTATGAAAGAAAAGATAAAAGCTTACGATAATGTTTTAGATTTAATAGGGAATACCCCACTTCTAAGACTAAAGAAAATAACCCAGGATCTTATCGGAAATTTTTATGCTAAGGTAGAAGCCTTTAATCCAGGACATTCCAGTAAAGATAGAATTGCACTACACATTATAGAAGAAGCCGAGCGCAAGGGAGTTTTAAAACCCGGCGATACCATAATAGAAACTACTTCTGGAAACACGGGATTCAGTATCGCAATGGTAAGCGTTATAAAGGGCTACGATTGCATTTTGGCGGTAAGCTCTAAATCGTCTCCCGATAAAATAGACATGCTTCGTGCAATGGGTGCCAAAGTATATGTTTGTCCGGCCCACGTTAGCGCAGACGATTCCAGGTCGTATTACCAAGTTGCAAGACGTATGCACGAAGAAATTAAAGGTTCGGTCTACATTAACCAATATTTCAACGAGCTTAATATAGATGCACATTACAGGACTACTGGACCTGAAATATGGGAACAAACAGCAGGCCAGATTACGCATTTTGTTGCATGTAGTGGTACAGGCGGAACTATATCTGGAACGGCACGTTTTTTAAAGGAGAAAAACCCGGACATTAAAATTATTGGTGTAGACGCCTATGGTTCCGTGCTTAAAAAATACCATGAAACCAAGGAATTTGATGCCGATGAAATCTATCCATATAGAATAGAAGGACTTGGTAAAAATTTAATCCCCACGGCAACAGATTTTGACATCATCGATAAATTTGTTAAAGTGACGGATGAAGATAGCGCGCATACTGCCCGTGAAATCTCTAAAACCGAAGGTTGTTTTGTTGGTTATACAAGCGGTGCTGTAATGCAGGCCGTTAAACAACTGGCCGAAGAAGGCGAGTTTGATAAAAACAGCAATGTAGTTATGATTTTCCCTGATCACGGGTCGAGGTACATGAGCAAAATTTATAGCGACGACTGGATGCGTGCCCAAGGATTCTTTGATTCTGTGAACACAGAAGAAACACAAAAAATAGAGTATATAAAGTAAAAGAAAAAATTAAAATATAAAAAAGCAATGTCAAATTTCAATTTGGTTGATAAAGTAGAGAACATCACCAAGGAGGAATTTAAAGAAAAATATCTTTCAACCAATACACCTGTAGTATTTAAAGATTTAGCCAAAAATTGGAAAGCGACTACGAAGTGGACTTTTGACTTTTTTAAAGAAAATTACGGAGATTGGGAAATTCCTATGTATGATGATTCCTATCATAACCCCGGGAATGGTTATATGAAACCGGTTTCATATAAAAAATTTAGCGATTATCTGGATATTATAGAAACCAAACCAACAAGCCTTAGATTTCATAATTTTCAAATAATGAAACGGGCACCCGAATTAGCAAACGATTACGAAACGCCAACGATAATGGATGGCTTTTTTAAGTTTGCATTAATGTTTTTTGGGGGCAAGGGCTCTGCATTAAACCTGCATTACGATATAGATTGCTCTCATGTGTTTTTAACACATTTTCAAACACAAAAGAAAGTCTATTTGTACCATCCAGACCAATCACAATTATTGTATAAACTACCATTTACCAACCATTCGCACGTAAATGTGCTTCATCCCGATCTGGAGAAATACCCTGCGTTTAAATATGCAAAAGGCTACGAGGCCACAATAGAACACGGGGAAACACTATTTATTCCAAGACTGTGGTGGCACTATGTGTATTATTCCGAAGGGGGATATTCGCTAGCCTTACGGGCCAATAACTCCATAAAGACCAAGGCTCAGGGGTTAACAAACCTCATACGTTTGTTTACCGTAGACAACGGCATGAATTACATAGCCGGAAAGAAATGGAAGGAGTATAAAGACAATAAGGCCGAGCAGAATGCCATTAAAGCAATGAATGAAGTTAAGTTGGAATTATAATTAAGAACTTCATCAGAAAAAACAAAAAATGAAAAACATATTGATTACCGGAGTTTCCTCGGGAATAGGATACAGTACTGCCAAGCTT
This sequence comes from Galbibacter pacificus, assembly GCF_029603165.1. GTDB lineage: Bacteria > Bacteroidota > Bacteroidia > Flavobacteriales > Flavobacteriaceae > Galbibacter > Galbibacter pacificus. The sequence continues at coordinate 322,939 of NZ_JAQSVC010000002.1, forward strand.
TTTTTAGACAAAGGGTTTAGGGTTTTTGGCAGCGTGCGTAAAAAAGAAGATGTAGAAAAACTAAAAACGGCATTGGGCGGTAATTTTTTTCCGTTGATTTTTGACGTTGTGGATCAAGTGGCCATAAATAAAGCCGTTATTGAAGTTGAAGGAGTTTTAGGAGGCGCTTCCCTGCATTGCCTTGTTAACAATGCCGGGGTTTCTGTAAACGGCCCTTTGGCTTATATTCCCGTTGAAGAATTTTCAAACCAGTTGGACATTAACGTTCTAGGGGTTTTACGGGTAACGCAGGCCTTTCTTCCACTATTGGGGTTCAATACAAACAAGGAAAAAGGCAGGATTATAAATATAAGTAGTGGTTCTGGACGGGTTACCAGACCGTTCATGGCTCCTTATTCTGCTTCAAAATATGCCGTGGAAGCAATTTCTGACGGATTGAGGCGCGAACTGCTTGACTTTGGCATAAACGTTACCGTAATAGAACCCGGGCCCATAAAATCAGAAATATGGAGCAAAGCAAAAGCCGATGCATCAACACAGGTAAACAAATACAAAGGCACTCCTTATGAAAAAATTTACGACAATATGGACAAGGCCGTACAGGGAATGGAAAGTATAGCGTTGGACGCCAGTAAGGTTTCGGATTTAATCTACGGAATTTTTGAAGGAAAGAAAAAAAAGACAAGATATTTGGTAGCCCCAAAAAAATGGTTATTTTGGTTGGCAATTCATGTTTTTCCTGATAAGTTTTTAGATAAAATGTTTCAAAAGCAATTTAAAAAACTTGTAGAAGAAAAGTAAATATTTTATGATAAGAGTTTAAATTTCGTTACTTTTGCGTGCTGTAAATTTAACATTTATTTCAAATTTTAAAAGAAAACCTCCATTTACATGAGAGATTTATTTGATAGGATTATTGAGAACAAAGGGCCATTAGGAAAATGGGCTTCTCAGGCAGAGGGATATTTTGTGTTTCCAAAATTGGAAGGACATATTTCAAATAGAATGAAGTTTAATGGGAAAGAAGTAATTACCTGGAGTATCAATGATTACCTTGGGCTTGCCAATCATCCGGAAGTATTAAAGGCCGATGCCGAGGCTGCTGCCGAGCATGGTGCCGCCTATCCAATGGGTGCCAGGATGATGAGCGGGCACACCGACCTTCATGAACAATTACAGAACGAGCTTGCACAGTTTGTAAATAAAGAAGCTACGTATTTACTTAATTTCGGGTATCAGGGAATGGTATCGGCCATCGATGCACTGGTTACCAAAGATGATATTATTGTGTATGATGTAGATTCGCATGCTTGTATAATAGACGGTGTGCGTTTACACATGGGAAAACGTTTTACCTATCAGCACAATGATATGGACAGCCTTGAGAAAAACCTGGAACGCGCCACTAAAATGGCAGAACAGACCGGGGGAGGTATTCTTGTCATCTCTGAAGGTGTTTTTGGAATGCGTGGCGAGCAAGGACGATTGAAAGAAATTGTTGCCCTAAAACAAAAATTTAATTTTAGGTTGCTAGTCGATGATGCCCACGGATTTGGCACACTTGGCGCAACCGGAGCAGGAGCAGGCGAAGAACAAGGCGTACAGGACCAGATAGATGTTTATTTTGCAACTTTTGCGAAATCTATGGCAAGTATCGGTGCATTTTTGGCAGGAGACAAGGAAGTAATAGATTACTTAAAATACAATTTGCGCTCTCAAATGTTTGCCAAGTCATTGCCCATGATTTTTGTAAAAGGAGCCTTAAAGCGTTTGGACATGCTAAGGAGCATGCCAGAACTAAAAGCAAAACTTTGGGGAAATGTAGATGCATTGCAAAATGGACTAAAAGCAAGGGGTTTTGATATTGGTACCACACAAAGTTGTGTAACTCCAGTTTACCTTAACGGAAGTATTCCCGAAGCAATGGCTCTAGTGAAAGACTTGAGGGAGAATTACGGAATTTTCTGCTCTATTGTGGTGTATCCGGTAATTCCAAAAGGGTTGATTTTACTTAGGATGATTCCTACCGCAACACATACCATGGACGATATCAATGCAACTTTAGAAGCATTTTCGGCTATTCGCGACCGATTGGAAAACGGAACTTACAAACGTCTTTCTGCAGCAGTTGAAGCTGCCATGGGCGATAAATAAGAAAGAATATATTTATAACATATAAAAAATCCGCCCGATAAGGCGGATTTTTTGTGTTTTAAACTTCTATCTTATAAATACTTTCTATAAGTCCTCCACTTTTTTATAAGCTGTGGATTGTAATCTTTCCAAAGTGCCTGTACTTGGTTGTTGGTTTCCAACTCTGGATTGGTCTCCATTACTTTGGTTCCTTTTTTCAAGAATGTTTTATAGGTTTCATTAAAAATAATGGCAGTTAACCCTTTTCGCATGTATTCGGGTGCAATGCCAATTAATAGCAGTGTAACTTTATCGTTTTTCTTTTGTGCTTTCAATAAGTGATAAAAACCAAAAGGAAAAAGTTTTCCGTTTGCTTTTTGAAGCGCTTTTGCAAACGAAGGCATAATTACGGAAAATCCAACTAAATTATCATCTTCATCAGCAATAAGAACAACAAAATCGGGGTCTAAAAATTTTAAGTATTTGTTCTTGTAATGTTCTATTTGGTATGGCTTGATAGGTGTGAAAGATTCTAAATGCTGATGCGAGCGGTTCATTAAATCGAAAATCTTTTCGGCATAAGGCAATAAGGTCTTTGTATTTGGAATCTCAAGTAGCTTTAGCCTATATTTTTTCAGTAATAATTCTGAAAATTTGGCCAACTTATCAGGAACCGTCTCTGGAACAACAATTTCATATTCCTTCCAATCAACTTCTTTTTCAAATCCCGATTGCTCCACGAGTCCGGGATAGTATTCAAAGTTATAATTGGTGGGCATGCTGCCAATCCGGTCAAATCCTTCAATAAGCATCCCGGCCTTGTCCATATTGGAAAATCCTGCCGGCCCTTCAATATACTCCAGTTGTTTTTCCTTTCCAATGCTAAAAACCTTGTCGAAAAGGGCTTTACTGACTTCTGGATCGTCAATGGCATCAAACCAACCAAAACGAAGTTTGCTGTTGCCCATCTTTTTTACTTCGTTCCAATTAATAATAGCGCATACACGGCCTGCAATTTTATTGTTTTTATGGGCAAGGAAAAACCAGGCTTCTGCATCTTTAAAAGCCGGGTTTTTGTCTTTGTTGAAGTTGTTAAGTTCTTCTTTTATAATTGGCGGCACCCAGTTTTCGGAATCTTTGTAAAGTTCAAACGGAAACTTTACAAATTGTTCCAGCTCCTTTTTAGTAGTTACTTCTTTAACTTCAATCATATATTCTTAATCATTAATATCGATTTCTTCAAATGGATTTTTATTCTTTTTTCGTTTTTTCTTGGCTTCCTTAATAAACTCCTTGTCTTCATCAGAAACATTGTCTATTCTAGGCCGTGGATCTACATGGCGGTCCAGCCTGTAGGAAATCCCAATGGAACCGAATAAACGGGATGGGGTATCTTTTATATTAATACCCATGGATGCGTCTACCTGCAAGTTTTTATTAAACAGCCTAGCGGCACCGGCCCGAAAAATCCCATCGGCATATGCGTCGCTTTTATATCCTTGATTTTCTATAAATATGGAATAACGGGGGTCGGTAAAAGCATGTGTAAGGGTAATTATGTAGTTAAACATGGGGTCGTCTCCCGTAAACTTATCGTATATAAAATTCATGACCAACACCCAATTTGCCGTAAAATGGTTTTGTGTGGCTATCATTACTTTGGGGCTTATTTGCGAATCGTCAGGGAAAAACGGGTTGTCTCCAAAATTAAAATTGGCTCCGGCATACACGGCAACCGCAGGAATTAAGTCTTTCCATTGTACATGGTGGTTTGCCTTCCAACTATACAGGTTTGGTTTGTTTTTCTCTGGATTTTTATAGGGATCGTATATTAAATATTTGGCGCCAATGGTGTTTTTGGTAAAGTTGCTTCTAGAATATTCAGTAGAAGGAGATACGGAATAATTTGTCATGTTTTCCTTTGTAAAAGTACCGTCGAGAATAATTTCAAGTTGTTCGAACAGCAGGCCATATCGAATGGCATAATCCATTCCATAACGGTTGGCTTCGGTTTCTAGCAAAGAATGTTCCATACGTTCGTAATAAAAGCCACCTTCTCCCTGGATTACATTTTTACCAACGGCAAAGGCACTGTAGGATGCTCCGGGACGGTTAGAATTTATAACATCGGTATATTGGGCGTTTACTTGTAGGGAACAAGTAACAAGCATAGCAGTTAAGTAATAAAGTTTTTTCATGTTAAATTGCTTTTCAATTAACGAAAATAATTTTTTTAAGGTAAACTATATCAAAACGACCCCGAAAAATATGTTGTTTACAGAATAATTATGACGAATGTTTTATATGAAATCGTATTTTTATACTTTTTATTATTTTTTTAAGGTTTTATATCCTGTTTTACGCTTAATCTATTGTATTTTTGAAAGTATTTTCAAAATAGAATTCAATGCAGTTATTAAGAACAATCTTAATCATACTTTTTGTTTGGTACGGGTTTAAAATCTTGTCCCGCCTTTTTGGACCATATTTGTTTAAGTATGCTTCCAAGAAGATGGAAAAGAAATTTGGCGAACAATTTGGGCAACAGCAACAGCAACATAAACAAGCACAGCAATATAGGGAAGGGGAAACAGTAATTGATAAAAAACCACAAAATACTGATTCAAAAAAATCTTCAGAAAAAGTTGGAGAATATATTGAATTTGAAGAAATTGACTAACTAAATTTAACTTTAATGACTGACCAATTAAGGAAAATAGTACCACATATTGTGGTATTTTTAGTTTTTATCTTAGCCTCATTAATATATTTTTCTCCGGTTCTTCAAGGCAAAAAAATATTTCAAAGTGATATTGCGCAATATATTGGAATGTCCAAAGAACGCAACGATTACAAAGAAAAAACAGGAGAAGAATCCTATTGGACCAACAGTGCCTTTGGGGGGATGCCAACTTACCAATTAGGAGCCAATTACCCACACGACTATATAAAAAAACTGGATAAAACCATACGTTTTCTGCCCCGTCCGGCAGATTATCTGTTTTTATACTTTATTGGTTTTTACATATTGCTCTTAATGCTTAATGTAGATTGGAAACTGGCTGGAATAGGGGCATTGGCCTTTGGTTTTTCAACATACCTTATTATTATTTTAGGGGTTGGGCATAATGCCAAAGCGCATGCCATTGGCTATTTTCCTTTTGTGCTGGCCGGAATTTTACTTGCATTTAAAAAAAAGTACATAGCTGGTTTTTTGCTTACCGCTTTTGCAATGGCCCTGGAAATAAATGCCAATCACTACCAAATGACATATTATTTATTTTTGTTGGTCTTGGTAATGGGGATTGTATTTCTTATAGATGCTTTTAAGAAAAAACAGTTGCCACATTTTTTTAAAACTATAGGTATTTTGGCAGTTGCGGTAATTTTGGCGGTGGCTACAAATGCTACCAATTTAATGGCCACGCAGGAATATGCCAAATGGAGCACAAGGGGAATAAGCGACTTAACTATTAACCCCGACGGATCTCCAAAAGAAAACACAAGCGGACTAGACAAAATATATATAACACAGTATAGTTATGGACTTTTTGAATCGCTGGATTTATACGTGCCGAGACTACTGGGCGGTGGAAACGATGAAAAAATAGGCGATAACTCCAATACATATCAGTATTTAACAAAACAAGGTGTGCCTCCGGCGCAAGCAAAAGACTTTGTTGAAGGCCAAGCGGCGCATATGATGTACTGGGGTGCTCAACCCGGTACTGCGGGACCTGCGTATATTGGAGCAATTATAATTTTCTTGTTTGTGTTTAGTTTATTTCTGTTGAAAGGAAAGCTTAAATGGTGGCTGTTAATAGGCTCGTTAATCTCTTTGGCCTTGTCTTGGGGACATAATTTTAACCTGCTGACCAATTTTATGATTGATTACTTCCCATTATACGATAAATTCAGGGCGGTTACTTCCATACAGGTACTCCTTGAGCTGTGTTTTCCCATATTGGCAATTTTGGGGTTGAAAGAACTTTTAGACACTTCCGTAGAAAAAAAGGAAAAACTAAATGCCTTGAAGTGGAGCGTGCTAATTTCTTTGGGTACTTTAGTTGGGCTGTTTCTGGTCAAGGGAACGCTCGACTTTTCTCATGTAAACGATGCGTACTACCGTCAGCAGTTTGACCAAATGGGACTTAACCAGTTAATGAAAAGTATTAAGGAAGACCGTGCGGCCTTGTATACAAAAGATCTGTTTAGGAGTTTTGTTTTAGTTGCATTGGCGGCCGCGGCTGTTTGGTTATTAATGAAAGAAAAACTAAAAACCAACTATGCACTTTTAATAGTTGGCGTATTGATCTTGATAGATTTGGTAGGAGTGGACAAACGTTATGTAAACCAAGACGATTTTGTTTCGGCCAGGTATCTGGACAATCCCTTTCCAACTACCGCAATAGACAAGCAAATACTTGAAGATAAAGGATATTACCGGGTTTTTAATACCCAAGAGAGCATCAACGGGGCTTCTACGTCGTTTCTACATAAATCCATAGGGGGTTATCATGCAGGAAAGCCTATGCGTTTGCAAGATTTATTTGAATACCAAATAGCCAAAAACAATGTTGCCGTGCTAAATATGCTTAATGTAAAGTATATTATAAGGCCAAATGACAAAGGTGAATTGTATCCTGCAAAAAACCCGTATGCAAACGGATCTGCTTGGTTTGTCAATGAATTAAAAGCTACAAATTCTGCCAATGAAGAAATGGGTGCGCTGGACAGCCTGAATGTAAAAACAACTGCTGTTTTTGACAAATCTAAATTTTCTGAAATTGCCCCGGAAAGTTTCCATGTAGATTCTACGGCAACTATTGAGCTTACGGATTACAAGCCCAATATGCTTATGTATAAGGCAAACAATAAAAATGAAGGAGTGGCCGTTTTTTCTGAAATGTATTATCCACATGGCTGGAAAGTAACCATTGATGGCCAACAAACCGATGAATTTAGGGTTAATTACGCATTAAGGGCGCTAAAAATACCGGCCGGGACACATGAAATTGTATTTAAGTTTGATCCGCAGGTGGTAAAAACAGGAAGTACAATTACCTTGGCAAGTAACGTGTTATTGTTTTTATTGTTACTGGGCGGAATTTTTTACGGTTATAAACATACAAAGGAAACAGAGGCCTAAATTGAAACACCTTTCTTGTTGAGATAGACCTAACAATTCTTTTAATTTTAGTGAATGAAAAAAGTATTAATCATAACATACTACTGGCCGCCCGCGGGTGGGCCGGGAGTACAACGTTGGTTAAACTTTGCTAAATATTTACCCCAATTTGGAGTTACACCGGTGGTATATGTACCCGAAAACCCCGAATATCCAATGGAAGATGCTTCATTTGTAGCCGAAGTACCAAAAGAAGTAAAGGTGATAAAGCAACCTATATTCGAACCCTATAAATTGGCTTCAATCTTTTCAAAAAAGAAGACCCAACAAATCAGTAAAGGCATCATAACTTCAAAAAAACAGTCTTTTATGGAAAAGATGCTGTTATGGATAAGGGGCAATTTCTTTATCCCTGATGCCAGAAAATTTTGGGTAAAGCCATCCGTGGCATATTTAAGGTCGTATATCCAAAAAGAGGGCATAGATACTATTATTACAACGGGACCGCCACATTCGTTACATCTTATTGGGCTGCATTTAAAGAAGGAGCTAAATGTTAAATGGATAGCAGATTTTAGAGATCCATGGACAAATATTGGGTATCATTCCGAGCTTAAATTAAGCCGCAGGTCGCAACAAAAGCACAAAAAGCTAGAACGGGATGTTCTCGATAACGCCAATAGGGTTGTAGTAACCAGTTTTACCACTAAGACCGAATTTTCAACAATAACCAATACGCCCATAGAAGTAATTACCAATGGTTTTCTGGATGAAGAATTTGAAGCGGTTTCTTTAGACAATAAATTTACCTGTGCCCATATTGGGTCGTTATTGTCGGGCAGAAATCCTTTAATTTTATGGGAAGCAATAGGGGAATTGCTAAGCGAAAATAATGATTTTGCCAAAGATTTTCGCCTTCGGCTAGCCGGTGCAGTTAGTAATAATGTGCTGGAAAGCATTAAAAAATGTGGTATTGGAGCGCATTTGGAAGTTCTCGGCTACATTTCGCATAATGAAGCGTTAAAAATGCAACGGTCTTCCCAGGTACTGTTGTTGATAGAAATAAATGCTGAAAAGACACGGGGGATTATTCCCGGAAAATTATTTGAATATATGGCCTCCAAACGGCCAATTATGGCTATTGGCCCCGTAAAATGGGATGTTGAAAAGATTTTAAACGATACAAAAACAGGCTTTTATTTTAATTATGAAGAAAAAAATAAATTAAAGAAACAATTACTTTCCAGTTACGAGGCCTATAAAACTGATAAATTGTATGTAAATTCGGTTGGTGTATCAAAATATCACCGTAAAAACCTTACTTCGCATTTAGCAACCATTATTTAGTTATGGGCATAGTAGTTAATCAAACATTCAAAAATACCGTAGTAACCTATATTGGTTTTGCAATTGGTGCCCTGAACACCTTGTTTTTATATACCAATTTTTTAAAAGACGATTATTATGGTGTGGTGGCCTATTTGTTATCGGCGTCGAATATTATGATGCCAATTTTGGCATTTGGGGTTCAAAATGCATTGATAAAGTTTTATACTTCTTATAAAGATAAAAATGAGCAAAGCGCCTTTACTGCATTCATGCTTTTATTGCCTTTGGTTATTATTGTTCCCGTGGGGATTTTGGGAGCCGTTTCTTACGATTGGATTGTTTCTTACTTAACTCAAAAAAACGAAATCCTTCAACCGTATGTATGGACCATATATGTTTTAGCTTTTTCCATGGCCTATTTTGAAGTTTTTTACGCTTGGGCAAAAGTTAATATGAAATCGGTTTACGGAAATTTTTTGAAAGAAGTTTATCACCGGGTTGTGGTAATGGTGCTTCTGTTTATGGTGTTTTTCAATATTTTATCGGTTCAAGGCTTTATATATTCCATGATGGGCGTCTATTTTTCAAGGATGCTCTTAATGCTCATAAGTGCCTATTTGCTTAAAAAACCCGTATTTATATTTAAGCTGCCCGCCAATTATGGCAATGTGTTAAAATACTCGTTCCTTATTATTTTAGCGGGTTCAATTGCAGCAGTTTTGTTGGATATAGATAAGGTAATGCTGGGGATGTTTAAAGAGATAGAAAACATAGCCTATTACAATGTAGCCGTTTTTATTGCGGTTGTAATTGCCGTTCCCGCCAGGTCGATGCACCAAATTGTATATCCAATAACGAGCAGTTTGTTAAATGGCAGGAACTTTAAGGAACTGGACGTACTTTATAAAAAAAGCTCCATAAACTTATTTATTATAGGCGGCTTTATTTTTCTATTGATTTTGTTGAATATTAATGAAATGTACAAGTTGTTGCCAAGCGAGTACAGCGGAGGGGTAACGGTGGTGTTTTTAATTTCCTTGGCGAAGCTGTTCGACAATTTAATTGGAAACAACAATGCAATTATTTTTAACTCGGATTATTACCGGATGGTACTTTTCTTTGGTGTTTTTTTAGCTTTTATAACAGTTTTGCTTAATATGATATTTATCCCGCTTTGGGGCATCAACGGGGCTGCTTTTGCAACATTTTTGGCTTTTTCAATCTACAACGGGGTAAAGCTTTATTTTGTAAAGGTAAAACTTGAAATGCAACCGTTTACCATTAAAACCTTTAAAACGGCTATGCTGATTATAATTACGTTGGCCATTTTTTATTATTGGGACTTTAATTTTAATCCAATAATCAACATTGTATTAAAGTCGGCGCTAATTGGTATTTTCTTTGGGGGAATGATTTATAAGTTAAAACTTTCGGAAGATATTAATTCCTTGATCCATAAATACATTAAGATAAAAAGCCCGTAAGTGCAATACTTACAGGCTCTTATTAACGAACTATTTAACTAAAATTGTATTAGCCCCTTCCGCCACTTCTACTTGATCCAGAAGAAGATCTAGATGAAGAAGACCTAGACGATGAAGATCTTGTTGCAGAAGAAGACCTACTACTTGAAGTAGATCTAGGGGAACTTACGTTTGTTGACTTTGAGCGGTTATTGCCCGAAGATGCACTGCTAGATCTGGAACTGCTTCTACTTGCGCTGGGATAAGAATTACCGCTACTTCTTGAAGCTCTTGAGCTTGAAGAATATGTTTGTGTGTTTCTGTTTCCCGAAGCAGAACTCCTAGCAGTTGAATTTCCCGCAGAAGACCTGTTGGAATACCTCGTGGAACTAGAGTATCCTTTTGTAGGGGTGGTATTTCTACTATTGGTGCTTGTGGACCTGGAATAACTATTCCGGGTATTTCTAGCAGTATTGCTGCTATTTCTAGCACTTGGGGTAGAAGACCTGGTTTTTTCGTATGTCAAGCTTCTGCTCCTTACGCTATTGGCCACTTGCCTGTCGTTTCTTACACTTACCCTTCTGTCGTTTGTATATACAGCCCTTCTGGCATTATTTTCTTTATAATGATATGTTCTTCCAACACTGGCATAAGCCCTTCTGTTATTATTTCTATATGGCTTGTAATAGGTATACCTAACAGGTCTGTAATACCTCCTGTATGGTTGGTAATATACCAGGCAGTAGGCAGGTCTTGGCCTTACAAAATATCTGTAATAAGGCCTGTATACGTACACCCTGTTATATACATTGATGTATCCGGTACTGTAATTGTATACGCCGTTTGAATTGAAATAAATATTTAGACCACCAATCCTATTTACATAATTTCCTTGATAATAGATGTTAATGCCCCCAATTCTGGAAACACGTCCATAAAAATCGTAATAAATAGGAGTGTTCTCTATTTGAATCACGGCCCCATAATCATCATATTGAACATAAGCATCGTAGCTAAATCCAGAGTTAAAAGTTATATTTACATTCCCTGTATTTACACTTGCCCCAATGTAAGAAGGGTTGTCTATATAAAAATCGAATTCGCCATTGGGAAAAACAGAAAATGTAATACCGTTTTCCACAAATATAAAGGAGTCTCCGTAACCGTTACTAGGGCTATAAGTGCTATTGTTGTCCGTGCTTGCAAATCCTAGATTGGAACCAAGAAAAACAGACACAAAAAAGATATATAAATACTTCATAATTTCTAGGTTTTATTCCCGCTAATTGGGAGTTATTGCTATCCGGCCTAACCGGATTTCATTCGTTTAATTATAAAAACCTCGTTGGTTTGTAAGGTAATTATTAATTGTTGTTACATAAGAATCAAACTGCGTGCCAAAAATTAAAGGTGAATGATTCGTGCGGTGCATATTACTGAAAATGTTACCGTTAAAATATTTTTTTATTTATGAAGTGAATTTTAGAAACCCAAAAAATAGATGGCAGTTTAAATAACACAGCAAACCACTAAAAAAGTATCATCTAAAACTTTTTTTGATGAAGTTGCCAAAAACAAGAAAACCCCGCTTATGCTATGCATAGAATGCGGAGTTTTCTCAACTAACCAACCAAAAAAAATTCAACTATGAAATTTAATTGGATTGATTCAAACAGTATGCCAAAAAATGAGCATAGCGTAATTTTAACTAAATATTTGGTTTTTAATGTGTTAAAATAGGTGAGGGTTCGTTGTTGTTAATACATATGAACCTGAGTTCGATTAATCAGAAAGCGTTTATCTGATTGGTTACCAATGCATTTTGATATTTGAGCGAAGGTTTTTTCGGGAAGAAGGAGTAGGCAATAAGCCCAGCGATGAGATTGGTAAAGAAATTCCCCACGGAACGGTGCCTTGAGTGTTCGATTTGACACATGTTTTTCAGTTCATCATTGACGGTCTCTATGATTGAGCGTTTTCTGAGGGTTATCTTGTCCGACAGGGTCATCAGGCTGTTCTTCATGTTGTTGCGCAATTGGGTGATCAGGTGGATGCCGTCCACGAACAGGATTTCGGCCAGTTGTTTGGATATGTGGCCCCTATCGCCGAAGAGTTTTCCGTAAATGCCCCGCAAGAACCCTTCGCTCTTCAACGGTTCACGGTCGTCCACGTTGGCCGGTGTAATGGTAAAGCTCAGGATCTCGCCGCAGTCGTTGATGGCCAAGTGTAGTTTGAACCCATAGAACCACCCCATGGTGGACTTGCCCACTTGTGCCAGTTCCCTGAACACCTTGTTTCGCTTGATGCGCTTGTTCTTGCAGACCTTCACGGCGGTGGAGTCCACAAAGGAAATGCCCGTGCACTTGCCCATACAGCATGTTTTCAGGAACATGGCAAGGGGCAGGACGTTGGACTGCATAAGTTCGGTAAACCTGTTATAGGAAACGGTATTGGGGAATTCGGGCCTCATGTGCTTTTGCACATAATAAATGTAAAAGTGCTTGAAGCAACGGAACCCGCTAAGGTGGAAGATGACCATGATGGTGATGATCTCGCTCTTTGACATGGTAGGCGGCCGTTTGGGCTTGTTACCAATGCTGTGTTTTTCAAGAAAAGGGGTGAATTGTTGGCAAAACTCGTCGGCAAGACAAAAAATATCCGTAATTTCATCAAAGTTTATCATAAGAAATAGCCGTTAAACTATTAGTTATCAGTTAATTAAATATACGGCTATTTCTTTTTTTATATGATAAAAATCACCCTGGAATATTAATCGAACTCAGGTTATGAAAAAATTAGTCAATTATGGTCACTTTATATACAAGTCCGGGCCATCGCAAGCCTTCCAATTGCTTTCCAGTAGATTGTTCTCGTTAAAATATAGTTTTTCCGTTGTCTTTTCTCCACAGGAACCAATAATTTCACTTTCAGACGAATACTTCAGTTCAACTCTTTTAATTTCAGTAAGAGTTACTTTATAGTTTATCTTTTAAAAAATGACCGGTATGGCTTTCCTTTACTTTAACAATTTCTTCTGGAGTTCCTGCAGCCACAAGATTTCCGCCCTTTTCGCCACCGCCGGGGCCAAGGTCGATAATGTAATCGGCACATTTTATAAGGTCCAGGTTGTGCTCCACGACAATAATGGAATGTCCTTTTTCTATTAAAGCATTAAAGGACTTTAGCAGTTTTTTTATGTCGTGAAAATGAAGTCCCGTTGTGGGCTCGTCAAAAATAAAGAGCGTTTTCTTTTTAGTTTGCCCTTTCACCAAGAACGAAGCCAGTTTTATACGTTGGGCCTCGCCACCGGAAAGGGTAGAGGATGATTGCCCAAGGGTTACATAACCAAGGCCTACGTCTTGTAACGGTTGAAGCTTGGATACAATTTTCTTTTCCTTGTTTTTTTGAAAAAAAGCAACGGCATCATCAATGGTTAAATTGAGGATATCATCAATGTTTTTATCGTTAAACTTAACTTCCAGGATATCTTTTTTAAAACGTTTCCCGCCACAGGTCTCGCATTCCAAATGGACATCGGCCATGAACTGCATTTCAATGGTTACTTCGCCTTCTCCTTTACAGGTTTCGCAGCGACCACCATCAACATTGAACGAAAAATGCTTTGGCTGATAGCCCCTCATTTTTGAAAGTTTTTGTTTGGAAAAAAGGGTTCTTATGTCGTCGTAAGCTTTTATGTAAGTTACCGGATTGGAACGTGAAGAGCGCCCAATGGGATTTTGGTCTACAAATTCTACCGATGCCAAACTGCCGTATTCTCCTTCTATTCCCGAAAATTGCCCGGCTTTTTCACCATATCCGCCGGTTTCTTTTAAAATAGCGGGGTATAACAATTTTTTTACCAACGTACTTTTACCGCTTCCCGAGACACCTGTAACTATGGTTAAGGTGTTCAAGGGAAAGGTAATATCTATATTGTTAAGGTTATTTTCGCGCGCGCCTTTTATTTTTATATAGTTTTTGCATTTTCTACGTTCTCCCGGCACCGTAATTTGGTCTTTACCGCTTAGGTATTTGGCGGTAAGCGAGTTTAATTTTACAATCTCTCCAAAACTTCCCGTAGCAACCACTTCGCCACCGAGCGTTCCGGCCTCTGGGCCAATATCTATAATTTCATCGGCGGCTTTCATGATATCTTCGTCGTGTTCCACCACAATAACCGTATTGCCCAAGTCCCGTAAAGATTGTAATACGGTAATGAGCTTTTCGGTATCTTTTGGGTGGAGTCCAATACTGGGCTCGTCCAAAATATACATAGACCCCACCAAACTGCTCCCGAGCGATGTAGCCAAGTTTATCCGCTGGGATTCACCTCCAGAGAGTGTGTTGGATTTTCTGTTGAGGGTGAGGTAATCTAGGCCTACATTGCTTAAAAAGCCTAAACGATTGTTGATTTCCTTTAATAAACGCTGGGAAATAGCAATCTCGTTTTCGTTTAATGAAATGCCATTGAAATGATTCTTTAAGGTATGCAACGGCATTTCAACCAAATCGGTAATGGTTTTCCCGTCAACTTTTACATAATTGGCTTCCTCGCGAAGCCTTTTCCCCTTACAGAGCGAACATTTAGTTTTTCCGCGGTAGCGGGAGAGCATCACCCGGTTTTGTATTTTATAGCTTTTTTCTTCCAGTTCATTAAAAAAATCGGTCAATCCGGTAAAATATTTATTCCCTTTCCAGACCAGTTCCTTTTGCGCTTCCGATAGTTCAAACCACGGTTTATGGATAGGAAAATCAAATTTATAGGCATTGTTCACTAATTGATCGCGGTACCAGCTCATGCTTTCGCCACGCCATGCAAAAATGGCATTTTCGTAAATAGACAATCCTGTGTTGGGAACTATTAAATCTTCGTCAAGGCCAATTACATCCCCATAACCTTCGCAACGCGGGCAAGCTCCGTAGGGGTTGTTAAAACTAAAAAGATGAATGTTGGGTTCCAGGAACTGCATCCCGTCCAATTCAAATTTATTGCTAAAAAGTGTTTGTTTGTTATTATCAAGGTTTTCAATAATACATTTTCCTTTCCCTTCAAAAAAAGCAGTATCGACGGCATCGGCCAAACGGTTGTAAAAATCTTCATCGTCCTTCACAATAATCCGATCTATCACCAAATAGAAATCATGACCTATTTCTTCTTCGATTTCATCAATTCTAAGTACTTCATTTTTATATTTAATTCGGGCATAGCCTTGTTGCGATAATATTTCCAGTGTTTTTAAAACGCTTCTATCTTCCGGTATATGTACTTGGGCCAACAACAACAATTTACTACGTTCCTCGAAGCTTTTTACAAAATTGATAACATCGGTAACGGTATTTTTTTTAACTTCTTGGCCCGAAATAGGGGAATAGGTGCGGCCTATGCGGGCATACAAGAGTTTTAAATAGTCATATATTTCGGTAGTAGTCCCAACGGTAGACCGGGGATTGGTGGAATTTACTTTTTGTTCTATGGCAATGGCAGGAGCAATACCTTTTATATAATCTACCTTGGGTTTGTTAAGCCGGCCCAAAAATTGACGCGCATACGAAGAAAGGCTTTCTACATAACGGCGCTGTCCTTCTGCATAAAGCGTATCAAAGGCCAAAGAGGATTTCCCGCTACCGGAAAGCCCGGTAATTACAACCAGTTTGTTTCGGGGAATAACAACATTGATGTTTTTTAGGTTGTGAAGTTTGGCCCCTTTAATTATAATATTTTCCTTCGGATTTACAGTAGAAATATCTGTCATAACAATAAAACAAACCACAAAGATAACAATCTAATTTCAGCTTTAGAAGTTGGGGGTTAAAAAGAAAATTGAGCTTTTGAGAAAAAAATTTGTGATTTTTTTAAGAAAAATATTATATTTGGTGCCTATCATTGCTAAAACGAACGCCTATATCATAAGATTACTTTTTAAAAATTAATGAATTAACAAAGCGCATCCCTGATGGGGATTGGTGTTTTATTATTAAAAAGTAATTGTATGGAGCAAATTCTTCAAGACTCTGCCTTAGTGGCGAGTTATATAAAAGGCGACGAAAAATCATTGGAAATTTTAATTAACAGACATTCGCACAGGATTTATAGTTTTATATTTTCAAAAGTTTACGACAGGGATATTACTGAAGATATTTTTCAAGACACTTTTATTAAAGTCATTAAAACATTAAAAAGAGGTAATTACAACGAGGAAGGTAAATTCTTGCCTTGGGTTATGCGCATTGCCCATAACCTTGTAATAGATCATTTTAGAAAGAGCTCCAGGATGCCCAAATTTGAAGGCAGCGACGATTTTAATATTTTTTCCGTGCTTGGTGACCCTTCTTTGAATGCTGAAAAGCAACTTATTAAAAATCAAGTGGAGACCGATGTAAAAAAGCTTATAGACGAATTGCCGGAAGACCAGAAAGAGGTGCTTATCATGCGCTTGTACAAAGACATGAGCTTCAAAGAAATATCAGAACAAACAAACGTAAGTATTAATACAGCTTTGGGAAGAATGCGTTATGCAATAATTAATTTGAGGAAGATGGTAGAAAAGAATAACATAGTTTTAACAAACTAGCACAATATTAATATGCAAGCCCCGTTATTTAAATATATTATAAAAATTTGGGGCATGGCTAAACTTTACACTTTTCAAGAATCAAAATCAGATTTATTAAATCCCAAAGAATCAACTATTGAATTTTTACTTAGTTATTCTAAGGCTTTAAGTGTTATGAAGTACAAAGAGTATGAATTTGAGTCCTTACTCAATTAAACTTTTTCTGAAAAGACCTGCTAATATTTTAGCGGGTCTTTTTAGTTTTGGACTGATATTCCTTAATCACCGATTTTCTACCGATAGTATTTGTGATAATGTCTTTTTCAAGATTCCAGCCCCGTGCCGGTGAAAATTCCCGTGCATAATAAATAATTTGCAGATGAAGCTTGTTCCACGATGCTTTTGGGAACAGCCTTTTAGCGTCTTTTTCGGTCTGGGTTACATTTTTCCCGTTAGACAGGCCCCATCGGTACATCAGCCTATGGATATGGGTGTCAACTGGAAAAGCAGGAATGCCAAAAGCTTGAGACATAACTACACTGGCCGTTTTATGGCCAACGGCAGGCAACGATTCCAAAGCTTCAAAATCTGCGGGGACTTCTCCATTGTATTTATCGATTAAAATACGGGACAACCCGTATATTCCTTTAGATTTCATAGGCGATAGCCCCACGGGCCTTATAATATCTCGTATTTCGTCTATTGACAATTTCACCATTTGGTACGGGTTCGAAGCCCTGCTGAACAATAACGGGGTTATTTGGTTAACGCGCGCATCTGTACTTTGTGCAGAAAGCAATACGGCAATTAAAAGCGTATATGGATCTGTATGGTCTAAAGGGATTGGTACCGTGGGATATATGCTATTTAATGTGTTCCTGATAAAGTCAACCTTTTCTGCTTTGGTCATTTTTTGTAATTTTAGACAAAAATAACCGAACATATTACAAATAAAAAATTGTTTATGGATACACTGCAAGCAGGAGACAAAGTACCTGCATTTACGGCAAAGGACCAAGATGGAAATAGCATAACCTTGGCCGATTACAAAGGAAAAAAACTCATTGTATTTTTTTACCCAAAAGCAAGCACGCCCGGCTGTACCGCCGAAGCATGTAATTTGAGGGACAACTATCAAGAGTTAAAGGCAAAAGGATATAATTTGCTTGGCGTTAGTGCCGATTCCCAGAGGAGGCAAACTAATTTTAAAAATAAATACGAATTTCCCTTTCCGCTTCTAGCTGATGAAGATAAAACGGTG
Organism: Galbibacter pacificus; assembly: GCF_029603165.1. Taxonomy (GTDB): domain Bacteria; phylum Bacteroidota; class Bacteroidia; order Flavobacteriales; family Flavobacteriaceae; genus Galbibacter; species Galbibacter pacificus. The sequence goes on from NZ_JAQSVC010000002.1 coordinate 340,807, forward strand.
ATCAATGCTTTTGGAGTTTGGGGGCGTAAAAAATTTATGGGCAGGGAATACGACGGAATTCACAGAAAAACTTTTATTATTGATAAAAATGGAGTAGTGGAGCGCGTAATTGATAAAGTAAAGACCAAGGACCATGCCGCACAAATTCTTGAAGGATAATCTTCCATTGGTATAAAAAAAATAAATCCCGGAAAAATTTTAAGTTTGTTCCGGGATTTATTTTTTGATTAATTTTTCCGATAAAATAGTTAAAGAAAACCCTGCTATACCTTTTTAGTATTTTCTTCTTTAAGTTTTTGTGCTTTCCCTTTCCAATCGTCTCTTTTGATCCTGCCGGGGAAAAACTCGATAAGCTCCGTTACTACTTCAATGTCATCATCGGTTAATCTGCTAAGTTGATCGTATTTAAAAAGACCAATACTGTTTAGTTTTTTTTCAATAAAAGGGCCAATCCCTTCAATACGCTTTAAATCGTCTTTGTTTGCTTCGGTGGCGACACCAATTTTAGAGAAATCCAGTTTTTTTGTGATTTTTTGTTTTTTTACAGTAGCTACCTTAATATCTGTATCCAAGGCCATGCCGCTTCTTCCGCGCGTTTGAATTGCTTTAATGGTATTGTCTTCAGTGAAGGAAAGGGGTTCTTTTTTTAAATGATTGGAAAGCCTGGTTTTTTCGAGCATGCATTTTTCCAGTTCACTTTTATGGGCATGTTTTTTTATGGAATATCCAATTCTGTACCCTATAATAAATGCTATAACCAGTCCTGCAATAAAAATATACAAGTGGTTGTTATTATCTATTTTAAAAAGGGGTGTGCTGTCTATTTGAAGGAGAAAAAGGGTAAGTTTTATCATTATTCAGTAATCATTAAATATTAGTTTGGGTATATAAAAATACTAATTACTGACTAATTTTAATAAAATTGAGATAATTAAATTGATGAATAAGGCTGATAGATAATATATGTGACGTTTTTATTGTTTCAAGAACTAAAAAAAGGCCTCCATATTAAACATGGAAGCCTTAAAATAATTAATTCTTTATCCAAAATGGATGATACTTATATGTGTTTTTAGTTTGTGCTTTTTAATTCGTCACGTATGTCAAGGTAGAAAGCATTAAAGTCCGGATGAAGAAAAACATAGGAAACATTGCTTCCCCCCGCCGTAATTGTAGATTTAAGTCTGGCAGGCGCTACATTGTAACTTTCCAACAATAATTCCGAGATCGAAGCCGCCCTTAACGAATTGGTATTCCAGTCGCCTCCGCTGCTTTGAACAGAAACCATAAGGGATTCGTATTTATTGATTACTGCAGAAATTCTTCCTACAAATTCTTTGGCCGGTTCTTCTATTTTAGCATTATCTGCCTTGTCTCCATAAAGAAAACCATTGTCCATTTTAATTAAAATAGACCCTTTTTCAACACCAATCTGGGCATTTTCTCCTAAGGTTTTTTTAAGGTCAGTAAGAACCAAAAAAGCAATGGAGTCGTTGGCACTGTAGACGTCTCTTACTTGTTTTAATTGTGCTTCTTTTTTGTTTAGGGCCTCCAGTGTTTTACCAATACTGTTGGATTGTTGCGTGGATGTAGACAAAAACTTGTTCATGTTGTTGAGCAATTGCTCGTTTGTGTGTTTAAGCTCATCTACTTGGTTTTCTAAGCTAGAAACTTTTGTTTGTGCCAAACTTAGGTCGGCCTGGGTTTGGTTTAAAACTTTAAGCTGATCGTTCAATTTTGCGACCTCTTCTTTTAAGTCTTTCTTGCTTTGTGCAAAAACGGTTGTGCTAGCAAATACTACCAATAAAATAGCATATAAAGTTCTCATTGTATTAATGTAAAATTTGTTTTTAATGTTTAAATGTGGCACAAGATATTATTTTTTAATTATATGGCATAAAAAGAACCAAACCTTTATTATGTAATTTTGTTATGTCAATAACGTTTTACATGCCTTATGGAGCTATTAAAGGGGTTGTGTGTATGCATGAATATGAAAAAAAACGTACCATATTTTTTAAATATAACTATTGCATGGAAAATCGATATATTTTTACAATTTTAACTAAAAAAGTAAAATATTATTTGGAAACCATTTTTTAAATGACTTAAATTTGTAACAAGATTAAAAGAAAATGAATTTCAACACTGTACATCATCATCATTTTTATACTTGCACTCAAGCGAGGTAAAAATGCTATGTACAATTTTAAAACATATGTAAAACCCGTTTGAGTAACATCAAACGGGTTTTTTTATTTACATTAAATAATTACCAACAAGACGAAATAGAAATGGAAGAAAAAAAAATAAGGATTGCTATTCAAAAATCGGGCAGGCTTAACGAAGATTCCTTACGGATTCTTAAAGATTGCGGGATATCCATTGATAATGGCAGAGATCAATTAAAGGCATCGGCACGCAATTTCCCGTTGGAAGTTATGTATTTGCGAAACGGGGACATCCCACAATATTTAAGGGATGGCGTGGTAGACTTGGCCATTGTGGGGGAAAACTTATTGATTGAAAAAGGCAGGGACCTGGAAGTAATTGAAAAATTGGGGTTTTCTAAATGCAAGGTGTCTTTGGCAGTGCCCAAAAACTTTAAATTCAAATCGGTAAAAGATTTGGAAGGTAAAAAAATAGCCACTTCGTATCCAAATACAGTCAATGAATTCCTTCAAAGGGAAAAAATAAATGCCGAGCTTCATATAATTAACGGTTCGGTGGAGATTGCCCCGAATATAGGTTTGGCCGATGCCATTGTTGATATTGTTTCCAGTGGGAGCACGTTGTTTAAAAATAATTTAAAAGAAGCAATTACCATTTTAAGGAGCGAAGCCGTTTTGGTAGCCTCCCCAACAATAAGTCCGGAAATGCGGACATCCATAGAAAAACTTAGGTTTAGGATACAATCTGTTTTAAAGGCCCGCGACTCTAAATATGTGCTTTTAAATGCTCCAAATGATAAAATTGACAAAATAATAGAGCTTTTACCGGGAATGCGCAGCCCAACAGTGCTTCCTTTGGCAGAAGAAGGCTGGAGCTCCATACATACGGTTATCAACAAAGACCGTTTTTGGGAAATTATAGACGAACTCAAGGCCATTGGGGCAGAAGGTATTTTGGTTTGCCCTATTGAAAAAATGGTGGTGTGATTTATTAAAAATGATAAAAGGAATTAAGTTAAAGAATTAAGGTTTTTATCTTATTAACGAACAACGAACAACGAACAACGAACAACGAACAAAATGAACAAAATATACAATCCAACAAGAAGCCAATGGAACGAGGTTTTAAAAAGGCCTACACAGACCATTGAAGACATAGAGGCAACCGTGAGCGAGGTTTTTAACGAGGTAAGCCAGAAAGGCGATGAAGCTATCAAAAAATATACAAGTCTTTTTGACGGGGTGGACCTAAAGAACAACAAGGTTTCTAATGCAGAAATTAAAGATGCCATAAAGCAAATCCCCTCAGAACTTAAAGAAGCCATTAATACCGCAAAAAACAATATTGAAGCTTTTCATGCCGCCCAAAAAACAAACGGCATAAAGGTAGATACCGTAAATGGGGTTTCTTGTTGGCAGGAAAAGCGCCCAATAGAAAAAATTGGCCTTTACATCCCTGGCGGAACGGCACCTTTATTTTCCACGATTTTAATGTTGGCCATTCCTGCACAATTGGCCGGTTGCAAAGAGGTAGTATTGTGTACGCCGCCAAACAAGGAAGGGAAGGTAAACCCGGCCATTCTTTACACAGCTTCTCTGTGCGGGGTGGATAAAATTTATAAAATAGGGGGGATACAAGCTATAGCCGCGATGACTTTCGGTACCGAAACTGTGCCAAAAGTTTATAAAATATTTGGCCCGGGGAACCAATTTGTTACCGTGGCCAAACAATTGGCAACACGCTACAATGTAGCCATAGACATGCCTGCGGGGCCTTCGGAGTTATTGGTGGTGGCCGATGAAACCGCAAATCCTTCATATGTAGCGTCCGATTTGTTGTCGCAGGCAGAGCACGGTATCGATAGCCAAGTGGTTATGGTATCCACTTCAAAGGAAATGATAGATTCCGTGGCCGACCAGATTGAGGAACAAATTAAGGGTTTACCGCGCAGGGAAATTGCAGAAAAAGCAATAGAAAATTCCCGGCTTATTTATGTCGATACCAAGGAAGATGCACTGGAATTGATTAATGAATATGGCCCCGAGCATTTTATAATCACGGTAAGCAATGAAAATTTTTATGTAGACGGGATAGTAAATGCCGGATCGGTTTTTATTGGCGACTATACGCCCGAAAGCGCCGGCGATTATGCGTCGGGAACCAATCATACGCTTCCTACAAACGGCTATGCCAAACAATACAGCGGTGTAAATTTGGATAGTTTTATGAAGAGCATGACATTTCAAAAAATAACAAAAGACGGAATAAAAAACATAGGGCCGGCCATAGAACTTATGGCAGAAGCCGAAGGCTTGCAGGCACATAAAAATGCAGTAACCATACGCTTGAAAGATTTAAAGTGAGTTGTAGTTTGATGAAGAAATAGGGCTTCGCAAATATTTGAGTGAAGCATAAAAGCAACAACAACGAGCAACAAACAACGAACAAATGACAACAACATTCAATATAAATACTTTAGTTCGGGAGAACGTTAAAAAACTCAAGCCATATTCTTCTGCAAGGGACGAGTTTAAGGATTTCGACAAGGAGATGGTTTTTCTTGATGCCAACGAAAACCCTTTTAACAACGGCGTGAACCGTTATCCCGATCCGCAGCAGCGTTCCCTAAAACAAGCACTGGCTGGGCAAAAAAATGTTAAATCCAACCAGATTCTCCTTGGGAATGGAAGCGACGAAGTTTTAGACCTTATTTTCAGGGCTTTTTGCGAACCCAGGCAAGACAATATCATTACGCTTCCCCCAACATACGGTATGTACAAAGTATTGGCCGAAACCAATGATATTGAAAACAAGGAAGTACTTCTAACCAAAAGTTTTGAGCCCGATGTAAAGAAAATTATAAGCGTTGCCGATAAAAACAGCAAGCTCCTATTTTTGTGTTCGCCCAACAACCCAACGGGGAATGCTTTTAATGCTGAGAAAATAGAAGAGCTGTTGCAAAATTTCCCGGGGATTGTAGTTATAGATGAAGCGTATATCGATTTTTCAAACAAAGAAAGTTGGTTAAGCCGTTTGCCGGATTATCCTAATTTAATCGTTACGCAAACCTTGTCAAAAGCATACGGAATGGCGGGTATCCGTCTGGGAATTTGTTTTGCTTCTGAAGAAATCATACATGTACTCAATAAAATAAAACCACCGTACAATGTAAATCAGTTAACACAGCAAAAGGCACTTTCAAGAGTTTTAGATATTACATCAGTAAAAAATGAAATAATCTCAATTTTAGAGGAAAAGGATAGTTTATCTAAAGTTTTAGATAAAGTGTATTTTGTTGAAAAAATATATTCGTCCGATGCCAATTTTGTGCTTGTAAAAGTAGACGATGCCAATTTGCGGTACCGTCAATTATTAAAAAAAGGTGTTGTGGTGCGAAACAGGAGCACACAACCTTTATGTAAAAATACATTGCGTTTCACCATTGGAACGCCCGCCGAAAACAAACAGCTAATTAAAGTTTTAAAAGAATTATAAATGAAAAAGAAAGTACTTTTTATAGATAGGGACGGGACTTTAATAAAAGAGCCCGCCGATGAACAAATAGATGCTTTTGATAAATTGGACTTTTACCCAAAAGCATTGGCATACATGCCTAAAATTGCCGCGGAACTCGATTACGAACTGGTTATGGTTACCAATCAAGACGGTTTGGGAACGAATGCCTTTCCCGAAGATACTTTTTGGCCTGTGCATAATTTTATCATGAAAACTTTTGAAAATGAAGAAGTTGTCTTCAAAGATGTTGTTATCGACAGAACCTTTGCCAAAGACAATGCACCCACAAGAAAACCAAATACGGGGTTGTTAACCAAGTATTTTTCAAGTGAATACGATTTGCAAAATTCCTTTGTAATAGGCGATAGGCTTACTGATATTGAGCTTGCTAAAAATTTGGGCGCAAAGGGCATCTTCATTAACAATCAAAGTTATCTTGGAGCAGAGGAGATTTCAGTAAAACGAGATGAATTAGATAGTTACATTGCTTTGGAAACAGATTGCTGGAAAGCAATTTATAGCTTTTTAAAGCTGGAAAATAGGGTGGCCGAAATATCCCGAAAGACCAACGAAACCGATATTTACATCAAATTAAATCTCGATGGGACCGGAAAAAGTGAAATTGATACCGGAATTGCTTTTTTCGACCATATGTTGGACCAAATTTCCCGTCACGGGCAAATGGACTTGACCATAAGCGTAAAAGGCGATCTGGAAGTAGACGAGCATCATACCATTGAAGATACGGCCATTGCCCTGGGCGAAGTTTTTAGCATGGCACTTGGCGATAAACTCGGGATCGAACGTTATGGTTTTTGTTTGCCAATGGACGATTGCCTGGCGCAAGTGGCAATAGATTTTGGGGGAAGAAATTGGCTGGTTTGGGACGCAAGCTTTAAAAGGGAGCTAATTGGGAAAATGCCTACCGAAATGTTTTTTCACTTTTTTAAGTCGTTTACCGATGGGGCAAAAGCAAACCTGAACGTAAAGGTGGAAGGTGAAAATGAGCATCATAAAATAGAGGCGATTTTTAAGGCTTTTGCAAAAGCAATTAAAGCTGCCGTAAAAAGGGATACCGAAAAAATGATTTTGCCATCAACTAAAGGAATACTTTAGGTAATTTACATAATTCAATGGTAATAAATGTATTAATAAATAAATTAGAAAATAATCGTATAGCTAAAATTGATGAATTTTACGGTTAAAATTCTTTTGTTTGCTCTTTTAACTTCAAACTTTTAAACAATGAACATAACTATAATAGATTACGGAGCAGGTAACATACAGAGTATTAAATTCGCATTTGAACGAATTGGAATAACGGCTGTTTTGTCTGATGAAGCCGAAACAATTTTAAGAGCAGACAGGGTAATTTTTCCGGGTGTTGGGGAAGCCAGCAGTGCCATGCAAAAATTAAAAAGCACAAAATTAGACAGCATCATTCCAACATTAAAACAACCGGTATTGGGGATATGCTTGGGTATGCAACTTATGTGTAAATCATCAGAAGAAGGAAACACAAAAGGATTGGGGATTTTTGATGTAGACGTGGTAAAATTCAGCAATCAAGTAAAGGTACCTCAAATTGGGTGGAATCAAATAACCGATTTAAAATCCCGACTTTTTCAAGACATCGCGGAAAACGAATACATGTATTTGGTGCATAGTTTTTATGCGCCTTTATGCAACGAAACCGCAGCTTTGTCCAATTATGGACTCGATTATTCATCAGCCTTGCAAAAAGACAATTTTTATGGGGTACAATTTCACCCGGAAAAGAGTAGCAAAGCCGGGCAACGTATTTTGGAAAACTTTTTAAAGTTAGATGTTAAAAGTTAAATGGGAAAAGTAGAATTTATATAAAATCAATTGTTAGATAGAACTTAACAATTTACCCTTTTGATGGAAATTTCTGCTTTAAGATACCAAAATCAAGGGAGTACAGAATTATTGATAATATTCATTGAAACACAAAAAAAGAACCAAAAAGATAGACTTTTAACTTTGAATATCTAATATTTAACATAAATAAAATGAGAATCATCCCCGCAATAGATATTATTGAAGGTAAATGTGTGCGACTTTCCAAAGGAGATTACAGCACCAAAAAAGTATACAACGAACATCCGCTGGAAGTAGCCAAGGAATTTGAGGCACACGGCATCCGGCATTTGCATTTGGTAGACTTGGATGGCGCCAAAAGCAAGCATATTGTAAATTATAAGGTTTTGGAGAGCATTGCTTCTAAGACAGGTTTGAAGATAGATTTTGGCGGCGGACTCAAATCGGATGAAGATTTGCGCATAGCTTTTGAAAGTGGTGCCAGTCAGATTACCGGAGGGAGCATTGCCGTGAAGGATCCAGAAATTTTTGAGCGTTGGATTGAAAAATTCGGGAACGAAAAAATTATTTTGGGCGCAGATGCCGACAATGAAAAAATAGCCGTTTCCGGTTGGCAAGAGGCATCAAAAGAAGAACTGCTTCCATTTATTCAAAAATACCTTCAAAAGGGAATTGAATATGTAATTTGCACCGATATCAGCAAGGATGGTATGCTGCAAGGCCCATCGTTTGAGCTTTATAAAAAAATAATAAATACTTCTGAAGGCATAAAATTAATAGCTTCCGGAGGGATTTCAACTTTTGACGAATTGCCCAAATTGGCAGAAATCGGTTGTGAAGGGACAATTATTGGAAAAGCCATTTATGAAGGAAGAATAAGCCTAAAACAATTAGAAAATTATATTTTAGATAGTTAAGGTTAGGGAAAAGGGATTGGGGAATAGTTATTTGTTAATGGTTAATTGTTGTTAACGATATTTTGAAACCAGAAACCTTGAATAGTTAATGATTATTAGTGAAAAGGGAGAAGTGAAAAGGGAATGGTTATTTGTTAATGGTTAATTGTTGTTAGCGATACCTGAAACCTGGAATCTTTGAACCTCTGGACCCTCAACTCTCAACAACATAGCTACGTAACATCATAACAACATAGCAGCGTAACAATGTAACAACAAAAAAAAATGCTTACAAAAAGAATTATACCTTGCCTGGATATTAAAAATGGTCGTACTGTAAAGGGCGTAAATTTTGTAGCCCTTCGTGATGCGGGCAACCCTGTGGAATTGGCAAAGCTATATGCCGAAAATGGGGCCGACGAACTTGTTTTTTTAGATATTTCGGCTACCGAAGAACGAAGAAAAACCTTGGCCGATTTGGTGCTTCGCGTGGCAAAAAACGTGAACATTCCCTTTACGGTAGGCGGTGGCATATCGTCTATAGAAGACGTGGACACCCTGCTTAAATGTGGTGCCGATAAAGTTTCGGTAAATTCATCGGTGGTTAAAAATCCGCAATTAATAAACAGTTTATCCGCAAAATTTGGAAGTCAGTGTATCGTGGTGGCCATTGATGCCAAACAGGTCAACGGGAAATGGAAAGTACATTTGGTAGGAGGCAAGGTACCAACAGATATAGACTTGTTTGAATGGGCAAAAGAAGTGGAATTGCGCGGAGCCGGGGAAATATTATTTACGTCCATGGACAACGACGGAACAAAAGACGGTTTTGCAAATGAAGCCCTTGCAAAACTTTCCACCGAATTAAACATCCCGATTATTGCTTCTGGCGGAGCGGGGAACACACAGCATTTCACTGATGCATTTTTAAAAGGAAAAGCTGACGCGGCCTTGGCGGCAAGTGTTTTTCATTTTAAGGAAATAGAAATAAACGATTTAAAAGAAGAACTAAAGAAAAATGGAATCCCAGTTCGGTTATAATGCTTTTGGTTGATTAAATGTTAGATAGTGATTGAGAAAAGGGATTAGTTATTTGTTAATGGTTAATTGTTGTTAACAATATTTTGAAACCAGAAACCAGAAACCAGAAACCTTGAACCTTGAATCTTTGGACCCTTAACTCTCAACTCTCAACAACATAGCAACGTAACATCATAACAGCATAGCAACATAACAGCGTAACAACGAAAAATATGAAAACAAACATAGATTTTAACAAAAACAAAGACGGGTTGGTTCCGGCCATTATTCAAGATCAAAACACCAAAAAGGTATTGATGCTTGGGTATATGAACGAAGAAGCCTATAAAAAAACGGTGGAAACTCAAAAAGTAACATTTTACAGCCGCACCAAACAACGTTTATGGACAAAAGGCGAGGAGAGTGGTAATTTTTTAAATTTAAAGGATCTAAAAATAGATTGCGATAACGATACGCTTTTAATCTATGTACAACCCGTTGGCCCTGTTTGCCATAAAGGAACAGATACTTGTTGGGCAGAAAAGAACCAAGCCGATTTTGGTTTTCTTTCAACGTTGGAAAATATAATTTCCAACAGAAAAGAAAATCGGGAAGACGAAAAAAGTTATGTGGCGTCGCTTTTTAGAAAAGGAATTAACAAAATAGCACAAAAAGTAGGCGAAGAAGCCGTGGAAACCGTAATTGAAGCCAAAGATGATAATGCAGAACTGTTTTTAAATGAAAGCGCCGATTTATTGTTTCATTACCTTATTTTATTACAGGCAAAAGGATATACATTGAAAGATATTGTTAAGGTTTTGGAAAGCAGGCATTAGGATTTTTTATATTTTTAAGGACACCGAGATATAAAACCGCTTGTATGAAAAATAAAAAAATCAATCTTAAAAGGGTTATCAAAAAGCCATTTAAAACTCAACAGAAAGTTGGAAAAGCCCCAGGAACCGTTACATATTTGGGTTTACGTGAAGATGGAGAGAATAAAATTTCGGTTACCGATTATTCAGGGGATTTTTACGAGACCAAAGTTTTGGAAAATGTTGAAGAAACATTCAAGTTTAGGGATACCGAAGCCATTTCATGGATAAATGTACAGGGGCTCAGCAATGTTGAAGATATAGAAAAGCTCGGCAAATATTACAATATCAATCCGTTGGTACTGGAAGACTTGGTAAATACCAACCAGCGGCCTAAGATTGATGAATATGAAGATTATATATTTTGTGTTCTTAAAATGCTGTACCTCGACAAAGAGGGGCAGTTAGTAGTGGAACATATGGCTCTTATTCTTTGCGAACATGCCGTGTTATTGTTCCAAGAAATAGAAGCCGATGTTTTTGATGGCGTAAGAGAGCGATTGGCCAATAAATTTGGGAGGATCCGCAATAGGGGAGCCGATTATCTGTTTTTTGCGCTAATAGATTCTATTATCGATCAATATTTTATTGTGTTGGAGCATTTAACAGATAAAATAGAATTACTGGAAGAAAAAGTATACAACAGCCCCGAACAGGATGTGGCCAATAGCATTCAGCAAATAAGAAAGGAAGTTTTGGGGATACGGAAAAACATATTTCCAGTCAAGGAAATCGCAAGTAGGTTGGTAAAAACCGAACACCGGTTGATTAAAGAAGACACCAAACTCTTTTTAGGCGATGTACTCGACCATAGCATTCAAATTCATGAAACCATAGAAATGCTCCGGGAAATGAGCATGAGCCTTATGGAAATGTACATGAGCAACGTAAGCAATAAAATGAACGAAGTAATGAAGGTACTTACCATAATGGCCAGTATTTTTATTCCACTAACGTTTATTGCGGGAATTTATGGGATGAATTTTGAATATATGCCCGAGCTGCATCATAGAAATGCCTATTTTATTGTTTTGGGGATTATGTTTTTAATTATAATTATTATGCTTATTTATTTTAAAAGAAAAAAATGGCTATAAATTTTTTAAATGAATTTAGCTCTTGAACTGCAAAATAGAATATCAACCAACCTGAGAATAAAAATCAAATGAGAAAAATTGTATGTGCGTTAGTAATCTTGATAGGATTTATAAGTTGTAAAAATGAAAAATCTTCCACTTCAGCAGAAAAACAAAAAACCAATACGGTTCCCAATATTGTAATCATTAATTTTGACGACCTTGGTTATGGAGATGTAAGTTTTAACGGTTCCAAAACCATACAAACCCCCAATATGGACTCGTTGGCACTAAACGGGGTACGGTTTACCAATGCCTATGCCGCTTCTGCCACATGCACCCCGAGCAGGTATTCCCTGCTAACGGGAATTTACCCTTGGAGAAAGGAAAAAGCAAAAATTTTACCGGGAAACGCGCCGTTGTTAATAGATACCAGTCGTGTTACATTGCCAAAAATGTTACAAAATTCGGGGTATACAACAGGCATTGTAGGAAAATGGCATTTAGGGCTTGGTAGCGGAGACATTAATTGGAATGCACAAATACAGCCCGGGCCGAATGAAGTAGGTTTTGACTATTCGTACATTTTAGCGGCCACCCAAGACAGGGTACCTACCGTGTATATTAAAAACGGCTATGTGGTCGGGTTGGATAAAAACGATCCTATTGAGGTGAATTATAAAGAAAATTTTGAGGGAGAACCTACAGCGCTCAGCAATCCTGAAATGCTTAAAATGAAGTGGGAACACGGACATAATAATAGCATTGTAAACGGAATTCCAAGAATTGGCTTTATGAAGGGAGGCGATACCGCTAAGTGGAACGATGAAGAAATGGCCAATGTTTTTTTAAAAGAAGCTCAAAATTATGTAAAAACTAATAAAAAGAAACCCTTTTTCTTGTATTATGCCCTGCAACAACCGCATGTGCCACGAACACCAAACCCAAAATTTGTGGGCACTTCTGGAATGGGGCCAAGGGGAGATGTAATTAAGGAAGCCGATTGGTGCATAGGCGAATTTATTAAAACGTTGAAAGAAGAAGGAGTGTTGGAAAATACATTGATAGTACTTACGAGTGATAACGGACCAGTTTTAAACGATGGTTATTATGATGATGCTGTAGAAAAAGTAGGCAACCATAAACCGTGGGGCGATTTTCGAGGCGGAAAATATAGTATGTACGAAGCTGGAACACGGGTTCCTTTTTTTACCTATTGGAAAGGGAAAATTAAACCGGGCGTATCCAATGCCTTGTTTTGTCAAACAGATTTGTTTTCTTCTTTGGCACAATTGGTAAAAAGTAACGAAAAAGCGAAAGATAGTGAAGCATTGTTGCCTGTTTTAATGGGAGAAAGCACACACGGAAGGGAGCAGTTGACGCTTCAGGGGTCTTTGGGGACATTTTTTAGAAAAGGGGATTGGGCAATGATTCCACCGTCAAAAGGACCTAAACTTTTTAAAAATGTCAATATCGAGTCGGGAGCTTCAGACAAATATCAATTGTATAATTTAAAAGAAGATATTGGGGAACAAAATAACTTGTCAGAAAAATATCCTGATAAATTAGAAGAACTAAAGAAGGAATATCAAAATAGCCTAGCGGAATAAGCAGATAGAGATTGAGTATGTTTATAGTTGACTGTTGTTTGTTAATGAGTGAAAAAGTTATTTGTTAATGGTTAATTGTTAGGATGCTTAAATCTATTCTGGACCTTTGCAACTTTGAATCTTTGCAACATTGAACCTCTGAACTCTGAACTCTCAACAATATAGTATCATAGCAACATAACAGCATAACAACCTCAAACTTGAAACTTAAAGTTTGAAACTTTAAAAAGTGATAAGTGAAAAGGGATTGGGGAATAGTTAATTGTTAGATACTTGAAGCTACTCTGGACCTTTGCAACTTTGAACCTCTGGACTCTCAACTCTCAACTTAAAAATGTTTGTTTAGAGGCGATACAATCGTTATCTATTGATTATAAAATTGGACATCATTACCAAGGCGGCCAGCACCAAGCCCATTCCGATTAATTTTTCGAGGGTCGCATTTTTTATTTTCAAGTTGAGTTTTTGTCCGCCCAAGGCACCCAAAGCAAAACCAAGCATTATTGGCCATGCTTCGCTAAACTGAACATGGCCTAGCATAAAATGGCTAATACTTCCCGTGGTGCTCGTAATTACAATCATGAAAAGGGCGGTAGCGGTCGCAATTTTTGCGGGCATTTTAAAAACCCTAAGCATGATGGGCGTTTTTAAAAAACCGCCACCAATGCCAAAAAGCCCGGCAAGTGTTCCGGCCATCAGTCCAAAAAACAATACCATCCAAACACTAAACCGGTATGCGGCATGATTTAAATGATTTTTAATGATGTAACGCGGTTTTAGCTTATTGAGCATATAGAAAAAACCTTGGCCTTTTTTGTTCTTTTCTTTTTTGAGGAAGAAAGATATCCCTAAAAATAAAACCATAACGGCAAACAGTACCTCTAAATGCACCGCAGTAATATACGAAAGGAGCAAGACGCCAATAAAAACACCTAAAATTGTTGGCACTTCAAGCAAAACTCCCATTTTAAAGTCAACAAAACCTTCCTTTCGATTTAAAAAAGTAGAAATAAGTGACGATGGCAGAAGCGATATCATAACCGAACCAACAGCCGTTGTAAGGGGAAAATGAAAAACCGCAATTAAAATGGGCACCATAAATATACCGCCGCCAAATCCTACTACAGAACCAAACATACTTATGGTGAAGCTGATAAGAATTAAAATGATGGTAATAATGATTTCGGTTTCCATATAATTAGTTTACCAACCCTTCCAGTGTTGCCCATTCGGTCCATGACCCATCGTATACTGATTTTTTAGTATTTACAACCAATTCGGAAGCCAATAAAACAATACAGGCAGTAATTCCCGAACCGCAAGTAAAGGTCAACGCTTTAGGGTTTTCGTGTTTTATTTTTTCAAAAATAGGTATTAATTCTCTTTGATTACGAATTTTTCCGTTTTTTAAAACACTTGTATAGGGAATATTGATGGAATTTGGAATGTGTCCGCTTTTTAACCCTTTTCTCGGGTCGGGGGCTATTCCATTGTACCTTTCAGAAGATCGAGCATCAATAAGAAGCGATTGTTTCAATTCAATATTTTTTTTAATGTATGGATAATTTTTTATTTGGCTGCGATCTATTGAAGCTGTAAAGTTTCCTTTTTCAGTATCAGGTTTTTGTATCGGTACCGTTTTATATCCTTTGGCAATCCATTCTGGCAACCCTCCATTTAAAACAGCTACATTATGGTGCCCCATAACTTTATACATCCACCACGCTCTTGGGCTGGAATAGATGCCCATATTGTCGTAAATAATTATTTTACTTTTATTGTTAATGCCAAGTTTTCTACTTTCGGTTTCAAATTGCTTTTTATCTGGAAAGGTGCTTGGAAATACCGATGTTTGGTCACTAAAATTTTCTTTCAAATTAAAATAGCGGGCATTTTTAATCTGGATTTGGCCTAAATTGTCTATTTCGTCATTTACTTTTGAAGGCAAACTGGCATCCAGGATTATTAAATCCGGGTCGTTTATATTTAAGTGAAGCCATTCTACCGAAACAATTGGTGTTTCCATTTTAGCGTATCAATCAAATAAATCTGAAGATAAATAACGATCGCCGCGGTCGCAAATAATAACCACAACAACCCCTTTATCCATGGTTTTAATTAATTTTAATGCAGCGGCTACGGCCCCGCCACTGCTCATTCCTGCAAAAATACCTTCTTTTTTGGCAAGCTCTTTGGCCATGTTGCGTGCCTCGGCTTCACTTACTTCAATAACCTGGTCTACTTTTTTAGGATTGAATATTTTTGGCAGGTATTCCTGCGGCCATTTGCGTATGCCCGGAATTTTAGATTCATCCGTGGGTTGAACCCCAACAATTTCTATTTGATGGTTTTTCTCCTTTAAAAAAGTAGAAGTACCCATAATGGTTCCCGTGGTTCCCATGGAAGAAACAAAATGAGTGATTTTGCCATCGGTATCTCTCCATATTTCGGGACCGGTGGTTTTGTAATGTGCTTTCCAGTTATCGTCGTTTCCAAATTGGTTGAGCATTACATAGCCTTCGTCTCTCACTTTAGCTTCGGCATAATCACGGGAGCCTTCAATGCCAACATCGGCAGAGGTTAAGGTTACCTTGGCACCATATGCCCGCATGGTCTGTACCCGCTCTTTGGTAGAATTTTCCGGCATAACGAGTTCCAGGTCCAAATGGAAAAGGCTGGCAATCATAGCCAGTGCTATTCCGGTATTTCCACTGGTAGCTTCAATAATTTTGGTGTTTTCTGTAATTTCGCCCCTTTCCAATGCGCTTTTAATCATATTGTAAGCGGGACGGTCCTTTACACTTCCACCGGGGTTGTTACCTTCCATCTTGAAAAGCAATTTTACATACGGCTTATTTATTAAAACTTTGGCTTCTACCAAAGGCGTATTTCCTATTTGGTCAAGTATTGAAGAGCTATTCATTGGTAACGGTCTTTATTTTAATATCGGGGGTATGGGAAACGACCGAATTTGCGGGAATGGACTTTGTTAGCCAAACATTTCCGCCAATTACGCTGTTTTCACCAATTACGGTATCTCCTCCTAAAATGGTTGCATTTGCATAAATGGTAACATTATTTTCTATGGTAGGGTGCCTCTTTACGTTTTTTAAGTTTTTGGCAACATACAGGGCGCCCAAAGTAACTCCTTGATATATGCGGACATGATTTTTTATAACAGCGGTCTCCCCAATAACAATTCCGGTGGCATGGTCTATAAAAAACGACTTGCCAATTTTAGCGCCCGGATTTATGTCCACACCCGTAAGCCGGTGCGCATATTCGGTCATTAAACGCGGTACCAACGGAAAACCTGTTTCGTACAGCTCATGAGCTAACCTATAAATGGCAATGGCATAAAACCCCGGATAGCACAAGTATACTTCTTCTTTGGAAAGTGCTGCCGGATCGTCTTCTACAAATGCTTTTGCGTCGAGATTGAGCAATTCCAGTATTTGTGGAAGCTTTGCCAGATAATTTTCCCAAACCTTCGAGCATGGCTTTTTTACGTTCCAGCATGCCAAATCTACCAAGTCTTCAAAAGTGGCGGCTAGTTTTTCCATGTTTTCATCAACTGGAGTTTCGGCATCAAATAAAGTATAAAACAAAGTGTCCGTAAATTTTTCGGCAGTTTCTTTTAAACGGAACTTTAAATTAGGCTGTTGTTTGTGTTTTTTAATGCTATCGGCTATCGATTTTTGCATAACAATCTCTTTTAATTCAAAATTAATAATAATAAATGCTATAGCCCATGCAATTTGTATAACTTTATAAAACTATAACAAAACTAATCAGTCGTATGAGCATAACTCACATTTCGCCAAGTGTCTATAATTTTTTAAACAAACTGAAGGACAATAACAATAGAGACTGGTTTAATGAACATAAAGAAACATTTAAAAAAGAGCAACAAGAAGTTAAGGCATTTTATCAGGCTTTAATGGAAAAGCTACGCCTTCATGACGATATCGAAGACATGAAAATGTTTAGAATTTATAGGGATGTTCGTTTTTCTGCTAATAAACAACCTTATAAAGAACATTTTTCGGGGAGTTTTAAGCGGACGAAACCTAGGTTACGGGGCGGGTATTATTTGCATATTGAGCCCGGAAATACTTTTCTGGCCTGTGGCTTTTGGGCTCCCGAAAAGGAAGATTTATTGCGGATAAGAAAAGAATTTGAACTGGATGATGATGAAATAAGGGAAATTCTTAGTGAAAAAAAATTTAGGGATACTTTTGGTCAGCTTAAAGGCGAAGAACTTAAAACGGCGCCAAAAGGTTTCGACCGGGAACATACAGCCATCGACCTTATAAGAAAAAAGCAATATGTGGTTACCAAGAAATTTACCGACAAAGAAGCTACATCTTCTGGGTTTATCGATACTGTAGACGAATCGTTTAAAGCAATCCGCCCGTTTTTTGATTACATGAGCGACGTGTTGACAACCGACCTAAACGGGGTTTCTTTAATTGATTAATATATTTTTTCAACTACATAGGTATTGTTATTAAAGCTAATGCTATCTCCAATTTTTTTACCAATAAGCAACTGACCAACAGGAGCCTCTTTGGAAATGGCAAAAAATGTTTGGCCATCCAAAATTATTTTGCCCAGCGGGATAGACAAGAAAAAATTTCCATTACTGCATGCTACAAGACTCCCTTGCTTCACGGTGTCGTTGGTTTGAAAAATATCGACCTGTTTGAGTTTAGCCTTAAGGCTGTTGGCCTCTTCAAGATATTCCAGTATCTTGGTAAAATTACTTCCGTAGCCATTGCCGCTGCTGCCTTCGCCTTCATCTCCCTTGGTTTTGTCCTCGTTTTCTGCAGATTCCTTTATAATGTTGATTTCGGCTCTGTAACGTTCAATCCTTTCGTTTAAAATGTCGATACATTTATGGTAAAGCTGTTCCTTGTTCATTATCTAAATTTAAAATGAGCAGTTATGTAAAATTAACAGATAATGAAAACTTAAATCATAAAAATCATATAAAAAATCAAGCAACTATTTCGTGCTCCAAAAGCTGAATTTGATCTTTTAACCTTTCAATAACCAAATTCATCATCCTTTTGTTCAAGGCAGACGAGTTTTCAATGTAAATTAAATATTCATCTACGGTAAACTGTCCAATAACCATTCCTTTTAAAGAGTTCCTAAACTTAATGTCCTTTTGAATGGCATTGTCGATATACAGAAATCTTTTTTCCAGCGATAAAGTAAAAAATACGCCTTTGTGCTTGTTGGCATAATTTATAAAAGCTTCCAACAATAAATCGTTTTGCAGTTTAATAATAGGCCTTAAAGTAACGTTCTGGAAACGTTCGTCTTTACTCATTGAATCATAAACTGATGCTGATGGAATTTCTGGACGTACACTAAGCAAATCCGTTGTTCTGGTATCCATAATAGAGAAGTTTCTTTAAAGTTATGAATATATTTAGCTACAAAAATTTAAAAAAAAGATACTTTTCAACCATGTTATAAACAATAACACATCTTTAAGAAAGAAGCATTAACAAAATAGTAATTTAGTAGAAAAAGAATATGATTTATTCCATAAACCCATATACGGGCAATAAGATATGCAGTTTTACAGAACTTACCGATGCAGAAATAGCCCAGCAGATAAACAAGGCAGACGCGGTATATAACGAGTGGAAAAATACATCCTTTAAAGAACGCTCTCAATTGATGCTGCATGCAGCCAAAATACTTTTGGCAAATAAAAAAGAATATGCTTCGACCATAAGCGAGGAAATGGGAAAACCCATAAAGCAAGCAATAGCCGAAGTTGAAAAATGCGCATGGGTATGCGATTATTATGCAGAAAATGCAAAAGAGTTCCTGTTGGAGAAGCAGATTCCTACCGATGCAAAAAAAAGCTATGTCTCATTTGAGTCTTTGGGAGTTATTTTGGCCGTTATGCCATGGAATTATCCTTTTTGGCAAGTGTTTAGGTTTGCGGCCCCAGCACTAATGGCAGGAAATGCAGGAGTTTTAAAACATGCCTCTTCGGTAATGCAAAGCGCAAATAACATACAACAAATCTTTGAGGATGCAGGATTTCCAAAAGGATTGTTTCAAAACTTGGTTATTGGCAGCAGCAAAGTTGATAGTGTGATAAAAAACCCAAAAATAAGAGCGGTTACCCTTACTGGAAGTAAACCTGCAGGAAGTGCTGTTGCAAGCACTGCGGCAAAAGAAATAAAAAAATCGGTGTTAGAGCTGGGCGGAAACAATGCTTTTATAGTTTTAAAAGATGCCAATATAGATCAGGCCGTAGAAATAGGGGTGAATGCCAGGTACCAAAATACGGGTCAGAGTTGCATTGCCGCCAAAAGGTTATTATTGCACGAAGCTATTGCTGAAGAATTTACAGAAAAATATATTGTTAAAGTGAAGCAATTAAAAAGCGGGGATCCATTGAATGAAAAAACTTATATTGGGGTTTTGGCAAGGGAATCCCTGGCAGAAGATTTAGAGAAACAAGTTGAAGATTCACTTAAAATGGGTGCACACGTTTTATTGGGCGGAAAACGGAAACAGGCTTATTATCCACCTACCATTTTAACAGACGTCACAAATGAGATGCCTGTTTTTATAGAAGAAACGTTTGGGCCGGTAATTGCCATAAAAACATTTAAAACTATTGAAGAAGCTATAGAAATATCGAATACTTCTGAGTTTGGGCTTGGGGTTTCTTTATTTACAGAAAATATTGACGAAGCCTTAAAATTGGTTCCCAGATTTCAAGAAGGTGCCGTTTTTATAAACGAATTGGTAAAATCGGATCCAAGGTTGCCATTTGGTGGAATAAAACAATCTGGCTATGGTAGGGAATTGGGTAGTTTTGGTATTAAAGAATTTGTGAACATTAAAACGGTTTATGTAAAATAAAAAACCTCCGAAAGTCAAATTTCGGAGGTTTTGAGTGTATTGCATTTTATTTATTGCTAATACCCCGGATTTTGTGTTAATGTTGGTTCTCCAGATGCGTCAACACTTAAGTCAATTTGCGCCTGTGGAATTGGAAAATACTCACTCTTTCCCGGAATGAACTTACCGCCACGTACGTCGGTTGTTATAGAGCCTTGATATGCAAAATAAGCATTTAATGTTTGCTCTGCAATACCCCACCTTACAAGGTCGAAGAAACGGTGACCTTCCATGGCCAATTCCAGTTTTCTTTCAAAATAGATGGCTTTTAGGGCATCTTCTTGAGAACCAAACTGCGCAGTGGTATAATCGCTTATATTGTAATTTGCAGCATTGGTAGTTTCATCAAACCCAGCCATTGGGTCACTTTCATCTTCATATTCCTTTAAGAAACCATTGGGATTTGCTGCTCTTTCTCTAACACGGTTTACATATCCCATAGCTAGGTCAAGGCTTCCTGCTTGTGCTTCTGCTTCGGCAGCCATTAATAAAACATCGGCAAAACGGATTATATGCACGTTAATAGCTGTACCAGGAGCCCATGAACTCTGATCGGCATATTTGTCTTGTGTTGCTTGCCAATAGATGTTCTTTTTAGGGGCATAAGGGCCACCGTATGCTTGATCTCGTACCCAAGCAGCGCCGGGATGGTCTCCCCAGTCATGGAAGGGGACGCCACGACGGCCCACTGTCCAATCCACGCGGGGGTCAAGAGAACCTGTATAGGGTGTAAAGGAATCATCAGCTGCAACACCCATATCATTTTTAACAGGGTTTTGGTTGTAATTATCCAAATCTGGCAAACCGGTAGTTTCATCAGTTTTATAGGAATTTACCAAGTCTTGTGTTGGCTGTAAAAAGCCACAACATCTAAACGGACTGTTATATGGAAAGTTTAATTTTCCGCCTTGATTGGAATTAGCAATAGTTCCGGTTCCGTCATTAGCGACCATTTGGATATCGAATACCGTTTCGGCATTATTTTCGGTTGCTGCATCAAAATTATCTTTGAAATCAGGAACGAGATCGTATTTTTCACCTCCGGAATTTACCCCCATATTAATTACATCGGTAAAAATGGTTTTGGCTTCTGAAAATTTTTGTTGATATAAATAAGTTTTTCCCAAATAAGCGGCGGCGGCCCATTTATTGGCTCTTGCAAATTCACCTTGAGTAGGAGGTAAGTTGTCGTAAGCATACTGAAAATCAGCTTCTATCATAGGCCAAATGTCCTGATCGTTGGGTTGCTTTGGATCCTCTGTGGTTTCATCAATCCAAGGAACCATATTGAACATTTTTTTTAGTTCAAAATAATAATGCCCTCTTAAAAATCGGGCTTCTGCCATAATTTTCGTTTTATCTCCTTCTGAAATATCCTCGGCTTCATTACAGTAATAAATGGTATTGTTGCACCTTTTTATACCTTCATATGTGGCTCTCCACTTGGTATTAAAAAAGCCATTGGAAGGATCAGCAATAAATTTGGCAATAGGGTCAATTGCGGGTTGATCCCCACCAAAACTTCCTTTACTGGCTATACCGCCAACAACAGTACCATAAATCCAATTATCGGGAGCGGCTTCCCATGGATTTCCACCTCCCAAAGCTTCTCCACCGGTAGAATTTCCTTGACCGTCCAAAGCGGCATAAGCACCAATTAACAAGGCTTCAACACCTGTTTGAGTTGCCACTTGATCTTCAGGGAGCGCACCAATGGTAGGTTGCTCCAAAAAGCTATCGGCACATGACCCCAAAGCCAGCATAAAGATTAAAATAGGAGTGTATATATAGCCTATTCTTTTTATAATTTTCATATATTTTCTTTTTTTAGTGTACATAATTAAAATATTACATTAAGTCCAAACAACAATTGTCTTTGGTTAGGATAGGCACCTTCATCGATACCAAAGTTTACAGATCCCCCAGATATTTCCGGATCAAGTCCAGAATAAGAGGTAATTGTAAAAGCATTTACCATTTGTGCGTACAAACGTAGCTTGGTAAGGTGTATTTTATCAAGAATTGATGACGGTAACGAATACCCTAATTGCATTTGTTTTGCCCTTAAATAAGAGCCGTCTTCTACAAAATATGAGTTAGGGACACCCGCTGTACTAGTAGACCCAGTAGTTTCTTGAATTGGAGCCCTGGCATTATGGTTATCTGGTGTCCAAGAATCGTACAAAGCTGTTTTACTTTTAGCTCCTTGAAACGAACTATAGAAATCGGTCCACCAGCGTACATTGTTCCATATATCATTTCCTTGAGACCCATATAAGAACATACTAAAATCCCAATTTTTATATAATAATTCTATATTCAAACCATATGTAAAATCAGGATTTGGATTTCCAAGAAAAGTTCTGTCGTCAGCATTTACAATATTATCTCCGTTTGTATCTGCATATCTAAATCTACCTACGGCAACATCACTTTGATATGTAGCGTTAGCATTTCCAGTTGCGGCAACGGCATCGGCATTTGCTTGATCTATTTCTGCTTGGGAATTCCAGAACCCGTCTATTTGATATCCAAAAAATTGACTTATTGAATGTCCTTCGGCATTTCTAATAATTGAGCTACCGTTAAAACGTCTTCCTTCTAAATCAAAATACTGCAATTCATCGGTGATTCTTATAATTTCATTATCATAAGAAGTTAATGTCACTGATGTATTAAGTTTTAAATCTTTGGTTATGTTGAAGAAGGTAGAAATATCAATGTCAATACCACTATTTTTCATTTCTCCAACATTTATATATGGTACTGTTGCCGCGCCTACTGTAGCTGGCAAGTTTGGATTATATAAAAGGTCTTTTACTGTTTTTTTATAATAATCGGCTGTAATTTGCACGGAGTTGTTGAATAGTGAAGCATCTATACCAATATTTGTATTGATATTCTTTTCCCATTGCGCACCTGGATTTCCGATTCTTGATTGAGAAAACCCTTCTGATGTACCCTCATTACTACCGCCAATGGCATAATATGAACCTTGCTGATTTCCAAGGAAAGTTGTGAATGAGTTTTGTGGATCTACATTTAACTGGTTACCCATAGTACCATAACCACCTCTTATTTTAAGGTCGTTTAACCAATTAGTTTCCGGGAAAAAGCTTTCATTGGTTATGTTCCAACCAGCACTAAAGGCAGGGAACCAACCGTATTGATTTTCTAAAAACCGTGAGGATCCATCACGACGAATAGTAGCACTTACTAAATAACGATCACTAAAATTGTAGTCTAGTCTACCAAAAACCGATGCCAATTGATCCTGATATTTAAGACTGTAGTTTGTTTGCGTACCCGATCCAGTATCTAAGGTTACATAATCTGGGTCGAAAGAGAAGTAATTTTGAGTAGTACCACCAACTTCGCGCCCTTTGTTTTGATAGGCTTCAGTACCCAATAATACTGTTAAGTTATGCTTTTCATCAAATGAATTTTGATATTTAACGGTATTGGTCCATGTCCAATTAAAGTTGGTAGCAGCTCCTTCCGTATATTGGTTTACGGTTAAATTTTCAGAGTTTTCATATTCAGGAAACTGGAAAGAGTTAAAACTATCTGTAAAATATTGGCCTCCGAAACTGGTTCTAAAAGTAAAGTGCTTTAAAAAGTCAACTTCGGCAAAAACATTTCCGAAAATCCTTGAAGATACCCCTCTGTTATTTCGGGTCCTGTCCATAATAGCCACCGGGTTTTTAGCATTACCCAAACCACTACCAAAGGAACCGGCATAATTGCCCATAATATCATATACGGGAATAATAGGCTGATTTCTAAATGCCATCCCGATGCCACTTCCTTCTGTAAGGGCATCAATTTGTGGATTGTCACGAATGGTAAAACTCATATTTTCCCCAATACGAACATTTTTTCCAATATTGTAGGTAGCATTGGCTCTAATGGTATAACGTTTTAAGTATGTATTAATTAAAGTTCCTTCTTGGTTAAAGTAATTTAAAGAGAATAGATAGCTGCCTTGATCACTACCACTACTTACCGATAGGTTATGACTTTGAATACTGGCCGGACTAAAAATTTCCTGGAACCAATTGGTGCCTTGTTTGTTGGCGCGTACAATTCTATAAAAATCATTTACGTCTCCTGAATTTGTATAATTTGGATCGACATTATACAATGACTCATCTACTGAATTGGCCCCCACCGGTGCAATGTAATTTGGTAATACGGGATTGGCCCCGTCCCCATATTGATCACTGCTTGGGGATTCACCTGGATTGGTATTGCGTTGCGCTATCCAGTTTAAGTCGGCCATTTCTTGAGAATTTAAGATATTCCATGGGTTTCCACTTTGTACCATCTGTACTCCGTAGTAGGAGTCATAAGACACCTTCATCTTACCTTTACCTTTTTTTGTGGTAATAATGATAACTCCATTTGCAGCACGGGAACCATAGATTGAAGCTGAAGCCGCATCTTTAAGTACCTGCATGGTTTCTACATCATTTGGATTTAGATCACCAATTCCATCAGTGGGGATGCCATCTACAACATAAAGGGGGGTGTTGTTGCCAAAGGTGTTGGCCCCACGAATTTTTACCTGGGGGGCTTCCCCTGGTTGTCCACCTCCGGTAATTGTTACCCCGGAAACACGCCCTTGTAATTGATTGGTAACATCAGCAGAGGGCTGCTGTGTTAATTCTTCTGTATCTACTACAGAGATTGCTCCAGTTAAATCCTTTTTACGTTGGGTACCATAACCTACCACTACAATTTCATCCAGTGCTGTAACATCTGCAGAAAGGGTAACGTCGATTGTGGTTTGCCCATTAACGGGAATCTCTTGGTTTTGATATCCAATATAGGAATAAACCAAAGTAGCGTCTGCGCTTACGGTAATGGAATAGTTTCCGTCAAAATCGGTTGTTGTTCCATTTGTAGTTCCTTTTTCAACAACGTTCGCCCCGGGAATTGGTGTTCCGGTCTCGGCGTCGATAATTGTACCTGTAATTTGTTGTTGAAGATTTGTTGAGTTGTCTTTAATAAGACCTCCCTTGTTAGCATACATACTTACACTAAAAAGTGCAAATATTAAAGGGAAAAATAGCTGTTTGAAAGTTGTCAAATAGTTTTTCACACATTTAATTTTGGTTAGACAATATAGTTAGCAAAATTATGTTAATGAATTCATAATTCGGTTAAAATTAGCTAAAAATTAATCGAATATTAAAATTTTAATTAACTTTTTTGAGAAAAGAATATATAAAACGAGCAAAGACTGCTAATTTGATAATAGCATATAAACTATACATATAACTTAATGAAAAGCTAATAAAAAACTAATAAAAGATTATTTGAAGAATTGCAATTTTTGTAAATTGATTGCTACTATTATAGAATATATAAATTTAATTTTTTTGATGAAATGAAATTTGGAAAAGTAAATAATCCTGAAAATATAGATTTTAAGCTACCGAAAGATCATCCCGAGACCGAAGTAATCCTTAAAAAGAAAAAAACAAAAACCGCAAAATTAAAAGTGCATGTTGGTTGTGCAAAATGGAACAAGCAAGATTTAAAAGGTTTTTATCCAAGAGGCACAAAAGATGAGTTGTCGTATTACAGTTCTCAATTCAATTCAATTGAAATGAACTCTACTTTTTATAGGAATTTTCCAATCGATCAGTTTGATAAATGGTATGAAAAGGTACCAGCCGATTTTAAATTTTTTCCAAAAGTCAATCAAATGGTAAGCCATATGAAAAGGCTTATCGAACCTGAAAAATTTCTCCCAGAATACTTAGACGGTGTTTCGCATTTTAAAGACAAGTTAGGGACCATATTTTTGCAGATGCATAATAATTTTGGACCGAAAAACTTTGACCGTGTAATACATTTCATTGAACAATGGCCCAAAGAGTTTGGCCTAGCAGTTGAATTTAGGCATACAGATTGGTTTAACGACGAAAAAGTAGCTCAGGAATTATATCATTTATTAGAAGAAAACAATGTAACCAATGTACTTGTGGACACGGCCGGAAGACGAGATCTTTTACATATGCGTTTAACCACCAATGAAGCTTTTATAAGGTATGTAGGTGCCAATCACGCTACCGATTACGAGCGTCTTGACGATTGGGTGAATAGATTAAAGATTTGGCATGACGAAGGCCTTTCCAATATTAATTTTTTTGTGCATCAAAACTTGGAAAAAGAATCCCCTTTATTATCGGCTTATTTTATTAAAAAGCTAAATAAGGAATTGGGAACAGATTTAAAGATTCCTAAAACCAAAGATGGAGAAAATCCCAAGCTTTTTTAAAGCATACGGAGTATTGTATTATTGATCCGACATGTTAATGTAGCTCAATGATATAACAGTAAAGTTTATGGTTCAATCAATTTCAACAATAATCAATTAATTTGACTGGCGGTTCTTCATAAAATTCTGTAGGTCCGAACCGGAAGGACTTTCAAATATTTCAAGATCAAAATGTGGGACCGCTGCAATTATGTGCTCAAAAATATCTGCCATAATACGTTCGTAGTTTTCCCATCGCTTATCACTTGAAAAAACATAAATTTCAAGAGGGATCCCTTCGGGGGTAGGCGCCATATGACGGGTCATAATCATAAGGTCTTTATTTGTGGCCGAATGATTTTGCAGGTACAAATCGCAATATTTCCTAAAGACACCAAGGTTGGTTTGGTTCCTTCCGTTAACAATATTGAGGTCTTTGTCGTAGCCCTGTTCTGTATTGAACTTATTGATATCGCGTTGCCTGTGCTCAATATATTGCTGCACGGCCTGAATGCTCTGGAATTTTTTCAATTCTTCTTGTGAAAGGAATTTCACGCTCGACGCTTTTATAAAAATTGCCCTTTTAATACGCCTACCGCCACTTTCTTGCATTCCTCTCCAGTTTTTAAAAGAATCGGAAATAAGTGCGTAAGTTGGAATAGTGGTAATGGTATTATCGAAATTTCTAACTTTTACCGTTGCAAGGTTAATTTCAACTACATCGCCATCGGCCCCATATTTTTCCATGGTAATCCAATCGCCAATGCGTACCATGTCGTTGGTAGAAGTTTGTATGCTGGCAACAAAACCCAATATGGTGTCTCTAAAAACAAGCAATAAAATGGCCGATGCAGCACCCAGTGCGGTAATAAACTTTACAATGGAATAGCCGGTGAGTTCAGAAAAAATAAAAACAATTCCTATAAACCATATAAAAATAATAACAACCTGTGCATAACTATCCAAAGGCTTATCATAAAAGCGGTCGGTGGTACGAAGGTAATTTTTTATGCTCCTTACAATACTCCTTAAAATAAATACAATAAGCAGTATTAAATAAATATCCGTAGCTTTTAAAAGAAAGGTCTCCAGTGTTGGGAAATCTACAAAAACATAGGGGATAAGGCGCTTGATTAATATAAAAGGAATGATGTGCGCAACAAACTTTGGAAAATTGCTCTTTACCAAATAATCATCAAAAGTTGTTTTGCTTTTGTTTGTAAAAGAATAAAAAAACTTAACCACAAAAGTCCTTAAAATAAGATCTATTACGTAAATAAAAACACCAACTACAAGAATATTGATTAATAAATTGATTTTTTGAGCGGTTCCCAATGCATATCCTTGATTTAACAACCAATCGTGAACGTGGCAACTAAGTTGGGTCAATAATTCCTCTTTATCTTCCATAAAGGTTTAATTAAGCGATACAAATTTAACATAAAAGAAGTGTAATAAAATAGTTACTTCTTGCTTTTAAATTTCCTGCTTTTCTTTTTATTTGGATTGTTGAACAATCTTTTAAAAAAACCATCGCGTTTTTCCGGGTTGCAATCAAGGCTTTCCAATATTTCTTTTGATGGAGTTTTAAATGTTGTTTGTGTAATGGCATCTAACTCTTTTTGTTTGTTCATTTTTTGCAACCATAAGCCAAATATAGGTAAGGCAGCATTAGCACCTTGCCCCATGGCCGTTGTTTTAAAGCCTATTTGGTGATTGTCCAGCCCAACCCAGGTTACGCTTACCAATGCCGGTGTAATGCCCACAAACCACGCATCCTTATTATTTTGGGTGGTACCTGTTTTTCCGGCTATATCGTTTTTTAGTCCATACGTACCCCGTAACCGGGTTGCTGTACCGCTATTAATTGTAGCTTTCATCATTTCCAGCATAACTTCCCTAGTGGTGTCAGAAATAGCTTTTTCGTTTTCTTCCGGTTTTTCGTGTTCCATCAAGACATTTCCATGATCGTCTTCTATTTTTGTTATAAAAAAGGGCGTAGCGGGAATTCCGTTATTTACGTATGAAGTATAGGCTTTTGCCATTTCCATGACGCTAACTTCTGCCGTACCCAAAGCTAACGAAGGAACTTCTGGCAGGGCAGAGGTAATGCCCATTTTTTGTGCCTGCAATATGGTATTTTTTATACCTGCTTTTTCCAGTACTTTTACGGCAATTGTGTTAATGGAATTGCTCAATGCGTATTCCATGGAATAGTTCATGTATTCTTCATCTTCGTCTTTTGAGGCATTTTCTGGGGTCCAGCCTTTTAGGTTTTCGTAAGAAACGGGCTCCACCGAAAAATACGTGCACGGGTCCAATCCATTTTCAATGGCAGTAGTGTAAACAAAAGGTTTAAAGGTAGACCCCACTTGGCGCTTACTTTGTATTACATGGTCGTATTTAAAAAACTCGTAGTCAATTCCGCCGACCCATGTTTGCAGGGCGCCATTTTTTGGGTTAACGGATACAAACCCACAATTTAAATATTTTAAATAATGTTTTAGGCTATCTACCGTACTCAAGTTTTGTTTAGAAATGCTATCCCATTCAAAAACTTTTATTTCTTTTTCTTTCTGAAGGGAATCCATAATCTGGGCGTCATTCAAGCTGGCATTGGCCAATTTTTTATAAGAAGTTGTTTTTTTCAGTGCAGTATTTATAAGAAGCTTGTTGGTAAGCCACGGAGCCTTTTCTCCATAACTTTCTTCAAATTGTTGCTGAAGCTTGCTTAAATGTTCTTTAATGGCTTCTTCGGCCAATTTTTGCATTTCATAATTAATAGTGGTATGTATTTTTAATCCGTCGGTATAAATATTTATGGTGGTATCTTTTTTCTGGTTGTACTCTTTCAGCCAATCTTTTAAATATAGCCTTACATGTTCCCTAAAATAAGGCGCCATGCCGTCGTTGTAGCTATATTGCTGGATGTCCAGTTTTAAGGTGTCTTTAGAAAGGGTATCGTATGCTTCTTCATCGAGGTATTTGTAGTTTTTCATTTGATAAAGCACTACGTTTCTCCGTTGCATGCTCCTTTTTGGAAATAATTTTGGATTGTAATAATAAGTGGCTTTTAACGAGCCCACGAGCGTAGCGGCTTCAACAATGGACAAATGCGATGCTGTTTTATTGAAAAAGTGTTTTGAGGCACTTTCTATTCCGTAGGTATTGTCGCTAAACGGAACCGTATTTAAATAGTGCAATAAAATTTCATCTTTTGAATATACATCTTCCAGCCTTTTGGCAATTATGGATTCTCTTAATTTATGCACAATTATTCCCAATGAGCCCAGGCTTTTTCTAGGGTATAGGTTCTTTGCCAACTGTTGGGTAATGGTGCTCCCGCCACCCGATGACTCGTCTTGGAGCAGGATTGTTTTAAAAAAAACACGAAGCAAACTTTTATTGTCCACGCCGTTGTGCTCGTAAAAACGGGCATCTTCTGTAGCTACAAGTGCATTGATAAGCGTTTCTGGAATACTGTCAAAAGGGATTGGCTGCCTGTCGTTTATGTACAGTTTCCCAATGAGCCTGCCGTCGTTTGACAATATTTCTGTGGCTTCGTTCAGGTTGAGTTCAGAAAGCTCCTTTTCAGAAGGAATATGCCCCCAGGCCCCTAAATACACACTTAATACAAAAACAATGATGAGTCCAAAAAAACTCGCCAAAGCGATGAGCAGTTGCTTTTTATATTTTTTTAAATAGGCTTTTATCTTATCCATAGATTACAAACAAACAATTTTTTTTAATGTCTTTTGGTTAAAGGTGTATTAAAGTTATGGTGAAGCCACTGCTTATGTATACGAAAAAAAATCCCGCTTGGATGAAGCGGGATATAAATTATTGATTAAAACTTTTTAGCCTAAATACATTTTTAAAATTTTACTTCTGGAATTATGGCGGAGTCTTCTAATGCCTTTTTCCCTGATCTGCCTAACGCGCTCCCTGGTAAGGTCGAATACATCGCCTATTTCTTCCAAGGTCATGGGCTGTTGGTCGCCAATGCCATAGTTTAGCCTGATTACATTGGCTTCACGGGTGGTAAGCGTTTCCAGGGCACGGTTTATTTCAATGTTTAAGGAATCGTGCAACAGGTCTTTGTCCGGGTTAGGGGACTCGCCAGAGCGGACCACATCGTACAAATTGGATGTTTCCCCTTCTTTTAAAGGGGCGTCCATGGAAAGGTGCCTTCCCGAATTCCGCATGGACTGTTTTACGTCCTTAACGGTCATGTCCAGTTCTTTTGCGATCTCTTCGGCCGAAGGGGCCCTTTCGTGCTCTTGTTCCAGAAAAGAGTATGCTTTATTGATTTTATTGATGGACCCAATTTTATTAAGCGGCAGCCTTACTATTCTCGACTGCTCTGCCAATGCCTGTAAAATAGATTGGCGTATCCACCAAACTGCATACGATATAAATTTAAAACCACGGGTTTCATCAAACCTTTTGGCAGCTTTTACCAAGCCCAAATTGCCTTCGTTGATAAGGTCGGGCAATTTAAGCCCTTGATTTTGATATTGTTTTGCAACCGAAACCACAAAGCGTAAGTTAGCTTTTGTTAACTTTTCTAGGGCAACCTGATCGCCTTCACGGATACGCTGTGCCAATTCTACTTCTTCATCGGCAGTAATCATATCAATCTTGCTTATATCTTGCAAATACTTATCTAAAGATTTCGACTCGCGGTTGGTTACCTGCTTTATAATTTTAAGTTGTCTCATGTATTTTTTTCTATAAATTGATAATAACCTAGCATTAATAACATTTTTTTTCCAGAAAAGCAAATACAACTCCCTTTTAATGTCTTAAAACCCTGTTTTTTAGGATAATTTTAAGATTTACGGGCATGTTTTTTCCTTTAGGAAGAAGCTATTACAAAAAAACGCCTGAGAAATAAATCATCAGGCGTTTGTTATTAAGTGGATTAAAAAACTATTTAATCTCCAATACTTCAATTTCAAAGGTAAGGTCTTTTCCTGCCAATGGATGGTTGGCATCTACTACAATCGACGCGTCTTTTACATCGGCAACCACCAATTGTATTTCTCTTCCGTCAGGAGTTCTGGAAACAAGCCCCATTCCTTTTTTTGGTTCTATGTTTTCTGGAAGTTCTGCTTTAGGGATTTCCTGGAACAATTCTTCCCTTATGTCACCATAAGCTTCTGCAGAAGGAATATTGATAGTCTTCTTTTCGTTAACCGACATGTTTAAAATTCCGTTTTCAAACCCGGGGATTAATTGTCCCTGACCAAGCGTGAATTCCAATGGTTCTCTTTCCAGTGAACTGTCAAAAACTTGACCGTCCTCCAATTTTCCCGTGTAATGAACTTTAACTGTGTCGTTTTCCTTTACTTGACTCATATATACATTTTAATTATTGCCAGCATTTTTGCGGGCTTGAGTTTTTAATAAAGTGCGAAGCTAGGATAAATATATGGAACGACCATAGCGATTATGTTAAGTATTGTATAAAAGCTTCATTTCCAGTGATTTTTGATTTTTAGGCTGAAAAAAAAGCCACTTCTTTGTTAATCTTGTGTTTATCTCTGTCGAAAATTTCACTTTAAGGATAAAACTAGCTAAATTTGCCCGTTTAACCATTTACCTAAAAAGAAAGCATGTTTGCGATTGAAGAAGAAGAAAAAAAGGAGCTCTACGATTATCAAAAAGGGGCAATAGACGAGATTTTTGATCGTATACATAACAAGCCGCATAATTACCACCTTTTGTACCAATTGCCAACAGGTGGGGGGAAGACAGTTATTTTTTCTGAAATTGTACGAAGGTATATTCAGGAAAACAATAAAAAAGTGGTGGTGCTTACGCATAGAATAGAACTAAGTAAGCAAACCTCCAAAATGCTGCGTGGCTTTAACGTCAAAAATAAGGTTATAAACAGCAAGGTTAAGGAATTGCCCGACCAAAAGGACTATATGTGCTTTGTTGCCATGGTAGAAACCTTAAAAAACAGGCTGAACGACAACAAGCTGGAGATAGAAGACGTAGGTCTTGTAATAATAGATGAGGCGCATTACAATTCTTTTAGAAAACTATTGTCTTATTTTAAAAACAGTTTTATCCTTGGTGTTACCGCAACCCCGTTGAGCTCGAATATAAAGCTTCCCATGAAGGATAATTACAATGAGCTGATTATCGGGGAAGCCATAAAGACACTTATCGACAAGGGTTTTTTGGCAAAAGCCGATACCTTTTCGTTTGATGTGGGTCTTGGGACCTTAAAAATTGGTATCAATGGCGATTATACGGTAAAATCTTCAGAGGCACTGTATTCAAACCTGGAAATGCAGGAAAAGCTGCTGCATGCATACGAAGAAAAGGCCAAAGGGACCAAAACCCTTATTTTTAACAACGGGATTAACACATCTTGGTATGTTTACGAAATGTTCAGGGAAGCCGGTTATCCGGTGAGGCATTTAGATAATACGCACAGCAACAAAGAGCGTAAGGCAATTTTGAAATGGTTTAAAAACACGCCCGATGCTATTTTAAGTTCGGTAAGTATTTTAACCACTGGCTTTGACGAGCCATCTGTAGAGACCATTATTTTAAACCGTGCCACGCGGTCGCTAACACTTTATTTTCAAATGATAGGCCGTGGTTCGCGCGTGTTACCAAATAAAAATAAGTTTAAAGTGATAGATTTGGGCAATAACGTTGCCCGGTTTGGTTTATGGAGCGAGCCGGTAGACTGGCAGCACATTTTTAGGTATCCCGATTTTTATTTGGAAAATATTAAGGACGATGAGGAAATTGAAAGCAATTTTGTTTACGAAATGCCGCCAAAACTCCGTGAAAAATTTAAAAATACTGCCGATGTTTCTCTTAATATTGAAGAAATTTATGATGAAACTATTAAAAAAGGATTGCGTTCTAAAGTAATATTGGAACGTTCTTTGACACAGCACACCAAAATGTGCGTTGACAATAGTGATGATGCATACGAGGCGAGAATGCTGGCAATGGAGCTAAAAGAGGATATAGACAGCCGTATAAAAAGATACTCGTATTGTATAAGCAAAAGCACCAAGAATTATAGAGATTGGCTGGCGGAAGACTATTTTAGAAAACTCAGGATGAATATCGTAAAAGAATATCAATCATAAAAAAAGAGCCTTTTTAAAAGGCTCTTTTTTTGCTTTTAAGTGTTATTAAATAACGTGAGTTCGATTTAAGCAACAAGTCTTTCATCAATGATTTCAAGATTTAAGGATGGTTTTTTGTCAAAGAATGAATAAGCAATCAATCCTGAAAGGAGGTTTGTTATAAAATTCTCAAAGCTTCTGTGTCTGGTGTGTTCTATTTGGCATTGGTTTTTAAGCTCATCGTTTATGGTTTCAATCAAAGCCCGTTTTCTAAGCATGACCTTATCCTGTAAGAGCATCAGGCAATTTTTCATGTTCTTTCTAATCTTGGTTACCAAATGGACCCCATCCACAATGAGTTGTTCAAACAAGTCTTTGCCTATATACCCTTTATCACCATAAATCTTCCCAAAGATACGTTTGTGAAAACCCATGTTTTTCAAAGGCTCCCTGTCGTCAACATTCCCTTGGGTAAGCATGAAGTCCAATATTTCCCCTCTGTCGTTGACAATTAAATGCAACTTAAAACCAAAGAACCAACCTATGGAGCATTGTCCCTTTACAGCCATGCCCTTAAAAGTCTTATGCTGTTTCTCCCTTTTTATATGGCATGCCCGTAAAGGAGTCGAGTCTATAAAGGAAATGCCAGTACAACGTCCCAGACAGCATGTTTTAAGAAATATGGCCATTGGGAGCACTGCTCTTTGTTGTAATTCAACAAAACGGTTGTAGGACACGGTCTGCGGAAACTCTCCTTGCATATGCACCTTTTGTTTTAGGCTCCTGAATTGTTTATAATGGAATAACACCATAATGGTTATTACTTCACTATCGGACAATTTTGATTTCCGGTTTCTTTTTTTGCTCGCCGTATCCTTTTCAAGAGCAGATTCATGGGTTACTTTTTCAAATTCTTTGCAGAATTCATCGATAAGATAAAAAATTTCTGTAATTTTATCAATAGAAAGCATAAGCGGAAAGTTTAGTTAAATAATTAAAAATCAGTACTTTAATTTACTAAATTTTCTGCTTTTTGTATGGGAAAACTTTACTTTTTTTATATCGAACTCACGTTAAATAATAAGTTTTATTTACATCCTCCGGTAAACCCGGTAGCGTCAAACTCTGTTTGGATGGCGCCTTGCTCTTCACCGCGCTTGGCTTGGATAACCAGCTGGTTAACACCGCTTCCGTCTCGTTTCGGACTACAGTATTCAAATAGGTAATAACTATTGGCTTGTCCTGCAACATTTTCAGAGATATCCTGAAAAGTATCTTCCAGCTCTTCTTTGTTGCTGGCAAATGCACTTCCGGTTTTACCAATTTGAGTCAGGACATTCTCGTCGATTTCATTACCAAGGCCAATGGTGAAAAAAGAAATATTCTCGTCGGCATTTTTTACTTTATTAATGGCATCGCTTTCGCTATAACGGGCAGCTTGATCGGTTCCATCGGTAAAAACAACTACAGATGATGCTGCCAAGATATCAAGTTCTTCGTTTTCCTGGAGTATTCCCGTTGCTATATCGGTAGATTTTATAACCGCACCGTACAAATCGGTAGATGGGTCTTGACTTATGTCGCTTGTTATGCTGTCGATTGCGGTCGTTAACGCTGCACGGTCTGATGTTAATGCGTTTAATTCGTGCAGTTCATCGCTTCCGTCGAACCAATAAATGGCCATTTTAAATTTTTCATCAGGAGTAGCGGGCATTACTTCTTCAACAAAACTAACCGATGCAGTTTTTAATTCTTCTAAACTGGAACTTAATACACTGTTACTTAAATCGAGTACAAGAAGCGTATTTGTATTGAATATTTGCGAATTAGGGGAAATCCTCCCGTTTGATTCGGAAGGCGATATAGGCTTGTAGCAATTATCGTTTCGTCCTTTTTCGTAGATGCTAAAATTGTTTGCCGTTAAGTTTGATACCGGTTCGCCTTCAAGTGTATTCACCTTAAAAAATACCGAAACCTTACCGGGAAGTGTAGTATAAGTATCTTGAATAGACAGTTTTAGCTGTGGGTCTCCAAGCCCGAGGCAATCATCTACATCCGGACCGGAAGCAAAATCGTCATCAGAAGAACCACAAGCAGTAAACATGGTTACAATACATAAAACACTCAATATAGTTTTAAATAATTTCATAAATGTTATCTTTTTATTGTTATTGGGATAAACGTTTCAAAAGGATTAAAATTATATTACAATACCAAATGTTTTAGCTTTTTGTTAGGATTTTGGCCACTTTATTAAAGAGATAGGGGGATTAAAATAAATGCATTTTCCTATCAATTCCCGATATACAATCAGCAATCGCTTAAATGCACGCCAACGGCCAGACCGCCCTCGGAGGTTTCTTTATATTTCGAGTTCATGTCTTTGGCAGTCTCCCACATGGTATTTACTACTTTGTCTAATGGTACCTTGGCATTTTTTGGGTCGGTATCCAGTGCCAGTTCGGCAGCATTAATTGCTTTTATGGCACCCATGGAATTGCGTTCAATGCACGGTACCTGCACGAGTCCGCCAATGGGGTCGCAGGTCAATCCCAAATGGTGTTCCATGGCAATTTCTGCGGCCATGAGCACTTGTTCGGGGGTTCCTCCCAATAATTCTGTTAAGGCTCCCGCGGCCATTGCCGAGGAAACGCCAATTTCTGCCTGACACCCGCCCATGGCAGCCGAAATGGTGGCTCCTTTTTTAAAGATGCTCCCTATTTCCCCGGCAACCAAAAGGAATTTTTTTATCTCATTAAATCCTGCGTTATGGTTTTCAATAACCAGGTAATACATTAAAACAGCAGGAATAACCCCGGCACTTCCATTGGTTGGAGCCGTTACAACCCTGCCTAGCGAAGCATTTACTTCGTTAACGGCAATGGCAAAACAACTTACCCATTTAAGAATTTGCCTGAATTTAACTTCGGTTTTTCTTATAGCTTCCAACCATTCCTGAGGCGATGAATAGGGTACATTGCCCATTAAGCGCTGGTGGGTGTCGTATGCGCGTCGGCGTACATTGAGCCCGCCGGGAAGGTTACCTTCCGTATGGCAACCCGTATGCATGCATTCCAGCATGGTATTCCAAATACGCAATAGTTCCCGGTCTATTTCAATATCTGTCCTGAGCGACCGCTCGTTTTCCAAAACAATATCAGAAATATTGGCATTTTCCTGTTGGCAATACACAAGTAATTCTGTTCCTTTTTGGGTGGGAAAGGGAAATGTTTTAAGGGTCTTGAGATTTTCCTTGGCATGGATTAATTCTTCTTTGACCACAAAACCACCGCCAATGGAATAATAGGTTTCTGTAATCGTTTTTCCAGAACTCAGTCTTGCTTCAAAAGTGAGCCCGTTTGCATGGAAAGGAAGAAATTCCCGGTGAAAAACAATGTTTTCCTTATAATTAAAAGGTAAAATCTTTTCATTGTTAAAACTTAAACTGCCTTCACTTTTAATTTTTGCAACAATACCATTAATGTCCTCAATAGGGATGTATTCAGGATCGGCACCCGAAAGGCCCAAAAGGATGGCCAAGTCGGTAGCATGCCCTTTTCCGGTTAGGGAAAGCGAGCCGTATACATGAACGGTAATTGCAGACACTTGTTTAAAATGTCCCATTTCCTTTAGCTCCGCAATCCATCTTTCGGCGGCTCTCCATGGTCCTAAAGTATGAGAACTGGAAGGGCCCACGCCAATTTTAAGCATATCAAAAACACTTATGCACTCCATGAACGAAAACGTTTTAGCGATGGCAAATATACATTTTGTTACCGAAGTTAAAAGTATAAATGTTTAAAGTTGTTGATTGGTTAATATTAAATTTAAATGAAGGTTACCTTAAAAAAATGTCAAAAGTAATTTCCAGTAGTTTAACCCTACCTTAAACTGGAAAAATAAACCCATACAATAAAGAATAGCTGTAATGGAACCCTAAACCAAAGATAAGTTAGTCCGTTTCCATTGTATTCCCCGGTTTGGTAATTTATATGGTTTAGGGCCGCATAGATATTGGCCGGCAAAACCAGAACAAAAAAAGCTATTAACATCCAGCCAACGATAATTCTATATTGGGGAAATAACAGTCCGATTGCCAAGCATATTTCCATAATGCCTGTTAATATTACAATTTCAAACCTGTACGGAATAAAATCAGGCAACATTTGTTGCATGCCCTTGCCAAAAGCAAAATGGCCGATTGCGGTAAAAACCAGCATAAGGGTCATTGCAATTCGTGCAGCCAATTTATAATCGATATGCCGATGTATTAATTTAAGTAGTAAAGCGGAAAACAAAAAAGAGCCTATGAGTACAATTAGCGGTTTCATTGATTGTTTTTTTAAGATGAATTTTTCAAAAAAGGTTTCTGCAAAGTTCCAATCTTTCCACGCTTTTCACAATGAACCCAAGTTAAGAAATACGCTTTCTTATCCGACTTAAAGCTTGTGGGGTAATTCCAATATACGATGCAATATATTTTAGCGGAATCTGTTTAATTAATTCCGGCCTGTCTAAAAAAAGACTTAAATACCTTTCTTCCGCAGTATTTTTCAACAGTGAAATTTCCCGTTTGGATTTTTTCAGAAACAAGTCTTCACCTGCAATCCTGCCAATGGTATTTCCAATTTGTGTTGTTTGGTATATTTCCTGAAGGTCATTGTACGTTAACCGCCAGAGAACCGTTGCTGTAATGGTTTCCACATTGTAAGTGGAAAGGGTCTGCGTTAAAAAAGAATCGTATGCACTTACAAACGAATTCGCAAATGAAAAACTAAAGGTAAGGTCGTTGTCTATTTTTGGTATATAGAAGCGCACAATACCTTTTTCAATAAAAGAAAGAGAGGTTTCTATATTCCCCTTTTTTAAAATAACGGACTTTTTGGGGTATTCCATCCGCTTTAATTTCGAGGCAAATAGCTGCCAATCTGCATCGGTAATGGAAACGTTTTTTTCAAACTGTTTTCTAATTTCTTCCAAGGCCATTTTTTATAGGGTTCAACTTAATACCATATGGATGTTTATCGATAACAAAATTAGTATAAAAACAATTGGTGTCAGCATACGTGCGTTCCATGGGCAATGTTTACACGGGGCCTTGGCGTGGTTCATTTTGTTTATGACAGTTTGTCATTTTTTTAGGCATGGCATAAAGATTGACTTTTACAAACCGAATTAAAAAAGATTTTTCAAACACTATAAAAACATAAACATGAGTAAAATTATTGGAATTGACTTAGGTACAACCAACTCTTGTGTTTCCGTAATGGAAGGGAACGAGCCAGTAGTTATACCTAATGCCGAAGGAAAAAGAACGACTCCCTCTGTAATTGCTTTTGTTGAAGGCGGCGAGATTAAAGTTGGCGACCCGGCCAAACGTCAAGCCGTGACCAACCCAAATAAAACTATTTATTCGATTAAACGTTTTATGGGGAACAAATTCTCGGAGTCTCAAAGAGAAGCAGACAGAGTACCTTATAAAGTAACCAAAGGAGATAACGACACACCACGTGTGGACATAGACGGACGTTTGTATACACCACAGGAATTATCGGCAATGATCCTTCAAAAAATGAAGAAAACCGCCGAAGATTATTTGGGTCAGGATGTAACGCAAGCGGTTATTACCGTACCAGCATATTTTAACGATTCGCAACGTCAGGCAACCAAGGAAGCCGGTGAAATTGCAGGCTTAAAGGTAGAAAGAATTATTAATGAGCCTACCGCGGCTGCATTGGCTTACGGGCTGGACAAAAAAGGAGAAGACCAGAAAATAGTGGTTTTCGATTTTGGTGGTGGTACGCACGACGTTTCCATCCTTGAGCTGGGAGACGGCGTTTTTGAAGTATTGGCAACCGATGGCGATACCCATTTGGGCGGTGATGATGTTGATGAAAAAATTATAGATTGGTTGGCCGAAGAATTTAAAGCCGATGAAGATATAGACTTAAGGAAAGATTCTATTGCATTGCAACGATTAAAAGAAGCTGCCGAAAAGGCTAAAATTGAATTGTCATCTGCAAATCAAACCGAAATCAATTTACCATATGTTACCGCTACCGCAAGCGGACCAAAACACTTGGTGAAAACATTGAGCAGGTCTAAATTTGAACAATTAATAGCCGACTTGGTAGAAAAAACCATCAAACCTTGCGAAAAAGCATTGAAAAGTGCTGGACTTTCAAAAAGCGATATTGATGAAGTAATTTTGGTAGGTGGGTCTACAAGAATCCCTACCGTACAAGAAGCAGTAGAAAAATTCTTTGGCAAAAAACCGTCCAAAGGAGTTAACCCAGACGAAGTAGTTGCCGTTGGGGCCGCTATTCAAGGTGGTGTACTAACCGGGGACGTTAAAGATGTATTGTTGCTAGATGTAACCCCGCTTTCTTTGGGAATCGAGACCATGGGCGGTGTAATGACCAAGTTAATCGAGGCCAATACAACCATTCCTTCAAAAAAATCGCAAGTGTTCTCTACAGCCGCAGACAATCAGCCTTCTGTAGAAATACACGTACTTCAGGGAGAGAGACCAATGGCCACAGACAATAAAACCATTGGACGTTTTCACCTTGACGGAATTCCGCCAGCACCAAGAGGGGTGCCTCAAATTGAAGTAACCTTCGATATTGACGCAAATGGGATTATAAATGTTTCTGCTAAGGATAAAGGAACCAATAAAGAACAAAATATCCGTATCGAGGCTTCTTCAGGTTTAACCGAAGAAGAAATCGATAAAATGAAGAAAGAAGCAGAAGCCAATGCCGATGCCGACAAAAAAGCCAAAGAGAAAGTAGATAAGCTTAACGAAGCCGATGCCATGATCTTCCAAACTGAAAAACAGTTGAAAGAGTTTGGCGATAAATTATCGGCAGATAAGAAAAAGCCTATTGAAGATGCTTTGGAAGAATTGAAGAAAGCATACGAATCTAAAGAAGTAGACACCATTCAACCTGCTTTGGACAAAATTAACGAGGCTTGGAAAGTAGCTTCAGAAGAAATGTACAAAGCACAGGCCGAAGCCCAGCAAAACGGTGGTGCGGCTCCAGGTGGCGATGCCCAAGGAAACGCAAATGCCGGAGGCGATGCCAAAGAAGGCGAAGATGTACAGGATGTAGACTTCGAAGAAGTGAAGTAAGCACTGATACAAATTCAATAAATAAAAAAATCCCGGGTTTTAGCCCGGGATTTTTTTATTTCAAATAGATTCTTCCTATTTGAGCAACCAGCCACACAAATACACCTAGTATTGTGGCGTACAATCCAATTGGAATAAGAACTTCAATCACCTTTTCGACATTTAAATATTTTCGGGGTAAAAGTATATAAACCCTCATAAATAATTGAAAAAAGTGACTACATCAATTTTGTGTAATACAAATCTTACAAAAATAACAAAATGAAATACATTAGGTTTAGGGGAGAACGGGTTATTTATTACTTTTTTTAAGCATGAAAATACCAATCTCTTTGATCAACCATATTACAATTCCTAAAACAGCAGCTAATTTTCCAATCAGAATTAAAAAATGTCCTGAATCCATGTCTATATAATTTATCATTGCAATACTATGATGATAAATATGTGGAAAGGTTGCTTAAGGGATTTACAATTATTTTTTATTTAGCAGCCAATACGGTTTATTAAACGTTCTCTTTGTCTTTAAGTAGGGTTAGGCAAACACGGATGGTCCAATAATCTATGGCCTCCTCAAAATATTCGTAATATGGTTTTAGTTGCTCGGGATTTTTCAATACCTTTTTTGCTTTTTCTATGGCCTTGAGGTCTGCTTTATTGATGTATTTTATAAGATTTATATCTTTTCCCTGTTCGTATAGGGTAATAAGGTGCGAGTAAATGGTGGTTGTGCTTAACGACCTTTTTTGGGCAATTTCTTCTATAGAAAAGCCTTCTTGGTACAATTCAAGGGTTTTAAGGTGGGTATTTCCCTTTTTTTGCTCTTTTTTCTTTGTTTTCTCTTTATTGAAAGCTATTATTTCTTTAATAAACTGATATCCGTAATTTTCCAGTTTGCGTTTGCCAACCCCGCTAATTTGCATAAATTCTTCATCTGTAAGAGGGCGTTCTTTTTCAATTTCTTTTAAAGTGGCATCATTAAAAATTAAATAGGCAGGAATATCTTCTTCTCTTGCAATTTCCAACCGCAACTTCCGTAAACGTTCAAACAAACTGTTTTTGGTAGTTTGATTGGTACTGGTTTCATTGCTGGCAGTAATTTTATCGGTAGGTTTTGTAAGCGCCACTTTTTGCGCTTCGAATAATACTTTTTTGGCACTTGGGGTTAATTTTAGTGCATTGTGCTCATGGAATGCAATCTCAAGGTACCCAAGGTTTACCATTTGTACAATGTAATGTTGCCAGTCCCGCCATGAGATATTGTTGCCAATTCCATAGGTTTTAACGTGCTGGTAATCTTTTTCCAGCACATGTTGGTTATGCGAGCCCCTCAATACATCAATTACAGGTCCGATGCTTTCCAGCTCCTTGAGGCGGGCAACGCACGACAATGCTTTTTGGGTAAGTATGGTTGCATCAAAAAATTGTGGCGGGTTTTTGCATACATCGCAATTTCCGCAATCTTCCTCTAAAAATTCGCCAAAATAACTCAACAGGATTTTCCGGCGGCAGGAAAGGGCATCGGCATATTGTTTCATACGTTCCAGCTTGGCAAGCTGAACTTCTTGATTGCCACTGGTATTTGCAAAATTTTGCAACTGTACCACATCGGCATAACTATGAAAAAGAAGCGTTTTAGATGGAAGTCCATCCCTTCCGGCACGACCTATTTCTTGATAATAACCTTCTATATTTTTGGGCAGGTTGTAGTGTATTACCCAACGAACGTTCGATTTGTCAATACCCATGCCAAAGGCAATGGTGGCACAAACAATCGCTACGGTGTCATTAATAAAGCCTTCTTGAATTTTAGACCGTTGCGCATGTTGTAAGCCTGCATGGTATGCTTCGGCATTAAAGCCTGCTTTTTGTAGTTTATTGGCAATGGTTTCGGTGGTTTTTCTGCTAAGGCAATATATAATCCCGCTTTGGTTGGGCTTGGTTTTTATAAAATTCACAATTTGTTCCATCCGTTTGTTTCCCGGACGTACTTCTAAACTTAGGTTTTTCCGGTCGAAAGATGCCACAAACTTTTTTGCTTTCGGAATATTGAGCTGTTCTAAAATATCTTCACGCGTGGCCTTGTCGGCAGTGGCGGTCAAGGCTATAACGGGG
Source organism: Galbibacter pacificus (assembly GCF_029603165.1). Classification (GTDB taxonomy): domain Bacteria; phylum Bacteroidota; class Bacteroidia; order Flavobacteriales; family Flavobacteriaceae; genus Galbibacter; species Galbibacter pacificus. Next base: position 383,374 of record NZ_JAQSVC010000002.1, read on the forward strand.
GTAGAAGAGAAGCGGTTTTTTAAGTGCCCCAATTGTGTATATGCAGGCCTAAAATCGTGTCCCCATGCCGAGATGCAATGGGCTTCGTCTACGGCAAACAGCGAAACTTTTATCTTGTTAAAGATGTTTTCAAGTAGCGATAAGCTTTCTGGCGCAACATACAGCAACTTTATTTTATTAGTTTCTAATTGTGCATAAATATCGTGTTGCTCTTCGGGGGTCTGACTGCTATTGAAATAGCGGGCCGAAATACCGTTTATGTTCAGTCCGTCCACTTGATCTTTCATTAAGGCAATCAACGGGGAAATTACAATGGTTACCCCGTCCATTAAAATAGCGGGAAGTTGATAACAAATGGATTTACCGCCACCGGTTGGCATAATTACCAGGCAATCTTCCCCTTTTAGAACAGTATTAATGATTTCTTTTTGAAGTGGCCTAAAAGTATCATAACCAAAAAAATCTTTTAACGATTTGTAAACAGTAGCTTCATTTGTCATAGGCTACAAAGAAAAGCAATACCGGACAATCCTTAAAGTACGAATGCAAAAGAATTCCTTAAAAAGACTATTTGTAAGAATTAGAAAGCAATAATTTAGTTACTTTTCTTAATCCATTCTTCTTTTAATATTCCGTAGCAACAGGTATTACGTTTAAAACCATTGATTAAGTAAACATTTTTACGCAAAATGCCTTCTAGTTTTGCACCGAGTTTTTCAACTGCTTTTCTGGAACGAATGTTTCTTTCGTCTATCCTAAATTCCACCTTTTCAAAATTCATCTTAAAAAAGGCATAGTCCAGCATTAATTGCTTCATTGCCGTATTCAAGCCATTCCCGTGAAAGTCACGTCCAATCCATGTGGCACCAATGTGCAACACTTTATTTTCCCAGTCTATGTTCATGTAGCGGGTGCTTCCGGCATAGCGGTCCGTCCTTTTGTCAAGAATTATAAATGGAACGGCTTCGTTTTTTCTGGCAAGATCGATGGCGGTCTGTACATATTCAATAAGGGCCTGCAATGTGGAAATGTTTGAAGGGGAATATTGTAATAAATCTTTTTCTGAAGAAATGGCATATAAATTTTTGTAATTCTCCATGGTAAGCGGGGAAAGTTTTACAATTTCGTTTTCAAGGGTCGGTATATTCATTGCGGTTGTTGTATTTTTACGTTTCAAAAGTAGAGATATGAATGCTGATAAAGAAAAAATTTTATCAATCATTACAGAGCGGTGCAAAAAGACGCTCATGGAAACGCTTAACATTGAGTATACCGAGCTTGGCGAAGACTATTTAATTGCCAAAATGCCGGTTACGCCCAAGGTTCACCAACCAGATGGGGTGCTGCACGGAGGGGCAATGGTGGCATTGGCCGAAAGTGTTGGCAGTGCCGCATCGTACATTTTTTTAAATACTTCCGAGTTTTTTGTCAGGGGCATAGAAATTTCTGCAAATCATGTAAAAAGTATTCGCGAAGGCGAAGTTTTTGCCAAGGCAACAATTATTCATAAGGGAAGGACCACGCAGTTATGGGAAATCAAGATTACCGATAAAGACGGAAATCTGGTATCGGTTTCAAAACTTACCACCATTGCTTTACCAAAAGAAAAATAGAGATGAAGTTAGCTTCCGAAGCATTTTTTGATAAAATAAAAAAGCAACATAAAGAGCAAAAGCCATTTGTAATATATAATAAGCCAAACATTAATAAAATAAGCGGGTTATTGCAATTAACCAATGATGTATTTTATACTGAAAAATACACAAAGGAGGGGTTTGTTTTTGTACCTTTTAGCAATAGCGAAAAAAGCATACTTATTCCAAGGGAAAATTCCCAAGCGATGGAATGCGGGCATAATTTCTCCAATGAGGAACAACAATTGGACGGTGTTTTGTTGAAGAAAGAAAGTTTAAAAGAAAAAAAACACATGGCTCTGGTAGAAAATGCAGTTTCCACCATTAAGCAAACGGCCTTGCAAAAGGTGGTTTTATCGCGTACCAAAGAAATAGAACTCCCTACTTTTAATTTTATTTTGGTTTTTAAAAAGCTTGTGCAAAAATATCCAAATGCTTTTTGTTATGTTTGGTATCATCCCGAAATAGGGCTCTGGCTTGGCGCCACACCCGAGGTACTATTGGTTGCTGAAGACAGGGCGTTTAAAACCATGGCATTGGCAGGTACTCAAAAATATAATGGGAAAATGGACGTTGAGTGGGGTGATAAGGAAAAAACAGAACAGGAGCTGGTTACTGAATCTATTCTTGAAAATTTGAAAAAAATCTGTCCTAAAATAGAAGTATCCGAAGTAAAAACGATAAAAGCGGGGCCATTGCTGCATTTAAAAACAGATATACGTGGCAAAGCCAATACCGGTAATATTGGGGATATTGTTGCTTGTTTGCACCCAACGCCGGCCGTTTGCGGACTCCCAACCGAGTTGGCAAAAGATTTTATTTTGAAGGAAGAAGGCTACAACAGGGCTTATTATACGGGGTTTTTAGGAGAACTGAATTTTAAAGAAGATACCAAAAAAATAACATCCCTTTTTGTAAACTTAAGGTGCATGCAATATACAGAAGGGAAATTAATTATATATGTTGGCGGGGGGATTACCAAAGACTCTGATGCTCAATTGGAATGGCTGGAAACCGAAAATAAATCCCGGACTATGCTCGACGCCTTGTTGAAATAAATCCTTCTTTTTAATGCGGAGCACACATAATTGAGTATTTTTGTGTATATAAAATCACCTTAGTTTATTTTAATGAAGTATTCTAGCATACCTTTAGCACAGACCGTTTCGGCCTTGTGCAAAGCCAAAGGAATTGAACATATCATTATTTCTCCGGGCAGTAGAAACGCCCCGCTTACCATAAGTTTTACAGAGGACCCATATTTTAAAACATACAGTATTGTAGATGAAAGAAGCGCCGCTTTTTTTGCACTGGGAATCGCCCAGCAACTAAAAAAACCGACTGCGGTGTTGTGCACATCGGGCTCTGCATTGTTGAATTATTATCCGGCAATTTCCGAAGCGTTTTATAGCGATATTCCGTTGGTGGTATTATCGGCCGACAGGCCTTCTTACAAAATAGATATTGGCGACGGGCAAACCATCCGTCAAGACAATGTATACGAAAGGCATATTTTGTATTCAGCAAATTTAAAACAGGATTTACGTGAAGAAGATATGGCAATTTCTGGCGATGGGAAGAACAAACCTTTAATGGAGGCACAGATTGGCCCTGTTAAACTTCAGCAGGCAATACAAAAAGAAAACGAAGAAGAAATCAACAAGGCGTTGAATATTGCTTTTGAAGAAAGTGGGCCGGTCCATTTAAATATTCCTTTTGAAGAGCCTTTGTACCATAAAACCGGGACGCAGTTTGTGTTTCCAGAAAATAATATGCCCAAAATAAAAAGGGAAAAACTTTCTGCTGAAGTTTTAAATCCTTACGTAGACATATGGAACAAAGCACAAAGGAAAATGATTTTGGTTGGTGTAAATGCGCCAGATTGTGTCGAGAAAGTATTTTTGGAGCAATTGGCCCAAGATCCATCGGTATTGGTATTTACCGAAACTACGTCCAATTTACACCACTCCAATTTTTTCCCCAACATAGACAAAATTATAGCTCCAATTGAAAAACTGGAAAATGCCCATGAGTTCTTCAGGGAATTGCAACCGGAAGTGCTGCTTACTTTTGGCGGGATGGTAGTTTCAAAAAAAATAAAGGCCTTTCTTAGAAAGTATCGGCCAAAGCACCATTGGCATATCGATGCAAAAAAGGCATACAATACATATTACTGTTTGGAAAGGCATTTTAAGACCACCCCAAATTTATTTTTTCAGGATTTTTTAAAGGAAGTAACACCTGTTAAAAGCGACTTTCAGACCAAATGGTTAAAAATAAAGGCAAAAAGGAGCAATGCCCACAAAGAATATATTACACAGATACCATTTTCTGATTTTAAGGTATACGAACGCGTGTTAAAAACCATTCCAGAAAATTACCAACTTCAATTAAGCAACAGTTCTACCATTCGTTATGCGCAATTATTTCAGCTTCACGAGAAGTTGCAGGTATTCTGTAACCGTGGCACCAGCGGAATTGACGGAAGTTCGAGCACGGCGGTCGGGGCAGCTTCAGCAACAAACAACCCAACCATATTGATTACCGGGGACTTAAGCTTTTTTTACGATTCTAATGCACTTTGGAACAATTATATAAGGCCAGACTTTAGAATAATTGTTATAAATAATGGGGGTGGGGGCATTTTTAGGATTCTGCCAGGCGATAAAAATTCAGAAAATTTTGATAATTATTTTGAAACCACGCACAATCTAAATGCAAAAGGACTTTGCAGTACATATGGATTTGAATATAAGTCTGTTGACTGCGAAACCGATTTGGAATCCAGTATAAAGCACTTATATAAAAAATCGTCTAAGCCATGTTTGTTGGAAATTTTTACCCCAAGGAAAATGAATGATGAAATTTTACTCAATTATTTTACTTTTTTGAGCAAAAATTAATATTTTTAAGCATCATTAATTATATAAAAAAATTAAATCATGAGTAAAAGAGACGAATTAGTTGCTAAATATGCCGCGGACCTAAAAGAAAAATGTGGTGTAACCGCAGATAAAGATTTGCTTACCAAAGTAGTCGTGGGCTTGGGTCCTGCTGTTTATAATGATGATGCTTCCACGGTTTCGGGAACCGACCCAAAAGAAGTTGAAACGGTTAAAAATAATTTTTTGATCAAGAAACTGGGCCTTTCAGAATCCGATGGTCTTGATAAGGCAATTGATGCCGTCTTGGAAAAATATGGAAAATCCAACAGAAATAAATACAGGGCTGTTGTGTATTATTTATTGGTAAAACATTTCAAAAAAGAATCGGTTTATTAGGCCATTAATGGTTTTACATTCGTGTTGTCATTTAAAATCACCCGAGCAAAAAACTGTTTTAATTGATTGATTTTAAGTGATATAGTTCCTAAAGGCATTTTTTTAATGCCTTTTTTTGTTTGTCAAAGTCAACAATGGGGCATATGTATTCTTAACCCGATCAGAAAAGCCCGCTTGAATGTTATTAATTTTTCTGGATCGCGCCAACAGAATATTTTGTAGGTTTGTTTTATAGCCTGAGTCCTATAATATGTCCAATCTAAATACCCTTTATTTAAAATGAAAAAAGTAGCACTGTTAACCGCGATTATAGTTTTGTGCATTGCCAATGTTTCCTGTAGTAGAAAAGAAGATGCCTCGGCAATTATAAATAGGTCTATTGAAGCTTCGGGAATGAACAAATTGGACAATAAGAAAATTTCTTTTGTGTTTAGGGGCAAAACATATAAATCCTTTAGGAGCAACGGTAGGTTTGAATTGGAAAGAATTACTAAGGATTCCCTGACCATAACAGATATTCTAACCAATAACGGTTTTACAAGGCTGGTAAATGGGGATAAAATACAGTTAGCAGACACGACCGCCAGTAAATATGAAAACAGTGTAAATTCGGTGCATTATTTTGCATACCTTCCTTACGGGCTTAACGGCAAGGCTGTAAATAAGGAGTTATTGCCTTCGGTAGAAATAAAAGGGGTTGCTTATTATAAAATCAAGGTATGGTTCGACCAAGAGGGCGGCGGAAAAGATTATGAGGATAAATTTGTGTATTGGATCAACAAAGAGAATTTCAAGGTAGATTATTTAGCATACTCATATCACGTAAACGAAGGCGGAATGCGGTTCAGGGAAGCGTATAACCGTAGAAACGTAAACGGGATCGATTTTGTAGATTACAACAATTTCAAGCCAAAATCAGCAAAAGCAAGCCTCTTCCAGCTCGATAGCCTTTTTCAGGCGGGTGGACTGGAATTATTGTCTAAGATAGCATTAAAGGATGTAAAAGTAGAAAACGCTCCAAACGTTAATTAATGGTCAGTAGATTAACCGAAACTACCATTTTGCCTTCAAGGGTAACTATATAAAGGTTTCCGTTATTGGTATCTTCAATGTCCGTATAAGTTTCTTTCCCGATCAGCTTGTTTACAAGTTTTGGTACCGTATTGCTATGGCCCACAACCAGCACATGGTGCAAGCCTTGCGTATAAATTTTTTCAATATCCAGATTTTCGGGCGGGTAAGTGGTAATTGACAGGCCATTCTTGCTTGCTGTTGGTGTTGCCGTTTGCTTTGTTCTTGTGTAATTGGTTGAATAAACCGCATCAAAAGGAACGTTTTTTAGTATCTCGCTCCATTTTTCTGCCCTCTCCAACCCTTTCTTGGTCAGTGCCGGGTTTTCTTCATCGGGATTTTCCCTGTTTTTTTCAGCGTGTCTTATAAAATATAATGTTGTAGTTTCTGCAAGTTTATCTTCATTGGCATTTTTGCAACCAAAGTTTAACACGCACAGCAATAATAATATGTATTTCATCCATCTAAATTTTGGATAAAGATATGTTAAACCATCAAATTATGATAAATGTCATGTTTTTAGCTTCACATAAGGCGTAATTTTGCCAAGTTTTATATTTCACATTAAAAATGCTGTTTAATTCATTCAAAATAAGGAGTTTATAAGGTTTCTTTTATGTTTTTATAATTCATCTCATTTTATGAAACTAAAAAATAACTATGCGTTTCATCGAAAAAATAGGTTTTTAAACGAGTATTATTTTTTATTTAATATATTTGATATATGCAAAATGAACCAAAATAGAGTTTTTTACATTTTGAATTTTGCATAGAATAGGTTTTAAGAATCGCCCAATATTTTAAAATCGAGCACTATGAAAAAAATTACTACTTACGCTGTTTTTTGTTTACTGTTAGCTTATAACAGTTATGGCCAAAAAATTTCTGCTCCTCAACTTCAGTTTGAATATGCTTGTGTTAACGATGGTTTTAATGACTTTGAAGCTACCTTTGCTTTTAATGAAAAACCTTTTAATGCAGACAATGTTTTTTTCATTGAATTATCTGATAAAAATGGAAGTTTCAACAATGCCAAGGTTTTAAAAACCGTGGAAGGTCAAAACTATTCGTTTGAATTTACCGAATCGTTTTCGTTGCCAGAAACCGTTTATGGCGAGAATTACAAAATGCGCCTCAGGGCATCTTCGCCGACCATGATAGGGGAGGCCACCGCAGCCTTTGATGCTTTTTTTGTGCCCAACGAAGAACTTGTGCTTAACAACTTCCAGGACGTAAGCCTGTGCAGTACTTCGGGGGCTACCATTAATCTAGACAAAGACGTAGCCGATGAATATGTGTGGTATAAAAATGGTGAGATTTTAAAAGTTACTACCGAAAATAAATTGAATGTTACCGAGCCCGGCGAATATTATGCAGAGCCTTATTATGGCAACTGTACCGGAACGCTTTATTCCAACTTGGTGATTGTTACCAAGGGCGAAAATTTTGAGGTGTCTATTTTAGGAGGCGAAAACATACAAACGTGTGCCAACTCGCCGGTTACCCTTGAGGCTTCCGTAGATAACGAAAACTATATCTATGCTTGGTACAAAAACAATGAAAAAATAGGAAACCTGCCCGAATATGCCCCTACATTGGAGATAAACAAAGACGGTGAAGGTTTTGGGGTATATCGTTTGGAGGTGACCAACGATGGCGGATGTACTTCTTCTTCTAGCGAGGTGAGCTTGCTCCAAAATAAAAATACCATTGTAGAAATAATATCGCCATTAAACGCTGTTATTATCGGGAACAACAAAGCAACGTTATCCATTGGCACCAACAACAATATTGCATCTATAAATTGGTATAAAGACGGACAATTAATGAAAGATGGCATTAATTCTTCCAGTCTTACCGTGTCCCAACAAGGGGAATATTATGCCGAGGTTTCTTCTGGGAACGATTGCGATGACGATGTAAAATCGGAAACCTTTAAAGTATACGAGCCCCTGTCTTTTACTGCCCAAATAAGAACCGATGCTTCTTATAAAGCATGCCAGACTACCAAAGCATCTTTAAAACTTACGAGTTTGAGGGGAACATTATCAAACGGAGACGAAATAACCATTGATAACGATTTCTTGCACAATTTTAATATGGTATGGCTTAAAGATGATGAAACTACACAGCAAACCGGTGCATCAATTGCGTTGGACTATAAGAAAAATGGTAAATACCAATTGCAGATAACCTACAAGGGCGAAACTTTTATGTCCAACAGCAAAGAAATGGTTCTTGGATTGCCCGACATAGCTTTGACCATAGACAAACCAATGTCTTGCATAAGCAATCAAGGAAGGCTATTGGCCACTCCGTTGGAAGGAGCTACGTACAAATGGTTTAAAAACGGGACGCTGGTGGCTTCTGGATTGCAAAATAGTTTCTCTACCGAAAATGAAGGGACTTATTATGCTGAAGTAAGTTATGGTGGCTGTGCCATTTCTACCGAAAAAGTAGATTTAAAAAAGAACACGGAAGATTTAATAACCATATACCCCGGAGAACAGATTACCATTTCTCCCGATAGGATTATCCAGGCCAATGCAACGGGCGGAGAGAGTTACGAATGGTTGGACAGCGAAGGGAACATACTTAGTACAAATACTACCTTTAATATTCAGGAAGAAGGCACGTATACGCTCATAGCCCAAGTGGGTAGTTGCAAGATTGAAAAAAATATCGAAGTAACTTCCAACAATGTGGTTCAAATCTCGAATGTTGTAAGTCCGAACAACGATTCCATTAATGATAAATGGACGCTTCCGCAAAAATTTATCAACGACCCCGATACAGAGGTAATTATATGCGATTCGTATGGGTCAACTATCTTAAAAACAAATAATTACACAAATAATTGGCCAGATTCTTCTACCAATATGAGCACGGAAACCCCTGTTTTCTACTACTTTATTAACAAAAAAGGGAAGAATATTAAAAAAGGTTCCATTACCTTAGTAAACTGAAACTATTATTTAACCCCAAATAGTTTAGTTTTTTATGACTAAAAATTACCTGCTTACTATTGGTATGCTATTGGCATCATATGTGCTATTTTCCCAGGTTGAAAACAAGAGCACTATCGTCGATTGGAGACAGCATAACTTAACCAAATACGATAAGTTTTTGGTAAACCCGACCTATAGTTATGTGCGTAACGACACTAAAGCTGTAAGTTTTTGGAGTAGGATACAGTGGACCGGAGTTGAAAATTCCCCGCAAACATACCTTATTAGTTATTCCGGAAAGGTCGGGGAGCATTCTGGTGCTGGTCTAGGTTTGTACCAACAAAATTTAGGACTGCTTACAGATTCGGGACTTATCCTGAATTATGCTTATGGCGTACAGTTTACGGATAACGTACAATTGACTGTGGGTATGAACTCGACCCTTTTTAGAAGGGGACTTAACAAAAACGCGATCAATACGCCAGAGCCCGATCCGGCTATCCTGGATAATCAAGATGATTTTCTTTTATTGGTAATGCCGGGTGTAAATCTTTCCGTAAGCAATTTTGATATTGGCGTTTATGCCGAAAACCTTTTCGATTATAATTTTAACGATTCTAATACTTTAACCGATTTTTCCGATAAAATATTTTCGGGCCAATTGGCATATACAAAATCGTTCGATCAAAGTGTAGGTCTTCTGGAAGATGCCAAATGGCGTACATTGGTTTATGGAAAGACCTTGCCTAACGACGATTTTCAATATGGTTTTAATTCCTTGATAGACCTTCCGTACACAGGCTGGTTCCAGGCCGGTTACAACAGCACTTTTGGAATTATGGGGGGTATTGGCGTTAAAATAGGAGACGGTATAAGCATTGGCATTAATTACGAAGCGGGCACAAGCCAAACCAATAATGCCTTCGGAAGTACTTACGAAGCCATAGCCACCATAGAACTGGGACCGAGAAAAATGCGTAAAAATCCAGCCCCGGAGGGTGGAAAAGCCGTAACATCTAAAAACGTAAATGAAGAAGACTATATTTCTTCAGAAGAAATAAAACGAAAACGTGCCGAGGACGCCAATAATATGGTTAATGATAAACTACCGGAAACCGCAGTTGTTGCCGAAACTCAAGTAGAAACCAAAGATGCTACCGAAAAATATGCTGTTTATGGAGGTGAAAGTAAAGGTAAAACCGATGGAGAAGATGAAGAAGATGGAGAAACAAAGGAAATTGCCAACAACAATACAACCAAAGAAGAAGTTGCCGGCAAACAAACTGATGCCAATGCTCAACAGGACGGAGTAAAGGTTGAAGATGCCTCAAACAACTATGCATTGTACGGTGCAAAAGAAGAAAACAAAAGTGTGCAGGTGCCAAAAAATAATGCGACCGAAAAAGCAGCAGTAACAACTTCGGCAGTGGCCGTGGCCAATAATGCAGGCAAGCAAACAAACAATGATGAAGAAAATAAAAACATTCCGCCTGAAACAGCCGAAACAGTCAAAGACTATAAAGTAGACGATGAAGATTATGCCAAGGATGCACAGGCCCAGTTTAATGAAACATTGAATAATACTGGTGAAAAAACAGCAACAGTAAAGACTGATAATGCCGAAAAGCAAACGCTTACCGAGGCCGAGCAGATTGAAGCCCAATATCAGGAGTTTCTGCGGCAAAGCGATTCCATTGCCAGCACTTTAGACAGTAAAAATATAGACAGTACGGCAGTAACTACCGAAGTCTTTGGTACCGATACAAGCTATAAAACCATTGCAAGTGCACCGGGCATTGAAAAAGGGTTTTACCTTGTTGTGAATGTGTTCTCCCAAGAACATTATTTTAACGATTTTGTAGACGATTTAAGAAGTAAGGGCTTCGAACCGAAATTCTTTATCAATCCGGAGAACAACTATTATTATGTGTATTTATATAAGGCAGACCGTTATATAACCATTAAAAGTTTGCAGCGGAATAATGTAAACAATACATATTTTGCCGATAAATGGGTGCTTTGGGTTAAGTAAACCATGGTGCAAAACTAAGTCTAAAATGCTATCTTTGGGTTGAAGTCTTATTATTTTATAAATTATTTATATGAATACCAACCGACTAGAAGCATTTAGCGATGGCGTGCTGGCCATTATTATTACCATTATGGTTTTGGAGATGAAAGTACCCGAAGGCGCAACTTTTAGCGCATTGTTTTCAGTATTGCCTGTGTTTCTTACCTATATAATGAGTTTTGTATATGTTGGTATTTATTGGAACAACCACCATCATTTAATGCATGCGGTTACCAAGGTAAATGGTAGGGTTTTGTGGTCTAACCTCAATTTGCTGTTCTGGTTATCGCTTTTTCCTTTTGTAACTGGATGGATGGGAGAGAATCATTTTGAGACCAACCCAACGGTTTTATATGGTATTGTACTGTTTATGGCCGCATTGGGCTTTAAGTTACTTGTGCACAATGCCATAAAGTTGGAAGGGAAAAACTCTAAAGTAGGCAATGTGTATAAAAATGATAAAAAATTAGTAGGGTCTTTACTGTTATATGCATTGGGGATTGCTTTTTCTTTTATCGAGCCTGTTATTGGGATTGTTATGTACTCTTTGGTTGCTTTATTTTGGGTCATTCCAGATAAAAGGATAGAAAAAACCTTAAAGGAAGGTTGACATGAAGTTGCATACCACAAATAGCAAAAATACATTTATAGCAGTGGCCGATGATTGTCCGCTCGAAATGGCAGAAGTCCCCCCGAGAAGAGAAGGGAAAAAATCCGTGGCCAATTATCAATTTGACGTATTGTACGATCATCCATATGAATATACTTCAGACGATGTTCTGTTTTTTGTCTACGCTACAAGAAATGCAATTCCGAAGGATAAATGGGAAAAAGAGCGCCTTAAGTTTTTTTCAAAAGGACAACCTTGTTTCCGGGCTTCCCCATTAACAAAAAGATATGGTTGGGGAATACATTCCGACAATAACGGAAAAATCGCCATCTATGGAATCGGCACAAAAGAATATGCCAATTTTATCGAAGATGCATCGGTAACCAAAACCAAGGCCATGCGCTCTAAAAAAGCTTAACGCCAATTGCTGGTGAGGGTATGATTGATTTACCAAGAAAAGAGAGGTGCCGTCAACTACTAAAATTCATTCATACATAAAAAAGGAACAGTTTCTACACAAATAATTGGCTTTTCACGGTAGAGAATGATAAATTTGAGTTTCTATAATCTATCTGCTAATTTATAACCTAATTCATATGAAGAAAATTCTGCTCGTATTTCTATTGGCTTCGTTCAGTTGCTTAAAAGCACAAACGGAGTACAATGTAAAAGACCATTACAACAAACAGGAGGTATTAATAACCATGCGGGACGGCATAAAGCTGCATACCACCATTTACAGTCCTAAAGACACTTCTGTAAAATACCCGATTTTAATGCAGCGTACACCGTATAGTTGCCAGCCATATGGCGAAGACCAGTTCCGTTCCAAAATAGGGCCGAACGAAACAATGATGAAAGAAGGCAATGTAATTGTTTATCAAGATGTTAGGGGGAGATGGAACAGCGAAGGGGTTTACGACAATATGCGGGCCTATATCCCAAACAAGAAAAAAAAGGAAGTAGATGAAGCTTCCGATACATACGATACCATAGATTGGTTGGTAAAAAATGTAGACAACAATAATGGGAATGTTGGGGTCTGGGGGATTTCGTACCCCGGTTTTTACTCAACATACGCACTTTTAAGCGACCACCCCAATTTAAAAGCAGTTTCCCCACAGGCGTGCATTGGCGATTTCTTTTTTGACGATTTCCACCATAACGGGGCTTATCTACTGAGTTATTGGCGTGCAACGGCCGTTTTTGGGTATATGAAAGACAAACCTGCCAAAGAATCTTGGTACGCTTTTCCTGAGCTGAACACACAAGACCAGTATCAGTTTTTTCTAGATGCGGGACCGTTGACCAACTTGGACAAGTATTACAAAGAAGACAATATTTTTTGGCAACAGTTAAAAGACCATCCTAATTATGATGAGTTCTGGAAATCGCGCGGCATTATTCAACATTTAAAAAATATAAAACCTGCAACCATGGTTGTTGGTGGCTGGTTTGATGCCGAAGATTTGTACGGACCGCTTTCAACTTATAAAACCATAGAAAAGACTAGCAATAATTACAACACTATTGTAATGGGCCCATGGAGCCATGGGGACTGGGCAAGAAAAAAAGGGCGCCAGGCTATTGGAAACGTGTATTTTGGGGATAATATTTCTGAATTTTTTCAAGATGACATCGAAACCAAATTTTTTAATCATTTCTTAAAAGACAACGGAAAAGGGGAGTCTGGTTTACCTGAAGCCTATGTGTATGATACAGGATTAAATGAATGGAAGAAATATGATGTTTGGCCACCGGAAAATACAGCAGATAAATCGTTCAGCATGGGTCAGAACCAAACGTTGGGTGAAATAATGACCATGCAATATTCTTATGAAGAATTTATAAGCGACCCCAAAAAGCCGGTTCCTTACAGCGAAGATATTAAAATGGTTTTTACGCCAAGAAAATATATGACCGACGACCAGCGTTTTGCAGCGCGTAGACCAGACGTGTTGGTATTTGAAACGCCTGTTTTGGAGGAAGACATGACGGTAGTGGGCGATATTTTGGCAAAATTACAAGTGTCCACAACGGGAACTGCCGCCGATTGGGTGGTGAAAATTATAGATGTATTTCCACCCGATGCAGAAGATTTTGAAGAAACACAAGACTATTTAAAAATGAGCAATTACCATATGATGGTGCGCAGCGAAGTAATGCGCGGCCGTTTTAGAAACAGTTTTGAAAATCCCGAACCTTTTGTTCCAAACGAAGTAACTCCGGTAAATATTACCTTGCAAGATGTGTATCATACCTTTAAAAAGGGACACAAAATGCAGGTGCAGATACAAAGCACTTGGTTCCCGTTAATCGATTTGAATCCGCAAACTTATGTAGACAATATCTTTAAAGCGAAAAAAGAAGACTTTAAAAAGCAAACACACCGTGTGTATAATTCGTCTAAAATAGAGTTTAAGGTTTTGGATTGATTATAAATGGATTAAGACTTAAAAAAGGAGCTGAATTTTTTCAGTTCCTTTTTTTATGGACTGAGCTCATTGTCAATAATGCAACAAAACGTTGCCATTTTGAGCAAAAACAGTGCTTTTTAATTGTCAAAATCTCAAATAAGTTTCCCGAAATATTTTATATTCGCAATCTAACTTAAACTAAAAACATTTGGCATGGCAATACTTTCCTTTGTAGGATTTACGCTTTTGGTAGCCGTAATAGCCTATATTGCAACACGAAAAACAGATGAAAATACCTCCGATGGTTACTTCCTTGGAGGGAGAAGTCTTACCGCCGGGGTAGTAGCCGGTTCTTTACTTTTAACAAACTTATCTACCGAACAAATTGTAGGACTTAATGGTCAGGCATATACCGAAGGACTTTCGGTAATGGCATGGGAAACATTGGCTGCACTGGCAATGGTGGTTACGGCCATATTTTTATTGCCCCGCTATTTAAAGGGCGGACTTACAACAGTTCCCCAGTTTTTGGAGACTAGATACGACAAGTCCACAAAAACCATTGCCTCGGCATTGTTTTTATTGGGGTACGTAATTATATTACTGCCCATTGTGTTGTATTCGGGTTCCATTGCAATTTCAGATATGTTTAAAATTCCCGAACTTTTAGGGGTATCGCATACAACTTCCATATGGATATGCGTATGGGGAATTGGTATTATAGGCTCTATTTATGCAATTTTTGGAGGTTTAAAGGCCGTTGCCGTGTCTGATACCGTAAACGCAATAGGATTGTTAATAGGCGGTTTGATGATTCCTGTTTTTGGATTGTTGATGATTGGCGATGGGTCTATTACCGAAGGGATTTCTACTTTAATGACCGAGGCTCCCGAAAAATTCAAATCCATGGGGGGACCAACAAATTCGGTGCCTTTTAGTACCATTTTTACAGGGATGATGCTGGTTCAATTGTTTTATTGGGGAACCAATCAGGCCATTATACAACGTGCATTGGCAGCCAAAAATCTTAAAGAAGGGCAAAAAGGACTCTTATTGGCTGCTTTTATAAAAATTCTGGGGCCACTTATTGTGGTATTGCCGGGAATAATTGCTTTTCAAATGTTCGGCCCAGAGCTGGAAACGCCAGACCGCGCGTATCCTTTATTGGTAAGTGCCGTTTTGCCCAAAGCATTGTTAGGGTTTTTCGCAGCCGTTCTATTTGGTGCCATTTTAAGTTCGTTCAATAGTGCCCTAAATAGTTCGGTAACACTTTTCAGTATAGATTTTTACAAGGAATACATAAATAAAGACGCATCGGAGCTCGCCATTATTAAAAACGGAAAGTATTTTGGAATTGTCCTAGCTATCCTTTCCATGTTAATTGCTCCGCTTATAGCCAATGCACCTCAAGGGCTTTTTGGTTATTTGCAGGAAGTAAACGGATGTTATAGTATCCCGATCTTGACCATTATTGTTGTGGGGTATTTAACCAAAAGAGTGCCTGCCTTGGCCGCCAAGGTCGGTATTGTCTCCGGAAGTTTATTGTATATTATTAGCCAGTTTATTGTAAAGCCAATGATGACCAACAACGCCGTGGAAGCCGCAAAGGCATCGGGCATTACCGATCCTGATAAACTGGCCGAAATAGGCACATTGGCTTACCCGCATTATTTACACGTTATGGCAATTTTATTTGTTGCAAACATCATTATAATGTTGATTATTGGTAAAATAGCGCCAAGAAAAACAGATTTTGAACTAGAATACACACAAAAGGTAAATATAGAACCATACAAATTTTTGGTTCCGGTAGGATTGGCAATATGTGCTTTGGTTATTGCCATCTACGCTTATTTCTCATAAATGGAGAATTATATTGGCCGTAACATAAAACAATTATATGGCGGCCAATATAATTTAAACTTATTTTTCAAATTTATGTTAAAATGATTTCGATGTATCGGAAGGTGCTACCGTGGTTATTGTATGTTTTATTTTGAAAATCTTAACGGATGATACAAAACTATTTTGCCGCAATTTAACTATCTTTATTGGTAATAGATGCCGTTATGGTACATTGATGATAAACCAATACAGATCATGAAAAAAGTATTAATTGCAATAGATTATAACCCGACGACCGAAAAAGTGGTTGAAAAGGGTTATGAATTAGCCAAAACGCTTAATGCCCAAGTTTGTTTATTGCATGTAATCAGTAATTTGCAATATTACGGAATTCAGTATCCTTCATTTATGGGCTATGATGCCATGAACGTTACATTCGACCCAAAGTTTCAGGATGAAATGAAGAAGGTAGCAAAAGACTTTTTAGACACGGCACAAAAGCACCTTAACGATAATACAGTAACCTCGCATATTTCAGAAGGCGATACCGCCGATGAAATTCTTAATTATGCCAAAGAATGGGGCGCTTCATTAATTGTTATGGGAACGCACAGTCATAGCACGTTCGAGAAGCTATTAATTGGTACCGTGGCATCGTCTGTACTGGAACACACCGAAATTCCCGTGTACATGGTCCCTATTAAAAAAGACTAAGCATGGATAAACAATTATGGGCCACTTTTATTGCTGATTTCCCTTTTTTGTCGAACCCACACCAATATCCATGGGAGTTTACCAACAACATTGTAAACATATTAAAAGAAAAACAATTGTTCCTTGAGAATGATTATGTTATTGAACAGGGAAATGCCGTGCATAATACTGCTATTGTTGAAGCAGGTGCGGTTATAAAACCTCCGTGCATTATTGGTTCAAATAGCTTTATTGGTGCCAATGCCTATTTAAGAGAGGGTGTTTTTATTGGTAACAATGTTAAAATAGGGGCCGGTTGCGAAATAAAAAGCAGTTTTATATTAAACAATTCGGCTGTTGCCCATTTTAATTATATCGGCAATAGTATTATTGGTCATGACGTAAATTTTGAAGCAGGCTCCATAGCCGCCAATCATTATAACGAACGGGAAAACAAAAAAATATGGGTTTTAATTGGGGGTAATATTATTAAAACACATGTGAAGAAATTCGGAGCTTTGGTGGGCGATGGAAGTAGGATAGGGGCCAATGCTGTTTTGTCGCCCGGTACTATGCTGCAAAAAAAATCCATTGTTAAACGGTTGGAACTTATTGAACAGGTAAATTACCATTAACCTTTTTGGATTTTGTTTACTGCCCTTTGCTCTTTTTCAATCGCTTTATTTCTTTCGTCAATGTCTGTTTTTCCACCTTAGATTTTGTAAGGTCTATGGCTCGATTATAATGAACAATTGCTTTGTCCACATTTTTTTCTGCATATAAAAAACCCAACAGTTCATGGTAATAATTACTATGGATCAACGATAAACTTTTGGCTTCTGTAATAGCCTTTTCATGTCCGTATACTTTGGCAAATGCAAAAGTCCTATTTAGTGCCGTTATGGGCGAATAATCAATAAGAACTAATTGGTTGTATAGGTTTAAAATATGTTTCCACTTATTTTCAACTGCTGGTGTGGTATGCCAATAGGCAATACCTGCTTCTAAATGATATTTGGAAGTTTCATTACTATTCGTTGCATTTATCAAATAATAATTTCCCCTTTCAATAAGCGCTTTGTCCCATAATTCCCTATTCTGTTCTTCGAACAAAATAGATTCCCCTTTATCATTGATCCTAGCTTCCAGTCGGGAGCTTTGAAAACACATTAAAGACAACAGGGCGTTTGTTTCGGGGGTATTGGTCAATGCATTATCGGTTAATAACAAAGTTAACCTGATAGCTTCCGAACAAAGCTCTTTCCTTATGGGTTTATTATTGGTTTTAGAAAAATACCCTTCGTTAAAAAGTAAATATAGCGTTTTTAAAACCGTGTTCAACCTAGATTTAATAGCAGTTTTGCTTAATGTCTGGATTTGAAAATCGTTATTTCGAAGGTTTTTTCGTGCCCTTAGCAACCGCTTTTTTATGGTTTCTTTTTTAGTTAAAAAAGCATTGCCAATTTCTTCTAGGCTAAAACCGCAAAGAATTTGAAGTGCCAAGCAAATTTGACTTTCTTTGGAATTGTCCGGGTTACAAACGGCAAATATCATGGCCAGTTGGCTATCGGAAATCATCTGATCGCCAAACTCAAATTTGTTAAAAGGTTCGGGGTCGCCCGGCTTGAGATTGTCTTTAATTTTTGTTTCAAAAACAGCCCGGTGTTTAAAGTAATCCCTGGCTTTGTTCTTTGCAACGGTATAGAGCCATGCCGTAGGATTTTTGGGTATCCCGTTAATTGCCCAATGCTCAGATGCCTTTAAAAAAGTATCGCTGGCAATGTCTTCGGCAACTTCAAGATGCTTTAAACCAAAATGACGGCATAAAACAGCCGTCATTTTTGCATATTCCATTCGGAACAGATGCGGTAAAAGTTGATTGTATTGTTGCGTTTTTTTCAATCTTAATCCCGTTTTAGGACTTCACGGACTTCAATATTCCCACCAACTTGGTCGAAAATAGGATTGGCTTTGGCCATTTCCACCGCGGCATCAATATTTTCGGCTTTCACGATAATATAACCACTAATAAATTCTTTAATTTCTGTATAGGGTCCGTCGGTTACCACATTATTTGCTTTAACGGTTTTTGCACTTCCGGGGGCTGGAAGCAGTGTATTGCCCTTGTCTACCAACTTGTTTTGTGCGGCTATACTCCCCAACCAATTCATCCGTTCCTGCATTTGCTCCGGCGAAGGTTTAAAGTCGGCTATATCCTTCAACCTGAAAATCAATACAAATTCTTTCATTTTATATATTTTTAATATTCACTTATATAACGATTGGCATTTCAATCTGGGGACAATTATTTCTTCTTCGATGCTTTTTTTTGCTCTTTAATAGTTCATAAGTCGGAGTCAAACTTTGCCCGAAAGGGTTTACTTATACTATAAAATTAGTTTAGATTTCCTAATAAGGAACTTTTTTAATCTAAAATTTTATCCTTAATCGGGTACTTTTTAATATTTCTGATTTTCCAAGTTTCAGGTTTCAAGCTATTTTTTTAAATTCCTATCAACTATCAACTATCAACTATCAACTATTATCAACAACATAACAGCATAACAATAAGACTCAACAATTAACAGTTAACCATTAACAAATAACTAACTAATACCAAATCCCTAGTCCCTTCTCCCTAATAACAATTATCAATTCCTTATGCCGTCCAGTATCCTGCACAATAAAAACCTAAAACTAAATATTGGCACGGGTATTGCCTATACTGATTGATTTAAAGCAGAAGTATTTAATTTTTCGAGGTTAATATCGCTAAATAAGCTTCTTATAGATCATTTAAATAAAGATAAACGAATCTGTTATTAATGACAGAATGACTTATAAAAACTATGAGTAACAACAAATTTTTAAACATTGACAGTTTGTCATTGCAAAATATTGATGATGATGCCGAGTTGATTCCATTAATGACTCCTGAAGACGAAGAGGAAATCAATAATGAGGTTTTACCCGAAACACTGCCCATTTTGCCCTTGAGAAATACCGTGCTTTTTCCGGGCGTGGTAATTCCAATAACCGCAGGAAGGGACAAATCCATCAAATTAATAAAAGATGCATCAAACGGGAGCAAGGTAATAGGTGTGGTCTCTCAAAAAGACGAAACCGTTGAAGACCCAGATGTGGCCGACCTAAACACTACCGGGACCGTTGCAAGGATTTTACGCGTATTAAAAATGCCCGATGGGAACACAACAGTGATTATTCAAGGGAAAAAGCGTTTTAAAATAGAAGAAATAACAGCTACCGACCCTTATTTTACCGCAAAAATTAAAGGTCTTCCGGAAGTGAAGCCGGAGAAAGACGGGGAAGAGTTTAACACGATTATCGATTCTATTAAAGATTTGGCGCTTCAAATTATCAAAGAGAGCCCAAATATTCCTTCGGAAGCTTCTTTTGCCATTAAAAATATTGAAAGTAATTCCTTCCTTATCAATTTTATTTCTTCCAATATGAATCTGGAAGTACTCGATAAGCAGAAGCTTCTTGAGAACAATAATTTAAAGGAGCGTGCAATGGCCACTTTGAAATATATGAACATTGAGTTTCAAAAATTGGCCCTTCGTAACGATATCCAATCAAAAGTGCGGTCGGACCTCGATCAGCAACAGCGTGAGTATTTCCTTCATCAGCAAATGAAAACCATCCAGGAAGAACTTGGTGGTGGCTCTTATGAAGAAGAGATTGAACAAATGCGAATCAAGGCCAAAAAGAAAAAATGGGATGCCAAGATTAAAAAGCATTTCGAGAAAGAGCTGGCCAAGTTACAACGCATGAATCCGCAAGTTGCAGAATATTCAATACAACGCAATTATCTTGACCTGTTTTTGGATTTGCCCTGGAACAAGTTCTCAAAGGATAAATTCGACCTGAAACGTGCACAGAAAATTTTGGATAACGACCATTATGGACTGGAAGATGTTAAAAAAAGAATTATAGAATATTTGGCGGTATTAAAGCTGCGAAACGATA
Organism: Galbibacter pacificus; assembly: GCF_029603165.1. Taxonomy (GTDB): domain Bacteria; phylum Bacteroidota; class Bacteroidia; order Flavobacteriales; family Flavobacteriaceae; genus Galbibacter; species Galbibacter pacificus. Next base: position 403,934 of record NZ_JAQSVC010000002.1, read on the forward strand.
TGAAATCGCCCATTTTATGCCTTTATGGACCTCCGGGAGTTGGTAAAACCTCCTTGGGGAAATCCATAGCTGAAGCTTTGGGCAGGGAATATGTTAGGATTTCCCTCGGTGGCTTAAGAGACGAAGCAGAGATACGCGGCCACCGAAAAACATATATTGGTGCCATGCCTGGAAGGATTATCCAATCGCTTAAAAAAGCAGGGACCTCCAATCCTGTATTTATTTTGGACGAGATCGATAAATTGTCGGTAAGCCATAGTGGCGATCCCTCATCGGCCATGCTAGAAGTATTGGACCCCGAACAGAACAAAGAGTTTTACGACAACTTCTTGGAAATGGGTTACGATCTATCTAAAGTAATGTTTATTGCAACAGCCAACAATTTGTCGCCAATTCAACCTGCATTACGGGATCGGATGGAAATTATCAACGTTACCGGTTATACCATTGAAGAAAAAGTAGAAATTGGTAAAAGGCACTTATTGCCAAAACAGTTGGAAGAACACGGACTTACCGGTAAGGATTTAAAAATTGGCAAAAAGGAGCTTGAAAAAATAGTAGAAGGCTATACCCGCGAATCTGGGGTAAGGGGGCTGGAAAAGCAAATAGCCAAAATGGTACGTTATGCAGCCAAGTCCATAGCCATGGAAGAAACATACAATATAAAGGTTACGGCCAAAGACGTGGAAGACGTTTTAGGTCCGCCGAGATTGGAACGCGACAAATACGAAAACAACGACATTGCAGGCGTGGTTACAGGCTTGGCCTGGACGAGCGTAGGTGGTGATATTCTTTTTATTGAATCCATTCTTTCCAAAGGAAAAGGAAATTTATCCATTACCGGAAATTTGGGGAAAGTTATGAAAGAATCGGCTACCATTGCCATGGAATATATAAAGTCCAATGCCGATAGTCTGGGCATCGACCCCGAAGTGTTCGATAAGCACAACGTACATATCCACGTGCCCGAAGGAGCAACCCCAAAAGACGGCCCAAGTGCCGGTATAACCATGCTCACCTCTTTGGTTTCCTTATTTACCCAGAAAAAAATAAAGAAAAGCTTGGCCATGACCGGAGAAATTACGCTTAGGGGCAAAGTATTGCCGGTTGGTGGCATAAAAGAAAAAATATTGGCAGCAAAAAGAGCCCGTATAAAAGAAATTATTTTATGCGAAGACAATAAAAAAGACATTGAAGAAATTAAAGAAGAATACCTAAAAGGCCTTACCTTTCACTATGTAAAGGAAATGAGCGAAGTAATCGATATTGCAGTAACCAATGTTTCTGTAAAAAATGCCAAAAAATTATAGGTATTATTTTTTGAATAAATAATTGAATGAAAATTAGCAAAATTCAACGTTCAGTATAGTTTGAAAACTAACAAACTCATTTTAGAGAACCGTTCAATTTTGCTAATTTTTTTATTTTTACAGAACAATCAACAATAACTAACCGGGCAAAAGCAAATACATGAAAAAAATAACCATAGCCATCGATGGCTATTCTTCCACGGGAAAAAGTACCATTGCAAAAAAACTGGCAAAAAAACTTGGTTATGTTTATGTAGACACTGGCGCCATGTACCGCGCGGTAGCCTTATATTGCCTGGAGAATCATCTCATTAAAGAAAACGAAGTTTTAAAGGAGGAGCTAATCGAAAAACTGCCCGAGATAGAGCTTTTGTTTAAAATAACGCCACAAACCGGGAATGCCGATATTCACCTTAACGGAAAAAATGTTGAGAAAGATATCAGGACATTAAGGGTTTCTAATGTGGTTAGTATGGTGGCGGCCGTTTCGGAAGTGCGGAAAAAATTGGTACAGCAACAACAAAGAATGGGAGCCCATAAAGGTTTGGTAATGGACGGGCGTGATATTGGTACCGTTGTTTTCCCAGATGCCGAGCTGAAAATTTTTATGACGGCTTCTCCAGAAAAAAGAGCCATACGCCGCTATAAGGAACTTATTGACAGGGGCGATAACGTAATTTATGATGAAGTGCTAAAAAACGTTCAAAATCGCGACCATATTGATTCTACCCGTAAAGATTCCCCATTAAGGGAAGCAAATGACGCCGTTAAAATAGACAGCACAAATTTAGACTTGGAAGAAACTTATAAAAAGTGCCTTCAATTGGCATTACATGCTATTGAGGGGTAGGTTAGGTTGGTGAATTCTTGTTTGGCTAAGTTTTAACTCAAATATTTAATAAATACTAATGAAATTTTTTCATTATTTCATTCATCTTCGAAATTAAGTTCCTTTTGATTTTTAGCTTGTAACCAACTCATTACACCCTTTAAATACATTTTTATCCCATAAAATAATGGCGTAACAATACTGTTTATATAATTTTGAATGTTTATTTACATTAACCAATAAGCTCGCGTATTTCCTTTTTAATATATCCAAGGGCCGTATACGATGGGGCTTGCTTTTCCATAAGCTCGTTAAGTACTTCTTCCCTAAGTTTATTGGCATTTTCGGCATTCATTCCGGCTTTTCTTATAAGCTGAATGGTGGCGTTTTTGGAGGTTTTAATAACGTTCCAGCACTCGTCCGTAATGTATATTTGTTGGGCTAGGTTATGGTCGAATTCACTTTCAATTGAAGCAATCAACAGTCCTTCATATTGGTTTTTATCTGCACTTTCGGGGGCTACCCTTAGCAGTAATTTAGAAGGGTTGATGCGTTCCAGGAACAGAGCCATGCGTTCGTATGCCTGTAAGCGCAAGGGGAGTGCCGTTTTTTCGGTTTCCCTGTGCAATAAATAGCGCCTGCGCCCTTCCTCGTTTTTGGTATGAAGGCTAAAAAAATAATATGCAATGGCACCTGTTACCACTGCCGGCAATACATAAAATAAGAGTTCTATAATTTTGTATTCGTTCATGGGGATTGTTGTTAATAGCGTATTTGTTTGTTTTTAAATTTATCCATGGCACCTTCTGTGGTATAATGGCCACCTAAGTGTGGGCAATGTAATAAACTTTCTGTTCCCTCAAAAGGAACTTTTACTTTATTATAACCATATACATTTGCCAATGGCTGGGTTAAACTTTTGTCGCCTAGATTTATGTCCACATCTTCCATGGTTAACTGGCTTGGGTGCTCGTAACCGCAAGCATGTGTTATTTCAATAAGTTCTTTTTTAAAATTTTTAAAGTAATAACTCACGCGTTCTGCTTTATCTTCAATGTTTATACCAGATTGCAGCCACTTGTTCTGGGTTGCCACACCGCTTGGACATGTATTGTTATGACATACTTTGGCCTGTATGCAACCAATGCTCAACATGGCTTCCCGGGCAACATTTATAAGGTCGGCACCCATGGCAAATGCCATTGCCGCTTTTGATGGGAAACCAAGCTTGCCGCTACCAATAAATACGATACGGTCGGTTAGTTCGGCATCTTTAAAAACCCTGTACAGATCGCTAAATGAATATACCCACGGAAGGGAAACATGATCGGCAAAACTCGGTGGAGCAGCACCTGTACCGCCTTCGCCGCCGTCTACGGTAATGAAATCGGGGCCTTTATTGGTTTTTTTCATGATTTCTGCCAGTTCTTTCCATTGGTCAAGTTTTCCAACAGCGGCCTTTATTCCAACGGGCAAGCCGGTTTCATGGGCAAGGAGCTCTATAAATTCCACCATTTCCTCGACATTGGAAAAAGCCGAATGATTTGGTGGCGACAATACATCTTTTCCCATTGGAACATGGCGTATCTCGGCTATTTCCTTGGTGATTTTAGATGCGGGCAAGACCCCGCCTTTACCCGGTTTTGCCCCTTGCGAAAGTTTTAGTTCGATGGCTCTTACCTGTGGATATTCTTTAACTAAGGCTTTAAGCTTTTCTAATGAAAAATTTCCTTGTTCGTCCCTAACGCCAAAATATCCGGTACCGATATGAAAAATAACATCGGCTCCTTTTTTATGATAGGGAGAAAGGCCGCCCTCGCCGGTATTGTGGTATGCATGTGCCAAATAGCAACCTTTGTTTAAAGAAGCTATGGCCCTTGCCGAAAGCGAACCGAAGCTCATTGCCGATACATTGATAACCGAGGCAGGCCTGTATGGACGTTTTCTTTTATTGTATCCACCGATTAATTTGGCGCAGGGCAAAAAATAAGGATCACTGGCATTGGGGTGCCCCATTTTTATTTTGAAGGGCATCATGGCATTATTTATAAAGACATAATGAGATTCATGAATATCCCTGTCTGTACCAAAACCTTCATAATTGTTTTCGTTTTTTGCAGAAGCGTATATCCAACCTCTTTCAATTCGGTTAAAGGGAAGCTCCTCACGGTTATTTGCAACAATATATTGCCGTAATTCCGGACCTATGCTTTCCAGCATATACCTAATGTGCCCAACCACGGGAAAGTTATGGGTAATAATATGCTTTTTATTAAAAAAAACATCCCTAATTGCAATAATCACCAAAACGATAAGGATCCATCCCCACCAGGGAATATTTCCCAAAAAATCTAAAATTGTTTCCATTTATTCTGTTAAATAATCATTTACTATTTGTGTAAAAGCCTTGACCCCAAGCAGGAGTCCGCTTTCATCAATATAAAAATCGGGAGTATGGTGTGGTGCCGCTTCTGTAGCATTTAACGGCTTTCCGCCCAAAAAGAAATAAAACCCGGGAACCTTTTCCTGAAAAAAAGAAAAATCTTCACCGCCCGTAGTTGCCTTAACCAGTTCTACATGTTCTTTTCCCGCCACTTTTTCTAACGAGGGCAACATTTTATCGACCAATTTTTCATCGTTATAAGTTACTGCGGTAAAATTTTCAATTTCAATGGTGGCTTCTCCGCCATAGGCTTTAGCAATTGTAGGAACCATTTCTTTCATCCGTTTTAAAATCAGGGTGCGCATGTCGGGGTCCAAAGTCCTTACCGTTCCAATAAGTTCGGCGGTTTCGGGGATGATATTAAAACGTACACCGCTGGTAATTTTTCCAACCGTAATTACTGCGGCTTCGTCTACCAATCGGGCTTCGCGGCTTATTATTGTTTGTAGCCCGTCTATTATTTTTGCCGAAATCAATATGGGATCGACACCGCTCCAAGGTGCCGAACCGTGGGTTTGTTTGCCTTTTACGTTTATTACAAAGCGTTCTACTGCCGCCATAATCCCGCCGGGCTTATAACGAATAGTACCAACAGGGGTTTCAGAGTTGATATGGAGCCCGAATATTGCATCTACTTTTGGACTTTCTAGTACGCCTTCCTTAATCATTAATTTTGCACCGCCTTCTTCACCCGGTGGCGGGCCTTCTTCGGCGGGCTGAAAAATAAACTTAACCGTTCCGGCAAAATCATTGTGCTTGCTTAATATTTCTGCTACGCCCATCATAATGGCAATATGCGTATCATGCCCGCAAGCATGCATAACCCCTGTTTCTTTTCCCAGAAAAGTATCTTTAACAACAGACTTAAATGGTAAATCGTTACGTTCGGTAACGGGCAAGGCATCAATATCGGCCCTAAGAGCAATTACCTTTCCCGGTTTTTTTCCTTTTAAAATGCCAACAACACCTGTTTTTGCTATTCCCGTGGTTACCTCCATGCCAAGACTTGTGAGGTGTTCGGCTATTTTTTTTGAAGTATTAAACTCACGGTTGGACAATTCGGGGTGCTCATGAAAATACCTGCGCCACTCTATTACTTTACTTTCTATATTATCGATATCATTATTGAGCGAAGTTTGCGAAAAAACATGTGCAGATAAAGTAAATAGGATTAATAGCGCTATATATTTTTTAAACACTTGTCTCATATTTTGTTTACGTTTGGCGGTTAAAATTAGTAATATTTTCGATTTCAGGGTTGGATTTTTTCATTTAGTATGGCATTCATCATAAGGCGCTTTATATTTCCAGATGTTTTCCCAATATAAGGATTTATTATAAGTTTTACTTTGGGAAAACTACGATCTTGATATAGCCCGTAATGATTGTTGTTGAGTTCGTTTATAAAAAATAAAAGCATCATCATTAAAATACCGTTTAATTGATTAAATTGACATCCCAAGTAATATTTGGTTCATGTTTATGGAGCGGTCCCTGATTGTTGACTAATCCAAAAGATAAATGTATTTTTGGGCTTGCATCCGGATATTTTAATATCAAAAAAAAGAAAACTACATTGGAAAAGTATTTAGCAGAGTTGAATGAGGCGCAACGGGCGCCCGTGTTGCATAAAGACGGCGCATTAATGGTTATTGCAGGTGCCGGTTCGGGCAAAACAAGGGTACTTACCTATAGAATTGCATATTTGATGAACCAAGGCGTAGATGCTTTTAATATACTGTCGTTAACCTTTACCAACAAGGCAGCCCGTGAGATGAAAAAACGTATTGCCAATATTGTTGGGAATAGTGAAGCTAAAAACCTTTGGATGGGGACTTTTCATTCGGTTTTTGCAAAAATATTACGAATAGAGGCCGATAAGCTGGGATATCCAAGCAATTTTACCATTTACGACACGCAAGATTCGCAAAGGCTCATTAATTCCATAATCAAGGAAATGGGGCTGGACAAAGACGTATATAAATACAAACAGGTACAGAGCAGGATTTCTTCTTATAAAAATAGCTTGATTACCGTAAAAGCTTATTTTAACAACCCCGAGCTTATGGAAGCCGATGCCATGGCAAAAAAACCACGTCTGGGGGAAATATATAATGAATATTGCGAGCGGTGTTTTAAGGCCGGGGCAATGGATTTTGACGACCTTTTGCTTAAAACCAACGAACTGCTAAACCGTTTCCCGGAAGTGTTGATGAAATATCAAGAGCGTTTCAGGTATATTCTGGTAGACGAGTACCAAGATACCAATCATTCGCAATATCTTATTGTAAAAGCATTGTCGGACCGTTACCAAAACATTTGTGTAGTTGGAGACGATGCCCAGAGTATTTATGCATTCCGCGGGGCAAATATCAACAACATTCTTAATTTCCAAAAAGATTATGACGATGTTACCATGTACCGTCTGGAACAAAATTACCGGTCTACAAGAAATATTGTAAATGCGGCCAATTCGGTTATTGAAAAAAATAAAAGTCGGTTGGAGAAGGTCGTATGGACTGCCAACGACGATGGAAACAGCATAAAAGTACATCGTTCGGTAACCGATGCCGAAGAAGGCCGTTTTGTAGCTTCTACCATTTTTGAGACCAAAATGCAGGAACAACTTAAAGATGGTGATTTTGCCGTATTGTACCGTACCAACTCGCAATCACGGTCCATTGAAGATGCCTTGCGCAGAAAAGATATTCCATACCGAATTTATGGCGGGCTCTCGTTTTATCAGCGCAAGGAAATAAAAGATGTATTGGCTTATTTAAGGTTGATATTAAACCCGAAAGACGAAGAAGCCTTGGTGCGCGTTATTAATTATCCTGCCAGGGGAATAGGACAAACAACCATACAAAAACTGACCATCGCTGCAAACCATTACAAGCGGTCCATTTTTGAGGTAATGGAAAACCTGAACAGAATAGACTTAAAGATTAATTCGGGGACCAAACGAAAACTGGAGGATTTTGTAACCATGATAAAAAGTTTTCAGGTAACCAATCAATCTGCCGATGCCTTTGTGTTGGCAGAGCATGTAACCAAAAAAACCGGATTGTTACAGGAATTTAAAAAAGATGGAACTCCAGAGGGGATTGCCCGTATGGAAAACATAGAAGAACTGCTAAACGGTATCCAGGATTTTGTTGAAGGCCAAAAAGAACTGGCCGATGCCAGTGGCGATTTATCCGAGTTTATGGAAGATATAGCCTTGGCAACAGATATGGACAAAGACGCCGGGGACGACGACCGGGTTGCCTTGATGACAATTCACCTGGCAAAAGGACTTGAGTTTCCCTATGTTTTTATAGTGGGGATGGAAGAAGACCTTTTTCCGTCGGCCATGAGCATGAACACCAGGAGCGAACTAGAAGAAGAGCGCCGTTTGTTTTACGTTGCATTAACAAGGGCCGAAAAGCAGGCTTACCTTACCCATGCACAAAGCCGATACCGTTGGGGGAAATTAATCGATGCAGAGCCCAGTAGGTTTATCGAAGAGATAGACGATACATATTTGGAACATCTTACACCACCTATGGATAGCGGTTACCGTTATAAACCATTAATAGATTCGGATATTTTTGGCGATGTTGATAAAAGCAAACTCCGTTTGCGCAAACCTTCGGCGGGCACGCCGCCTTCTCATCATAAGCCATCGGAGGAAAAACTAAGGAAATTAAGGAAGATTAAACCCGATATTGGCGAGCCCGTGGCCAACAACAACCTATTTGACGACGACCTTGTTGTGGGCAACAAAGTTGAGCACTCGCGTTTTGGAAAAGGGGAAATCGTTAAGATCGAAGGTGTTGGCAACGATAAAAAAGCAGAGATAAGATTTGACAACGGCGGCATAAAAAAATTGCTTCTCCGTTTTGCAAAACTTGATGTTATTGGGTAATTGAAGAAGATATATTAATAGTGAAGATGCTACGTTGTTATGCAGCTATGCCTTCAGTGTTGTTAGCGATAGGGGATTAGTTATATTGTTAATTGTTAACAGTTAATTGTTGTTGACTATTTACAGTTGACAATTATCCATTAGCTATTCAAAATCACAGTCACTTCGACGCAAGGGGAAGTCGCATACTTTGATGCTACGTAGTCATGCTGTTATGTTATTATGTAGCTATGCCTTTACCATTGTTGTTAGGGATTAGTTGGAGCCCTAAACGTGACTGAAACCTTGCTCGTTGATCTTTGTTAGGTGAACTTTGAACCTCTCAACTCTGGACACTCAACTCTCAACAACATAACAGCATGACAATGAATCAAAAACCTGAAACCTAAAACAGACACCCAAACTCTGAACTAAAAAAATCCTTCCTCATTAACTTATTGACTCGTTATAGCCAGTACCTAGTGATTTATTTTATAATTATGAGCAGCTAAGTTTCTATTGTTGATTTTTTTGCGTTAGGGATAGAAGTGTAAAGCCCGCAAATCCCAGCGTGAGCATTGGGGTTGAGGACTTGTAACGGATAGCCCGACCCGACATTTAGGAAGGGTAACGCCCCGATAGTAAATAGTTGGGCCGCTTCTAATTGTATCAAGCAACATCAAAAATTATTTAGCCTTGCGTGTCGATTAAATTTTTTATGATAACTTCCTTGCTTGATAATCATATTAATTGTAATATTGCAATAAACAAATTATATGTTATGGGAATTACCAAATCAGAAATATATACCAAACAGCAAAACGAAATTGCACAAATAGCCAAGGTAATAGGGCATCCTGCTCGTGTGGCCATTCTTGAGCATCTTTTTAAGGCCCAGTCCTGTATTTGTGGAGATTTGGTGGAAGAAATAGGTTTGGCGCAGCCAACTATTTCGCAACATTTAAAAGAACTTAAAAACATGGGGTTCATTAAAGGTACTATTGAAGGCACGAGTGTTTGTTATTGCATAGATGAGACCAATTGGGAATCCATGCAGCAGGTACTTACTTCGTTTATCACCCAGAATCCTTCTTCAAAAAATAAAAATTGTTGTTAAAAAATTTGATTCTATTAATCGTAATATAGCAATAAATAAATAATAAAATTACCATGAAACTATCAGCATTAAAATTAGCATTGCAAAGCAGGGAACAAATTGCTTTTAAACTACCAAACGGGACATTGGTACCCGCACATTTCCACGTAACTGAAGTAGGGCATATACACAAAAAGTTTATCGATTGTGGAGGAACCGTTCGTGAAGAAAGCCGAATTGGACTTCAATTATGGAGCGCTAATGATTACAACCATAGATTGCACCCAGAAAAATTGATACACATTCTTGAACTATCTGAAAAGGTATTAAAACTGGAGGATCATGAAATTGAAGTAGAATACCAGGGAGAAACCATCAATAAATTTGGGCTGGATATTGAGGGTGATGTTTTTGTCCTTACCGGAACTGAAACAGATTGTTTGGCAAAGGCCGCATGTGGCATACCGCAACAAAAAAAGAAAGTTTCCTTGTCCGACCTTCAAAATGAAAAAAGTACATGTTGTACGCCAGAATCAGGTTGCTGTTAATCAATAAAAAGCTAACAAATGTATTTGAATTTACAAGAAAAAATTGCTGAAATTACTCTGCTTGAGGTTACCAAAGAACGCAAAGAAATATTTAAACCTTTAATTGAGTATGTAAATGTTAATTATTCTAAAAACAAGAGAGTTACAATTAATTTTATTTGTACACATAATTCACGCAGAAGTCATTTGGCACAAGTTTGGGCACAAACCATGGCATATCATTTTGGTATTAAAAAAGTAGCCTGCTATTCGGGAGGGACCGAAGCAACCGCTGTGTTTCCAATGGTGACAAGAACTTTAAAAGAGCAAGGGTTTCGAATACAGACCCTTTCAGAAGGTAAAAATCCGGTATATGCTATTAAATATGCAGAAAATGAACATCCTATAATTGGCTTTTCTAAGCGTTACGACGATGTTTTTAACCCCGAAAATGGTTTTGCGGCCATCATGACATGTTCTCAAGCCGATACCGGGTGTCCTTTTATTGCTGGTGCGGAAAAGAGGATTCCCATTACGTACAACGACCCCAAAGAATTTGATGATTCGCTCGAACAAGCCAAAAAATACATGGAACGTAGCAACCAAATAGCTGTGGAAATGTGGTATGTTTTTTCACAAATTAACAAGTAATGACTCAAGACGGTATACAAAAGCGCACCTTAAGCTTTCTAGATAAAAATCTGACTTTTTGGATATTTGGCGCCATGATTTTAGGAGTTTCTTTAGGGTATTTTTTTCCTATGTTGCCTAATTATATTAATTCTTTTAATCGCGGTACCACAAACATTCCTATTGCAATAGGCTTAATTTTAATGATGTACCCACCATTGGCAAAGGTGAATTATAAACTTTTGCCCAAAGTTTTTAAGGATGTAAAAGTATTGTCCGTTTCTTTGGCATTAAATTGGTTAATAGGTCCTTTTTTAATGTTTTTTTTGGCCATACTATTTTTGCAAGACTATCCAGAATATATGGTAGGCTTAATTCTTATAGGACTTGCAAGATGCATAGCAATGGTACTGGTATGGAATAATTTGGCAGAGGGGAGTAGCGAATATGGTGCTGGTTTGGTAGCACTTAACAGTATTTTTCAAATATTTGGATATAGTTTTTATGCTTGGCTGTTTATTACCAAGTTGCCTCCGCTTTTTGGTTTGCATGGTGCTATTATAAATATTTCTATTGCAACCATAGCAAAAAGTGTCGCTATTTATTTGGGCATTCCGTTTCTGGCAGGGATAATAAGCAGAAGCATCTTTACTAAAATTAAAGGAGAAGTATGGTACACACAAAAATTTATTCCTTTTATAAGTCCGCTAACGCTCATTGCCTTGCTGTTTACTATTGTTGTTATGTTTTCCCTAAAGGGAGCACTTATAGTTAAAATCCCTAGAGATGTAATGCTAATAGCAATACCACTTATTTGTTATTTTATCATCATGTTTTTTATAGGCTTTTTTATATGCAAGGTTAGGGGGATTGAATATGATAAAAATGCGGCTATTTCCTTTACTGCCGCCGGCAATAACTTTGAGCTTGCCATTGCGGTTGCAATAGCAATTTTTGGCTTAAACTCCGGGCAAGCGTTTGTAGGTGTAATTGGTCCTTTGGTAGAAGTGCCTGCACTCATTATATTGGTAAGAATTGCCTTTTGGCTCCGTAAGAAATATTATTCGTGAACCTATTTTCAAACTATTCTTTTTAGCTGTACTTTAGTGGTTGTATAACTATTTGTAAAAGCTTAAATTTTTTATTATGAAAAGAACAATAAGTGTTTTATGCTTATCCTTCTTGGTGTTTGCATGTAAGCAAAACCCGAAAAAAGAGGCTTCTGAAGCAACAACTGAAGCCGTAAAAGACAGTACCCCAACCGTGAAAACAGCCATAGGAAGTATGGAATTACCCGCCCCATATGCTACGCGGTCTATTTCTAAAAACAGTAAAGTGGTAGCCTGGCCCGAAAACAAAACGCCACAGGCACCCGAAGGCTTTACCGTAACCAGGTTTGCCGACGGTTTAAAACACCCGCGATGGACATACATAGCCCCCAACGGAGATATTTTTGTTGCAGAAGCAAATACAGGCAAGGACAGTGCCAACCAAATTACACTTTTAAGGGATACCAACAACGATGATGTTGTGGACGAACGGCATGTTTTCCTGGAAGGCCTTCATCAAAATTTTGGAATGCTGGTTTTGGACGGTTATTTTTATGTAGCCAACACCGATGGCTTAATGAGGTTTCCATACAAGGAAGGAGATAATAAAATTACTTCCGAAGGAGAAAAAATAACCGATTTACCAGCTGGTGGCTATAACAACCATTGGACCAGGAACATTATTACAAATGATGCAAAAGATAAAATTTTTGTTTCGGTAGGTTCTGGCAGCAATGCCGGTGAAAATGGTATGGAATATGAAGAAAACCGGGCAGCTATTTTAACGGTAAACCCCGATGGAAGCAATAAAGCTGTTTTTGCCAGCGGTATCAGGAACCCGGTTGGGATGGACTGGAACCCCGTAACAGGAGAACTTTGGACCGCCGTAAACGAACGCGATGGACTGGGCGATAATTTAGTGCCCGATTATATTACCAGTGTAAAAAAAGGTGGATGGTATGGCTGGCCGTTTAGTTATTATGGGGCTGTAAACGATCCGCGTTGGGAAGAAGACCCACATCAAGATATGGTAAACAAGGCTATTGTTCCCGATGTGCCCGTGGGAAGCCATACCGCTTCATTGGGGCTTGTTTTTTATACCGCCGATCAATTTCCGGGGGAATATAAAAACGGCGCTTTTGTTGGGCAACATGGTTCATGGAACCGTGCCAATTTTGCGGGGTACAAGGTTTTGTTCGTTCCTTTTAAAGACGGTAAACCGCAACAACCAAAAGATTTTTTAACGGGCTTTATTAAAAGTGATGAAGATGCCGAAGTATACGGCCGCCCGGTAGATGTTAGCGTTACGCCAAACGGTGCACTCTTGGTAAATGATGATGATTCTGGAATTATCTGGAAAGTAACGGCCAATAAATAACAAAAATTAATTTTAAGACTGCTTCTTAAATAACTTTTCAAAACGTTTAAGAAGCAGTTTTGTTATAATATACCATATACCCTAATGCGCATTTATTTTATAGTTTTTCTTTTATTTAGCGGAAGTTTTTATATAAGGGCTCAAGATTATACTAGAGCGTCCGATTTTAAGGAATATTATCCAATTGCCGAGCGGCCTTATATTATGGGCGGCGTAGGCAATAACCCATACGAAACGATGCTTTTTGATGCCAAACCAGTGGTTTATTACAGTTTTTATAACGATATCAGAAAAGCGCTCAGCAGTGATACCATTACGCCGGGATATGCTGTATATGCAAGTTTTCAGCCACAGCTTAGGATGTACAACGAGACCTCCAAGCCTATCAAAACGCCTTCATATAAAATATTATTTGGATGGCAGCCCATTATTAAAACCCAAGAAAACAACTTTTTAACTTTAGCTATCGAGAGCGGTCATTATTCCAATGGGCAGTCTAAAAGCGCTTTTAGTGAAGCGTATGATGACGAATCTGAGGAAAGCAAGGAAATTTATAAAACAATTACGGATAACACGGATTTGTCTGAAATGTTAAACAGGCAAAGTGGTAATTTTTCAACCAACCTTACACGATTGTCCATAAACTACCGTATCAATCATTTTGATAAAAATAACAGGCCTAATCGCATCCACTCTTTTACATTGGCTTATCAATTATATCATGACAGGTTTTTGGGCATATTTAATTTTGGTGGGTACAATCCAGAAGATGTAGATATCTATGGAAGGCACCAATTGGAATTTAAGTATGAATATTCTGCTTATTGGAACAAAATGAGGTATGTTGTGGGGCAGGATGTTTTTGTTCATTTTGGGGCACATCCATCTACCGAACCGTACAGGGTGCAATCAAGGGCGATTTTATTTCCATGGGATACCGATTTAGGGTTTATAGCTCAATTTTCGGCCGGGTTTGATGATTATAACTATCGTTTTGTAGATAGTTACGCCCGGTTCTCGGTTGGAATTACCTGGGATTGGTTTACTCCTTTTATTATAAAGCCTTCCAAGCCAAAAGGCTCCAAATAAAAAAACGCCTTATTTATCAAAAAATAAGGCGCTTGAATTTAAAGTGTGTGCTAATTCATTCTAATTCATCATTGCTTAATCATTAGAAGCCATTAGGGCAAAGAACTTGTTTATATTTGGTAACAATACAATGCGTGTTCTTCTATTTTTGGCCCTGTCTTCTTTGGTATCGTTGCTTACAAGCGGTTGAAATTCCCCTCTCCCGGAAGCAATCATTTTTTCTGGAGATACGTTAAACTGGTCCTGTAATTTTCTAACAACCGAAGTAGCCCTTAAAACACTTAAGTCCCAGTTGTCCTCAACTTTTGCGTTGTGTATGCTTCTGGCATCGGTATGTCCTTCTACCATTACTTCGATGCTTGGCTCCGAATTAATCACATCGGCCAATTTTTGAAGGATATCGTCGGCCTTGTTGCTTACGCGGTAGCTTGCCGTATTGAATAGTAATTTATCTGAAATGGAAATCATTACAACGGTTTCATCAATGTCGATAGCAATATCTTCATCTTCGTTAAGGCTACTGTTGCTCATTGATTTTTGAAGGTTGTATGAAATGGCCAAATTCATGGAATCTTTTAAGGTCTCGGCACCGCTAAGCAAAGAAGGGTCTACGTTTTGCAAAGTTTTGCGCATTTCCTTTTTGGTGTTTTCAGAAATAACCGCAGCATCGCCAACAGTAACAAATTGACTGTTGTTTTCCTCTGTCAGGCTGCTTATTTTATTGTTGTACTCATCGACCCTTTGTTGAATTTCGGCAAATTTGCCTTCGAGCTCTTCGTTTTCAACCTGGCTTTTTTGTAGCTGACTTTGAAGTTCGCTATTTTGGTCCTGTAGTTCAACATATTTCTTTTTCGATACGCACGACGTCAATAATGCTATCGTTATTAAAGTTATTGCTGTTTTTTTCATAATGTTATTTTAAGTGATTCTGATATATCTACGGTTGTATGCATAAAATAGATTATTAAAAAAAAGTTAAAATGATACAATTCAACTGAAGTATCCTGCTTTTTATCGATGTAAAACCAACGCTGGACCTTGTATAAGAATATGTTTTTCAAGTAATTAATTTTTGGTTTTCCCGCATTAAGGTTATAAGAAATATCTTAACTTGCCAATTCGTTTTTATCGTAATTTTTTAGACTTTTTTAAATACAAATCCGCTTAAATGATAAAATTCTTCAAAAACAAACGGAAAGAATTCCTTAAAAAGGACAAGCTTGTCAATTACCTTAAATATGCCTTTGGGGAAATAATTTTAGTGGTGGTAGGGATATTAATTGCTGTCTCCATTAATAACTGGAACGAAGACCGGAAACAAAAAAAGAATATAAACAATATATTGGCCATCGTGGCAGAAGATATTAAAAACGATACCATTGAAGCAAATAAAATCCTTAAATCTTATAATGATAAAAAGGCTTATTTTTTGAAGATTATGAACGATGGGTATACAAAAGAAGAATTTATGGATTGTAAATCGTGTCCGTATTTAATTACCAACTCGTATCCGTTTACCATAAATAAGAGGGGCTACGACCTCCTAAATGAGTATGCCGATTATTCTGAAGCCAATCAAGACAGTTTGGTATTCCAAATTAATAACTTCTATACTACATCCATTCAAAACGTAAACAGGATACACAACTTTATAGATGATGATATACGGAGCAATATGAAGGAATGGAGCGACAAATACCCATGGTTTTTAAAATTATTCAATGGGGAAATAGACAAAAACAGTTACGATTACTTTTATGCAGACCCAATTTATAAAAATAAAGTAGTGTATCATTATGCGCTTATTTATAGAAGTTTTATTCCGGTTTTGGAAGGGTTTAATGAGAAAAGTAAAGTATTGCTGGAAAAAATAGACGGCCGTTTAAAATAAATTAAGGGTAAAGATCATCCTCAATTGTTTTTCATATATGTACCTTTGCTATTTTTTAAAATGTTTATAATATTCTTTAACAATTTTACTTGTGAAAAAGAACGATCCCTACGCAGCATTACGTTACAAAGAGTTTAATATATTTCTTATTGTTAGGTTTGCCATGGTATTTGCCTGGTCCATGCAGTTTGTGGTCATAGAATGGGAAGTGTACAGCATTACCAAAGACCCGCTTTCACTGGGTATTATTGGGCTCATGGAAGTAATCCCGGCGGTTTTGCTGGCATTGTTTGCCGGCCATATTGTTGACCAAAAGGAAAAGCGGAACCTGTTGATAAAATGTATTTTGGGCTTTTCTGTAATTAGTTTAGGCCTGTTTTTGCTTACTTGGCCTACCGTCGTGGGCGGATGGTCTACTAAATTGGTGTTGTATGCCATTTATTTTTTAGTGTTTCTTGGCGGTATTGTACGTGCCTTTTTAGGTCCCACTATTTTTTCATTATTTTCATTGATCGTGCCTAAAAAAGTATATCCAAACGCGGCCACATGGAGCAGTTCGGTATGGCAAATGGGTGCGGTTTTGGGACCTGCTTTGGCAGGTTTTAGTATTAATTGGATTGGCGTGCATTGGTCTATGTGCCTTATCTTTGGCTTCTCGCTCATTGCTTTTGTCAATCTGTTGCAAATTCCCATAAAACCAATATTAAACCCTAAAATTGGTGAGAACGTATTTAAAAGCTTACGCGAAGGCGTAAAATTTGTGTTTACTACCAAAATAATCCTTGGTGCAATTACCTTGGATATGATTGCCGTTCTTTTTGGCGGGGCAGTTGCGCTGCTTCCTGTTTTTGCACAGGATATTTTGCATGTGGGCTCTCAAGGGTTTGGTATTCTTCGTGCCGCACCGGCCGTAGGTGCCTTGATAACCATGTTTACTTCGGCATATTTTCCGTTGAACAAAAGTGCAGGGATGAAGCTTTTGGGCGCCATATTCGGGTTTGGGATTTGTATTATTGTGTTCGGACTTTCAGCATGGTTCTGGGTTTCTGTACTGGCGCTGTTCTTTAGCGGGGTTTTCGATGGTATTTCAATGATTATCCGCCAGACAATCCTTCAGCTCCGTACTCCAGACCACATGCGGGGCCGTGTGGCTTCGGTAAATTCTATGTTTGTAGGTTCTTCAAACGAATTGGGTGCCTTTGAAAGTGGTTTAACCGCCCGGTTAATGGGTACGGTAACAGCCGTGGTTTTTGGGGGTACAATGACACTTGTTACGGTATTGACAACGGGAATTGTTTCTCCTGCATTTAGAAAATTGGACTTGCGTAAAGACATTGCTGAAAGTGAAAACGAGGAAGGATAAAAGTAAGTGCCTTCACTTAAAATAGTTTAAGGGTTTCAAGTTTCTGGTTTCAGGTTTTTAGTTTAAAGGCTTCAGAAAAAGCAGCTTCTTTTGCAATTCCATTGCACTACATGCTTGTATATATTTGTTGTTCAATTGATAAAATAGTGTGGAATTGGCTTCAAAAGAAAAAATTCAAATGAAAGACTTGCAAAAGGATTGCTGTGGAAACGGCGACCATAATCATGATTCTCACGAACATGAACATGGCGGCGACCCAAATGCATTGAAAACGTATCTTCCTGGTATTGTTAGTTTTGTTATGCTAATTGCGGGAATATTGTTGGATTATTTCAATATTTCTTTTTTTAAAGGATGGATACGTATTGCCTGGTACGTTCTTGCATATTTTCCCGTGGGACTTCCTGTAATTAAGGAAAGCATAAACAGTATTAAAAAAGGCGATGTATTTACCGAGTTTTTTTTAATGACCATTGCAACTTTGGGAGCTTTTGCCATAGGCGAATATCCCGAAGGCGTCGCGGTCATGCTTTTTTATACGGTTGGCGAACTGTTCCAGAGTGCTGCCGTAAACCGTGCCCGCGGAAACATAAAGGCGTTGCTGGACGTGCGCCCTCAAGCGGCCACTGTATTTAGGAACGGCAATTACAGCACCGTTAATCCGGAGAAGGTTGAAGTTGGCGAGAAAATTCAAGTAAAAGTAGGTGAGAAAATTCCGTTGGACGGGGTTTTGTCAACCGATAAAGCTTCTGTAAACACTGCTGCAATTACTGGTGAAAGTAAGCCTGATGCCCTAAAAAAGGGGGAGAAGGTTTTTGCTGGAAGTATCAATTTGGAAAATGTTATAGAAATTGAAGCTACAAAAGCATTTAAAGACAGTTCTGTGGCACGCATTCTGGAAATGGTAGAAAACGCAACGGCCAGAAAGTCCAAAACCGAATTGTTCATCAGAAAATTTGCACGTATTTATACGCCCATTGTAGTGTTTGCGGCGATTGGACTCACTTTTATTCCGTACTTTTTTGTTTCTTCTTATGTTTTTGAAGACTGGTTGTACCGGGCACTTATTTTTTTGGTAATTTCTTGCCCGTGTGCCCTGGTAATTTCCATTCCGCTTGGTTATTTTGGCGGATTGGGAGCGGCTTCCAAAAACGGAATTTTATTCAAAGGTGCTTCCTATTTAGATGCCATTACAACAATCAATACGGTGGTAATGGACAAAACGGGCACCGTTACGCATGGTGTTTTTAATATTCAGCAGATAAAACCAGAAGAACTGCCTGAAGATGAGTTTATGAATTATTTAATTGCACTGGAAAAACAATCTACGCACCCAATAGCAAAAGCAATTAGTAGTTACAATCTGAAAACCGACTTGTACAAGGCCACCCAAGTTGAAGAAATCTCTGGAAAAGGCCTAAAAGGAACTGTAAACAATAAAGTTGTATTGGCGGGGAACAAAGAGTTAATGAAAGCCCATAAAATTGCTTTACCTAAAGATGTTGAAACTATTGTGGAGACCGTAGTTTTTGTTGCTATTGACGCTCAATATGCGGGCTTGGTTGTTATTGCAGACGAGGTAAAAGAAGATGCCGCGAAAACAATTTCCGGATTGCACAACGTTGGCATTCAAAAAATAATGATGCTCTCCGGAGACAAAAATAGCATTACGCAAAAAGTAGCTTCGCAGTTAAAAATTGATGCGGCCAAAGGCGGGTTATTGCCCGAAGATAAATTGCAAGAAGTAGAAATCCTTAAAAAAGAAGTCAATACCAAAGTTGCCTTTGTTGGCGATGGCATTAACGATGCACCTGTATTAGCGGCCAGCGATGTTGGAATAGCCATGGGCGGACTGGGAAGCGACGTAGCCATAGAAACCGCCGATGTAATTATACAAACCGATCAGCCTTCCAAGATTTCAACGGCCATAAAAATTGGTAAATCCACACGAAAAATTGTTTGGCAAAATATAATTTTGGCATTTGGCATAAAACTTATTGTCTTGATAATGGGAGCTGGCGGCATTGCTACCATGTGGGAAGCCGTTTTTGCCGACGTTGGCGTTGCCTTTTTGGCAATTTTAAATGCAATTAGATTACAGCGGATGCAATGGAACTAAGCGTTTCCACATCGCCGGGCTGTAAGTTTTCTAAATAAATATCACCAATGCGTACACGTACTAGCCGCAGGGTAGGGAACCCCACCGCAGAAGTCATTTTTCGCACTTGGCGGAATTTTCCTTCGGTAATTGTAATACTTATCCAAGTGGTTGGTCCGTGGCGTTCATCGCGTATTTTCTTTTTCCGGGTTGGTAGGGAAGGAGTATCAATTTGCTTTGCCTTACAAGGTTTTGTTAAGTATTTCTCCCCTTTTACCCCAATTTTAACGCCGTTGCACAAGGTTTCAATGGCTTCATTGGTAATGGCACCATCAACCAAGGTATAATATTCTTTTTCAATGCCGCTTTGGTTAACGGTGTTGCTTAGCTTTCCGTCTGTAGTCATCAGTAAAAGCCCTTCCGATTTTTCATCGAGCCTTCCAATGGGCATAATTCCATCCGGGAAATTGTACAGGTCTTTTAAAAAACGCTTTTTGCGGGCTTGGCGCTCATCGTTACTGTACATTTGACTTATGTAACCATATGGTTTGTAAAGTTTAAAATGTGTGTGGGATTTTGCCATTTTAAGTAAAAACTGAGCTTTTATGTTAAAAACTTACGCCGAAATTACTAAAAATATCCAGTACGGGGTTCTTCCCTAGGAAAAATCCCTTTTTTAAATAGGTAACACCCTGTTACATAGTCTTTTTAAGTTGCATACATTCGTAATGTTCAAAAAGAAAAGTTTGCCTAAACTATTTCTACTACTACATTTTTTTTAAAAACCCGACCCCGTTTTTAACACTGCTCTTTTTTAAAATTTGTTCGATCAAAATAAACTAAACAAATATATTATGGCTTCCGTTCAATTCAGTTTCACATCAGAAGGCGATAACCGTCAACCAGAATTCAATAGTATTATAATTGAAGTAAATATCCCGAAATTTTCGTATAACATTAGTCGGAGTCAGATTTTCCGTTACGCAAGCGGTTTCGAATCTTTTAAGGTTTCGCATGATGTTGAAGACGAAACGTATAAAGTAAACGTGCCGTTAAATAAATTGACAGGAACGGAAATGGAGGACATTTACGGGTTTTTCCTATATCATTTTATAGATATTTTAAAAGAAGAGGGCGTTAATATCAACGATTATTCGTTCAAGTTTACCATTACGACCAAGGACGATTTAAATCAGGTTATTTCTACCAAGGAATTTGAAGGGATTTATTATTTGAAGTCGCTTTATTCGTCTGATTTTGACAGAAAATACCATCAAGAAGAATATGCAAGATTTCTAAGCACTTATGGCGACATTAACTCTAAAAAGAAAGATGCACTAAACGTAAAAGGGCTTGCCAACTTGGCCGATCAATACAATAAACGTGTTTTTATAATAAATAAAGAAGCTTACGAGCTGTTTAAATATATTTTTGATGCCATTTATCCAGAAAGGAATGTTTCTGATGATTTTGTGCTTAATTTCATACAAATTCTTGTAGATCTTAATGGCGAGCACCCAAAACTAACCGAAGCCGAATTTACTATTGGATACACGCAATTGGCCGATTTCCTTAAAAAAACCGAATATAACATCAGCAAAGAATTTTTTGATTATTTAAAGGAAAATTTCAACAAATTGTTCGATTTCCCCATTGCTATTCCTGAAATTCAAACCTTGACCATTGGTGGAAAACTGGAAATTATTTCAGAAGAAGAAGTAGTTCAGGGGGATTTGGATTTTTACGATTTGTCGGTCGAATATTTACAGGTAAACGGAACCCCCAAGATTTTAAAATACAATTGGACCGAAGCAGGAAATACCATTGACGATAATACCATTGATTTTAACTTTAATGATGACGAACCATTATTGACCAATAATATCTCCGGGCCAGTTTCGGTAAAGGTAAAAGGGTACGATGGTGCAGTTCTTTGGGAAGAAAAATTCAATAAAGATAACGACGAGCTTCAAAACCTCGATATAAAAATACGCAAATACCCCGCCGGTACCATTGAAGTAGATCCGCAAACCGGAAAACCAAAAAGTACCAAACGGTTGCGTGGAAAAGTGCTTCAGAATGGAGATAAGTATAATTTAAACGAGCTTACGGTAATTGTTCAGGCAAAAAAAGACGGCGACGAACTTTACAGGATAGTAGGTTCTGCAACCACCGATAAATCGGGGAACTTTTCGTTGGATTATCCTTATGGCGATTATATAGAGGCCCAGGCAATGGTATCGTTAATGCCAAGTAGTCCGGTAGATTTGGTTGTAAATCCCGATGATTCCAACGAAACCATTTCAGACGATTTTATTTTCTTGCTTTTAATAGATGAAGAAGTGGTGGTAACCAATACCGAAACCGACGAACACGATGATTGCGATTGCCATGCTACCAAAAAGGCAAAGAGACTGCCCGACCAGGCAGATCTTATTAATTCAGACGAGTATACCCAGGATATTGGCGGTTCCTGCATCAACCTTTCCACCCCAAATAGAACCCTACGCGAATATAGTTACAATGCCATTGTGCGCATATCCGACCCCGAAGTGGCAAATTATGTGTTGCAAAAAGTAAATTTCCGGGGAAAAATACAGTACAATTTAGTAGGCGGAAGAAAAACGCTTGACCGGAAAGAAGTAGACCTGGACAACCCAATTCGCTGGGAAGACGCCCCCGATGCCAAAGAAAACCTGTCCATGTACCAAGCTGTTACGGTGGCTACGGGGCATATACTTCATTATAAATCGGTTTTTAAAGCCGATGGTTACTCGTTGGGAGATTTGGTATATTCGTTGCCATTGGCGCCCGGGCAGAAAAAACAAATTGTGGTATTTGAGTCATCTCATTCCCTTTCCGGTGCCGAGTCGCAATCCATCTCACAAGGAGAGAGCCTTTCGGCAGAATTGATTAGCGACCGCTTCATTACCGATCAATTAAGTGGGGGTATTAACGAAAACATGAGCGGTAGGAGCAAGGCCCATACCTCGGGAATGTCGGCAGGTTTGGGCGTTGGGGTTTCCTACGGCGGCATTGGTGCGTCTTTGGGGGTTGCCGGAGGTTTTTCAAATTCAAATTCGTCTGCCTCTCAAAACAGTTCAAGGAATATCTCTCAGTTTTTTGGGGAAAAGCTAAGGCAATCGTTAATGCAAAATGCAGAAAGCTACAGGCAATTAAATGCATCTGTGGTAACAACGGTTACCGAAGGGCAAGACTATGGTGTAACGGCCGAGACCATTGCCAACCATAACCATTGCCATTCCCTTACCATGATGTATTTTGAAGTGTTGAGGCATTATGCAATATACCAAGAGCTCAGCCATGTAGAAGAGTGTGTGTTCGTGCCCTTGTTAATGACCAATTTTTCAACAGAAAACATTCATAAATGGAAAGACATTTTGGCACAGAACCTATTGCCAATTCCTTCAAATACATATTTAAGGACATTTTCTTTTTTAAGGAGACAGCACCCTTTATTAAAAGCTTTTGATGCCAACGAACGCATAAAAACAAATTACGCAAGGGTAGATTTTCCAGACCAGACCTATGCCGATGAAGTTATAACAGAACTTACCGGATATATGAAACTGAATATCCATATTCCAAGGCCCAAAACCCGGTTTGACAGAATCCTGTCTTTCCCCGTAATAAAAACAAAGGTAACTGTAGATGCGGGTGTAGATGTACCGGGCACCATACGCCAAAACATCAAAGACACCATTGTGGGGGCAGTGGTTCCCTGTGCTGCAAAAGGCCCAAGTATAAAAAGGAATACCACAACTACCGAAGTTTTAACCCGGGGACAGATATTTGATATGTTTATGACCTTGGATGCTAATTATGAAACTGTTCCTCCCGCTCAATGTATCCGTGTTAATTTTGATGGATCCAATGGGGTAAATGTATTTAAGAATTTTATCAGCATTGTTTTTGATGGTGACGATGTTCCAACCCAAATGGATTTCTTTGCAGGAATGGAAAAAGAGAAAAAGCTTTGGGAAGCATATGCCAAGATATTGGATATGGACCTTGAAGAACTTTTTAGTTATTTTAATGGAAATGTAATTGCCGATTGGGACAGGATATTTAACGAACACATAGCACCGCAAATTGTAAGCAACTTGATAAAAGATAATATTGGAAGTGGTGGGGCAAGGGTTTCCATTACGCCACTTGGTGATGTGGACCTTACGGAAGAGCAAAAATATAAAGGAGGGAATAGGATATTAAAATATTACATAAAAGATAACGGCCTTCCCACAAACAAAACCCGTAAATCCATTGATGAAATAGAAATTGATTTTACTTCGCCGTTAACCGGGGAATATCACGATCTGTTTTTTAATTACGTAACCTTTAAACTAGATAGCATCCAGATTAATTACAGAAGCGATTACCATTCGTCAACTTTGGTAAACAGGCGGCTTGTAAACGACTTACATGATGATGTACCGAATATCAATACGCCATTGAATTCACTCGAAAAGAAAAACCCCAGAAAAGAAGATGAATACCTTGTAAACGAGCTCATTGAGCATTTAAACAGTAATTTAGAGCATTATAATAAAATATTGTGGTCAAATTTGGATCCGGACAGACGGTACATGCTCCTCGATGGCTTCAATATACAAACATATACTTCAACAGGACATAAATCGGTGATGCGCAGCTTGGCATCGGTGGTAAAAAACGAATTGACTACCATTACGGGGAATTCTTTGGTTTTTCCAGTAGCCGAAGGATACCGCGTAGGAAGAAACAACATGCTTGAAGAAATTGGCGATAATGTATTTATAGAAACATCGCTGTTTGATTATTACAAGCCCCTTACCCCAATACCTCCATATAGGGTAAGCGTGCCAACCCGTGGCGTATTTATGGAAGCCATACAAGGCAATTGCGATGCCTGCGAAATGGTAAAAGAAAACTCATCTCAGGATTGGGATAAGTTTAGGACCGAAGAGCCTACTTCAATAGCTCCTGTGGTAACCCCAACGCCAACCGTAACCGAATACAAGCCCGAGTATAAAGATTTTGCCACTCCAATGGTAAATATACAAAATGCGCCCGATGCTCCGGCACCGGGGGCCGGTTTATCCCAATTATCAGAATTGTTAGGGAAATCAGGCGTGTTTAACGATATTACCGGATTGGCAGGAAATCAGGAAAATGCCATGAAAACTTATCTTTCCAATCAGGAAAATGCAAAGGCTTTTGCAGAAATGGCAAAAAGCCTGGCAACCCAGCAACATAATACCCAAAATTCTCAAAACATTGCCGATGGTATTTCGCAGGCACGCCGTGATGGTAATATAAGCGATGAAGACGCACAAAATTTAACGCGTCAACATTTGCAACAGCAAATAGACGGAGGGGAAAGCGCAAGGGAAACTCAGCAATTTGAGCGCGAACAAAGTAGGCCTTCATTATCCCAAACAGCTTCCGATGCCGTAAACCGTGGTCAATCTGTACAGGCACAGCGTACCGATGCCGATGGCACCCATGAATCTATAAGCGTAAGGCCACCCGAAGGCTCTCAACCTGTTAACGTAAATTATACTGTTGAAGGGTTAATACAGCCGTCTATGGGTTGTTGGGCAACGGTAGCTACCATGATGATGAATTGGAAATTACACAGCTCGAACCCAATTCCGGAAATACTAAGAATGGCCGGAGAAAATTTGACCCCGCCAAACGAAAATTACTATGTAACTATGTTCGACAATGCTACCGGGTTAGCAGCATCAGAAAAAAATCAATTTATAAGCGCGTTGAACATGCAGGCCATGCCACCGGCAAGTTATACAATTCAGCAATATTACGAGTGGTTAAGCAATTATGGACCATTATGGATTACTATAGATGCCGATCCTACAGGTGGGTTCTCGCCGCATGCATTGTTGCTATTTGGAATGTCTGGAGATTTAAACAATCCAGACGATGTTACCTTTAAATTTATAAATCCTCAGGACGGGCAAGAACAATTTGAGTATTTTGATGATTTTATTGAAATGTTCGAACAAATGGCTACAGACAACTCTGGAGACCTGTTTCTACAAGTGGTAAGATTTAATGAAAGACTTTCCTTGGTTTCTGAAGGGCAAGCTTCGGGGGCGGGAAATCAATGGGATATCCCTGCCGATACCGTTATGAATTTTGCCATACAGGTAGCCCATGATGAATTTAATACTTGGTGGACAGGAGGTTTATTGGACAATAATAATGACGGCATAGAAAAAGTTACGGAATATTGGTTGCCTTTCTATTCTGTTTCTGGTGCCGAAAGCACCGCAAGGCAAACAGAGCCCAGTCAAGTAGCGTGGAGTGCTGCATTTATTTCTTATTTATTATTAAGGGGCTATTTGCATGCCGTTGTAGCCAATTATCCAGAATTGGCTACACACAATGGCTTGGACCTAGAAGATTACAACACGCTAAGCAATACCCAAAAACGAACACTTTTGCGCCATGCAAAAGATAATTTGGAAAGGTTGGGAATCTTTAAAGCCGGCGGAAACCATGTAAGGTACATTGCTCAAAGTATGCAATTACAGCATAATTCCATTACTTTACTGGACCCAACCACAGAACCCGTACAATTGGGAGATTTAATACTAAACGGTCGGGATGGAGCTACATATAGCATTAATGGCAATGGTAGGATTAGCCCGTCCAGTGGCTCCAGCCATGTGGATGTTGTAGTTGAGATAATTCAAATTGAAGATGCCAATTTTGCAAGGCTTGTGGGTGGAAACACTACAAATACTTCAGATAGGGTAGCGTATAAATTAAGGCCGCTTGATAGTGCTGGGCGATTGATAAACGAAAGTAGCCTGAATGATGTTCCCATGGATGCATTAGGGCAAAATGTAAGAGACCACATGAGCGCATTAAGCAGCGGTTATTATTCCATTAGCGATGTCTCTGGCATAATAGAAGGAGCCAATGCATATGAACGCATTATTATAGGCGAAACAAATATAATTGCTAGATTTACATAATTTTAATGGTATACCATTATTGCTTCAATT
This sequence comes from Galbibacter pacificus, assembly GCF_029603165.1. Taxonomy (GTDB): domain Bacteria; phylum Bacteroidota; class Bacteroidia; order Flavobacteriales; family Flavobacteriaceae; genus Galbibacter; species Galbibacter pacificus. The sequence goes on from NZ_JAQSVC010000002.1 coordinate 430,557, forward strand.
AGAACTCGTCTTAACTTTTTTAATCAACCCACCAGAATAACCCTTGTCGGGCAGGGTGGAAAGAGTTAAGATGAGTTTATAATAAAAAAAACTACAAGCCTATGAGTGCCTTCAACAAATTAAAACAATGAACTTAACTATAAACAACAATTTTTTTGTTATTACCGGCGGGCCCGGTGTTGGAAAAACAACGTTGCTTAATGAACTAAAAAATAAAAATTTGGTTGTTGTACCCGAGATAGCAAGAGAACTTATAATTGAGCAGAAGCATAATAATGGAGAAGCCCTTCCATGGAAAAACACAGAATTGTACAAACAATTACTATTTGACCGATCTATTAAAAGCTATAAAGAAGTTGAAAAGGAACATGCCGGTTCTGTTCCGGTTTTCTTTGATCGTGGGTTTCTGGACACGCTTTGCTATGCCAAATTGATTAATTCAAAAATAAACGGGCACATGCATGGGTACGGTAAAAAATTACGGTACAACAAAAACGTTTTTATACTTCCGCCGTGGAAAGAAATATACATAACCGATGGCGAAAGAAAACAAAATTGGGAAGAAGCTTTATTGACCTTCAAGAAAATGGCAGAGACGTACAAAGAATATCATTATACCATTAATGAAGTCCCAAAGAAAAGTCCAAGCGAAAGGGCTAATTATATTTTAAAATGCATTAATGCCCAGTGAATTAATAAAAACAACACAATGTATAACTTATTTTGATTAACGGGGCAATCGTTTAGATTTTTATTATCTTTATGCTATAACACCAATTAAGGATAACATGAAAAAGTTACTTTTTATAGCATTAATAATGCTTCAGTTTTCTGTATCGGCACAAGAAGAAACAGCCCCACAAAATATGTCTTATAACGATATGTTGAACAAACAGGTAGAACAGCTTCAGCTAACAGGTGCCGAAAAGGACAGTTTTATAAGCATCAGCAAAAAATACTATGACAAGGCAGTTGAAGTAAAAAACAGCAGTGTTTCCAGAAACGAAAAATTTCAAGAACTAAAATCGCTCATGAAGGGTAAGGACGATGAGCTTCAAGCAGCCCTTTCCCCTGCAAGTTATAGCACTTACAAAGAAATGCAGAAAGAAAACAGGGAAAAGGTAAAAAGAGCCTATAGGCATTTAAATGCCATTCATGAATAATATTTATAAGTGGATATATTGTTGTTGACTTTTTTAAAAGTAAATAAAACACTTAATTTGTAAGTGAAATCCATAATTAATATTCAAAATGAAGGTTAAAAAATATGCATCCATGTTGATGCTTTTTGTGGCAATAATTAACCTAAGTGTACTATCTGCCCAAACACTGCCCGAAACAAGTCCTGAAGCTGTTGGAATATCTTCAAACCGACTTACTTATTTAACCAAAACCTTTAACGATTTTGTAAAAGACGATGCCTTGCCGGGTTCTGTTTTATTAGTGGCAAGACATGGAAAAATAGCCTATTACAAAGCTTTTGGTAAAAAGGATATCGAGAAAAATGTTCCTATGAAGAAAACCGATATGTTCCGTATAGCTTCTCAAACAAAAGCCATTGTAAGCGTTGGGATCATGATGTTGCAGGAACAGGGAAAACTATCCATTACAGATGAGGTGGGAAAATACATTCCAGAGTTTAAAAAAACAACGGTTGCCGTTGCCAAAGAAGACGGCTCTTATAATGTGGTAGCTGCCAAAAGAGCCATTACACTACGCGATTTATTAACGCATACCTCGGGGATTGGATATGGTAACGGTATTGCAGCCGATAAATGGAAAGAAGCCGGGATTCAAGGCTGGTACTTTGCCGATAGAAAAGAACCTATTTTGGAAACCGTAAAAAAAATGGGGAACCTTCCTTTTGATGCCCAGCCCGGTGAACAGTTTGTATATGGGTATAGCATTGATATTTTAGGTGCCATTATTGAAGTCGTTTCAGGAGAAACATTAAATGACTTTTTACATACGAACATTTTGGGGCCTTTAAAAATGAACGATACCTATTTTTATTTACCAAAAGACAAAAAAGACAGGCTTGCCGTGGTATATTCCCCTTCTGGAAACGGATTGGAAAAAGCCCCAAATCCCGGTGGGATGGTAGGCCAGGGAGCCTATGTAGACGGCCCCCGAACAAGTTACTCGGGCGGTGCCGGATTAGTAAGCACGGCCAGCGATTATGCACGCTTTTTACAAATGATGCTCAATAAAGGAACGTTAAACGGTGCCCGTATATTATCGAGAAAATCGGTTGAATTAATGACTGTAAACCATCTTAGAAACATTAAGTTTCCCTGGGCAGACGGCACGGGCTTTGGCCTGGGCTTTACGGTGGTAGAAGACCTTGGTGCAAGGGGAACAATGGGCTCTGTTGGCGAATATGGATGGGGCGGGGCATATCATTCTACCTATTGGGTCGACCCAAAAGAAGATATGGTTGTGGTTTATTTAACACAAGTCATCCCTACAAAAACCATGGAAGATCATGAAAAACTACATTCGTTAATTTATCAGGCTTTAGAGGAATAAGAAAGGGTTTGAAAATAAAGGACTTATAAATTTGCTGCATATAATAAATGTAGATAGTAATGAATGTAAACTCGGAGTTTTATAATCATTTAGGTTTTTTATTTGGTAGTATTGGCGTAATTCTTGGCGTTTTCTTTGGAATTATCATGATATTTCGCAAAGGAAAATTTACTGCCAACGCAAACATTTTTTTGGGTCTTTACCTACTTTGTTTCGGCTTGCGGATGGGAAAATCATTGTTTCATTATTACTATTTTATTGAAACAGCAATTCTCAATATTTTTTTGAGTATTTTTTTGGTAATTGGGCCATTGGTTTGGTTGTATTGCTTTCATCTTATAAAAAATAAAACTAAGTTGAATACGCTTTACACATACCTTCATTTTATTCCGTTCTTTCTTTCCGTTATACTCAGTGCTTATATTCCGGCTATTTATCAACCTTATTCATGGGTATTTTACTTTTTTATTTTTGCACATGGCCTCATGTACTCTTTGTATGCTCTGTATTGGGTTTTGAGGAGTCAGCGGTTTTATGAGAATGTTTCCAAAGGGAAAATAGTTAAAAATTGGCTTACAATATTTATTGCTTCCACGATTGTTATATATATCAATGCGGTATTAATTTATTTTAATATTGTTCCGTTTTACCCAAGTAGTTCGTTTGTTTTTTCTGTGGTTTTATTGATTTTAATTATTTGGGGCTTTTATAGCTTTGATGTTTTTTCTTCGGATATGGAAAAGTATAAAAATTCATCATTGAACAAGGATGCGGCTTTGGATTATTCAAATGAATTAAAACGTCTAATGAATGATGATAAACCATTTTTAAACCCGGAGCTTACCTTAACATCGCTTAGCAAAACCTTAGGGATAACATCTAAACAATTATCGCAAATAATAAATCAGGTTGAAGGCAAAAATTATTCGCAATACATTGCAGAACTTCGGGTTTATCAAGCTGTCGAACTACTTAAAACCAATAAATACAAGCACTATACTATGGCTGCAATTGCTTACGAATGCGGATTTAGCAGTATTTCATCATTTAATATTGCCTTTAAAAAAATTACCGGAAAGACCCCCGTTCAATATAAACAAACTGTTAAAGTTTATTAAAATATCCCATTTTGTTTTCCTAAATCATGATTTAAATAGATTTAACAGCATGATTAGATGATTTTCGTGAAAATTTCACGCGTATGTTTTTCATTTGGTTTATTTATTTTCTTTTTATTCAATTGGTACATTTTTTATCGACATGGAAATTATATAAAATGGCCGGAAGAAAAAGTTGGGAAGCCGCAACCCCTATATACAATGCCGTTATTTTAATGAAAATTATAAACCGGCCAACATGGTGGGTGATATTATTGTTTGTTCCCATTGTCAACTTAATCATGTTTCTGGTAATATGGGTTGAAACTATAAGGAGTTATGGTAAAAACACTCTATTGGATACATTTTTGGTTGTATGTAGTTTAGGATTGTATGTTGCATATCTAAACTATTTTTCAATGGATTTATCATATATAAACAAAAGGTCATTGAAACCTAAAACATCCATCGGTGAATGGATAAGTTCTATGTTATTTGCCATTGTAGTTGCAACAATAGTGCATACATATCTTGTTCAACCGTATGTAATACCTTCATCTTCACTTGAAAAAACGTTACTTGTTGGAGATTTTTTATTTGTAAGTAAAATTAATTACGGAGCAAGGATTCCATTAACAACAATTGCTTTCCCGATGGTTCACGATACCATTCCAGTTATTAATTGCAAGTCGTATTTATTTAACGATGCTATTTCTAAAAAGGAAACATCATGGTTTAATAAGTTTCAGCTCCCGTATTTGAGGTTGCCTGGTTTTCAACGAATAAAACGAAACGACCTTGTAGTGTTCAACCAACCTGCTGATACGCTTTTGGATATGAGCAACTTTCATCCAAACAGAAATTATTACAAGCCAATAGACAAAAAAACAAATTTAATTAAACGTTGTGTCGGTTTACCTGGAGATACATTGTCCATTATCAATGGATATGTTTTTATAAATAATAAAAAATCAATACTGCCAAAAAATGCAAGGCTACAATTTGCATATTTTGTAGAAACCAAAGGAGGTAAGCTTACTCCAAAATATATGTACGAACGTTTTGGGGTTACCGACTGGTTTGGAGAAATTAAGCCCAGCTTATATTATTTTAAGTCATTAACCAACAAAGCCGTCAAAAAGCTATTGAAAAACCCAAATGTTGTTGCCGCCAACAGAGACATGGTACAAATGGAAACCATTGTCCAAAAAGTTTTTCCATATTCGGGAGCATATAAAAATACTGTAAATCAATTTGAAGCAGTTTATATTCCAAAAGCAGGAAGAACCATTCAATTAAATAAAGGAATATTGCCGTTGTATAAAAGGGTAATTGAAGAATATGAACATAATGAATTAAAACTAAAAGGGAATCAAATATTTATCAATGGAAAAGAAGCAAAAACATATACCTTTAAACAGGATTATTACTGGATGATGGGCGATAATAGGGATAATTCTATTGATTCCCGCTTTTGGGGTTTTGTTCCTTTTGACCATATTATTGGAAAACCTGTTCTTATTTGGTTCAGCTGGAATAAAAATGAAAAAGGGATTATAAAAAAAATACGTTGGAAGCGATTGTTGACTTCAGTTGAGGGTTCGTCAAAATCGTACTTTATATATTTTGCAATATTAACCCTTGCATACTTGGGCTATACAGCTTTTAGAAGAAATAGAAAGTAACATTATAATGTTAATATTTCCCTAAAATCTAAGTTAATGTTTGTTTTTTGCAAGTAATCCTATGACAATATTTATTAACTTAATCAAAAAATAAAGAATATGGCCGACTTTAAACTTAACATTAACGGAGAATCACGACAAGTAAGTATAGACCCTAATACCCCTATGCTATGGGTATTGCGCGATCACCTTCAATTAGTGGGCACCAAATTTGGTTGTGGCATTGCTCAATGCGGTGCATGTACCATCCATATTGAAGATGTAGCGGTACGCTCATGCCAATTGCCTGTTTCGGCGGTTGGCGAACAAAAAATCACCACCATTGAAGGCTTATCAAAAGAAGGAGAGCATCCGGTGCAACAGGCATGGTTGGAGCAGGACGTACCACAATGCGGGTATTGCCAGGCCGGACAAATTATGTCGGCTACAGCCTTGCTTAAAGCTAACCCAAGCCCAACCGATGAAGAGATTGATCAAGCCATGAACGGCAATATATGCCGATGTGGTACTTATACACGCATCAAGAAAGCAATTAAATCGGCTGCAACCACAGCACAGAATAGTTAGTTATTCAATTTTGCTAATCACATTTATCACTAATCACTAAAAATAATATCGTGGCACTTATAAAAACATCATATGGAAGAAGATCGTTCTTGAAAACTTCGGCTATGGCCGGTGGCGGACTCGTAGTTGGGTTTAGTTGGCTTGCATCGTGCAATCCTTCGCCTAAGGAAGTAGCAGAAATGCCCAAAGAATGGTTTGAAATTAACGGATATCTTAAAATAGGCGATAATGGCATGGCAACTATTATGTCGCCGAACCCCGAAATAGGTCAGAATGTAAAAACATCCATGCCTATGATCGTGGCCGAAGAGCTGGACATAGACTGGAACAACGTACTTGTTGAGCAGGCTCCGCTTAATACTACTATTTTTATACGGCAACTGGCTGGAGGAAGTCAATCCATCCGTCAAGGATGGGACGGTTTACGTATGGCCGGAGCAACTGCAAGGCATATGTTAAAACAGGCCGCGGCAAAACAATGGGAAGTGCCCGTAGAAGAAGTAACTACAGAAGCAGGCGTAATTCACCATAAAAGCAGCAACCGTTCGGTAGGTTATGGCGAAGTAGCTTCATTGGCGGCAACTTTGACCGCCCCCGAGGAGGTTGAATTAAAAAGCTTGGACGAGTTTAAAATTATTGGTACGGCAACCAGAAACGTAGACGGAAAGAAAATCGTAACCGGAAAACCTTTGTTCGGGATCGATCAATATGAAGAAGGAATGCTTACTGCTATGATTGTGCATCCGCCAGCGTTTGGACTTACCTTAAAGTCTTTTGATGATGCCGAAGCACGTAAAATGCCGGGAATTAAAGATGTTTTCAGTATAAAAACTTATGAGAAAGGAAAAGCCAAAAGCATGTTTGATGCCGATGCTTTTCCCGAGCTGATTGTGGTTGTGGGTAATTCTACATGGGAAGTAATGAACGCAAAGAAGACCATAAAAGCCGAATGGCAACCTTTTGAGGGTTATGAGGAGGAGTTTGCCAATTTTTCGGGCGATGGCTCTTTCTCTGTAAAAGTTCCCGGTGGGATGGAAAATACCAATAGCCACAAAGAAAAAATGGAAGCATTATCGGCTAAATTGGCCAAAGAGGCCCGAAAAGATGGCAATCCGGCTTCAGCATTTAAAAAAGCCGCTAAAATAGTAGAACGTAGCTATACAGCTCCTTTTTTGGCGCACAATACCATGGAGCCCATGAACTTTTTTGCCAATGTAACGGCAGATAAGGCTATTTTAAGCGGCCCCATTCAAACGCCGGAATTTATGGAGAAATCGGTTTCGTCTCGAATCGGACTTCCTTTAGACAAAATTGAAATACAAATGACACGCCAAGGTGGAGGTTTTGGGCGTAGGCTATACGGCCATTTTGTAGTGGAAGCCGCTGTAATTTCACAAAAAATGAAAGCTCCCGTTAAATTGGTTTATACCCGTGAAGACGATATGAGTTTTGGTAATTACCGACCTGCATATCACGCCAGATATAGGGCTGCACTTGACGAGGATAATAACTTAATTGGTTTCCATGTAAGGGCAGGAGGCATCCCCGAAAGTCCGCTGTTTGCCAATAGGTTCCCGGCGGGGGCGGTCGAAAATTACTTGGCCGAATCGTGGGACGTACCATCCAATATTTCGGTAGGTGCATTTCGCGCACCACGCTCCAATTTTATTGCCGGAGCGGAACAGTCCTTTCTAGACGAAGTTGCCGAAGCTGCCGGAAAGGATCCTATTGAATTTAGGATTGAACTTTTTGAAAAAGCTAAAAATAATCCCGTTGGCGAAAACAACGATTATGATGCCGAACGTTATGCGGGAGTACTAAAATTGGCCCGTGAAAAATCTGGATGGAACGGAAATACAACCGGAAATGTATACCGGGGCGTTTCTGCTTATTATTGCCATAATTCGTATGTGGCCAATATTTTGGACATGGAAATGAAAGAAGATAAACCAGTGGTTAAAAAAGTATTTTGTGCCGTGGACTGTGGCTTGGTGGTAAACCCGATTGCCGCCACCAATATGGTGGAAGGCGGCACCGTTGACGGTATTGGGCACGCCATGTATAGTGGGTTGACTTTTAAAGACGGTAAACCCGAACAGGTAAATTTTGACCGCTACCGGTTAATACGCCACAGCGAAGCCCCAAAAGATATTGAAGTGCATTTTGTTAAAAATAACGAGCACCCAACGGGATTGGGCGAACCACCTTTTCCTCCAATCATGGGGGCCTTGGCCAATGCGTTATATAAAGCAACCGGACAACGGCATTACGACCAACCGTTTATAACCAAGCGTCCGGTCGTGAGCTAATACTAGTGATATTGAAAAGATAAAAGAGTCGAAATATTTTTTGAATATTTCGACTCTTTTTTTAGGGGCTAGATTAACGTGGTTTCTTGATTGATTTTTTTATACTGAAATGAAATTATTCACGTTTATATAAAGACATGATCAATCCATTGATTATGATTTTAAATTAGTTGATAGACACTTGCTAACTGTTATTAGTGAACAATCAAGTCCACTGGCAACAAATAGCACCATAACTCCATAGCAAAACCATCAATAGAAAAAGAGACCCTTCTTCGTTTATCTACTTGTTAACTCATTAACTTATAGATATTATGCGACTTCTCCTTCGTCGAAGTGACTAAAACCAGAAACCAAAAATATTAAATCTTGAACCATGTACTTAAAAAACTTTCCCTTGTTAGCTTATTTCCTCATTACATTATGGGCTAGTTTTTAATAAAATGTTACTTTGGCAGTATAATTAAACAATCCATGAAGTTATACATAAGTGCAATATTTTTAGTTGCTTCCTTCTTTGGCCTTGCCCAGCAGACTGCCTATATTGATGTTAAAAAAGCAGATATTGACATAAAAATAATTCCAGAAAAAGAGCAGGTTTCCGGAAATGTTGTTTATTCGTTTGAAATTATAAAGGCTATAGATTCAATGATAATCGATGCCAAACAAATGCAGGTTTCCGAAGTTTTTTTAAATGATAAACCAGTCGACTTCACCTACAATAAAACACAGATTATACTAAATCATTCATTTAATAAAAAAGATTTAAATACGTTTAAAATCAAATATTTATGTAATCCTAAAAAGGCAATGTATTTTATTTCTTCTGAAGAAAACGGCATTGATCAGGTTTGGACGCAGGGGCAGGGCAAGTACACATCTAATTGGTTGCCCAGCTTTGACGATATGAATGAAAAAATTGAATTCGACATGTCCATTTCTGTTCCCCAATCATACGGGGTTGTTGCCAACGGAAAATTAAAGACCAAAAAGAGCAGGGGCAATTTAACCACTTGGGAGTTTGACATGAAAAACCCAATGAGCAGTTATCTATTGGCCTTGGTAATTGGCAATTATAAAATAAAAGAAGACAGCGCTGCAAGCGGAATCCCGCTGGAAATGTATTACAATCCGCACGATAAAGATTTGGTAGCACCTACTTACAGGTATTCCAAAAAAATATTTGACTATCTGGAAACCGAGATTGGGGTTTCCTTTCCATGGCAAAATTACAAGCAGGTTCCGGTAAAAGACTTTTTGTATGCGGGGATGGAAAACACATCGCTAACAATTTTTTCGAATAGTTATATGGTCGATTCCATAGGTTATACCGACAAAAATTATATCAACGTAAATGCTCATGAACTGGCGCATCAATGGTTTGGCGATTTGGTGACAGAAGAAAACAGCACCCACCACTGGCTACAGGAAGGATTTGCCACTTACTTTGCTTTGTTGGCCGAAAGGGAAATTTTTGGTGATGATTATTTTTATGTACAATTGTTTCATACGGCCAAGCAACTGGAAGAACTTTCCAATAATGGAGGAGAAAGTTTGTTGGATCCGCATGCAAGCAGTCTTACCTTTTATCAGCGGGGCGCATGGGCTATTTTTGCGTTGAGGAATTTAATAGGGGACAGGGCTTTTAAAAAATCGATAAAAAAATACCTAAACGATTATGCCTTTAAAAATGCAAATACAAACGATTTTATCAATATTGCCTCCGCTAAAAGTCAGACCAAATTGGAAGACTTCGTACAAACGTGGTTTGTGGATAAAAAATTTCCAATAGCCGAAGCCCAGAACCTATTAAAAGAAAATACCTTAGCCAAAGAATTGCTGCGGGTCGATAAAATGGATAAAACCGGACTGCTAAGTTATGCCGAACAGCATCCCGAAATTTATATTGATACTACACAAACAGAAATTGTTGGGTTACTGCTAAAAAAATTAAAATCCTATTCCGTTACCGAAACCCAAACAGCCTACAAAAAGGCAATCAATTCCAACAATATTAAAAACAGGCAAGCCGTGGCCATGTATCTGGACACGGTGCCAACGGCGCTCCAAAAATCTTTCGAAAGCCTTCTTAAGGACAAGAGTTATGTTACTATAGAAAATGCATTGATGAAACTCTGGGTCAACTTTCCACAAAATAGGAACCAATATTTAAATACCACGGAAGGAATTGTAGGCTTTAAGGACAAAAATATAGAAACACTTTGGCTTACATTGGCCTTAATTACACCAGCCTACAAAACGGATACAAAAATGCAATATTACCAACGGTTAGTATCGTATACATCGCCTTATCAACATTTTGAGGTTAGGCAGCACGCATTTGAATATTTGTTCCAAATACAGGCTTTTAACGAAGAATCACTAAAAAATTTAATTCAGGCTTGTAAGCACCCGGTTTGGCAATTTTCTAAATTTTCTAAAGGTCTGCTCACGGAATTATTAAAAAACGAAGATTATAGAATGGTGTTGAAAAATATAATGCCACAACTGGATAAAACTTCCCAAAGTTTTTTAAGTAATCAATTAAAATAATATTTTTAGCTGATGGAAATTAAAAGAGGGCCAAACAAAACACAACCTAAATGAAAGCATTGGTAATATCGGGAGGTGGAAGTAAGGGCGCTTTTGCCGGTGGCGTAGCACAATACCTTATTGAAGAATTAAAAAGGGATTACGATATATTTTTAGGCACTTCAACCGGAAGCCTTTTGGTAAACCATTTGGCACTGAACAAAGTAGAAAAAATAAAAGAAGTATATACCTCGGTAAACAATCAAAGTATTTTCAATATTTGTCCGTTTCATATCAAAGAAAAATACGGCGTCCAGCAAATAAGTATCAACCATTTTAATGTTGTCAGGAATTTTTTAAGGGGAAGCAAAACTTTTGGCGAAAGTGAAAACTTAAAACAACTTATAAGAAATACCCTTACCGAAGAAGAATTTTTGGAGCTTAAGCACGGCGAAAAAGAAGTTATAGTAACCGTATCCAACCTCTCCTTAAATCAAGTGGAATATAAATCGGTAAACGATTTTGAGTATGATGAATTTTGCGACTGGGTATGGATTTCCAGTAATTACACGCCGTTTATGAGCCTTGTAAGAAAGTATGGTTGTGAATATGCCGATGGTGGCCTTGGAACCATGGTCCCGATCGAGGAGGCCATCAAGCGGGGCGCCACCGAAATAGACGCCATTATTTTGCAAACCGAAGTAACACAGCTAAACCGGTTGCCGTCCAGAAACCCTTTTTCGCTTTTAACGACCATGTTTAGTTTTATGTTAGACAGAATTGAATATCAAAACATAAGAATTGGTAAATTTGTGGCCACAAATAACAATGCAATTATAAATTTTTATTATACACCTACAATCCTAACAACCAATTCTTTAATCTTTAACAAGGGAAAAATGACAAAATGGTGGCAAAGTGGTTATGATTTTGCTAAATTTAAAAACCAAGAAACGAGCCAGCTTGAAATTGAATAGCTTTTTTGAAAGTTTAAAAATGAGTTTAGAAAAAAGAAATACGGCCGAAAATAAAACCTAAGTCGAAAATTTTAGCAGAAAACAACAAACAACAAAAAGCATATGCGCGCATTAGTAATTAGTGGTGGTGGAAGCAAGGGAGCCTTTGCAGGCGGAGTTGCTCAATATTTAATTGAAAACGAAGGAAGGGATTACGACATTTATTTGGGGACCTCTACGGGAAGCCTTTTAATTCCGCATTTGGCAAATAGAAACATTCAAAAAATATACGAGGTCTATACAACCGTAAATCAGCGTAAAATATTCAGTAACAATCCATTTGTAACAAGAAAAAAAGGAGATAAGGAATATGTGGCCATTAATTACCTAAATGTAATGTGGCAACTTATAAAACGCAAAAGGACCTTTGGTGAAAGTAAAAACTTAAGAAAACAGATAAACAAAAATTTTTCAGAAGAAGAATTTCAACTTCTAAAAGAAAAAGGAAAAGACGTTGTTGTTACGGTAAGTAACCTATCCATGAACAGGGTAGAGTATAAGTCTATTACGGACCATAGTTATGAAGATTTTTGCGATTGGATCTGGATGTCGTGCAATTATGTGCCTTTTATGTCGCTGGCAAAGAAAAACGGCTTCGAGTATGCCGACGGCGGTCTAGGTTGTGTAATTCCAATTCGTGAGGCCATTAAAATGGGAGCTACCGAGGTGGATGCCATTATTTTGGAAACGGAAAATATGGAACATAAAAAAGTGTTGGGCAAAAACCCTTTTTCATTGATGGTAAACCTTTATAGTTTTGTTTTGGACCAATTGGAGTCGCATGATATTATTGAAGGGAAATTGGCGGCCATCAACAAAGATGTAAAATTGAATACCTATTTTACACCAACCAGGCTTACCGAAAATTCGCTTTACTTCAACAATAAATTAATGACAGAATGGTGGGAACAAGGAAAAGTGTATGCCCACGAACGTGTAAAGGCCCAAAAAGATGTTAAAAAAGTAAACATGGCCGGTTGATGATTGTTTTGATGAAGGCGGTAAGATTTATTATTAAGGGAATAGGGATTAGCGATAAGGGATTTAGTTATATTGTTAACAGTTAATTGGGTAATATCATAACAGCATAACAACGTAGCATCATAGTATGAGATTTTTCAATAGGTTGAAGTGAATTGGCTTCGTATAGCAGTTAGAAAAAGTTAATAGTTACCGCCAAACAAAGAGAATTGTTAACAGTTAATTGTTGTCACTGGTAATATCATAGCAATGTAACAACATAACAACAAGAATAGGTCAATTAACATTTAACAAATAACAGAAAAATATAAACTTTGAATCTTTGCAACTTTGAACCTCTGGACCTCAACTTTCAACAGCATAACAACATAGGATCGTAACAGCATAACAATAAAAAAAAGTAACAAAATGGCTGAATTAATCCGTATTTATGAAGAAAATCCCAACCCCAAGGAAATAAAAAGGGTTGTTGATGTATTGCGGAATGGCGGGCTGGTTATTTATCCAACAGATACGGTTTACGGTCTGGGTTGCGATATAACCAATTCCAAAGCCTTGCAACGCATTGCGCGTATTAAAGGTGTAAAGTTGGAAAAGGCCAACCTTTCATTTATTTGTGCCGATTTGAGCAACTTGTCCGATTATGTACGCCAGATAGACACGCCGACTTTTAAAATCCTCAAACGGACATTGCCGGGGCCTTATACGTTTATTTTGCCAGGAAACAACAATCTCCCAAAGGATTTTAAAAAAAAGAAAACCGTCGGGATACGGGTGCCAGACAATGCCATTGCCAAGATTTTGGTGGAGCAATTGGGAAACCCCATCGTTTCGACTTCCATACGCGATGATGACGAATTGATAGAATATACCACAGACCCCGAGTTGATTCATGAAAAATGGGACAATCTTGTAGATATTGTTATTGACGGAGGTTATGGAGATAATGTGGCATCGACCGTAATCGACCTTTCGGGCGCAGAACCTGTAATTCTCCGTGAGGGTAAAGGAGATATAGACGAATTTTTATAAAGTGGGGCTAGTAAATAAAAAAGTACTTTTTATAGGCTATGTCTGGCCCGAACCTACATCGTCGGCGGCGGGTAGCAGAATACTTCAGTTGATACGATTTTTTATGGATGCCAATTGCCAAATAACTTTTGCGTCTCCTGCCAAACATGGCGAACATATGCACGATTTGACTTCCGAAGGGGTTCAGCAAAAAAAAATCGAACTCAACAGTGCTTCTTTTGATGAATTTATTATTGAACTGCAACCGGACGTGGTTGTTTTTGATAGGTACATGATGGAAGAACAATTTGGGTGGAGAATTGCCGAACATTGCCCCAATGCCTTGAGAATATTAGACACCGAGGACCTACATTTTTTGAGGGATGCGCGTAGGCTGGCCTTAAAAGACGAAAATAACGCAGGAGATTTAAAATTGCTTGAAAACAATCTTGCCAAAAGGGAAATTGCAAGTATTTACCGCTGCGATATATCGCTGATTATTTCTGAAGCGGAACATGCATTGTTGACAGGACTTTTTAAAATTGATAAGAAATTATTGTGCCATCTACCTTTTTTGCTGGATGAAAATTTAAATGAGTTGCAAAAAAAATGGCTGGCGTGGGAAGAAAAACAGGATTTTATTTTTATTGGTAATTTTATCCATGCTCCAAACTGGGATGCCGTTTTGGCCTTAAAGGAAACTGTTTGGCCACATATAAAAAGGAAATTACCCGATGCTAAATTGCACATTTTTGGTGCTTATGCAGGTGATAAAGTACATAACCTAAACAATAAAAAAGACGGTTTTTTGGTTCATGGCTGGGCAAAAAATGCCAAGAAGGAGTTTCAAAAGGCCAAGGTTTGCCTGGCACCTTTAAGATTTGGTGCGGGGTTAAAAGGCAAGCTTGTTGAAGCTATGTTGTATGGCACCCCAAGTGTTACTACTACAATTGGTGCTGAAGGTATAAACGGTAACTTTCCATGGAATGGTGCCGTTTTTGATAATCCAGAGGCTTTTGTGCAAGCGGCGGTAGATTTGTATCAAAATAAGAATAACAGTTGGGAAGAAGCCCGGAAAAATGGCGCAACTATTTTAAAACACCGTTTTGACGGACAAAAGCACAAGGAACTGCTAAAGACTTCAATTACAGGAATACTTCAAAATTTGACCGGCCACCGAACGCAAAATTTTACGGGCGCCATGCTCATGCAACAAACCGTGCAGGCTAGCAAATATATGTCCAAATGGATAATGGAGAAGAACAAGAAAAACCAATAGTTAAGTTTAGGTAAACATATTCTTTAATTGATCTGTAAGCCTAATGGGCCGTTTGCTGTTTTTGTCTATCAAACACCAGTCTGTTTTGGAACGCAATAATAATTTTTCGGTTTTATTGTTGTAGATTTCCACAATACGGGTAGAGGTAACCCCTTTGGCCTTTTCGATATATGTTTTAAGCAATATTTCATCGTTTAAAAATGCCTGTCCCTTGTATTCAATATAATGCGTAAGGACCATCCAAATATAGGCGTCGAGCATTTCCTTGGAGGCTTCATTCAACCAATGATTTTTTGCGATATCCTGAATCCATTGCACATACCGCACGTTGTTAACATGTTTTAAATCGTCCAGGTCTTCTTCCTGAACATGGATTATTTCTGTATATTCTTTCAATTATGTTGGTTTGTGTTTCCGTATTCTTTTTTCAGATTTTTTCAGAACTCATTTTTATTTTCTTCTAAATATTTCACTTTATTTTCCCAATCATTACGATTGTTGTTTGATATTTTCTTTCTTGTAAAGAACCAAGATACTAAAATTACAAAGACAATAATTATGGGAATAATTATTGTATAAATAATAATATTTAATACTGGGCAAATTATTTAGATGTTAAAAATCATTTCTCTTTGATAATTACTTCAAAGAGTCTATCCCAATTTTTTCCGGTAACAAAGAAGGTCTTTGTTTTTGGGTTGTATGCAATTCCATTTAAAACGTCCAAATAGGGGTGCTGCTTTACCTTTTCTTTTAATCCCCTAAAATCTATAACCCCGATAATTGCGCCCGTTTTTGGGTCGATAATCATGGCGCTGTCTTTTTGGTATACGTTGGCGTAGATTTTGCCGTCTACATATTCCAGTTCGTTGGCCCTGTTAAAAACAGAGGTATTGGTAACGGTTTCTATAAAATCTTCTTCGGCCAGCGTTTCGGGGTTCAGTATCCATATTTTATCGCTTCCGTCGCTTTTGTATATTTTTTTTCCGTCGTTTGTGTGTGTAAGTCCCCAGCCTTCTTTGCTTTTGTTGTACTTAAAGGTGCTCAATTTTTCAAAAGTATGTAGGTCGTATACAAACCCGGTGCCTTCTTGCCAGGTAAGCATGTATATTTTGTTGTTGATAATTGTTATCCCTTCACCAAAATACATATTATCCAAGTCGATTTTTTTAAGGATTTCCCCGCTTTTATAATCTACCTTTCTCAAAGAGGATTGCCCATTTCTACCCGGGTTCCCAGTGCTTTCGTATAAGGTATCGTTATAGAACTCCAGTCCTTGTGTGTAGGCTTTTATGTCGTGGGGATATGTATTGATTACTTCATATGTATACACTTTTGGGGCTTTATCGGAAAGGATCGTAATGTCTTCCGAAATTTTTACCGATTCACCTTCAAAAAAAACAGTAGCTTCCAAATTTTGTATGCCGTATTTATCGGTATTTATGGTATACGCGTTGTTGTTAAGCTTAATGGGGTTACCGTGCAAAGTATAGGTAACCGAATCTATTTCCTTATTTTTCCGGTTCTTGAGGTCCACATTTATAGTGCTTCCCTGCTGGATTTTACCGGTATTGGAATCTATTTTAAGAGAAAAAAGATTTTTTCCGGAAGAATTGGCGCCATTGCATCCGCCAACGGACACCGCTAAAAAACTGACGATTAAAAACTTATAGAAATATATGGTCATGTTTTATTTTTTAAGCAATTTATTTAATAAAATTAAGATAGTAAAATTATTGTGCTAACATAAAAAGTTTGTAAATTTGCACCCGGCAAGTCCTACACGACCAGCTCCTATAGAATCCCCCAGGGCGGGAACGCAGCAAGGGTATATGGTTGTAGCGGTGCGATGTAGGTAGCTTGCCTTTTTTTATGCCTTCAATTTAACTGCTTTCTCTTAGAATTTTCTTAAAATACCCAACTAAGTGTTATTAAATTATAACTTTATAAATGTTATTTGTTTTTTAGTATAAAAAGACAAAATAGAGCAGTATCTTTACTGTATTAATAAAATTGTAAAATCAAGAACAGTATTTTAGGTTATGAAATTTTTTATAGACACGGCAAATTTAGATCAAATTGCTGAAGCAGAAGCCTTAGGGGTTTTAGATGGTGTAACTACCAACCCTTCATTAATGGCAAAAGAAGGAATTACGGGACGAGACAATATCTTAAAGCATTACGTTGACATATGTAACTTAGTGGAAGGCGATGTTTCTGCCGAAGTTATCGCAACCGATTTTGACAGCATTATAAAGGAAGGCGAAGAACTGGCAGACTTGCACGAGCAGATTATTGTTAAAGTTCCCATGATTAAAGATGGGGTAAAGGCAATTAAGTATTTTTCTGATAAAGGCATTAAAACAAACTGTACGTTGGTTTTTTCTCCCGGGCAGGCCTTGTTGGCCGCAAAAGCTGGGGCAACCTATGTTTCTCCTTTTATTGGAAGGCTGGACGATATCTCTACCGATGGCTTGGCATTGATTGCCGACATCCGGTTGATTTACGATAATTATGGTTTTGAAACAGAAATCTTGGCCGCATCCGTGCGCCATACCATGCACGTAATAGATTGTGCCAAACTTGGTGCCGATGTTATGACCGGTCCACTTTCTGCAATTACGGGATTGTTAAAACACCCATTGACCGATATAGGCTTGGAAAAATTCCTTGCAGATTATAAAAAAGGAAACCAATAAGAAAAACCTCCTTTTTAAAATAATATCAAGGCCTAAAAATGGTATGCCGCTTTTAGGCCTTTGTTTTTTAAGGAATGTCAATTCCCGAGGAATCCGGTTTTACCAATTTTAGCACATCCGAAAAAGAATGCGCCACAATGGCTTCGTTTCCACGTATTGCAATGGGGTAAACAAATGCTTCCGGATGTTTGTTAAGTACTTTAAGGGCATCGTTTTCATCCAGTTCCACGTTGGTACCATAAGTATTGGTAAATGCAGGATGGTCGGTGGCAATGAGCTCAGGCAACGTTTTGCCCACCCGCTCTGCTATTTCTGCCCATTCCGTATCGGCTATTTTGGTCTTGTTGATATCTATGGCCAATATTTTGGCCCCTGCCGAAGCTGCATAAGCCTGACATTCGCGCCCAAGTTTCGTACTTGAATCGAATATAAACTTTATCTGATTTTCATTGGTTGCTATTATTCCCATTTTTTCCACGACTAATTATTTTAAAAAATTCACTTTAAATTTTATTGTGTAGCAGTTTTAGGGAAAATTGATATTATTTTAAATAGGCTATTTCCTGGCCTTCATTTTTTCTTTTCTCTTTTTTAGTTGTTTATCCAGGTCTTCGGTGGCCTCGGCAATGGACATCTCAAACTTTTCATGGGATGCTTCTGCAAAAAGGCGTGGCCCCGGGACGCTAACCCTGATTTTACAAATTTTACCCGTATTTTTGGAAGATGTGTTTTCTGTTTTAAAAAACACGTCGGCCCTTACAATAAAATCGTATTTATCAACCAGCTTATTTACTCTTTTTCGGGTCAGTTCTTCCAAACGGCTGCTGGCAGCAACATTGTCGTATTCAAAATTTATCTGCATAGTTCGTCAGTTTTACTCACCAAGTGAGATTTGATATTTTTCCGGCATCAATGTCGAAATATTTTTATTTTTAAAAATGAATCCCGGGATTCCCGAGGTAATTAATCTAAAAATACTAAATTTTATAATGTAGATAAATACAAAAAATGTCTTTTAATAAGATTTTGTGAAGAAAGAAGTCAATATTACCAAAATATTATAAGAATATATGGGCACTTTCAATTTTATGATGAATAATCTTTAATTCAAAATAGAAAAATCTTCAATACTTTGGGTAATAACCTCTGAATATTCTGTAGGAAAAGGAAGTTTGCCCTCCAGTTGATCGAGATTGGAAAGTTGATAAGCTATGGCAGCTTCATTATAAATAAGTCCGATTCCAGGTGCAAAATATTGGGTGGAAATAATGGCATCTTGATCCTTGATTACGGGAATTGTTAGTTCGTACCCATCTACATCTGTAGTTAAAATCCCTTTTATGTTAACCGTTAAGGAGGTTTTTATAACGTTGTTGTAAGTATCATCAAATAAGGTATAATCGTTTAAAACAGCTTCTGTTTTGGTAGAAACGGTATATTCTATATGAAGAATGTATTTGTTGTATTCGTAGGTACTAATGCCCGAATTTGTATAAAGTTCACCGCCCAAGGGGCTTTTTGTGTCCAAAAGCGTCAAATTATGCACTGGAATTTCCAGACCGGGGATAAGCTGGCTAATGTTTCCGTCTAAAAAGAGTTTGCTTTTTGATTTTGCCACAAGCGAACTGGAAATCAAATTTGTAAAAAAGCCCTTTTTTTGGGCATTGCCTTTGGCTTGGTAATATATTTCCCCTTCAATTAAGGAGTCTTTTTCCACCCAGACACTATCTTTTGCCGAAGTTTCTGCTTCGATATTGTAGGTCCAATGGTTGTTTTTTTCCAAAGGAAAATAGTTTTCGCTTCCTATTTCGGCCAACAATTCTTCTGAAATGGATTCGTTACTGGAGCAAGAGCAATAGAAAGCTATAAAAAACAGTGTTGCAATGGGGTAGATACAGCGCATGAAATAATGTTAATCCCTTATAAAATTTATATTTGTTTTTTAACGGGTTTCCCCATGGTATGTTTTGGTTTTTCCAAATATAAAAAATTAATTCTATTTTTTGCCCGTAATGGTTATTGCGGCCAACAATTCTTTGTAGTTCATGCTTTTAATATCTTCGTCGGAATAAAAAGGGCTTAGTTTATCTTCATTGAAATGGTAAAGTTCCCAACGTTTGTCGTGATATTCCAGGGCGGTTAAGTTCTCTATCCAGTCTCCAGAGTTTAAATATAGGCAAGTACCGTTTTTGTTGACCTTCCGGAGCATTTGAGGTTGGTGTATATGGCCACAAACCACATATTTGTACCCATTTTCAATGGCGAGGTCGGCTGCTACCTTTTCAAAATCGGCTATATATTTAAGGGCTTTTTTTACGCTGCTCTTTATTTTTTTTGATAATGAATATTTTTCCCGGCCCATTTTTACCAAAAACCAATTGATGAACCTGTTTATCAAAATTAAAAAATCATATCCCCATCCGCCCAATTTTGCTATCCATTTAGTGTGCTGGATGGAGGCATCAAAAACGTCGCCGTGGAAAACCCATGCTTTTTTTCCGTCCAAATTCATTGTCAATTTGTCCAATATATGGATGTTCCCCATGGTTACGTCACTAAATTTACGGAGCATCTCGTCGTGGTTTCCGGTAATGTAATATACTTCGGTCCCTTTGGTAGAAAGATCTATAATTTTTTTTATTACTTGAAGATGGTTTTTTGGAAAGTACCTTTTCCTAAACTGCCATATGTCTATAATATCGCCATTTAGGATCAATTTTTCCGGAGAGATGCTATTTAAATAAGAGAGTAATTCTCCTGCATGGCAACCAAAAGTGCCAAGGTGCACATCTGAAATTACGACGACTTCTAATTTTCTTTTTCTCAATCGTATTAATTTGGTACTACGAAATAAAGAAACACATGGCGGTATTGTATTTCCTGAAAATTAAATATTTATGATAGGATTGTTAAGAATAGTTATATTTTCATGTTAAATATTAATTTATGATTACGCATATTTAATTTTTGTTTCTCTTTTTTAAAATTTACATTTGTCAAAATCAAAATTTTATGTCAGGAAATTCCTTTGGAAACCTCTTTAAGTTAAGCACTTTTGGCGAGTCTCACGGCGAGGCTTTAGGAGGAATTATAGATGGGTGCCCGGCGGGCATTGAGTTGGATATTAGTAAAATTCAATTAGACCTCGATAGGCGAAAGCCCGGACAATCGGCCATTGTAACCCAACGCAAAGAACCGGATGAAGTTCGTTTTCTTTCCGGAGTGTTTGAAGGAAAGACCACCGGCACGCCCATTGGCTTTGTTATAGAAAACACCAATCAGAAATCGCACGATTATTCTCATATAAAAGATAGCTACAGGCCTTCTCATGCTGATTATGTTTATGATAAAAAATACGGTTTTAGGGATTATCGCGGCGGCGGAAGAAGCTCGGCAAGGGAAACAGCCAGCAGGGTAGTGGCAGGTGCCATTGCCAAGCAAATGCTAAAAGGCATTAAAATTAACGCTTTTGTGTCTTCCGTAGGAAGCATACAACTTGAAAAAGACTACACCGAGCTAGATCTTGCCAATGCAGAAACCAATATAGTGCGCTGCCCCGATACGGCATTGGCCTCAAAAATGGAAGATTACATCAGGCAAATCCGCAAGGAAGGCGATACCGTTGGAGGCGTTGTAACCTGTGTTGTTCAAAATGTTCCTATTGGGCTTGGAGAGCCTGTTTTTGATAAGCTCCATGCAGAATTGGGCAAGGCCATGCTTTCCATTAATGCAGTTAAAGGATTTGAATACGGAAGCGGTTTTGGCGGCTCCAGCATGAAAGGGAGCCAGCATAACGACCTCTACAATGAGGACGGCACTACCAAAACAAATTATTCGGGAGGAATACAAGGTGGTATTAGCAACGGGATGGATATTTACTTCCGGGTTGCCTTTAAACCAGTTGCTACGATCATGCAAACGCAAAAAACAATAAACAAAGAAGGAGAAGAAGTGGAAATGCAAGGGAAAGGCCGGCACGACCCATGTGTGGTACCACGTGCAGTCCCTATTGTGGAAGCTATGGCAGCCTTGGTTTTGGCAGATTATACTTTAATAAATAATAGTATATTACGCTAAATTATAAAAGCTTAAACTAAACATCTTTGTTAACTTAAAACAATTCATGTGAAAAAACTAGCACTACACTGGCAGATTATTATAGGTTTGATACTTGGTATTATTTGGGCAATTTTTTCCAGTAAAATGGGATTGAGCCAATTTACCATTGATTGGATAGCTCCTTTCGGGACCATTTTTATCAACTTATTAAAGCTTATAGCTGTACCGTTGGTGCTTTTTTCCATAATAAATGGTGTTGCCAATATTGGGGATCCGTCAAGTTTGGGTAGAATGGGCGGTAAAACGCTTTTGGCATACCTTATTACCACAATACTTGCGGTTTCGTTGGGGTTGGTCTTGGTCAACTTTATAAAGCCAGGAAAACTTATTGATGAAGAAAGCAGGATAGATAACAGGATAAGCTATGAGTTGTGGGCCGCTTCTGAAAACCTAGAAATTAAAGACGGAATTAATTATTTGCACGACCCGGCTTTTCTTGAGCGGGCGCAACATATTTCTGACCTCTCCAAAGATGAGCTAAAAGAGGCCGCGACCAGTGAAGTAGGTGAAAAAATGAGCGAGGCCAACAAGACCAAAGATGCTGGCCCCTTAAAACCATTGGTTGATATTGTTCCAGACAATATCTTTTTGTCTTTGGCCGATAACGGCTTAATGTTGCAGGTAATATTCTTTGCCCTTTTCTTCGGTATTAGTTTACTTTTTATTCCAAATGATAAATCCAAACCGGTACTTGCTTTTGTAGATGGAATTATGGAAGTATTTCTTAAAATGGTTGATTTAATTATGAAAGCGGCTCCGTTTTTTGTATTTGCTCTTTTAGCAGGAATAGTAAGCAAAATGGCAGGAAATGATATTGGTAAAGTATTCGAAATCTTTAAAGGTTTAAGTTGGTATTCACTTACGGTTGCTTTAGGTTTAGCTTTGATGATATTTGTAGTATATCCGGGTATTTTCAAAATTTTTATCCGTGTAATTTCGTATTTCGGCTTTTTCAAAGCCATGAGCCCGGCACAAACATTGGCATTTTCAACATCGAGTAGTGTTGCTACACTTCCTGTAACCATAGAATGTGTGGAAGATAATTTAGGCGTGAACAAAAAAATAACAAGTTTTGTACTTCCTATAGGTGCTACAATAAATATGGATGGTACTTGTTTGTATCAAGCAGTAGCAGTAGTTTTTGTAGCACAATTACATATGATAGATCTTACCATTAGTCAACAATTAACCATTGTACTTACAGCTACATTAGCTTCCATCGGAACAGCGGCAGTACCAAGCGCAGGATTGGTAATGCTCATTATCGTGCTTCAATCGGTTGGGCTTAACCCGGCCTGGATCGGTATTATACTTCCTGTAGACAGAATCTTGGACATGATGCGTACCGTTGTAAACGTAACTGGAGACGCAACGGTTTGTTCTTTAATTGCCAAAAGTGAATGCATGCTGGATTACGACCCAAATAAAACCGAGCTTAAAAGTGAAGTGTAATGATTGCCGACGACCTTATAAGGGAGCATATAGACCTTATTGAAATAGATAAGAACCTGGATAGGCTTATCAAGCGTATTGAATTGCTTAGTTATTTAAACCCTTTGAATGCCGAAAAGGAAAAACACCGCTTTTTCTCGTCAAAATATACCGAAGAGCCTGTTTTTAAATACCCCAAGCAGAACTTTAATGCCTATAAGTTGCAACGGGCTTTGTTTTCTAACAGGCTTGAAAAAATACCGGACAACGATATACGATCGCTTTACCAGAGCGTTATTTATTATTATGCCAATATGGTGCAATGTGCCGAGGCAATAGGGGAGCGGAAGAAATTTTTTTACAATAGCTTGCGTCTGTACGGTACCCCAAAAGAAAAAGATGTTGCCAATGCCAACTTTATCCTTCATATAAAAGATCAGCTTGCATCTTCGGATTCAGAAAAAAGATATACGGCCCTCGATGCTAAGGCTTATTTTGAAGATTTTGTAAAACGTTATGATTTTCCTTTAAACATAAAATTGTCTACAAGCATTGCTGCCGATGCCATGGTTTCCAACAGTACCCAGACCCTTGCCATTAAAAAGAACGCCCGTTTTAGCGACAATCAACTTAAAACCTTGGCAAACCATGAAATAGGGGTGCATATGGTAACTACTTTTAACGGACTTAACCAACCGTTGAAGATTTTTTCAAATGGTTTTCCAAAAAACGTAGAAACACAAGAAGGGTTGGCCGTATTTAGCGAATACATGAGCGGCGCCTTGACCCTGGACCGATTAAAAATATTGGCATATCGTGTAATAGCGGCCGATAGCCTAATAAAAGGATATTCGTTTGCCGATACCTTCGACCTTTTGCACAACCAATATAAATTGGATAGGGACAAGGCATTTATTATAACCTTAAGGATACACCGAGGAGGCGGTTTTACCAAAGATTTTTTATACCTCACCGGACTTAAAAAAATATACGAATACTACAAAAAGGGACAGCCGCTTACACCATTACTCACCGGAAAGGTATCGCTGGACAGGGTAGACTCTATTCTAAAACTGCAAGAATACGGCCTGGCTTCTAAGTCGGTACATATAACCGATTCGTATTCAGGCAATAAAAACATCAATACAACCATTGATTTTATCCTTCAAAATTTAAGATAATTTGCTGGTTTCGTAATTGACTTTTTTCACATACAAAAAATTGCACTACACAACAAAAAATTTTATTTCCTTACGATTAGAAATATGTTTGTTACTGTTAAACGTAAATTACAAGGATTTGGGGTCTTTTTAATTTATGTTTAGTTGGCCAAATCAAACTATTTAAACAACGTATACCAACCAGCTTATATGGTTATGAAAATAGACACCAAAGCTAAGTTGAACAGTATAATTGTATGTAATGATTAATAATACCATACTAGGAGTGAATAGAGAAAAAAGATTAAAAAGAGCCGATATTACCAAATTGGTAAACGATTGCCTTGGCGACAAGGAATACATAAGCGAAATTGTTTTGTTGCTGAATGAGAACATTGAAGAATTTTACGATGCTACCGCTATATATCTCAAGGCCAAAGACCGCTTTTCTATTTCCAGGGCGGCTCATAAAATAAAAAACGGACTGGAAATGATACAAGCGTATTCTTTGTTGGACTACATAGACGTTATACAAACCGAATGCCAGCATTTGGATACTTTTAAGAACATTGAAAAGCTCATTACCGACTTTAAAAAAGAATATACCCACGTTTTAAGTGAAGTTAAACAGCAAATAGAACTTTTGGATGAATAAAAAAAGCATTTTATTGGTTGAAGACGATAGAATGGTAGCTTCTTTGCTGTCTTTCAGGTTAAAAAAACATGGTTACCATGTTGTTACCCAGTTAAATGAAGCAATGGTGTTTAATACTTTAAAATTCAATAAACCCGATATTGTTGTGTTTGGATTGTCGTCCAGCAGTTATGCAGGGCTTAATTTGGTTGAGCGGATTGAAAAGGAATTACAACTTAATATTCCCACAGTTATTGCAGTTTCAAAAGAGCAGCAAAAAAAAGCAATTGCTTCGTTACAATTAAATGTTGACGGAATTATTGAAAAGCCCGTGGTTTTTGAAGACTTAATGAAATTAATTTCAAGTATTTTATATCAAAACATCGATAAATCATTATCGTAATTTTGCATTAAATACACATTTAAAAAACGTACACATACAAAAAAAGGGGTTTTACAACAAAAAATTTTAATTGTTATAAATCTCATGTACTTTTAGTCTGAATTTAAAATATGCTTGCCCCATAACATATTTTATATTCAAACCAACAGAAAAGACTTGCTTCAAGTCTTACCTGAATCCTACTTAAATCTCCCGGATATTCATCGTGGGAGATTTTTTTTGAATCAAATTTACCTTCTGTTATAGAACGCTAAAAAACGATATATATTTTATAATTATTTCAAAAAATATTGTATCTTTTAATGGTTTAATTAAAAATTTCAGGCATATGGTGAGCATTCTTTTAAAAAGGCCTGTTTTATGGGTGCAATTCTTTATTTTAATGGCTTGTTTTACAACCAATGCTATTAACACCCCCCTTGTTTTAGCACAAGACACTTTAAAATATAAAGAATACAAAGGAACTGTTATAGATAGCAAGACAAACGATAAATTAGTTTTTGCAACCTTGGCCATAGAAAATACAAACATAAGCTCAATAACCAATTCAGAAGGGGAATTTGTGCTAAAAGTGCACGATTCCATACGTTCAAACAACGTAATTGTATCTTTTTTAGGATATCAGCAAAAAATAGTGCCGTTAACCAACTTAAAAAAAGAAGACAATGAAATTGCATTGAGCCCTGTATCCATAGAATTGCCTCAAATAGATTTGAGCGCTCCAAAAGACGCATTGAGCCTGGTTTTGGCCATGCTTAAAAAAAACGGGGACAATTACTTGACCCAGCCCGTTAAAATGACCGCCTTTTACAGGGAAACTATTAAAAAGAGGCGACGGGACGCATCGCTTTCAGAAGCAGTGGCTTATATTTATAAACAACCTAATTCATCAGCAAAAAAAGATATCATTGATCTGTACAAATCCAGAAAAAGCACAAACTATTCGCGTCTGGATACCGTGGCACTAAAACTGCAAGGAGGACCTTTTACACCGCTTTTTGTGGATATTATGAAATATCCCGAATATATCTTTACAAAAGAATTGATTACTTATTACGATTTTAGTTTTGATGCCTCCACCAACATAAACGACAAGCCGGTCTATGTAGTTAGTTTTAAACAAAAAGAAAACGTTATTGAGCCATTATTTTATGGCAAGCTGTATATCGATGCCGAAACAAAAGCACTGGCAAGCGCTGTTTTTAATTTAAATGTTGAAGATAAAGAAAAGGCCAGCGACCTACTGGTAAGGAGAAAACCGAACGATATAGATGTATACCCGACAGAAGCTTCATATAGGGTAGATTACCGGATTAAAAGCGGGAAGTGGTATTATGGTTATGGCAATGTACAACTGGCCTTTGTTGTAGACCGGAAGGGTAAATTATTTAACTCGAAGTATTACGTAAGCAGTGAAATGGCAATTACCGACTGGCATGAAAACGGAACGGGAAGAGACATAAAATCAAAAGAAAGGTTAAGGCCGTCGATTATTATAGCAGATGAAGCCTCTGGATTTTCAGACCCCGAATTCTGGGGGACATACAATGTAATAGAGCCCGAAAAATCCATAGAATCTGCAATAAGTAAAATTCAACGGCAACTTGAAAGGGATAAAGGGTAATTCTTAATTAACCAACCCGGAAAGCCAATTTTTAGCATTCAAACCGCTTCAAAAATTGGCTTTTTCTTTTTTTGGTGAATAAAAAACAGGTTAAATTTCTTTTTATCTGAAGTAGCATGTAAGGAAATTAGATTCAAATTAACATAATTTAAAGCTTTGGCATAGATTTGGTTATTATTTTTACATGATTTAAAAAAGTCAAGAAGAATTCAACATCTATATCTATATTTATTGCGAATATGAATTTTAATGAAAAAATGAAGGTTTTATTCACATTGATCGTATTATTGATAGGACTAAATACATATGCACAGGGAGATTTGCCAAATACGCCAATTCCATTAAAAGGTTTAGGTGCAACAGAACAACCAAACAACGAAACCCCCGAAGAAAAGCCACTTGACATTAAGGCAGTTCCAGATATTAATGTTCCCGAGGCACCAAAGGAAAAAACCGCTGTAGACATTGCCAATAAAGAGGTAAATTTAATGGATAGCAACGAAGCTTTTTTGGATGCCGGTGACCGTTTTGACAAAAAGCTGAACCGCGAATACAATAGAAAAGACGGAGAAAAATTGGGGGCGACCACAACGCAGTATTTTGGAGATTTCAAAACCAATTCCAAAACCGTAAAGATATTGTGCCGGGACCATGGAAATATAGATGGGGATAGGGTAAGCATTATTATAAACGATAAAGTAGTGGTTCCAAATGTATTTCTGGAAGGTAGCTTTAAAGGGTTTTATTTCGATTTGCAGCCCGGCTTCAACAAAATCGAGTTTAGGGCTTTAAACGAAGGTGCCTATTCCCCAAATACCGCACAATTTGCTGTTTTTGACGATAAAGGGGGAGAAATTTCCGCAAACGAATGGAACTTAAACACAAACGTAAAAGCTTCGCTGCTCATTATCAAGGAATAATTTTCTGGAAATAGATACCGTTCTATTCATCTAAAAAATTAAACTCACTTCAACTTCTTTGATTAATAGGATACACGGTCTTTTTATAGATATAAAGAATGTAATCCTTTATTATAGCATTTTTTTTATTATATTTAGATATATAAATATAATTCTATGCTACGAAAAGTATTTTGAAGTTCCGTTTTTGGAATTGAAGCTACAACCATTACCGTTGAAGTCAACATAGGGCAGGGCATAAGCTACCATTTGGTAGGATTACCCGACAACGCCATTAAAGAAAGTAATTATAGAATAGTTTCTGCGTTACAATATCACGGATATAAAATCCCCGGAAAAAAAATCACCATAAATATGGCACCAGCCGATATGCGCAAGGAAGGCTCGGCATACGACCTTACTTTGGCCATAGGCATTCTGGCAGCTTCTGAACAGATCAAAGTCGATAACCTTGACGACTACCTTATTATGGGCGAATTATCGTTGGATGGAACCCTACAGCCCATAAAAGGTGCACTTCCTATTGCAATAAAGGCCAAGGACGAAAGATTTAAAAAATTTATCCTGCCCAATGAAAATGCCAAGGAAGCGGCCATAGTTGAAGGAGTTGAGATATGAGATATATGGGGTGACAGACATTCTTGAAGTTATCGAACATTTTGACAAAGAGGTTGTTTTAATACCCACAAAAGTTAACATTCAAGAAGAATTCTATAAAACGCTTAATTTTCCCGAATACGATTTTGCTGATGTAAAAGGACAGGAAAGCATTAAAAGAAGCATGGAAATTGCCGCCGCTGGAGGGCATAACATCATACTTATTGGTCCGCCAGGCGCCGGAAAGACAATGTTGGCCAAGCGGTTGCCTTTTATTTTACCACCAATGACATTAAACGAGGCACTGGAAACAACAAAAATACATTCTGTTACAGCTAGGACGGTAGAAAAAGGCATCATGAACCAGCGGCCATTTAGGAGCCCACACCATACAATTTTGGATGTGTTATAGTTAAATGTGGTACAAATATAGTATATTGCATCCATATTTGCAAATTAATCACTTTATATATAACTATGTTAGCTATTTACGTCCGTTTAAGCAAGGAAGATGAAGATTCAAATTCAATTGAGAACCAACTAAGCGAAGGTAAGGAATTTGCTAAAGCTCATAATTTAAACTACAAAATATATAATGAAGGTGAGGGGGTAAGCGGTACTTTGGATATTGCACAACGTCCACAACTACAGCTTTTGATGAATGAAATGAATAGCGGTATAGTCTCCTCAGTATGGATGCGTAATCAGAACCGTTTGGATAGGAATAGTTTAACATTTGCTTTTTTTGTGGATGTGGCCAAAAAGAATAATATCGATGTATATTTTGGTTCAAATGAAAAGCTGGATTTTAATGACCCTACAACGCTTTTAACTACCTCCATACTTTCAAATCTGAATCAATATCAAGCACAATTGCAAAGCTATCAAACCAAAAAAGTACTAGCCAGCAATGCCGCACAAGGTAAAGCCCATGGTATTTTGCCTTATGGTTACATGACCGATGAAAATGGCTATATGATAGTTAATGATGCAGAAGCAGAAGTTGTTGAACGGATATTTGAACTATCCCTTTCAGGTAAAGGTACCAAAACAATTGCTGAAGCATTAAATAAAGAGAACACACCAACGAGATATAACACTTACAAGGGAGAGTATATACCAAGAAAATACAGGGATAAGAAAGATAAAAGTAGCGTAATCTGGCGTGACGGTACTGTATACACCATTCTGAAAAATGAAGTCTATAAGGGCGTTAGAAGTTTTGGGGGTAAATTATATAAATGTCCTACGATTATTGAATCTGTTCTATGGCAGAAGGTACAGGATAATTTAAAAAAGAATCTGAACAATAGAGGGAAGAAAGTAGAACACAAGTACATGCTCAAAGGACTTATTATTTGTGGTAGGTGTGGACGTAATTACTATGGCCGTACCAGAGTGAATAAAAAAGATAATTATTACATGTGTAGTTCTAAACGTTACAAAGATTTGAATTGCGGAAATAGAAGCATAAATATTGATTATTTAGAGCAATTCATTTGGGAACGCTTTTTTAAAGATGAGTATCTTACCGAAAAAGTCAAAGAACACCTTTCAAGTGATGATTTAAGTACTCAGATTAGTGATTTAGAGCGTTTGTACAATGGTTTCACTAAAGAGACGGCTAATTTAGAGAAAGAAAGGCAAAACGCCGTGAGATTGACTGTAAAAGGAGTGCTTAGCGAGGCTGATGTACAACCTGAACTTGTAAGGATTGAGAGGGGAAAAAATGAAATCCTGGAAAAGCAGAACCGCATAAACGAGCAACTCCATTTTTTAAAAGAATCGGCTGTTAAGGAGCAAGATATAGCTGATGAAATCCAGAAAATAAAAAGTAGTACGGATTTCACTACAAAAAAGGAGGTTATGGGTAAGTATATCAAAGAAATACACATTAAGTACTTTGCTCAAATCAAAATGTATGTTTTGAATATAACATTTAACCTACCGATAAAAGAAGAACTGTATTTTATCCCTCACCATTACAATCATGCCGTAGCTTTATTTGACCGTATTTTGATACCATTAAAGGGTAAAGTAAAGCAAATGACTAAGGAAGATTGGGATGAATTGCAAATAAAGATTGTGGATGCTCATGGAATAGGGTGATTTAACCCTACTATAAAACATCTATGCGTCTGTATGATAATTTAACTTATGGTCAAATATTATATAATCTGAATAGTTAGAATGGTTGCCTATATGACTTTCTATGGTATATAAAAGTTCATTAGTTTTGCTAAATACTTGACTTTCTATTATTCTACATACATAAGAAGCCTTATTAATGCCGTTTTTGCTAATGGTAACAAGTATTTCTGGCGTGTACCTTGTACGTTCAATTCTAACTTCACCAAGTTTTTCTTTTTCTTTTAGGGAGTCTAAAAATTTCATAGTAATAATTTATTATTTAATACGGTAAAGATAATAAAAATTTATATACGCTTTTTTTAGATTAAACTACCTTAAAAATTAGAATTACTCCTATAATGATAAGCTATAATCTATTTTTCTCGACTTGTATAGGCGGTGTAGAAGTAAGGAAAATGCTATTGTGAATATAATTAGATTTAAGTTGCCCATATTAATTTTTGAAGTAAGAAATTAGAATTGCTATTATGCTTAATCCTAAAGAAATCCATGCTACCCATTTAGTAGTTATATTGGTAGAAATAGTAGATTTTTTTAACTGCTCTTCAAGTTCTTCATTATTACTTACCCATTTTTGATAATTTGACCAGCCGCCAAGTTCTTTAACCTTTCTCCCTACTTCACTTAACCTATAAGAGGAGCCTAGTTTTTCAATAAGTCCTAAATCAATGATATTTCTAACTATTGCCTCATGTTCTTGCTTGGTTAAATTGTGCTTAGTACATAGTTCAGGTAATCTTGACCAAACAAAATTAACTGTTCCCTTGTCTTCAAAGAGGTCAAGATATATTAATCTATGTTTATCTGTTATTTTAAATTTAGCCATAGCTATTTAATTTTGGTTGTATCAATTTTTTTTATTTCTATCGGTTCGGCTACCTTAACATCTAAAGTTTTATTAATATTTACATCGTATGGCGGTTGTGGATAGTCTGGCATAGGCCTAGATAGCTGATAAATAGATAATCCTATAGATGTAATCGCTGTAATTATGGATATTACCAATGCCCATCCTGCAAAGTTTGTTGATTTTTTGGCTAGTTTAATTGATTCATCGGCTTTTTCTAGTGCTTTTTGTGATGATTCACGGGATTCAACTAGTTCTAGATAATCTATATACTGTTTATTTGTTGAGCCGTTAAGGAAAAATGTTTGCTTGAAAAATTTATTAACCGCTATAGTAGTTTGATAATCCTTATTTTGATTTTTATATTCTTCTCTCACGCCAGTAGGACGTTTTTGAACCTTCAGAAATTCTTCTTCTAACATTAAATTCTCGTGCATATAAAAATAAAATCGATTGATATAAGTTTTAAAATCTCTATTATTGCTGCCATAATTAGTAACAAAATCACGGCATGAAAAATTATCAACAAACCACATAGCAAAATTATATTTGCTATCAGGAGAAACCAATACCTTATATTTTGATTCCGAATCTTTTGTTTTAAGTTCCTGTTCTAACTTTGTTATCATGTTAGGGTAGGTAATACCGTTATCAAGATTATCGGAGCCAATCTCCATGGCTTTTATGTAGATATTCATTTATGTTGGTTTAGAATTCACTAAATTTAGTAAAATTTTTAAACGCCCTAACAATGAAACTTTTACTATTATTATTCTTGATTTCGTTTAATACCTTTTCTCAGAAACTCCCTATAAGTGAAATAAATAAGTATGTTGAGGAAGAACAAGAAATAGCATACAGCAACGACAATCATTTTATCTTGTACGGCTACAACAAGGATGGAGTTAAATTATTGCTTACCAAAATAGCTTTTGATGATATTAAGGATATGCAGATAGTGATAGAGAATGGAACAGTATCTGTTGACCTATTTTGTAAAAATGGTGATGATTGCTGTGGGATGTACATAGGCGACACTGTTTATTTGGATAGTTTCTATATCCCAGCAATTGATTATGAAGCTGCTGAAAAAATACTTGAATTACTTTCACCATTTATTAAGATAAAAGAAGAGAACGAATCAAATGAGTTTGATATTGAAAATATAAAAATAGGGATGAAAAAAGAGGAAGTAATATCCTACTTCAAAAACGCTGGTTATAATGTTGAGTTATTTAGTAGGTCGGCACAATGGGAATCCTATACTATTGAAACCGATGAGAAAATTTATTTTTTAAATTTCAAGAATGGGAAACTTGATACGATTCACTAAACATTTATGTAAAAACACCCCTTGGAACACCCTGTATTTATAGGGGTTAACAAAAAAGGCAGAACATTATGGATATAGATGAGTAAGGTAAAAGAAAAGAAAACTAAAAAGTAATGTAAATAAAGATTTTAGAAAATAGATATTTTTGACTTTTTTTTACCACTTCCTAGTATTTTAGTGGTTTTTACCAAGCTTTTCTATTGTTATAGATTTCCTAACTCCACTAAGTTACCGCCTTCATCCTTTCTTACCAGTTCTATTTTTAAAACGGTTCCATCATTATGGATAGATTTAACCTTTCCACATTCACCGATATTGTCAGTTTTTACCAGTACTAAATCATCTTTTTCTAGTTTCACAAGTGTAGTTATTAAATTTTACAATCCCGTAAGCCTTGCTACAAAAGGGTTAACAGCTGTTATATCCTAAAAAAATAACTAGTTTGGAAATAGTGTAAGGATTCACTATATTTGCGACAAATAAAAAAGAATAAAATGCCTTGCAAATTTACTAACTATTTTAATTCTGACAAAAATAAATCGACGAAATACACAAAACTTTAACATTTAATGATTAAAAGAAAATCCAAACACTTTACTAATGTAGTCCTCCCGACATCCTTAGTTCGGGAAATAAAAGAAATAACAACTTCCAGGGTGCAACTTCATAGGTGCTTTCAGATTATCGATTTGATACTAAAGAGTGAAAAGGATGCTATCCCAGCTTCATACTGGATATCAGCTTTAGGTAGTAAATATTACAAATATGCTAATCTGTTGGTAGATTATAATATAATATATAATAGTGGGGTATATTTCGAAGGTAAGGCGTTGGAGTGGTTCATTAATCCGATATACTGGCAGGATAAAGATGTTGATGTAGTGAAGTACAGCTATTTCAGAAGATACAAGAACAGAGGGCAGGAAATAGCCGCACTGAGCCAGAGAGAAGCCTTTATCAACGATTTCAAGAAGCTTTCTATACCATTCCCAAAGCTATATGCCAAGCGTGATGAAATAATAGACGATATGTCCATTTCAGATTATCCTGCCTTTGAGGATGTAAAATGGGGCGGGTGCAGGCGTGTACAGGAAATAGATTTAGATGGTTTTGTAGAAGATAGGTTTATTACGTGGAAAGATGCTGCCGTAACAGCAGATGCAACAAATAGGGTGCTGGTCGAAAAAAATAAACGGTTCTACATTATAGATGCAGAAATGTTAATGGTAATGGCTAAAGAAGATGCATATAAATCTTACACCGCCAGCATCGAGAACCTAAAGAGTGAAGATACTTTGTATGCTAACCGAAACGAAACAAACAACCGCCTCGACACAAATTTCACAAATATGAAAAGTGAGTTATATGGAATCATTAAAGAAGAAAATAACTTAGCTGAACTAGATTTGGCAAACAGCCAGCCAGCCATTTTAAGCCACATTCTTAAAGAAAATGATATAATAGATGGAAACTTTGCAAAAGCCGCTGAGAAAGGTAAGTTATATGATGAAATGGCAAAAGAATCAAACATAACAAGGGAAGAAGCTAAAGTAATGATGTTCCAGATACTTTTCCGCCGCCACACAAAGAGTAACCGTTATACAAGAATGTTTGAAAAAAAGTATCCAGAAGTAGCAAAATTTATTTTTGACTACAAAAGAACCTTTGGGGATAACCAGTTTTGTATAATGTTGCAGGAATGGGAAAGCGAACTCTTTATTGATAACATATTAAAAGAAGTCCATGGGAGAGGGATATTAGCTTTCACCAAACATGATAGCATTACAGTGCCACAGGATAAAATAGATGAAGTCGAAGCCTATGTTAATGGTTTATTCAAAAAAATAGGCTTCAAAGTAGAAATAAAACGAGAACTAAAAGCAGCATAAAATGAAAGAAACATTTAACCAACTCGAGAAATTAATCGAAAAACAAAAAATAATGCTTGAGAAGCTAGAAGCAGAAATTTTACCAACCAACCAAAACACCAAAGAAGATGAAGCGTAATAGTGATTTTAGATACGACCTGAAAATCGGACAAGAAGCCGAGGATAAAGTAGCGGCCTTCCTAAAGATGGACAAATCAGAAATAGAAGTGAAGTATGAGAAACGCACCTGTATAACATCAAATATTTTTCTGGAATTTGAAGGCAGGGGCAAACCCTCTGGGGTAGCGACATCCGAAGCAAAGTACTATGTTTTTGAATTTGGTAATGAGTGGGAGGGTATGAAGCTTGTGATGCCTACAAAAAAACTTAAGGAAATGGCCAGGAATTTCTATAAACGGGACGGATACAGAGTAGGTGGCGACAGTAATACATCTAAGGGAGTACTTATACCTGTACATGAACTCCTAAACCCCGATAGTGAACTCACTATGCCAGAGAAGTTCTGGGAAAAAAACACGGCACAACTAGCCGAAGAGTGGGGAGAGGGGTGTTTTTCAGCTCCTTCAGAGACAAAAAAGAATGAACCCGAAGAACCCAAAATGACACTTGAGTATTTCTTACAAGGCATAGATGATGAAAATAACTGATATGCTCTTACTTCACCTTCATCTAAAAGGACTGACACCCCAACAGATTTTTGAAGGCTATGGGGATGATTTGGGACTAGATAGTGTTGATGATGTCCTTAAACGGGGTTTTATTCTTTATGGACAAATAGTTGATTCTAAATTACGAAGAGAATTCATAAAGTACCTTTTAAGTTTAACCTTATCATAATCTAAGCAATTTGAAAGTATTAACTGTTCGTATGAAAGAAATTTTAATCGAACTTTCATTCTTATTGACTCTATGTTATTTAATGAGGTAATAGGATTATTACTACTTAGTTTACAGCATCTTTTAAAGACTTTTAATAAAGTGGTACTCCTTTCATCAAGCCAAGATTCATACCAAGTTGCAACTTTATTTTTTTCAATTCTCATAATAGTGATTTTAGATACCACCAAATTATAAAAATTCTTCCAAAACAAACCCATTCCTGTTAATTCTACAGGTAATAACAAGTTCCTACTTATGAAAATGAACCCAAACTTACAAGATATATCCAAAGAGCATGACCGCTTTGTACTTATGGCAAAGAAGCTTTTAGGTGCCGCCGCAAATGATGATAAGGCAAATG
The DNA here is from genome assembly GCF_029603165.1 of Galbibacter pacificus. Taxonomy (GTDB): domain Bacteria; phylum Bacteroidota; class Bacteroidia; order Flavobacteriales; family Flavobacteriaceae; genus Galbibacter; species Galbibacter pacificus. The sequence continues at coordinate 466,610 of NZ_JAQSVC010000002.1, forward strand.
AAATGGTACAGGAAATGTACATAAAGCTACATGAGAGACTAAGCGACCAGAGCCAACCACAACTGCAATTTGTATCAACTGGATACATCTTCAGGATGCTACGGAACCATCTATATAACAGCACCGCAAAGAAGCAATACGAGTACTTACAGGATGATGATTACTGGTCTAGTACACAGACCTACGAAGATAACGAACTACTAGAATGGCGGCAAGATATATCAGCTAAATTAGACGAAATTCCATACTTAGAAAGGGAAGTGCTACTAAGACACCAAGAACAATCACAGAGAAGCTTACAAAGGGAAACAGGAGTATGTAGAGACCGCTTAAGAATGTACAAAAATCGTGCACTAGATAAACTAAAAGAAATGTATAATGATGATGTTTAAAGAGATTTTATTTTTTTTATAAGTTTGACTCCGCATTCTGCTCGATGTTTTTTTAGAAGTTCTTCATCTTCTTCTAGGCAAAGTAAAAGTACTTCGCTAGTGTTTACGACATAGCGTTTTATAGCCTTTTTTATGAATTCATTAGGGCTTAAATGAAGGGGTAGTAATTCATTTACAACTTCACAAACCTGGCTATCCAAAAATTTTTTATAGTAAGAGCAGTCCTTATAACCATCCAAATGCATAATCTAAAATTATAAAAATTCTTCCATTAACCTATATATCGGTTAATTAAGTATGAAAAATAGAGAAGAACTACAGCAATACAAAGTAAAAGAAATAAAAAAAATGTACCCCGACCATAAGTACAAGGTAGGGATGACAAAAGAAGCTTACATTGATAAGATACTCGCCCCAAAAGGATTAGGTGATACCATAGAGAAGATAACAACCGCCACAGGAATCAAAAAAGCAGTTGAATTTGTAAGCGAGAAGACAGGTATTGATTGCGGGTGCGAAGAAAGAAAACAGAAATTAAATCAGTTATTCCCATATAACAAGCCTAACTGCATGAGCGAAGAACAGTTAAATGAATGGAATAGTACCATAACGGAAATCAAAAAGACAAATACAATAACAGCAAAGCAACAGGACACTATCATACTATTACTTAAAGAAGTACTTAACATGAGCATATCAAAAGACAATTGCAGGACTTGCAACGGAGAGATATGGAAAAAGTATATAGATATGATTGATAAAGTCGCCGCAGAACATAAAAAATAAATACTATGAAATTATTTAAGAAGAAAAAAGAAACAATTATAGAACCGCCGCAGGAAAAGAACAGCAAGAAACAACAACCTATAGAAGAGACACAAGAGTACAAACAAAATAACGGACTAGCATAATGGCATATACACAAGAACAAAGAGATAAGATACTAGATGATATTTGCCAATTCATTAGAAAGGGAGATACATTACGTACAGCATTATCTAAGGCTGATAAAGGGGATGAAGGTAATAGTGGATATAGTGAGAAGGGTATCAGTTGGACAACATTTTATGAATGGATAGACGAAAACCCAAAAAAAGCGGAACAATATTCCCGTGCGATAGAGATTAGGGCCGAAAAAATGGCAGAAGAACTACTTGATATCGCAGATGCTACAGCCGACGATATAATTACAGATAAGGACGGTAAAGAGATAATAAACCACCATGTAGTAAATAGAGATAAGCTAAGAGTAGATACAAGGAAATGGTTAATGTCCAAAATGTTCGCCAAAAAATACAGCGACAAATCAACCCATATACTAGAAGGTGGGGATAAACCACTTGATATCAACATAGACTTCGGGGATGATTAAGAAAACAGTTATTGATTGAGTTCATTTTATAGGGTGTCAGAAATGGCATCCTTTTTTTATGTTCAAAAAGATATGAAAATGAACATTTTGTTTATTTATAGGTTGTTAGGGTAGTTTATTAAAAAATAATGTTTATATTTGTCGTAATACTAATGTAAATGAACATTTTATTATGACAGGAAGCACTTATTTAGAATTCGATACGGCACTTAATAAAGGAATGAAATTAATAAAGGAAGAAAAACATAAAAACTTTGGTTTATTAATTATTACAGCCATTAATTTAGGCTTAAGAATTAGCGACTTATTAACTCTCACATTCGAACAGCTTAGAAAGGAATCATTTGAAATTGTCGAGGGTAAGACAGGGAAAAGAAGAAAGCTAACGGTGAACAGTAATATTAAGAACGCCCTGAAACACTTCACAGATGAACCAGATAACTTTTATTGTTTTCGTTCGCAAAAGAACTCTGTATACAGCACACAACAGATTAACAGATTGATGAAGGAACATTTTAACGGCGGCAGAAAATATACAAGCCATTCACTAAGAAAAGCATTCGGTAGAAGGGTATGGGAAAATGATAATGGAAGCGAAAGAAGTTTGGTATATCTCAATGAGTTATTTAACCACGTAACTATTAAGCAGACAAAAGTTTACCTAGGGATAAGGCAGGAAGAACTGGATAATATCTATTTGAATTTGTAGTTGATAACTAATTGATAAATAATGTAGTATGAATTATATGTACATGTATTTTTCTCTTAATTTTATGATTTAAAGTTAAATAAAGTACAAAGGGATGAATAACAATATACCAATCGTTCTAAAAAAGAATATTGTAAGCACTTTTATTAATATAAGAAATGTAGTTGAAAAAAATTCTGAATTTATAAGAATTGTAAGAGATGATTCTTTTATAATTCATATTGAAGATATAAAAAATGAATTGGGTTTTAAATGGATTATATCTACCCCTGAATTTGCAAGGAATAGAGTTAGTTACAATATAGAGTTCATTCCAAAGTCTAGGATAGACAATGGAATAAAAAAGCAAACCTATGATAGTTCAATGGTAATAAAGAATTTGGAAGGTTGGATTAATCTTATTAAAGACCATTCAAATTTTAATCCACATCCAAATAGTAATATGTTCAACCATTACCGAAATAATATTTTTGAAAAGTTTATATCACTTGACCCTGATGCAAAGACTTTACCCTTTGATGATGAAGCCCAACTTGCAATTAAATCTTTCACAAGTAAATTATTATTAGAATTAAAGAATGAAGATATTGAAGATGGTGAATACGTAGATTCAGTTAAAGATTTAGATGAAAATATTGGTAATTATACAAAACAGCAAGTTTTAGATAAATTTGCAGATATATATGCTAAAACTAGAATTGCAGGAGGAAAAATTTTTACCGCATTTGTTAATGTTTTAAAAAAGAATGTTCCCCCATTCCTAATAGAAAAAGGGTTGGAGTATGTATATCAATTAGGTGCAGCAGCTATTACTCATATGATAAACTAACAATTTTCCCAGCTCCATCAACATGCAGTATGAGAAAAATAAACATCAAAACCGCCTCAATTAGCGTCCATTTTAATTTTCAAGTGTTGCCATAACAACCGCCCTAAATGTTTTTCTTTTATTTTTGGGTATCTCCTCTTCAATAGTATCAATATTTTCTTCCACAATATTTAATAAATTTTTATGGTATTTAGCTTGTTGTTCTTCTGACAAGACGGATTTTAAAGCTTTTATTTTACATAAAAGTGAGAAGAAATTTACGTTAGATGAAAATTCTGAGTAATCCATGGTAAAAATATTTCTTTCAAGATAACAATTTCCCCCAACAGCCACAACATACTGTTAATTCCATAGGTGCAATAAATAACACTTATGAGCAAATTAACTATCAAAGCCCCAAAGCTTACCGATTACCAAAAAGCATTTCTTTACCCAGAATCAAAAGCAAGATTTAGGATTGTATTGGCCAGTACTAAGTGCGGTAAAACATTCAGTTGTATATGGTACTTATTTGAACAAGCCCATAAATCAGATGTTAAGGAAGGTGATAATTTCTGGTGGGTTTCTCCAACTTACTCACAAAGTAAGATAGCCTTTAAGCGCATGAAGCGTAAGGTGATAAAATCAAAGGTATATAGCATAAATGAAAGTAACCTTACCATTACTTGTCCTAACGGTGCTGTTATTTCTTTTAAATCCGCTGACAATGAAGATAACTTGTACGGTGACGATGTAAAGACAGCTATTTTTGATGAAGCTAGTAGAGCAAAAGAAGAAGCTTGGTTTGCTTTACGTTCAACTCTTACAGCTACTAAGGGGGATTGCATCCTTATTGCCAACTACAAAGGACAAGGTAACTGGCTTACCTTACTAGCAGAAAAAGCCGAAACAGATAGTACTTACGAAAAGTTCGTTATTAATGCATACGATGCAGTTGAAGCTGGCATACTATCCCTTGAAGAAGTAGAACAAGCAAAGAAGGATTTACCAGAAAAGATATTTAAGGAATTATACTTAGCCGAAGGTGGTGGAGAAGCAGGGCAATTAATTGATGAAGAAAGTATAAGCAAGTTATTTACTAATCAAATTGGAGGCGGTATAAAATACATTACTATAGACGTAGCACGCCTTGGAAAAGACAAATCTGTAATTTATGTATGGGATGGACTTAAAGTAATCGAGATTAAAGAACTGGCTAAAAATACATTAATTGAACTCTCAAAAGAGATTAGAGAATTACAGGCGAAATATAACGTAAACTTGTCTAACATCATTGCAGACGAAAATGGAGTGGGAGGGTTTCTTTGTGACCATATCGGATGTAAAGGATTTGTTAATAATGCCAGTCCCCTAAAGGTAAAAGGAGAGAAACAAAACTTTGCCAGCTTGAAAGACCAATGTTATTACAAATTAGCTGAAATAATAAACAGTAACCTTATTTCAATAACTTCAATTAATTACAAAACAAAAGAACTTCTTATACAGGAACTGCAACAGATAAAACTACCTGCTGAGGTTGACACCAACAGAATAAAACTACTTAACAAGGATGCCATTAAAAAAATAATAGGACGTTCACCAGACTATAGCGATGCAATGATGATGCGCATGTATTTTGAACTACGCCCTAATTATGGGGTTTATCATATAGGTTAAAATTTCTCCCACACACAACTTCAAACGGTTAATTCTATATCAAGGAATAATCAAACATGAAGCAAACTTTAACAATCCCCACATCTTTAAAAGATATCACACTTAAAAGTTATCAACGTTTTTTAGATGTGGCAGAAGATAGTGATGAACAGTTTATACGTGAAAAAATGATACAGATATTTTGCGGTGTAGAACTACTTCATATACAGCATATACCATCAAAAGATTTCATTGAAATAACTGATGGCATAACAACGGTACTATCCGAAACCCCAGAACTTAAACAGACTTTCAAATTAGATGGTATAACCTACGGCTTCATCCCGAACTTAGACAAGATGTCACTTGGTGAGTTTATCGACTTAGATACGCATATAGGCAATTGGCAAAAGATGCATATAGCTATGAGCGTTCTTTACCGCCCCATCACAGAAAAGAAAGGGGAGAAGTACAGAATAGAAGCTTACGAAGGAGAGCCAAACGAAGCTTTTAAAAAGATGCCCCTTGATATTGTCATTGGTTCAATGCTTTTTTTTTGGACTATAGGCAACGACTTACTGAATTATATCAAGAACTATTTACCCAGAGTAGCACGGGAACAACAAAAGAAAGTACAAGAAACTTTAATAGCAAATGGGGTTGGTACATCTCAATTGACGCACTCAGTGGAGGGGATTACCTCAGAATTGAGACAGTCGTTAAACAGAACGTTCATACCTCCCTCAATCATTTATGCTACCTCAAAGATAAAGCCGAAACAGAACTAAAACAATACAGTAGAAATGCGTAATTATTTTCAAGTACTTAAACTTATAAAGGAAACCTTAGAAGCCGATAATTTAGTTAATACGGTTACTCAGGGTGATATTGCCGATGTTGATTTAGACAAAAAGAACATCTACCCTTTAACGCACATACAGACAGGAGCAGCCACTTTAGGACTACAGACAATCAGTTTTTCCATTACTGTTTTTGCTATGGATATACGTGATAAGAGAAACCAGACAGTAGAAGAAAAGTTTGTTGGCAATGATAATGAGATTGATAACATGAATACAATGTTAGCCATTTTAAACAGGCTGTATAAAGCAATTGTAAAGCTTGATAATGATGTAGCTATAAGTGAAAACCCAACATGTGAACCATTTTATGAAAGTAGGATGAATTTACTGGATGGGTGGGCAATGACTTTTGACATTGAGATACCAAATACCGAGATAGCTGTATGTTAATTCCAAATAACACAAAAAAAGCATTATCCCAATTTGCCCAAACAGTAGTGAGGGAATCAAAAAGCAATGTCTCCAAGGTAAGTAAGAAGCTTTATAACAGCATTGACTATGATTTAAGGGTACATAAACAGTCCTTCTCATTATCCTTTGAAATGGAAGAGTACGGACAGTACCAAGATAAAGGGGTTAGTGGTACTAAGAAGAAATATGATACAGAATACAAGTATACTACCAAACGCCCACCATTAGCTGTATTTGATAAATGGATAGTTAAGAAAAAAGGGATTGCCCCCAGAGATAATAAAGGAAAATTTCAAAGCAGGAAATCATTACAGTATCTATTGTCGAAATCGATTTTTGAACAAGGCATAAAACCAAGTTTATTTTTTACCAAGCCATTTGAGAAGGCTTTTAAGGATTTGGATGAAGAAGTAATTGAAGCCTTTGCACTTGATACCGATAAATTTTTAAAACAGACATTGAAAAAGTAATGATTTTAACACGCTCCCCATACACGATACACCCATCTAAAATAGTTGGTACAACATCGGCCGTAAACATGACTTTACATTGTTGGACTTCTGGAAGTATGCCAGGTTCCCCAACATATACCATTTTTAAAAATGTACCCCCATCTACGATTGAATTTGAAATATCAAATCTTATAAAGGACTTTTATGTATATACGCCTATATATTACAGTTCCACAGGGGTACGGAAATCTATAGAAGGTAATATTGTTGCCGTAAATATCTATCAAACATATTTAACGCCAGTTGATACCGAGAACTTTACAGGCTTATTTGCAACAGATGGGTACGGCTACTTTATGGAGGGAGAAAATCCAGATATACCATCAAATAAGATACTGCTATCCAATGATTACTATGTTGTTAATGCATCAGGCTACTTCAATATACCAGTATTAAAGAGTGCAGGAACAATCAATATAAACGGTACAAATTATAACTATCAAACAGGAACAGAAATAAGGAGCAACCTACAAAATATATGGTTGGATTTATCAAATTTTGAAGATGATTTTACAGTAACCATCGGAGGCAATGAAATCTATTTTGAAATAAAAAGTGAATGTAAGTACACCCCAAAGGACATAATGTTTTTGAACAAATACGGAGCATGGGAGATAATGACATTTTTTAAAAAGCCCACAGAAAGCTTAAAAACGGAATCCAAAGAGTTTAAACCTTACACCAGAACATATCAGAGATATAACACCACGGGAAGGGAAAATTTAGAACTCAATTCGGGCTTCCTTCCTGAATGGTACAATGAAACAGTAAAGCAATTATTACTGTCTGAGCACGTGTATTTGTTGGAAGGTGGCACACATATACCTTTAACTGTAGATACAAGTTCTTACGAGTTTAAAACACGTAAAACAGACAAGTTAATAAGCCATAATATAAAATTCAAATATGCTTTTGATGTAATATGAAGCAAACCACTATATATATAGAAAATGAAAGACTGGACTTGTTCAAGGATGAGAACATTGTAATTAATTCGAGCGTACAGAACATCAATGATATATCTAAGGTTTTTACCGATTATTCACAAAGCTTTACAGTTCCTGCATCCCAAAACAACAACAGGATTTTTAGGCATTATTACAACGCTTCTATTGTAAACGGTTTTGATGCAAGGGTAAAGAGAACAGCTAAAATTGAAATATCCAGCATCCCATTTAAGGAGGGAAAGATAAGACTGGAAGGTGTAACCGTCAAGAACGGAAAGCCCGAAAGTTATAAAATCACATTTTTCGGCAACTTGGTTAGTTTAACTGATTTGTTCGGGGATGATATATTAAAGGATGTTGACTTTAGCCAGTATAACCATTTATACAATGCTGATACGCTTAGAATAGCTTTTGATAACGATGATTATGGGGGAGTAACAAACACAGGAATATTTTTTAAGGCACTTGTCTATACGGCAATTTCACCTAAAAGGAGATTTTTATACAATGCAAATGCAGGTGATACAACGGACACAGAAACAGTCCTAAATATAGCCTCACAACCTATCAAGATACAGGATGTTACCCTTGCTATGAGGGTAAGGGATATTTTTAATAAGATAGAAACTGTGTACGGTATTGATTTTTCAGATGAACTCATAAATGGTACAGGCATATTCTACAATCTATATATGACACTTGGTAATTCCAAAGATGGGGTAGTATTACGTAGTGCGAATGATGTAAAGCTAACTTCATCCAGTACAACACAATACCATCAACAAGTAGACTATGACGGGGCACATGAAGGACAAAGTTATATATCCCACTTTACAAAGGTCACCCCCTCGGCAGGGTATGAGAATGTGACTTACACGATAACAGCACGTGATATTACAAATAATATAAGTACATCAAAGACAATAACAGGTAATGGAAGTCATGGTACAGGTATTGATTGGGAAGATGTACCAACGATTCCCTATGAAAGAGATATTGAGTTTTATATTAATGCAGATGCCCCCTTTCAATTTACTGCTGAAACTTGGATAACATTAGAAAGATACATTGAGGTAATGCCGCCTAATCTAACAAGGAGCTATACCACAACCAAGCTAAATGATGTTGACCAGACATCAATTACGGTTAGGGCTATTATTTCAGATAATATGCCAGATATGAAAGTAAAGGACTTTGTAACTGGTATTATCAATGCCTTTAACTTGGTGGTTATTCCTACTTCAGATACTTCCTATTACGTTGATACCCTTAATAATTGGTATGCTGATGGGAATGAATATGATATAACCAAGTATGTAAGTATTGAAAATGTAGATATTTCAAATCAGGAGTATTTAAACGAAATTAATTTCGAGTATGAAGAGCCAAAAACGTTTCTTCAACAGCAGTTTAAAACCCAAAACAACAGATACTACGGAAATCTTCAACACATAGTAACTGATGGTAGCGGTGAAAAAGTAGATGGACAAGAATACAGCATTAAACTACCATTCGAGCAGATGATATATGAAAGGCTATATGATGCAGATTCAAGTGATTTAACGAATTTCCAGTATGGCTACAAGGTAGATGAGGAAGAAGAACCAACAGACGCAAAACCGATTTTGTTTTTTAATACTGAAACTAGGTTAGGTGACTATACAATACAAATAGACAATGGAAGCGGAGGAACAACAGAAGTAAATGAATGCAATGTACCATACATCTATGAAAGAAGATATAGTAACTTCAGTAGTAATCAATCTTTAACGTTTGGAATTGAAACAGACACCTATACGGGTTATCTCTTTGAAAAGACGCTATACAATAACTATTACGAAGATTATATAACCGATATATTTTCAGCACAAAGAAGGCTGTACAAATACACCGCCAAACTACCTGAATATCTATTAACTAAGTTACAGCTAAATGATAAAGTAATCATATCAGGTACACGCTATATAATCAATAATATGGAAATAAACCTTACCACCAATATAACACAATTGGAACTGCTAAACGATATATATTAACGATGATAGTACAGATATTAAAATTACTCCAAACAGATAACTATTATGGCATTTCTAAAGAAATAGAGATAGCCAAAGGAAAGAATGAACTGCCCAAATCCTTCCAAGAAATAATCAACCAAGCTAAAAGAAAACTTAAATGGCAATTAAGAAAACCATAGATATTGATGTAAATACAAAGAATGCACAGAAAAATGTAGATGATTTAGGTAACTCTATTGATAAAACATCTAAAAAGGCAAAGGGTTCTTTGGATGGTGTTACTAATGCCGCTGATAATTTTACTGGTGGGCTTATAACCAAAGGTAAAAACCTTATAGGAACATTGGGAGGTGTTGCCAAAGGTTTTAAAGGTATCGGTGTTGCAATTGCAGCTTCTGGTATTGGTTTATTGGTTACGGTTATTGCTTCTGTAGTGGCTGCCTTTAAATCTAGTGAGGAAGGACAAAATAAGTTTGCTAAACTGATGGGTGTAATAGGTTCAGTGGTAGGTAATCTTATGGATGTTCTTAGTGATTTTGGTGAGGTTGTAATTGATTCTATTGAAAACCCACAGAAAGCTTGGGAAGATTTTAAAACTGCTTTAGAAACAGGCTACGAGTTCATTAAAGGGCAAGTAATTGACAGATTTAAAGCTAATTGGACTATCCTAACCAAAGGAGTAGAAGCTGGTATACTTTCAATGCGTATAAAATGGAACGAATTTACGGGAGATGCCGAAGAAGCCGAACAGTTAAAGACAGAACTAAAGGAAGTACAGACCGAAATTGAAAAATCGGTTGATGTAATAAACAAGCGCAACCAAGAAATCGTAAACGGTTTTAACGCTGCCATAGATAAGGTAAAAGAATTTGCCGCAGAAGTAGAGGCAGATGCAAAAAGAGCCGCAGAAATAGCCAATATACGAGCAGCAGCAGATAAACAAGAAAGGGATTTATTAGTTGCCCGTGCCAGAGCCAGTAGAGATGTAGCAGATTTAAGGGCTAAGGCAGTTGAAAAAGAAAAGTATGATGTAGGTGAAAGAATTAAATTCTTAGAACAGGCTGCAACAATAGAAGAAAATATAACCAATAGGGAAATAGCACTTGCCCAAGCTAGATATAACGCTAAAGTAGCAGAAAACTCACTATCCAAATCAACCAAAGAGGACTTAAAAGAAGAAGCACAATTAAAGGCAGAGGTAATACAGCTTGAAACTAAAAGACTGAATTTACAGAGAAGCCTTAACAGTCAAATATCTGCATTCCAGAAAGAAGCCGAGGCACAAAGGGAAGCCGAAAAAAAAGCTAAGGAAGAACAGCTTAAAAAGGAACAGGAAGATGAATTAAAAAGGTTGGAATCAATACAAGCTATCAGGGATGAGTTTAAACAGAAAATAGAAGATGCCGAAGCTGAAAGCGAGATTGAAAAACTTGAACTGGAAGAAGAAAGAAAGATTGCGGAACTAGAAGCATTGGAAGCTTCCGAGCAACAAAAGGCAGAAGTAGTTGCATATTATCAAAAGATGCGAACGGAAGCCGAAAAAGAAGAAGCCAAAAAACGTGAAGAAATTGCATTACAGGAAAAGGAATACAAAAATGATGTGCTTAATGCCGAAGCTGATTTATTGGGGCAATTTTCAAATATTTTAAAACAACTGGGAGAAAAGAATAAAACCTTAGCCATAGCAGGGATTATTGCAGAACAAGTAGCATCCGTTGCCAAAATCATTTCCAATACAGGAGTTGCCAATGCAAAAGCGGCAGCAGCCTTGCCATTAACAGGGGGAATGCCATTTGTAGCCATAAATTCTATTGCAGCAGGTTTAGGTATAGCAAATTCGGTATTAAGTGCCAAAAAGGCTATATCTCAATTAGGTGGTGGGGCTTCACCAGACAGTTCAGGCGAAATATCGGCAAATAATTCTTCTTCTGCTCCAAATGCACCTTCGTTTAATATAGTTGGTGATACAGGTATAAATCAGATTGCACAAAGTTTAAATAACCAAAATAACAACCCTGTAAAGGCGTATGTGGTAGGTAAAGATGTAAGCACACAACAGGAACTGGACAGGAATATACAAGCCACAGCAAGCTTCTAAAGTCCATTTAAAGAGTACTTCTGTTAATTCTGTAGGGCGAAAAATAAATCCCCGCTTATGGAAGTATATAATGTGATATTTAATGAAAAAGAAGATAAAGGTATTTATGCCTTGTCTTTGGTTGAAAATCCTGCTATGGAAGGTATGTTTGTGGCTCTTAAAGAGAACGAAAAACCCGAAACCTTTCACACTCAATTATCTACTATAGATGAAGAACAAAGACTTTTAGTAGGTCTGGCCATGCAACCCGATAAGCTTATTTACCGCAATGTTGAAGGTAGAGAGTTCTATATCACATTTTCCAAAGAAGAAATAAAAAAAGGTGCCCATGCCTTTTTAAAAAACCACTTCAATAACAATTCATCCCTTGAGCACGAAGAAGTAATTGATGGTGTTGCAGTTGTAGAAAGCTGGATTATCGAAGATGCAGAACATGACAAATCAAAAAAATACGGTTTTGAATATCCTGTAGGTAGTTGGATGGTAGCCATGAAAGTAGATAGTGACGAGGTATGGAACAGTTATGTAAAGAGTGGGAAAGTAAAAGGCTTTTCAATTGATGGGCTTTTCAGCTTAGAGAAAATTAATTTAAAATCAGATATGAACGTAATAGACGAACTAAAAAAAGGATTTGCTGAATTAAAAGCAATGCTTTCAAATCAAGAAATAAAACTTGGCTCAATCAAGGCAGGGGATATCACCATTTATTTTGAAGGTGAATTACTTGCTTTGGATGCACCTGTATTTTCAGATGAAGAAATGAAAGAGACTTTACAGGACAACGAATATGAACTTGAAACAGGGATGATTGCAGTTGTAACAGATGGTAAGGTAGCTGAATTAAAAGAGCCACAGCCAGAAGAAGAAGTTGAACTTGCAAATGAAGACCTCCTTAAAGAATTGAACTCTTTAAAGTCGGAATTTGAGGCTTATAAAGCTAGTTTGAGCAAACAACTTGAAGATAAAGAAAAAGAAGTTGCTGATTTGAAAGCTGAACTTTCTGAAACCCCAGCAACCAAGCCTATTAAACACACACCTGTACAGTTAGCATCAAAAGAAGTTACAGGAACAAACCCAAAAGAACGAATTTTTAACCGATTAAGAAATAGCTAATAATGGCAACAACTAACACAGTAAACAGTAATTATGCAGGTGAAGCCGGAAAGATTTTAACCGCTTCATTTAAAGAAGGTGATACTTTAGGTAGAGGACTTGTAACAGTAGCCCCTAAAGTAAAATACAAATTAAACCTAAGAAAGATACAGACAACCGATGGACGTGTAGACTATACATGTGGGTTTACCCCAGCAGGTGCAGTTGTATTATCTGAAAATGTACTTACAGTAAAGCATATCAAAGATGATTTTCAAGTATGTAAAGATACTTTCAGAGCCACATGGAACGGTTTAGATAGTGAAATGATGGATGGTATCAAGGCTGATAAATTAGCTGATACTGCTGAAAACTTGGATTATGAGATATGGAACGGTAACGCAGCTACTACTGGTCAAATAGGTGGTTTTATCCCTCAATTTACAGCAGATGATGATGTAATCAAAGCTAACAACGGTATCGTACCCGCTGCTGCTGCCATTACAAAGGCAAATGTACTTTCACAATTTGAATTAGTATCAAATGCGGTACCAACTTCAATCAAAAAGAAATCCGATTTAGTTTTTGCAGTTTCTTCTAATGTTGCTGAAGCTTATAGCCAGTACTTGGTAGCTAATGGAATCGGAGCAGGTTTTGGCGGTAAAGAGCTTGATATGGTCTATGGACGCTATAAAGTTGAAGAAATCGGTGGTTTACCCGATAATACAATTGTAGTTTATAGAAAAACTAACCTAGTTTTTGGTACCGATGAAGAAAATGATGCAAACGAAGTATCAGTTGTAGATGAAGATGAAATAGGATTACTTTCTGGACAAGTAAGGGGTAAAGTAGCTTATTTTGGTGGAACTGGCTATTACAACTCTGCCGAAATCGTATGGTATTTATCTACTGAAACAGCAGACTAATCAAAATAAATAATTAACTCAAAAGGCAGGTAGGCAAATGCTTGCTTGCCTTTTTTTAATAATATAAAACTATGGCATGTTTAATAACAGCAGGACGCACAGAACCATGTAAAGATTCTTTAGGTGGTATAAGGGCTGCTTACTTTATAAATTACGTGGAAGACCCTTTTACTATTACGGACGGTGAGGCAATCGCTATTAATGTAGATGTAACTGAAGCTTTCAAGTACGAACTTCGGGCGGATGGTAACAACTTTGCTCAAAATAAAGTAAGTGACAGAAACACTGGTACAAACGTTAATACTCAAACCCTGACTTTAGCCCTGAAGCAATTAGATAAAGAAACCAGCTTGCAAGTTGATTTAATGAGCAAGGGAAGACCGATAATAGTAATCGAAGATTATAACGGCAATTTTCAAGCTGCTGGTATTTCGGAAGGAATGGATTTAACGGGTACGGATATAAATTCTGGTGGTGCAAAAACAGATTTCAATGGGTATAATCTGACCTTGACCGCAATGGAAAAAGATTTAGCCCCTTTCCTGGACGAATCCACTATAACAGCACTTAAGGCACTTGTATAAAAAATAGCAGTTCTTTTATTTTTCCCTTGTCGTCCTGACAGGGGTTTTTTGTTTATGCTTCTTCCATCACTAGCCTTATACGGTTAATTAACTAAAGGCAGAACGATGAACGTAATAAAACCTATACATACCCCTCAAAGCTTATTATTTATACCCCGTTATGAGGCTGATACAGTTACTATATGGCTGTTAGATGAGCTCTTAGAAAAATCTTATGAATATACATCGGCTGTAACCTACTTAGATGGATATATGACAGCAGAAATCACCCATGACTTCAAAGAAGGTGATAACTATTCCTATGAAATATCAGATATGGATGGAAATCTAATGTATAGGGGAAAAATCTTCATCACAGACCAAAACGACATTCAAAATTATAAAGTTGACCCAGACCTATTAACCTTATGAACGAGAAAGAATATAATAAAATCAGTTTAATACAGCTTAACAGCTATGTGAAGCCCACCATTAAGGAAGAAATGGGCAAGGATTGGGTTTTAAATGGTAAGAACAATTCATTTTTTGATGATGTAATAGATAGGTACAACGGTAGCCCAACTAATGCAGCTATCATAAATGGGTATAGTGAAATGATTTATGGTAAGGGGTTAACCGCTGTAGATGATTCAATTTTAAAACTTTTCCCTTCAAAGGATATCAGAAAGATTTGTAATGATTTTGAATTGTTCGGGAGTGCTTCCTTTCAAGTTATATACAGTAAAGGTAAAGGGGCACTTAGAAAGGTAACAGGGGTTTATCACATACCAAGGCAAACCATAGCCCCAAATAAAATGAACGATGAAGGGGAAATAACAACTTACTGGTACTGTAAAGATTGGAGCAAAGCAAGTTCAAACAAACCAGAACCTTACCCAGCATTTGGTACAAGTAAAGAAGACAAGGAAATATATGTTATCGAGCCTTATAAGGCAGGGAAGTACTATTATGCTGACCCTGATTACTTGGCATGCATGCAGTATGCACAACTGGAAGAAGAAATAAGCAATTTTTCAATCAATCATATCCGTAACGGTCTATCTGCTGGTTTTATAATCAACCTAAATAATGGAGTGCCAGAAAAGGAAGTAAGGAATGAAATTGAAAGGGATATCAAGAAAAAAGTTACTGGTAGTTCTGCTGCTGGTAATGTTGTAGTATCGTTTAATGATAACGCCGAAACTAAGGCGACAATAGAAGCTTTTCCAAGTAATGAAAATCATAAGCAATGGGATTTTTGGTGTGAAGAAGCTAGAAAGCAGATAATGGTTGGGCATAGGGTAACTTCTCCTATGTTATTCGGGATAAAGGACAATACAGGACTTGGTAACAATGCAGAAGAACTTGAAACAGCATCTAAACTAAGTTATGCAACAGTTATACAACCAAAGCAGGAACTGATACTTGACGCTTTTAATGAAGTGGTTAAATATAATGGTATTGATACCGAACTGGAATTTAAACCCCTGATAAGCTTTACTAAAGAAGACGGGGGAACAACCAAGGCAGGGGAAGAAGTAGAATTACATTCCCATTATGATGATTCATTTGTAGCTGATGCATTAATCGAAGTTGGGGAAGATATAAAAAGCTTGGAAGGTTGGGAACTCATTGATGAAAGTAAAGTAATAAAAGACCCAACGGCATTTGAACTGAAACTAGCAAAAACTTTTTCATCTAGTTGGGCAAGTGCCTCAGAACAGGATAATGAACTTTTCAAAGTAAGGTATGTATATGCCCCAAATGCTGTAAGCGATAATAGTAGAGAGTTTTGCCGTAAGATGGTAAATGCTGATAAAGTCTATAGAAAGGAAGATATAATACTAGCACAAGATAAGGTAGTTAATGAAGGTTTTGGTGCTGGTGGTGCCGATACTTATTCCATTTGGCTATACAAGGGCGGCGTTAATTGTGCCCATTTCTGGCAAAGGCAGATTTATTTGAAGAAAAATAACGGTAAAATATCTGTTACCGAGGCAAGGAAAATGATTTTGGATTTAGAGCCTTCGGAAAGAAATGATGCAAGATTACCTATTAACGAAAAAGAAGTTGCACAAACAGCAGGAAGCAATAATAACTATTGGAAATTACAGTAACGAATGGCTACTACACTACTTATAAAAGCAGAAGATTTAACAAAAGGAACTCCATTAGGGGGAAATATAGACGTGTCAAAATACTTACATGTCATTAAAGAGGTTCAGGTTTTTGTTATCGAACCCATTCTTGGTACAAAGCTGTATAAAAAGATACTTTCAGATTATTTAAGTAATGCCTTAGATAACGATTATAAAGCCCTATATGAAGACTATATAAAGCCAATTATAATTTACAGCGTTGCTGCTGAATATGTAATTATAGCCTCTTATAATGTGGCTAATGGGGGTATATTCAAACACCAACCAGAGAATGGGGAAGCGGTCAATAAATCAGAGGTAGATTATTTGGCTCAAAACCAAAGAAACAAGGCAGATGCCTATATAAAAAGACTTCAAAAATTCCTTTGTACGGTTAATTTACCTGAGTACACCACGGCACAAGAAGAAAATTATGATATAACACCTGATAGAAGCTTTAGATATACGGGAGGTTGGAATTTATGAGCTGTTTAATTTCAAAAGGAAGAAAAGAGCCTTGTAAAAATAACATTGCAGGGGTTAAGAGAATGTATATAGCTAATTATCTGTTTCATAAGAAGTTTCAATATGAAATATCGGATAATACACTTGTTTCATTTCCTGCAACAATGATTTATCAATTCGATTTACTGGCAGACGGTAATAGCTACAGGGAAGCACTAGGGAGCGATAAAAGTTATGGGCAAAGTATAAGTATAACGCTGCCAATGCTAGACAGACCAACCAATGAAATAATGGAAGCCCTTTTAAACAGTGAGTTTAGGGTGATTTTGGAACTCAATAATGGTATCTATAAGATTTTTGGTCTGGAAAATGGACTTTCCGTGGATAGTGTAAAGCTTGTAACAGGCGGTGCAAAGTCAGAATTTAACGGCTATACCTTCAATTTTGAAGGAAGGGAAGAAAAGGAAAGCTTTTATATCGATGATTTAGAAGAAGCAGGGTTTATACCGTATTCACCAACATTATACGAGTTCCAAGATTTTATATTACACGTTTTTCAGGATAACGAACTATACAATTTTAATTAAAAATGAGGTTAACAGATAGAAACGAGCTAACAACTCCCCACAATAATGATTTGCTGCATATAGTGGATGTATCAGATTTAAGCGATTCGCCACAAGGAAGTAGCAAAAAGATAAAAATTGGAAACCTTGACTTTCAATCAATAAATGAAAAAGGTATTGCAAATGGCTATACCCCGTTAAATAGTTCAACCAAAATAGATAGTGCTTATTTACCGTCCTATGTAGATGATGTTTTGGAATATTCATCATTATCTGCCTTCCCAGCAGTAGGGGAGACGGGTAAAATATATATAGCAAAAGATACAAACTTCACCTACAGATGGGGCGGAAGCTCATATGTACAAGTAGGTGGGGGAGGCTCTGGGGATGTTGAAAGTGTATTTGGCAGGATAGGTAATGTTGTGGCAGTAACGGGAGATTATGATGCCTCTCAGATAACCAATGATTCTGGTGTTAGCGGTACCAATGTAGATGATGCATTGGACTGGTTAAATTCAAATAAAATAAATACCACTACAGCAGATTCAAAATATCTACTTAACACAACAGATACTTTAACAGGAGATTTAACTGTTACTAGTTCTATATCTGGTGCCACAATTACTTCGTCTGGTAGAATTTTAGCTGGTTCTGGATTAAATTCAGGATATGGAGTAGTAACAGAAAATGCCAATAGCATATTAGATTTGCCAAGCAATACTTTTTTTAACTACTCGAATAGCACAGGTTCAACTAATTTTCCAACTGAATTTGGGCAAAGCTTTGGGATACGAGGTGGTTCCGATAATAGAAGTTTCTTTTTTTATAAACCTTCTGGAAATAACAACTCTTTATATTTTTCTGATTATACTGGAAGTGCTTGGAGGCATCAACAAATATGGCATTCAGGAAATTTTACCCCATCTAATTATTATACGAAGGCAGAAAGCGATGGCAACTATATATTAAAAAACGCTAGAACAGATGGAGGTTATGCTTGGATTAGAAGAAACGGAGGTACTCCACTCTATATAACTCAACAAGGTTCAGGTAACATATTAGAGGCACAACAAGGTGCAGGAGATGGTGTTAATATATTTACCATAAATCAAAATGGAGACGTCGATTTGACTGGTGGTGGAGATGTGTATTTTAAATCTTCAGGAAGAATAAGAAGATATTCGCATGTAGCAGGATTTTTGGAAGGCAGTTATCAAACAGTAGGTAATAATTCTGCAAAAACTAATCCAATATATACCATAGGTTCATCATATATACCAGACGAAGAAACACTAAATAACATGTACGGTATCGGATATGCACAAGGCAGTAGTGCTTCATTTTTAAATTCCACAGATTTAGGTACTAATCCAGGTAGTTGGGGATTATATGTAGCATCTAATGGTACTGCAAGTATATTTTTAGAAGCAGGAAATGGACATGGTAGGTTTTTTGGGAATGTTTATGCTGCTGGATTTTTTGAAAATTCGGATAAAAGATTAAAAGAGAATATACAGCCATTAACTGAAGGATTGAAAACGCTTGAAAAAATTAATACTTATTCCTACAGTTGGAAGAAAAACAATAAAGAAGATATAGGGGTTATTGCACAAGAAATTGAAGAAATTTTACCTATTGCAGTAAATACAGATGATAGTGAAGAAGGTATGAAATCGGTTAACTACACCAAATTAATCCCTGTACTTATAAACGCAGTTAAAGAGTTAAGCGAAGAAGTAAAACAGTTAAAAAATGGGTAGGGCATATAATCAGATAATTACACATGATGACTTGGTATGGATGGAAAATAATAATTTATTATTCCCTGAGATACCAGCGGTTGGCGGGAAACTATGTGTCATTCGAGGAACTCTAAATATACACTACAAAAACCTAGATACGTCCTTACTCACAAATTACCCTACCAATAGGTTAGTACCGTATCAACGAGTTAAGCAGTATCCTATATTTACGGTTGATTTTATTAACAGCTTAGATTGGGATGGAGATACAGGAACGGCACAAGTTTTTAATGCTGGGGGTTATTCATGGACTATTTCGTGGAAACTTTTTAAATGGTGGATTTATCCCCCTCCATTAGACCCTGATTGGCAGGAAGATACTGGCGGCAGTTGGTTTAGTGCCTCCCCAACATCGGGAAGTAACGCACCTACGATAAACTTCACGATTGATTATAACGATACACCAGAGCAAAGAATGGTAGAACTTACCATAACTTCAAATGGAGGTGCAAACAGCTATACAACCTATTTATACCAAGATGCGAACCCGGGAGTTGATACGCAATCAATGCCCGTTAGTACTGGTTCAAACGCTGAAAATGCTTGTTTGAATTTTGTTAATGAAGCTGGGCGACTTGATTACTATATTAAAGATGGATATACATGGACGGGAGCAGATGTTTTATATGTCAATGAAGAAGGTACTGAGTTTGCCCCAACAGGTTGGTATAGTAATGGTGCATGGGCAAGAAATTGGAATAAAGCTAATAAAACATTTTACGGTTTAACACAATGTGAAGAAGATAATTCTGATGGTGGCGGTGACCCAGTAGACCCTCACCCAGAAACACAAGCAATAGCCGTAAGTACTGGTTCAGATGCTGCAAGTGCCTGTACAAACTATGCTAATGTAGGTAGTAGGCTTGATTATTATATTGAAGACGGTTATACATGGACGGGTGCCACCGTTTTATATACAGATGATGCTGGAACTACATTGGCAGACACTGGATGGTATTCAAATGGCTCATGGGCGAGGTATTGGAATAAAGCTAATGAAACATTCTATGGGCTTACAGCATGTTAAAAAAATATCTTCCATATATAGTTATACTTATACTGCTTTTATTGCTTTTCACAAGGCAGGAGAGGACAATACAGCCTGTTTCAAACACTTTTGTTAGGGATTCAATTGATTTAAGACCTATCATTTTGACCGATACAATAAAATTAAAAGGCAAGGATTCGATTATTACAATCGAAAATCCAGTAAACACCAAACTATTAAACGATTTTAAGCAGTTATCAGATAGTTTAGAGCGTATTAAGATGTATGAGGACGCCATAACGAAAAGAACGTACAGAGAGGTTTATAAAGACTCTACAGCCACCATAGAAGTAGAGAGTGAAGTACAAGGTTATCTTACCAAACAGAAAGTAAAGTACACCATAAATGAGAGGGAAATAAAACAAAAGGGATTTAACTTATATACAGGAGTAGAAACAACCGTAACTACAAAGCCTGTTATAACAGGTAAATTATATCTACAGAGAAACAGAACTATTTACACAATCGGCTACAATTCAGAAAAACAGATAATTGTGGGCGTGGGGTTTAAACTATTATAAGACGATGAACATATTAGAGATATTACAGCAGTGGGGGATACCTGCCATTACAGGGGTGGTAGCATGGAACAAGGACAGGATTTTAACCGCTTTGAACGTTAAAAAACAGGAAACGGATATAGCTGGGAGCGAAGCGGACAACATGAGCAAGAACTTAAAAATATATCAGGATATGATTGATGATATGAAAGTACGATTTGAAAGCCAACTACAGGACATAGAAGCTGATTACAAAGAAGAATTACAGAAACATAAGGAGTTTATCCAGAAATGTAACAGGAGCCTTCAATACTACCAAAAAAACTGTAAATGTCTACCCAATGAAAGTATCTAAGAAAGGAATACAAGCGATAAAAAAGCATGAGGCATTAAGATTATGCCCTTATTTATGCCCCTCAGAAATCCCTACTATCGGTTATGGTAATACATTTTATGAAGATGGCAGAAAAGTAGCTTTAAATGATGATTGCATAAGTGAAGAAAGGGCAAATAGACTGTTTCTGTACGTACTTTATGGTTTTGAACAGTATGTTAATCAGAAAGTAACTAAAACGCTCTTACAAGGGCAATTTGATGCTTTGGTAAGCTTTTGTTATAATGTGGGTAAGGGTGCTTTTGCGTCAAGTACATTACTCAAGAAAGTTAATGTAAATCCTTTTGATGAAAATATCAAATATCAGTTCTCAAGATGGAATAAATCCAATGGAAAAGTATTAAAAGGATTGGTTAAGAGAAGGAAAGAAGAGGCTGAAATGTATTATATTTGAAACAGAGGACAGACTTCAAATTACACTCTCATAGTATCATTTGATATTTCCAGCGGGGCATATTTTAATTAATAAGGTACTATCTTTTTCGAATTCTAATCGGACTTTATCATAACAACCAGGTAAAAACCAACCATTTGCTTTTATATTATGATAACCTAATTTATATAAAGTTTGAAATATCTCATTTCCATATATATATGATTCTTTATTCTCCCTCACATACCAAAACCTGATTTTCGCATTGTGATTTGGTAGTTTGTTTAAAATTTCTTGTAATAATTTTTTATCCAAATGTCTTTGTTGAATACCATAATTGACATCACCATTTACGCCCACTTGATTATTATTACCACTAATAATATGTGAGTTATTTTTTGTATTTATATTTTTACTTTCTTTTTCTTTAAATTGTTCATTATTACCATTAAATTCAATGCCAAATAATTTTATGTGCTTATCAGTTGCTATACCTAAACCACATAAAATTATTAAACATAATAAGAGTATTATAATAATATATTTCACAAAATTATTATTTAATAATTTCTCATAATTTATCGACATATTTTTATAAATTTAAATACATTGTAAATATCTAAAAACGAGTAATTATAATTAAAAATATAATTTAGAAGTTTTTAACAAAAATTGTTAATATGTCTACTAAAAGGTTATTAACAGAGAAACGTTAACAGTATGCAAGTCAGATTTTTAATTAAATAAAAAAAGGAGCAAACTTTTTTAAAGCCTACTCCCTTTATATTCTTTTTATGATAGTATTTTACTTATCCCTTATAGCTTTATAAGTTTCACCGCCATAACTATAGTCCATCGTATTTCCGTTATCGGAAAATTCAACCTCAATTGTTAACGTGTGTGAGCCTTCATCATCCTTCCATTGTACCAAGTATACACCTTTCTCTATTTTTTCCCATGTACCGCCCTTAAAGTGGTAATCTTGATTAATTTTCACTTTGGTATATTGAAATTGATTTGAGAAGATTTGCAAATCCCCCGATTCATTTTTCCATATACCAACAATGGTATCAATGTTTACTACTTCTTTTTCAGGTTGTTTGCCTTCGGGCAAATAATAAAAATCGTTGATTTCGTCCTTGGAGCAAGCTACAAGCAACATAATAACTGCAATTAATGATAATGCTTTTTTCATTGTTTGATAATTTGAATTGTTAATAAAAAATGTATACATTTAATAAAATAACAGATGTTGTCTTGGTTGGCGGCAGTGCTTATCCGTAGCCGGGCGAAATTTCCATGGCACATAATGGCGTGCTTTTTCTGGACGAGTTGCCCAAGTTTAAAAGGAGCGTACTGGAAGTTATACGCCATCCCCCTGGAAGACCGGGAAGTTACCATTTCCAGGGCAAAATTTACAGTTACGTATCCTTCCAGTTTTATGTTGGTGGCCAACATGAACCCAAGTCCCGGCGGATATTTCAACGACCCCGATGCCCCCGTAACTTCGTCCCAGGCCGAAATGCAACGGTATTTAAGCAAAATATCGGGGCCGCTTTTGGATAGGATAGACATTCATATTGAAGTAACCCCGGTCCCGTTTGAAAAACTTTCGGAAGAAAGAAAAGGAGAACAAAGTATTGATATCAGAAAAAGGGTTACCGCCGCTAAGGTGCTACACAGAACGCTTTAATGAACTTCCCAACATTCATTACAATGCCCAAATGGGAACAAAGCAAATTAGAAAATTTTGCGTGCTGGACGATGAGTCCAAAACATTGCTGAAAAAAGCCATGGAACGCCTAAACCTTTCGGCAAGGGCTTACGACCGCATACTTAAAGTTTCCCGTACCATTGCCGATCTGGAAAACGAAACCCAAATAATGCCAGTTCATATCAGTGAGGCCATTCAATACAGAAGCTTGGATAGGGATGGTTGGTTGGGGTAAAGCTACAAATACACTAAACATAGCCCCTGTATATTAATAATCCTAAATTTATTTAGCCAAAGCAAAAACTTATGTTATATTTATTATAGAAGTTATTTAATCAATAAATTACAGATTAATGTTGCCTGAAGATAAAATGGAAACAATAAATATTAACTGCGATTTAGGTGAGGGTACTTTCAATGAAAACGAAATAATGCCTTATATTCAATCGTGCAATATTGCCTGTGGCGGTCATGCCGGAGATTTGCAAAGCATGAAAGATGTGGTGAGCTTGGCGTTGAAATACAATATCCTCATTGGTGCGCATCCGTCTTATCCCGATAAGGAAAATTTTGGTCGGAAATCTGTTGATATTTCAGCAAAAGATTTAAAGGAAAGCATCTCTCTTCAACTGGAAAATTTTGATAATGTTTTACAGGAATGTAACGGGAAACTACATCATATAAAGGCACACGGTGCGCTGTACAACGATATTGCCCGAGACAAACGTTTGGCAACCACATTTTTGGAAGCTGTTAACATGTATAAAAAAAGAGCACTGTTGTATGTTCCATATAATTCCATAATTGCCGATGTTGCCCAAGAAAATGGATTCCAGATATTATATGAAGCCTTTGCCGATAGGAGTTATAACGAAGACTTATCCTTGGTAAAAAGAACACTTCCAGATGCGGTGCTTCATGATAAAAATGCTATTTTAAAACAGGTGCAGGATATTGCGAATCATCAAAAAGTAGTGACCATTAACGGAAGATCGCTCTTTATAAAAGCTGCTACTTTTTGTGTTCATTCTGATACCGAAAACGCCGCCCAGATTGTAAAATACCTATATAACTCTTTATACACTACTGCCATTGGATAGATTTAAACTAGAATACCGGCCCTACGGGGATAAGGCATTGTTGGTGGAATGGCCAAGAATGGTGAATGAGGAAGTATTGAACAATATACTAAAGTTCAAAAAATTAATCTTATTGAACATGGATGGTTATGAAATCGTTCCGGCATACAACTCCCTTACTTTAATTGCACAAGTGCCCATTCGGCATAAAGAATTAATCGAGCAGCTAAAACAGCTTTACAAACAAAAAGACATTTTTGGAAATCTCCAACGTAAATTATGGCATATTCCCGTTTGTTATGATGCCGAATTTGGCATCGACATGGAAACTTTTTCCATGGAAAAAAAGATGTCGGTACCGCAAATTATAGAACTGCACACGGCTCCATTGTATACCATTTATTGTATTGGTTTTTTACCGGGATTTATGTATTTGGGCGGATTGAACAAAGCCTTGCACCATCCAAGACGAAGCAAGCCTAGGTTAAAAATACCACAGGGCTCTGTTGGTATTGGGGGCGAGCAAACCGGCATGTATCCACAGGAATCTCCAGGTGGATGGAATATTATTGGCAATTCGCCCGTAAAGGTTTTTAATCTCAAAAACGAGAATCCCTGTGGTGTGGGCGTAGGCGATAAAATTAAGTTTTATCCAATAGACAAGGCCACGCATGAACTGATTAGCATTCAGGTAGAAGCCAAAATTTTTCATTTAAAAACATACGAACTCGATGATACAGGTAAATAAACCCGGTTTCTATTCTACCATTCAAGATATGGGCAGGTTTCAATACCGCGACAAAGGTGTGCCCGTAAGTGGCGTCATGGATGCCATTTCGGCTGGGTTTGCCAACAAATTATTGAACAACGACCCAACGGCTGCCGTTATGGAAATTACCATGACAGGGCCCGAACTTCTTTTTGAAGAAGAAAGCTATATTGCCGTTTGCGGGGCAATTATGTCGCCTTCCATCAACAACAATGAAATTTATAACGACGAGGTTTACAAGGTTGTTCCGGGCGATGTATTGCGGTTTGGGAAACTAAAAAGCGGAATCCGTTGCTATTTGGCCGTTAAGGGCGGGTTTGATACCGAAGTTGTTTTGGGGAGCAGATCGTGGTATGTTTCAATTACTGAGAAATTTCATTTAACCATTGGGCTAACATTAAACATAGCGAAACACAAAGCATTTTCACCACCGGAAAACTTGCCGGGCATGGATCATAATTTTAAGGAAAAAGAACTGGAAGTCTACAAAGGTCCTGAGTTTAATTTGTTGACGGAAGAACAAGAATATCAGGTGTTAAATGGCATTTTCAATATCGCAAAGGAAAACAGCCGGATGGCATGTCAATTAAAACAGCAACTTTATCCGCATAAGTATTCCATACTCACGTCTTCAACATTACCGGGAACGGTACAATTTACGCCATCGGGGAAATTAATTATTCTAATGAAAGATGCACAAACAACAGGTGGTTACCCAAGAATATTACAGCTTACCGCTAAAGCAATTGCCCTATTGGCACAAAAAAGGACCCATGAAGAAATATTATTCAGTTTAGTCGAGCAATAAGTTAGCCAACCACCTTTTTGGGGGCTGGTTTTTTACCTGGGTGCACTTCTTCTGCTAGAATATATAAAATATCGTTATTGGTAATGGACTGCGAAACCGTGATGGCTTTGGTTTTAAAGTTGTCGTGATTTAACAACAAACGCCACAAAGCATTGATAAAATCAGAGAAATTCGTTGCTTCGTGATATTGCACCATGTTACTGTCGTACGCCTGGGAAATTAATTCCTTGATAATAACCCTGGACTCGTTAATCCTGTTTTTAATGGGCCTTAATGCTTCATGAACCGTTTTTGTAATATCTGGAATCAAGGCCATTGCCTTTTCCAGTTGATGGCTTTTTTGAGGCACACGTTGATCTAATGCTATCCGGGACGAAAGTAAATCAATCCTATACGTAGCAATATCGGTAAACGCCGATATTTTATTCCGTCTAAAGGTATCTTCAATTTCCTTTAAAAAAGTATATAATTCATCAGAAGCACTAATATCTTCATTTTCAATTAAATCCTTTATTTTCCCAACAGTTGCATGGGTTTTGGTATGTATGCGGTTATACATATCCACATATGAGGTAGTAATATTCATCATTGCTGCTTTTATGTTGCTAATTTGGTATAAATAAGTATAATAGGAAAGGGGAAAATACCTGATTCTTTGTAAGAAGGGAACTATGGAATTAAGATAGCGATTTTTTGTGTAACCGCGGTTGGATTAATAAAAATTTAATACAAATTGTAGAAAAAATTAACTTTAAAATCTGAGTTCGATTAATTTTTGGCAGTGTATTTAAAGTACAAAAGTTTTAACCGTTTGTCATACTGGTTTTTTTTGTAAGAAGGCCCGTTATAGGCCCTTGAAAAAGCATCCCAATCTTTCTCCCGTAGAAAAGGCAGGAGCTTATTTGCTTTTAAGTACATGCCAAATGCGTGTAAATGTTCCCGTTCGTGAATTTGCATGGCCTCAACAAACGCATTTACAGAGGTGTAACCTAAATCTTTGTAATGGTAGCCCATAATCTGGAAAGCCCCCCACGAAGCCGATGCATGGGCTGCATCATGGAAATCTTTGCTTTTTTGTATGGAAGCGGCGGTCTCCAACCGCAAATATTCGCCTTCGCCACCTACATAGTATTTTTTGGTCCATTTAGGGTAGAGTACGTGTCGGGTTTTTGCAGAAACGTATTTTTCGGGAGAAATCCCGCGTTTTTCAAGTTCCTTCCAAAATACATGGCCTTCAAATAAAATTTTTGCCCTTCCGGAAATTAAAAAGCCTTTTCCATTGCTTTCTACTTCATTGATGGCTTTTACAATGGCCAGATCCAGATTGAATTTCTTTGAAAAGTCCATTAAATCTTTTTCAGAAAGAAGTTTGTCCGTATTGTTAAAAAGAGTGTTCTCAATGGCTAGCAATTTGCTCCATGTTTTTACCCCTACGATGCCATCGATAACCAGATCGTGTTTAAGCTGAAAGCTTTTTACGGCGGTTTCGGTATCTTTTCCGAAGTAATTGGAAATTACAACGGGAAAACCCAGTTTCACCAGAATTTGTTCCAGTAAATAAACAGCGGGATCGTACGATTTATAGCGGAGTGTTTTCATGGATTGAAAATGTATAATTCAAATAAAAATGAAAAACATAACTCTCATTACATAGTATAAATACACAGCAAAGGTTGCCACATGCATTTGTTATGGTGTTTTTCATTAACTCGGTGCATTTGTGGTAAAACCAACATTTTATCAGTTGCAAAATTAAAAGGCATTAAGTGTCTAAAAGCCTCCGTTTCTTTGCTTTATGGCAATACATCGTTGATTAAATACTTTTAATCGAATTCTTGTAAGGGATTTTCCCCGAAAACAAACGGTGAAAACAATGTAACTAATTTGTTTTCAATTAATTATATTGCAATATGAAATTTTATAGCTATGAAGGTACTGATTTTTTTATAGTATATTAGTAGTATGGATAGGTTTATAATGAACATGGCTTGATTTATACGCCTTTTCAGCACCTAAACTATTTATAATTAACATAATTGATAACTAACCAAATTAAGTAAAAATGAGAACCAATCAACCAAAATGGCTCAACGGCTTACTGTTGGGTTTATGCGTAGTTTTTTTAGCATCGTGTAACAAAGGAAGGAACCTTGTTGAATACAATCCGGTAGACCTTTCCCAGCATAAGTTAACGCCAAAACTTGCCGAAAAGTTAAGTAAACGTTATGTAAAGGACATGGACGAGCTCTTTGCCCAGTCCGATTCGCTGGAATACTACAAGGCACTGGTAAAGCAATTGCAAGAGCAGCAAGCAAATACTACGGGTAGTGGAAGAAGTATAAAACAAAGCGAACCGGTTACCTTTAAGCCCAAAAAACCAAAGTTTGAACTTTCTGTTTCCAGCTGGTATTCTGTAGATGAATTAATGACATATATTGACAATTCTATGGAAACCGTAGAAAAAAGTGGCGGGAAAGTAGATGGTTTTAGAATATATATTGGGGTGTTTCCAAAAGTAGGGGACGACCGAAAGAAAAATACCCTTACCACTTTTATTACCCCAACCGGACATATGGGCAGTGGAAAAGAGGAGGGAAGCGTACTGCCCAACTTGGCAATACCGTTGTATGCTGCACAAGATATTACAGGTGTAGATCCGTTGGATTATAGTGGTTCTGGAAACCCACCGACACGAACCTATCCTCAATAAAATATGGTATGACCTCAGATATAGAATTCTATTTAAAAAGGTCAATTATTTTGTTAGAAATTATAGCTTTAGTTTATTCTATAAAAACACTGTATAATAATAAATCAATATCAATTAAAATTATTGTTTTGTTATTGGTGATAACAGTCTTTATAGAATTGCTCCAACTTGTAGCTGTAGTAGTATGGAGGTACCCAGAAATTACTGCTTTTAAATTTCTGAAAAAATGGTTTGAAAATACATTTCCCGATATTTTAAATGGAACAGTATGGTTAGGAAGTTTATACTCTTTAGCAATGTTTTATTGCTACCTTATTTATTATAATCTTGTTAATGAAGACGCCAATTTCAAAAAAATAATTAATATTTTTCTTATCATATATTCTTTATTTGTTTGTTACAGCCTTTTTCATTATGAAAAATTGTTAGAATCTTGGTTACAGCCCCATATGTATGCAGGTGTAATATTGACATTATTGGCTATTTTTTTGTATTTAATGACCATATTGAAAAGTGATAAAATATTAACTTTTCATAAAACTTTACCGTTTTGGATAACAATCGGGATCCTTTTTTTTAATTTGGTAACCATGCCCATATTTATTTTTGCAAAGCAGCTCAATTTTTCGGCATCGGTATATGTGTATATTTTGGTGATTTCCAATTATGTAATGTACGGCAGTTTTATTATCGGGTTTATCATCAATGCCCGGGAACAACGTAAATTGGAGTGAAATTGACGGGTTAGTGTGTTTTGTGATTAGGGAAAAACGTAAGGGATAAGTTGTTAGTTATTTGTTAATGGTTAATTGTTGAATCTCTGGACTCTCAACAACATAACAGCGTAGCATGAGACTTCTCCTTACGTCGAAGTGACTAAACGCTATGCTCTACACTTTAAACTTAAAAAACTGACTAATTATAAGCCTCAATGTCTCCCATGTCGATTGTAAAAAACAAAAACTTGTGTTTTGAAGGTAGGTAAGTGGTGGTTTCCATTACTTTCCAATCGTCCCAAGAGGCCTGTAATCCGCCAATAGGTATAATTTTAACCCACATTTTAAAGCTTTCGGGAAAGCCATTGTCTTTTAGTATCCACAAATAAGAATCTCCCGGTGTAGTTCCCCCTTCGGTATAGGTTACCAACAATGCCGACTTGCCATTTTCCAGGGTCACTAATTTTCTTTCAACCCCTTTATCCATTATTTTAAACGGTGCAACCAGCCAAAAAGAGTCGTTGTTAAAATACTTTACAGCCTTATCTATAAGTTCTTGGCGGGGTTCGGTATGCATTTTTACGCCGTCTATAAAAACTTCGCTCTTTCCGTAATTTTTTAGGTTGAGTTTTACCTGCTTATCATCCCACTTTACATCGGCTTGGTGTTCTTGTTTATCCCATTTATAGTGATGCACATTGTTAAAAGACCATTCTATGTACCTAGTTTTTGTATAATTGGAATAGTTAATGGCTTTTAGCATTTTCTGTGCCAATGCTTCAGCCTCGGGACCTTGCTTTCCAACAGGAACGGGCTCGTTGTACAAAAAATAAACGGCAACGCTTATTATTATTAGAAATAGCAATATTCCAATAAATAGTTTAAGTATTTTACGTAATATGTTCATATTTAAAACTTTTAAATCCTCTTTTAGGGGCAAGTTTACGGATTAAAAACCAATAGCGGTATCGTCTCCACGTTTATCGGCACCGCCTTCTAAAGTGCCGTTTTTTAGCACTAAAATTGCATCGACTAAACCAATTATCCTAGCTTTTGATTCGTTGATTTGATATCCCAATGCTTTTAGGGTTTCTATTTTTTCTTTTTCAAAGCCATTGGGCTCCATTAATATTTCATCGGGAAGCCATTGGTGGTGAAACCTTGGCTGGTTAACAGCTTCTTGCATCCCCATATTAAATTCATAAACATTTAAAATGGTTTGCAATACCGAAGTAATAATGGTAGAACCGCCCGGGGTACCTACAACCATTAACAAGTTACCATTTTTTTCA
Source organism: Galbibacter pacificus (assembly GCF_029603165.1). Taxonomy (GTDB): domain Bacteria; phylum Bacteroidota; class Bacteroidia; order Flavobacteriales; family Flavobacteriaceae; genus Galbibacter; species Galbibacter pacificus. The sequence goes on from NZ_JAQSVC010000002.1 coordinate 497,351, forward strand.
ACAATCGTTGGTGTCATGCTGCTCAGCATACGCTTTTCAGGGGCAATACTATTGGCTTCGGTACCAAGAAGACCAAACATGTTCGGTACACCGGGCTTGGCACTAAAATCGTCCATTTCGTTGTTGAAGAAAAAGCCCAGCTCTTCAGAATACAATTTTGATCCATAGGCACCGTTGAGCGTAGTGGTTACCGATACGGCATTCCCGGAAGTGTCCACAATGGAAAAATGCGTTGTTTGGTTACTTTCCACAATTTCGATTTCTCCGTGCGATACTTCAGAAGAAGGTGTTGCGGCTTTAAAAGAAAAATTGTTCATTCTTTCATTTAAATAATAATCGCTAAGTAATTTTTTTTCAGGAACTTCCACAAAATCAGGATCTCCTAAAAAATAAGCTCGGTCTGCATAGGCGCGTCGTTCGGCTTCTGTAATTAACTGGATGGCCTTTACCGAGTTGTGCCCTAGTTTACCAACTTTGTATGGAGCTATCATTTTCATTATTTCGGCCAAGGTAATTCCGCCACTGCTCGGTGGGCCCATAGAGATTATTTTTAAGTCTTTATAACTGAACACAACTGGATCCCGCCAAACGGCATTGTAACGTGCCAGGTCTTCTTTTGTTATCAATCCACCGTTTTTTTGAATAAAAGTGGCTATTTTTTCGGCAATATCTCCTTTGTAAAACCCAGCTTCTCCTTTTTCTTTAATAATTTCCAGGATATGTGCCAAGGCCGTGTATTTTATGGTATCTCCTTCTTTAAAATTATGAGCGAACAAAACGGTATCGCCACTTACTTCTTTAATTAATTTTTGATAATGCTTTAAACGATTGGCCTGCTTTTTTGTAACCACAACTCCGCGGTTTGCCATATTTATTGCGGGCTGAATAAGTTTTTCCATGGGGAGGGTGCCAAATTTTTCATGAATTGCAAAAAGACCGGAAACACTCCCGGGAACCCCAACGGCCGTTGCCCCAACAATGCTTTTATTGGGGATTACGTTGCCGAGTGAATCCAGATACATGTTTTTTGTGGCCGCCAACGGGGCTTTTTCTCTAAAATCCAGGGACCCATTTCGACCGTCATTAAGCCTGTAGACCATAAATCCGCCACCGCCAAGGTTTCCTGCAAAGGGATACGCTACCGCAAGGGCAAATTTTGTGGCAATCATGGCATCAAAGGCATTACCGCCCTGTTTCATAATATCCGAGCCTATTTTGGAAGCTTCTGCACGTGCCGAAACTACCATGGCGCTTTCGGCAACAAGCCCTTTTTCCGGTTTACAACTGATTATAAGTATGGAGAGAAGGAGGAGTAGTTTTTTCATATATTATTTGGTTAAGGCTGGTTTAAAGCGATTTTAACTTATGGACTGCGAATTCTTGCAGTTCTTCAAAAAACGAAGTAAACTCTGCTTCAAATTCAGTATAATATTTTTCCAAGTCCTGTATGGCAAAATTCATTTTAGATTTATTTTTAGTGCGCCGGTTCATCCCGTCCAATACCTTGGAAATGCCTTCAAGCTTGGCATAATTGAGCAACCAGTTGTCGGCAATCATATACGGCATCATTTTTTTTACGTTCATGGGGAGTATCTCGTAATATTCGCCCAGTAAATCATAAAAACCGTCTACATAAACTTCCAAGGGCACATCCGAATAATCACTCCAATTTTTTGCCAAAAAATGATCGTAAAAAATGTCAACAATAACCCCGCTGTAATGGCCGTAATTTTTGTGCAGTTTTTTGGTGCTCTGCCTTACTGTTGGGTGTGCATCGGTAAAAGTATCTATTTCACGGTGCAACAAAATACCCTTTTTAAAATCGGGGGGATAGCGCTCGTAATTTTTCCCCCGAATGCTATCGGCCATGAAATTGGCCACTTTAATTTTTGGATTGTCTCCGGACAAATAAATATGTGCTAGAAAATTCATTTTCTAAAATTACGATTTATAATGAAACTTTTAAGCGATCGTTTTCATTAAAAAAACATGTAGTTAAACTTTACAACTCCATAAACCTTTATATTTGCTGAAAATAACGTTTTTATATCCGTTTATGGATAATACAGCGTTATTGATAGAACCTTTTTTAATTTTAATTCAATAAAAAAATAATTAATGACACTTATAAAATCAATTTCAGGAATACGTGGAACCATTGGCGGAAAAACAGGAGAAAACTTAACCCCGGTCGATGCCGTAAAATTTGCCGCCGCTTATGGCAGTTGGCTTAAAAAGCAGCTTCAAAAGGAAAATGTAAAAGTGATTATTGGCCGCGATGCCCGTATTTCAGGGGAAATGATTCAAAATTTGGTTTCTTCAACCTTAACCGGGCTTGGAATTGATGTTATTGATCTGGGTTTATCCACAACCCCTACTGTAGAGATTGCTGTCCCGTTGGAAAAAGCCGATGGCGGCATTATTCTTACGGCAAGCCACAATCCTAAACAATGGAACGCCTTGAAATTACTGAATAATAAAGGTGAATTTTTAAGTGGTAACGATGGAAAAGAAATACTGAAAATAGCCGAAAGTGAAGATTTTTCTTTTGCTGAAGTGGACAATTTAGGTAATGTAACCATAAACGATTCTTATATCGACATCCATATTGACGAAGTTTTAAATCTGGATTTAGTTGATGCCAAAAAAATTAAGGCAGCCAAGTTTAAAGTGGTTGTAGATGGCGTAAACTCCACTGGGGGAATTGCCATCCCTAAATTATTAAAGGAGCTGGGGGTAGAGGTCGTAGAATTGTATTGCGACCCGACCGGGCATTTTCCACACAATCCGGAACCTTTAAAAGAGCATTTAACCGACATTTGTGAGTTGGTTGTAAAAGAAAAAGCCCACTTGGGCATTGTAGTAGACCCCGATGTGGACCGTCTAGCATTTATAAGTAACGATGGCGAAATGTTTGGGGAAGAATATACATTGGTGGCCTGCGCCGACTATGTTTTAGGGAAAACCAAAGGTAACACAGTCTCTAATATGTCATCATCTCGTGCCTTACGCGATATAACCGAAAAACATGGCGGAAATTATGAAGCATCAGCTGTTGGAGAGGTGAACGTGGTTACCTTAATGAAAAAAAACAATGCCGTTATAGGTGGCGAAGGAAATGGAGGTATTATTTACCCGGAAAGTCACTACGGAAGGGATTCTTTGGTAGGCGTTGCTTTGTTTTTAACTCATTTGGCCGAAAAAGGAATATTCGTAAAAGAATTGCGCGATAGTTACCCATCGTATTTTATGAGTAAAAAGAAAATTGAATTGACGCCACAGCTAGATGTAGATGCCATTTTAAAAACGATGGAAGAGAAGTATGCCAACGAAAATATAAGCACCGTTGATGGTGTAAAAATAGATTTTCCTGAAAATTGGGTGCACTTGAGAAAATCGAACACCGAACCGATTATTAGGATTTACACCGAAGCAAAATCGCAACAAGAAGCTAATGGACTTGCCGATAAGTTTATTACCGAAATAGGCAAAATAGCCGGGCTGTAGTTTTAATTTATCGTAAATTGTATAACATTCAAAGCCCACTATAAAAAGTTTTAAATTTATAGGATGCAAACAGAATACATCAATAGCGTAAAAAAACAATTTGCCTATTACAAAAAACTGGGCGAGTTAACCTTTGGGCAAGTGCAAGAAAAGGACTTGTTTTGGAAATACAATGGTGAAAGCAATTCTATTGCCATTATTGTTAATCATTTATGGGGGGAATATTTTGTCGCGGTGGACAAATTTCCTTATCGAAGATGGTGAAAAAGAATGACGGGAGCGCGATTTGGAGTTTGAAGATGTTATTTCTACAGAAGAGGAGATGCTTAAAAAGTGGAAGGAAGGCTGGGCATGTTTATTTAATGCTTTAAAAAGAGTCAATGAAAGTAATTTTCAGCAACAAATCTACATCCGTAATCAAGGCCATAGTCTAATGGAAGCCATAAACAGGCAACTGGCTCATTATTCATATCATATTGGCCAGATTGTTTTTCTATGAAAAATGATTAAAAATGAGCAATGGAAAAGTTTATCTATTCCTAATCGAAAGTCTATAATACAGAAAAGTTTTCAAAAGAAATACATGCTGAACATTTTACCAAAGAATTTTTAAAACCCAATAAAAAGACCAATAAACTTTATTAATGAAAAACGTTATTTTATCTTTATTTCTTATCATTTTTATTTCACTTAATGCACAACAATCTCCCGACACACTTCGGGTAATGTCGTTTAATATTCTCCATGGAGCTACTACTAAGGGCGATTTTAACCTGGAAGCTATTGCTGGTTTTATAAATAAATATCACCCTGATCTTGTAGCCATGCAAGAAGTTGATTTTAAGACCAACCGTAGTAAAAAATACAATATCCCACTAGAATTAGGATACAGAACTCAATTATTACCTCTTTATGCCAAAGCGATGCATTATGATGGTGGTGAATATGGAGAGGCTCTTTTATCTAAATTCAGTTTAATTTCAACTGAAAATATGGCTTTACCACATTTACCTGATTCTGAACCTAGAGCTGCTCAAATTGCTATTTTTGAAACTTCAAATGGAAATAAACTTCAATTTATAGCTACACATCTTGATCATCAACGGGATGAAACCGACCGTTTAATGCAAGCTGACGCATTGGCACAAAGATTTAAAAACGAAGAATTACCCACAATTTTGGCGGGTGACCTTAATTCTCAGCCTGATAGTAAAACTATGAAGAAGTTATATGAAGTTTTTACTAAACCTGCTGATAAAAAAGCACTTATGCCAACATATCCATCATCAGGGGCTCGCATTTGTATTGATCATATTTTATTTAATCAACCGGAGAAATGGACAGAATTGTCTTACGAAGTTGTTTGTGATGAATATATAACCGACCATTGTGTAGTTGTTACAACGTTGGTTTTTAATCCTAACGGAGATTAGTCAGGGGCTTTATCTCTATGTTTAAAGCGGTTGTGCGTCCATAAATAGTATTCGGGCTGGTTACTTATCTCTTTTTCTAAGTATTCCCAATAAATATCGGTTATTTCATAATCGGGAAAATCCTTGGAACTGTCGGTTATGTTTACGATGGTAGTTTCGTAATACCCTCGTTTAACTTTCTTTACGCAAAAGAAAACCACGGCCATGTCGAATTTCTTTGCTAAGGTCTCGGCGGCAGTAAAAACAGGAACTTTCACACCAAAAAATTCCCGCCAGTATTTTGTATGTTGAACCTGTGGGGATTGATCGTTTACAAAACCGTATAGCGACAAATGGTTTTCCCGCTGATGTTTTAAAATAAATTTGGCTGTATTGTATCTGGAAACTAGCTCACCGCCATTCCTTTTACGGGTTTTTTTTATGAGCCTGTCAAAATACTTATTAGTTAATGGTGAATAAATGCCATAACCATTATGTTTTATGTGGTTTCCAAGGGAAAGCACCCATTCGTAATTGGCATAATGGCCACAAAGCAGGGCAACGCTTTTATTTTCCTCGGCATATTTATCGAGCAATTCCAAATTGTGGAATACTGCCCTTTTGTCCATTTCCTTACGCGACATGGTCAACGATTTTATCATCTCCAAGAAAAGATCGCACATGTGTTGATAAAATTTCTTCCTAATAACCAACAGTTCGGCTTCACTTTTTTCGGGAAAGCAAAGTTCTAAGTTTTTTAAAACCAGTTTTTTTCTATATCCAATTACATAGTACAAAAGCATAAAAACACCATCTGAAACCTTGTAAAATATAGGGAACGGAAGAATAGATATACACCATAAAATGGGATAGGTAAGCAAATAAATAAGTAATTGCATCCAGTAAGTATTTTGGCAAATGTAAACAATTTTTTTTCATGGGAAATTTATTAAAAAATTGGAAAAAAAATTACAGTTCTACTTTTTTAGATGAAACCCGGATTTATATTTTTAGCGTCAAAATCTCATCCGTTAAAGAGGAAATATAGCTATATTTGATGCTAAACCTTTTTGTTGTCTATGAATTTAAGTATTGCAACCATTGTTATTATTGCCGCCAACGTATTGGTTTCCATAAAAGGCTTTAATGATTTCTCTTTTTTCGAACGTTACAAATTCAACATAGGCGCCATTCGCCGTGGGGAGCACATAAGGACATTGACCTCCGGGTTTCTGCATGTAGATTTTACGCATCTGCTGTTTAACATGTTAACGCTTTATTTTTTTGCCCCGATTGTAGTCCGCCATTTTGGCGACCCCAAATTTTTGGTAATCTACTTTGTAAGTTTGCTTACGGGTAGTTTGTTGTCGCTTAATTTCCATAAAGAAGAATACCATTACAGTGCGGTTGGCGCAAGTGGTGCAGTAACAGGTGTGCTGTATGCCGCTATTTTATTGCAGCCCGGCATGCGGTTAGCGTTTTTCTTTATCCCCATTCCCATACCGGCCTATATTTTTGGAATTGGCTATTTGCTATATTCTATCTACGGGATGAAGGCGCGTATAGGGAACATAGGTCATACGGCACACTTTGGCGGTGCCATTGGCGGTTATGTAATGACACTTCTCTTTAACCCATCGCTCATTACACAAGAACCTTTAATGGTTGCCTTGCTCGCCATACCGATTATTGTTTTGTTTATACTGGAAAAAACAGGAAAAATATAGTTTGGCACCGTGTTTGGTATGGTATGCTATTATAAAAAGAAACCAAATAATTTATAGTAAAAATCAAAAAGCAAGATTTATGAAAAAAATAATCATTTTAGCAATCGCAATTATGGGTATTACAAATTTACAAGCACAACAAATGGCAACGCCTTCTATTTCTGTTGAAGGGGAAGGCACCATAAAAGTTGTTCCAGATCAAGTATTGATAAAAGTCCGTGTGGAAAGCGAAGGGAATTCGGCACAAAAGGTTAAGGCCGATAATGATGCTGCCATCGACAAAGTTTTAAAATATACAAAATCAATGAAAATCAACGATAAAGATGTAAAGACCGAATATATCAACCTGAACAAAAACTACGATTATCAAACCAAGGAATATAAATACGTGGCTAATCAGTCTATCTCCATTTTATTGAAGGATTTAAGCAAATATGCCGAATTTACACAAGGGCTCTTGAATGCCGGTATTAATAGGATCGATGGCGTGACTTTCAAGTCCAATAAAATAGATGAACTGAACTCCCAGGCCCGCATTGCCGCGATTAAAGATGCGAAAGAAAAGGCGAATGAATATGCTGCGGCCATTGGCCAGAGCATTGGAAAGGCCATAAATATATCCGAATCGGGATCTATCGCGCCACCACAGCCTATATACAGAATGGAAATGATGAAAGCTTCAGACAGTGGTTCGGCCGAAAACACAATTGCAATCGGGGAAATGGTCGTAAAAGCTACCATAAATGCTTCCTTTGAGCTGAAATAACATCAACTTCATATATAAAAAATAGAAAAGGGATTGCCATTAGAGTAATCCTTTTTTTATTGTGGTGAAGGGTAATCATGTTAAAAAAACAGAAATCAGGACATATTCCATTAAAAAACACACTTTTTTAATATCTTAGGCTCTTCTTTTTAAAAATGCCAAATGAAATTTGTTTTTCAATATTTCCGCAAAGCGAAGATTTTGCAATACATCTTCTTTAGTAATGTACAATGGGGCTAAAAAAATATATTTCTTGATACTTTTGGTTGTGGGGTATGGTTATTGCCAAAGCTCGCAAAGCAAATTGATAGACAGTTTAAACCTTACGGAAAACCTTGAGAGGAGAATTGAGCTAAGCCAGCAAATCGCTTTGGAATTTATGGGCACAGACTAGGAAAGGGCCATTACGTATTAGGAATTGGCCGAAAACGAAGCGAAGAAATCCAACGACCCCGAGCTTTTTTGACACCTATTTATATTACGGCCATCGAAATGTATTCATCAAAAGATGTTTTGGATGTAACCTTGGATTATTATCAAAAAGCCTACGCCATTTATAAAAAGCAGGGCAACCATACCGAAATGGCCAAAATGGAAAACAACCTGGCCATTATTTATGCCCAAGGCAACGACAAAGACAGGGTAATGGAATATTTTATGCACGTTTATGCGTATCAGGCAAAGAAAAACAATTCGGTGCAATTGGTAAAGATCCTTAACAATATGGGTACCCTTTATTTAAGCAATGATATTGATTCTTCTTTGTATTACTTCAAAAAAGCACATTCAATTTCCAAAAAGCTTAAAAACAATTCCCTCAATGTGTATGTATATACCAATTTGGCGCGTGCTTATTATTTAAAAAGCAATAGCCTGCAAACAAAAAAGTACTTTGAAAAAGCATTGGCCAATATCAAACTCCCTATTGACAGTTCTACCTCGGATAACGTAACCGTGTTATTCAATTCTCGATAGGATATTTCTTTAAATAATAAAAAATTGGATTAGCAAGCAAAAACGGGCTGCCGATTAAAATTGGCAACCCGTTTTTTTGTTTGAGTTATATTCCGTCTCCCGTTTATTGCAATAAACTTGCTATTTTTTCATTTAAAGCTTCACCGCGAAGGTCTTTTGCTATAATTTTTCCGTCTTCATCCAAAATATAGGTAGCCGGAATAGAACGAATGTTGTATAACTGGGCTATTGGATCTTGCCAAAATTTTAAATTAGACATGTGCTTCCAAGGTAATTGATCTTCTTCAATGGCCTTTTTCCAATCTTCGGCTTTTCTATCCAGAGAAACACCTACTACATTTAATCCTTTGTCATGGTATTCTTTATACAATGCTACCAAATTGGGGTTTTCGGCCCGGCAAGGTTTGCACCATGCAGCCCAAAAATCAAGGATGGTAACTTTTCCCAAAGACTCTTTTAAGGAAATTGTTTCTCCGTCGGGGGTGGGCGCAGAAAAATCGGGAGCTATGGCTCCAATGGCCAATTTGTCTATATCGCCAAGTTCTTTTGCAATGGATTTTCCCATTTCGGTATTTCGTATGTCCTCTGACAAACCTTTGAACAGCGTGTTTACTTCTTCCGGGGTTTTAGACTTGGTTCGCATCATTTGCTGTATAACCAACAATGAGATGTACGAATCTTTATTGTTTGCCACAAAATCCTGTTCGTAATCTTTAGCTTCCTGCTGTACTTCTTCAAATGTTTCTTTTAAAGTGTTCAAGGTAACCGTGTCGCCTTTTTGTTGCGCTTCCATGCCTTGTTTTTGAATATCCATCATTTTTTTGCGGATATTTCTTGAGCTTTGTATAAAGGCCGTAAAATCTTCGTTAGAAGGGGTTCCTTCAATTTTAGAGAAATTAAGGCTGTCTTTGTATGCCGTAACAGAAATATTTCCTTCTTCTAAAATAATAGGCAGAACACCCCGAATGCCTTCAAAATATAAGTAATGCATTTCCGGGCCTTCTGTTTCTCCAGAAAACTCAAAAGAACCTTCTTTAACTTCCAATGTATCAAGAACCTCTGGGCGTTGGCCATCTACCGGTTTTTGTAAATACACTTTCTTTCCGTCTTCAACACCTTCTACGTTTACGGTTACTTTGTATGTGTTATCCTTTGTTTTATTACAAGCTACTAATGCAACGAATAATAAAAGAATACTTCCAATTTTTCTCATTAATTTCTATTTATACTGTTTTATTCCCTACAAAGTTAAAATTTCATTCCAATCCTTAAAGACAATTAACAAATAAAAAGCCCTGAACTTTGTATTTTCAGGGCTCTTTGGCTTTTCTTTATTATGTTTTTAGAATTGGTATCGGATACCCAATGCAATATCAAAGTCAAAATCATCATCGAAATCTCCAAAGCCAAGTTCAGGCCTAAAGTCCAACGACAATAATAACGGAATATTAAAATTGTATTCCACGCCGACATCCCCGGCCAAAAAACCAAACATTCCGCTGTCATCATAGTCATTACCATCAATATAATCATCGTCATGATCATATCCGCCTAAACCACCACCGGCACCAACGTACCAGTTAAAGTCGCCTTCAATAGGGAATACCCATTGGTACAAGCCCGTAATTTTAAAAGCATCGTAATGGCTATTGTCTTTCCATCCCAAATCAAATTCCAACCGGTTGCTGGCCGCAATGGCTCTTTGATACGAAATTTCCGCACCAAAACCGTCGCCTTGTCCTAAACGAAGACCGAGGGCATTTTTTGAAATTTCCTGGGAAAACCCACTTGTTGCAAATCCTATTGCTAAAACACTAAAAAATATTAGCTTTTTCATAAATTTAGTTTTTGATTTGTAATAAATACGGTACTAATTTAACTTAAAGTTGACACAGTCTTGTTAAATATTCCTAAAAATATGTTAACCGATTTAGAATCAAAGCTTAACGGAAAGCTTTTTTTCGATAATCTTCACAGAACAATTTATGCAACCGATGCATCGGTATACCGCGCTATTCCTTTTGGAGTGGCTTACCCGGCAAACCTTGAAGACATCAAGCTACTTATTGCGTTTTGCAACGGTAATAATTTGCCAATTATACCGCGTACCGCAGGAACTTCACTGGCGGGACAATGTGTAGGCGAGGGCCTTGTGGTGGATGTTTCCAAATTTTTTACCAAAATCCTTTCACTCGACGAAAAACAAAAGACCGTTACCGTTGAGCCAGGCGTGATCCGAGATGAGCTCAACTTGTACTTAAAACCCTACGGCCTTTTCTTTGGGCCCAATACATCAACTTCCAATAGATGCATGATAGGGGGTATGACCGGTAATAACTCCAGTGGCACAACATCAATAAAATATGGTGTTACCCGCGATAAGGTTTTAGAAATCGAGGCTGTTTTAAGTGATGGGAGCGAGGCTGTTTTTAAATCTTTGTCCGCAGAAGAATTTCAGCAAAAGCTTGGGCTTAAAACATTGGAAGGAGATATCTACAGAAAAATATATGATGAATTATCTACTGAAGGCATTAAGGAACAAATACACGAAAATTTTCCGAAACCGGAAATTCACAGGAGAAATACAGGATATGCAGTTGATGAATTGTTGAAACTACAGCCTTTTAGCTCCAATGCTGGTCAGTTTAACATGTGCAAACTTATTGCCGGAAGCGAAGGAACCTTGGTCTTTATTACCAAGCTTAAATTACAGCTAGATACACCCATGCCCAAAAAGGCGATAATGATTGCGGCGCATTACAAAAGCGTATCCGATTGTTGCTGTTCTGTTTACGAAGTAATGCAGCACGATCTATTTACTTGCGAAATGATGGACAAGGTGATTTTGGACTGTACAAAAAATAACAAATCGCAATTGCCCAACCGGTTTTTTATTGAAGGTGACCCACAAGCCATTTTAATGTTGGAATTAAGGGATGATGATAAAAATAAACTTGAAGAAAAAACCGCGGCATTGCTGAAAACACTCGACAATAGCCTAAGTTATGCACATCCGTTGCTTTATGGTGCCGAGATTGACCAGGCACTGGAATTGCGAAAAGCGGGACTGGGCTTGTTGGGTAATATCGTGGGCGATAAAAAAGCAGTTGCCTGTATTGAAGATACCGCCGTAAATATTGAAGATTTAAGCGCTTACATCACAGAATTTTCGGCCATCATGGAAAAATACAAACAAAATGCAGTGTATTATGCACATGCGGGGGCAGGAGAATTGCATTTACGACCCATTTTGGACCTGAAAAAAAGCGAAGACGTACAGCTTTTTAGGCAAATTACTACCGATGTAGCCCATTTGGTAAAAAAATATGGAGGATCCATGAGCGGAGAACATGGCGATGGAAGGGTGCGGGCCGAATTTGTGGAGTTGATGATAGGCGAGGGGAACTACCAATTGTTGAAGCGTATTAAAAAGGCTTTTGACCCCAATAATATATTCAATCCGGGGAAAATTGTGGATGCAGCCCCCATGGATACATCGTTGCGTTATGAAGCGGACAGGGAGGAACCCGAAGTTGAGACCTTGATGGATTTCTCTGATTCCCTTGGGATTCTCCGGGCTGCCGAAAAATGTAATGGAAGTGGCGATTGTAGGAAAACACACTTGTCCAACGGGGCAATGTGCCCAAGTTACCATGCTACCAAAAATGAAAAAGATACCACTCGGGCACGCGCCAATGCATTACGCGAGTACTTAACAATTTCTACCAAACAGAATAAATTTAACAACAAAGAACTAAAAGAAGTTTTTGACTTATGCATAAGCTGTAAGGCCTGTGGAAGTGAATGCCCCAGCAATGTTGATGTGGCCACTTTAAAAGCTGAATTTTTATACCAATACTACAAAGATAATCCGCCGTCTTTGCGCGACAAAGCCTTTGCCTTTAATACGCGTTTGAACAAGTTGGGAAGCAGCTTTTCTTTATTAGCAAACAACAAATTTTCTAGTGTACTGTTAAAAAAAATGTTGAATATCGCTCCCGAAAGAACGTTGCCTGAAATTAAAAGTTTTAATTTTGATAAACACATTCAAAGCATTAAAAATGAATTATTTAAAAATAATAAGGTTATTCTTTATATTGATGAATTCACCAATTATCTGGACGCAGATGTTGGTAAAGATGCCATTGACTTATTAACAGCTTTGGGATATAACGTGAGTTTGTTTTATGGAGAAAGCGGACGCACATTCATATCCAAAGGCTTTTTGAAGCAGGCCAAAAAACTGGCCAATGAAAATATAGCCGAATTAAAAGCTTTGATTGGCAAAGATTGTCCTGTTATTGGCATTGAACCGTCGGCTATTTTATCATTTAGGGACGAATACTTAAGGTTGGCCGATAATGAACCTGATGCAAAAAAAGTAGCACTAAACAGTTTTATTGTCGAAGAATTCCTTTCAGAAGAAATAAAAAGAGGAAATATTACCGCGGACCCGTTTACTGAAGAAGCAAAAAACATTAAATACCATGCACATTGCCATCAAAAATCGCAATCCAATACCAAAGTTACTTTTGATGTACTCAACCTTCCAAAGAATTACAGCGTTACCATGATTAATTCTGGGTGTTGCGGGATGGCAGGTTCTTTTGGGTATGAAAAGGAGCATTACAACGTAAGCATGCAAATAGGGGAGTTACGACTTTTTCCGGCCGTGCGCAATGCAGACCCAGATACAATTATTGTTGCCAATGGCACCAGTTGCCGGCACCAAATAAAAGACGGAACCAAAAGAGAGGCCATACACCCGGTTACATTGTTGAAAAATGCATTAGAGGATGCTTCAAAGTGATTTCATTAAACATAACTTTTTAGTAGTTTTATCAAGTCATTTTTAGAAACTACTCCCGAGCCGCGCCATACCGATGCCCCGTTTTTAAAAACCATAAAAGTAGGCACCCCACGTACTTGAAATTTGCTGGCCAGTTCTTTGTTTTTGTCCACGTTTATTTTAATAATGTTGATATGCTCACCCAAGCTCTCTTTTACTTCGGTTAAAATAGGCATCATTGTTTGGCAGGGGCCGCACCAATCGGCATAAAAATCTATTAAAACAGGTTTATTTACGTTTATTATATCTTTAAAACTACTTTGCATCTTGTTTTATAATTATTTGTTATAGGGTAAATAATTGTTGGTCAATAATTTGTAAAAATAAGCTTGTTACGCACAAAATATGTACGAAAAATTAGAGGATTTTGGTTGTCCGGAAAAAGTCTTTTTTCTTTATGCGGGACGTAAATAACGGCGTTCCATCCAAAATGTACCGAACGGAACGACAGAACACATTAAAATGATGAACAAGGTAGCATACGACCAGTTTTGTTTGCGTTGAAGTACCAAAGCCATGGCTACATATGTAATGAAAAGGATTCCATGAATCATTCCGATAATTTTATTCGGGCCATGAAAATCGGCCATATACTTGAGTGGCATGGTTACCCCAAAGAGTAACAAATAAGAAATTCCTTCCAATATGCTGATAAGTCTAAAATTCTTGATGTTCATAACATTTAATTTTCACGCAAAAATAAAGCACCGAATTGATTTTCGATGCTTTATAATTGTTAAAGGTATGTTTAAATCCCTTTTTGTATGTAAAACGTGCTTAGCTTACATTATCTGCTTCAGTTGTACTTTCAGCTTCGGCCTGGATTTTTTTACCAATGGCTTCAACTTCATCCAGAACGTGTAAGAGGTTTCCGCTCCATAATTTTTCAATTTCTTCTTCGGTATAGCCTCTTTTAACCAGTTCTTTAGTTACGTTTATGGTTTCAGAAGCATCGTTCCAACCGTAAATTCCACCACCACCATCAAAATCGGAGCTAATACCAACATGGTCTATGCCAATTTTTTCAACTAAATAATCAATGTGGTCCACAAAATCGACAACATTTACCGGGTCTGCAACTTCACTCAGGGAATCCAGTTTTGGTTTTGCAGTGGTTCGCATGGCTATATATTTTTCGTAATAGGCTTTGCGTTGATCCCCCGGCATTTTCATAACGCTGTCACGTTCTAAAAGTGGAAAACCTGCCTTTTCGGCTTCCATAGCAAGTACCTTTTTAACTTCTTCATCAAAAACACTGTCTTTTTTAACGTTTACATATGGCGAAAAAGCCACGGTTTGTATTATGCCACCGTTTTCTTTTAACCATTCCAGTTGCTCGTCGTCCAGGTTCCTGCTGTGGTTGCTCAATGCTCGGGCAGAGGAGTGGGAAGCAATGATCGGGGCTTTGGTAAGCTCTATAATTTGGCGCATGGATTCTTTGGAAGGGTGCGAAACATCGATCATCATACCGTATTTGTTCATCTCGGCAATTGCCTGTTTGCCAAGTTCGCTCAAGCCATTGTTTAGCCAAATACTGTCTTTTTCCCCGGTATTGGAGTCGGCCAGTTGACTATGGCCCTGATGCGCCAACGACATGTAACGGCCGCCAAGGTCGTAGAATTTTTTAACATTGCCAATGTCTGTCCCGATTGGGTACCCGTTTTCAACACCGATCATTGCCACTTTTTTGCCTTCGGAATGAATTCTCCGCACATCATCGGAGGTTAATGCCAGACCGATTTTATCGGGGGCTATTTCTTCGCAAAGTTTATGGATGGCCTCGAATTTGGAAATGGCATTTTCATAAGCTTTTTTGTAGCCTTCGGCATTTAACGAATCCTGCCCCGTGTATACAATAAGCCAGGCAACATCCAAACCGCCTTCTTCCATTTTAGGGAGCGTTATTTGGGTGTCCAGGTCTTGAGTGTAGTTAATGGAGTCGGTAAAATTGTCAACATTAATGTCGCAATGCGTGTCGAGCGTAATAATGTGTTGCTGAATTTCTTTTGCCTTGGCAATAAGCTGGTCGTTGGTTAAAGAAACTTCTGCAATTTCTTTTTTTTCGGTTTGTTTACAGGAGAACATGGCCATTGCTGTAATAGCGAGCAGGCCGAATTTAATTTTTTGCATGGGTTTGAGTTATAGATTAGAAATTAGTTCTTGTAATTTATAACTATTAAGCTGATTCTACAAAAACTTGCATTAATTTTAAGTGAATGCCAATTTTGATGCCCCATAAATATAAAAGTTGAAGTTTATGCACATAAAAATTATACATCTTGTATTACCCCGGAATCATTTTCCCCAAAAGGAGGGAAGCAGTAACCCAAAGGATTATGGACAGTATACCGCCAATAATTAAAAAGTGCTTAAACTTATAAAGCCCCAAACCGTAAATAAGCGTATTGGTTTGATACCCCAAAGGAGTGAAAAAACTAAAGTTTGCCGAGAACAAAACTGCCAAAATAAACGGTTTTAGCGGTAAATTGCTGGCCGTTGCGAGCGATATGGCAATGGGTGTCATAATAATTGCGGTAGCATTATTGGATATAATCCCGCTTAGCAACATGGTAAACAAAAATAAGAGCGCAATAATAATTACGGGCTGTTTTCCCGAAATAAGCTCCAGTAAATGCGATGAAACCCAAGCATCGGCACCGCTGTTGTTCATGGCTATCCCGAGCGGGATCATCCCGGCAAGCAAGAAAATGATTTCCCAGTTAATGTTTTGGTATACCTTGCTAAGTTCTATACAGTTAAAGAACAACAATAAAAAACATCCGGTAAGCGAGCTGGCAAGAATAGAAAGTACGCCGAAAGCCGCAAGGCCTATGACTGCCAGCATGATACAAAAAGTAAGCATTTTTTTTGTTTTGGATACCTGAGCATACGATGCATGTTCCTGCAAAACGGTCATATTTTCGGTGGTAGAGAGTTCGCTTAGCTTTCCTTCGGGAATTTCCACCAACAAGCGGTCGCCAACACGGAGCTTTATTTTATCTACGCTTATGTTAAGCAATTTATCCTTTACATTGGTAATATTTTTACGCCGTTTAATGGCCAAGGGCAAGGCACCGTTTATAGTGCGCCCTTTAAGCTCGTCTATAGAATATTTCAATAATGGTGCACCGGGAAGCATCAACAGTTCTACAATGGTATTCTGTTGCGGGTCTATTTCAATATTATCATCAACAGAAACATCAGAAACATCGTACTCGTTTATAACCAGTCCTTCGGTACCTTTTATTTTTACCAGGTTCTCCATATTGCAAGAGAGTAGGAGCTTATCGTTTTTTTTAAGGGTGATGTATTTTCCGGGGGATTTATTGGAAATGCCTTTCCTGGTAAGCTTTAACAGCGTAATGCCCAAATCGTTGTACAGAAAGGTATCGACAATTTTTTTATCGATCAGGCCGGAATTGTCGCCAATTTCAACATTGGTGAGGTATTGGTCCAGTTCGTATTCAGAGTTTAAGTTTTTAGAAGTATCCCACGGAAGTAAAAAAGATGTAAGGGTAATAAAAACAATACCAATGCCCAGAAATATAAGCCCATAAAATGAAAATTCAAAAAAAGTAAAGCGCTCGGCACCAAATTTGGTAGCTACCGAGTTAACAATCAGGTTGGTAGAAGTACCCATTAACGTACAACTACCGCCCAAAATACCGGCAAAAGAAATGGGCAACAGCAATTTGGAACGCGGAATATTGTATTTGGCAGACAATTCTGTCAAGATTTTAATAAAAACAATAACTACCGCCGTGGTACTTATAAAAGCCGAGATACTGCCCGAAATAACCATAAATGCAGGAATAAGCAGTAAAATGGGCAATACTTTAAGCTTTTTTAGGCCATTTGCCAAAATATTTATAATTCCGTTCTGTTCCAGTGCAATGGCAATAATCATGAGGCAGAGCACCGTAATGGTAGCACTGTTGGAAAAGCCGCTAACGGCTTCTTCGGGAGATACCACGCCAAACAACAACAAGCTTACAATAATAAAGAATGCAATTTTATCTACCGGAAAAACCTCGAACGCAAAAAATAGTACGACCAAGAATAAAACGGAAAACACATATATAATTTCTACAGACATGGCAACGGGCTGGTTTTGATATACATTCTAATATATTTAGAATTTTTAGTATCTGTTTTGTATTTGTATGTAATTTAACATGTAGTGGCATAAAACCGACATTATTATATGAACAAGAGGGGTTTTAAAATATTCTATTTTACATAATATAAATTATAGTGCAAATCATTAATATAAAAATACTTTAGAAATTAACGCCTTTTCCTTTAAACCTCTCTCAGTCCGTCAATATTAAGCTAAAAGCTTGTCGCACCCGGCACATACACCTTTATAAAAGTTTTAAACGTATTTTGGAATTCATACGCCTATGTCAGTTTAGAAAAAAACCTTGTTTATCTTGAAGAAAAGAGGATTTTACAAACCCTCTCTTTTTTGTTTTTTCAATACCATGCATAAATCGGTGTCCGACGGGGTTCCGAATATGTCCAGATACGTTAGTGGACGTATCCCGAGCAGTATATTACCTATACAGATGGTTATTCTACGTATGCGGTTAAGCCCGTAACGTATCTACCGGGCTTTTGAGCCTCAAAAAAAAGCTGCCCAAACGGGCAGCTTTTTTTTCATTAAATGTACAGCTACTATAAACAAGATATTTTGTACATAACTGCTAACTAATTTATATGTTCAAATTTAATTTTTGTTTTTCCTATAAACATACATCCATCAAACAATAACATACAACATTCAAACATTTTCTAAAACCCTGTGGCGTTATACGGGCATGTTTCTTGAAAAAATTGCTGAAATGTGTAGCTTCTTTAAAGCCCAGGGCATATGCAATCTCGGCAATGTTCCAATGTTTTTCTTTTAATAGGTATTTGGCTTCTTTTAAAACCTTTTCTTTTATTAATTGACTGGTTGTTTTTTGTGCCGTCTGTTTTAATACGCGGTTTAAATGGTTTACATGGATGTTTAGTTGTTTTGCAAAATCGCCAGGAGTTCTTAACCGAGGGCTGTTTTTAAGCTCCTTGTTAGAAAACTCATTGTTTAAAAGGACAAAAAAGGCATTCGAAATACGCTGGTTTGCTATGCTTGTGACTGTATGGTGATTACTGCCCTTCATCTAGTATAACTTTAGCTGCCGTAGCCATTTTATAACTTCTTCTTCGACTTTTGTTTTCTTGGCGCCCTCCATTACAAAATAAATGCCGTCCCTTTCAATCCCCCCTTTGGTCGAAAACCCTTTTAAGATTGTTGCATTTGGGCACATGCTGTGTACAGTTTCAAAACTATTGCCAACGCCATAACCGGCATTGGTATTGAAAGGAATTACGGTTTTACCACTCATATCATATTGATGTAAAAAACTCTTTATTGACGGTGGTAGCTGCATGCCCCACGTAGGAAATCCTACAAATACAGTGTTGTATGCGTTAAAATTGTCTATTTGCGTTTTTAATGGCGGCTGGTAACCCGATTGGTTTTCTTCTGCTACTTGTGCCACTATGGCTTTATAGTCTTCTGGGTAAGGTTTTTCCAGTTCAATGGCCACCAGCTCCCCTCCTACTTTTTTTTGAATGATTTCTGCCAGTGCCTTGGTATTGTTGGTACGCGAGAGGTAAACAATTAAAGTGTTTTCTTTTTTTGATTCTTGGGCATTACAACTACAATAAAACACAGGAGTGATTATTATTAGTAAAAGAAAATATATTTTGAATGTTTTATTCATTATTTGTAAGTAGTTTAACAAAAGATAAATTGGCCAATTTCCAGCTGCCATTTTGCTTTTTATAAACCTCGGTTACCATAAAAGGATTGGTTACTTCGTTACCCCCTACTTCTGCCAACAGGGTAATGCGGTTTAAAAGAATTGCCGTATCTCCTATTACATCCACGTTTACTTCATGGATGTCTGCCTTTTTATACCATATACCGCCACTTTCTATAATGGCAAGTTCTCTATCTGTTCCCCAAGCGCCTCCCATGTGTACAAATTGTGCGTCTTTATGGAAAAGTTTGGTTAATTCCTTTACATTTTTATCGGCCATCCATTGCCATTTCTTTTTAGAAAGTTCTTTGATTTCTTCTCTGGTAACCGAGGCAACATTTATATTTTGATACGTTTCTTCGGAAATACTTTTCAACCATTGTGTAGGTTGATTGGCCGTTACAGCCAAATATGCAAAAGATGTGGTTGGGGTTGACGCATGCCAGTGTTCTACCCCTGGACCGCAATTAATTACATCGCCTTGTTTTACTATTTGCACTGGTTTGTTTCGCTCCTGATAATATCCGGTTCCTTCGGTAATTAACAACTGTTGTCCGCCCGGATGCACATGCCAGTCCAATTTGGCATTGGGCGCAAAAGTAGCAACAACTACATTGTAGTTATGGGTATTGTTGGCACTGCTTATATGATTGAGCCATACATCTCCCGTATGGTGCACATTGGGGGCTTTTTCTCCTTTTGAAAAAATAGGGGTTTCTTGAGCTCTTATTTGAGTGGTTGAAGCAATACACATTGCTATTAATAATAAATGTTTCATCTTTTTCAATTGTTAGTTAATTATTTTCCTACGCGTTCTTGTAAATGTTTGGGGTAGCGGTCGCCCTGTACTTTTATTTTTGCAAAGGCACTATCTATTTCCAATAATTCTGTAAGCGATAAATTAATAGATGCCGCACCTATGTTTTCTGTTAACCTATGTAGTTTTGTGGTTCCGGGAATGGGAGCTATCCATGGATTTTGTGCCAACAGCCAACCTAAGGCTATTTGTGCTGGCGTGACATTTTTATGGGCTGCTATTTCTCCCAATACATTTACCAGTGCCTGATTTGCTTTGCGGTTTTCTTCGCTAAAGCGCGGAACGATATTTCTAAAATCGGTTTTATCAAATTCGGTATCCGCATTGATTTTCCCTGTTAAAAACCCTTTTCCAAGCGGACTAAAGGGTACAAAACCAATGCCCAGTTCTTTCAATGTTGGTATAATTTCTTTTTCGGGTTCGCGCCACCATAACGAATACTCGCTTTGCAATGCCGTTACCGGTTGTACGGCGTGTGCTTTGCGTATGGAATTTACTCCGGCTTCCGAAAGCCCAAAATGTTTTACCTTTCCTTCTTTAATAAGGTCTTTTACAGTTCCGGCAACATCTTCCATAGGCACATTGGCGTCTACCCGGTGTTGGTAAAATAAATCGATAACATCTGTTTTTAAATGTTTGAGCGATTTTTCGGCTACCTCCCGAATCCGTTCCGGACGGCTGTCCTGGCCTTGACCGGAATCGCCGTTTTTAAATCCGAATTTAGTAGCTATCACCACTTCTTTTCTAAAAGGTTCCAATGCCTCCCCTATCAATTGTTCATTGGCGACGCCATAAGCTTCAGCGGTGTCAAAAAAAGTAACTCCCTGTTCGTAAGCTTCGCGTATAAGCTTAATTGCTTGTTTTTTATCGGTAGCCGGGCCATATCCAAAAGTTAACCCCATACAACCCAGTCCTAATGCAGACACTTCTAACCTGCTATTTCCCAACATTCTTTTTTTCATCGTTTTATATTTTAATTATTTATTGCCAGTTGCATATTCTTCATCGGTAACAGATTTCAACCATTTCGTGGGCCCTTTTTCCCTTCCTGTAATGGCTATCTGTACAAACTCATTTTCTGCACTTGCACCGTGCCAATGCGGAATATTGGCAGGACATTTTACAACATCTCCTTTGCGTAATATTCGTTTGGGGCTTCCTTTTTCCTGATAATACCCAACACCTCCGGTTGCCAACAAAATTTGTCCACTTGGATGCATGTGCCAATTAGATCGGGCACCGAGTTCAAAAGTTACATTTCCAACACTGTTTTTATTAATGCTATCTGCTATTATCAAGCCTGTTAAATAAGCAGTCCCGACAAAGTTGCTATTGTTTATTTTTTCTCCTTTTGGATAGAGCGATAATGTGTTTTTTGAATTTTTATTTTTTGTATCCGTACAGGATGTTAACCCTATTAAAAAACTTATAATTAAAACGAATTGGACTTTCATGGTTCTATAATTTTTGGGTTGCTGATGAATGGCAATAAACCCGTTTACTGCTTATTTTTTTGATTGTAATAATTCATTCAATACAGTTTGGGCATCATTTCCTTCTTGCTTTCCAACACGATGCTTAATTATTTTAGTAAAATCATGAAGCTGAGCTTCTGTCCAGCCTTGTATCAAACAGATATTCATATGCGAGCGCAGCATGGGCTCGGCCTTTTGTATACTTGCAATAACAGAGATGGTTACCAATTCCCTTTCTTTATAGGTAAGCACATCACGCTCAAAAATATCGGCAAACAAATGTTCTTTTAAAAATACTTCGATTTCTGGAGAAAACTGGGCATATCCCTTTTTTGGCCCATCCAGTTTTGTGCCCACCAATTTGTAAAGGTTTGCTTTTCCCCTGTCGTATTTAGCTCGTTCATCTTTTATTGGGGATGCTTTCGGCCCCCATATATCTTTAATCCCTTTTGCCTTTCTGTCGTCAAGCACGGTAATAAAAGTTTGAAGGCCTCTTATGCTACGCGGAAATCCACAATATGTATATAAATACACAATGGCCTCCTTTAGCTCATTTACGGTCCATCCATTATCAAGTCCATCATTTAGAGCGCTTTTTAGTTTTTTTAAGTTGCCATTGGCCGTGTAGGATGCTACCAATATCAACGATTTATCTTTTTCGGTAAGTGTTTCTTGAAACCACGTTCCTTCTGAAGCATTTACAGGGTTTATAACCCCTACTGTAAAAAATAAAAAAGAAAAGGCTGAGAAAACTATAGGTATGTGCATGATTTATTTAATTTATGTTTGTACTTTAAAACTAATTCTTAGTACTTGTTACAAATATCCGAAGTCATGAAGGCTATTCATGTATACCAATTACTGTTATACTAATACAGATTACTTTTTAAGGTATATATTTGATTTTTAATGAATAACAAGTATTATATTTAAAAAAAATTACAAAAAAATGGACGGTATTATCACTTTCGACACCATAAAACAATACTGCGATTTTAACAATAACGAAGCACTGCATCCGCTTGTGGGTATTATTGACCTATCGAAAGCTAAACCGAGACAATTTACCCGTTTTCGTTATAATTTTTATGTAATTTTCTTCAAGGAAATAAAATGTGGCGATCTTCGCTATGGCTGCAATTATTACGATTATGAAGAGGGAACACTTGTTTTTCTTGCCCCTGGACAGGTAATTGGCGAAAACAAAGCCGAGTATTACCAACCTAAAGGAATTGCTTTGGTTTTCCATCCCGATTTTATTCTTGGAACCGCCCTTGGGCAGCATATACAGGAATATACATTTTTTAATTATGAAGTAAGCGAGGCTTTGCATCTTTCGGTGCCCGAAAGAGACATGATTAAAGATATATTTACAAAAATCAACCATGAATTGAAGCAACTTATAGACAAACATACCAAGAGTCTGGTTATTTCTAATATAGAATTATTCTTAAATTATTGTGTGCGGTTTTACGACAGGCAGTTTATTACCCGAACCAATGCAAACCAAGATATTATAGTCCGTTTTGAAAAGTTACTTAATGATTATTTCCATTCGGAGAAGCCTGAAAAGCTGGGATTGCCGTCTGTAGCTTATTGTGCTGAACAACTATTTATTTCTCCTAATTATTTGGGGGATATGATTAAAAAAGAAACAGGTAAGTCACCGCAGGAGCATATTCAATTAAAGCTAATTAGTATTGCTAAGGAGCGTATTTTCGATCCATCTAAAAGTATTTCTGAAATAGCCTACGAACTTGGTTTTAAGTACCCGCAACACTTTAGTAAAATGTTTAAGAAAATTACAGGGGCTTCACCTAATGATTACCGGTTGATGAATTGAATATTCTAGAAATTGCCTCCCCATTTTTAAAACACTAGCCTAGTTATTATTGAAAGACCAATTATAAGTAGTCTTTAGATCATTTATTTTCTCGGTGGTGGTACTATTTATGGTATTAGAACCAGGGTTGTTGTTAAAATCTATATAACCATCAAAAATTGAATTTAAAACTGCTCGGTCATAAATTAGGGATATTAATTCATCAAGTTGAGTGTCGTTAAATTGATTTCCGCCAATATGAAGATCAAAAATTTTAGGATTATTGGTGATATCTAACGCTGTAAGATTATTATTCTCAATAATTAAACGGTCTATCTCTGGATTTTTAGATAAATCTATGTCATTTAAAAGATTGCTGTCTATATATAGGTTTTTTAATTTAACATTTAGCGATAAATCAATAGCAGCTATTTGATTTCCATATAAATCAATACGTATAAGCCCCGTATTCTTTGAAACATCAATACCGGTAAGTAAATTTCTCCCAATGTTTATTTCTTCTAAACTTGTGTTTTTTGAAATATCTAACTCTTTTAATTTATTATCAGATAGATCGATTCTTTTTAAGCTTAAATTTTTTGATAGGTCTAAAGTGTTTAATTGATTTTCGCGAGCTAATAATACTTTTAAGTTTGTATTATTAGAAATGTTTAAACTGGAAATAGAATTTCCGGTTACCCATAAAAACTCTAAATCTAAATTTTTAGAAACATCAATATCAGCTAATTGATTATACCTTAGGAATACATTTTTTAATTTAAGATTGTTCTCAAAGTTCAAATTGGTTATTTGATTGTATCCTAACGATAATTGTTCTAGAGCAGGATTCTTCGAGGTATTTAAGGTTGTAAGTTTGCCGGCATAAAATTCACAATAATTAAGCAAGCTTAACTTACTTATATCTGCCGAAATTAAATTACTTTGATAATCGTTTTGCCCGTCATTGCAATTAAATCTTAATTCTTGTATGGCTTCTAGCGGCCCACTTATTTTTATGGTATAAACCCCCTTAGTTGTATAGGTATGGTTTTGTTCACTATCTTCTGTAGTATTGCTTATTACAGAAAAATAATCATCAGTAGTTCCATCTCCCCAATCTATTTTAAAATTTGAATTTGCAATTGATTTTATAACAATAGTCTTTGTCGTGGTTATGATTGATTCATCAACAATCAGGCTGAAAAAATCTGTAGCTTCAGGGAAGTCTATATCTAACTTTTCATATCCAAAATCTGCCTCAGTATACCCCTCCGTACTTATATTTTCTGTAGATGTAATAGTCAGTTTTTCTTCTTTTACATTAAAACTAAATGGCAATGTATTTTGAGCTGATTTAGACAAAGCCGAATTTGCCTTGGGAGTCATGGCAATTACTATATTATCGGCATTAATCAAGATAAATTCAGTTAAGTTGTAACTTCCTGATTTAAGTATTATTTCTTCGGTTATATATTTTTCCCCTTGCTCAAAAACTTCAACTTTTTCCCTTGTAAAAACTGCGTCGCCGTTAGCATCGTTAATGCTGATCAATGCAAAGAAAGTATCGGGGCTGCTTGTTGCTTTTTTTGATTCATTTTTTTGATTGAAAGTTGTAAAGTCAATTTGAAATACTTGCCTCCCTTCTACTTTTGTAGTTATTTTAGGCGTATTAATTTCTTCGTTGTCCTTATTACATGAAATAGTAACGATGGCTGTAAATAGTAGGTAGAAAAAGATTCTCATAGTTAGTTGGTTGAAAAGTAATTTATTGTTTAGGCTATGTGAATATACTATAAATAATTATATATTTTCAATATGTTCTTTTTTTTAGTGTGAAACATTTTTGAAATAGCATCCAAACTCGGTTTTAAGTACCCGTAATATTTTAGCCGCATGTATATAAAAGTGCCGGATACAGCCCAAAAGAGCACCGGTTGATGAATTGATTTTTAATTGTCCCTCCCTAATTACTTATTTGAAGCAATATGTATTGACTATTTAGCCAATAACATTTCTTTTTTTCAACAATTACCCATTGCCCATCTTTTTAACTAATAAAATTACAAACCATACTTGCTTCCCTTTTACCACTTAAAATCGTAACTTTGTGGTTTTGCATTTTGTATGACAAATTTTGAGGAAAATATAGAGGTTAAAGGCGCCAGGGTCCATAACCTTAAAAATATAGATGTTACAATTCCCAGGGAAAAATTGGTGGTTATCACGGGGCTTTCCGGAAGCGGGAAATCCTCTTTGGCCTTCGATACCATTTACGCCGAGGGGCAACGCCGCTATATTGAAACCTTTTCGGCTTATGCCCGGCAGTTTCTGGGCGGTTTGGAGCGCCCAGACGTAGATAAAATAGACGGGCTCTCCCCTGTTATTGCCATCGAGCAAAAAACTACTTCCAAGTCGCCACGGTCTACTGTTGGCACCATTACCGAGATTTATGACTTTTTAAGATTGTTGTTTGCACGCGCCGCCGATGCGTATAGCTATAACACCGGAGAAAAAATGGTGAGCTATAGCGACGAACAAATACGAGATTTAATCCTTGCCGATTTTAAGGATAAGCGCATTAATGTTTTGGCACCCATAATACGCAGTAGAAAGGGGCATTACAGGGAGCTATTTGAACAAATTTCCAAACAGGGCTTTGTTAAGGTTCGGGTGGATGGCGAAATAAAAGACCTGGAAAAGGGCATGAAACTGGACCGTTACAAAACTCACGATATTGAAATTGTAATAGACAGGCTACAGGTAGACAATAGCGAAAATACGGCCAAGCGTTTGGGCGAGACCATAAATACTGCCATGTACCACGGCGACGACGTTTTAATGGTAATCGATAATGACAATGGCGATGTACGCTTTTTTAGTCGGAATTTAATGTGTCCTACCTCGGGGATTTCGTACCCCAATCCAGAGCCCAATACGTTTTCGTTCAACTCCCCCAAGGGAATGTGCCCAACATGCAGTGGCTTAGGGCGTATTTATGAAGTAAACCTTGAAAAAATTATTCCCAATGAAAATTCAAGTATAAAATCGGGCGGGATCTCCCCCTTGGGAGAATATAAAAAGTCATGGATTTTCAAGCAACTGGAGGTAATAGCCCAACGGTTTGATTTTAAATTGACCGATGCCATTAAGGATATTCCAAAGGAAGCAATGGAAGTCATTCTTCACGGTGGAAATGAAAAATTCTCGATAGAATCCAAAACACTGGGCATTACCCGCGATTATAAAATAGATTTTGAAGGGATTATAAGCTTTATAAAAAATCAGTTCGACGAAAGTGGCTCCAGTTCCATCCGCCGTTGGGCAAAGGGCTATATGGACAAGGTAGATTGCCCAACTTGTAACGGCACCCGTTTGCGGAAAGAATCGCTTTATTTTAAGGTGAACGAAAAAAACATTGCTCAACTGGCCTCTTTGGACATGATAGAGCTGGCAACTTTTTTTAAGGAGCTTCCAAAAAGTCTTTCAGAAAAACAATTAAAAATAGCCGAAGAAATTTTAAAGGAAATCAATGCTCGCATCAGTTTTTTACTGGATGTTGGCCTGGATTACCTGTCGCTTAACAGAAGTTCTAAATCCTTATCGGGGGGCGAGGCACAGCGTATACGTCTGGCCACGCAAATAGGTTCTCAACTGGTAGGGGTTTTGTATATTTTGGACGAACCGAGCATCGGGCTCCACCAACGGGATAACGACCGGTTGATTAAATCATTGGAATCTTTAAGGGATATCGGGAATTCCGTTATCGTGGTAGAACACGACAAGGATATGATAGAACGAGCCGACCATGTAATAGACATTGGCCCGAAAGCGGGAAAAATGGGCGGCGAGATCATCTCAGAAGGCCCACCGGCTGCATTGAAACAATACCATACCCTTACCGCAGATTACATTACCGGGAAAAAAGAAATTGAAGTCCCCAAAAAACGTAGGAAGGGAAACAAAAAATCCATTGTTTTAAAAGGATGTACGGGCAATAACCTAAAAAAGGTAAACGTAGAGTTTCCACTTGGCAAAATGATTGGCGTTACCGGGGTCTCGGGAAGCGGCAAATCTACTTTAATCAACGAGACGCTCTACCCTATTTTAAACGCACATTTTTTTAATGCAGTAAAAGTCCCAATGCCATACAAAAGCATTAAGGGGCTGGAGCATATAGACAAGGTTATCGACATTAATCAATCGCCCATTGGCCGTACACCACGGTCCAACCCGGCTACATATACCGGGGTGTTTAGTGAAATACGCACGTTGTTCACGCAAACCCCAGAAGCCATGATACGCGGGTACAAGCCGGGAAGGTTTAGCTTTAACGTAAAAGGCGGCCGTTGCGAAACCTGCCAAGGTGCCGGCGTAAGGGTTATAGAAATGAATTTTTTGCCCGATGTTACCGTGGCTTGCGAAACTTGCAATGGAAAGCGCTTTAACAGAGAGACCCTTGAAATACGCTACAAAGGAAAATCTATTGCCGATGTGCTGGAAATGACCATTAACGAGGCTGTTAATTTCTTTGAGAACATTCCTAAAATACACCGCAAATTGGCTACATTGCAAGATGTTGGTTTGGGCTACATTACGCTTGGGCAACAGTCTACTACCCTTTCCGGAGGCGAGGCGCAACGCGTAAAATTGGCTACCGAGCTATCCAAAAAAGATACGGGAAATACTTTTTACATCTTGGACGAGCCTACAACAGGGCTACATTTTGAAGATATCAACGTATTAATGGGCGTATTGAACACCCTTACCGATAAAGGAAATACAGTACTTATTATTGAGCATAACCTGGATGTAATAAAAATGGTAGATCATATTATTGATATTGGCCCCGAAGGCGGTAAAAGTGGTGGAAAGGTTATTGCAACGGGTACACCAGAAGAGATTGCCAACAACAAAAAAAGCTATACGGCCACCTATTTAAAGAAAGAGCTCATGGCCAATAGTATGCAAGAAGGCTAAAAATGTTCCTGCACCCAAAACATGCAGGAAAATAGAATGAACAAACAAAATATTTTGATATATGAGAAAAGAACAACACAGCAAGGGTTGGAACGAGATTAAAACAAACGACTCATGGGCCATATTTAAAATAATGGGCGAGTTTGTTAGCGGGTATGAAAAACTAAGTCGGATTGGCCCCTGTGTATCTATCTTTGGATCGGCCCGTACAAAACCCGATCATGCATATTATCAACTAGCAGAAAATATAGCAAAGAAAATTGTAGAAGCCGGTTATGGCGTTATTACTGGTGGCGGACCGGGAATTATGGAAGCCGGAAACAAAGGGGCACACCTTGCCGGGGGAACTTCTGTGGGGCTAAATATAGAACTCCCTTTTGAACAGCACGACAACCCGTATATTGACAGTGATAAAAATCTGGACTTTGATTATTTTTTCGTGCGGAAGGTTATGTTTGTAAAGTATTCTCAAGGCTTCGTGGTCATGCCCGGTGGCTTTGGTACCTTGGACGAACTTTTTGAGGCCATTACACTTATACAGACCAAAAAAATAGCCATGTTCCCTATAATTTTAGTGGGAAGCGATTTTTGGGGCGGATTGATGGACTGGGTAAAAACAACTTTATTGGAGGCAAACAACAATGTAAGCCCTAAAGACCTCGATTTGGTCAAAGTCGTAGATACCGAAGATGAAGTGGTAGAAGTGCTCAATGCATTTTATAAAAAATACAATTTGAGTCCGAATTTCTAACTCAAAACGGTCAAAAAAATTATACCTGTTCTTGCCCTACGGCCGGAACAGGTTTCTTTTTATTTTTTTGGTGCTCGGAATACACCATGGTAAATTCTGCCCCCATAAAAAATATCAATCCCGTATAGTATACCCATAATAATATAAGCACTACAGAGCTTGCGCCACCATATACCGAGGCCGGGGCTGTCTGCCCGAAATAATATCCCAATAATGTTTTTCCCAGTAAAAACAACAATGTTGTTATAATGGCCCCAATAAAAGCGGTTTTCCAACGCACCCTCCTATTTGGCAAAAACCTGTATACAGCTGCAAATAAAACGGTTATTATGGTCAAGGAAATTATAAAATTGAAGAAGGAGACCAATGCTACGGTTATTTCGGGAAAATAATTTTTAAGGTAGTTGTTCAATACCGAAATGCCGGCCGATATTATCAAGGAAATTATAAGTAGGAAACCAATGGCCATAATCATACCGAAAGAAATAAGCCTGTCTACCACCATCTTTTTAAAATTGGTATTGTCTTCTGCTGCTTCAAAAATAATATTGAGGGTTTTTTGAAGTTGATAAAATACGCCCGTTGCACCAAAAAGAAGCGTACTGGCACTTATAACAATATTCAGCGTAGAATTGCTGTTGATGCTGGCACTGGTAATCATGCTTTCTATTGCTTCAGCGGGACCACTACCTATTAGACCGGAAAATTCAGAAGTAATATGGCCCTGTACGGCTTCCCTTCCAAAAAATATACTGCTCACCCAGATTACAATCAGTAATAAAGAAGGCAGGGAAAACAAGGCATAATAGGCAATTATGGCGCTTTTTGCAAAGGGGTCAAGGTCTAACCAATGCTTGAATGTTTTTTTTATGATGGAAAAGCCCGTTTTTAATTTCATAAAAAGACAATTTAATTTGCCCACCAAGATGAGCCCTGAATAATTAATGTTTGCCTGCCCGGTATTGGTATAATGAACTACGGACAATCTTATTTTAAATATATCTTTTATATAAGAAAAAAGCTGTTAAAGTATCCACAAAAGATATTTAACAGCTTTTAAATTATTCAAACTTTGTCAAAAACGCTTTTAAGCCGAGTTCCTACTCGCGTTAATGTTACCAAACAAAGAGCGGGTAACCATGCGTTCGTATATTTCCAACAATTCTGGGTCTACTTCTTTTTTGGACGCCTGTAATTCTTGGATCTGCCTAAGTGCAAACTGCTGAATGGTAAGCAACGGTAATACTATTTTCTCCCTTACTTGAATAGAAGCCCGCATGGAACGCGTGTCTTCCATCAGTTCGGAATATCCGGTTACCTTGAGCAGCATTTTTTTGCTTCGCTCGTATTCTTCATGGATAATTTTCCAGAAAGCACCAAACTCCTTGTCTTTTTCCATATAGGCCGTAAGCTTAAAGAAAGATTTGGTCAAACTCATCATACTGTTTTCCAAAAGGGTCCTGAAGAATGCCGAATTGTTGTATAACGATTGTACTTTGTCGAACTCCTTATTATCGACAAATGCCTGTATGGCAATGCCCACACCATAGAATCCGGGTACATTTTGTTTTAATTGGCTCCAGCTTCCCACAAATGGAATTGCCCTTAAATCGGAAAAGACCAACTTATCGGACTTCCCTCTTTTGGAAGGCCTACTTCCTATATTGGTTTTGGCATAATATTTCAAGGTGCTCATCCGCTCTAAATAAGGTAAAAACTTAGGATGCTTTTTAAAGTCAACATAAGCTTTGTAACTTATTTCGGCCAGGCGGTTCATAGTATCGCGGTCTACATCGCTCAATCTGTCTTTTTCATCTGCAAAAACGTTGTTGGCAATACCAGAGCTTATAAGTTGCTCCATATTATACTGGCAGGAATCCAATGTTCCAAAATTAGAACTAATGGTCTGGCCCTGAATGGTTAATTGTACTTCTTCGTTTTCAATAGTTGGCCCCAACGAAGCATAAAACTGGTGTGTTTTTCCGCCTCCACGTGCTGGTGGGCCTCCCCTACCATCAAAGAACACTACTTTCACATTATATTTACGGGAAATTGCCGTAAGTGCTTCTTTGGCCCTGTAAATACTCCAATTGGCCATTAAATAACCGCCATCTTTTGTTCCATCGGAAAAACCGAGCATAATGGTCTGTTTGTTCCCGCGTCTTTTTAAGTGTGCCGCATACGATTTGTTGGTATACAGGGTCTCCATAACATTATGGGCATCTTCTAAATCGTCTACGGTTTCGAACAATGGAATAACATCTGCCGTTGGCTGTTCCCAATCGCACATGCGTATCATGGCAAATGCTTCCATAACATTGAGAACGCTTCCGTTGTTGCTTATAATGTAGCGGTTACAGCCCAGCTCTCCATTATTTTGCTGAATGGTTTTCATGGCATAAATGGATTCTAGCGTAACGCGGCTCATTTCGTGTTTAAAAAGGCTCGGGTTTACTTTCCCGACAACTTTTCCAAGGGCTTTTATTTGCTGTTCTTCTGAAAGCTTTTCGTAGTTTTTAGGGAAGATATCCAGCCCCATTTCAAGTGATTCTTTAACAATGTTGGATAATACATTGTGATGTACCCTGGAATCTTGACGTATATCCAAACTTGCAAAATGGAACCCAAAGAGTTTCATTTTATTAATAAGGTCGTTAATTTCTTCTACAAACAACGATTGGTGTTTGGCCACAAGAATCTCCCTAATTTCGAGCAGAGTATTCATGGTTTCTTCCGCAGAAATGGTAGTTCTTCCACTCTCTAAAAAGATATTTTCGTACAGTTTAGACTCCAGATCTGTTATAAGTTTGTCCACAAACTCAAAAGTAATCCTCCTGCGGAGCCTTCTTACGTCCCTGTAGTAATTTTTTAGAACGGTACTACGGAGCCTGTCGGCAACTTTCAGGGTAATGTCTGTAGTTACAAACGGGTTCCCGTCCCTGTCGCCACCTGGCCAAAAACCTAAGTTTAATACTTGGTTGTTGAGTTCTTCATCGCTAAAAATATTGTTTTGTATATAATTAAATATCTGGCTTGAAGATTGGTAGAACACATGTTCTAAATACCAGATTAAACTAACGGCTTCATCAAATGGAGTTGGTTTTTCCTTTTTAAAGAAAGGAGTTTTCCCCAACTGCGCCAGTAATTTTTTTATGTAATTGAGATCGTTGTTACGAATGGCTTCGGCCAGATCGGTTATAATTCCCAAAACAGAACCCGGGTAAAATTGAGTAGGGTGTGCCGTTAAAACGGGACGTACTTTAAAATGTTTTAAGTACGACTTTAACTCGCCCATTTTGTTTTTGGCCTCGGCTTCTTCTTTTACATTTCGCAGGGTTCCCCTGCCATCCATATTGTTTACCACCGGAAAGGTTGCGTCTTCAATGGCGTCAAATAACACAACCTGTCGTTCTATGTATTGAATAAACCTAAAAAGAAGGTCGAATTTATCAGCATCCGAAGGTTTTTCGTAATATTTATCAAAAAAACGACTTACAATTTCTGAAGGGTTTTTGTTTTCCTCATAGCCTTTTTCACATGTTTCAGAAAATAACGGCAACAAAACCCCAGTATTTGTTATTTCATCAAATGGGAGCGTGATGAAAATACTGTTGTAAATTTGATATCTGGATAATACACTTTCATTAAATCGGTCTATTTTCGGTTTTCTTAGCATATACTATTTTTGTAATATTTTGGTTTCACGTAAAAGTACAAAAAACCCTCTCAAAATAAGTATTGAGAGGGCTTGATTATAGATTTTAAACAGATATTTTACAAATCGTTAAAAATAGTGTGCATTAACCTACGTTTATCATTGATACTTTCTTCCAATGAAATCATGGTCTCTGTCCGGGATACACCGTCAATATCGTCTACCTTGAAAATTATCTCTTTGGCATGTTTTGTATCTTTTGCCCTTATTTTACAGAAAATATTGAATTTCCCTGTGGTAATATGCGCCACTGTTATGTAAGGAATTTGGTTTAGCCGCTCTAAAACAAACTTGGTCTGATGCGTTTTCTCTAAGAAAATTCCAACATATGCTATAAAAGAATACCCTAATTTAACATAATCAAGAGTTAGTGAGGAGCCTTTAATAATGCCGGCATCCTCCATTTTCTTCACCCTAACATGAACTGTACCCGCCGATATCAAAAGTTTTTTTGCAATATCCGTAAAGGGGGTTCGGGTATTTTCAATCAACATGTCAAGAATTTGATGGTCTACCTCGTCTAATTTAAATTTCGCCATAGTTATTTTATTATCTTTAAAGAATAAGCAAAAAAAATAAAAAAAATTGAATAATCCATAATCGTTTGCTAAATATTTTTTTAACAAAACCTTAATTTCTTTAAATTTTCTTTAAAAATTCTGTTAAATAACTATTGTTTAACCTGTCAATTTCAACAGGCGCTACTTCTATTTTACTCATAGTTAATTCCTTATGCCCATAAAAGTGTAAATGTGGCTCTATATGCTCCACAGAAGGGATAAACTCTATTTTATCATTTAATAATGTTTCCTTAAAGAACACTGCTATGTCTTTATATTCAATACCATTTTTAGTTTTGACAGGAAATTTCCTTAAAATGACATCATAAAACAGCTTATCGTTTTCAGGGATTTCAAAATAACCATGATATTTTTTGCCGGTTATTTCGGTTTCACCAATATAATTAATAGCTGCAACCAATGCATATGCTATGTATTTTCGGGTTTCTTCCCGTTCGTAATCGTCTGGGAAATGGCCAGATTCAAATAAAATGGTTGGAACACCCATCGATTGAAACGTATCCCCCACGCAATTAAGGTTAAAACCGTCGTCGTACCTTCCTACTTGTTTTGGAATAAATTTTTGCAATATTTTATCTATGGCTGCAATGACTTCCATACTTTTCCTTCTGTTGGCGGTAACCTTTCTTTCTTTGTCTTCAGCAGGCGTTAAAAAAGAAACCGTTGCCGGGTGCCTGGATTTTCCCGCACTAAATATGGTACGCTGATCGTGCAGATTAAAGCAGAAATGAGGCTCAAACTCATTAAAAACATTGCGCAAAAGTCTGCTTTCGGGTTGCGACAAGTTTTGTGCATCCCTGTTAAGGTCCACTTCATTACTGTTTACCCGTGTATATGCAGCAGCCCCATCTGGATTGAGCATCGGGATGATGCACAAGGTAAAGTTGTTTATAATATAGGTGCGAAAAGCTTCATTGTTTTGTATAAAGCAAAGCAAATCCAACACGGCTTTTGTCGTGGTCGATTCGTTTCCGTGCATTTGCGACCACATTAAAATCCTTTTTTTACCATTGCCTATATATATGGTGTGAATGGGTTTTTGTAAAACAGAATTGCCAATATGCGAAATTTTAAAAGCCGCCTCATATTTTTTTAAAATAGGTTCAATATCCAGTTGGGTAAGATATCTACCGGTAATTTTTGTCTCTTTATAAGTTGAATATGCTGTTGTGTAAAAGGTAATTAAATCCATAGCTACTTTTAAGGTTTACAAATGTAAAATTATATTAGTTCACAGATGTAAACTAAATAAAGTAACAAATGTAAACTATCCTTATATCATTCCAATGTCAAATTGTTTCCATTTGTATACGGATTAACATGTACATTTCACGATTTTTATATAATTAGTTTAATTTACTATATTTCAATTATTTAAATGTAACTATCTAAATATAAAATTGAGTATAAATAGACTAATATTGCATTAATTATTGGATAAATCAGTTATAATGTTTACATTTGTAACATTCGCTACTATCAAAACGTGGTTTACAATGGTAAACAAGGAAGAATTTATAGAACGGCTGGAAAAAGTGTTGGATTATTACGATTTATCAGCTTCGGCTTTTGCAGATAAAATTGGGGTGCAACGTTCCTCTATTTCACATTTGTTATCGGGAAGGAACAATCCTAGTTTGGATTTTATCATGAGAATTCTTCATAATTTTCCAGAAGTAGAGCTTTACTGGCTCCTTAACGGAAAAGGAAGTTTTCCTGCTGAAGTTGAAGAAAAGGGAGTTTCGTCCACTGCATCAAACTTGTTTGCAGGTACTGAGGACGAAAATACTGAAATAGATAACCAACAATCCGCAAATGAAGCACCGATTGATACAATATCGGGTCCTGTGCAAAAAAATGAAATTGCCCGCATTGTAGTCTTTTATAAGAATGGTACCTTTGAAGAATATAAAAATTCAAACTAAATGAAGTATCCTGTATTGTTTTTATTGTGCTTTTTAATGTTTTCTTCATGCTACCAGACCGAAAGAAATTGCAGCGATTTTAAAACCGGTGAATTCGAATTTACCTATAAAATTAACGGCGAAGAAAAAACAAGCAGGTTTGTTAGAAACGATTCTATTGAAGTGGATTATTATGAAAACGAAATAGACTCCAACACAGTGCGGTGGATCAACGATTGCGAGTTTATTGTGAAAAAAATAAACCCAAAATCGAGAAACGATGCCAAGGCGATACACATGAAAATCCTTACGACCAATAAGAATACCTATCTTTTTGAGTATTCTGCCGTTGGGGATAAAAAAAACAAACAAAAAGGTACTGCTATCAAAATTAACGACCTTTAATAGCCTTCACAGACCTAGGTAATTTCTTCATAAAAACAATTTTGTGCGTATTTAAATATATGAATATTAAGAATTTTCATATTTTTAAGTATGATTGGTATTGAATTGATAACGGAAAGCATAAATGCACCCAATTTTATCCTTAAAACAACAGCCGCCACTATATCGGGGCTGCTTATTGGTTTGGAAAGGGAGTACAAAGGAAAAAGTGCCGGTTTAAAAACAAATACTTTGGTGGCCATTGGCGCTTGTACTTTTGTAATTATTTCCTTGCAGTACGAGCACCAGTTCGGGGTGGATATTACTAGGGTATTAAGCCAGGTAATTGTCGGGATTGGCTTTTTGGGTGCTGGCGTGATACTTCAAAAAGAAGATAAAATAAAAGGGCTTACAACTGCCGCCACCATATGGTGCAGTGCTGCTGCCGGTTGCTTGGCGGCCGCGGGACTTTATGTGGAACTTGCCCTCATGACAATCTTGGTGGTGCTTATAAATGTAGTTTTTGGGTATGTCGACACAAAAATTGAAAAAAATAAAAAAAGAACCGACGATTAATCAAATAATGTTGGGCCATCGTCCCCTTTTTTTGAAGTGTTATTTTCATTGTCGTTTTCGGCACTAACGTTTTCTTCATCATTTACTTCCATATCTTTTGGCTCGACTTCTTCGGGTTCTTCAAATGGTAATGGATCTAGAATGTTTATTTGATTTATTTTTTCTTTAGTTAACTGATTTCCAATAGCATTAATGCCTTTTATTGAAATAAACTCTTCAATATTAACTTCCATGTTTGGTTTACGCTCTTTACCTCTTTCCTTGGTAAATTCCACATCAACCACGGGTCTCCAATCTGTAGAAACAATCTCCAATTGAGAGTCTGGGTGTTCCGATATAAAAGATTCTTCCCTTCCTTCGTTTTCAATTAAAAACCGTTTTACGTAAAACAATTCTTTTTCGCCGTTGTAATAAATGGCCGAGACAGGCTTTTTAGGGTTCCATTTTTCCAAAACAATCATATTGCTTTCAAAATGCATGGTTAATTCTGGGGTCACCGTTTTTGCTATTCCATTTTGGGTGATTATAAGCAATTTGTCTTCTCCTTTAAACGCTCCCAAAAGGTCGCCTCGCCCATCTACATTTAGCCTTTGCACGGTTTCGTCGTACCATATTTTGCGCGGTTTTAAGGTAGAAACCCCTTTTTCTTTAAGTTCGATGCGTTTAATGGCATATTTGCTTACGATATTTCCTTTGGAGTTTCGTCCTTTTATCATAATATCGGCAAAATCCACATCCCATTTTAATTTTTTAATGCTTCCTACCTGACGCAAGAAAACGGTAACAACTTCTGCTTCGCCGTTCGGGTTGGCCGAAAAGTAATGCACATAAGAACCCGACTTGCCATTTGTTAGGTCGTATTCCTTGTCGCGGGTAGTGCTCGACACATAAAAACGCTTAATATAAGTAGCGCCACCTTTACCGTCTTTGTAAATCATGTTGTAAATGGTGCGCTTGTCTTTTTTCTTGAACACGGCAACATGGATAATGTCTTTCCCGATAAACGTTTTGGTGTCTACCTTGGTTACCATCATGACCCCGGTAGCGGTAAATACAATAATGTCGTCTATATCGCTGCAATCGCAAACATATTCGTCCCGTTTTAGGGAAGTGCCAATAAAGCCTTCTTTTCGGTTTACGTAGAGTTTTGTGTTTCTTATAACAACCTTTGACGCTTCAATATCGTCGAAAATCCTTATTTCTGTTTTACGCTCCCGTCCTTCACCGTAAGTTTTTTTCAGATGAGTGAAATAATCAATTGCAAAATCAATAAGATGTCCCAAATGATGCTTCACCTTTGCAATATCTTCTTCAAGGGCGTCAATTTTTTGCTGGGCTTTATCGATATCAAATTTAGAAATACGCTTGATCCTTATTTCGGTCAACCTAACAATGTCTTCTTCCGTTACGGGTCTTTTTAAATGTTTTATATGAGGTTTTAGCCCTTTATCGATAGCACTGATTACCCCTTCCCATGTTTCCTCTTCTTCGATATCGCGGTAAATCCTGTTCTCGATAAAGATACGTTCCAGTGATGCAAAATGCCATTGTTCTTCTAACTCGTTTAATTGAATTTCAAGCTCCTGTTTTAGTAATTGTACCGTATTGTCGGTAGAGCGCCTTAGCATTTCGCTCACCCCGATAAACAAGGGCTTGTTATCTTCAATTACACATGCCAATGGAGAAATTGATGTTTCGCAGGCCGTAAAGGCATAAAGTGCATCAATGGTTTTATCGGGGGAGATCCCCGATGGCAAATGCACTAGAATTTCTACTTCGGCAGCAGTGTTGTCTTCAATTTTCTTTATTTTAATCTTCCCTTTGTCGTTTGCTTTTAAAATGGAATCTATCAGACTGGAAGTATTGGTGCCAAATGGAATCTCGTTGATTACAAGCGTGTTTTTATCGTATTGAGAGATTTTGGCACGAACACGTACTTTTCCGCCCCTATTCCCGTCGTTATAATTGGTAACGTCCATAATCCCGGCCGTTGGGAAATCTGGGTAAATAGTAAAGCGTTTTCCTTTTAAGTGCTTAATGGAGGCATCTATAAGTTCTACAAAGTTGTGCGGCAGGATTTTTGTGGAGAGCCCGACAGCAATTCCTTCTGCGCCCTGAGCCAATAAAAGCGGGAATTTTACCGGAAGGTTGATGGGTTCTTTTTTTCTTCCGTCGTAGCTAAGTTGCCATTCTGTAATTTTTGGGCTATAAACTACTTCGAGCCCAAATTTAGAAATACGGGCTTCAATATATCGCGGTGCTGCGGCGCTATCGCCGGTTAATATGTTGCCCCAGTTTCCTTGGGTGTCTATTAACAGGTCTTTTTGGCCGATTTGTACCATGGCGTCCCCAATACTGGCATCGCCATGCGGGTGGTACTGCATGGTATGCCCGACAATATTGGCCACTTTGTTGTAACGGCCATCGTCCAGTTCTTTCAAAGAATGCATAATTCTGCGCTGTACCGGTTTAAAACCATCTTCTATGGCGGGTACTGCACGTTCTAAAATTACATATGATGCATAATCCAGAAACCAGTCTTGGTACATTCCGCCTACGCGCGTTATTGTTTCCTGATTGTTATTTTCTTCCGGATTGAGTTCTGTATTTTCTTCCATACAAAATTAGCAGGTTCTTTTTTTTATTTTATGAACTATTGATTTTTAATACTTAATCTTCAACTACATCAAGTTCTACTCGAAGATTATTTATGATAAATTTTTGCCGGTCAGGGGTATTCTTGCCCATGTAAAATTCCAATAGACTTTCTATGGACATGGCTTTGTCCAGCATTACGGGGTCCAAACGGATATCATCGCCGATAAAATGTTTGAACTCATCCGGAGATATTTCACCCAGCCCCTTAAATCGGGTTATTTCGGGTTTCCCCTTTAGCTTTTCAATGGCCGCTTTTCTTTCGTCCTCGCTATAGCAATAAATAGTTTCTTTTTTGTTTCGCACTCTAAAAAGCGGGGTTTGGAGTATGTATAAATGTCCTTCTTTTATCAATTCTGGAAAAAACTGCAAGAAAAAGGTAATTAACAGCAAACGTATGTGCATCCCGTCAACATCGGCATCGGTAGCAATTACAATGTTGTTGTACCGCAGGTCTTCCATAGATTCTTCTATGTTCAAAGCTGCTTGAAGAAGATTGAACTCTTCATTTTCATACACAATTTTTTTGGACATTCCGTAGGTATTCAACGGTTTTCCACGTAAACTAAATACGGCTTGTGTATTGACATCCCTGGATTTTGTAATGGAACCCGAAGCAGAGTCTCCCTCGGTAATGAACAGGGTTGTTTCCAGTGCGCGTTCATTTTTGGTATCTCCCAAATGAACCCGGCAATCCCTGAGTTTTTTATTGTGCAGGCTTGCTTTTTTAGCCCGTTCCTTGGCCAGTTTCCTAATACCGGAAAGTTCTTTTCGCTCGCGCTCCGCAGCCAATATTTTTCGTTGTACCTTATCGGCAACTTCTGGGTTTTTATGCAAAAAATTATCCAGTTGCGTGCCAATAAAATCGTTTATGTAGGTTCTTACCGTTGGCAGGTCGCCGCCCATATCGGTCGAGCCCAGTTTTGTTTTGGTCTGGCTTTCAAAAACAGGCTCCATTACTTTAATGGAAATAGCCCCTATAATTGATTTTCTGATATCGGAAGCATCGTAATTTTTTCCGTAATAATCGCGCAATGTCTTTACAATAGCCTCCCGGAAAGCTGCCAAGTGCGTTCCCCCTTGCGTGGTGTTTTGCCCATTAACAAACGAATGGTACTCCTCGCTGTATTGAGTCCTGCTATGCGTTAAGGCCACTTCTATGTCGTTTCCCCTTAAATGGATAATAGGGTAAAGCATATCGTCTTTATTGGTGGTATCTTCCAATAAATCTTTTAAACCGTTTTCCGAATAAAACTTTTCCCCGTTGAATACAATGGTTAACCCCGGATTGAGGTATACGTAATTACGTACCATTTTCTCGATGTATTCATTGCGGAATTTATAGTTTTTAAAAATGCTCTCGTCGGGCACAAAAGAAACTTTGGTCCCCCTCCTTCTACTGGTTTCATCCAGTTCTTCTTCGTTTACAAGGTTTCCCTGTTCGAATTCGGCGGCTTTGGATTTGTTGTCGCGGTTAGACTCGACCCTAAAATAGGTAGACAAGGCATTTACCGCTTTGGTCCCGACCCCATTTAATCCCACCGATTTTTTAAAGGCGCGCGTGTCGTATTTACCACCGGTATTCATTTTAGACACTACATCCACTACTTTTCCCAGCGGGATGCCCCGACCGTAATCCCTTATAATCACTTTGTTTCCCTGAATGGAAACTTCAATGGTTTTGCCGGCCCCCATGACAAATTCGTCTATACAGTTGTCAAGCACCTCTTTTATCAGGATATAAATACCATCGTCTGCAGAAGAGCCGTCGCCCAATTTCCCAATGTACATCCCAGGTCGCATACGGATATGCTCCTTCCAATCCAACGAACGTATATTATCTTCTGTATACTTAGTAGTTTCTGACATAAAAATATTAGAAATGGGTTTCGTTGCTAATATAATGTTTCATCGTTTAATATGAAACCCCTTACTGCTAAAGTAATTAACAAGCTTTTTACTGAAATTGTTAAGAACCTGACTTTTTGTAAGTTGATTTGTTTAATGATATGGCTATTATTCCTACAATTACCAATAATGTGCCTCCCAACTGAAGCATTGTTAAACGTTCGCCCAAAAATATGGAAGCCAAAATTATGGTAGAAATGGGTCCCAATCCACCTAAAATTGCAAAATTAGAAGCTCCTATTTCCTTAATGCAATACGATACCAAATACGAAGGAATAACCGTGGAGAGCAAGGCCATGCCCAACCCCAGCCAATATACGTTTGCGTTGTAACCCAGTAAAGTTGTATGCTCGAAAATAAGGTAATGCAAAACCACGGCACCACAAGATATTATCATGGCATACGAGGTAAAACGGGTTACCCCGAATTTTGGTATCAGCCAATCGCTTCCGGTTAAATAAGATGCATATGTTAATGCGCTTAAAAATATAAACGTAGCCCCTAATAAAAATTGCGAGCCTTCTATGCCCAATTCGTCCCAAAAAGAAACCACAACCCCAAAATAAGTAAGCAATATGGCCATTAACTGGACTTTGGTGATGGGTCTTTTTAGAAAAATGCGCGATAACAGGACCACTATCGTTGGATAGATAAACAAAATGATACGTTCTATGCTTGCTTTTATATATTGAAGTCCGATAAAATCGAAATAACTGGCCAGATAATAGCCTATTATCCCAAAAACAACAAGCCAGAGATATTCTTTTTTTCCCTGTTTTTGTTCGCTTTTTTTGGTAAAGAGCAAAACCAGCACATAAAACGGCAACGAAAATAACATTCTGAACATAAGTAAATTAACAGCAGTTACATTGTACTGATATGCCAATTTTACCATAACTGCTTTGGCCGAAAAAAGAATTACGCCCAAAATGCCGATTGCAATGACGATCCACGTAAAGCCCTTTTTGTTTTTTATCATTGGTTTATAAATTTTTGGTAAGCGATCTATTGAATTACTGGTAAAATTATAATTTCTTCTTTTTTTTATCCGTAAACGAAAAATAATCCTACAATATTCAATTCAGCTTAAAACTCATAATCGATTAAAAAACAATAGATTAAAATAGGTTTGAGTTGATGCCATAAAAAAAGAGGTTTGAACTGTAGGTGCAGTTCAAACCTCTTTTATGTGCTTTTTTGGATGTTTTATACATTAAACCTAAAATGCATTACATCGCCGTCCTTTACAATATATTCTTTGCCTTCCACACGCATTTTACCGGCTTCTTTTACTTTGGATTCACTTCCGTAGTTTACATAATCATCATAACCAATAACTTCTGCACGGATAAAACCCTTTTCAAAATCGGTGTGTATTACGCCCGCAGCCTGTGGTGCGGTAGCACCGATGGAAATTGTCCAAGCCCTTACTTCTTTTACTCCAGCAGTAAAATATGTTTGAAGGTTAAGCAATTTATATGCAGCACGTATCAATTTTGAAGCGCCCGGTTCGTCAAGGCCTATGTCCTCCAAAAATAATTGTCGTTCTTCATAATCTTCCAGTTCGGCTATATCTGCCTCGGTGGCAACGGCCAAAACAATTACTTCGGCGTTTTCGTTTTTTATGGCTTCTTTAACCTTGTCTACATGCGCGTTTCCAGACTTTGCCGCACTTTCATCAACATTGCAT
The DNA here is from genome assembly GCF_029603165.1 of Galbibacter pacificus. Lineage (GTDB taxonomy): Bacteria > Bacteroidota > Bacteroidia > Flavobacteriales > Flavobacteriaceae > Galbibacter > Galbibacter pacificus. The sequence goes on from NZ_JAQSVC010000002.1 coordinate 539,649, forward strand.
ACATAGAGAATTGGTTTTGCGGTAAGCAACTGGAAGCTTTTCATAAACTCCTCTTCGTCTTCATTAACATCAACGGCACGTGCCGAAATACCACTTTCCAGGGCTGTTTTAAATTTTTGAAGCAATGCTTGCTCCTTCTGTGCATCTTTATCACCTGTTTTGGCGGCCCTGTTTACCTTTTCAAGACGTTTGTCTACTGTTTCCAAATCTTTGAGCTGAAGCTCTATATCTATGGTTTCTTTATCTCGAATAGGATTTACATTGCCGTCCACGTGTACAATATTGTCATTGTCAAAACAACGTAGCACATGAATTATAGCGTTGCATTCGCGTATGTTGCCCAAAAACTGGTTTCCAAGCCCCTCGCCTTTGCTGGCTCCTTTTACCAATCCGGCAATGTCCACAATTTCTACGGTAGCGGGCATTACCCGCTCTGGGTTTACAAACGACTCTAATTTTTCCAACCGGCTGTCCGGTACATTTACCACCCCTAAATTGGGCTCTATGGTACAAAACGGAAAGTTGGCACTTTGCGCTTTGGCATTAGATAAGCAGTTAAATAAAGTTGATTTCCCAACATTTGGCAATCCTACAATTCCGGCTTTCATGAATGAGTTTTTGAAATTTGCGAGTGCAAATATAGGTAATAGTTTTAAGAATCTATGCTGGGCATTATCGATAATATTAGAACTTGTACAAGGAACAAAACCGGTAAGGCCAGCGCTATACCATTTGCGTTGCGAGGGCATTTTTTCTTTTTTCGGTTCCGTTGATACATAAATCATTTTATGATTATCAAAAAATTGATAGTCAATACATTACACTGTTATTATTTACGTTTAATCGCCCCGGGCTTAACAAATACTTATCATTCATTGTGAGGGTATTAACATCCTTTGCAATATAAAACACGTATATTATAGTATATAATCAAAACAAAAAAAGACATGAAAAGTTTAATCTTATCAACAGTATTAATTCTGGCAACTTCTTTTGCCTTTGCGCAAAATAAAGATGTGCTGGAAGAAACGGTAACAAAAACTACAACGGTTAAAGACAACAAAGGGGAAGAACAATCACAACAGAGTGTTGTGGTCCGCAAGGAGCAGAACATTAATTTGAGTGAAGCCGATAGAAACAAAATTAATCAGGAAAGAGTAGCTTCTCCGGTAAAAATAACAAAACATGAAACCATTATAGATGGAAATGTGCAAACGGTGCTAGACAACAACGCATCTTTTACCTGTGAAGGGGTTGAGTGCGATTTTTCGCCGAGCAATCAAGGTTTTATTATTGGCGGCAACGACAATACCTTAAAAGCTACCAGTTATAAGTCGTCCAGCAATGATTTTATAGTGGAAACCGAAAAAGGTAACGGAATAGGTTATTTTGATAGTAATGCAAATTTTGTTATCGAGTATTACGACAAAGACCAAAATAAAATAGTTAAGCGCGTATACACAGCTCAACAACAATAGTATAAAACATACGTAAATAAGAAAAAGGCGGTCTACAATGGACCACCTTTTTTATATCAATTCATTTTAAAACGTACGCGTTTATTTATTCTGGATGCATAAATTGTTGCTTCCCGAGCAATTCTTCTTCGGTTTCTACGTGGTCCTCATCGGGCACACAGCAGTCAACCGGGCAAACGGCAGCACATTGTGGTTCTTCGTGAAAGCCTTTGCACTCGGTACATTTATCGGGAACAATATAATAAATTTCGTCGCTTACCGGTTCTTGTGCGTCATCCGCATTTACCGATTTCCCTCCGGGAAGCACAACATCCCCGTTCAACGATGTTCCATCGCTATATCTCCAATCGTCTGCGCCTTCATAAATTGCGGTATTTGGGCATTCTGGTTCACAAGCCCCGCAATTTATACATTCATCTGTTATAATAATAGCCATACTTTTTCTTTTTCATTTTATGTTAGCCTTAACTAACGCTTTATTATGCGAGTCGTATTTTACGGCCTTACCTTTCATTTTATTAAAATTTAAGGAGAAAAAAATACCGCCTCGTTTCAATTCTGTAAATTTGCAGTGTCAAAAATAAAGACAAACAAAATTTTTACCAAATATAATGAGTGACATTCACAACAGAATTAACGCTTTTGTTAAACTTGGGGCTTTTTTAAATCAATTTTCCAGTCAATCGCCAACAGTTGATGCAACCATAGCGGGCAACGAAATTTTCTTTGATGGGTTTAAGCATCAATTAAAACTGGCAGAAGAAAACAACGCCTGGTTTACTAAAAACAATTTGCAATTTACGTTAACCACTTGGGGAGAAGCCTTATCTTCTTCAAATTTAAAAAAATGGCTTTCCAATTATTTAATCGAAGATGTACACCCCAAAAAAGTTGCTATTATTATGGCCGGGAACATTCCGTTGGTGGGGTTTCACGATTTTTTATCAGTTTTAATTTCGGGGCACGAAGTTGTTGTAAAGCAATCGTCCAACGACAAGCACCTGCTCCCCTATCTTTCTAAATATTTAGAATATGTAGCGCCTTTTTTTAAAGGAAAAATAACTTTTACCGATGATAAAATACAAAATTTTGATGCCGTAATCGCTACCGGAAGCGATAATACCGCCCGCTATTTTGAATATTACTTTGGTGCCAAGCCCAACATTATCCGCAAAAACCGTAACTCGGTTGCCGTTCTAACCGGAAAAGAGTCCGTAACAGATCTTGAAGCCCTAGGCGAAGACATTTTTAGGTATTACGGCCTAGGCTGTAGAAGCGTTTCCAAGCTGTTTGTTCCAAAAGATTATAATTTTGATGCATTTTTTAAGGCTGTTTATAAATATGGCGATATTATCCACGAAAATAAATATGCAAACAATTACGATTATAACAAGGCCGTGTATTTAATGAGCCTTTTTAATATTTTGGAAAACGGTTTTTTAATGCTGAAGGAAGACGAAGGCTATGCATCGCCCATTGCAACGGTTTTCTATGAAGAATACACTACTGTTGAAGCTATAAAGGAAAAACTTACAAACGACGCCGATAAAATACAGTGTACCGTGGCAAACGGGCTTGTTGATGGCGAAGTTGCATTTGGCAAAACACAGCAGCCAAAACTTTGGGATTATGCCGATGGCGTGGATACGCTGGATTTCCTCCTGAAATTATAAACCTGTACATTCCATTAATATTAGTTTCCATGGCATATCATGGTTAAGGCATGATATTGTGAAAAATGGAGTTATTATTGTGACTTTCATTTTGCTTTTTTTATTAATTTTGAGAATTAAAGGCATTTAATATGAACCCGATAATAGAAAACAACATCGATAAACTTAAAGCGTTGTGCATAAAGTACAAAGTAGATAAAATGTACGTTTTTGGATCGGTTTTAACGCCCGACTTTAATCAGAAAAGCGATATTGATTTTTTGGTGAGACTTAAACCTTTTGGTCATAAAGGAGCATTTTTAAATTATTTTGATTTTAAAGATAGTCTAAAAGAGTTGTTTAAAAGAGAGGTAGATTTGGTTAGCGAAGAAGGCCTTGAAAACCCATACATAATTAAAAGTATCAATAAAACCAAGCAATTAATCTATGGATGATAGAATAAACGCATATTTATTATGTGTAAGCTCTAAAAAAATATGGAACTAAAAGATTATTTAATTATTGGATTAGGTTTAATAGGATGGATTTGGGGAATTATACAATTTAGACTAAACAGAAAATATCAAAAATCCGATAGAGCAATTGACAAAAGATTTGAAGTCTATTCAAATTTTATGGAAAAAATGGATCAAATGAGTGCAAATATGCGAAGTGATCCAAATGCTATTTATGGCATTCAAATTGATTTAATGAGTGAAATTATTTCCGGAGATGAAGAAAGAAGTAATAATGCAATGATAAAATTTAATGAAAAATTATTCGACCTCACAAAAAATGCATCAGAGTCCTTAATGATGGTTTATCAAGAATTAAATAAACTAAGGTTAGTTGCTAGCGGAAAATTACTTCCAAAAATTAATGAATATAGAACTTTAGTCCAAGATTATATGAATGAGTATCAAGGCGCATTAACTCAAATGTCGTCTAGCAATTTAAATCAAAATACAGAAATTTTGCAATCAATAGGTTATGAAAAAAGAAATGAAAGAATGAAGGTTTTATGGCAAGATATTGAGGGTTTAATGAGAGAAGAAATTGGGTTTTATAGCAAGTAAAACCTATATACAAGAACGATATTTTAAAATCAATTAACCATATACAAGACTATTTGGAGGCGGGTAAATTTAAACCCGCTTTTTTAATGTTTTAAAACAAAAACCAATAAACAAAACCGGTTCCAACTTGAAACAGAAAACAGGTTTAAAAGTAAGTTTGGTTTTAAATTTTTATAAAATTGGCAATTCAAGCCTGCACAATGTAACAACTCTGTTTGTTCTGTTATCAATCTAACAAAATAATTGTACTTTTGATAACAGTTTTTCTACGAGAAATTAGCAACTTTGTAAACATAAAAAACACAACTGACATTTATGAAAAAGCATAATTTTAGTGCAGGACCCTGCATTCTACCCCAAGAGGTGTTAAAGAAAGCTTCAGACGCCATTTTAAACTTTAACGGTATCGATCTTTCGCTTATTGAAATATCCCACCGCAGCAAAGACTTTATAGCTGTAATGGACAAAGCGCAGGAGCTTGCTTTAGAACACTTAGGGTTACAAAACAAGGGATATAAGGCCTTGTTTCTTCAAGGGGGCGCCAGCACTCAATTTTTAAATGTAGCCTATAATTTGCTAAACAAAAAAGCCGCCTATTTAAATACGGGTACTTGGTCTACAAAAGCCATTAAAGAGGCAAAATTGTTCGGAGAAATCGTAGAAGTGGCCTCTTCAAAAGACGCCAATTTTAATTATATCCCAAAAGGCTACGCAATCCCTTCAGATATAGATTACTTCCATTGCACATCCAACAATACCATTTTTGGAACGCAAATAAAAGATTTTCCAAAAGTATCGGCTCCTTTGGTTTGCGATATGAGCTCTGATATTTTCTCAAGACAATTGGATTTCTCCAAGTTTGATATTATCTATGCCGGGGCACAAAAAAATATGGGACCCGCCGGTACTACGCTTGTGGTGATAAAAGAAGAGGTTCTTGGCAAAGTAGACAGAGCTATTCCTTCTATGCTCGATTACCGCGTGCATGCCGAAAAGGATAGCATGTTTAATACTCCGCCCGTTTTTGCGGTGTATGTGTCCATGTTAACATTGCAATGGCTTAAAGACCTTGGCGGGATTACAGAAATTGAAAAAAGAAACAATGCAAAAGCCGAACTAATATACAGTGAAATCGACAGAAACCCACTATTTAAAGGTTTTGCGGCAAAAGAAGACCGTTCCCCAATGAACGCCACCTTTAATTTGGTAGACGAAGCGCACAAAGATACCTTTGATGCCCTGGCTAAAGAAGCTGGGCTAAACGGAATTAATGGTCACCGTAGCGTTGGCGGATACCGTGCTTCCATGTACAATGCATTGCCTATAGAAAGTGTGCAGGTACTGGTCGATGCTATGCAGGAACTGGAAAGAAAGGCCTAAAAAATTAAAAGTTTTATACAGAATAAATTAACAGATAAATGAAAGTATTAGCAAACGATGGTATTTCCCAAAGCGGAGTCGATGCCCTAAAAAGCAAAGGTTTTGAGGTTATTACCACAAAAGTAGCGCAAGAACAACTTGAAAACTACATAAACGAAAACAAAATAGATGCACTTTTGGTGCGTAGCGCAACCAAAGTGCGCAAAGATTTAATAGACGCCTGCCCGTCGCTTAAATTAATTGGGCGTGGCGGTGTTGGCATGGACAATATAGATGTTGCCTATGCAAAAGAAAAAGGACTTCATGTAATAAATACTCCTGCGGCTTCTTCTGCTTCGGTAGCCGAACTTGTTTTTGCTCATTTATATGGTGGTGTGCGCTATTTATACGATGCCAACAGAAATATGCCCTTGGAAGGAGAATCTAAATTTGGGCAACTTAAAAAAGCATATGCGGCCGGTACCGAATTAAGGGGGAAAACCCTTGGCATCATCGGTATTGGTAGAATTGGGCAGGAAACTGCTAAAATTGCCCTTGGCGTTGGAATGAAAGTGGTTGCTTTTGATCCTTTTATTGAAAACGTGAACATCGAACTAAATTTCTTCGATGGCCAAAAACTAAACTTCAACATAGAAACCGTTTCTAAAGAAGAAGTGTTGAAGCAAGCAGACTTCTTAACCCTGCACGTACCCGCCCAAAAAGAATATGTTCTTGGCAAAAAAGAATTTGGATTGATGAAAGACGGCATCGGTATTGTAAACGCTGCCCGTGGTGGTGTTATAGATGAAGTTGCCCTTGTTGATGCCCTAGACAGCAACAAAGTGGCCTTTGCAGGAATTGATGTGTTTGAAAACGAGCCCACGCCTGCCATTAAAGTATTGATGCACCCTAAAATCTCCCTTACTCCGCATATTGGTGCCGCAACCGGAGAAGCACAAGACAGGATTGGTGTAGAACTGGCAGACCAAATTGCATCATTGTTGAAATAAGGATGTAATACTTGATAATTTTTAAAAGTCTTTCAGAAATGAGAGGCTTTTTTTTGTATCTTGATGAAAATATTTATCAATTTAAAAAATAAAAAGTCATGTCAGGATTAGCATCTTTATTAGACAGCAGTATTGGCCGCCAGATAATTGGCGGCATCAGTAATGAAACGGGAACTTCCGAAGGGAAAACTTCAGATTTATTAAGTATGGCTTTACCTTTACTAACTGGAGCGATGAAAAAGAATGCCTCAACACCAGAAGGTGCACAAGGGCTTATGGGAGCTATCAACAGCAAGCACGACGGAAGTATTCTGGATAATTTAGGTGGTTTTTTTGGCGGTGGCGTAGACCAGTCGGCCTTAAACGATGGCGCCGGCATCTTGGGCCATGTTCTTGGCGGAAAGCAATCTTCCGTAGAAAATGCATTGAGCAGTAAAACGGGAATAGATGCCGGAACGGTAGGTAACATACTTAAAATGGCCGCTCCACTTATTTTAGGCTATCTGGGCAGACAAACAAAACAAAATAATATAAGTGGCTCCAACGATATGTCGAGTTTATTGGGAAGCATGCTTGGCGGCCAATCTCAAGAAAATCAAAGCCTTATCACTTCTTTAATCGATACCGATGGCGATGGAAGCGTTTTGGACGACGTTGCCGATATGGTTATTGGCTCCAATAAGAAAAAAGGTGGTTTGGGAGGCCTTCTCGGGAATTTTTTAAATAGTTAAGAAAAAGGGTTCCATCAATACCGCTTTTAGAAACATTAAGGGTCGGATGCCTGCATCCGACTTTTTTGTATCTTTATATAAAAGAGTTTTATATGAAGTATGTATTTGCAATTGTTGTTTTATCATTTTTGGCAGGGTCGTGCTCGGGAACGAAAAGCGCTTCAACTTCAACAAATACTGAAGATGAAATGGAGCTGGATATTTCTGAAGCCGAAAAAGAAGCTTTTAATGCCACAAATGCCGAACAGGACACCGTTAGAATAGCAAATGACAGTACAGAATATGAAATTATAGTTATCGATCCGGGTTATTATACTTGGCTCAATAGCATTGCCATGCCCGAAGGTTACTATTCGCAAGAATATATGGAGACCCGAAACAATATTTATGTTATTAATTGGAACCAAAGAGTGCTAAACCCGCAGCGGTACAATCCCAATTTATACGAAATGCAAATAAATTACAGTCCCAACATTGATTACGGTTACGAAGTAAACTACAAACTCTACAACTATTTTTTATATTTCCAAAGAAAGTACAATCAGCGATTGGGGCCTTTTTTCCCGAGGATCCGGTAACTTAACAACCAAAAAAACACCTGCATGATTAAAAAGCTGCTTATTTTATCGGGGTTTTTAATTAGCCTCCCCCTTTTTTCCCAAGAAAGCGAACCAATGATCCGTATCGCAGAAATAGAAATCAACCCTGCATATATTCAATCGTATCATAAAATCTTAATGGAAGAAGCAAACGCATCTTTAAAGCTGGAGTCCGGTGTTTTATCCATATTCCCAATGTATTATGCAAGCGATTCGACTAAAATTAGGATTTTGGAAATATATGCCGATAAAAATGCGTATTTGAGTCACTTAAAAACACCTCATTTTTTAAAATATAAAAACGAAACCCAAAATATGGTAATGTCACTTAATTTAGTTGATGTAAAAGCAATCGACCCGAAGATGATGCGTTTAATTTTCACCAAAACAGCCCATAAACAATAAAACAAAGCTATTTTAACTCATACCACTCCTCCACTATTAAATTTTCACGCCTCCCTTTATCTTCCGGGGCATAATGAGTTGCTAGATAATCCAAAATTATATCTTCTTGGTCACCTAGGTCCCAAAGGTTTTGTGTTTCTTGCATCCAGCGAATGGTAGCCAACCAACCATCTCGGCTCATTCTATTTTGGGTAACCAATTTTGCCGAGTGGCAATTGGTGCAATTCCCAATTACTTCATCAAGCCCATCCCCTGCTACAAAACCTGTTTCGGTATGTATGCCATCTTTTATATCATTACTGTTTATATTAACAATGGTGTCTTTTTCAACATCCGCTTCGGTTATTTCAGGTGATGATTTAAACAGCTTAATATCTGGATTTAAGGCCATAACCAATATAAAAATGCCAATAAAAAGGATTATTGAGCTTAGCCATACCAAACTGTTCGATAATGTTTTTAACTGCTGTAAAAAGTCTTCTTTTTTACTCATTTTAACTAACTTTTACGGCAATTCTATGACAGGCATTGTTTAAATACCCTTTTGGATTCCATCCAGGAAGCAACATGGGCTGGCTTTTTCCGTTGCTATCGGTGGCCTTTGCCCATACCTCGTAATATCCTTCCTGCGGAAAGGAAATATTGGCAGAAAATTGTTGCCAGGCCAAACGGTTCACAGGTGCTTTTAGTTCGCAAGCGTGCCATGTGCTGCCAAAATCAATGGAGTACTCCATTTTTGCCACTTCCAACTCCCCGGCCCAGGCATGGCCGTTTATGGTTAATTCTTGCCCCAATGTAAGTAGGGCTCCTGTTTTTGGGTAAGTAATTAAAGATTTTACGGGCATGGATTCTATAATGCACATGTCTTCATCGGCTACTTTTTCTCCCGGGGCAACAGGTTTACATGGCACACGGTATGCAGTGCCCATCATTTTAGTACCATCGTGAACTATGTTTCTTATACTTATCCTTTGCACCCATTTCCCAGAAACCGATGCAGGCCAACCTCCCGCTACCAAGCGCAACGGGTATCCGTGTGCCAATGGAATATCTTCCCCATTTAATTGAAAGGCCAGTAATGTTTCGTCCTGATATGCTTTTTCCATGGGGCATCCCCTTGAAATGGGTTCCTTGTCGGGACTCCTGCTTAAATGGATGTCGGCGGCATGGTAACCAATGTACACGGCATCGTTTTTTACGCCAACATCTTCCAGGACATCGCGTAAACGGATTCCGGTCCATTTGGAACAGTGCACGGCACCCACGCCCCATTGATTTCCTTTTGCGGGCGGATTAAACTCTTTACGGCCATTCCCCCCGCATTCCAATGTTAAATGATATGTATATTGTGGAAAACGGGTTTTTAATTCGTTAAGGGTGTATGTTTTCTTTTGTTTTGCAGATTCTCCGTCAATGGTCAAGGTCCATGTATCAACATCAATGGCTTCGGGTAATAATCCATTGTTTCGTATAAACATAAATTTATTGGGCGTTACCGCGTCGTTTAGTAAATGGGCCTTGGATTCTATGTTCCACGGGCGGTCGTTTAAAACTGTCATGTCCTTGTCGATACTGAACATTTTAAAAGGATCGGGATCCTGCATTAAAAGCGGAACATAGCCTTTTGGCATTAATTCCCCATAAACAATGCCAGTTCCGGCGGTTAACGTAAAAGAAGCCAATGCGGCCTTGCCAATAAATTCTCTCCTTCGCATGATTTTGATTAATTTCCCTAAAGATAGAAGTTCTGGAAAACTTGAAATATAAAAATGTAGAAAAATTTGACTTTCATTATGCTAATTATTTGAGTTATATTTGCTTTTGAAGAAGGGTTTCATGGAAAAATTAAAAAAACGTTGGGGAATTACCTCTAATTTCCAGATTGTTATAATATTTATTGTTTTTGCAATAACGGGCACCACATCTGCAAAAATTACAGGTCCTGTTACAGAATTTGTAGGTTTGCATCCCGATGCACTCCACCCCGTATTGTATTGGGTTGTTAGAATTTTGTTAATCTTCCCCATATACCAGGTTTTATTGGTTTTCTTTGGATGGATTTTTGGTCAGTTTAAGTTTTTTTGGAACTTTGAAAAGAAAATGTTGAACAAAATGGGAATTAAGATTAAATAACAAGTTGAAGCCGATACAAAACATACTTGTGGCATTTTTTTCTTTTGTGCTTATTACGGCACTGTTACTCCCTTCTGCCTTAAAGTTTTCGCACTTTTTCATAGAACATTCGCACGTTGAATGTAACGAACATTTAAAAACACATTTTCATCAAACAGATTTTGAGTGCCAGCTTTTTAAATTTCATCATACCAATCAGCTAAATTATACCCCTGAAGAAATAACTTTTCACGTTATAAAATTACCGTCAGAACAAAATTTCAACAACTATTTCTTTTTAAGTGAATTTCAACAGCTTCACTTCTCGTTACGGGGCCCCCCGCTTGTTTCATAAACACAACTAACATTTTTATATAATTACCCGATATGCATCATATGGGGTACAATTATATTTTTTTCATATTGCTGATAACTTCAGCATACATCAATATTATAAACATTAAATAATTTATGAAACAGATTGTATTGTCTATACTTTTTATAAGTATAACATCTATAATATACGCACAAAACAGCAAGCTTCAAGGAACAGTAACCGATGCCGATAACGGACAGCCAATACCTTTTGCGAACATTTATTTGCCACAATTGGAAAAAGGCACCAATACCGATGAAAACGGTACTTATGTTTTGGAAAACGTGCCTAAAGGAAATTATAAAATTGTAGTATCTACCATTGGCTATAAAACCTTTTCGCAGGCCATTTCGGTTGATAATAACAGTACGCACAACTGGACACTGCAACCTTCGGCCATAGAAATGGACGAAGTTATTGTTTCTACCCCCTTCCATAAATTACAAAGTGAAAATGTGATGAAGGTAGAACGCCAAAGCTTGGAACAGCTTAAAACAAAAGGAGCCATGACACTTTCAGACGGGATTACCAACATATCGGGTGTAGAGAGTGTTACCACGGGTGTTGGCATTGGCAAACCGGTGATACGCGGACTTAGCTCTAACCGTGTTTTGGTGTATACGCAGGGCATCCGGTTGGAAAACCAGCAGTTTGGCGGCGAGCATGGCCTCGGCATTAACCAGGCGGGTATAGAGAGTGTGGAAGTAATAAAAGGCCCGGCCTCACTTTTGTACGGCTCGGACGCTCTGGGGGGCGTTTTGTATTTAAACCCCGAAAAATATGCACAGCAAAATAAAACCGATGGCGATGCAAACATTAATTATTTTACCAATACCAATGGGGTAACCGCCAATGCAGGGTTTAAAGCCTCGGGAGATAAAATTAAGTTTTTGGTGCGTGGCGCATATGGTTCTCATGCCGATTATGAAGCCGGAAATGGCATTTATACTACTAATTCTAGATTTAATGAATACGATATAAAATCGGGGTTTGGTTATCAGGATTCTAAATTTAAAACCGATGTACGCTACAATTACAATAGATCCAACCTTGGTATTCCCGAGGAAATTGGCGTACAGAACAGGGACCGTGATTTATTATTGCCTTATCAGGAAATAGACAACCATATTATTAGTGCCAAAAACACCTTGTTTTTTAATAACAGTAGCCTGGATGTAACTTTAGGGTATATTGCCAATAATAGAAGGGAATATGAAGACCATCATCATCATGAAGAAGATGAACACGAACATGCCGAAGAAGGGGAAGAACACGAGCATGGCGATGAAGCTGCATTGGACATGAGGCTCCATACATTAAGTTATAATGTGTTGTACCACATACCAAAAATGGGAAATTTTGAAACCATTATTGGCGTTCAGGGAATGCACCAGACCAATGAGAATTTTGGAGAAGAAATGCTAATCCCAGATGCAACAACGGTAGATTTCGGGGTTATGGCAACCACGCATTACCATATGGAAAAAAGCGATATTCAATTAGGCCTTCGTTACGATACCCGAACTATAGACGGTAAAGAAACCGGGGAAGTGGGCGGAGAGTCTTATTTCCCTGAATTTGACAAAAACTTTAACAGCTTTAATGCTTCTGCGGGATACAGAGCCACGATTGCAGAAAAAATTATAGCACGTATTAATTTTGCTACAGGTTTTAGGGCACCAAATTTAGCCGAGCTGGCATCTAATGGAAACCATAGTGGCGCTAACAGATTTGAAATAGGAAATGTGGACCTTACCAACGAACAGAATTTCCAAACGGATGTTTCACTGGAATATGAAAACAAGCATTTTGAATTCTTTATAAATGGGTTTTACAATGCAATAAGCGATTATATTTATTTGGAGCCCACAGGCGATGAAATAGACGGGCAGCCAGTATATCAATATGTACAAAACGACAGCAGGCTGTACGGAGGGGAAGTAGGTTTCCACCTGCACCCCCACCCTTTTGATTGGCTTCATTTTGAGAGTAGCTTTGAAACAGTAACCGGGAAACTGGACGATACCGATGAATACTTGCCCTTAATCCCGGCAAATAAGCTCACCAATACATTTCGGGTGGAGATGAAAGACGGTGCATTAACAAAAAAATATGCGTTTTTAACATTACAGAATGTGTTCAATCAAAATAATGTTGGTACATTTGAAACTAGAACTGGTGGGTACTCGCTAGTAAATATCGGTTTAGGGGCTACAATAAATCCCTGGAATCAACCGTTATCCATAAAACTTACCGCCAACAACCTACTTGACAAAGAATACATTTCGCATTTATCACGGTTAAAACCTGATGGAATTTATAATATTGGAAGAAATATCAATATAGGCTTAAGTGTGCCTTTTTAATATAAACTTCTTTTATATATAGGATGGTAAATCCCCCTAACCTATATATAAACCCCGCAAAATATATTTATTTAGCGGGGTTTAATTTTTTTATGAAGTCACTACTTTTGCCTCTTTCCTTTTAATTACATAAGTATATAGCCAAGTAAGGGTAAATGTAGGAATAATGTCCATACCCGGTACCAGCTCCTCTATAAAGGTAATCGCCCCTGCCGATTGCCCTATCCGGCCTTTGTACATCCGTGTCATTAACCAACCGGAAATGGGTGCCCAGATAATATCTGAAAATTCCCCGATGCCGGGAATTGCAAACGAAAGCATCCCGATGGCATCAAATAAAAGTCCTAAAAATAATTTTTTGTACTTATTGTCTTTCATAGCTGTTATAATTTAAAATACATATGTATAAATAGTAACAATAAAAGTGCCAGAATATTATCCTAAGTCAGCGCTTATTAACTTTAAAAACTCATTCCGGGTCTCTATTTTCTCAAACTGGCCCCTAAATCCCGAAGTGGTGGTAACCGAATTTTGTTTTTGCACCCCGCGCATCATCATGCACATATGCGAAGCTTCAATAACCACCGCAACCCCCTGTGGTTTCAAGGTATTGTTTATGCATTCCAGGATATCATGCGTAAGCCGTTCTTGGACCTGGAGCCTTCGGGCATACACGTCTACAATGCGTGGCAATTTGCTTAAACCTACAATATAACCATTGGGAATGTAAGCTATGTGCGCCTTGCCAAAAAAGGGTAATATATGGTGCTCGCACAACGAATACAGTTCTATATCCTTAACAATAACCATTTCGTTGTAATCTTCCTTGAACATGGCTGTTTTTAATATTTCGGCCGCATCTTGATGATAACCCTGTGTTAAAAATTGCATGGCCTTGGCGGCCCGTTCGGGGGTTTTTAGCAATCCGTCCCGCCCTATATCCTCACCAAGATCAGTTATAATGTTTTTGTATTGTTCGCGCACGCTGTCGGTTACTTTTATATTGTATTCCTCTAAAGTTTTATATGCCATTGACGGTAAAATATTGATGTTAAAAAAAAAATCATTTAAAAATAAAAGATACCATTTTTTATGAAAATATAGCTAAAAATCACGAAGAAACCTTGCAGGGGAATCTACGCTAAATTGAATAAATAGACTTTTAAATTTTAACCATATAGCTGATGGGTTAGTCGCATATATCCCTCTCTGAAAATAAATTAGCCTCCCATTCAAAATAATTATCGTAATAACATTGTTTGTTTATCCCCTCCAAGCTGTAAGCTCCCACTGTAATAAGTGAGTTAATATCAAGGTATACCCAATCAAAAATTTTGCTGTTAAAAAACCTACTATTATTGTTTAATTTATCCATATAAGAATTAACGGAAATAAAGTCATCTACTTGATATATATGAACGATTTCATGTGCAATAACACCATTCAGCAAACTATTAGGCATCGTAGAATTATAAATTAATGTCCCGGCATAAGCCCTACCATAATAATCTAATTCAACACCTTTCTTGCTAGAAAATATCAAATTTCCCGTTCCCACAGATTTGAAAAAATCAAAAATTTCCCTTTTGTGCTACAATGAATGTTGAAGTAAGCGCAAACGGCATCACTTTAAAATAAAAGTTTCGTTTATCTTTTTTGGGGTGTAGGTTGTATTCAAAGCGGGCAAAACCTATGTTTAAATGCCATCTTTCCCAAAAATTAATGTTGGACGCTGCATTTTCGGTAATGGAAGTCTCCGCGGCATTTACCAGTTTACTGCTCCATGCATACAGCGGACTCCCGGTGTTTGCGTACCCTTGAATTATATTTTTACTGCCATAAATTACAGTGCCGCCAATGGCCCCTTGCCACAAACCGCGCAAAAAGGCATGCCCTAATTTTTCGTTTTTCTTTTTGTTGATGGCAGCTCCAACATCGCAAAAAAGAGAACTTCCAGCTACATTGTATGCTATTGCCTTGCTGTGATTGAAACTTTGCCCATTTAAATAAAATGATACACAAAGTAACCACAAAACGATACTTCTATACACAATGATAATTTTTTCTAAAAATAGAAAATATATTTAAAACAAAAATTATTTTCGGTTTATTGCTGATTTTTACGAACACCAACTTTATAAATATTCATCCATAAAAATGCGTTACTTTGTTTTTAAAAGGAAAAGAGGGTAAATTAGCACTCCAATAATTTAAGTGAATGATAAAAGCAACCGGTATCCATAAAACATTTGGCTCTCTTGAGGTTTTAAAGGGCGTAGACCTAACCATAGGTAAAGGGGAAATTATTTCCATTGTAGGCACTTCGGGTGCCGGGAAAACCACATTATTACAAATCCTTGGTACTCTGGACAAAGCCGATAAAAATAAAGCACTGCAACTTTTAATAAACAACACCGAAACCAGCAAGCTCAACGATAAAGAGCTGGCCAAGTTTAGAAATGAGCATATTGGTTTTATTTTTCAATTTCACCAGTTATTACCAGAATTTACCGCCCTGGAAAATGTTTGCATTCCTGCTTTTATAAAAAGCACTCCGCCCAAAGAGGCCGAAAAACGCGCTAATGAGCTGTTGGATTTTCTTGGACTTTCGCACCGGGTAAACCATAAGCCAAACGAACTTTCAGGTGGCGAACAACAGCGTGTGGCGGTGGCAAGGGCACTTATTAACAACCCGTCTATTGTTTTTGCCGATGAACCCAGCGGAAACCTTGACTCTGAAAGTGCCGATAAACTGCATAATCTCTTTTTTGAACTAAGGGATACTTTTGGGCAAACGTTTGTAATTGTAACACACAACGAAGAATTGGCAAATATGGCCGACCGAAAGCTTACCATGGTCGATGGGAATATTATTTAAAACTACTTGCATAAAAACAAAAGTGTCCGTTCTCGACATTAAAATCAAGAACGGACATATAATTTAATTTTATTATTGTAATTAAGGCGTTGGTTTTACCTTAATATAGCTCCCAATTGGTGTTCGAAACTTCCTTGGAGCTTTTTCATTACTTTATCAATTTGCTTGTCTGTCAAGGTCTTGTTGTCGTCCTGCAAGGTAAAGCTCACCGCATACGATTTTTTTCCTTCCGGAAGTTTCTCGCCTTGGTATACGTCAAACAAATTAATGTCCTTTAAAAGTTTCTTTTCGCTGTTTTTGGCAATGTTGTAGATTTCTTCAAAGCTAACTTTCTGGTCGATCAACAACGCCAAATCCCTTTTTACTTCTGGGTATTTAGCTATTTCAGTAAAGGAAATATGTTGCTGTTGTGCCAGTTCAATAACGGCATCCCACTCAAAATCGGCATACAAAACTTCCTGTTTTATATCAAAATGTTTTAAAATGCGGTTGCTTATCATACCAAAGGAAACGAGCTTCCTTTTTCCTATTTTATAGTTCAGGCCTTCAGAAAAAACATCGGAGGTAACGGGTTCCGACTTTGGCAATGGTAATCCCAAACGTTCCAATACCCGGTTAATGATGCCTTTTAAATAGAAAAAATCGCTTTTTTCGCTTTGCAGACGCCAACTTTCCCCATTTTGATTGCCCGTAATAAGAATGCTTAAATGTTTGTTTTCAACCCTTTTACCGTCAAATTGATGATATGTTTTACCAAATTCAAACAGTTTTAGGCTGTTGCTCTTTCTGTTGATGTTGTAACTTATGGCTTCCAGTCCACTAAAAAGCATGGACTGCCTCATTACAGAAAGGTCGTTGCTCAACGGGTTAAGCATATTAACGTTATAATCGGCTTTATTGTCGTTGCTTAGCTCCATATATTTTGGAGTGGTGAGCGAGTTTGCAAGGATTTCGTAAAATCCTAAAGAGGCCAATTGATTGCCTATTATGTTTTGAAGCTTGTAATCTTCAAACTTTGATGTCCCTGCAATGGAAGCGTTTAATTTTTGGGTGAATTCAATATTGTTATATCCATAAACACGTAAAATCTCCTCAATAACATCTACTTCCCTTTGAACGTCTACACGGTACGAAGGAATGGTGAGCCCGATTCCAGTTTCGGTTACATTGTTGATCTTAATTTCCAGGGAACTCAAAATTGACTTGATGGTTTCCGTGGGAATGTTTTGGCCGATAAGGCTGTTTACCTTTTCGAAGGTGAGAAAAACCTGAAAATCTTCAAATTTCTTCGGATAAAAATCTTCAGCATCACTTGAAATGGTACCGCCTGCAATTTCCTTTATCAAAAGTGCGGCCCTTAACAATGCATAATGTGTTGAACCGATATCGATTCCTCTTTCAAACCTAAAAGAAGCATCGGTATTTAAGCCGTGTCTTTTTGCGGTTTTTCTTACGGAAACAGGGTTAAAATAGGCACTTTCCAGAAATATATTGGTGGTGCTTTGGGTTACACCAGAATTTTCGCCACCAAAAACCCCAGCAATGCACAACGGTTTTTCTGCATCACAAATCATAAGGTCGTCTTCGTGCAATGTTCTTTCAATACCGTCCAACGTAGTAAATTTCGTGCCTTTATCCAGTGTTTGCACAATTATTTTATTGCCGTTTATTTTACTTCCATCAAAAGCGTGCAAAGGCTGCCCAAGTTCGTGAAGTACATAATTGGTAATATCTACAATATTGTTTTTTGGAGTAATGCCAATGGCTTTTAAACGGTTTTTTAGCCAGCTTGGAGATTCTTCTACTTTTATGCCCGAAATGGTAACCCCGCAATAACGCGGGCACAATTCTTTGTTTTTTACATCGATATCCATACGCAGGGTACGGTTGTCTACATGAAAACTACTTACCGATGGGGTAATAAGCTCCATGTTGATATCCTTTTGCAACAACCCCGCCTTTAAGTCGCGTGCAACCCCGTGATGGCTCATGGCATCTGCGCGGTTTGGGGTAAGGCCGATCTCGAACACGGCATCGGTTTCTATATTGAATATTTCTGCGCAGGGCGTTCCTGGAACAAGTGTTTCATCGAGCACCATAATCCCGTCGTGGCTTTTCCCAAGGCCCAATTCGTCTTCGGCACAGATCATTCCATGTGAAGCTTCTCCCCTAATCTTTCCTTTTTTTATTTCCCAAGGTTCCCCTTTTTCATCATACAAAACAGTGCCAATAGTGGCAACGGGTACTTTTTGCCCTTTATCTACATTGGGGGCCCCACAAACTATTTGTACAGGTTCGCCGGTACCGATATCTACTTTGGTAAGCTTTAAACGATCGGCATTTGGATGCTTTTCGCATTCCAGCACATGCCCAACTACAATACCTTTAAGGCCGCCTTTAACCGACTCGAAAGTCTCTACTCCTTCAACTTCCAGCCCAAGATCGGTTAGTAGTTCTGCGGTTTTATCTGTTTCCCAATCAAGTTGAATAAATTGTTTTAACCAATTATAAGATATTTTCACCTGTACTTATTGTTTTTAAATCCTACTTTGTTTTGTAAATCTTCCTGTTTAGGTGAATTTTATAAAGCCCTTTTGCTTTTTTGATGCTTCTTATAGAATCCCCCTTTATCCATAAAATACCCTTCTGCATCTTAATAGGTTATTTTATTTGAAGTGCAAAGATAATAATCCGCTTTATAATAGATAACCTTAACTTATATAATTCCAAATATTCTTGTGTTTTGCCAATTGCTGATATGTATAGCGCAGGATTTTGTTTTTTTCGAGCATTAAATTTTGATCTTCTTTCAAGGTTTTTACAGCATAGTACCGTGCTGTTTTTAAAATATCGTTATCCTTGACAATGTCGGCTATTTTTAGGTTTAGCACACCACTTTGCTGGGTGCCCATCAAATCTCCGGGTCCCCGGAGTTTCAAATCGACTTCTGCTATTTGAAAACCATCGTTTGTGCCCACCATGGTTTCGAGCCTTGTTTTGGAATCGCTGGACAATTTGTGCCCGGTCATTAAAATACAATAGCTCTGTTCTGCCCCCCGCCCAACCCTTCCACGGAGCTGGTGCAATTGCGAAAGGCCAAATCTTTCGGCACTTTCTATTATCATAACGGAGGCATTTGGCACATTTACCCCAACTTCTATAACTGTTGTGGCTACCATAATTTGGGTTTCGCCCTTTACAAAACGTTCCATTTCATAATCTTTGTCAGAGGATTTCATTTGCCCGTGCACGATAGATATTTGGTATTCTGGCTTTGGAAACTCGCGTTCAATACTTGCATAACCATCCATTAAATCTTTGTAATCAAGTTTTTCGGATTCCTGGATTAAAGGATAAACAATGTAGATTTGCCGCCCTTTTTTTATTTCATCCTTTATAAACCTAAATACTTTCAAGCGATTACTATCGTAGCGGTGTACCGTTTTTATGGATTTTCTCCCGGGCGGGAGCTCATCTATTACCGAAATGTCCAAATCGCCATACAAGCTCATGGCCAAAGTTCGCGGAATGGGCGTGGCCGTCATTACCAAAACATGTGGCGGGATGGCGTTTTTATGCCAAAGTTTGGCCCGTTGCGCCACCCCAAAACGGTGTTGCTCGTCTATAATGGCCAGTCCAAGGTTTTTAAACTGCACCTTATCTTCAAGCACTGCATGGGTACCAATTAAAATATGTAGTTCCCCATTTTCCAGTTGATCATGAATTTCCTTCCTTTCGGACGCTTTAGACGACCCGGTAAGCAGTTTTATGTTTACGCCAAGTTCTTTAACCAAAGCTTCAATACCGTTGTAATGCTGTTGTGCCAAAATCTCGGTGGGCGCCACCAAACACGCCTGAAACCCATTGTCTATGGCCAATAGCATTGTCATTAACCCCACAATGGTTTTTCCAGAGCCCACATCGCCCTGTAACAGTCTGTTCATCTGTGCATTACTCCCCAAATCGTTGCGTATTTCTTTTATTACCCTTTTCTGGGCATTGGTGAGCTCAAAAGGAAGGTGCTCGGCATAAAAAGTATTGAACAAAGTCCCGACCTGATCGAAATTAAAACCTTTTATTTTACTTTTCCTGCTTAAATTCTTTGAAATAAGTTGCAACTGAATGTAAAATAATTCTTCAAATTTTAGGCGGTATTGTGCTTTCGACAGTAATTCCTGACTTTGTGGAAAATGTATATTGAACAATGCCTTGCTCTTTGAAATAAGTTTTTGTTCTTCCAAAAGCTCGGCAGAAAGGGTTTCGTAAAATTTCCCGTTTGTTTCTACAAAAAGCTGTTGCATCAATTTATTTACCACCCTGTTGGTTATTCCTTTATTGGTAAGTTTTTCAGTAGAAGGATAAACGGGCTGCATGGCCGTACGGAGGCTTTTTTCATGATCTGCCAACAATTCCATTTCCGGGTGCGGCATGGAAAAGCCATTGTACCAATTGGTCTTCCCAAAAATAACATACGGCTGGTTTATTTTTAGGCTTTCGCGTATCCATTTATGGCCACGAAACCAAACCAGCTCCATTTGTCCCGTTTCATCCATAAAAGTGGCTACAAGACGTTTTCCCTTTTGTTGTTCAACGGTTTTTATGTGGGTTATTTTGCCAATTATCTGTACTTCTGCATTGTTTCGCTGTAACTCGTTGATTTTATAATACCGGGTTTTATCTATATAACGGTTTGGAAATAAGTTTATTAAATCTTGATAAGTATGGATTCCAAGTTCTTTACGGAGCAAATCGGCCCGGTTGGGGCCAACACCTTTTAAATAATCGATTGGGGTTTGTAATAAACTAGGATTCATAAACACGAAGATAGGAGTTAGTTGTAAAGTTTAAAAGTTTTTTAAATCCGTTGGCCGTTTCCGGATGGTAAAATGAATTTCTTTGGAAGAAAAAAACAACCTTACAATTTAATAATTGAAGCTCTGGTTAATACCTTTGCAGAAAAGTACTGTCGCAAATCAATATCGTACATTTGAAAAAATCCGAATTAAAAGAATTTCTCGACGAGAGAGTAGCATATTACAATCATCCACGTTTTATAGAAACCGATCCCATTCAGGTTCCGCATCAGTTTAAGCAAAAGGAAGATATCGAGATAGCCGGTTTTCTGGCCGCAACCATAGCTTGGGGAAACCGAAAAAGCATTATTAAAAATGCCGATAAAATGATGAAACTCATGGGTAATTCCCCTTACGATTTTGTTATGGGGCACCATGAAAATCAATTAGAAAACCTTTTGCCTTTTGTGCACCGCACTTTTAACGGGCACGATTTTATTCAGTTTGTAAAAAGCCTTCAGCATATATATTTAAACCGCGGCGGAATGGAAACTCTTTTTAAAGAACACGCCACCAACACTTCCATGCAACCAGCCATTGCCAAATTTAAAGAAGTCTTTTTTGAAATGGAACACCTCCCGCGTACCCAAAAGCATATTTCAAATCCGCTAAAAGGATCTTCGGCAAAACGCATCAATATGTTTTTACGTTGGATGGTACGTAACGATAATTGCGGCGTTGACCTTGGGATCTGGAAAGACATTTCCCCTGCCCTGCTTTCTTGTCCGCTTGACGTACATTCTGGCAACGTGGCCAGAAAACTGGGCTTGCTAAAAAGAAAACAAAACGATGCAAAGGCCCTGGCCGAACTGGATAATAATTTACGCAAACTAGACGCCTTAGACCCTGTTAAATACGACTTTGCCCTGTTTGGACTTGGTGTTTTTGAAGGCTTTTGATTGTATTTTTTGCGGATTAATACTGTTTAACATAGTTTTTTGCAAAAAGAATGTAAATTTGTTCTGTACGTTGCTACATCATCTAAAAAACATTACTAACCCAACTAATAAAGCATGCCAAGACTATTTTTTTGTATAAGCTTATTGTGTATTCTATCTATCCATGCACAAGACCGTAAAATACCCGTTGATACCATAATTACAACCACGCATCAGGTTACCATAAAAGGCAAAAAAGTAAACTACAGCACCAATACGGGAACCTTGCCCGTTTGGGATGAAGACGGGAATACAATTGCCACTCTTTTTCATACGTATTATTACAGGACCGATATTGAAAATAACACCAACCGGCCCTTGATTATATCGTTCAATGGTGGCCCCGGTTCTGCTTCCGTTTGGATGCATATTGCCTACACCGGCCCGAAAGTTTTAAATATTGACGATGAAGGATACCCCATTCAGCCATATGGCGTAAAAGACAATCCAAATTCCATACTTGACATTGCAGACATAGTCTATGTAAACCCGGTTAATACTGGATATTCACGAATGGTTGCCAATAAAGAAGGAAAATATCCCGACAAGGAAAAATTCTTTGGCATCAATGCCGATATAAAATATTTAGCAGACTGGATTACCACTTTTGTTACAAGAAACAACCGCTGGCGCTCCCCAAAATATATTATAGGCGAAAGTTATGGAGGCACCCGTGTTGCCGGACTTTCATTGGCCTTGCAGGAAAGAGAATGGATGTACCTCAATGGGGTTATTATGGTTTCGCCCGCCGATTATAAGGTCTTGCGTGCCGACAGCCCGGTTTCCTCGGCGCTAAACTTACCCTACTATACAGCGGCTGCATGGCACCAAAAAGCATTAGGAGCTGAATTGCAACAAAAAGATTTATTGGAAATTTTACCAGAAGTAGAAAAGTATACCATAAACACATTAATTCCGGCAATTGCAAAGGGCGGTTTTATTTCGGAAGCTGAAAAAAAGGAGGTCGCCAAACAAATGGCTGTGTATTCGGGGCTTTCTGAAGCTTCTATTTTAGAGCACAACCTAGATGTTCCTACATCTTTTTTTTGGAAAGAACTATTGCGCGACAAAGGTTATACCGTTGGGAGGCTGGATTCCCGCTATTTGGGGATCGATAAAATGGCGGCAGGCACACGCCCCGACTATAATGCCGAGCTTACTTCTTGGCTACACTCGTTTACGCCGGCCATAAATTACTATTTACAGGAAGAACTGAAGTTTAAAACCGATGTTCCTTACCAAATGTTCGGCGATGTACATCCTTGGAATCTGGAAAATGACAACACACGGGAAAACCTGCGCAAGGCAATGGCAGAAAACCCGTATTTACAAGTGTTATACCAAGCCGGATATTACGACGGGGCATGTACTTATTTTAACACCAAATACAGCATGTGGCAATTGGATCCATCTGGAAAAATGAAAGACAGGCTTCATTTTAAAGGTTACAGAAGCGGACATATGATGTATTTGCGAAGCGAGGATTTAAAAGCAGCCAACGATCATGTTAGGGAATTTATACTTTCTACCTCCGGTGAAGGAAAAGCTGCTAAATACACAAAGTAAGTCAGGATAACCATGTATGTAGTAAATGAAGCGTAATTATATATTTCCTCTGAAAAAAAATTATGTACTTTTGAATAGATTAATAATTAAAAGGAATGCAGTTTAAACATCCGGAAATTCTTTGGGCCCTTTTTTTACTTCTTATTCCCATTATTATCCATTTGTTTCAACTTCGGAGGTTTAAAAAAGAAACTTTTACCAATGTTCAATTTTTAAAACAGCTCGCTCAAAAAACCAGAAAAAGCTCGCAACTAAAAAAATGGCTCATCCTTCTTACAAGAATGTTGGCCTTTGCCGCTATTATTACCGCCTTTGCACAGCCTTATTTGGCCAACAGGAATATTGTGGATACCACCAAGGAAACGGTTGTTTACCTCGATAATTCTTTTAGCATGCAACTTAAAGGGGCGCAAGGGCCCCTTTTAACAAGGGCCATTAACGAATTTATTGGCAACATCCCGGCAAACGAGACTTTCTCTTTGTTTACCAATACCGAAAACTACCAAAATATTCAGGTAAACGATATTAAAAACGAACTTTTGGCTACTTCGTATTCCAGTACGCAACTACCGCTTAACGAAATATTCCTTAAAGGGCAACAATATTTTAAAGGCGAAAATTCAATTAAGAACTTTGTCGTTATTTCCGATTTTCAACAACGAAAACCAGATACGCTTCAAGATAGCAATATTGAAAGCCGCTATGTCCAGCTGTCGCCAGTTTCCAAAGAAAATATAGCAATAGACAGTGCATATATTAAAGAAAAGGAAACAAACGGTTACAATCTTGAAGTACTGCTGAGTACCAATGACGAATATGGCAATACGCCAATTGCATTGTACAACAATGATAATTTAATTGCCAAAACAGCGGTGAGTTTTTCAAACAACAAAGGCATTGCCAGTTTTACCGTTCCCAACGGAGTTTTAAAAGGAAGAATAAGCATTGACGATAATGGCCTGCAATACGACAATACGCTCTTTATTTCCATCAATAAAGAAGAAAAGCTGAACGTGCTTTCCATTAATGGAGCAGCCGATGTTTTTCTTAAAAAAATATTTACTGAAGACGAATTTAACTATGCTTCGGTTCCTGTTGATGCAATAGATTACAATAGTCTCCCAAATCAAAACTTTATTGTTTTAAATGAGGTTGAAAACATTCCGAATGCACTTATTATGGCTTTAAAAAGTGCTGTATCAAAAGGAATTTATGTTTGTATAATAGCTTCAAATAAGGCAAACCAAGAAACATACAATCAGTTACTTAGTGAAGTATCTAGGATTTCTGTTGAAGGAACAAAAAAACAAGAACAGCTTATCACTCAAATTGCATTTGAGCACCCGTTGTTTCAACAGGTTTTTGAAAAAAAAGTAGTTAATTTTCAATACCCAAAAAGTAAGCTTTCCTATGCAATAACCGGAAATTCAAACAAAGTTATCTCCTTTGCCGACGGATCGCCTTTTTTATTGGAAAACAATCATGTATATCTTTTTAGCTCGCCCTTAAATACAAATACCACCAATTTTCAAAGCTCCCCGCTTATCGTACCAGTTTTTTACAATATGGCCAAACAGAGCCTGGCGTTGCCAAATCTGTATTATTCCATTGGGGAAAACAATCAATTTGACGTAAAGGCTACATTGGGCAACGATCAAATTGTGACCTTGAAAAACAAGGAAACCTCTTTTATTCCGCTTCAGCAAACTTTTACCCACCATGTAAACATTACCACGACCGATTTACCAGCCGAAGCTGGGAATTATTCGGTAAACAACGGTAACGAGGCTATTTTAAACCTAAGCTATAACTACAACCGTAACGAGAGTAAGTTAAACTATCTTGATCTTAATAATTTAAATGCAACAAATACATATACCGATATTGCCGATGTATTTAAAAATATAAAAAGTGAAAACAATGTAAATGCGCTTTGGAAATGGTTTGTTATTTTTGCATTGGTATGTTTTTGTATCGAACTGCTCATCTTAAAATATTTTAAATGAATATCCTCGTAAAGTCCGCTAAAATAGTAGCTCCCAACAGTGATTACCACCTGCAAACAAAAGACATTCTCATTGAAGACGGTATAATTAAAAAAATTGAAGACCAATTAAAGGCGCCTAAAAACGCCAAAGTAATAGATGTTAAAGGCCTTCATGTTTCCGAAGGCTGGTTTGACAGCAGCGTGAGTTTTGGAGAACCCGGGCACGAAGAACGGGAAACCATAGAAAACGGCCTAAAAACGGCTGCTTTAAGCGGTTTTACGGCCGTGGCAGTAAACCCGAATACACATCCGGTTGCCGATACAAACGCCGATATTGGATTTTTAAAGGCCAAAGCAAGCGGAAAACCCACAGCACTTTATCCCATTGGCGCTCTAACCGTTAATAGTGAAAGTGTGGATCTGGCCGAACTTTTTGATATGAAAAATGCGGGAGCGGTTGCTTTTGGTGATTATCAAAAGGCAATAACCAACCCCAACCTTTTAAAAATTGCACTTCAATATGCTCAAAATTTTGATGGACTTGTAATTTCTTTTCCGCAGGAAAATAAAATAGCGGGAAAAGGTGTGGTTAATGAAGAAGCAGTGGGAACAAAATTAGGGCTTAAGGGAATTCCGGCGCTTGCCGAAGAGCTACAAATAGCCCGCGATTTATTTATTTTGGAATATACGGGAGGCAAATTACACATCCCTACCATTTCTACCGCAAAATCGGTAGCCCTGATAAAAGAAGCCAAAAAGAAAGGTCTGGACGTAAGTTGCAGTGTGGCCATACACAATTTATTTTTAACCGATGATGCCCTTACCGAATTTGACACCAACTACAAAGTCCTCCCGCCTTTGCGGACTGCAAATGACACCAAGGCTTTGTTAAAAGCGCTAAAAGATGGTATTATAGACTTTGTAACCAGCGATCATAACCCAATAGATGTGGAAAACAAAAAGGTGGAATTCGATCATGCCTTATATGGAACCATTGGACTGGAGAGTGCCTTTGGCGCATTGCAAAAAGCAGTTCCCCTTGAAACTGCCATAAAAAGCCTTACCCAAGGAAAAATACGCTTTGGAATTAAAAGCGAAGGCTTTAAGCCAGGCGTTAAGGCAGATTTAACCTTGTTTGACCCTAATAAAACTTATGTTTTTAAAAACCAAAACATACATTCCACCTCCAAAAACAGTGCTTTTATTGGCCAGAGCCTAAAAGGTCTTGCATTGGGCATTATAGCAAACGGACAATTAATATTAAAAATAACGTATAGTTGCTAATACATACAAAAGGTTTGCACCTCTTGTAAAAAGATTTTTTTAAGCAACAAAACATTTAGCCATGGAAATAAAACCCGAAGGAAAAACAACAGCCATAATAAGCTACATAACCATTTTTGGTACGGTTATAGCCATTGTTATGAACATGGAAAAGCAAGACCCGTTTGCCCGTTTTCATATCCGCCAGGCGTTTGGGCTAAACATGCTTTTCTTTATTTTGGGGTACTTTATCGGTTATTTTAATTCATGGATGATTTCATCTGCGTTGTATTTGTTTGTTGTTATTTTATGGCTATACGGGTTTGTAACCATGTTGCAGGAAAAGTACATTGAAGTCCCTTTGGTGGGCACTTATTTTCAAAAGTGGTTTACATTTATTAAATAACTAAAACACGTAAACTTTTATGCTTCAAACAAAAGAATTATCGTTATATCATATTGTAAAAGAACCTTCAGTAAAAAAAGAAAATCCCCCTGTTTTATTTATGTTTCATGGATATGGGAGTAATGAAGACGATCTGTTTTCCTTCGCTTCCGAGCTTCCCGGCGAGCTTTTTGTTATTTCCGTAAGGGCTCCCTTCAACTTAATGCCATACGGACATGCTTGGTACGCCATTCATTTTGATGCCGAAGACGGCAAATGGAGCGATGACAAACAAGCTGTTGAATCCCGAGAATCCATTTCAAATTTCATAGATGAAGCCGTTAAGGCATACAGCCTCGACAAAAATAATGTTACCCTGCTCGGTTTTAGCCAAGGCTCCATTTTAAGCTACGCGGTGGCCCTGTCGTATCCTGAAAAAATAAAGAACGTTATTGCCCTGAGCGGATATGTAAACGAAAAAATAATAAAAGAAGGCTACCAAAACAACAATTTGTCTTCTTTGCAGTTTTACTGCTCGCATGGTGCTGTAGACCAAGTGATTCCCGTTGAATGGGCCAGAAAAACCTCTCCTTTTTTAAAGGGGCTGGATGTAAAATTTATATATGAAGAATATCCGGTTGGACACGGGGTGGCTCCTCAAAATTTTTATGCCTTCAATAATTGGCTAAAGGAACGATTGTAAACTTCAAAAAATAACAGGAAATCTTAAAAAAAATCCACCATATCGCTATTATCTGCTCCAATTATGAAGCATCCAAGCATTTTTACACACAAATTTTGGGGCTGGAAATTGTCAGGGAAATATTTCGCGAAGAAAGGCACTCGTTTAAACTGGATCTGGCATTAAACGGAGAATACATTATAGAACTTTTCTCCTTTCCCAATCACCCAAAACGTGTTTCGCAGCCCGAAGCAAACGGATTAAGGCATTTGGCTTTTGAAGTGACCAATATTGACGAAGCCATAAAAAGACTGCACTATTTTGGCGTTACGGCAGAACCAATCCGGACGGACGAACACACCGGAAAACGTTTTACCTTTTTTAACGATCCCGACAAATTGCCCATAGAATTATATGAAGAATTCGTTGAAAATTAAAATTCCCTTTCCTGAAATGGAAGCCCTTTCTTTTTTTCGCAATATGTTTTTAAACTAAACAGGAACATTGCCCAATTGTAGTTGCACCACCTATAAAAATCTGTAAGCTCCCGCCAGTCGGCATGTCTAAGGATAATTTTTGTGACTCCCTTTTCTTCAGATAGGTCAAAAATAATACGGGTTCCTACCCATTCATCATCAGAAGCGATGCATTCCCAAACTATTCTTTGGTTTTCTTTCAGCTCAAGTATTTTCATTTGGGTGAGGTAGTCTTCATCAAAGTCAAACTCATTAACAAATCCTACTTCTGGCTTTACCTTCAACTTTTTGGTCCACGTATTGCTCAAGCCTTCTTCAGAAACAAGTGCATTGTAAACAATGGAGACAGGGGTTTTTATGTAATTGATCAATTCAATGTTTTCCATTCTGTTATGGTTGGTTACTATTAAGTATTTTGAATATCCCTAATCAGTCATAAGGTAATGACCAAATAGTAGACAATCAGAAATATTTTCAAATTTAATTAAATTATCTATGCAACAATTTAAAAAAACAAAAGGGCGCATTTAATTTATGCGCCCCATTTTCTCTTTTCAAAGCAATTAATTCCCGTTATCGGATTTTTACAACTACTTAAGGTCTGTGTTATTTAGTAAGATATACGCAACTTCTGTCCAGATGGTTTTAAAAACGGTGCTGGTTTACTATTTTTTTAACGTATGCAAAGGCTAAATTCTTTAAACATAATCTTGTAGCGTGCCTATTATTTAGTAATTTTGAAAATACCCACTAATAGCCTTTACTGAATTTTCTATGTCGATAGGATTAAAAAACAGGGATTTTACTGTTTTTTTTGAAATACCATCTCTATACCAATTAGTGAAATAAGCAAATCCTTATGCTGAAAAGAACAAATATTGAAGAAAGACTAAAGGTTTACAGGAACAAAACCACAAATGAAGACGATGTTTTAAAACAGGTGCGCGCAATTTTAAAGGAAGATTCTGCAAAAAATAAGGCCATTTCCAAAACATTGGCCGACCCACAAGAAAAAGAGCACAATGATTTTAATTTTGACCTTTTGGAAAGTGGGAAAATTTATCATATAAATCAGATTCAAAAAATATGCATCGATTACCGGTTACGTTTTTTAAGTTCAAAATATTTTAAGGGAAAGTTTCCGCAGGAAGCCATATATTCCATAAAAAAATTGGAGAAAGAACATAAAACCACCCTAAACGGGTTTAAAATTATAGCACCATCAAAATTGTTCAAACTGGAAAATGCAGACGACCCTTTGCTTTTTGCTCCGCTGGGCAACGATTATTTTTACCTTGTGCACAAGTGGGGTAACGACCTGCACCCATTGAGAAAGTTATTGGTGCTCCCTTTCAGGAACTTTATAACGCTTACAATTTTGGTGCTGCTTGTTAGTTGGCTGTTAACGCTTCTTATGCCAATAGAAATGTTTACCCACGAAAAAAACAGCTCCTATTTCTGGATATTGTTCTTTTTTATGTTTAAAATGGTTGCCAGCATTACCATTTTTTATGGGGTTGCGCTCGGTAAAAATTTTAACTATGCCATATGGAAAAGTAAATATTTTAATGCTTAACTTTAAAATATGGAAAATCAAGATTACATAAGGATCTATACCGGAAGTAGTATCCAAGCAGGTTTACTGGAAGAAAGGTTGAAAGCCGCAACTATTAACCCCGTAATAAAAAACGAAACCGAATCTGGCCGTCTGGCAGGTTTTGGGCCATCGGTAGTTGACCAAGTGCAGGTTTTTGTGCATAAAGACGAGCATGCAAAAGCAATGCAAATATTTCAAGAAGTTGAAAAAGACCTAAAGGAAGGTTGATCTGTATTTTAATCAATCCTCACAAATAATTGACAACATAAAAAACGAGGCCTAAAAAGCAGTTAATTGTTTTTCGAGCCTCGTTTCTTTTTTAAAGAATGTAATCGGTACTTACAAAATTAGAAGCTTTGCTTCCCAATAAATCATTTAAAATACGGTTGTTATACTCGTTGTCTTTTGAAGCCACAAAAGTTCTAATGGAAAACGAACGTAATGCATCGTGCACGCTCAAAGTACCAACGGCAGAATCTTTTCTTCCGGTAAACGGGTACATATCCGGCCCTCTTTGGCATGAGCTGTTTAAATTAACACGGCAAACCAAGTTTACCAACGTATCGATTAGTGGCGCCAGTTTTCTAATATCAGCACCAAAGAGACTAACTTGTTGCCCGTAATTGGAGTCGGCTATATCGTTTATGGGTTCGTCTATCTTTTTAAAAGGCACAATGGGTATTACGGGGCCAAATTGTTCCTCTTGATAAACACGCATAGCTTCGGTTACCGGGTACAATACCGCTGGAAATATATAATTCTCGGTAGTTTCGCCTCCTTTTTTGTTGATTATTTTTGCGCCTTTTCCAACAGCATCGTCAATTAATCCCTGAATATAAGCAGGCTTATCGGGTTCGGGCAGTGGCGTTAATTTAGCGCCTTCGTCCCAAGGGTTTCCAAATTTTAATTCGTCTACCCTTTTTGCAAAACGCTTATTAAATTCATCTACAATATCTTCGTGCACATATACCAATTTTAGGGCCGTACAGCGTTGCCCATTAAACGACAGAGTTCCGGCAATACACTCGTTTATGGCCAGGTCCAGATCTGCATCCGGTAAAACAATAGCCGGGTTTTTAGCTTCCAAGCCCAGCACGAGCCGTAAGCGGTTTTTATAGGGGTGTTGATCTTGAAGCGCCACCGCAGATTTACTGTTCCCGATAAGCGCCAGCACGTCTACCCTTCCCGATTTCATAATCGGGGCCGCAACTTCGCGTCCGCGTCCAAATACAATATTTACCACGCCTTTCGGGAAACTGCTCCTAAAAGCTTCTAAAAGTGGTGTAATTAATAAAACTCCGTGCTTTGCAGGTTTAAAAATGGCAGTATTCCCCATCATTAAGGCAGGGATTAGCAACGCAAATGTTTCGTTTAGCGGATAATTATAGGGGCCCAAACACAAAACAATTCCTAATGGGCCACGACGGATATGTGCATAAATACCATCGCGTTTTTTAAAATTAGCCGAATCACGGTCTAATTGCTTATAGTCTTCAATGGTATCATAAATATATTCAACGGTACGGTCGAATTCTTTTTCAGAATCCGGTAAATTTTTACCGATTTCCCACATCAATAATTTTACTACTTCATCGCGCTTGGTTACCATTTGCTTTGCAAACTTTTCCATGCACGCCACGCGGTCGGCTACTTTCATGGTTGGCCAAAGTCCTTTTCCTTTGTCAAAGGCATTGGCGGCGGCCTGCAAAGCCTCATTGGCTTCGGGTTCGCCCATGTATGGAATGCTTCCCAGCAAAGTGGGCTTGTATTCTTCGGTAGAAGAAATGGTTGAATAAACCTCGGTGGTTTTTCCTTTCCATGGTTTTAACTGCCCCCCAACTAAATAGGTGTTTTGATGTATGGGCGATTTTATCTGGTATGTTTCGGGGATTTTATTAAATGTCTTGGTTTTGGCTTCCATAGTGTTTTTTGGTTTTTATTTATGCTGAATTAATCGTTAATCATAATAACGATAAAGTTCGTGATTATGAAATTAAGATTCAACAGTTATCAGAAAAATCTATTGTGCATTGCTAATCAAACCAAATACTGAAACAGGTCGGGTTTGTTGTTTAAATATTCCCCGAAAAAGTTTCTGGTCTTCATCCTGTTAATTAGCGGTTCCAGATCGGCATCCGACTTTAATTCAATTCCTACAACCGCTGGAGCATTCTCTTTTGCGTTCTTTTTTGTGTACTGAAAATGCGTAATATCGTCGTTCGGACCTAAAATTTCGGCTACAAATTCTTTTAAGGCACCTGCCCTTTGCGGAAAGCGTACAATAAAATAATGTTTTAGGTTTGCATACAACAGGGCACGCTCCTTAATTTCGGCGGTACGGGTAATGTCGTTATTGCTGCCGCTTACCACACAAACCACGTTTTTGCCTTTAAGTTTATCCTTGTATTGGTACAATGCCGATAAGGTAAGTGCTCCGGCCGGTTCCACCACAATGGCGTCTTTGTTGTATAGATCTAATATTTCCTGGCATACTTTCCCTTCGGGAACGGTAATCATTTCATCTAGAAATTGCCGGCAAATAGCAAAGGTTTTGTCGCCTACGCGTTGTACGGCGGCTCCGTCTACAAATTTATCGATATTGCCCAGTTCGGTATTTTCTTTATTTTCCATTGAGGTTTTCATCGAAGGCGCACCTTCGGGCTCTACCCCGATTATTTTGGTTTGTGGCGACAAGACATCAAAAACGCTGGAAAGTCCTGATGCCAATCCGCCACCGCCTACGGGAACAAAAACATAATCGATTGTTTTTTTTGTTTGTTCCAAAATTTCAAGTCCTACCGTGGCTTGGCCTTCAATCACCTTTTCGTCATCAAAAGGGTGCACAAAAGTCTTGCCCAATCGCGTACATTCTGCAATGGCCGCTTTGTTGGCATCGTCAAAAGTATCGCCTTGCAAAACAATATCAATATAATCTTCGCCAAACATACGAACCTGTTCGATTTTTTGTTTGGGTGTTGGCGAAGGCATAAAAATAGTACCCTTTATTTTTAATTCCTTACAGGAAAAAGCCACTCCTTGCGAATGGTTCCCTGCGGATGCGCATACAATTCCCTTTTCACGCTGCTCTTTGGTAAGCGAACTTATTTTATTGTAAGCGCCCCTAATTTTATACGAACGGACCACTTGAAGGTCTTCTCTCTTCATCATGATATTCGCTTCAAATTCTTTTGAATACCGAATACTGTGTATTAAAGGCGTAACTGCCGCAACACCATTGAGCGTTGCAGCAGCTTTTCTTACATTTTCTAATTTTGGTATGTAAACTGTTGTTGTTTCCATATATACTGGCCCACTTATAACCCCGCCCAACGGGACGGGGACTTATAAAAGTGGCATTTAATTTTTTACCCAAACCATTTCCTCCCCTTGGGGAAGCCGGGTGGGGCGTTATACAATCTTTTTCATAGCGGTCATAGATGTACGCAGCCATGCTCCCACTTCTTCTACGGGATGATTGCGTATTTGGTCGTTGACTTCTATCAACTCTTTGTTATCAACGCCGTTGCCGGTTGCAAATGGTTTACCTATAATGTTGGTGTCCACTTTTTTCATAAAGTCTTTTAACAAAGGCTTACATGCATGATCGAACAAATAACAACCGTATTCGGCCGTATCGGAAATTACCCGGTTCATTTCAAATAATTTCTTTCTCGCAATGGTATTGGCAATAAGCGGGGTTTCGTGCAACGACTCGTAATATGCCGATTCTTCTATAATTCCAGCTTCGGTCATAGTTTCAAAAGCCAGTTCTACGCCCGATTTTACAAAAGCAACCATTAATACCGCATTGTCAAAATATTCCTGCTCAGAAATGGCCACGTCCCCGGCTGGGGTTTTCTCAAAAGCGGTTTCCCCTGTCTCGGCACGCCAAGTAAGCAGGTTTTTATCGTCGTTTGCCCAGTCTTCCATCATGGTTTTAGAGAAATGACCGCTCATAATATCATCCATGTGTTTTTGGAAAAGCGGACGCATAATTTCTTTTAATTCTTCTGAAATCTTGAACGCCTCTATTTTGGCAGGATTGGAAAGACGGTCCATCATATTGGTGATACCTCCATATTTTAAGGCTTCGGTAATGGTCTCCCATCCGTATTGAATTAATTTTGAAGCATACCCCGGCTCGATACCCTTTTCAATCATTTTATCAAAAGAAAGGATCGAACCTGTTTGAAGCAACCCGCAAAGAATGGTTTGTTCGCCCATTAAATCCGATTTTACTTCGGCAACAAAAGAAGAACGCAACACCCCTGCCCTGTGTCCTCCGGTAGCAACGGCATAGGCTTTGGCTTGGTCTAAACCTTTTCCTTCCGGATCGTTTTCCGGGTGAACGGCAATGAGCGTAGGCACACCAAAACCTCTTTTATATTCTTCTCTTACCTCGGAACCGGGGCATTTTGGAGCCACCATAATAACGGTAATATCTTCGCGAATTTGCATTCCTTCTTCCACAATATTAAAACCGTGCGAATAGGAAAGCGTTGATCCCTTTTTCATTAAAGGCATAATAGTACTTACCACATTGGAGTGCTGCTTGTCCGGCGTTAGGTTACAAACAAGGTCGGCCGTCGGGATCAATTCTTCATATGTGCCGACTTTAAATCCGTTTTCCGAGGCATTTACAAAAGATTGTCTTTTTTCCTTAATGGCGCCTTCACGCAAAGCATACGAAATATCCAAGCCGGAATCCCGCATGTTCAATCCTTGGTTAAGCCCTTGCGCACCGCAACCTACAATAACTACTTTTTTACCTTTTAACTTTTCTACACCATCACTAAACTCCGAAATATCCATAAATTCACATACGCCCAACTGCTCTAATTGTTGTCTAAGTGAAAGTGTATTAAAATAATTTGCCATTTTTTTCTATTAAATTTTAGTTGTTGTTTTTATTAAGTTTTATAGTTGAAATTCTTTTAAAATATTTGAAATCTGCATTTCTGATTTTGATACCGAAACCCTTCCAGAACGTACAAACTGCATAATTCCATAAGGTTTTAACTGTTCGTACATTTCTTCAATTTCTTCACGCCTGCCCGATTTTGAGATAACAAAAAAGTCGGGAGAAACGGTAACGATATCCGAATGATTGTCTTTTATGATATTTTGGATTTGACGCTCGTCGAACAATAAGTTTGAAGCAATTTTAAACAAACCTGTTTCCAAGAAAATGGTTTCTTCATCGGTGTGGTAATATGCTTTTATTACTTCTATTTGCTTTTCTACTTGCCCGACAATTTTACGTGTCCAATCTTCTGTAGTGTTCACAACGATGGTAAATTTAGAAACATTTTCAATCTCTGATTTAGAGACATTTAAACTCTCTATATTAATGTGTCTCTTCAAGAATATTCCGGAAATTCTGTTTAATAATCCTACGTTATTTTCAGAATAAACCGATATGGTGAATGTTTTATTTTCTTCCATTTTTTTGTTTTAACTGTTTTCAAGGTTGTTATGTGGTTACAAAGTTACGCAGTGGTTCCTTCTTTCATTTTTCATACACCCCACCTTATAACTTTCAACTTTACAACTTTATAACTTCCATATTTAACTTAAACGAATATCAGAAACCGAAGCCCCGGTGGGTATCATCGGAAATACGTTGTCTTCTTTTTCCACGCGTACCTCTAAAAAGTATGCATGCGGGGAAGCCATCATTTCTTCAACGGCCGCGGCAAGGTCTTCACGTTTGGTTACCTTTTTGGCCTGAATATGATATCCTTCGGCAATAGTAACAAAATCAGGGTTTGTCATTTCGGTTGAAGCATAACGCTTGTCGAAAAACAACTGTTGCCACTGGCGTACCATTCCTAAAAAGTCGT
The DNA here is from genome assembly GCF_029603165.1 of Galbibacter pacificus. Lineage (GTDB taxonomy): Bacteria > Bacteroidota > Bacteroidia > Flavobacteriales > Flavobacteriaceae > Galbibacter > Galbibacter pacificus. The sequence goes on from NZ_JAQSVC010000002.1 coordinate 575,281, forward strand.
TGTTCAATACCACTATTTTAACAGGAACCTTGGTTTGAAAAATGGTGCCCAGTTCTTGAATGGTCATTTGGTAACCGCCATCGCCAATTACCGCAACCACTTCGCGTTTGGGCGCACCCATTTTGGCACCAATGGCAGCGGGAAGTGCAAACCCCATGGTTCCAAGACCTCCGGAAGTAATATTGCTTTTTGTGGTGTTAAATTTGGCGTAACGGCACGCAATCATTTGATGTTGGCCCACATCTGAAACCATTACGGCTTCATGGTTGGAGGCTTGGTTGATTTGCTCGATCACCTCGCCCATGGTCAACCCCTCTTTTTTGGGGTGCAAATCGTTTTTAATGACTTTATCAAACTCAATTTTATATTTTTCCTTAAACTCATTATGCCATGCCTCGTGCTTATTTTCATTTACTAAAGGAAGTACCTTTGCCAAGGTTTCTTTTACATTCCCCAATACCGGAATATCGGCATGTACATTTTTGTTGATTTCGGCTGGGTCAATTTCAAAATGCAAAACTTTGGCCTGCTTGGCATAAGTACTCAAATCTCCGGTAACGCGATCGTCAAAACGCATGCCAAGGGCAATTAACAAATCGCATTCATTGGTAAGGATATTCGGACCATAATTTCCGTGCATTCCAACCATACCAACATTTAGCGGATGACTGGACGACAACGCCGAAGCTCCGAGAATAGTCCAAGCAGCAGGAATTCCAGCCTTTTCAACAAGGGCTTTTAATTCTTCTTCTGCTTTTCCAAGAATAATACCCTGCCCCCAAACAATCATGGGCTTTTTTGCCTTGTTGATCGCTTCGGCAGCCTCGGTAATTTTACTTTCGTCTACAACCGGTGCGGGTTTATAGCTTCGGATAGCGGTACATTTTTGATAATCGAAATCAAACTCGTCAAACTGAGCATTTTTGGTAATATCAATCAAAACAGGTCCCGGGCGACCGGAACGGGCAATGTAAAATGCTTTTGCAATAATTTCAGGAATTTCGGCAGCATTTGTAATTTGATAATTCCATTTGGTAACCGGCGTGGAAATGCCTACAATATCGGTTTCCTGAAAGGCATCGGACCCCAATAAATGGCGAGCCACTTGCCCCGTTATGCAAACCATGGGCGTAGAATCTATTTGCGCATCTGCAATTCCGGTAATTAAATTGGTAGCTCCCGGACCAGACGTGGCCATGGCGACACCCACTTTTCCCGAAACTCTTGCATAACCTTGGGCAGCATGTGTTGCCCCTTGCTCATGACGCGTTAATACATGGTGCAATTTATCACGAAACTTGTAAAGCTCGTCATAAATTGGCATAATGGCACCTCCGGGATATCCATAAACGGTTTCTATGCCTTCAGCCAGTAAACAGTGTATAACTGCTTCTGCTCCGGAAATCCTTATTTTTTTTCCGGTTTTGCTTTCTTCTTTCTTTAATGTCTTTACTTCCATAAGTAACAATTTTATAGTTACGGGTATTTTTCCGCAATCAGCAAATTGATTTTATTGAATTCATCTCTAAAACTCGTCGGTAACACAACCTTTTGAAGCCGATGAAACCGTTTTTGCATATTTATATAATGAACCTCTTTTTATTTTTAATTCGGGGGCTTTCCATTTTGCCCTTCTTTCAGCCAGTTCTTCATCGGAAATTTCAATGTTGATGGTATTGTTCACGGCATCTATCGAGATAACGTCTCCGTTTTCTACCAATGCTATGTTCCCGCCAACTTGTGCTTCTGGAGCTACATGGCCGACGACAAACCCGTGCGAACCACCCGAAAACCTTCCATCGGTAATCAAGGCAACATCTTTACCCAGACCAGCCCCCATAATGGACGAAGTGGGTTTTAACATTTCGGGCATTCCCGGTGCGCCTTTGGGCCCTTCATAACGGATAATAACCACATCGCCTTTTTTTACTTTTCCGGTTTTTATTCCTTCGTTTACGGCTATTTCACTATCAAAAACATTGGCCGTTCCCTTAAACGACAGGCCTTCTTTGCCCGTAATTTTAGCCACGGCGCCTTCAGTTGCCAGGTTACCAAACAAAATGCGTATATGTCCGGAATCTTTAATTGGAGTATCCAACCCTTTAATAATTTCTTGACCATCAACAAGGTTTGGTACATCCTTTAAATTTTCGGCCAAGGTTTTTCCGGTTACCGTTAAACAATCGCCGTGTAGCATATCGTTATCCAGCATATATTTTAAAACCCCCGGTATACCACCAACACCATGTAAATCTTCCATGGAGTATTTGCCGCTCGGTTTTAGGTCTGCCAATAATGGGGTGTTGTCGCTTATTCTTTTAAAATCTTCCAAGGTAAATTCTACTTGTGCCGCTTTGGCAATTGCCAAAAAGTGAAGCACAGCGTTGGTAGACCCTCCAAGAACGGTTACTAGCCTGAAAGCATTTTCCAACGACTTTCTGGTAACTATGTCTGAAGGCTTTATATCCTTTTCAAGCAACAATCGTAAAGCTTCGCCAGCTTTTACACACTCTTGCTCTTTAATGTTCCCATCGCTCACCGCAGGGTTGGATGAATTGAACGGCAACGACATCCCTAAAGCTTCAATGGCCGAAGCCATGGTGTTTGCAGTGTACATACCACCGCAGGCACCCGCACCGGGACATGCTTTATGGACTACCTCTTTAAATTCTGTCTCGTCTATTGTTCCTGCCACTTTTTGTCCGTAAGCCTCAAATGCAGAAATTATATCTAGTTTTTTTCCGTTATGGCAACCCGAAGCAATCGTTCCGCCATACACCAATACCGAAGGCCTGTTTAAACGGAGCATTGCCATTAATGCGCCGGGCATGTTTTTATCGCAGCCAACCACCGTTACCAGTCCGTCATAGCCCATGGCCTGCACTACCGTTTCCATGGAATCGGCAATAATATCCCTTGAAGGCAACGAATAACGCATGCCCGGGGTACCATTGGAAATTCCATCGCTGACCCCAATGGTATTGAATATCAAACCGACCAAATCGGCATTGGCAGTGCCTTTTTTTACATGGGTTGCCAAATCGTTTAAGTGCATGTTACAGGGATTCCCCTCGTAACCTGTACTTGCTATACCGATAAAGGGTTTTTGTAAATCTTCATCTGTTAAGCCCAAAGCATGTAACATAGCTTGTGCAGCTGGAAGCGTTGGGTCTTGAGTTACTTGGTGACTAAACTTTTTTAAATTCACTTTATATGTTAAATTTTCGAGTATTATTTAATTATATTCAAAATTATAGTAATGTATTTCTAATTTTTGCCCGGTTTTCTTTTTAACTTTAAATCCAACAGCATCATAAAATAGTTAACTAGTTTATTTTCAGTGTATTAAATACATGTTTTTAGGACATTCAACCGTATGGATTTATTATTTTATTAACTTCTTATATGTTCTATACCGACTTTTTTAAAGGGTTTCCCGCTTTTTTTGCAATAAAAAAAGGACTGTATTAAAATTGATACAGACCTTCTATTATTTTGACATGCGAAACTGTATCAACTCAATATGAGCTCACAATAATTCGAATGACTATGACTAAAAAATGCTTCATTTTTGCTGAAATAAAAAAGCCTTCCCGATTATAGGAAGGCTTGAACATTATCTATCTTTAATAATACACATTCCCTCCTACCTCAGTAAAACAATCACCAAGCTAATGACATAGCCAATAATAATGGCTACATTAAGAAGAGAAACGATATTAATTATTTTCTTATTCATCTACACAATATTAATTATAATTTCTAAATTGAAAAAACTTTTTTAGTATAAAATACGATGGAAGCGCATATAAATTCAATATTAAAACTTCAGCAAACCTTTTTTAACGAGGGGAATACAAGAAACATCAGTAAGCGGAAAACTGTTTTAAAAGACTTAAAAAAAGAAATTGAAAACCGGGAACAGGATATTGCTAAAGCCATTTACAACGATTTTAAAAAACCAGAGTTTGAAGTACTGTTGACCGAAACCAAAATTGTTTTAAGCGATTTGAAAGATGCTATTCGAAACATCCACAAATGGACAAAGCCGAAACGAGTAACCCCATCGTTGCTGAACTTTCCATCGGCTGCAAAAATTATAAAAGAACCTTACGGAAGGGTTTTAATCATGTCGCCATGGAATTACCCTTTCCAATTGGCCCTTTCGCCACTTATCGGGGCTGTGGCAGCAGGAAACACCGTTGTTTTAAAACCTTCGGAGTTAACCCCGAACACTTCAAAAATCATTTCAGAAATCATTTTAAAAGTATTTCCAAAAGAATATGTTACGGTTGTAGAAGGCGATAAAATAATTGCACAAACACTTTTGGAAGAAAAATGGGATTATATTTTCTTTACTGGAAGTCCGCATGTAGGAAAAATAGTATACCAGTCCGCAGCAAAGTATTTAACTCCTGTTACTTTGGAGCTTGGCGGAAAAAACCCATGCATCGTTGATGAAAAAATTAATATTAAACTTTCTGCCAAAAGAATAGTTTGGGGCAAGTTTATAAATGGCGGGCAAACATGCATTGCACCAGATTATATTTTGGTCGATTCAAAAATTAAAACACAACTAATTGAAGCGTTAAAGCAGGAAATTATTAACGCTTACACCAAAAATCCCGAAGAGAGCAAAGATTATGTTCATATTGTTAACGAAAACCACACCAATCGGCTTAAAAACCTATTAAGCGGGCAAGAAATATTGTTTGGTGGGGTTTCCTACGGAAAAAACAGCCTCGCCCCTACACTCGTTAACGAGCCGTCATTGGAAAGCCCACTAATGCAAGAAGAGATTTTTGGCCCCATTCTTCCGATAATCAGTTATAAAAATGAAGAAGAAATAAAGTCGGTCATTACAAAATACGAAAAACCACTTTCGCTATATGTTTTTTCAAAGAGAAGTGCTTTTGCCCAAAAAATAATCAATGAATTTTCTTTTGGCGGCGGTGCCATAAACGATACAGTTGTTCATTTTGTCAATAAAAAACTTCCTTTTGGCGGTGTTGGCAATAGTGGTTTGGGAGCATACCACGGAAAATTAACTTTTAATACTTTTTCGCACAGCAAGCCTATAGTAAATCGTGGCACATGGCTGGATATTCCATTGCGGTATGCTCCGTATGCAAAAAAAACAAAATGGGCGGGAATGCTGGAAAGGTTTATGTAATGAACAACAAAAAACTTCTCCTCATAGATATAACAATTAGTTCTTTTTATTTTGAAAAACTTCTTATAAATAGTAAATTGTAGTTTATTGATAATCAGAACTATTAAAAATTGGCACATCATATCTGGTTTGAAGCGCTTACCTACAGGTATCCACAAAATATTTGGGTACCCTTACTTTTTTGTGCCCTTTTGTTTTTTACAAACTGTGCCCCAAAATTAGATACCGTTGAAGCACCTATAGACAACCCTGATGAATTTTCATACAACGGAACCCAGGTTATCCCCGATAAATGGTGGACGGTTTTTAATGACAAACAATTAAATATTCTTATTGATTCTGCACTTAACCAGAACCTGAACCTTGCCGCCACATGGGAACAGGTCATGGAAGCACATGCCATTAGGCGAAGCGAAGCTTCTTTTCTTTGGCCACAAATTGATGCTGGCTTGCAAACAGGCATTAGCAGGCCCCAACCCGATTTTGCAGGTGGCGAAAATACGCAGCTGGGGCTTACTGCTTCATACGAGCTGGATTTATGGGGAAGGCTACGGTCCAGCAAACAAGCGGCTAATTTTCGTTTAGAGGCATCTTATTTCGATTACCAAGCTACTGCCATGATGCTTTCTGCCGAAATTGCGGCTACTTGGTTTCAATATGTAACTGCATTGCAACAATTACAACTTGCCAACAAACAAATCGAGACTAACCAAGATATCATGAAGCTCATTCGTGTGCGCTTTAGTGGCGGGACTATCCGTGGAGCAGATATTTTACGGCAACAACAACTTCTGGAAGCTACTCAAAATCAAAAAATTGTTTACCAAACAAATATCGAGCTGCTCAAAAATCAACTTTCCGTATTATTGGGCAAGCCACCGCAAAACGAACTTAGCCTAAACCCCGATTCTTTGCCTCAACTCCCACCCATACCAGATACGGGACTACCGTTGGACCTTGTTAGGAGAAGGCCCGATGTAAAGCAGGCATACAATTTGGTTCTGGTAGCCGACAGGGACATGGCCGCAGCCATTGCAAACCGATATCCAAGACTAACATTAACTGCTGCAACCCAATTGCGTTCCAACGATTTTAATAATCTGTTCGAAGAATGGGCCTATACGCTAGGCGCTAATATTGTAGCCCCGTTAATTTATGGCGGCAGGCTTAATGCCGAAGTAGACAGAGCCGAAGCCGTTAAAAACCAAACACTCTACCAATACGGGCAAACAGTTTTAACGGCCTTTCGGGAAGTTGAAGATGCACTTATCCAGGAACAGATGCAAAAAGAACAGATTACTATTCTTGAAAACCGATTGATCTTGGCTCAAAAAACAAACAGGCAATTGCGTATTGAATTTGTAAATGGTCTAAGTGAATATTTAGATGTATTGCTGGCTTTGGACCAAGAACAACAATTGCGGAGAGACGTGCTTTCTGCAAGGCAGGAATTGATAAATATAAGAATTTCGCTCTACCGGGCATTGGCAGGTGCCTTTAAAACAGAGCGGGAAAACCAATTAGAAGAATAACCGGAAACCATGAGCAGAAAAAAAGTCGTTTTTATATGTTTGGGCATTTTACTTGTTGCCATTGTATTTACTGCAATTATTTTTGCTACCGAACCTACGGCAAAAAGTGAGGCCGCCGTTAAAGAAACGGCTATGTTGGTGCATGTTGTTGAAGTTGAAAAAGGCAGCTTTAAGCCCAAAATTGTAGTAACGGGTACCGTTCGGCCAGTAGAAGATGTTATCATTAGTCCGTTGGTTAGCGGCCAAGTAATAAAAAGAGACCCAAAATTTGCCCCTGGTGGTTTTATAAAAAAAGGAGCTGTTTTGTTGCAAATAGACCCTGCCGATTATAAAAACACCTTGGAATTAAGAAAAAGCGAGCTTTTACAGGCCAAAACCAACTTGGAAATAGAAATGGGCCGACAGGTTATTGCCCAACAGGATCTGCAATTAATTGAAGGCGATACGCTCTCTCAAGACCAACAAGACCTTGTTTTAAGAAAACCGCAATTAAATGCCGTAAAAGCAACCGTAATATCGGCACAGGCTGCGGTGGACCAAGCACAATTAAATTTAGAACGGAGCACACTCCGCGCTCCTTTTGATGCACATATCATCAACCAGAATGCAACGGTAGGCTCTCAAGTGGCACCGGGCGATAATTTAGGGCGTCTGGTGGGAACAGCGCATTATTGGGTAGAAGTTACGGTGCCACTTGGAAAATTAAAATGGCTTTCTTTCCCCAGTTCAGAAGAAGAAAATGGCGCAATGGTCAAGATTAGAAATATCACAGCTTGGGATGAGGACGAACACAGAATTGGCTATTTAGACAAACAAGTGGGAGCACTGGACAACCAAACCCGCCTGGCACGTGTACTCGTTCGTGTTCCCGATCCGTTAGCGTATAAAATGCCGGAAGATAATAACCAAAAATTAATTATCGGTTCTTTTGTCGAGGCTCAAATTGAAGGGAAAACAGTCCAGAATGTTGCCCGTGTAGATCGTGATTATATCCGGAACAACAACACTGTGTGGGTTATGGAAGACGGAAAACTAGTTATTAAGGATGTCTCTATTGTGCTAACGGATGTCGAACATGCATATATAGACAGTGGTATTGAAGACAATGCAAAAGTAGTTACCACCAATTTAAGCACGGTAGCAACGGGAATCCCGTTACGTACAGAAACCGATTCTACACAAACCACCAAAAACAAACAAGAGGTTAAAGAGTAATGGCCGAAAATAAGGAACATAGCGAAACTCGAAAAGAAGGCGCCATTGCCTATATGGCACGTAATTCCATTGCTACCAATCTTTTAATGATCGTGCTTATTGGTGCCGGTATTTGGACCATGTTCAATATTCAAAAAGAAGTTTTTCCACAATTTCAATTAGATTTCGTAGAAGTTAACGTGGTATATCCCGGAGCCGCTCCTGAAGAGGTCGAACAAGGAATATTACTTCCAGTAGAAGAAGCCGTTCGCGGAATCCAAGGTATTAAAGAAATTACTTCAACCGCTGAAGAAGGCTCGGGAAGTATTTTAATAGAATTGATTGCAGGAAGTGACCGGATGAAAGTGTTTCAGGATATCGATCAGGCCGTAAACCGCATCCGTACTTTTCCCGATGATATTGAACAGCCAGAAGTTGCCTTGCAGGACCAACAGCGTGACGTTATGCAAATAGCCTTGTATGGCGATATTGATTTCTGGAACTTACGGAAATTGGCCGAACGCCTTCGAAACCGCTTTCTGAGCAATCCAAATATTACTCAGGTAGAATTGGGGTATGTGCCCGAATATGAAACCCGTGTGGAAATATCGAGACATAACCTTCAACAATACCAACTTACATTAGGGCAAGTAGCCAATATCATTGCCAATAGTAGCGAAGATGTGCCCGCCGGGGCCGTAGAAACACAATCGGGTGAAATCCTGTTGCGGATGCAGGAACGCAAACAATGGGCAAAAGAATTTGGAGATATTACAATTATCTCTTCCGGGTCGGGGGCACAGGTAAAATTATCAGATATTGCCACGATTACCGATGGTTTTGAAGAAACCGGATTTCATGGTCAGTTCAACCAAACAGCTTCTATCGATTTGGAAATATTCCGCGTAGGCGACCAATCTCCCTTGGATATTGAAAAAACGGTATTGCAGACCATGGAAGAGTTTCAATTACCGCCAGGGGTAAAATATCGCATCGACTCCAATCGTGCCGAAGATTACAGGGAACGGCTTTCCCTGCTTACCGAAAACGGCATTATGGCCATTTTTATCGTGTTAATAATCTTGGGGCTCTTTTTGGAATACCGACTTGCCTTTTGGGTAATGATTGGAATGACGGTTTCTTTTATTGGCGGAATGCTGTTTTTACCTCTCATTGGCGTGAGCATCAACATGATATCCATGTTTGGCTTCCTTGTTGTTTTAGGAATTGTTGTAGACGACGCTATCGTGGTCGGGGAAAACGTATATGAGTACAGGCAACGTGGGTTAAGCCCCATTCAAGCGGCCATTGAAGGCACCAAAGATGTATCAAACCCCGTTATTTTTAGTATCATTACTACCATTATAGCTTTTGTTCCCTTGCTTTTCATGCCCGGCGAAACAGGAAAATTTTGGTGGCCATTACCGGCAGTGGTAATTGTAATCCTGGCAGTTTCTTTGGTAGAAGCGTTATTTATACTTCCCTCCCATTTGGCACATCTTAAAAAGAAAAAGAAAAAAGGATGGCTGTTGAAACTGGAAAACTGGCAGGAAAAATTTGCCAATGGATTCAATACCATAATCGACAGGTATTACCGGCCATTTCTAGATAAATGTTTGAAATTTAGATATATTACATTGTGTATTGCCGTTGCAATCCTCATCATGGTTGGCGGTTATGGATATAGCGACCATATGGGAATGATCATGATGCCCGAAGTAGCTGCCGATGAAATCGAAGCCGGGGTAAGATTGCCCGTAGGGACTACGCCAGACCAAGCCGAAGCCGTGGCCGAAGAAATTACCGCGGCCACCCAACGCATGTTTGATGAACATAATTTATACGAAGTTGCCGAAGGAATAAAAACCAATGTGCGCGGCCAAAACTTTATCGATGTGGAAATTGTTATGCTCCCCCCCGACCAAAGAGACATGACAGCCGGGCAAGTTATTGAGTTGTGGCGTGACAATATTGGCGACATTACCGGGGTAGACCAAATTACTTTTGAGGCAGAACGCGGCCCAGGCGGAGCACAACAAGCCATTAGCGTTGATTTGAGCCATGTTGAAATAGATGTTCTGGAACGTGCCAGTCAGGCTTTTGTGGAAAAAATGAATGCATTTGAAAATACCCGGGACGTAAGCGATAATTACAATAAGGGAAAACTACAATACGATTTTAAACTGCTACCCGCCGGAAGAAATTTAGGGTTAACATCTTCGGAAGTAGGGCGCCAGGTTCGAAACGCCTTTTTTGGTGCCTTATCAATGCGGCAATTGCGTACCATAAACGAAGTAGAAATACGGGTAAAGCTCCCTATTGAAGAACGTAAGGACATTCAACATCTGGAAAACTTACTTATTCGCACACAAGACAGCATTGAAGTCCCTTTGCTGGATATTGTTGAAGTAACTCAAAAAGAAGCGTTTACCACTATTAACCGAAGGGATGGAAAACGGGTTGTAACCGTAGGTATGGATACCGAGCCTGCCAATAGCGTTGGAAGGGTAATGGCCCGCATAAACAGCGAAATATTGCCACAATTACGTTCCGATTATCCCGGACTTACATGGTCTTTTGAAGGAAGCCAGGCAGACATGCGAGAATCTACAAATACATTGCGCAGCGGCTTTATTATTGCCATGATGCTTATCTATGCGCTTTTGGCCGTAGCTTTTAGCAGCTATATACAGCCTTTGGTGGTCATGATGGCTATTCCATTTGGTATCGTTGGCGCTGTAATCGGGCACATTTTATTGGGCTACGACCTTTCTTTGGTGAGCTTAATGGGCGTTATTGCACTTTCGGGCGTGGTGGTAAACGATTCGTTGATTATGATTGATTATGCAAACATACAACGAAAAAAAGGCAATTCTATTTATGAATCCATACACGAAGCCGGACTTCGTAGGTTTCGGCCCATCATGTTGACCACCTTAACAACATTTGGCGGCCTAACGCCCATCATCCTGGAAACTTCCAGTCAGGCTTTTTACCTAATTCCTATGGCTATATCGTTGGGTTTTGGAATTATTTTTGCGACTTCCATAATTTTGGTAATTGTTCCTTGCTTGTACCTAATCCTCGAAGACCTTCGGTTGATGTACCTAAAAGGAAGGACCGTCCGGCATGACAAATCGGTTTTAGAATGAATGAAGAATGGACTTCCGCAGAAATTTATTCAGTATATCTTAAAGGAAATTGACAAAAAAAGTAGCTGTCTAAAAAGCTGTAAATCCTGATATCATGCTGAGCCTGTCGAAGCATAATTCACTGAATGTCAACAAGTCTTCGACAAGCTCAGACTGACAAAACAAGTTTAAATAGGGCTTTTTAGACAGCCTCTTTCAGATTATTATGTTATAGGTATTTATTGCCGAGTTTGAATTACATGGCCCCCCACTCTTCCAAGGATTTTTGGTTGAGTTTTACATAATCTTGATTCCCTGCCTTTTCGGCGGCGGCCATCGATTGTTTTGCAGTTTCAATAGCTCCTTTTGTATCTCCGTTTTTAGCTTGGATAAGCGATTTTTGCCTTAACATCCAAAAAGGCGGTTCTTTTTGCATGGACACCGCTTTATCTATCCATTCTTCGGCTTTGTCCAAGTCTTTGTCTTCTTGTAAATAATATACCGCTGCTGCATAATAATCGCCTGCGTTTGGTCCGTTCATCACCTTTTCTATGTTTGCCTGTGTTTTTTCAACCGTTGGCACTTCAAAAGGAACGGACACATATGTTTTCTCCCAGAAAATTCCAAAGCTGGCTCCGTTATTGGTAAGGTTATCTACATCAATAGTAAAAGTTTCAACATCAAAAGGTAATTCATAAGCTTCAGCCGAAACTTTGGCCACTACTTTGCTCTCATCCCACTTTTCGGGATTTCCCCAATTATTGGTATCGTTATAAAAATACACTTCCCAATTGTCTTGCCCGGGTTTGGTATACAATGCATAACTTCCTTTTTTCAATTGAGTTCCGCCAACCTTAACATCATCGCTAAATGTAATTATGGTATTTTGGTTTGCACCAGTTCTCCACACTTGTCCGTAAGGAACCAGATCGCCAAAAATAACCCTTTCTCGCATTGAAGGGCGTGAATATTCTACGGTTACGTCTGTCAAACCTACTTTTTGCTCTAATTTGGATTTCGGACTTGGTTGCGGGGTTTGTATCTGGGCTTCAGCTAAATAAGATACAAAGGCAACACATACAGCTAAAATTAATCTTTTCATTTGGTTGATTATTTAATTAGTTAGATGCTAACGAATTTACGCATAAGATAATTCTCAATTGTTAACAAAACCTTAAAAAGGATTTTTCTAAATAATTATTTTGTTTAATATGTGTTTATTTTTTTTAAACAAAATAGTATTTTTATATATGAAAAAAAGTAAGGTGAAAGTACATTATAACATATTCTGGTTCCGCAGGGATTTAAGACTGAATGATAACAAGGCGCTGTTTGAAGCACTAAAAAGCGAATACCCCGTTATTCCCATATTTATTTTTGACCCCCATATTCTAACTGAATTACCCAAAAACGACGCGCGGGTAAGCTTTATCTTTAAAAAAGTACAAGAAATAAGGTCCATGCTCCAAAAAGATTATAATAGTTCGCTGGCTTTATTTTATGGCAATCCAAAGGAAGTTTTTAAAAGTTTAATTGATACTTACTCCATAAATACCGTATATGCCAATCAAGATTATGAGCCTTACGCCCAAAAAAGGGATCAAGAACTACATAATCTCTTGAAGTCTTATAAGATTGATTTTAAAACATTTAAAGATCAGGTGATTTTTGAAAAAGACGAAGTCGTGAAAGATGATGGCACTCCCTATGTAGTTTACACCCCGTACATGAAAAAATGGAAAACCTTGTTCGGGGCAACAAAAATAAAAACATTTGATGCTACTGCTCATGCCGATAATTTTATAAAAAACTTGAGGTTGCCTCAATTGAGTATAAGCGATATAGGTTTTACAACTTCTATAATTGAAGTGAAAAATTACGATTTGTCTCCTGAAACGCTGGATGCATATAAAAAAACAAGGGATTTTCCAGCTCAAAAGGGCACAACCAGCCTTAGTCCCCATTTACGGTTTGGAACCATTGGCTTACGAACAGTTGTTCTGCATGCTGTTAAAGCCAAGAATGAGGTCTTTTTGAACGAACTGATTTGGCGTGAGTTTTTTATGCAGGTGCTATGGCATTTTCCCGAAACGGTACATAACAGCTTTAAAAAGAAATACGACCGCATTAAATGGAGAAACAACGAAGCCGAATTTAAAAAATGGTGCGAAGGGAATACAGGTTACCCCCTGGTTGATGCCGGCATGCGTCAATTAAACAAAACCGGGTACATGCATAACCGCGTGCGTATGGTGGTGGCCAGTTTTTTATGCAAGCATTTGCTAATAGACTGGCGTTGGGGAGAGGCTTATTTTGCTGAAAAGCTATTGGACTACGAAATGTCCAGCAATGTTGGTAACTGGCAATGGGCAGCCGGAAGCGGTGTTGATGCGGCTCCATACTTTAGGATTTTTAACCCCACTACACAAATAAAAAAGTTTGATAAAGATTTAAAATATATAAAAAAATGGGTGGAAGATTATGATGAACTCACCTACCCAAACCCTATTGTAGACCATAAAGAAGCCCGGGAACGTTGTTTAAGGGTATATAAAAAGGCTGTTGCTTTATAATTCAATAGATATTTTAACTTTTCCACCAAGGCCTTTTTCAAAAAAACAAAAAACCACGCCATTGGCGTGGTTTTAATTTTTAAATGATCTGGAAATTATTTTTTTCCTTCCATTTTATCTTTCAATGCTTGAAGCTCTGCATTTGCATCACCAAGCGTAGTTTTCTCTGCTTGGTTGCTACGCTTGGCAGCAGCTTTAACATTTTTCTCTTCTTCTTCCTTGAAGATAGCTGTGTGAGAAGCAACAACTCTTTTGAACTCTTTATTGAATTCAATGATTTTGAAATCGGCTGATTCTCCTTTTTTCAATTTCTTGCCATCTTCTTTTTCTAAGTGACGTGAAGGTACAAATGCAACGATATCTTCGTTGAAATCAATTGTAGCGCCTTTGTCGACAATCTCAGAAATCTCAGCGGTGTGAACCGTACCTTCGGCAAATTCTGCTTCGTATTTATCCCAAGGGTTTTCTGTAGTTTGCTTGTGTCCAAGGCTCAATTTACGCCCTTCTACATCCAATTCAAGAACTTCAACTTCTAGTTTGTCTCCAACGTTTACAAACTCGGATGGGTGCTTGATTTTCTTGGTCCAAGAAAGATCGGAAATGTAAATTAATCCATCAATTCCTTCTTCCAATTCAACAAATACTCCAAAGTTGGTAAAGTTACGTACAATACCTGTGTGCTTAGAACCTACAGGATATTTAGAAGTGATATCTGTCCATGGGTCTGGTGTTAATTGCTTGATACCAAGCGACATTTTACGCTCTTCTCTATCTAATGTAAGAACAACAGCTTCTACTTCGTCTCCAACGTTTACGAAATCTTGAGCAGAACGTAAGTGTGTAGACCAAGACATTTCAGAAACGTGGATTAGTCCTTCAACACCGTCGGCTACTTCAATAAACGCTCCGTAATCTGCAATAACAACTACTTTGCCTTTAACTTTATCACCAACTTTTACTTCTTCACCAAGAGCTTCCCATGGGTGCTTCTGTAATTGCTTAAGACCTAATTGAATTCTAGACTTGTTATCGTCAAAGTCAAGGATTACAACATTTAATTTCTGATCTAGTTCAACAACCTCGTTCGGGTGGTTGATACGCGACCAAGAAAGGTCTGTAATATGGATAAGCCCATCTACGCCGCCAAGGTCGATGAATACCCCGTAAGAAGTAATGTTCTTAACGGTACCTTCAAGTACTTGACCTTTTTCAAGCTGCCCGATGATTTCTTTTTTCTGTTCTTCGATATCGGCCTCGATAAGCGCTTTGTGGGAAACAACAACGTTTTTGAATTCGTGGTTGATTTTAACCACCTTAAATTCCATTGTTTTACCAACGTATGCATCGTAATCGCGGATAGGTTTCACATCAATTTGAGAACCTGGCAAGAACGCCTCGATACCAAATACGTCAACGATCATACCTCCTTTAGTTCTGCACTTAACAAAACCATTAACGATTTCACCTTTATCGTGAGCTGCATTAACTCTATCCCAAGCCTTGATAGTTCTGGCTTTACGGTGAGATAATACCAATTGACCTGTTTTATCTTCGCGAACGTCGATTAAAACTTCAACTTTGTCCCCTACTTTTAGGTTAGGGTTGTAACGAAACTCGTTTAAAGAGATAACACCTTCAGATTTAGCGTTGATGTCGATAATCGCTTCTCTGTCTGTTAAGTGAATCACAGTTCCTTCTACAACTTCCTCATCTGCTGTGTCAACAAAGTTCTCTTCAACTAAGTTTTCGAATTCTTTTAATTTTTCGTCTTCAACTTGGTCAATTCCTTCTTCGTAATTGTGCCAGTTAAAGTTTTTAAGAAACTCATCTTTAGAAATTGTTTCTTTTACTTCAGTTTTTGCTTCAGCAGATTTTGTTTCTGCTACTTGCTCTTTTTGTGTTTCTTTAGTTTCAGCCATGTGCTGATATAAAATTTGTATTCTGTGTTAAATCAAGAGGTTAACAATAATTAACATCAGAAGGTGTTGATATAAATATTTAGTTTTCTTCCCTTTTTCCTCTTGGTTTTGCTAAAAAGGAGTGCAAATTTACAACTATAATATTTGATTTACAAACAATTAGAAGGAATTTGTGGTTTCTGTTCATGGTTCCATGCACAAAGTTGATTGTTAACTGTTAATGAGCTGGTTGTTATGTTGTTACGTTGATGATTGTTTGTGTGCTAATAATAATCCACAGTTCTTATTCAAAGACAAGTCACTTCGACAAAGGAGAATCGCCTGAGCATTGAACCCTGCACTCTACACTAACCCCAAAAAACCTTCCCTTATTTACTTATTAACTCATTATATTATGTGACTTCTCCCTACGCTCGAAGTGACTGCGATAGTTAATGGTTAATTGTTATTAGTGAAAAGGGATTAGTGAAAAGGGATTAGTGAAAAGGGATTAGTGAAAAGGGATTAGGGATTAGGGATTAGGGATTAGGTGCTAGTTAGTTATTTGTTAATGGTTAATGGTTAACTGTTAATTGTTAATAGTCAAGTCCACTGGTAACAGCATAAGCTCCGTAACAACATAACGGCATGAAAATGAACCTGAAACCTTGCTCTTTGGTCTTTGTTAGGTGAATTTGAACTCTGCGCCCTGTACTCTATACTAAACCTAAAAACCTTCCCTTTTTTACTTATTGACTCATTATATTATTATGTGACTTCTCCCTACGCTCGAAGTGACTGCGATAGTTAATGGTTAATTGTTAATAGGCCAACAAATGCGAACAACGAGTAACTATCAACATCATAACAGCATAGCCCCGTAACAACATAAAATTAGTATATTGCCCTTTCTAACAATTTTAATATTTATGAAATCGGTATTCTTTACACTTTTTTTCAGCCTTATATACTTGGGCGCATCGGGACAGGATTTAAAACAATATTTAATCAATCCCCCGCAAAAAATTGAAATTGTTGATACCTGCAACTCCTTTTCTTTCCAAAATGCGGCATATATCAACAATATTGTTACTTTTTTAAATACCCAAGATTTTAATGGGGAATTAAAACTGTTTCCTACACCAAACACGCCAAAGGCCGACATTGTTTTAAAAATCGACTCCACTTCCCTAAAACCACAGGGATATTCCATAAAAATAACACCCAGTACCATTGAGTTAATTGGCCATGACCCCGCGGGGCTGTTTTATGCCAAGCAAACCCTGCTTCAAATATTATTGTATGCCATTACCGAAAACAAAGCCGTACCGTGCTTGAAAATAACAGATTGGCCCAATTTTGAAAGACGTGGCGTTATGCTGGATGTAAGCCGTGACAAGGTACCTACTATGGAAACCATGTACCAATTAATAGACAAGTTTTCGTCTTGGAAGCTCAACGAACTCCAACTCTACATAGAACATACCTTTGCATACAAAAACCATGAAGAAGTATGGAAAAATGCAAGTCCGTTCACGCCAGGGCAAATTAAGGAGCTAGATGCCTATTGCAAAAAAAAACATATAGACTTAGTGCCCAATCAGAATTCTTTTGGGCATATGGAAAATTGGTTGAAATACGATACTTACTTAGATTTAGCCGAATGCCCTACCGACTGCAAGACCATTTGGGGAAACCGAAAGCGGACAAGTTTGAACCCTGTAGATCCAAGGTCGTTTGAATTGATGAAAAGCCTGTATGAAGAATTATTGCCCAATTTTTCGAGCAACTATTTCAATATAGGCGGGGACGAAACCGTTGAATTATGTTTGGGAAAGTCTAAAGAAGCATGCGAAAAAATTGGCAAGGGCGAAGTTTATCTGGAATACCTGAAAAAACTAAACAACGAGGTGAACAGGCAAGGTTATGAAGCCCAATTTTGGGGCGATATTATTTTAAACCATCCCGAATTAATTGATGAATTGCCTAAAAACATGACTGCTTTGGTTTGGGGATATAGTGCCTCCTACCCTTTTGACGAAAATTTGCCAAAATTTAAAAATGCAGGCATCGATTTTTATGTATGTCCCGGAACTTCTACATGGCGCTCGGAAATTGGAAGGAACGACAATGCTTTTGAAAACCTAAAAAATGCGGCCGTCCAAGGCCAAAAAAACAATGCCAAGGGATATTTAAATACCAATTGGGGCGATTATGGACATTTTCAGCCACTTTCGGTTACTTATGCGCCCTTACTGGTTGGCGCTGCCTATTCTTGGAATTATACCGATGATACACTGGGCAATCTGGAGTTTCAACTAAACCATTATGTGTTTGAGGATGCCACCGGAAATACCGGAAAAGCTATCTTAAAACTCGGTGATGCCTATTTAAAGGCCAATATTCCCAACGGAAATGCAAATGCTTTTCATTTAATGTTAAGAAGGTACATGTGGACCATGAAAGGGCATTACCAGACCAAACACCTCACTATTCAGGGCTTGGAAGCTGCCGAAAAGGAAATTAACGATGCCTTGGATGAATTGCACCAAGGAAAACCAACCGCCCCAGATGCCGATATTATCCTAAAGGAAACCGAACAGGCTGCCAACCTGGCCAAGCACGGTATCCATTTGGGTATTGCAAGGCTAAAAGCCAATGGTTATGCTACTGAAAACATTCCACAAAATGAAAAAGATTCCCTTATTAACGAACTTCAGCCTTTAATTGATAAACATCAGGAATATTGGCTGTTGAGGAACCGTATTGGTGGACTGGAAGATTCCACATCCAAACTAAACGATTTATTGGAGTATTATAAAAAATAAGGCATCGGAAGTATTTGTGTTTTAGTAATTAGACGCTGTTATTTTTTATAGATATATCAGAAATTAACAGCATTTCATCAAAAATATTCTCGTTTTATAGGGAGTGATACAGAAAGTACTTATTTTAGGGCATTGAAACGTGAGTGGTTTGTAAGGTTTTTTCTGACTTTGCAGACCATTTGCCTTAAAATGTAATTAATTATAAACCAACAAAAAATGGCAAAAAAACCTAAAAAATGTATCACGCCAAAAAAGGCACAAAAATTAGAGGAGAAGTTTGCTAAAACTATCCGGAAAGCTTTGAAAAAAGAGTTTGGCAAAGATTTTTCATGCGAATTCTGGTGGTCTGTAGACGAATTGGAAGAATACATCAAGTATTTTAAAGAAGAAGCAAAGCAAAAAGGATATACCGACCTTGGCCTGCGTTTTTCCCTTGGCATGTATGAAGATGACGAAAAAGACGGCGATATTTCCGGTTTTATAAAACCAACGGGGACTAAAGCAGAAACCGCTTCGCTAAAAAGTGCAGCCGCCGAACCCATAATGATCCAAGATGTCGATTCTTATAACGATGGTTATAACGACTGGCCACCGCCAAAAGGCTAAAAAAAATGTATGCAGTTTACTAGAACTTTTATCCCGGCAATAATTATTTTAACAACAATTATTGCACTTATTACTTACAAGAAATACCGACATACCCCCAATCGGTATTTTTTGTATTTACTTTTAGCCACTATAATTACCGAATTAATAGGCTCTTTTATTGTATACTGCTATTATTATCCGCAATCGGGGACAACAATTTTTGCAAAAAGCATATTTCCGGACAGGTTATTTGAAAGAAATAGTTGGATTTATAACATATTCAGGATACTAACTTTTTATTTTTATTTGTTCTTTTTCAAGGAATTGGTCAAAAGAAAAAAGCACCAAACCATTATCTACCTTTTATTTATAGTGTACAGTTTTTTAGTAGTTTTGGATTTATGGTTGAACAAAACCGACTTTTTCACCAGAAACTTGATGATAATACGCATATCGGGGACCATCGCTATATTAATCGCCACTATTTTATATTTTACAGAGGTCTTTAATTCCAATAAAATTCTAAAAATCTATAAAGAACTTTCCTTTTGGTTGGTGGCCGGTTCCCTTTTTTATTATTTGCTTACCATCCCTATCATGATGTTCACAAAGATATTTTACAACTATCAAGGAATCTATTTAAGCATCTTATTGTTCTCGAATTTTATACTTTACGGTAGTTTTATTACAGGTTTTATAATAAATGCCAGAGAAATCAAGCATGGTTAATCTAGCCGTTAAGTACCCTAAATAACAAAAGCATTCCGTTTAAATTTTAAAAAAGGGGAAAATAGCCCTTTTAATAATGGCGAGTTCAATTAAATTTGTAAAGACCCTATTAATTTTAGATTAACCTTATGTAGCGCTTTTGTACCTTTTTAGAAATTACAGCGCTCTTTTATTTATATGGAAAACGAAAAAGAAATTATAAGTCTTATTGTATATGTAAGTGTTCTTATAGTAATTCTTATTGTATTTGTTGTAAGCTTTTTCTTGGCATACCAACGCCGAAAAACACAACTTTTAATAGAAAAAGCCGAAGAACGCCAAAAATTCGAGCAAGAGCTAGCAAAGGCGCAAACGGAAATACAGGAACAGACTTTTAAAAATATTAGTTGGGAACTGCACGACAATATCGGGCAATTGCTCTCTGTAGCCAAAATGCAGCTGAACATGTTAAAAACAGACGTTCCCGACGAACAAAAAAAATCTTTTGAAGAAGCCTCTAATGTGTTGGGGCAAGGACTTAAGGAGCTCAGGCAGCTCTCTCATGCATTGAACACCGACTTTGTTTCGAATATCGGTCTTCAGGAATCGCTGGAAAATGAAATAAATAGGTTTAAGCGACTCAATTTTTTACGCATCGAGTACGATGTTGAAGGAATTCCTTATGATATCAACAAGAAAGACGAAATCATTATCTTTAGGATTTTTCAGGAATGCTTTTCGAACGTTGTAAAATATTCTAAAGCTTCACTTCTTACCATAATTGTAAAATATTTATCACATGAACTGTATGTAAATGCAACCGATAACGGAATCGGTTTTGATATTGAAGCTGAAAAAAAGGGCACGGGCCTGCTAAACATGCGGAAACGAGCCGAATTGATAGGCGCAAATTTTTCAATTAAAACTGGAAAAAATGAAGGAGTTTCAGTAACTTTGAAGTATCCAACGAAGCCCACCAAAAATGAAAAAGTATAGTATTGCAGTTGTAGACGATCATTCTTTATTTGCTAAATCGCTAACTTCCCTGATTGATTCATTTAATGAATATCATGTAACCCTTCATGCTACGAACGGTCAAAAATTCATTGAAGCATTGAATGAAAACGATATGCCCGATATTGTATTATTAGACATCAATATGCCAATAATGAACGGCATAGAAACCATGGAATGGCTAAAAGAAAACCATCCTGCACAAAAAGCCATTGCCCTTTCCATGGACGATAGCGAAGAAACCATTATTAAAATGTTGCGCCTTGGTGCCAAAGGATACCTGCTAAAAGATATTCATCCCGAAATTTTTGAAAATGCCCTGAACGATGTTATTGAAAAGGGTTTTTATTATTCCGACAGGATTACAAATAAACTGCTCGATACCATTGATAAAAAGCAAAACGACGATCATGGCATTCAACTAAAAGACAGGGAAATAGAGTTTTTAAAACTTGCCTGTACAGAAATGACCTATAAAGAAATTGCTGCCGAAATGTTCCTGTCGCCCAAGACCATTGATGGATATAGGGAAAGTTTATTCGAAAAACTTGACGTAAGAAGCCGCATAGGCCTTGTACTTTATGGCATTAAAAACAAATACATCGAGATGTAACCTCTTTCTCCCGAAGAGGGTTTTTACCGTTATATACGAGTTGGCGGTAATTTTAAAAGAAAACCGTGAAAATTGAAAAAAATAGATTTACATATTCATACTGTTCAATCTGTTAGTGACAACAGATACTTCGATTTTAATATTGAATCACTAAAAGAATATGTTGATTTATTAGAAATTGATTGTATCGCAATTACAAACCATAACTTGTTTGACAAAATCCAATTTGAACACATTTGTCAAGAGTTAAATATAAAAGTTTTCCCAGGAATAGAGATTGATTTAGAAAGTGGTCATTTACTTCTGATTTCAGAAAATGAACTACTTGATGACTTTAATTTAAAATGTCAAAAAGTAAAAGACTTAATTCCCACGAAAGATGACTCAATTAGTTATGAACAACTAATTGAAATTTTCCCAAACCTAAACAATTATCTTTTAATTCCACATTACGACAAAAAACCAAATATCAAACCAAACACAATAACAAAATTTGGAGACAACATTTTTGTTGGAGAGGTAACGAGTTTGAGAAAGTTTAAAGCTTGTATTAAAGAAGCGGACAAACTAACACCTGTAATATTTAGTGACTAGGTTTGTTGAAAATATGCCTTCATATCCCACCAAACAAACATTCGTAGATGCAGAAGACACAACCTTAAACGCAATTAAAGGTTGTTTATATGACAAAACAAAGGTTTTTCTTTCTAAAGAAGATGGTAATGATTTTTTCCAAGCTACAGATGACGGTATAATTTTATCAACGGGCTTAAATGTTATTGTTGGCGGACGTTCTTCTGGAAAAACTTACACTTTAGACAAGATTTGCGATAACTTTGATAATGTAAAATATTTAAGACAATTCTCTCTGCTTCAAAACGATAAAGAAAATTTTAAAAAATTAGTTACAACAAGACACAGTTTAGTAACCGAAAACTATTTAAAAGAATTCAAAGATGTCGTTTTAGATGTTAACGAAATTGACCTTAAATCAAATGATATTTCTCTCGAAAAATATTTAAGTTCACTTAAAAAGTATGCTTCAGAAAGCGATAATTTAGATACATTTTCATATATAACGAAACTAAATTTACATTAGACAATTTAGAAAACCTAAAAAAACTAATCTCGGCAACAGAAACCTTACTTGAAACTAATGAGTATAAAGACATTGTCAACAAGCATATCACTGATGATAGTTTAAAGAACTTAATTACAGAACTGAACTTATCGAAAAACACAATGAACTTTATGAAAAGAATCTAAAAAAGGATTGGACAAATAGTCTAATTGAATCAATAAAAGAAAGTTTGAGATTTCGTTCAACAACAACTTCAATTGAGGATGTTGATTTTGAAAAAATTCAATTTGAAAAAATTAAAGTTCAAAAATTTACTAGACTTGTTAAGAATGTTCAAACAGAAAAAGTAATTGACAGTAAGGAGATAAGAGGTTTTAAAGTCTTGGCAAAAACTAAAAAATATACTGGAGCAAACCAGCTTAAAAAGAAAAGCAAGACTAATTTAGGATTTAGCGAAGCATTTAATAATTATGAGAATCCATATAAATTTTTAATTGCACTTCAAAATGTAGGAATTGAAGAAACTGATTTCTATAAATATTTTGTGGACATAGATTACAGAACACTAAATAAACACGGTTATGAGGTTTCTGGAGGTGAACGCTCGGAATTCAATTTGCTTCACGAAATAAGTGATGCCTTAAAACACGACTTATTACTTATTGATGAGCCTGAATCTTCATTTGATAATATTTTTCTAAAAAGTGAAGTAAACGAGTTAATTAAAGAAATTGCAAAAGAAATCCCTGTAATTGTAGTCACTCATAATAGTACCATTGGAGCTTCAATCAATCCAAACCATCTTGTTTTTACACAAAAATTAGTTAACAGTGGAAATGTAGAATATAAAGTCTTTTTTGGGCATCCTACAAGTAAAACATTAAAAAATGTTGATGGAGAATTGATTAAAAATTTAGATGTACTTATGAACTGTCTTGAAGCAGGAGAAGAAGCATACAACCAACGAAATACAATGAATTATGAAATTCTTAAAGATTGATGATAACCAAGCCTTTTTTATAAAAGACAAAAACGAACCTGAAATATGGACTGAAATTGACAAAATAGAAAAAGATGATTTATTGAAACTTTTAGATTTCGCTACAGAAGATGATTTTGAAATGGATGTTTACGATGAAAATACTTTAGCGAATAAAGCACATCAACTAATCTACAAAAGTATATCTGAGAAGCTGAATGTATTTTTAACTAATAAAAGTAGATTTAAAGACCAAACCGAAGCAATATATAAGGAAGCTTTGGAAAAATACCAATAAAAAACTACCGCCAACAATGGCTCCTATAAACAATTGGGGCGAAAGTGATAAAACGAAAGTATGAACATAAAACAGAGGTCGGTGCCAAACCGAAAAGTCAGGGCTTAAAATTCCCAACTGTTCATAGCCGAGACCGTTTACTTGGCTATAGAAAAAGCGGTTATTTCTATTTTATAAAGCAACCATTCGGCTGTTTCATTGGGAAGCCCTGTGGTTCCCTCTAACTTTAAACCGAGCTTTTCGATAAGTTTTTGCGACGAAATATTGTCTTTTTTGGTTATGGCCTTTATTTCTTTCAGCTTAAAATCTTCAAAAGCAGCCTGCAACAATCTTTTGGATGCTTCAAATGCATATCCCTTTTTTCCGTATTCGGGCAAAAAGGCAAAACCTATGTCAATCCCTTCTACCCCTTCCCGATCGTATAGGCCTACGCTCCCTATTTTTATTTGGTCCGATTTTCTAATAACGGTATAATTGGAATAGCCTAATTCTTTAAGCTGGGGAAGCATGCTGTTTTCAATATAAGCAACCGCAGCTTTTATAGATTTTACCTTTCTATCGCCTATATATCGAATCCAATGTGGGGTATTAAACAATTTGTACACCAAATCGGCATCGTTTGTGGTAGTTGGTTTTATTAAAAGCCTATCGGTCTCGAGTGTTTTGTAATCGTTCATTTTTTTCTGTGGAATTGCTCTACTTATGGAAATTATAGATAAGGCAGCCTATTTTATTTCCTTGTAATTCTCCAACCCGGATTTAAGCCATTCGTAATAAGTTACGGCATCGGTATATTGTTGTGGGGGATTAAGCAATTCAAAGCTTGGCGACATTAAAATATAATAAGGTTGCGAAGCCGTTCTAAAGTTAATGGTTTGAAAGGTGGCCCATTTATCCCCGATGGTTTTTATTTCCTTTACGCGGCCATTTTCTGTTTTAAAATTGAACTGTTCATCTTCCGATAGGTTTTTTCGGTCGTCCACATATAAAGAAATAAGCACATAATTTTCGTTCAGTAACGAAAAAATTTCGGGTTCGCTCCATACATTTTCTTCTATTTTACGGCAATTTACGCATGCCCAACCCGTAAAATCCAACAAAATGGGCTTGTTGTGCTCTTGGGCATAGGCCAGGCCTTCTTCAAAATCCTTAAAACAAGTAAGTCCCAATGGGCAATTGCTTTCCTGTGGATAAATGCTATAAAAAACGGGAGGCGGAAAACCACTAAGCATTTTTAAATTGGATTCTTTGGACTTTTGAAGCCCGGGAACCAAATAAATAATAAAGCAAACAATGGCAATCCCAAAAATAGCCCTGTAAAAACTTAGTTTTTTCTTGGGGCCATCATGCGGAAAACGGATAAGTCCGAACACATACAAGGCCATGGCCACAAAAATAACAATCCATATCCCGATAAATACTTCCCTTTTGAGTATTCCCCAATGCTCTACCATATCGGCATTTGATAAAAACTTAAATGCCAGTGCCAGCTCCAAAAAACCAAGTATTACCTTGGTAGTATTCATCCAACCGCCGGATTTAGGCAATGACTTCAACATATTTGGGAATAGTGCAAACAGTGCGAACGGTAATGCCAAGGCAACACCAAAGCCAGTCATACCAACTGTTAACTGGGTAGCACCGCCATCGTTGGAAAGCGAGCCTGCCAACAACGAGCCCAGAATGGGACCCGTACACGAAAAAGATACAATGGCCAATGTTAATGCCATGAAAAATATGCCTACAATCCCTCCGGAACCCGATGCCGAATCCATTTTATTTCCCCAAGACGAAGGCAAGGTAAGTTCGTAAAACCCAAAGAACGAAAATGCAAAAAAGATAAAAATGACAAAGAAAATTACATTGAGCCATACATTTGTTGAAATGTTATTTAAAATTTCGGGGGCGATGGAATCTAAAAAGTGAAAGGGAATGCTCAAAGCCATGTAAATCCCAATGATAAATACGCCATAAAGCACCGCATTGGATATTCCTTTTCTTTTATTTCCCGACTGCTTGGTAAAAAATGAAACTGTAAGCGGTATCATTGGGAACACACAAGGCGTAAGCAATGCTATAAGTCCGCCTAAAAACCCAAGTATGAACAAACTGGTAAGATCTTTTTCCTGCCCAGAGCTATCACCCTGCTCGTAATTTAAAAGGTCTTTGTTTTTTATGGGCAGTTCCAAATTTTCGATTAAATTAATGCTTTGGCCGTCTACTTCCTTATTAAAAGAAACTTTGTTCCCGTCAAGGGAAAAACCTAAATCGGCATCCCTAAATATGCAACGTTCGTCATCGCAGGCCTGATATTGTACCAGCCCAATAACCGAAGGCGTTTCGGGGTTTATAAGCCTTATACGCTGTTTAAATGTGGCGCTATTGGCAAAATAGGCCAGTTCCATTTCAAATATTTTATCAAATTCAGTTACGGGCTCGCCCTCCTCTATGCCGCCCACCAATTCAATGTCCTTGCCTACATTTTGAAAAGTAAACTCGGTTGGAATAATTGCTGCTTCCTCGCCAAGCGGCTGGTTTTGTGCATATAAATGCCAATGCTCGATAATTTCTGCATTGATTATTAAGTTGTATTCTGTTTCAGATATTTTTTCTACGGAAGTACTCCATTTTACCGGTTCCTGTGCCTGTAAAAAAGTAGTCAATAAAAGTATAAAACCAATTAGTAAATTACGCATCAACGCTTTCAATTTTAATTATTTGCTTCGTTTTTTCGGTTACTTTATATCGGTTATCGGCCCTGTGACCAATAACCCAAATAATTTCATTG
Source organism: Galbibacter pacificus (assembly GCF_029603165.1). GTDB lineage: Bacteria > Bacteroidota > Bacteroidia > Flavobacteriales > Flavobacteriaceae > Galbibacter > Galbibacter pacificus. The sequence continues at coordinate 601,679 of NZ_JAQSVC010000002.1, forward strand.
TTATTATTGCAAAGCAACCATTGTTGTTCTTTATCTGGAAGCGAGAATTTTTCGTCTTTAAAGTATTTACTTATTTTCTTCTTCCCTTGCATTCCAAAGGGGTAAAAATAGTCACCATTTTTCCATTTCCTGAGTTTTAGGGGAAACTTTAACTTTTCTTTATCAACATAGACTGTACAAGGGTTCGACGTGTTTATATGGTCTACTAAATCTATAGACAAATTGATTGGTGTTGTTAACCGGCTATTTTCTTCATAGATACAATATATTTCCTCTTTATTTTGAAAATCAACAGGAGTTATAATGATGGAATCCCGGTCTTTTACCAGTCTATGGGTTTCAGAAAGAAGCTGTTTTCCGCTTTGCGATTGCAAAATATCTTCAATTTCGTTAGGTTCGGTAAAACCATAATCGGCAAAGAGGTAAAATAGATATGTTAGCCTTGGGGAAAGGCTTTTTAATTTATCGATTTCAATAATGATTTTATCATTTTCTTCAATAAAAATATCCGATCGTAATTTTACGATGTTGTTTTCTATCAATTTGGCATCCCCTTTTAGGTTTTCAACGGTACGTTTAAAGTTATTTAGCAATGCAGGATTTATCTCTTTTAGCTTCGGAATAATATCGTGTCTCAATTTATTGCGCAAATATTTTGTTTCGGCATTACTGCTATCTTCCCGCCAAAGTATGTTGTTATGAATTGCAAACTCTTGGATTTCTTCGCGCGAAAATAACAACAAGGGGCGCACAATATAGTTGTTGACTTCTGGAATGCCCGTTAAGCCCTGCAAACCCGTGCCCCGTGACAAGTTTATTAAAAACGTTTCAAGGCTATCGTCGGCATGATGTGCCGTGCATAGATAATCAAAATTCAAAACGTCCTTTTGTTCCTCGAACCATTTGTACCGCAAATCCCTTGCGGCAATCTGTGTTGATGTTTTGTATTTTTCAACATACGCATTGGTATCAAAACGTACACTGTAAAAAGGAATCCCGTATTTTTTTGCTTGTTTCTGAATAAATTGCTCATCGGCATCACTTACGGCACCGCGTAACTGAAAATTACAATGCAGGACACAAACATCCATTTTTAATTGATGGAACAAATACAATAAAACCATGCTGTCTATTCCACCGCTCACGGCAACTGCAATACGTGATGAAGATAAAAAAGACAAATGCCCGTTTATATGATGATGGAATTTTTCTAACATATCACAAAAGTAGTTAAAGACATTTTTAAATGAATATGTTTTGATTTTTTATTGCAAAAGGGATGATATTTAAGTTATTAAAATAAATACTTTGCAGCAAAAAAAAGTGCTATTGACTTACCCTTTCACCATATAATTGACCGTCCAACCATTCAATAACGGTTTTGTAGACATCTTCTTTTTCCAGGTCGTTGTGCAATTCGTGGTAGCCTCCTTTGTATAGTTTTAGGGTAACAAAATCTGATTGTTTTGCAAAAGCCTTGCTTGCCCAATGACTTGTAATGTAATCTCCAGTTCCATGAAGCAATAATATTGGTTTCTCAATCGCTTTGGCATTGTTAAGCACCCATTCGCCCCATTTTATAAAAGGAAAGGTAAAGTTTGGACTTATGCGATCGTGCACCAAAGGGTCTTCTTTATATTTTTCAATTTCCCGCTCATCCCTTGATATGTATTTGGGCTCAATCCCGCTGGGCATTGTTACAAAAGGAAGTATGTAATAAAAAATTTTGCCCATATTGATTTTCCAGCTGGGTGGATCGAATGCCATACGTAAAAACGGACTCGTAACAATAATACCCTCAATTTCGGGGTTACGCTGCATAGCATAGTTTAACACCACATTTCCACCCATGCTATGCCCGTATAAATATACCGGGAGCCCAGGAAACACTTCTTCTTTTTTTTCAAACACAGCTTCAACACTGTCCAAAACAGCTTTATAACTTGGGCAATGTCCACGTTTTCCTTCACTATGGCCATGACCAAAATGGTCGAAACTAAAAACGGCATATCCTGCATGAACCAATTCCGGGATTAAAGAACTTGTGTACCTCCCACTGTGCTCGCCCATGCCATGCACTAATATTACTGCTGATTTTGGTGATTCCCTATGCCAATATTGGCCAAACAAGCGTTTATTTCGACAATAAAAATGATAACCTTGGTATTCCATAAATGGATTTGGGGTAATGGTTAGTTACCCCTAAAATCGTAAATTGTAATGAAATACGCTATTTTTTAGTTAGAATTATTTAAAATACTGTTACAATAGCTAATTAAAACCCGCAAGTTTTTCAAAAAATTTGCGGGTTTTGGTTTATAAGGTTTTATTTTTTTAAAGGATGCGCTTTTACACCTTCTTTGGTGATCTTAACGGGAAGTATGTGTCCGTTTTCATCAAACTCCATGACTTCAATACAGGTTTCGCGGAAATCCCTTCCTTTTTCAGACATCGGACGTCTGTGATAAACAATATAATACGTGTCGGCGTCCGGAACTTTAATTACAGAATGGTGCCCGGCTCCATTGGCAATTTCTGGATCTTGTTGCAATATTTTATCAATACGCTTAAAAGGCCCCATGGGCGAATCGGCGATGGCGTAGGCCACACTGTAATCTGGTCCTGTCCATCCTCCTTCAGACCACATAAAATAGTATTTTCCATCGCGTATAAACATAAAAGGGCCTTCAACATAACCTTCAGGGGTAATCTCTTTAAAAACGGTACCGTCTTCATAAGGAACAAACCCCGTAAAGTCGTCATTTAATTTTGCAATGTTGCAGTGTTTCCATCCCCCGTAAATTAAATAATACTGTCCGTCTTGGTCGTGAAACACAAACTGATCGATAGGCTGTGCGCCGTTATGGAATTTATCAATAAGTGGTTTTCCCAATAAATCTTTGTACGGGCCGCCCGGTGCATTGGAAACGGCTACCCCGATCCCGCCCAATTCATGGTCGTTCTGTATGTCGTTCGCGCCAAAAAACAAGTAATACTTATTGTCTTTTTCAATAATAGACGGTGCCCAAACGGCCCGTTTTGCCCATTTTACCGCAGATGTATCCAATACTTTTTCATGCTTGGTCCAATGTACCAAATCGGGGGAAGAAAAAGCATCAAAAAACACTTGTTCTTCATACGGAGCAGAATACGTAGGGAAAATCCAATATTCATCGTTAAAAATTATTCCTTCCGGATCGGCATACCAACCGGGAAAAACAGGATTGTTATTTTGTGCATTTAGGGAATAAGCAACTACAAAAAGTAGGGAAAGAACCAGTTTTTTCATTTATTTAATCGTTTTAGTATATTCTATATTTATTCTAGCACCTGCCGCATGGCTTTGGCTTTAATCAAACATTCTTCGTATTCATTTTCGGGAATGGATTGTGCGGTAATGGCACTTCCGACGGAGAAAGATACATATCTTTTTTTATAATTGTACAAAATACTTCTAATAATTACATTAAAGTCGAAATTGCCATTTGGCGCAAAATAGCCCACTGCCCCGCTGTACAAACCACGTTTGGTTTCTTCTAGTTTTTCTATAATTTTCATGGCCGAAACCTTGGGCGCCCCGGTCATGCTCCCCATGGGAAAGGCTGCTTTAATAATGTCGACGGAATTGGTTTCGGGGGCAACTTCTGCACGAATGGTAGATATAAGTTGATGTACCTGCAAAAAAGTATATACTTGGCACAATTCTTCCACTTTTACGCTTCCTTTCACGGCAATGCGTGAGAGGTCGTTTCTAACCAGGTCCACAATCATTACATTTTCAGAACGCTCTTTCGGGTCGTTCTTCAATTTTTCAACCAATAATTTATCTTCGGCGGGCGTAAGGGCCCTTTTGGCAGTGCCTTTTATGGGCTGGGAAATAATGGTATTTTCTTCCCGGCGGATATATCTTTCGGGTGAAGCCGACAATAAATAATGGCAATCGTGTTTTAAAAATGTGGCAAAAGGCGGTTTGGAAATAGCATTGAGGTTTAAAAAAGTTTTTAAAGGGTCTATTTCGGTATCTTCAGCATAAAATTCCTGACAAAAATTGGCTTCATAAATATCGCCGCGATGAATATGGCGAAGCATTTCCTTTACTTTATTGTAATATTCATCTTTATGTATGCGTAATTTTATTTTTACATCCTGTTGATTTGGCGGTTCTTTACTTGGGATTTCTATATTTTGAATAGTTTCCCAATCATTTTCCATTTCGTCATCAATCATTTTCAGGTAATGCATTTCCACAGTGCCCTGTTTCAACAAGAATAATTTTTGGGGCTGAAAGAAAAAAAGATCGGGAAACTCCAATCCATCATAATTATCGGACGTAAGTTCCTCAACGGTATTCTTTAAATCGTACGTTAAATATCCAAACAGCCAATCGTTGGTAATGCTCTGATATTCTTTTAAATCGTAAAATGCATTTTGGGTATCTGTTTTTAGGGAAGTAAAGGCCTCAACGGCCAAAACAGCCTCGTAACTGCTGTGCGATTGCCGGTATTGATTACTGTCCAGCCAAACAACTTCATTGAATTGCGCTGCCCATTGCAACAATTTGTTTTTAAACACTTCAATATTGTTTGTATTGAATTGTTTAACAGTTCTAACCATAGATTAAATAAGGTTTACGTTAGTTTGTTACAAATTTAACAAAGATTACGCTTTTTAATCTAATTATTATTGCTAATATTGTACTGTAGAATTAAACAAAGAGAACGAATATTTGCATTATGCAAAAAGAACTTAGAAATATTATAACCACATTGAAAGCGTTGCTTGTATTAACGACGCCTTCATATGTATTGGTTCCTGTTCGCCATGTTCGTTTCCCACGCCGTCGTCGCCCGTAAGGGTGCGATATTCTTTTTGGAGCTAGGTGTGTCCAGCTCCCCTTTCAAAAAAACATTTTCAAATTTTCATTAATTTTTTAACAAGGTAATTGAATGCAAATACTTATTGCAAACGATACGCATATTGGCTATGCCCAGGAAATTTGCGATACCATTGAAGAATCTGCAAAACAGCGCGGAACCGGTATTGCCAAACGTACTCCTGAATATATTACCACCAAAATTCAAAACGGGAATGCGGTGATTGCCCTTGAAGGAACAAAATTTGCCGGGTTCTGCTACATTGAAACATGGGGGCACGGAAAATTCGTGGCCAATTCGGGACTGATTGTTCATCCTGATTTTAGGGGAAAAGGATTGGCTACCGATATTAAAAAGAAGGTTTTTGAACACAGCAGAAAAAAGTTTCCCGATGCAAAAATTTTCGGGATTACAACAGGTTTGGCCGTGATGAAAATTAATTACGATTTAGGCTACGAACCCGTTACTTTTTCTGAGCTTACAGACGATCCCAGTTTTTGGAACGGATGCAAAACCTGTAGAAATTTTGATATCCTAACCCGAAACGAAGGAAGAATGTGCCTGTGTACCGGAATGCTGTACGATCCGGTAGAAAAAGAAAAAAACAAAAAAGCGCAGCACAAACACAAGTACGATTCTAAAGTACTTACACGATTAAAAAACATTAAAGAATCCCTATTTCTTAACAAAGAAAAAAAGAAAGAAAAAGAATCTAAAAAATGAAGAAATTAGTATTGGCATACAGTGGCGGCCTGGACACATCTTATTGTGCAAAATCCTTATCGGAAAGTGGTTACGAAGTACATGCCGTAAGTGTTAACACCGGAGGTTTTTCTAAAGAAGAAATACAAGAAATTGAAAAAAAGGCATTGACTTTGGGTGCTAAAACATATGTTTCCCTTGATGCCGTTCAAACATTTTATGATAAAGTAGTAAAATACCTTATTTATGGAAATGTACTTAAAAACAATACCTATCCGCTATCGGTTAGTGCAGAAAGGATTGTGCAGGCTATCGAAATTGTAAATTATGCCAAAGAGAATGGAGCAAAATATATTGCCCATGGAAGTACCGGGGCCGGAAACGACCAAGTACGGTTTGATATGATTTTTCAGATTTTGGCCCCCGAAATTGAAATTATCACACCAATTCGGGACAATAAACTATCCCGACAGGAAGAAATAGATTACCTAAAAAGTAAAGGAGTGCACATGGCTTGGGAAAAAGCCAAATATTCCATCAATAAAGGTTTATGGGGAACCAGCGTTGGTGGCGACGAAACCCTTACCTCCCACTTGCCCCTGCCAAGCGAAGCTTACCCAAGTCAGCTTGAAAACATGGGAACACAAAAAGTAAAACTGACTTTTACCAAAGGAGAACTTAGTGCAATTGACGGAAAAAAGGGAAAACCTGTAGCACTTATTGAAAAACTGGACGAAATAGCTTCGCAATTTGCCATTGGAAGAGATATCCATGTTGGCGATACCATTATCGGCATAAAAGGAAGGGTTGGTTTTGAAGCCGCCGCGCCCATGGTAATTATTAAAGCACACCATACTTTGGAAAAACACGTATTGACCAAATGGCAACAGCAGCATAAAGATTATCTGGCCAATTGGTACGGAATGTTATTGCATGAAGGAAATTACTTGGATGAGGTTATGCGGAACATCGAAACTTTTTTAACAGATACTCAAAAAAATGTTTCTGGAGATGTATGGGTGAGCTTGCATCCGTACCGGTTTTTTATTGATGGAATCCAGTCGAAACACGATTTAATGAATGCCAAATTTGGCAGCTATGGCGAAATGAACAAGGGCTGGAGCGCCGATGAAGCCAAAGGATTTATCAAAATAAATGCCAATGCGGCAAAAATCCATCAGTCGGTCAATCATAATTGATTAACAAATGTCACCCTGAGCACCTGTGCTGAATTTAGCTTCAGTATGTAGAAGGGTTTTTGAACAGTGCTTCAACCTGCCCGAAATGCCATGGCAGGCGGGCAAGCTCAGCATAACAGTATAACAGCATAACAACACAGCAACAAACAGCATAAAAAAATGATTAAAGCAGGAATTATAGGAGGCTCAGGATATACAGGAGGCGAACTCATCAGGATTTTAATAAATCACCCGCACGCCGGAATAGATTTTGTATATAGCACAACAAGAGCCGGGAAGCCTATTGCCGAAACGCACGAAGACCTTGTTGGTAGTTGTAGTTTAAAATTTACCGATACTATCAACCCAGAGGTAGATGTACTCTTTTTATGCCTTGGGCACGGTAATTCCATAGCTTTTTTAGACGAATATTCTTTTTCGGCAAAAACAAAGGTTATTGATTTAAGCAATGATTTTAGACTGGATAAAGACTCTAATTACAAAAAAAGGGAATTTGTTTACGGGTTGCCCGAACTGCAAAAAGAAAAAATTAAAAATGCACAAAATATAGCCAATCCGGGGTGTTTTGCTACGGCCATTCAGTTGGCATTGCTCCCTTTGGCAAAAAAAGGCCTGTTGGCAGCCAATATTCATATCAATGCCATTACCGGAAGTACCGGGGCCGGGGTTTCTCCATCGGCGACATCGCATTTTAGTTGGAGAAACAATAATATTTCCTGGTACAAACCATTTACACACCAACATTTAGGGGAGATCAATCAAAGTATTGTGAGCCTCCAGAACAACCAACCAAACATTTTTATGCTTCCGCAACGCGGCAATTTCACCAAGGGGATTTTTGTAACATCTTATATGAAATTTGAAAATAGTTTGGAAGAAACTTGGAATTTATACAAGGATTTTTATGTTAAAGACCCGTTCACACATTTATCAACCAAAGAAGTTCATTTAAAACAGGTAATAAATACCAACAATTGTTTTATACATCTTCACAAGCACGAAGACGTGCTGCTTATCACTAGTGTCATAGATAATTTAATAAAAGGCGCCTCTGGTCAGGCAGTGCAAAACATGAACTTACTTTTTGGTTTTGATGAATGCGACGGACTTAAATTAAAAGGAAGTTATTTCTAAAACTAAAAAACAAAACAAAATGGAAGTTACCGTTATTGGGTCAGGAAATCTAGGAAAATCGATCATTACAGGACTCGCATCCAGCGATTTATTTGATCCAAAGAACATCTTAGTAGCAGACAAATCAGACGAAAATCTGGAAATTATTAAAAAACAGGCAGGTGTTTCTGTTACGGCAGACAATGTGCAGGCCATAAAACAATCTAAATGGGTTATCCTTTGTATTCAACCAAGAATTTTAAAAATCGTTCTTAACGAAATAAAGGGGCACCTAAAAAACGATCAAATATTAATCTCTACCGTTACCGGGGTTTCCATTAGCGAAATCAACGAAATTGTTCCAAACAACAAAGTAATAAGGGCCATGCCAAATACCGCCGCCGTTAAGCAACAATCCATGTCGTTTATCTGTGCCGACGATATGGAGCATGAAGACGTATCGTTTGTGGAAAAAATGTTCGGGACCATTGGAAAAACCATGGTTATCGAAGAACGCCTCATGCAAGCGGCAACCGTATTGGGCGCAAGCAGCACGGCATTCTTTCTTCGCTTTTTAAGAGCATTGACACAAGGTGGCGTGCAAATGGGCTTTCACCCGCACGAGGCACAGGAAATTTCGGCTCAGGTAGCTATTGGTGCCGCCGCATTAATAGAAGACGGTACACATGCCGAAGTTGAGGTAGACAACGTAACCACCCCAATGGGATGCACCATTGAAGGCCTGAATGCCATGGAACACAATGGGCTAAGCTCTGCCGTAATAAAAGGAATTATGGCCGCTTATAAACGAATTAGCGATATTAAATAAGGACCAAAGCCAAAAACACCTTCAAGGAATACGGCTTAACAATAAAATAATAAACTCTGTATACAATAAATGAAACTGTTTGATGTTTACCCTTTATACAACGTTACTCCCGAAAAGGGAAAAGACGTGTATGTTTACGACGAGAACGGGCAAGAATATTTAGACCTCTACGGAGGCCATGCCGTTATCTCCATTGGCCATGCTCATCCTACGTATGTAGAACGCATTACCGAACAAGTAAACAAATTGGGCTTCTACTCCAATGCCATTCAAAATCCGCTTCAAGTGGAGCTGGCAGAAAGATTAGGAAGGCTTTCTAATTGCGAGGAATATAGTTTGTTTCTCTGCAATTCTGGGGCAGAAGCCAATGAAAACGCATTAAAATTAGCATCGTTTCACACCAATAAATCGCGTGTCATTGCTTTTAAAAATGCTTTTCACGGAAGAACATCTGCAGCAGTTGCAGCTACAGACAATAGGGCTATAAACGCTCCTATTAATAACCAGCACAGCGTCACCACATTCCTTCCTTTTAACCAACTTCACTCTTTAGATTATGAATTAGCGTTCGGTGACGTTTGTGCGGTTATTATTGAACCCATTCAAGGCGTTGGCGGATTAGACGAGCCCGCCACCGAGTTTTTACAAGGAGTGGTCAAATTGTGCAAAAAACATCATGTAGCTTTAATTTTAGATGAAATTCAATCCGGTTACGGAAGAAGCGGGAAATTCTTTGCCTTTCAGCATCATGACATTCAACCTGACATAATTACAGTTGCCAAAGGCATGGCAAACGGCTTTCCTATTGGCGGGGTTTTAATACACCCTAAATTTGAAGCCAAACACGGAATGCTGGGCACTACCTTTGGAGGCAATCACTTGGCATGTGCTGCTGCGCTTGCTGTTCTGGACGTTATTGAAAATGAAAAATTGATCGATAATGTGAATGAAATAGCTGCTTATTTTGAAGAAAAAGCCAAGAAAATCAATAGTTTACAAAAACTTAAAGGTAGAGGGCTCATGCTTGGAATGGAGTTTGGACAAAATGTATCAGAAATAAGAAAAGCGCTTATTTACGAGAAAAAAATATTTACCGGCGGCTCGTCAAATAAGAACTTATTAAGAATTTTACCGCCATTAACGATTCAAAAGCATCATATGGACAGCTTTTTTGAAGCTTTGTCCGATGTTTTAAAAAATCAAAATTTGTAATGAATAAAATACTGACAATTTCCGAAAGAAATAATGTATTAACAACAATGGCAGAATTGATCCGCGAGGAGCAATATGCCATTATAAAAGCAAACAAAAAAGACCTCGACGGCTACAATGGCGAAGATCTTGCCATGGAAGACCGCCTAAAGGTAGACGATGCTAAAATAGACGGAATGATAGCGTCGTTAAAAGAATTGGCATCGCAAGAAGATCCTTTGGGAAAAGAGCGGTTTCATTTTAAGCATGATAACGGAATGGACATTTTTAACAAAACGGCCCCCTTTGGGACCATTATGATTATCTATGAATCCAGACCCGACGTAACTGTTGAAGCAGCCGGGATTGCCTTTAAATCCGGGAACAAAATCTTGCTGAAAGGTGGAAAGGAATCGCTAAATTCCAACCTTTTGATTGTAGATTTATGGCACCGCGCCATGAAAAAACACAATGTTTCAACAGAGTGGGTTGAATATTTACAGTTTAACCGACAGGAGACTCAGGCTTTTTTAGAAAACCCCACGCAACAAATAGACCTTATTGTACCACGTGGCGGGGAACGGTTGATTCAATTTGTAAAAGAAAACGCAAATTGCCCTGTAATTGTAAGTGGCCGGGGAAACAACTTTGTATATGTTCATAAAAATGCCGACCTTGATTTGGCCATGAAGGTTATTATCAATGCCAAAACCGCAAAAATATCCGCATGTAATGCACTGGACAAGGTTTTAATAGATACCAACCTTCCAAATTACAAGGATTTTGTAGCCAAGTTATTAGATCGGTTAGCCGAATTTAATGTAGATGTCCATGTGGATAAGGAATTGAATAATTTTGACAGTGTAACTGTAATTGAAGATGATAATATTTGGTATGAAGAATTTTTAGATTATAAAATTGTAATTGGCGTTATCGATTCTGTTGAAGATGCCATTGCAAAAATCAACAAATATTCGGGCGGGCATTCGGCAGCTATTATTACCAAGGATAATGATGTAGCCGATTTGTTTATGACAACAGTAGATTCTGCCGCAGTATATCATAATGCTTCAACTAGATTTACAGATGGTGGAGCCTTAGGATTGGGTGGCGAATTGGCCATAAGTACCGATAAATTGCACCAGCGAGGACCCATCGGGCTTGAGCATTTGGTTACCAACAAATGGTATATTCACGGTAACGGACAAATTAGATAACAGAAATAATTAACAATAAAAATTTGATAATCCATTCTGGTCAAACCGGAATATTTAGCTCTCTGAGCAATAAACACAACTATAATTTAAAAACAGAAAAATGAGTAAGCCCAAAAAGAAGAAAAAAAGAATTCTATTAAAAATAGGTTCCAATACGCTTACAAAAGAATCAGATCAAATATCAAGAGGGAAAATCGAAGATATAGGTCGGCAAATTGCAGCACTGCAAGACGATTACGAGTTTGTAATTGTTAGTTCCGGCGCAAAGGTAGTTGCCAAGCAATTTGTAAACCTGGAAAGCACTTACAGCGAAGACATCAATGTAAAGCAAGCTTTAACATCCATTGGCCAGCCACATTTAATACGTATTTTTCAAGAAAGCTTTAGAGAATTGGGGCTGTTGGCATCGCAATGCCTCCTCTCCTATTCTGATTTTGAAAAAGACGTTTCAAAAAAGAATATTGTAAACACCATCAATATATTGGTAGACAACGGTTACATTCCAATTATCAATGAAAACGATACTGTTGCCACCGACGAAATACAATTTGGAGATAACGATAAATTGGCAGCGTTGACCGCGGCACTTTTAAAAGTAGATTTATTGATTATTGCCACTAATACCAACGGTATTTATACCAAAGAATCGTTTAAGGAAGGATCGCCCGAAACTATTGAAGAAGTAAGCGATTTCTCCGACCTTAAAAAAGAAGTGGTAGACGAAGATAAATCTTCGCACGGTACCGGTGGTATGAGCTCGAAAGTGGTTGCTTTGGAGATTGCCAACAAGGCAAATATCGAAACTTGGATTGTAAATGGTCTGGAAGATAATTTTATCTTAAACACCATTAATCAAAATACCGCTTTTACAAAAATTGAATGATTTTTAATATAACAAGCCTATAGATAAAAGCCCAAAAAGTAATTCCATACACTATAAACATGTATAAAAGTTATGCTTTTTGGGCTTTTTTTATGTCATTTCGGAAAAAAATGAAGCCATCAACCAAAAAAAGAATTGTCCTAAAAATTGGATCCAATACCCTGACCCGGGAAACCAACCATATTTCCCGCGGTAAAATAGAAGATATTGCCAGGCAAGTTGCTTCTTTAAAAAACGAATATGAGTTTATTATTGTTAGCTCGGGCGCCATTGCCGCAGCCAAACAATTTGTAAAGTTAGAGGGCAATGGCAAGGAAATTAACGTAAAACAGGCGCTTGCATCCATTGGGCAACTGCATTTAATGCGTATTTATCAGGAAAACTTCAGGGAATTGGGCCTGTATATCTCCCAATGCTTGCTTTCTTATTCCGATTTTAAGAGCAAAACATCCAAAGACAATATTGTAAATACCATCAATATACTTTTACAGAACGATTATGTCCCGATTATAAATGAAAATGATACCGTTGCCACCGATGAAATTAAATTTGGCGACAACGATAAACTGGCCGCCATGACCGCCGCACTTTTAAAAGCCGATTTATTGATTATTGCAACCAACACCTATGGCATATATACCAAAAAATCGATGCAAAATGGAACCCCGGAAACCATTCGAGAAGTTATGGGCTTTGAAAGCTTGATAAAAGAAGTAGCCGATGGAAAATCATCGCATGGAACGGGAGGAATGAAGTCTAAAGTTGATGCCATTGAAATTGCAGTAAAATCGAACATAGAAACATGGATTGTAAACGGTATGGAAGAGAATTTTATAACCAAAACCGTACTTGGAAATATTCCATACACTAAAATTATAACTAGATAAAAATATTGATAATCAAATAATTAAATCCATTAATTTAAAGTATTAATTCATCATTATAAATTCTTAAACCGTAATGAAACACTTCCTTGACCTTGAAGATATAAATAACATAGACACCCTGATTTCTGAAGCCATTTCTTTAAAATCCAATCCTTTTTCCTCTAAAAAATTAGGAGAAAATAAAACCATCGGCCTCCTATTTTTCAATTCCAGTTTACGTACGCGTTTAAGTACTCAAAAAGCAGCGCAAAATTTAGGGATGGATGTTATAACCATGAATTTGAATTCGGATAGTTGGGGACTTGAATTTGAAGACGGAAGCGTTATGAATGCCGGTACAGCAGAACATATTAAAGAAGCCGCGGCGGTTATCTCGCAATATGTAGACATTATTGCTTTAAGGGCCTTTCCTTCACTCACCGATAAAGTAAAGGACGAAGAAGAACAGGTTATTAAAAGTTTTCAAAAATATGCTTCGGTTCCCGTGGTAAATATGGAAAGTGCCACGGCGCACCCGTTACAGGCCTTAACAGATGCTATAACCATTACCGAATTTAAACAAAAAAAACGTCCAAAAGTAGTATTAAGCTGGGCGCCACACCCGCGGGCTTTGCCACATGCCGTGCCAAATTCTTTTGCTAAAATGATGCAGATGATCGATGTCGATTTTTGCATTACCCACCCCGAAGGCTATGAATTAAACCCAAAGATTACTGGAAACGCACCAATTGTATACAATCAAGAGGAAGCCTTAAAAAATGCCGATTTTGTCTATGCCAAAAACTGGAGCAGTTATAAAGATTACGGGCAGATAAAATGCACCGATGAAAGCTGGATGCTTACACTTGACAAAATAAAAACAGCTAAATTCATGCACTGTTTACCGGTAAGGAGAAACGTGGTTGTAGCCGATGAAGTTTTGGACAGCAATCAATCCATCGTTATTCAGCAAGCAAACAACAGAACATATGCTGCACAAGCGGTTTTAAAGGAAATATTGAAAAACGTAGCCGAGTAATAAAGTGGCTAAGTGGCTAAGTGGCTAAGTGGCTAAGTGGCTAAGTGGCTAAGTGGCTAAGTGGCTAAGTGGCTAAGTGGCTAAGTGGCTAAGTGGCTAAGTGGCTAAGTGGCTAAGTGGCTAAGTAAAAATATTCGATTAATTATAGAAATGAAAATGTACAGAGAATTAATTGTTTGACAAAAATGACGTAAGAATGACATGTTGCAGACGTTACATAAAACATTTATTCATTAATACTTTTACTTCAAATTAAAACTTAAAAAAATGAGTGACTTAAATTTATCAAAAAGAGTAAAAGAATTAAGGAATTTAAAAGGAACGACACAGGAACTTTTAGCAGAAAAATCCGGATTAAGCTTAAGGACAATTCAAAGAATAGAAAATGGAGAGACAACTCCGCGGGGAGATTCTTTAAAACGATTAGCAATAGCATTAAATACCACTCCAGACGAAATAATAGATTGGCAAATTCAAGATGACAAAGGGTATATAACGGTAATGGCTTTATCCCCACTTGGGTTTTTATTCTTTCCGTTATTAGGCATTATTATTCCTTTAATTTTTTGGATCCTAAAAAATGATAAATTAAAGAATGTAAGTAAACTGGGGAAAGCTATTCTAAATTTTGAAATAACTTGGTCGGTTCTCCTGTTCACATATTTTATTTTTTTGTTTTCTGGAATGTTTAAAATATTTGGAAGCTTTATAGAGCCCGCAACCATATTAAAGATGTATATCCCGATCATTATTTTGTACGTATATAATATTATTTTAATCTTATTAAATACTTTAAGAGTTTATCGAAATAAGAATTTTAAATTCATCCCTGCAATAAACTTTTTTAAGTAAAGACAACAAGTATTCTATAATTAATAAACATGCATACAAAATCAAAAAAATCAAATTCAACTTTCAAACATTACAAACATTACAAACATTCAACTTTATAAACTTTCAAATAAACTTTCAACTTTACAACACATGAAACTTTCAATCGTAAAAATAGGCGGTAACCTTATAGAAAAAGAAACTGCGTTAGAGCAGGTTTTAGAAAACTTCAGTAAGATTGAAGGTCCAAAAATACTGGTTCATGGCGGTGGAAAAATGGCAACACAAATGGCCGAAAAACTAGGTGTTGAAACCAAAATGGTAGATGGGCGGAGAATTACAGACCAAGAGACCTTGAATATCATTACCATGGTATATGGTGGTTTGGTAAACAAAACCATTGTTGCCAAACTGCAAGCCAAAAACTGTAATGCCCTGGGACTTTCGGGCGCCGATTTAAACAGTATAAAATCGGTGAAACGCCCTGTAAAAACACACGATTTTGGTTTTGTGGGCGATATTACCAATGTAAACACCAATATGTTTTCATTACTGCTCAATAACACCATTACTCCCGTTTGTTGCGCTATTTCGCACGACGGCGATGGCCAACTATTCAATACCAATGCCGATACCATTGCCTCGGAAATTGCCATTGCATTGGCAAACGAATTTGAGGCAGAACTGTATTATTGCTTTGAAAAGAAAGGGGTTTTGCGCAGTATTGAAGATGAAGATTCGGTAATTACAGATATCAATACAGAAATATACCAAGCATTGATAAAAGAAAACATTATTGCAGACGGAATGCTCCCCAAACTCCACAACTGTTTTCATGCACTCGAAAAAAATGTGCACAAAGTATACATTGGAAGCGTCGATATGCTTGGCAATGAAAAGGAAATAAGAACAACGATTACTTTATAACACATTCTAAATTGAAAATGTCACCCTGAGCCTGTCGAAGGGTTATTGTAAAAAATGCTTCGACAAGCTCAGCATGACAAAGTGAGAATATTTTTTTTCACATAAATACCAAACTAAATCAACTCAGAACAATACAAACATAAGAACTAATAAAATGACCATACAACAACTTATACAAGAAGCCATAGAGCTCTTAAAATCGCTTATACAAACACAATCTTTTTCTTCAGAAGAGGATAAAACTGCTGCGTTGATTGAGGCTTGGTTTAATAGGTATAAAATTCCTTTTAAAAGGGAAAACAACAATATTTGGGCCTTTAATGAAGATTATACAGAAGGCAAACCCTTACTTCTTTTAAATTCGCACCACGATACCGTAAAACCCAATTCGGCATACACCAAAGATCCATTTAATGCACATATCGAAGACGGAAAACTTTTCGGTTTGGGGAGTAACGATGCTGGCGGCTGTCTGGTTTCTTTAATTGCTACATTTACATATTTCTATCAGCAAAAAAATTTAAAGTACAATATGGTAATTGTAGCATCTGCCGAAGAAGAAAGCTCCGGTCCAAACGGACTCAATTCGGTATTAAAGCATCTTCCAGAAATAGAGGTGGCCATTGTGGGCGAACCAACACTTATGAATTTGGCCATTGCCGAAAAAGGCTTGGTAGTTTTTGATGCACTGGTAAAAGGCACGCCCAGCCATGCAGCGCACCCGAATAATGACAACGCCATTTACAAAACCATCGAGGTTTTGCAGTGGTTTAAAGATTATAAGTTTGAAAAAATTTCGGAAGTCCTCGGCCCCGTAAAAATGACCGTCACGCAAATAGAAGCCGGAAATCAGCACAACGTAGTGCCCGCCGATGTAAAACTCGTTATCGATGTACGAGTAAACGACAAGTACAGCAACCAAGAAGTATACGAAACCCTAAAAAAATTAGCTCCGTGCGAGGTCACTCCGCGATCGATTCGCTTAAATTCGTCTGCCATTCCAAAAGACCATGTGTTGGTAAAAGCAGGAATAGAACTGGGCAGGGAAACCTACGGCTCTCCCACCCTTTCCGATCAGGCAACACTAAGCTGCGCCTCGTTGAAACTTGGTCCCGGCGATTCCACCAGATCACATTCGGCCAACGAGTTTATATACGTACAGGAAATTGAAGAAGGCATCGATTTGTATATAAAATTGCTGGAAAATGTTCTGTGAAATTTTTTAAATGTCATTAAAATAATTCATAACCGGACTTATTTTAATAGTTGGAAAATTAAAAGTAAACACACACCATAACAACGTAAGTTCGTAACTTCGCATTTCAACATTAAAACTTTACAAACTTTCAACTTTACAAACTATACAACACATGAAACTTTGGGAAAAAGGCTTTTCTACAGATAAAAAAATAGATATTTTTACGGTCGGCTCCGATAGGGAGCTGGATTTGGTTATTGCCAAATACGATGTGCTGGCATCGAAGGCGCATGCCAAAATGCTCTATAAAATCGGGTTGATTACAGAAGACGAAGCAAGTCTGCTTGTAAAAGAATTGACCAACATTGGTCAAACCATTGAAAATGGTACATTTACCATTGAAGATAATTTTGAGGACGTACATTCTAAAATTGAATACTTACTTACCGAAAAATTAGGCGATACCGGTAAACGTATCCATACCGCCCGTTCCAGAAACGATCAAGTTTTGGTTGCGGTAAATTTATACCTCAAAAGCGAACTCGAACAAATAAAAGCAAGTACCAAAGAACTTTTTGATGTACTCACTAATTTAGCCGATAAGTATCAAAATATATTATTGCCCGGGTATACGCACCTTCAAATAGCCATGCCGTCGTCGTTTGGGCTTTGGTTTTTAGCCTATGCCGAAAGTTTGATAGACGATTTATATTTTATTGATGCCGCCCATAAAATTGTAGATCAAAATCCTTTGGGAAGCGCCGCCGGTTATGGAAGTTCCTTCCCTATCGACAGAGATTTCACCACTGCCGAGCTCGATTTTGAAACGCTAAAATACAATGTGGTCGCCGCGCAGATGAGCCGAGGAAAATCTGAAAAAAGCACTGCTTTTGGGTTAAGCAGCATTGCTTCTACTTTAGCCAAGTTTTCTATGGACATTTGTTTGTATATGAGTCAGAATTTCGACTTTATCACTTTCCCGAACGAATTAACCACCGGTTCCAGCATCATGCCACATAAAAAAAATCCGGACGTTTTTGAGCTTATCCGTGGAAAATGCAACAAAATTCAAGCCGTTCCCAATCAACTGGCCATGTTGACCACCAATTTGCCAAGTGGATATCACCGGGACCTTCAATTGACCAAGGAAATTATTGTACCTGCAATTCAGGAGTTAAAATCGTGTTTGGAAATGATGGTTTTTTCCATACAAAACATCATTGTAGAAGATAACATCCTCGACGATAAAAAATACGATTACCTATTTAGTGTAGATACGTTAAACGACCTTGTCCTTAGCGGTGTTCCGTTTCGCGATGCCTACAAACAAATGGGCGAAGCTATAGAAAACGGGACTTTTAAACCTAAAAGGAACATTGCGCATACGCACAAAGGAAGTTTGGGAAATCTTTGCTTGGAAGAAATTAAAGCAAAAATGGAGAAGCTTTTTTAAGTACTCAAGATGTGTTTTTCTAAAATTAATAGTATAAAATAGCTACATTTGAGTAATCAACCGATTTAACAGTCATGAAACGTCAAGAAAACCTAAAAGTCTTAAACACAGTGCTTGTTTTTGTATTTATAGCATGTTTTGGTTATCAGGCAAATGCTCAGGCCGCTATTTTTGCTGCTTTGTTTGGCGACAAAGTTGCTTCTAAAAAATTCAATATCAGTATGGAAATTGGTGTTCCGCTAACAAATGTTGGGAACATAGACGGAAACAAACCCAATATTGGCGTAAACTTTGGAATTGCAGGCAATTTAAAAATTAACGATACTTGGTCTGTTAGCCCAACCGCTTATTTTTTATCCAAGCGTAGTTTTGATATGGAGTCTTTTTCCCTGAACAGTCCAGATGTGTATTTAAACAATATATATACAGATGTGCCTACCACCATTTCCATGAACTACATCCAGATGCCCATTTTTGTATATTACAACATCCCCAATTCCAACTTAAGGCTTGGCTTGGCCCCGCAAATGTCGTTTAAACAAAATGTAGATGCCACATTTAGTGCCGATATTGGGGACTTTGAACAATCGGTCGGTATACATGCCAATAATATTGATTATGGATTGGTTGCCAATGTAAGTTATTACCTAAAATACAAAAGAAACGGAAAAGGGCTATACGTAAGCCTGCGTTATGGTCAAGGGTTTACCGATGTTTTTAAGGATTCTTTTATAGACGGAAACAATAAAAGTCATTATTTTTCATTCAATATAAGTTTACCATTTATTACCGACGAACTTGCGCAAAAAAATCTGGGCGACCAACCAAACAACTAAAGTTTGTTTAAAAAACTCCCCAATTGTTCCTTGTGTTTGGCTTTTAGCTCATCATTGGTGATGATTCCTTTTTTTATTGAAAAATTCTCGTTGAAAGACGGCAAAAAAAACACGTTTTCAACCTTTGCACCAAAACGCGGAAGCATATTTTCGGTAACGGTAATAGATCCAATTGCCCCTCTTTTTCCTGCGGAAGTGCCCATTAAAAAAACATATTTGTCAGCCAAAAACTTCCTGTCTACACGAGACAGCCAATCTATTAAATTTTTAAAGTAGGCCGATGGATTGCTGTTGTGTTCATTAACGCTAATTATAACTCCGTCGGCTTCTAAAATATCATCTTTTAATTCAATTAAGGAATTTTTATATCCATTTGCTTTTTCGTCGTCTTCACTAAATAAGGGAAAAGGCATATTGGTCATATTGAGTAACTGAATGTCAAAATCATCAATTAAGGAAACGGTATATTTCACCAATTCGTAATTAATAGAAGTAGAAGAATTACTTCCGGCAAAAGCTATAATTTTTTTCATCTGCTAATGTTTTATCGTTTTTAATGGTCAGATGGAATGCCCTCAATTATCATTCCGGTTGGTATCTAAATTTAGTTATGGGCATTTCATAACAACAGGTATTTAATTTGTTTGAACCCGATTAAATATAGCCAACTTTTTTAAATAAATGATTCGGTTTTAATACTTTTGACAAGTATCCATTAATAAGCTTTAATTCATGAAAAATTCTGAAAAACTCACCATAAAAAACTCACATTTAGAAATAAAAATCACCAAAATAGGGGCTGAAATATGCAACATTAAAGACCAAAACGGACAAGAATACATGTGGCAGGGCGATGCAAGTATTTGGGGCAGCCATGCGCCGGTACTTTTCCCCATAATTGGTGCCTTAAAAAACGGTTCTTATTTATATGAAGGGGAAAAATACAGTGTTCCAAAACACGGTTTTATCCGTAATAATGAAAATATGTCGGTAACAGACCATCAAGAAAAGAGCATTACTTTTCAATACAAGTATGATGAGGGAACACTAAAGGATTATCCGTTTAAATTTGAGTTTAACATTACTTTTTCCCTTGAAGGAAAAGCACTCCGTATACAGCATGAAATTGTAAACCACGGAAATCATGAAATGTTGTTCTCGTTGGGCGGTCATCCGGCATTCAAATGTCCGCTTACCGAAACCGAAACCGAAACCGAAAATTATAATGATTACGAACTTCAATTTGAAAAAACAGAAAATAGCAACAGGCATTTAATCAATAATGAAGGCCTGCAAAATGGAAAGACCGCTCCTTTTCTAGAAAATACCGACAAAATACAGTTGCAACACCAACTTTTTAAAAACGACGCCCTTATTTTTAAGGATTTAAAATCTAAGCAAATAAGCTTGGCGCATAAAACCAAGGGTAAAATCCTTACTGTTTCTTATACCGATTTTGACTATTTGGGCATTTGGGCAAAAACCAACGGAGATTTTGTTTGTATAGAACCATGGCTTGGCATTACGGATAACGAAAATACCAATGGCGATTTTAAAAAGAAAGAGGGGCTTATTAAACTTGAGGGGAATAAAAGTTTTGAGGCTACTTTTTCAATAACAATTCATTAAAAATTTAATTCAGTTTGAACAAAACCAAGAATTCAAGCATTGCTCAAACTGAATTATACTTTAAAAAATATTATCCGCGTATTAATTTCTTGTATTTAATACGTTTTGGCGTTACATCGGCACCAAGGCGTTTACGTTTGTTTTCTTCATAATCAGAAAAACTTCCTTCAAAGAAATATACTTCCGAGTTTCCTTCAAAAGCAAGAATATGCGTACAGATACGGTCTAAAAACCAACGGTCGTGAGAAATAACCACGGCACAACCTGCAAAATTCTCCAACCCTTCTTCTAAAGCACGAAGGGTATTTACATCCAGGTCGTTGGTAGGCTCATCGAGTAAAAGCACGTTTCCTTCTTCTTTTAAAGTCATGGCCAAATGCAAGCGGTTGCGCTCCCCGCCCGACAAAGCCTCAACTTTTTTATTCTGTTCGCTTCCGGCAAAATTAAACCGGCTTAAATATGCACGCGTATTTACCTGTTTTCCGCCCATCATGATTAATTCCTGTCCATCGGAAAAGTTATCATAAATGGATTTCGACGGGTCTATATTGGAATGCGATTGGTCCACATAGGCAATTTTGGCGGTCTCTCCAACTTCAAAAGAACCCTTATCGGGAGTTTCTTCGCCCATAATCATTTTAAAAATAGTGGTCTTCCCGGCACCATTCGGACCGATAATGCCCACAATTCCGGCCTGTGGCAGTTTAAAATTAAGGTCTTCATACAATAATTTATCACCAAAGGCTTTTGAAACCCCTTTTGCTTCAATAACATTGGTTCCCAAACGCGGTCCGTTGGGAATATAAATTTCCAACTTTTCGTCTAGCTTGTTTTGGTCTTCATTCAATAATTTATCGTAATTATTTAAACGGGCTTTCTGTTTGGCCTGCCGTCCTTTTGGTGCCATCCGTACCCATTCCAGCTCTCGTTCCAATGTTTTTTGGCGTTTGGATGCCTGTTTTTGCTCCTGTGCCAAACGCTTCGATTTTTGGTCCAGCCAAGAAGAATAGTTCCCCTTCCAAGGAATGCCTTCTCCCCTGTCTAATTCCAAAATCCATCCCGCAACATTATCCAAAAAATAACGGTCGTGCGTTACGGCAATTACCGTTCCACTGTATTGTTGCAAATGCTGCTCCAACCACAATACCGATTCGGCATCCAAATGGTTGGTAGGCTCGTCCAGTAGTAAAATATCGGGTTGTTTCAATAGCAATCTACATAAAGCCACGCGCCTGCGTTCTCCACCAGAAAGTACTTTAATGGGCGTATCTGGCTCGGGTGTGCGTAAGGCGTCCATGGCAATTTCCAGCTTTGTGTCCAGTTCCCAAGCATTGGTAGCATCAATTTTGTCTTGCAGTTCGGCTTGTTTGTCCATTAGTTTTTGCATCTTATCGGCATCTTCATATACTTCCGGCAGGCCAAACATATCGTTAATTTTATTGTATTCATCAAGAATGGCAACCGTTTCGCCCACGCCTTCTTTTACAATTTCAATAACGGTCTTGGACTCGTCCAACTGAGGTTCCTGCGCCAAGTATCCCACGGAATATCCCGAAGAGAACACTACATCGCCTTGATAATTTTTTTCTTCGCCTGCAATAATCCTCAACAAAGTAGATTTACCGGAACCATTTAAACCGAGTATCCCGATTTTGGCTCCGTAGAAAAAGCTTAAATAAATATCCTTTAAAACTTGTTTATTGGAACTTTGGTATGTTTTTGATACTCCCGACATGGAGAATATCACCTTTTTATCGTCTGACATATATTCTTTTTTTGGTATTTTGGTATTTGGTATGTGTTTTAGGTATTGGCTTGGGGTGTTGCTTTGGTTATTTTAAACCCTTCCTTTTAGGGCATTAAATACCCAGGCGATGGCAAAAAAGCCTATTCCAACCGATGCAAAACCATAACCGGCAACTTCATCATATCTAAAAGCGCCCAAGGCTATCAATGCAATTCCAACAATAATCATAATCCACGTAGCCCAGGCTAAAATTGTATTTTTATTCATTCCCATGTACAATAACTTTTAATAGATTTAAAGGGTTTCATATTTTAGGTTGGCAAATATCGTACAATTTAAGGAAATATTAGATAATTCTATAAAGGTTGATTTTGTATTTTAGCAGAAAATACCAGGAGTTTTTACTATTTTCTTGATTTGACGGACATGAATTGCCAAAAACTTCTATATTACAGGAAATACATATTTTAAATGGATTTAAAATTCAATCAGAACGAAGATCACAATAAATTATCGGTTTCGGCATTAAAGCAAAAATTGGCAAAGGTGCATCTTGGCGGTGGCGAGAAGCGAATTGAAAAATTACACGGTCAAGGTAAACTAACTGCCCGTGAACGTATTGATTACCTACTGGATAAAAACACCAACAGCATAGAAATAGGTGCTTTTGCAGGCGATGGCATGTACAAAGAACACGGCGGGTGCCCATCGGGCGGGGTGGTTGTAAAAATTGGCTATGTAAGTGGTAAACAGTGTATTGTAGTTGCCAACGATGCCACCGTTAAGGCCGGGGCATGGTTCCCTATTACCGGAAAGAAAAATTTAAGGGCACAGGAAATTGCCATGGAAAACAGGTTGCCCATTATCTATTTGGTTGATAGCGCCGGCGTGTATCTGCCCATGCAGGACGAAATTTTCCCTGACAAAGAACACTTCGGAAGAATTTTTAGGAACAACGCTGTAATGAGCAGTATGGGAATTACCCAAATTGCGGCCGTTATGGGAAGTTGCGTTGCCGGAGGTGCTTATTTGCCCATTATGAGCGACGAAGCACTTATTGTTGACAAAACCGGAAGCATTTTTCTGGCAGGAAGCTATTTGGTAAAGGCGGCCATTGGCGAAAACATTGACAATGAAACCTTGGGCGGTGCTACCACCCACTCTGAAATTAGCGGTGTGACCGATTATAAAGCCAAAGACGACAAAGATGCGTTGGATACCATTAAAAATATAATGGATAAAATAGGCGATTTTGATAAAGCGGGATTTAACCGAAAAAAAGCCGTAAAACCACTTGAAAAACAAGAAGATATTTATGGTATTCTGCCCAAAAACCGGACCGAGCAATACGATATGAACGAAATTATCGATCGGTTGGTAGATGCCAATTCGTTTGAAGCATACAAAGACGGCTTTGGAAAAACCATTATTACCGGATATGCACGTATTGATGGTTGGGCAGTGGGGATTGTGGCCAACCAGCGCAAAGTGGTTAAAACAAAGAAAGGCGAATTGCAGTTTGGCGGGGTTATTTATTCCGATTCGGCCGATAAAGCCACGCGTTTTATTGCAAATTGCAATCAAAAAAGGATTCCTTTGGTGTTTTTGCAGGATGTTACCGGATTTATGGTGGGAAGCAAGTCCGAACACGGTGGGATTATTAAAGACGGCGCAAAAATGGTAAATGCCGTTAGTAATTCGGTAGTACCTAAATTAACGGTCGTTGTTGGAAATTCATACGGAGCCGGAAATTATGCCATGTGCGGAAAGGCTTACGACCCGCGATTAATTGTAGCATGGCCAAGTGCCGAACTTGCGGTAATGGGCGGTTCGCAGGCTGCAAAAGTATTATTGCAGATTGAAACTGCCTCATTAAAAAAGAAAGGCGAAGAAATTACCAAAGAAAAAGAAGAAGAGCTTTTTAACAACATAAAATCTAAATACGATACACAAGTTTCACCCTACTATGCCGCTGCCCATTTATGGACCGATGCCATTATAGATCCGCTCGATACCCGGAAGTGGATAAGCATGGGCATTGAAGCTGCCAACCACGCTCCTATTGAAAAACCGTTTAATTTAGGGGTTATTCAAACTTGATTATTGTATTTGGAAATAGTGGGAATTAATTTCTTGCAAGTTTTTTACAACCTTGTAGAAAATTAAATTTGTTTACTAAAAAGGAAATTGACAAAGCAACGGAACTAATGAACAAGTACTTCCAATCTAAAAATAGAAAGCGATGAAAACATATTCATTTGATGAAGTAAAAGACAAGTATATAGGAAAAAAAGGAACTATAGAAAGGGATGCGTATGAAAATGAATTGCGACTTGATTTAATTGGCGAAGCAATTGAACAAGCTCGAAAAGAAAGAAAACTAACTCAAACGCAACTTGGAGAATTGATTGGCGTAAAAAAAGCACAAATCTCTAAAATCGAGAATAATCTAACCGATGCCAGGTTTGAGACTATTTTAAAAGTGTTTCGAGCATTGAATGCAAAAATCAATTTTAACGTAGAACTACGAAACCAAAAAATGGATTTAGCACCCGAATAAAAAACACTACAATCAACAACGTACAGGGTCCAAAACCTACAAGGTCAAAAAAAGACCTTGCAGGATTTTACATTGTAATTTTATTCAAACTAGCTTCGCGGATAACCTTGCCATTTTCGGTTTCAACGAAGGCATCAGTGAAATAGATTTCTTTTGGGCATTCGTGTTTTTTTAGCGTTTTGGATTTCTTCAAAGTTTCTTGAAGTGTATCGTCTTTATGGCCTTCAACCACAAGCACTAATTTTTCTCCAAGTTCCTTATCGGCTATTCCATAGACAAAAAAACGCTGTTCAATAATTCCTGCCATCTTCTTCTCCAACTGTTCCGGGATTAATTTTATACCGCCCGAATTTATTATGTTGTCATAACGCCCTTTCCAGTCAAATTCATTGGCATTGATCAATTCAACCAAATCGTTGGTTACAATGGTTTCTTCTGCAATATTTGGAGCATCTATTACCAAACACCCACGCTGGTCCAGCCCAATGGTTATATTGGGCAATATTTTAAAATGTGCTTCTTCAATTTCTTCTTTGTTCCTAAAATTATTGATTTGCTTAGCGGCAATATGGGTAACGGTTTCGGTCATTCCATAAGTTTCGTATACATTGGTATGCTTTTCTTGAACGGCCTCTATCAATTCTTTGGTAACCGGGGCACCACCTACAATAAGCTGTTTTATTTGATTAAGTTTTGGCAACGAATTGTAAACCTGTAATGGTATCATTGCCGAAAAATGGTAATTCGAGTCTATTTCGCGCATGGGATTTAGCGATGGCGCTACCAAGTCTATTTCCAAGCCGAGTATCATGGCGCGCACCAACATCATTTTTCCGGCAATATATTCGGCGGGAAGGCAATGCAAAGCGGTGTCGCCAACAGAAATACCAAAAAAATCCCCTGAAGCAATGGCCGAATTGACCATAAATTGTTTCTGCAACCGAATGTGTTTTGGCGTACCCGTTGAGCCGGAAGTACGCACATATAAATGGTCCTTATCGTTCAACCAATCCATTAAAAAGTCTCCTATGGATTGTTCGTAAGGTTCGCCCTCTTTTACAAAACTATAGGCAACTTCTTTTAAATCTTCACGGTCGTAATAGGTTCCGTTCAGTTTAAATTTTAAATGCACTTTATCAAAAGAAGGTATATTGTCCATTTTTTTTACTCGTTCTTTTATGTTAATAATATCCCGAATAAAATTAAAACGGATTGTTCTTATAAAAAAGTTTAATGGCTATTAGTTTCCGATATTTTTTCAACAGTAAGGGGCTTCTCTATTTTACCCGTTAATTTTTCTTGCCAGTTGGACCAATTGTATTTTTTTGAAAACACCATCAACAAAATAGGGAAAACCACAAAAATGGGCACAAACACATCGTAACCCAGTTCTGGTATGGAAACATCTTTGTAAATGGAATGTGTTTGAAAAGCTGTCCAATCGGCCGTTACAAGCAATGCAGTAATAAGGTTGTTGGCGACATGAAACCCCAAACTGAGCTCCATACCGTCGTCCATTAAGGTCAATATGCCCAAAAACAATCCCGTGCCAATGTAATAAACCATTATTCCATAGCCCAATTGGTAGACTTCGGGATTAAAAGCATGCAGACTGCCAAAAATAAGGGATGTCATTAACAACGGTGCCCATCGGTTAAGGAACAAACCTGCAAAGCCCTGCATTAAATATCCTCTAAAAATATATTCTTCCAAGCTGGTCTGCAAAGGAATCAATAAGGTACCGAGAACGAAAAGAATAAGAAAGGGAACCAGTTTAAAGTTAAGTTGATAATCTTCTGGAGATATATACACATCTACCATAATAAGTATCCCTGAAATCGATGCCCACAAAACGAAAGAAAAGAAAATACGCTTCCAATCAATTTTTTTCCTTCCCGTTGTTAAGGACGTAATAGATTGACTATGGAATACCTTTACCAATACAAACAAAAGCGGTAAACAAACCGCAAATGGCAACAGCATTAAAAACAAATTAAGGTTGGGTTCCAGTACGCTCAATAGCGCAGTAGTGTCTCCACTGGTAAGGACGCCCGCACCCTCTTTGTAAACAATGGCTAGGACAAAGGGAATCTGCATTATCTGACTTACAACTATTATTATAAGCGATACCAATAAATACCGCCAAAATTCGTGTTTGTAATTAAATACCTGTTTTAAATACATATGCTATAAAATAAAATCCCTTTAATGGGAATTAACTTGTAATTAAATTTTTGTTCCAGTTTTTTTGGGTATTGTAATGCAAGGCACCATTTTTAACCTCCAACGGGCTATCTATATTGTTTGTATACAAACTGCCCGTTCCCAAACCTTGCGGCAATGGGTTTTTCAAGGTATACGTCCATTGAGCTATGGCATTGAGCCCTACGTTGCTCTCCAAGGCACTTGTTACCCACCAACCTATATCCATATTATTGCAAAGTGAGATCCATTCTTCTGCGCCTTTGTAACCGCCAATTAAACTTGGTTTTAAAATTATGTACTGTGGCTTGATAGTTTGTAGCAGTTCTTGCTTTTTTGTTACATCAAAAATGCCAATTAATTCTTCATCCAAAGCAATGGCCAGCGGAGTTTGTTGGCACAACTGTTCCATTTTTTTCCATTGGCCGGGTTTTATGGGCTGCTCGATGGAATGGATATCCAGCGTTGCTAGTTTTTCCAATTTTGATAAGGCTTCATTTGGAAAAAATGCACCGTTTGCATCTACGCGAAGTTCTATTTCTTTTGCTGAAAAGCTACTTCTTATGGCCTTTAAGAGTTTGAATTCCGTATCAAAATCAATGGCGCCAATTTTCATTTTTATACAATTGAAGCCAGCCGCTATTTTTTCGGAAATTTGCTGGTTCATAAACTTTTCTTCGCCCATCCAAATGAGTCCATTTATGGAGATTGCGCTTTTTCCCTGTGTAAAATCTGAAGGGAATAATTCAAATTTATTTTTACTCTGAAGTGATAAAAAAGCTTGTTCTACACCAAACTGTATTGAGGGAAACTCCAACAAAGCTTTCCACAAGGCTTCTTTTCCCAATTGTATATTCTTACAGACCCAATTAAGCTTTTCTTCATAATCTGGAGTATCGTCAATACTTAACGAGCGTAAAATACCGCATT
The DNA here is from genome assembly GCF_029603165.1 of Galbibacter pacificus. GTDB lineage: Bacteria > Bacteroidota > Bacteroidia > Flavobacteriales > Flavobacteriaceae > Galbibacter > Galbibacter pacificus. The sequence continues at coordinate 629,905 of NZ_JAQSVC010000002.1, forward strand.
CGCCAATACCGGTTTTTCCTTCATCTTCAATAACAATAAACCAAGTTTCCTTATGGGTAAGTATCCCTCTTGAGGTTCCGCTGGGACGTTTAAAATGAAGTAAATGTTTTTTATAAGATGCCTTCATTTACAGTTCTATACTTTCACCAATTTCTAATAGCATCAAGTCTTTTCCGGCATTATAAAACTGTTTTTTGGCATCTTCGTGGTCAATTTCAATATATCCAAAAGTATCAAAATGATAACCAAGAACCTTATCGCATTCAACAAAATCTGAAGCCGTAATGGCGTCTTCCACACCCATTGTAAAATTATCCCCAATGGGCAAAATAGCCAAGTCTAACTTGGTGCGCAACGGAATGAGCTTCATGTCCATTGTAAGTGCGGTATCGCCGGCTATGTAAATGTTTTTATGCTCGCTCTCTATTACAAATCCGCCGGGTTGTCCGCCATAAGAGCCATCGGGAAAGGAGGACGAATGTATTGCGTTTACGTATTTTACAATACCAAACTCGAAGTCCCAATTTCCACCATGGTTCATTGGGTGCGATTCAATGCCCATTTTACCGTAATGAGATGCTATTTCGGCATTAGAGACCACTACTGCGCCTGTTCGCTTGGCAATGTTTTCGACATCCAGGACATGATCTCCATGGGCATGGGTTACCAAAATATAATCGGCTTTTATGGCATCGAGATCTATGTGCGAAGCCCTTTCGTTGCCCGAAATAAACGGGTCTACCAAAATATGTATGTCGTCTATTTGGATTACTAAAGAAGCATGTCCGTAAAATGTAATCTTCATCAGTTTGATTTTTTGATTAAACAAAGCACAAAATCATAATTAATCATGATTTCCCAGCCTAAAATTAAGGAAATTTAATCGAAATAAAACCAAAAACGAACACCTTGTAAATTCTTGTCGATATTTATTTTGGAACGGAGCTGATTGGCAAGCCTTCTTATTAGGTTCATTCCCATTGAGCCGGACACTTCGGTATCGAATCCTTCGGGGAGCCCCATGCCATCGTCTTTATATTCAAACAATATTCTGTTGTCTTCTTCTTTTATCAAGCTAATGTATATGTTTCCTTTGTTGCCGTGCTCAAATGCATATTTAAAAGAATTGGAAATGAGCTCGTTTAAAATCAAACCAATGGGAATAGCCCTGTCTACGTCCAGTTCTGAACTTTCTGCATTGATGTGTATGTGAATTTTGTCTCCGTTTTTTTTGTATACGGATTGAATGCTTGCCGATAACGATTCTATGTATTCCTGCATTTTAATGACCGAAAGATCCTCATTTTGATATAATTTTTGATGAATCAATGCCATTGCCTTTACCCGGCTTTTACCTTCTTCCAAGGCATTTATGGCCGACTTGCTTTTGGTATTTTTTGTTTGAATGCTCAACAAGCTCGATACCACCTGTAAATTGTTTTTTACGCGGTGGTGGATCTCCTTGAGCAGGGAATCTTTTTCTATTAACGAGTTTTCTATAATTCGCTTTTGGTTTTCAATTAGGCGTTTGTTTTTTGTACTTTTTAAATACGCAACAATCAACCCAATTACACAAAGTATACATAATGCCAGCGCAGAAACACTTAGATAGATTGCCTTTTCCCGTTCTAAAATCTCTGCCTTATTTTTTTCAAGGTTAAGGCGTTGCCTTTCTATGGTTTCTTTTTGGTTTTTAAGGTCGAATTGCACCAAAAGACTCAGCAATTGCTTCTTTCTACTGCTATAATCTACCGAATCTTTAAGTTTTACATATTTTTTAAAAAAAAGCGAAGCAGAATCGGGGGAACTGTCTTTTAAGTAAAAATTGGCCCGTAAGCGATTGTAATTAACCGAGTTGGACTTTACTACTTTTTGCTGCTGGACAATACTGTCCAGATATGCCTTTGCCAATTCAAGATTGTTAATTTCCAGGTAACATTCGGCAATATTGCCCCATAAATCGACCGTGGTTTTGGAATACATGCCATTATCGTGTATTTTACTGGCAGAAACCCCAGCCTCTAAATAAGGGAGTGCATCCTTGAATTTGCTCTGGAACATTTTGCATTTTCCTAAATTGCTTTCTATTTTACCTTTTAAGAAGACGGCTTCGTTAAACCTGTCGACACTGATACTGGTATCCTTTAGGTAATTATCGATGCTTTTTTTGGCAGTTTCTATGTCTTTTAGCGCCGTGTATATGGAACCATCTTTTAAAAGATAAACTCCAAGATCGTTGTAATACTTTGCCTTATAAAATTCGTCGTTGCTTGTTTCCAGTTTGGTTTTATTGGCAATTACATATTCCATCATTGCTTGTCTGTACAAGCCCAATTCTGCATATACATCATACAGGACAATAGCTACCCCGGCATTTTTAAGGTCCCTTCTAATTTCCAATTGCTTGTCGTACAATTGCAGCTCTTCATAAAGCTTATCCAGCGTTTTAAGCAACTGTATTTTTACTTCCCTGCCCAGTTTTCCTTCTTTTTGATATAGCAATTCGGCTATTAAAGCCCCTTTATCGTAGTTTCCAACATCGTAATAAAGCTGGGCCAAAATAGTCTTGTACTTAAATACGGTAACAGAATCCTTGTATTTTTCGGCTTCAATTAAAGGTTTGTTTATGGAATCCAGCCAAGTATATGCCGAGCTAATCTGGTAACGGTTATTAGTATTAAAAAAGTAATTGAAACGTTCTTCGATAGAATTAATCTTTAAAAACTCCTTTAAAGGATCGTTGTTAACGGTATCGCCCTTTTGGGCATAGCAAATTACAACTGCATTAAGCAGCAAGAACAAAAAAACGGTCTTTTTATATGTTGTGTAGCGTTGCAATGCTATTTCTAACTTTAATCCCATAAAATGGGCTTTTATTTTCCGTTGGCACTGTGGCATGAACCGGCCTTTATAGGTCGAATACATGTTCCAGGCTGGTTGGCCATCAATATAAAACTTTAAAAAAGCCTAAATGCAATATTTAGGCTTTTTTTCAGATAACATATATAATAATTAATCCTCCAAGCGTCATTATTATATAATTAACATCTTAACAGCGCGGTAAACTTAGTCTATATAACCGAAAAAAGTAAATTTTTGTTGTATAAGAAGAGTTTTATGTGGTAAAAAAGTTTAAATATGAAATTCTGTGAAGAATAATACATTTTTACATGTAAGCAATTGACTGCCTTTTAAAATAAAAAGAGTTTTAAGGGGGGACTTAAAACTCTTTTATAATAACATTATGAAAAAATAAGTTGTCTTTGCTATTAACCAACTTTTTAATTATCAACAGGGCTAACTTATGGCTTCTTTTAGAGGAATAATAATTTTTGTTGTGTAAACGGCATATAGTGTTGTATAAAGCACAAATATGTTCGCAAACATACTTTCTGGTAAATTTTGGCTCTCTATTCTTGGTTGAGTTGAAAACAAAAAAAAGAGTTTTAGATTGCTCTAAAACTCTTTTTAAATACCATTTAATTAGGTAGGTAGTAGTAAGTAATAGTATAGGTTTAAGGCTTTGCGTTTTTAATTGATATATTGGGGCTTAATCAATTTTTAACTAACAACACTCCAAATATATACTGCTTACTTAATACTAAAAAATTATTGTTGTATACTCCTCTTTTTATGTGGTTAAAAGACTACATTGTGTTGTTAACGAAATTTTAAGAGTTCATATTTGAAAGAATAAACTCCCTAAATTCCTTGGAAATGGGAATGTTTTTCCCATTTATCATGATGTCTTTTGTATTGATGGCTTCAATTTGATCGATATTAACAATATACGACTTATGAGCACGGTAAAATTGCTTGGAAGGCAATTTTTCCAGGTAATCCTTTAAAGCCGACCGAACCAAAAAGGTTTTGTCTTCGGTATAAACTTCAAGGTATACATTATCTGCTTTGACATAATGAATATCGTCAAAAGGAATCCTGTAGTAATGTTGGTTCTTTTTAACGAAGATTGAATTTCGCAATACGGAGTTGGAAACCATTTTGCCATCGTCCTCTTCTTCTACGGCCGATCTTTCCGTAATAACCGATGTCTCATCGTTAAAATTGGAAAGCGCGATCTCTATTGAAGTAAAAAGGTCCTGTTGTTCAAATGGTTTTACCAAATAACCGTTTGGTTTTACACTCTTAGCATTCTCTACGGTAGCTTTGTCTGAGTTTGAGGTTACAAAAATAAAGGGGATGTTGTAATTTTGCCTGATATGTTTTCCCAGGTCTATCCCTGTTTTTTTCGATGCGAGAACAATATCCACGAGCGCTAGGTCTATATCTTGGCTTGAGAGTGCTTCTACGGCACTTTCATAATCTACTACGTTTGCCACGATTTCGTACCCGATGTCTTCGAGCATGGATTGCATGTCGTCTGCAATGATTACATTGTCCTCGACAATTAGAATCTTAATTAGTTGGTCCAAAATTTTGTGCTGTTAAAATCTGTTCTAAATCTACAAAAAAATATTATAACCAAGCAAGAACAGGATTGCAAATAGAAAAGTGCTCAGTGCTAATTTTTTTAGTTCAGGGTCTAATTTTGCTGCATCTTTGGTATGCTTTACCCTTTTAAGATGCATTATTAAAGGCAGGTACGAGATTAAAAATAACAGGTTGTATGCAGCATTATAATTCAAAATTAAATAGATAATCCCAAAAGCCATTGCCAAAATAATAATACTAAAATGGTAAATTTTGGCTTTGTCAATACCAATTTTAACGACCAATGTATTTTTATTGGCTTTTTTATCGCTGTTCATGTCCCGCATATTATTGAGGTTTAAAACCCCTACACTTAACAACCCGACCGAAAAAGCAGGTAAAAAAACATCAATGCTTAACTGTTGCGTATATAAAAAATAAGTACCTAAAACACTCACCAAGCCAAAAAACACAAATACAAAAACATCTCCATAGCCCCTATAACCATATGCGGTATTTCCAACGGTATATTTTATGGCCGCTACAATTGCAGCTATTCCCAAAAGAAAAAATATAATGGAGTGATTGAAATTTCGGTTTTCAAAAGACACATAAATAAGAAAAATAGCCGAGGCCAAGGTTAAAATAGTAGTAATGATAATTGCCGTCAACATTTCCCTGTCGGTTACAATACCGCTTTGCAGTGCCCTCATGGGGCCAATACGTTCCATATTATCGGTACCTTTTACCCCATCACCATAATCGTTGGCAAAATTAGAGAGTACCTGTAGCCCAACGGTTGTAATTAAGGCCAGTATTAAAATAGTGCCATTAAAAAAACCTTCTGAAAAAGCAATGGCCGAACCAACAATAATACCAGATATTGAAAGGGGCAATGTTCTAAGTCTGGCAGCCGATAAAAGAGTTTTTATTTTTGTCATTCAAATAAATTATAGGCCATCTTCAATCTTGATACGCTTTCCGTTTTTATAAGAAGCTACAAAAGCATCTTGAAAGCCAAGTGCTATGAGTTCCTTTCTAAATATTTTTGCATCGTCTAATGAAGTAAAATTGCCCAGTGAATATTTATTGTAGGGTTTGTCCTTGTATTGATTAATGTTCCGAAGCTCTTCTGAATATAAAGAAAGATCTCTGTTTTCCAGTGCAGCAATTTGTACGGCATAAATAACTTCAGAATTAAGGTCCCTGTAATCTATGGTGCTTATCTCCTGTGGAATATTACTTTCGACCTTGGTTTCGAGCATGGATATTTGTTGCTGGTAATTATCAATTTCATTTGTATTGATAAGCTTTTTGTTTTTGGATTGCAGGTATGTGTCGTTAACATACACGGAAGGTCTTACAAAATATAGGGTAACTCCAACAACAAGAATCATTACAAGTGAAATTGAGGTCCATTTAAAAATATCCTTTTTTCTCAATATCTCTTCTTTTTCTTCCCTTTGTTTACGCAATTCGTTTAAAAGGCGTTCTTCGGTAACCTCTTTAGATTCGATAGTCTTGTGCAAATCTACTAAGTGATGTTCGTCAATGTATGGCATAATACATATCTTTTTGATTAAACAATCAGTTATTTTATGCTATGGAATCCACTTTATATCTTTAAAATTAGGTTTTCTTTTTTCTAAAAATGCATTCCTTCCCTCTTTCGCTTCTTCGGTCATATAAGCCAATCTGGTTGCTTCTCCGGCAAAGACTTGTTGACCAACCATACCGTCATCGGTAAGGTTCATTGCAAATTTGAGCATCTTTATGGATGTGGGGGATTTTTCTAATATTTCCTGCGCCCATTGATAGGCCGTACTTTCGAGCTCGTCGTGTGGAACAACGGCATTTACCATGCCCATGTTAAAAGCTTCCTGTGCGGAATAGTTTCTTCCTAAAAAGAAAATCTCCCGAGCCTTTTTCTGCCCTACCATTTTAGCAAGATAGGCAGAGCCATAGCCACCGTCAAAGCTGGTAACATCGGCATCTGTTTGCTTAAATATGGCGTGTTCCTTGCTTGCCAGCGTCATATCGCAAACCACGTGCAAACTATGTCCACCACCAACGGCCCAGCCTGGAACTACGGCAATAACCACTTTTGGCATAAAACGTATAAGTCGTTGAACTTCAAGAATATTCAACCTGTGCATCCCATCTTCTCCAACATATCCTTGGTGGCCGCGCGCTTTTTGGTCGCCACCACTACAAAAGGAATAAACACCATCTTTTGTAGAAGGCCCTTCGGCAGACAACAAAACAACCCCAATGCTTGTATCTTCTTGCGCATTGTAAAACGCTTGGTATAATTCACTGGTCGTTTTTGGCCTAAATGCATTTCTAACATTGGGACGGTTAAATGCAATTCTGGCTACACCATTGCATTTTTTATAGGTAATATCTTCAAATTCCTTAACAGTTTCCCACTGTGGTAAGCTCATACTTATTGGTATTTTTTTCAAATGTAACAGATAAACTTTGCATTTCTAAATAAATGCCCGTTTTTTTGAGCAAATGCAACGCCTCAAAGCAGTTTTTTGCCATTTTTTCCTTAAAAAAACGCTCTAAATGTTTATACCAAGGATATTCCGTCTTCTTTTATCAGGATTTGCTTGTTTTTGTACAAAACACCAATAGCCTTTTTAAAGCTTTTTTTGCTCATCCCTAAAATAGCTTTTATGTCTTCTGGGTTGCTTTTATCGTGCAGGCCTAAAAACCCGTGGTTCCTTTTAATGGCCTCCAGTACTTTTTGAGAAGCTGGCTCTAAATTTTTAAAACCAATAGGTTGCAGACTAATGTCTATTTTATGGTCCTCCCTAATTTTTTTTACATACCCCTTTATGTGCTGGCCCAGTTTTAAGTCTTCAAAAATTTCGTCGTTGTAAACCAACCCCTTATGTTTCTGGTTGATAATAACCTCTACCCCTATCTCGGTAAAACGGGACACAATAAGTTCTACTTCTTGATAAGCCTCAACCGTCAAGACATCGTTATCCATATACTGGTTTGTTTTACTGGAAGCAACCATCCTATCGGTTTCGTCGTCTAGATAAGCATATACCAAATACCATTTGCCGGCCTCCATTTTTCGGGCCTGCTCTTTAAACGGCACAAATAAATGTTTTTCAAGCCCCCAGTCTAAAAATGCGCCAATATTGTTTACCTCTACAGCTTTTAACAGTGCAAATGTGTCTTTGGTTATTTTCGGGGTCAACGTTGTGGCTATGGGACGTTCTTCATGGTCCAGGTAGCAAAATACTGCCAACGTATCTCCAATTTCGTAATGTTCGGGCATGTATTTATTGGGCAAAAGTATATCGTTTCCATCATCATCGCCCAAAAACAAGCCCACAGAAGTTTCCCTTAATATTTCAAGCGTATTATATTCTCCTATCTGTATCATTTTATAATTGTAACAAAATAATTGCAAAGGACGCTATTTAATATTGAATTTTTTAATTTTTATATGAATAACTTTCTGTTGATGCATAAATTAAGTTTCCATGTAATAAAACTGAAAACCGGCAACGTCAAACTTCGTTTAAATGTAGATTATATATACAAATAATCTAGCAATTCCCCATAAATTAACCTTGTAAAGCTGTCAATTCAATAAATGTTATTAATTTTGACACTTATGCAACAACATGTAAACATAAAGAACAAAAAGGCCCGTTTTGAATATGAAATTTTAGACAAATATGTGGCGGGCATCGTTTTATCGGGGACAGAAATAAAGTCCATTCGGCAAAGTAGGGCTTCCATTGCCGAAAGTTTCTGCGAATTTAATGATGCGGGCGAGCTTTTTGTTATCAACATGACCATTGAAGAGTATACGCATGCTACGCATTTTAACCATAACCCAAAAAACGCCCGCAAGCTTTTGCTAAACAAAAGGGAGTTGAAAAAATGGCATAAATCGGTAAAAGTATCGGGAAACACCATTGTACCGCTACGGTTGTTTGTTAACGACCGCGGATTGGCCAAAATGGAAATTGCGCTGGCAAAAGGTAAAAAACTGTACGACAAACGCGAAACCATAAAAGACCGCGACAACAAGCGCAATCTGGATAGGATAAAAAAAACTTATAATTAGTTGTTTTTCAGATGGTTATTAAGTGTTAGGGATTAGTGAAAAGGGAAGAGTGATTAGGTGGTTAGTTATTTGTTAATGGTTGTTTGTTGAACTTTGAACCTCTGAACTCTCAACACATAGCATCGTAACAACATAACAGCGTAACATCGTAACAACGAGAACTGACAAATTCACAGTCAACAAACAACCATTAACAAGACGTAAAGCCTAAAAATCAGCCCTTTTTATCTTCATCTACAACAGCAATTTCTTTTGGTGCCTTCCAAATGCTTAAACATATCAGTCCGGATATCAACAAAGAGGCAACTGCACCTACTATAAAAAACGTCCTTCCGTCATTACCCCTGTCCAACGTATAATCCAACACGCCAAAAAGTACGATCCCCAAAATAACGTCTAGTCCTAATTGAATAATCCAATAAGCAGTTTTTCCTTTTTTGGTAAGTTTATTTAAAAATAATCTGTCGAGCATATTTTATATGTTTAATTTCTATCTTCAAGCATTGGCACAAACCTAAATTCGCCAAATTCATGTTTTTCAAATTCTTTGGGGGACTTTCTCGTGTACAATGTCATGGTTTGAACGGCATCACCAACCGGAATTACCAGCCTGCCCCCTACTTTAAGTTGCGCCATAAGGGGTTTGGGCACAAAAGGAGCTCCGGCGGTTACAATAATACCATCAAATGGAGCCTCGTCCGGCAAGCCCTTGTAGCCATCTCCAAAAATCATTTTTTTGGGCTTGTATCCCAGTTTCGGGAGGAATAGGTTTGTTTTTTTAAACAATTCCTTTTGTCTTTCAATGGTATAGACCACGGCACCCAATTCCAGCAGCATGGCTGTCTGGTATCCGCTTCCAGTACCTATTTCCAAAATTGTGTCGCCTTTTTTTATGTTCAACAATTCCGTTTGGAAAGCAACTGTATAGGGTTGGGAAATAGTTTGACTGGCACCAATGGGAAAAGCTTTGTCTTGGTAGGCATGATCTTCAAAACTGCTGTCCATAAACAAATGCCGGGGAATTTTCTTTACGGCATTAACAATCCGCTTGTCCGAAATTCCTTTTTCCTGTACAATCCCGGCCAGTTTGTTACGCATTCCTTGGTGTCTATAGGTATCTTTCAAGTGTTAGGTTTGTTTTAATCGTGGAGTAAAATTATAAATTTTCAATCGAACTTCTATGCCCTATTTTCTACTTATATCATTATCAGCTGTAAAATAACAAGTTAAAGTTTTCAACAATGGTATTGCCAACAATTAATTGCGTTGTATACCCCATGGCTTATAGATACCGTATTTCCTTCAGAAAACAAAAAGCAACAGCATCTTTATTCTCTTTTTTTATGCTATTTTTAAAAACACTTATTAATAAGGTTGAAAGAATCCATCAATAACCTTATTTTTGTTAAAAAACATATAGTATGCTTAAAGCAGGTGTTCTAGGTGCCGGTCACCTTGGAAAAATTCATTTAAGGCTTATCAATCAATCTGATAAATACCAACTGGTTGGTTTTCACGACCCTGACGAAAAAAACGCCAAAAAAATTGTAAAAGAATTTGGTTATAAATATTATCCATCCATCGAAGAACTTATAGATGCCGTTGACGTTGTTGACATTGTAACGCCCACGCTATCTCATTACAAATGTGCCGTTCAGTCCATTAAAAAGGGAAAACACGTTTTTTTGGAGAAACCCATTACCAAAACCGTTGAACAGGCCGAGGAACTTATTTTATTGGCCAGGGAAAACAATGTAAAGGGACAGGTTGGGCATGTGGAGCGCTTTAATCCCGCATTTATGTCTGTAAAAGACAAGATAGAAAACCCCATGTTTATAGAAACGCACCGATTGGCGGAGTTTAATCCCCGTGGTACGGACGTTCCCGTTGTCCTAGACCTTATGATCCATGATATTGACATTATTTTAAGTGTGGTAAAGTCTCCGGTAAAAAGCATTAACGCAAGCGGGGTTTCGGTAATTAGCAAATCTCCCGACATTGCCAATGCCCGGATTGAATTTGAAAATGGTTGCGTTGCCAATTTAACGGCTAGCAGGATTTCGCTTAAAAACATGCGTAAATCAAGATTTTTTCAACGCGATGCTTATATTTCGGTAGACTTTCTTGAAAAACAGGTGGAAGTTGTAAAAATGAAGGATGCTCCAAAGAAACCGGACGAGTATGCACTGGTATTACAAAATGCAGAAGGCGATAAAAAGCAAATCTATTTTGAAAACCCCAAAGTAACTCAGAACAATGCCATTCTAGATGAACTGGAAACTTTTGCCGATGCAATTAACAACAATACGGAAACCGCGGTTAGCCTGGAACAAGGCACGGCAGCCCTAAAAGTGGCCATGCAAATTGTAAGTCTTGTGGAACGCGGCTAAAACCGGGGTTATTAATTACAAATATTAAATATGACAACTCTAAAAAAAATAGCAGTAATTGGTGCTGGAACAATGGGAAATGGCATTGCGCACACTTTTGCACAAAACGGTTTTTCGGTTAATTTGATTGATATTTCTGAAGACTCCATACAGCGCGGACTACAGACCATAGAAAGAAACCTTGACCGTATGCTGGCCAAAGAAAAAATTTCTGAAAAAGAAAAAGCCAGTACCTTAAAAAATATCAACTCTTTTACAGATACAAAAAAAGGTGTTGAAAATGCCGATCTTGTTATTGAGGCCGCAACCGAAAATGAGGCCCTAAAACTTAAGATTTTTGGCGATTTAGGTAAATTTTGCTCAAGTTCTACCATTTTGGCCACCAATACATCTTCTATTTCCATTACAAAAATAGCAACGGCGGTTGCCCATCCCGAGCGTGTTATCGGCATGCATTTTATGAATCCCGTTCCCATCATGAAATTGGTAGAAGTCATAAAAGGCTATAACACCAGCAACGAAGTGCTATCTACCATATTCCAACTTTCTAAAACCATAGGGAAAGTTCCCGTGGAAGTAAACGATTATCCGGGCTTTATTGCCAACAGAATATTAATGCCCATGATCAACGAAGCCATAGAATCGCTTTACAACGGTGTTGCCGGAGTTTACGAAATCGATACCGTTATGAAACTGGGAATGGCCCACCCCATGGGACCCTTGCAATTGGCAGATTTTATTGGTTTGGATGTTTGCTTGTCCATTTTAAACGTATTGTATAGCGGATTTAAAAATTCAAAATATGCACCATGTCCGTTATTGGTAAACATGGTTACCGCAGGAAAGCTGGGCGTAAAATCCGGAGAAGGTTTTTACGATTATTCCGAAAGTAAAAAAGCCGAAAAGCTAGCTAAACAGTTTTTGTAAATAGTTGGTAGTTAAAATAAACCAAAAACCTGAAACCTCAAATAGTGATTAGTGAAAAGGGATTAGGGATAAGTTATTAAACTTTGACCCTTTGAACCTCTGGACTCTCAACCCTCAACAACATAGCATGATAGCAGCATAACAACCAAAAACCTGAAACCTTAAATCTGAAACAAAAAAACAATCGTTAACTATCAATAGAAAAAAGTATGGTAAAAATCATTCCATTTGCGGCAGTACGACCTACCAAGGACAAAGTGAGCCTTGTAGTGTCCAGGTCGTATGAAGATTACCCCACCAACGAGCTTAACGCCACTTTATCATACAATCCTTTTTCCTTTTTGCACATTATCAACCCGGGGTATAAATTTCATCATGACATCTCTGGCGAAAGGCGTTTTTCATTGGTGCGGAACCGCTATTTGGAATTTATAGAAGAAAATGTTTTTACAAAAGATGAAAGTCCGTCGTTGTATATCTATAAAATAAAAACCCGAAAAGGGGATTTTTGCGGCATCTTTGCTGGGGCCAGCGTAGAAGATTATCAAAATAACAGCATAAAAAAACATGAAGCCACATTACAAACACGGGAAGAATTGTTTAAGGATTACCTAAAAACAGTAGGCTTTAATGCAGAGCCAGTGCTCCTTACCTACCCCGATAATGCAGAAATCGATGCTATTATAACAACGGTTACCAAAGAAATACCCGAATATGAGTTTGCTACCACCGACAAGGCAGTTCATTATTTATGGAAAATCAGTAATTTAAAAATTATCGATACCATACAGCAGGTATTTAAAAAAATGGATTGCGTTTATATTGCTGATGGGCATCACCGTTCTGCATCGTCCAATTTATTGTCAGAAGAATTAAAGAGCAACAACCCAGACCATACCGGAAAAGAGCCTTACAATTATTTTATGAGCTATTTTATACCGGAATCCAACCTAAAAATATACGATTTTAACCGGATGGTAAAAGACCTGAACGGATTGAGCAAAGAGGAGTTCCTAATTCAGCTCGACGAGCATTTTAGAATTGAAAACCGTGGCGACGACCTATACAAGCCTTCAAAAAAACACCATTTCGGTATGTATCTTGATGGTGAGTTCTATTCGCTCTACCTTAGAAAACATTACGAGTTCAGCAATTCATTGAGCGAACTGGACACTCATATTTTATACATCACGGTGTTAAAACCCATTTTGGGGATAGAAGACCTGAGAAACGACAATAGAATTGAATATGGTTATGGGAAATACAATACCATTAAAATGAAAGACTTCATCGATCAGGATAAATTTAAGGTTGGTTTCAGCCTTTTTCCCGTAAAGGTGGATCAAATGAAAAAAATATCGGACGAAGGCCTTAAAATGCCGCCAAAATCGACTTACATAGAGCCCAAACTTAAAAGCGGACTCACTATTTATGAGTTTTAGAAAGCATTAGTTAAAAAAGATAAAAAATGTCCATCAAAGAAAATTTAGAACAGATTAAAACATCGTTACCAAAAAATGTAACCCTTGTAGCCGTTTCCAAAACAAAACCAGAAAGCGACATAATGATTGCTTACGGTGCCGGACAACGTGTTTTTGGAGAAAACAAAGTACAGGAAATGACCTCTAAATGGGAAAATCTTCCGAAGGACATAAAGTGGCACATGATTGGACACGTACAGCGCAACAAGGTTAAATACATGGCACCATTTGTTAGCTTGATACACGGGGTAGACAGCCTAAAACTTTTAAAGGAAATTAACAAGCAAGCGCAAAAGCACGACCGTATTATTAACTGCCTGTTACAGGTACATATTGCCAAAGAAGATACAAAATTTGGCATGGATGAAGGAGAAGTTATTTCTTTACTGGCTTCGGACGAGTTTAAAAACATGCAAAATATTAAAATAATGGGCTTGATGGGCATGGCTACCTTTACCGAAGATGAAACCCGAATAAAAGATGAGTTTACCTTTCTTCATGGCCTGTTTAAAAAATTAAAGGGAATTTACCCCGCTTCGGCCAAAATTAACATCGACACCCTTTCCATGGGAATGAGCGGCGACTACAATATAGCCATAGCCTGCGGAAGCAATATGGTAAGGATTGGGAGCAACATTTTTGGGGCCCGAAATTATAATTAAATCTGGAGTGCGGTTTTTTTGTTGCTTTTTAACTATTTTTAAATAATCGATTATACAATAAACACTACCAAATATATTAATGTACGCAATACTCGATATAGAAACCACAGGAGGAAAATATAATGAAGAAGGTATTACGGAAATTGCCATTTATAGGTTCGACGGCCATACAATAACCGACCAGTTTATAAGTCTTGTAAATCCCGAAAAAGAAATACAGCCCTTTGTAGTCAAGCTCACGGGCATCAACAATGCCATGTTGCAAACGGCTCCCAAATTTTTTGAAATTGCCAAAAGGGTTGTGGAAATAACCGAAAATTGCACCTTGGTAGCCCACAATGCCCAATTTGATTACAGGATATTGCAAACCGAGTTTAAACGGCTGGGCTACGATTACCAGCGAAAATCGGTTTGCACGGTAGAGCTGGCCAAAGAGCTCATTCCCGAACAGCCATCGTACAGTTTGGGAAAACTGGTGCGGTCGTTGGGCATACCCGTTAGCGATCGTCACAGGGCAAATGGAGACGCCCAAGCAACCGTTAAGCTTTTTAAAATGTTGCTCACCAAGGATGCTTCAAAAAAAATCATCCAAAACAACATAAGGGCCGAAAACGTAGGCCAACTTAACCCCAGGCTCATAGACATTGTGGAGCGCCTCCCAAATGCCGTCGGGGTTTTTTACATGCACGATCTTGACGGAAAGATTATGTTTTTGGCCAAGAGCAGGAATATCCAAAAAAGGGTTAATCAAATTTTTGTGAACACCTCCCGAAAATTCATGAAAATCCAAAAGGAAGTAAGGGCGGTAACGTACGACGAAACCGGTAATGAACTTATTGCGCTCCTAAAGGAAAATTCAGAAGTTAATTTAAACAAACCTCCTTACAATAAAAAAAGCAAAAAATTGTTCACACATGGTTTGTACCTGTCGGAAGATAAAAACGGATATCTTTCCTTAAAAATAAAAAAAGCAGAAAGCACCGGAAACTGTGTAACCACTTTCTCTAATTACCAACAGGCATATAACTTTTTACACAAGCTTGATGAAGAATTTGAACTCTGCAATAAATTAAACGGACTATCGGAAGCAAAAAAAAATTGCTATAATTATACCATTGGTAAATGCAAAGGTGCCTGTATTTGCACAGAACCTACCCAAACATACAATAAAAGGGTGAAAAAGGCCATTTTTGAATATAGTATAAACCATAAAACCATGCTTATTATAGACAAAGGAAGAAATGCAAGCGAGCATAGTTTTGTTTTTATAGAGGGTGGTGATTTTAAAGGAATTGGGTATTTTGACTTAAACCATCAAATTAACAATATAGAAATTGTAAAATCTATTTTGGCTCCCATGCAGCACACCAAAAATGCCAAACATTTAATACATGCTTACATTCGAAAAAAGAGAAATTTGAAAAAATTAAACTTCAACTAAATATGTATAAAAAACTACTAATACTACTACCCTGCTTATTGTTACACTTATCTTCTTTTTATACAGCTGCCCAAGAAAAAAAAGGAAGGGAAATTGATGATGTTACCAATGAAGAACTGGAAATGGCCATCTATCAAAAAGACACTACTGCAAACGCTGTGGTACTTTATGAAGAAGGCAATAATTATTTTGAGGTGGAACGAAAAGGCAATTTTCAGTTTATAAGACTTATAAAACAATACTATTGCAAAATAAAAATCTTAAACGAAAAAGGGTTTGACGAGGCCAATATAGAAATCCCCTTTTACCATGCAGATAAGGAAACAGAAAAAATTAGCAATATAAAAGCCATGACCCACAATGGTCCTCAAAAAATAGTAGTCGGCCAAAATGATATATATGTTACCGACATAAACGAACACTGGTCTGCTTACCGTTTTACTTTTTCTGATGTAAAAAAAGGTAGCGTGCTGGAATACCGCTATACGTTAAAATCGCCTTTTTTCTTTAATTTTGAAGGGTGGCAGTTCCAATCGCATATCCCAAAAGTAAAAAGTAGGTTCACCGCTCTAATTCCGGGCAATTATGTTTATAACCGGACATTGTTCGGTTCTCAAAAACTGGCCGTCAACGATGCATCCCTAAAAAAGAGCTGTTTCTATCTGGACGGGGCTTCCAATGGTGCAGATTGCGAAAAATTGACCTATGAAATGGTTGACGTCCCTGCCTTTAAGGAAGAAGAATACATGCTTTCTGAAAAAAATTATATTTCACGCATTAAATTTGAATTGTCAGAATTTCATGATTTCCGCGGAAGCAGCCATAAATATACCAAAAGCTGGGAAGACGTAGACAAAGAGTTTAGGTACGATAAAGATATTGGCAGGCAACTCAACAAGGTTAATTTTTTCAAGGATATTATTCCGCAGGAAGCCTTAAACGAAGAAAACAACATAAAAAAGGCCGAAAAAATCTATAATTTAATCAAAGAATATTATACATGGAACGGCAAATATGGATTATTTAGCGATTCTAGGATTACCGATGCATACAAAGAAAAATCGGGGAACATTTCAGAAATAAACATATCGTTGATAAATGCATTGAAAGCAGCCGGACTGGAAGCAAAATTGGTATTGCTTTCCACGCGCCAAAATGGCTTGCCTACCAAACTGCACCCTATTATTTCCGACTTTAATTACTGCATTGCCATGCTGGAAATAAACAACGGCATGGTATTGTTGGACGCATCAGATAAATATGCCCCTTTTGGGATATTGCCATTTAGGGCCTTGAACCATATTGGGAGGGTCATGGACTTTAAAAACGATAGCTATTGGATTGAAGTTTCGCCATACAAAAAAAACCACCATATACTTACAACTTCTGTAAAGATAGACGAAGAAGGGAACCTAAACGGAAAATTTAGACATACAAGTTCCGGCTATTTTATGTTTTCTAAGTTGAAGGAGATAAAAACCCAATCGAAAGAGAAATATATTGAAGAATTGGGCAGCAGGTTCCAAAATATAGAAATAACGGATTATAATACGTCGGAAATGGGAAATTCCATAACCGAGACGTTTTCCTTTAAAATAAACGAAGGCGTAACCATTGTAAACGGCAATATTATCTTCTCCCCGTTCCTGTTTAAAGACCTTACGGAAAACCCGTTTAAAGTTGAAGATAGAGGTTATCCCGTAGATATAGGCTATCCTAAAAAATTTAGCAGTAATATTTCGGTTGCCTTTCCCGAAAACTATAAAGTAGAAAATACAATTCAACCCGAAACAACCCTTTTAATAGAAAATGGGGGCAAATTGACCCTTATCAAGCAAGAAAAAGGCAACATTATCAATATATTATATAATTTTGACCTAAATAAATCGTATTATCCAACAGAAGAGTACAAAGAGTTGAAAGCTATTTTTACAAAAGCAGTTAATATCCAGAACAACGAATCCTTGATTGCCAAAAAACAAGTATAACAATATACAATGCAACAACGCCAAACAAAGGGGAACTGGAAAAGAAAACTTCATGAAATAATTTATGAGGCAGACACCCCTATGGGAAAATGGTTTGACATCATTCTGTTTTTAATCATAATCCTTAGTATTGTTTTGGTAATGCTGGAAAGCATCAAATCTTTCGACAAACGGTACCACACATATCTAATTACGGCAGAATGGGCTATTACGGTATTCTTTTCCCTGGAATATATTGCCAGGATCATTTCAATAAAAAAACCGCAACGGTATATTTTCAGTTTTTATGGCATAATAGATTTTATCTCTACGATCCCACTGTATTTATCGCTGTTTTTTGGTGGTGCACATGTGTTGCTGGCCATTAGGGCGCTTAGGCTGTTAAGGGTATTCAGGATATTAAAATTAGTGCGCTTTATGGGCGAAGCCTCTCAACTCAAGGAAGCCATAAAATCGAGCCGCACCAAAATTGCCGTTTTTATTTACACGGTACTTATACTTTCGGTAATCATGGGCACCATTATGTACCTTATAGAAGGTGAAGAAGCTGGGTTTACAAGTATTCCAAGGAGTATTTATTGGACCATTGTTACACTTACCACCGTGGGCTATGGAGATATAGCCCCGGTAACGGATATCGGGCAGGTTATTGCCGCTATTATCATGATTCTCGGGTATGGAATAATTGCAGTTCCAACAGGTATTGTAACCGTTGAATTTGCCAAACAAGGAGGAAAAAAACAACACATAGACATCAATACACAGGTATGTCCACATTGCAATGCAGAACACCATAAAGACAATGCCACCTTTTGTTATAACTGCGGAAATATATTAAATGAACAATAAAAAGTACCTTATTACAGTTGTAGGGCCCACCGCCATTGGAAAAACTTCGCTGGCCATAAAACTCGCCAAGGAATATCATGCTGAAATCATATCGTCCGATTCTAGACAGTTTTACAAAGAAATGCGCATTGGTACCGCCGTGCCCGAAGAAGAAGAACTGGCAGAAGCAAAACACCATTTTATCCAGCACAAATCTATATTTGAAGATTATTCTGTAGGCGATTTTGAAAAAGAAGCCTCCAAAATGCTCCATAAACTTTTTACATCAAACAATTTTGTTATCATGGCCGGGGGAAGCGGTCTGTACAACGACGCTGTAATAAAGGGCCTCGACGACTTTCCGGACATAGACCCAAGCATAAGACAGCAATTAAACCAACAGTTAAAAAACGATGGCATTGAAGCATTGCAGGACCGGTTAAAATCTTTGGATCCCGATCATTTTAACAATATGGACGTTCAAAACCCGCACCGGTTGATCCGCGCACTGGAAATTTGTATGGGAACGGGAAAACCCTATTCTTCATTTTTAAATCAAAAAAAAGAACAGCGCAATTTCCAGACCATCAAAATTGGCTTGACCGCCGAACGGGAAACAATCTACAACCGCATCAACCAACGGGTGGACATCATGATGCAAAACGGCCTGCTGGAAGAAGCAAGGAAACTACATCAGTATAAAAACTTAAACGCCCTGCAAACGGTAGGCTACAAAGAATTGTTTGATTATTTCGACGGCAAATGGACACTGGATTTTGCAGTTTCAGAAATAAAAAAAAATACACGACGCTTTGCCAAAAGGCAACTAACTTGGTTGCGAAAAGACGAAGACATTCTTTGGTTTGACCATACCGCAAACCTATCTGATATCCTTCTAAAAGTCAATCAAAAAATAGAGGCTTAATATATCCTTTAAATAATTATCTTTAAGCTCATAAAATTGCTATATGAATTTATTTTTCAGAAAAATAATAGTAGACCGTGTACGTAAAAAGTATAAAAAGACCACGCATACCGAGCACGATAGTTTTAAGCAACAGGTAAAAGACCTTGAAGTTGAGATAAGCCATGAAATACACGATATTTTATACTTATTTATCGGGGTCTTGGCGGCTTCGTTTGGCTTAAAGGGGTTTTTATTGCCAAGTTCGTTTATAGACGGTGGCGTTACGGGTATTTCGTTAATCGTTAGCGAGCTTACCAGTTGGCCATTGTCCATTCTTATTTTTATCCTCAACCTTCCTTTTGTAATCCTTGCTTATATTGCCATTAATAAAAGGTTTGCCATCAATAGCATTATCGGCATTTTATTATTGGCCTTGGCGGTCCATTTTATCCCCTTCCCCACAATTACCAACGATAAAATTCTTATTGCGGCCTTTGGCGGTTTCTTTCTTGGGCTGGGCATTGGCATGGCCATACGCGGCGGGGCCATTATAGACGGTACCGAGGTGCTGGCCATATATATAAGTAGAAAATCGAGTTTAACCGTTGGAAATGTTATACTGCTTTTCAATATTGTTATTTTTATGACAGCCGCTTATATTTTTACCACCGAAATAGCGCTGTATGCCATTTTAACCTATTTTTCGGCTTCAAAAACGGTAGATTTTGTTATAGATGGCATCGAGGAGTTTATTGGCGTTACCATTATTTCCGAGAGGCACGACGCCATCCGTAAGGCCATTATCCATAAAATGGGACGTGGTTGCACTATTTATAAAGGAAAAAGGGGCTTTTCTGCCGATAACAGCCAACTAAAGGACATAGATGTGGTATATACGGTAATAACACGTTTGGAAATGTCTACCCTGAAAACCGAAATTGATAAAATAGACAAGAATGCCTTTATTATTATGAACTCGGTAAAGGACACCAAGGGCGGAATGATTAAAAAGAAACCATTGACTAAGATAAAATCGTGAGCCAAAAAGATGGCCTGAAAAACATTTTATTATAAAAGATTTTTTAAGCAGTCTCTTCCTTTTTTTCTTTATGAAGGGAAAACCATACCCCTGCACCCAAGGAAACCCCAATGACAGACAACGAAAGCCATTCGGGAATTTCTATATGATGGGAAAGGATCATTTTAATCCCCACAAAAGTCAATATTACCACGAGGCTGTATTTTAAGTACCCAAAACGTTCCAGCATATTTGCCAGAAAGAAATACATGGAACGCAGTCCTAAAATGGCCATTATATTGGAGCTGAACACCAAAAACGGATCGGAAGTAATGGCCAAAATAGCCGGAATACTGTCTAAAGCAAAAAGTATGTCGGTAAACTCAATAATAATTAGTGCTATAAAAAGCGGCGTAGCAACCAATAAATGCTTTTTTCTTGTAAAAAAGTGTTCGGAATCCATATGTGTGGTTACCGGAATAACCTTTCTTATAGCTTTGTATACAAAAGATTTTTTGGGGTCGTAAGCATCGTCGTCTTTTTCCAAAGCAAGCTTAATGGCCGTATAGATAAGGAATACGCCAAAAACGTAAATAATCCAATCGAATTTTTTAATAAGGTATACGCCAAACAAAATCATTAATGCCCTAAAGACAATAGCCCCGATAATTCCCCAGAACAATACGCGGTGCTGATAGATTTTAGGAATTTTAAACGAAGTAAATATTACGGCAATTACAAAGATATTGTCCACGCTCAAGGAAAGTTCTATTAAATATCCCGTAATATATTTTAAGGTAGCATTTGAAGGTGAAAGTTGGTCTACGTTGTCTATCCAACCATGTTTGAATATAAAAAACACCAATAAGGAGAAAAGCATGGCAATACTCACCCAAATGGCGGTCCACATAGATGCTTCTTTATTGGTTATTTCATGGGGGTTTTTGTTAAAAATCCCCAAATCGATTGCTAAAAAAATTACAATCAGTGTTATAAACGATATCCAAACAATCATAAAAAGTTAATTTCTAGTATACAGCAAATGGTCCAAAACCGTAAAGTCCACACCCAAATCGTCTTTCAATTGGTATTCAAGCATAAGCTCGCCCCAGTATTTTCCGTCGGAGAAGTCGGCAATAATCCATTTATGGTTCAATATTTTTATTTTATTAATTTTCATTGGGGCTCCGGACATTCCGTCATAAGGTACCAACGGATTGTTCCCTTTTTGCTCATTGGTCTCCAATAATTTATCGGCTATGTAGCGCGAAGGATTTTCTAGTTGTAAATGATCGTAATATGCCAATGCATCGTCGTTGTTTTCCAAAGAAAAATATTGAAGGTCAAGATTGTTCAATGTGAGCGTTTCAATAGAATCGTTTAAACGTACATTGCTTTCTTCAAGGTGTTCAATTTTTACGGTTTCTTTTTCAAAATATTTCTTGGCGCTTACATATTGATAAACAATATAGAGGACCGCAAAGAAAAAAAGGTACATAAAAATATTACGTTTCATAGTATATGGAGTGTTTTTTGGTGTTTTTTTAATTATTTACTCACTAAGTGAGATTTAAGATGCTCCGACGCTTGCGTCGAAATGTTATATATTTTAATGCCCCGTGTGCTTGCACCGGGGCTGTTTACTATTGTTTATCAAGCTTTATATTTCCAAGACTTGATTGTCGTAAGCAATATAAACGTTTTTTGGCAATTCTTTTTGTGCTTCTTCATGAAATCCCATCATGGGGCTTATGTGCGTAAGATATGCCTTTTTTGGTTTTACAAGCTCAATAAATTCCAAAGCTTCATCAATATTAAAATGCGAATGGTGCCTTTCTTTGCGCAGTGCATTTACCACAAGCACTTCCACGCCTTTTAGTTTTTCAATTTCTTCTGCATCTATGCTTTTAATATCTGTTAAATATGCAAATTTATCAAATCTATATCCAAAAACCTGCAATCTATTATGAAAAGCGTTTATTGGTATTACCTGAAGGTTCCCTATTGAAACGGGCTTATTGTTTACCACTTCATGCCCCCGTACGGCCGGCGCTCCCGGGTACCTGTCTTTGGTTGCAAAAATATAGTCGAATTTAATACGCAGGGAATCCAAAACACGGGAATGTGCATAAATCGGGATATCTCCTTGCCTAAAAAAGAAAGGGCGTATATCGTCCAGTCCCATAATATGGTCGGCGTGCTCGTGCGTGAATAAAATCCCGTCAATACGCTTTACGTTATTGGCGAGCATTTGTTGCCTAAAATCGGGGCCGCAATCTACAACATAACAATAATTGGCCCATTCTACCATAACAGAAACCCTTAAACGCTTGTCTTTTGGGTCTTTGCTTTTAGACACAGGGTCGTCACTTCCAATTATTGGAATTCCCTGCGATGTTCCGGTACCGAGGAAAGTTATCTTCAAAATCTCATTTTTCATCAAATTTATCACTTATATTCCGAATAGCTTCATGAAACTTTTTTAACTTTGCCATAAATATAAAACAGCTATGACATTAGTTTTAAAAGGGGATAAGAACTTTGAAAATGTTCCTTCGCTAAAAGCCAAAGCTTTACGCATAAATCTCAACGAAGATATTTACGGGACTTTTGCCGAGATTGGTGCGGGGCAAGAAACAGTTAGGCATTTTTTTAGGTCCGGTGGAGCTTCCGGAACTATTGCAAAAGCAATGAGTGCCTACGATAAAAACTTTAGCGATGCCATTTATGGAGTTGAAGATGATGGCCGATATGTTACCGAAGCCCGTTTAAAAAAAATGCTCTCGCATGAAATGATGCTCATGGAGCAGCGTATTCCCCGAAAGGACAATCCCAATAAGATATTCTTTTCGTATGCCAATACCGTTGCCACCATCGACTTTGCCAAAAAGTTTAAAGGGCATGGTTGGTTGGGCATTCGTTTTCAATTGGATCCCAATGAAGATTACAACGAAATTATTCTACACATCCGATTTAAACAAAACGAAGCCCGATTGCAACAGGAAACTTTGGGGATTGTTGGGGTAAACCTTATTTATGGAGCCTTTTACAAGCACCATAAACCAAAAAAATTATTGAAATACCTATACGACCATATAGACAACGATACCATTGAGATAGACACCATAAACTTTTCAGGGCCCCGCTTTGAAGAAGTAGACAACCGCTTAATGAGCTTGCAGCTTGTTAAAAACGGGATGACAGAAGCCGTAATGTTCGGGCCCGATGGAAACAATATCCTTCCGGCGGCCATTTTATACAAGAAAAACATTTTGGCGCTACGCGGAAGTTTCCGACCGGTTACCTCGGTAAATATGGACATGTACAAGAAATCTTATGAAATTTTTATACGTGAAAATAAAGTTGATGTCGATAATACCGTGGTAGTTTTTGAAATTACCCTATCCAATTTACGAGCCGAAGGCGAAATTGACGAAGAAGACTTCATGGACAGGGCACGCCTGCTATGTTCGCTTGGACAAACGGTAATGATTTCCAATTTCCAGGAATATTACAAATTGGTTGAATATTTCTCTGAATATTCCAAAGAACGCATGGCCCTTACCATGGGTGTAAATAATTTGGTAGATATCTTTGATGAAAAATATTACCGCCATTTAAGTGGTGGGATATTGGAAGCCTTCGGGAAACTTTTTTACAAAGATTTAAAAGTCTACCTATACCCAATGATAGACCAGGAAACCGGATTAACGGTTACCAGTAACAACCTAAAGGTTCACCCACGTATGAAGGAGCTCTACAAGTTCTTTAAGTACAATGGAAAAGTAGTTGATATTTTTGATTATGACGATTCCATTCTGGACATATTCTCGCGGGAAGTGCTTAAAAAGATTGCAACCGGTGAAAAAGGATGGGAAGAAATGCTTCCGAAAGGGATTGCAGAGCTCATCAAGGAAAAAGGCCTGTTTGATTACAAATCCAAACTAAAAGAAAAGCAAAAATAAAGGAATTTATAAAGTAACTTTTAATAAAAGTAAAGGCATGCAAAAGAGGTTAATATTGTTCCTCTTCTGTATGCCTTATTTTTTTAGTGAATGTATAGTTCTACTGGTTTCCTAAAATAATGGGCAGGCCTTTATCGCCACTGCCAATAACAATTACTTTAGAATTTTGCGACTCAGATAGTTTAATGGTAGCTTCAATGCCTTTGTCCTGAAGGATTTTGTCGGTTAACGATGTGCTTAAAATTTGATTGGCATCTGCTTTACCCTGTGCTTCAATCCGTTGCCTTTCGGCTTCTTTTTCTGCCTTTTCAATCCTAAATTCATATTCAAGCGATTCCTGTTCCTGCCTCAATTTGCGTTCAATGGCGTCTTTAATGGTAGGTGGCAAAGTAACGTCGCGTACTAAAATCTCATTCAATTGCACAAATTGGTCTTTTAAAATTTCTTTGGTCTCATCGTAAATTTCTTCCTGAATGGCATCCCTTTTGCTAGAATACAACTGTTCTGGCGTATACCTACCAACCACGCTTCTGGCGGCCGACCGTACTGCGGGTTGTAATACCCTTGCCACATAATCTACGCCCTTTTCTTGGTGCAAGGAACCTAGTTTGCTGTACAATGGCTGAAACCAAACAGAGGCATCCAGTTTAATTTCCAACCCGTTTGAAGACAGCACCTGCATTTTTTCAGATACTTCCTGTTGCCTTACCTCGTATACAAAAACCTTATTCCAAGGCGCCACCAAATGAAAACCTTCGGATAAAGGAGGCTCATCGGTTACCACACCGTTGCCAAAAGTTTCAAACAATACGCCTGCCTCTCCAGACTCAATCGTTACGGTAGATTTTGCAATAAAAATAATCAGGGCAATTGCAATAATTACAATAGGTATTCCAATTTTAGGTAATTTATCCATATAAAAAAGTAAAATTTAAAAATTATCCGTTGTTTATAAATCCGGGATAGAGGGTCATACCCCCATCCACAAATATAGTTGTTCCGTTTACGTATTCCGATTTATCTGACGCGAGCCAAACCAC
Organism: Galbibacter pacificus; assembly: GCF_029603165.1. Classification (GTDB taxonomy): domain Bacteria; phylum Bacteroidota; class Bacteroidia; order Flavobacteriales; family Flavobacteriaceae; genus Galbibacter; species Galbibacter pacificus. The sequence goes on from NZ_JAQSVC010000002.1 coordinate 655,082, forward strand.
GACCTCGGCTACATCTTCGGGCTCCCCTAGCCTATTATAAGGAATTAATTTCAATAAATGCTCTTTTTTCTCCTTGTCTTTCCAAACATCTTCGTTTATCGGGGTTTTTATAGCCCCGGGAGCCACACTATTGACACGGATGAGCTTGTTGGCCGTTTCTTGAGACAAGGAGCGCATCAATTCTGTAAGTCCGCCTTTGGATGCCGAATAGTTTATATGCCCAGCCCACGGTATTTCCTGATGCACCGAACTCATAAAAATAATTTTTCCGGCAGATTTGCTTATGCCTTTTACCACACCCCTTTTTAAAAAATATTGTACCGCCTGCCTGGAACACAAAAAAGCACCGGTTAAATTGGTCCTAATAACCGTTTCCCAATCTTTTAATGTCATTTTTTCAATGGGGGCATCACGCTGTATCCCGGCATTGCTTACCAAAATATCCAAGTTTCCATAGGTTTCGTATACTTTATTGAACATTTTCAGTACGTCTTCTTCATTTCCAACATCGCCTTGAACTGGAAAGGCTTCCCCGCCTATTTCAGTAATTTTTTTTACAACATCATTGGCACCTTCTTCATCAGAATAATAATTCACGCCTACCTTTGCCCCTTCCTTGGCCAAATAATAAGCAACTGTTTTACCAATTCCCGAGCTGGCACCTGTTACCAAAGCCACTTGATCCTTTACTAATTTCATTGAATTTTATTTTAAATAAGTCCGCTGTATTTTCTTAAAAACCATTCAGAAGAAAAGGCAAGTATTATTATTGCCAACAGCCATTTCCAGTCTATTAAAGGTACAACATTTTCCATACTTTTTTGAACGGCCTGATAATTGCCCTTATCAAGCAATTCGTTTTTAAGTTTTTGAAAATCATTTAAATAAAATATTTTTCCGTTCGTATTATTGGCCAATGTATTTAACCTCTCGATATCCGGGTTTACAAACTGTTGTTCTACGTTAAAGTCCAAAATGGTAAAACTTCCCGATTTAGAAATGTTTGCCGATGGCACACGGACCGTAAAATTGTATGTGCCCGGCTGTAGCGTATTTAGGTTTGCTTGGTAGCTGTTGTTTCCATACAGCATGGAAAAGGTAGGTTTTTGATTAGTTTCCCGGTTTTCGGTAATAATTTCAATAGAAACGTCCGGGTCGAAAACATAATTTTCGTCAAAATAGGAAGCCGACAACAATACTTGGGAGTTTCCATAATAAAAAGATTCGGCCGCTACAGTTAAACGCTCCCTTTGTTTTTTAGAAGATAAAAACTGAATTAATTTCCCGAAATAGGCATCAAAAGCTTCTGTGTTTTGATTTGAAACATAGTTTGCCGCCCGCCATTTCCATATGCCCTCGCCCAAAAACAATGCCTTTTTTTGGTCTTGGTTTTCCATAACGGTCAACAATGGATAACTGGTAGGAACATTGCTTATTTTTTTGAACAACAATGTTTGGCCCGGGCTCATAAAGCTAATTTCGTCCAATGTGCTTTTTAATGGCGGAAAATCATCAAAACCAATGTCTTCTGTTTGAAATGTGTGAAAATTTTGATTATAAGCCGGTATTATTTCTTCGTCGCCCCTACCTTGAGCATTGTTAAACCCCAATTGTTGTCCATTTAAGAAATTCCAGTCGGTATCCATCCCGGTTATAATCCAGAAATTTGCCTTTCTATTGTTTAATTCCTGAAAAACAGGTTTGAACAATATGTTGGGTTGATATAAAACATACAGTTGGTAACTATTGTCCTGCGTGGCCTTAAAATTTCTAACATCTATAATATCTGCTTTTCGAAATTCGTTGCTTTCAATAGTCTTTTTTAACGCCCCAATATCGGGATGCAGCACATCGGTTACAATGGCAACGTTATTTTTTTTATCAATTACCTCCATGGCAAACAACTTTTGATTGTTTACCTTATTTTTTTCGTTGGTCAATGGTACAATAACTGCCTGCATGGTTTGTATCCCTATTGAATTGGCCAACAATTGGGTATTAATAACTTGTGAAGTATTGTTTTTATCAAAAGAAAGTTTTTTTGAAAACAATACCTGCTTTCCTTTAATTATTTTAAAAGTTGATACGATACTGTCTTTTCCTTCGTAATCAAGAAAGATTTCAACAGGAAATTTGTTCTTAAAATAAGCATATTTGTTAACGTTTAATTGCGCAATTTTTAAATCGCTATATGTGGTAGAATCTCCCACGACAATGGGATAAACAGGCGTTTTATAGTTATTGCCCAAATATTGATAATCGGCACCATAAGTCTGGTTTCCGTCTGAAAACAGCAATACTGCACCTTGGCGTTTTCTGTTTATGGAAGACAAGGTATTTAATGCCTTGGTAATATTGGTTTGTTTGCCGTTGAACGAAAGTTTATTTAGTGGCTCAATACCTGCATCAAAGACATAAGAACTTATTGAAAATTTATCGTTTAATTCTTTATCGTTTGCAATTTTTTCCCAAGTATTTTTTGCAACACTATCAAACCCTAATTCATGGATGGAAGCAGAATTATCCATTAATATGGACAAATTGGGTTTTTCGGTATAAAAGGTTTCTTTTTTGTATTTCGGACTGATTATTAAAAAGAGGATACAGAAAATCCCGAAGAACCTTAAAATTGCCAACCAAAGATATACACCTCCTTTTCTTGCTTCCTTTCCGTATTGAAAAAGAACCAGCAAAAAGGCTACAAGTACCGCAATTAAAATGAAAATAACTTGGTTAGCTCCCACCATGCATATGCTTTATAATGCTGAAAGTTTATAAAGTTATTTAATAAACAACCTTACAAACTTTCATGGCTATATTAAATTTATTTATCTATCTCGATAATCGAGGTTTGAATGCTCGGAAGCTTGCCTCGAAATCAAAATATTTTTCCTCCTAAAATGCCTCATGAGCCTACCACGAGGTAGTTTACTAAGTAAGCATTCCTCCGTCTACCTGAAGCACCTGCCCGGTGATGTAGGCAGACATATCCGAACCTAAAAATACACAAGCATTGGCAATGTCTTCAGGGTTTCCACCTCTTTTTAAAGGTATGGCATCTCTCCACCCCTGCACTACTTTTTCATCCAACGCACCTGTCATCTCGGTTTCAATAAATCCCGGTGCCACCACATTGCTTCTTATGTTCCTGGAGCCCAATTCTAAAGCCACAGATTTAGAAAAGCCTATAATTCCGGCCTTGGAAGCTGCATAGTTTGTCTGTCCGGCATTTCCTTTCACTCCTACTACAGAGCTCATATTGATAATCGACCCCTTACGTTGCTTCAACATAGTGCGTTGTACAGCTTTGGTCATGTTAAAAACCGATTTTAGGTTTACTTCTATTACTTTGTCAAAATCTTCTTCGGATATACGCATCAAGAGGTTGTCTTTTGTAATCCCGGCATTATTTACCAAAATATCGATAGCTCCAAATTCTTTTGTCACTTCATCTGCCAATTCCTGGGCGGCCGAGAAACTTGCAGCATCACTTTTGTATGCTTTTGCTTTTACTCCAAATGCAACAAGCTCTTTTTCCAATTCTTTAGCAGGCCATTCAGACGAGCTGTACGTAAAGGCCACATTGGCTCCTTGTTTTGCAAATTCCTGAGCAATGCCCTTACCAATACCGCGACTGGCTCCTGTAACAATAGCTGTTTTCCCTTCTAAAAGTTTCATTCGTTGTTTTTTGTTCGTTCTTAATATGCCTGTTTGGATGTTTTGGCAACATAATTTCCAAAAGGCATTTATTGTGTTTATCACTGTGTTGTAAAACCTATTTGTATTTTTTACAACTACTCTTTCTGGTTTAAAATGACTTTTTCATTCTATCATCAAATATAGCAAATACCAAGTTTAACTAACAAAAAACCCTGCATTTTTAGCAGGGTTTTTACATTGAACTTATTTTGCATTAAAAAGGTTATGATTTAATGGGCTTAGGTTTCTCATAATTAAACAGATAGTCCACATCTACTTCTTCTACTTCGCCTAGTTTCTTCAAGGCTTCCATATCTACATCGTTTTTGTTTCCTATTACCATTACATCGTATGTTTCTCCTTTTATGTTCTCGTTAAAGAAATTTTTAAGGTCGTTAAAATCCATTTGTTGAATTTCGTTGTACATTTCTTTTCTGTTATCTTCGGTTATGCCGCGCTTTTTTAAACGCTCGTATTCCCAAAAAATATCCTGACGGTTAATGCGCTCGGCTGCAAGCTGTTTTAATGTTGATTCTTTTGCGGCCTGAAACTGTTTTTCTGCTTCCGGCATGTTTGTCATAAGCTCCATCATGGCATCAACTGCTTCGGGCATTTTATTGGCCTGTGTACCAATATATGCATAGGTGTAATTTGGCTTACCTTTTTCTGATGCATTCCTATATGAAGAGAACGCCGAATATGCAAGGGATTTGGATTCTCTTATCTCCTGAAAAACAATAGATGACAATCCACTTCCAAAATAAGTGTTGAACAATGCAGATGCCGCCATTTTTTTAGGGTCAAAGGTTTCTCCCTTTGCCAAAAACAGCATTTCGCTCTGTACCATGTCGTAATTAACAAAATACACATGCCCGCCGGTTTCCTTTTCCATATAATCCTTGGCCTTTGGATATTCTTCCAGGCTTTCCGGGATTTGGTGTTTTTCATCAAGAGAAGTTATAGCCCCTTGTAAGTTGTTGCCAAAATAAAAAATACGCTGTTTGTAGTTTTTAAGGTCTTTGAAAATAGTTACCAGTTCTTCCGGAGAAATTGACTTTAACTCATCAATAGTATAAATATCCCTTAATCTGGAATTTTCGCCATACATACCGTAATTCATCAAACCGTTCCATAAAATATTTCCTTTGTTGGCCTTTCCGTCTTCCCTTCGTTTTCCAATATTCTGCACGTATTTATCGTATGTTTCTTGATTGGCAACGGCATTGGTCCATAAATGCTCGAAAAGTTCCAGTCCTTTGTCCATATTCTCGCTCAAACCGCTTACAGATACATAACAATAATCATCGGCAGTACTTACGCCATAATTAATCCCCAATTTGTAAAACTCTTTTTTAAGTTCTTCAGGCGAATATTTATCGGTTCCCAGATATTCCACATAACCAATTGCCTGCTGAAGCTTTTTATTGCTGTCTTTCCCCATGTCAAAAATAACATCGAGCTCGGCCAGATCGTTTACGTCGTTTTCTATATAAGAAACCTTGAGTCCGTTTTTAGTTGAAGTTTCCTTGATAGCGGTGCTATAATCTATTTCCTGAGGTTTAATTGGCGAAACTTCTATTTCGTTAAAAGCCTTTAAAAAAGCCGATTGCTTATCCCTATTAAGCTCAATAGGCGTAATTCGTGGGTTTTCAACCTTTACAAGGTTTCTACTTTCGCCTTGCCTTTTGTAAACCACCGCATAATCGTCTACATAAAATTTATTGGCAAAATCCACAAGCTCCTGTTTCGTTATTTTTTTAAGCTCATCCAGTTTTTTAACTTCAGCTTCCCAATCTTGAAAATGCACAAAGGCATCTACATATGCATAGGCAACATAAGTTGCATTTTCGTACTGACGGATTTCTGATAATTTCAAGTCGTTAACCACCGCTTGAATCATCCATTCGTCAAAATTTCCTTTTTTAACTTCTTCAATCTGACCCAATAAAAGTGCTTTTATATCTTCTAAGGATTGATTTGACTTAGGATATCCATAAAAAGTATGTACTCCATAATCATTATTAAATACAGGATAACAACCTGCTCTTTGTACTTTTTGTTTTTGATTAAGGTTCAAGTCTATTAACCCTGCTTCGCTATTGTTCAAGATCATATCGATTAAGGTGATGTATTTTTCCTCGTCGGACCCTATTCCAGCAGTTCTAAAGCCTATGCTAACCCGGGCGGCCTCTGGGCCAAATACCTCTTTTTCAATGGGAGCAGTAATTGGCTGTTCTTTTGGTCGTTCCGGATAAGTAACTTCCTTGGCCTTGAACGACCCGAAAGCATCGTTTACTTTTTTTATGGTTTCATCAAATTCCAAATCTCCTACCAAAATCACGGCCATGTTGTTTGGCACATAATATTTATTAAAATAGTTGTTGATGGCCACCATTGAAGGATTCTTTAAATGTTCGGAGATTCCAATAGTTGGTTGCTGACCATAAGGATGCTCTGGAAAAAGTGTTTTCAGCATTTCGTAGTACTCTTTTCTACCATCGCTATCTTGAGATCTGTTAAATTCTTCGTAAACGGCCTCAAGCTCGGTATGAAACAAGCGCAATACCAACTGACTAAAGCGCTCACTTTCCAGTTTTAGCCATTTGTCAAATTCGTTGGATGGAATTTTATTGGTATAAACCGTTTCTTCATGGGAAGTCCATGCATTTGTTCCTTCTGCTCCCAAGGAGCTCACCATTTTATCATATTCATTGGCAATGGATATCTTGGAGGCCAACTGTGAAACACTGTCGATTTGCCTATAAATGGCAACTTTTTTAAGGGTGTCCGTCTCTTTTTTATGTGCTTCGTATAGATTGGATATCTCCTGAAGCAATACTTTTTCGCTTTCCCAGTCTTGGGTTCCAATCTCATCGGTTCCCTTAAAAACCATATGTTCAAGGTAATGGGCAAGACCTGTATTATCTCCGGGATCGTATACCGATCCGGCCCGTACCGGAATAAAAGTCTGGATTTTAGGTTCATCCGTATTTCTGCTTAGATACACTTTTAGTCCGTTATCCAAAGTATATAAACGCAGTCCGGTTGGGTCGTTTGTAACGATTTCGTAGTTAAACCCATTGGGGTCTGTATGTTTTTCGGTAATAACTTGGTTCTTCTTGGACTCCTTACAGCCAACTGCAACAACCAAAAGCAATAATAAAATAGGTTTGAAAAACTTCATTATCATAATAATTAAGTTATTAGTTAAAATAAAAAATCCATTCCCTGAAAATCAAGGAATGGATAAATATATAGATAATATTTTATATATTATGTGTTATTTTATAACTTCGGCAACTTTTTTTCCAATTTCTGCCGGAGAATCTACTACATGAATGCCACATTCGTTCATGATACGTTTTTTAGCTTCCGCGGTATCATCGGCACCGCCAACAATAGCACCGGCATGTCCCATTGTTCTTCCTTTTGGTGCGGTTTCACCTGCAATAAATCCAATTACAGGTTTTTTATTGCCATTTTCTTTTACCCAACGGGCGGCATCTGCTTCCAATTGCCCGCCTATTTCCCCGATCATCACGATACATTCCGTTTCAGGGTCGTTCATTAAAAGCTCAACGGCTTCTTTGGTTGTAGTTCCTATAATTGGGTCTCCGCCAATACCTATTGCGGTGGTAATACCTAATCCTTGTTTTACAACCTGATCGGCCGCTTCGTAGGTAAGTGTTCCCGATTTGGAAACAATCCCCACTTTTCCTTGTTTAAAAACAAAACCGGGCATAATTCCTACTTTTGCTTCACCCGGAGTAATAACTCCCGGACAATTGGGACCTATTAACCTACAGTCCTTATCTTTAATGTAATCTGATGCCTTGATCATATCGGCAACGGGAATTCCTTCAGTAATAGTAATAATAACCTTGATCCCTGCATCGGCCGCTTCCATAATGGCATCGGCGGCAAATGCCGGTGGCACAAAAATAATAGATACGTCTGCACCTACTTTGTCTACGGCTTCTTTTACAGTGTTGAATACTGGCTTGTTTAAATGTTCCTGCCCTCCTTTTCCGGGAGTCACGCCTCCAACAACATTGGTGCCGTATTCAATCATTTGTTCTGCGTGAAATGTTCCTTCACTGCCTGTAAATCCTTGTACTATTATCTTTGAATTTTTATTTACTAATACACTCATTAGGGTTGAATTTTATTTAAGCTATGCAAAAATAGCCTTTTGAATATGATTTGAGAAATCTATTAAATAATTTATTTGTTATATTTTTTTAAAATCCTTTTACTGCTTTACCGGAAGGAAAGAATTAAGGTTTACCGGATTATCATCGGCTAGCTGGCTAATTTCGTAACCTCGGTATAATTTATCGTCTTTACACTCCCAAATAGTGATAAAATGTGCCAAAGGTTGTTCTTCATCGGGGGTTTCAATGGCTTTTACATGGTAGGTATAGCGCACGGTAACACTATTTCCATCTCTTAATAAATGACTTATTTCGGTCCTGATGGAATGATAGGCTTCTGCCATATTCATGGCCAGTGAAATCAACTCTTCTTTGTTAAGCTTGGTAAACCCTTTGCTACTGTTCCAAAAAAGTTGACAGTCATCGTGCAGATACTCTTTTAAGATTTTATTGTTTTTAATGGGCTCTGATTGGTAAAAATCCTGAACGATCTTTTTAATCGATTGTGCCATATTATCCTAATTTTTCAATTATTGATGGTATTTGACGGATGGATGCAAGTTCTTTATATTTCCTTCTGGCTTCTTCGGCCGGGTAACCAAAATATGTTTTATGAGGGGCCAGGGACTTGCTTACCCCAGATTGCGCCAACAATACAGCTTTTGTACCGATTGTAATTGCACTTGCTATTCCTACTTGCCCCCAAATTGTTACTTCGTCTTCAATAATTACACAACCTGCAATTCCTACCTGAGAGGCAATTAAGCATTTTTTACCAATAACCGTATCATGGCCCACATGTACCTGATTGTCTATTTTACTGCCTTCCTTAATCAAGGTATCGCCCGTAACACCCTTGTCTATGGTGCACAGAGCGCCAAGGTCTACATTGTTCTCTACAACCACTCTTCCTCCCGAAAGTAATTTATCGAACCCTTCCGGTCTGTTTTTATAGTAAAAGGCATCGGCACCAAGTACCGTACCGGCATGGATTGTAACATTGTCTCTAATTATACAATTATCGTAAATACTTACATTGGGGTGGATTAAACAGTTTTTTCCAACAACAACATTGTTTCCAATAAAAGTTCCGGGCTGCACAATAGTGCCCTCCCCTATTTTTGCCGATGCTGCAATAGAGGAAGTTGCTTTTTGAAAAGGCCTGAAAAAATCGGTAAGGGTATTAAAATCCCTAAAAGGATCGGTTGAAATCAACAACGCCTTGCCCGCAGGGCAATCTACTTCTTTGTTGATAAGCACAACTGTTGCCGCCGACTGAAGGGCCTTATCATAATATTTTGGATGGTCCACAAAAACAATATCCCCGGGTTCTACCACATGTATTTCGTTCATTCCCATAACAGGAAAATCGTCGTTCCCCACATAATTGCAATTTAAAATTGTGGCAATCTGTTTTAGGGTATGTTTTTGAGGAAACTTCATATTATTGCTGATGTTAATTTGTTAAGCTGTTATATCGTTAAGCTATTTTCATGGTATTTGCACATAGTTGAAAACAGCTTATTGAAAAAGCTACTCTTTTGCACGTTCCATGTACGAACTTTTCTCGGTATCTATTTTTATTCTATCGCCTTCGTTAATAAATAAGGGCACATTGATTATGGCCCCGGTTTCAACGGTAGCAGGTTTTGTGGCATTTGTTGCCGTATTCCCTTTTACCCCAGGCTCTGTATGTGTAACTTCTAAAATAACATGTGCCGGCATGTCTACAGAAAGCGGCATGCTATCTTCAGTATTAAACAAGATGGTTACCACTTCTCCTTCTTTTAACAAATCGGGGGTATCGAGCGCATCTTTTTGAAGTGTGATCTGGTTATAATCGTCTGTGTTCATAAAATGATAGGTATCCCCTTCAGCATATAAAAACTGATATGAACGTGTTTCTACACGAACATCCTCTATTTTGTGCCCGGCAGAAAAGGTATTGTCTAAAACCTTGCCAGTAGTTACACTTTTTAACTTTGTTCTTACAAAAGCTGGGCCTTTTCCCGGTTTTACATGTAAAAACTCTATGATTTTATAAATATCGTGATTGTAACGGATGCATAATCCTTTTCTAATATCTGATGTAGATGCCATATTTTTATTGTTAATTGATAGTTGATAGTTGATAGTTGATAGTTGATAGTTTTAAATTAAAGATTTTATAATCCCTAAACCTCTAAAAACGTTAACCCTATACCTGATCAACTCTTAAATTTTACATATTTTTTTAATGATTTGAACTAAAGTAACCCTTCATAATCCCTCTTTGGGAATCTTTAATAAACTGAAGTATTTCATCGCGTTCCGGAGTTGCCTCCATTTCGGCTTCAATAATTTCTACCGCTTGAGAATTGTTGTAATTCTTCTGATATAAAATACGGTATATATCTTGAATTTCCCTAATTTTTTCAGTGGTATACCCTCTCCTTCTTAACCCTACGGAATTAATCCCTACATACGACAGGGGTTCCCTTGCCGCCTTGGCATAAGGAGGGACATCTTTACGCACCAGTGAACCGCCAGTTACAAAGGCGTGATTTCCAATAGAACAAAACTGATGAACGGCGGTCATTCCGGCCAATACCACGTAATCTCCAACGGTAATGTGCCCCGCAAGGGTGCTGTTGTTTGAAAAAATACAATGATCCCCAACAATGCAATCGTGAGCTATGTGGCTGTATGCCATGATCCAACAATTTTTTCCTATAATGGTTTTCATCCTATCGGTGGTGCCTCGGTTTATGGTCACACATTCCCTAATGGTTGTATTATCGCCAATTTCGGCGGTAGTATCTTCGTCGTTATATTTTAAATCCTGAGGAATTGCAGAAATTACGGCTCCGGGGAAAATATTACAGTTTTTTCCTATCCGGGCACCTTCCATAATAGTTACGTTGCTCCCTATCCAGGTTCCCTCTCCAATTACCACATTGTTGTTGATGGTAGCAAAAGGTTCGATTACCACATTTTTGGCAATTTTTGCCCCAGGGTGCACATATGCGAGTGGTTGATTCATTATTTTTTAGTTTCTTCTTTAACTTTTACTATTTGAGCCATTAGCTCTGCTTCTGTGGCCAGTTTGCCATTGGCATATGCATAGGCCTGCATATGGCAAATTCCCCTTCGTATAGGAGATATTAAATCCATTTTAAAGATAAGCGTATCGCCCGGGATTACCTGCTGCTTAAATTTTACATTATCGATTTTCATGAAATAAGTAAGGTAATTTTCCGGATCGGGTACCGTGCTCAGTGCCAAGATGCCCCCTGTTTGCGCCAATGCCTCTACCTGGAGTACTCCCGGCATAATGGGCGCGCCCGGAAAGTGGCCCACAAAGAAAGGTTCGTTCATTGTAACGTTTTTCATCCCCACAACATGGCTATCGGAAAGTTCTAAGATTCTATCGACCAATAAAAATGGTGGCCTGTGCGGCAACATTTTCATAATCTGGTTGATATCCATGAGCGGTGGTTGGTTTAGGTCTATTTTTGGAACCTTATTTCTCTTTTCTATTTTGATGATTTTTGAAACTTTTTTTGCAAATTGAGTATTTACAAAATGTCCGGGCTTATTTGCTATTACCTTCCCTCTAACCCTTGTACCTATTAAAGCCAAATCGCCAATAACGTCAAGCAATTTATGCCTTGCTGCTTCATTGGGATAATGCAATGTTAGGTTGTCTAGAATTCCGTTTGGCTTTACGGAAATGGAATCTTTTTTGAATGCCACTTTTAGCTTTTCCATTGTTTCCTTAGACAATTCTTTGTCTACATATACTATGGCATTGTTAAGGTCGCCGCCCTTAATAAGTCCATGTTCCAGCAACGTTTCTATTTCGTGCAAGAAACTAAAGGTCCTGGAATTTGCAATTTCCTTTTCAAATTCTGATAAATGTTTCAGAGTGGCATTTTGCGTTCCCAAAACTTTGGTGCCAAAATCTACCATGGTGGTAACTTGGTATTCATCAGATGGGATTATGGTAATTTCGCTTCCGGTTTCTTCATCGGTATACGATATTACATCGGTTACAATAAACTCATCGCGTTCTGCTTCCTGCGCTACGATTCCTGCCTTTTTTAAAGCTTCAATAAAATATTTAGAAGAACCGTCCATAATTGGTGGCTCGGGAGCATTGAGTTCAATTAAAACATTATCGATCTCCAATCCAACCAATGCGGCCAACACATGCTCTGATGTTTGAATTTTAACACCCATTTTTTCAAGGTTGGTACCCCGTTGGGTATTTACAACATAATTGGCATCGGCCTCGATTACTGGTTGACCTTCTAGGTCAACGCGCTTAAATGCATATCCATGATTTTCGGCCGCTGGCTTGAAGGTCATGGTAACGTTCATGCCTGTATGCAGTCCAACTCCGGTTAAAGAAACCTCTTTAGCGATGGTTCGTTGTTTTATAACCTGATCACTCATTATTGTATCTATTTACTTTTATCTAGTTGATTAATCTTGTCTACCAGTTTTGGCAAATTTTTAAAGTGCACGTACGATTTGTTGTAATCGCCATAGTTTAATGCCGGGGAGCCCTGCAATGTTTCGTCGTCTTTTACATTTCTCCCTATTCCCGATTGTGCTTGTATTTTAACCCGGTCGCCAATAATAATATGGCCAACAATACCAACTTGCCCTCCGATCATGCAATTTTTACCAATTTTTGTCGATCCGGCTATTCCTGTCTGGGCAGCTATAACGGTATTTTCGCCAATTTCTACGTTGTGCGCTATTTGTATCTGGTTGTCCAGTTTAACACCTTTTCTAATGATGGTCGACCCCAAGGTTGCCCTGTCTATAGTTGTTCCGGCCCCTACATCCACATGGTCCTCAAGGATAACGTTACCCGTTTGTGGTACTTTTTGAAACTCGCCATTTTCGTTGGGTGAAAAACCAAAACCATCGGCGCCAATTACGCATCCGCTATGAATTACGCATCCGTTGCCAACTATTGACTCGGAATATATTTTGGCTCCGGAAAAAATAACCACATTATTGCCAATAGTAACATTATCGCCAATATATGCGTTCGGGTATATTTTTACATTGTTGCCAATTTTTACGTTTTCGCCTATGTAGGTAAATGCTCCAATGTATATATTTTCGCCATAATTAGAGCTTTCGGCTAAAAAAACCGGTTGCTCAATGCCCACTTTGTGCAGTTTTACCTGATTGTAATATTCCAATAATTTAGAAAACGACTTATAAGCATCTTCAACCTTAATCAAGGTTGTGCTTAATTCATGTTCCAGTTTAAAGGATTTGTTCACTATGGTTATGGAAGCCTTTGTTGAATATATATATGGAGTATACTTTGGGTTTGCCAAAAAAGTTAGCGAGCCTTCGGTACCTTCTTCTATTTTAGAAAGTTTGGACACTTCCACTTCTGGATTGCCTATTATTTCACCTTCTAATATTCCTGCTATTTGAGTTGCTGTAAATTTCATTTCCACGCAAAAGTATAAAAAAAGTAGTATTTATTTTTTAGGATAGCACATGTAATATTTTGTAACCGGCTTAGAAAGTGCTTTTAGGTTAAATTGATCTGAAGCTTTTGCAACGTCCACAATCTTCCCAGACTTCATTAGTATACATATGTTTTGCCTGTCTAAATTATACGCCTGGTTCTCTATCAACCCGCTAAACACAAAATATTTAGCTTCATCGAGCGTTACCTTGTACTTGTCCATAAAGCTTTGCAAATGCGTCTCTATTTTGTGTTGCTTTATGGGTTTTTTCTTTATTTTGATCTTTAAAAGGTCACGGTTCAATAATATTTTACATAAATTGGACAATACAAAGTCTTCACTAAATTGCCATTCTTTCATTGCCGACAAAATATCCACATCATCCAAATGAGAAAAAGTTTCCAAAATTTCCTTGTTAAAATTTTCTTTTCCTATTTGATAATCCAGAAAAAACTGTAATGCCTTGCTGGCATGTAGCTTATGTCCATTATGATGGATTTCGTTGGCCCTTTTCAATATCCTTATAAGCAATTGTTCGGCTGCAAGGCTTGTTTTGTGTAAAAATACCTGCCAGTACATAAGCCTTCTTGCTACTAAAAATTTTTCTACTGAATAAATCCCTTTTTCTTCAACAACAAGCTGGTCGTCTAACACATTCAGCATGGAAATAATCCGCTCCGAATTTATATTCCCTTCTGATACTCCCGTATAGAAACTATCGCGTTTTAAATAATCTACCCGGTCCATGTCCAGTTGCCCGGAAATTAACTGATTCATAAACTTGCGGTGGTAAACTCCCTTAAAAATCTGGATCGCCAGCGTTAAAGTTCCGTTAAACTCATCGTTTAAAGCTTCCATGAACTGAAGCGAAATATATTCGTGTGAAACTCCGTTTACAATACTGTGTTCCATTGCGTGCGAAAACGGACCATGCCCAATGTCGTGCAACAAAATAGCGGCCAAAAGTCCTTTTTCTTCTTCATCACTCACCTCAATCCCTTTAAAACGAAGTACTTGCACTGCTTTCTTCATTAAATGCATGCACCCAATTGCATGGTGAAACCGGGTATGGTGAGCTCCCGGATATACTAAATACGAAAGTCCCATTTGGGATATCCGCCGCAGGCGTTGGAAATATTTATGCTCAATTAAATCAAAAATCAGTTCGTTGGGGATGGTAATAAATCCGTAAATTGGATCGTTAAATATTTTGAGCTTGTTTGCTGTCTTCAAACTAAATAAATTGTGAAATTACATACAAATATACATCAATAGAATGAATGAGATAAAGATACTTTGGATAGATGATGAAATTGAACTTTTAAAACCGCATATTCTTTTTTTGGAAAAGAAGAATTACAAGGTACATACATGCCAAAGCGGTACAGAAGCGGTAGAAGAAGTTAAGGTTACAAATTTTGATATTGTTTTTTTAGATGAAAATATGCCCGGCCTAACGGGCCTTGAAACCTTGACGGAAATAAAAGCGCTCAAGCCTACCCTTCCAGTGGTAATGATAACCAAGAGCGAGGAAGAAAACATCATGGAGGAAGCTATTGGCTCTAAAATAGCCGATTACCTTATAAAACCCGTAAACCCAAATCAGATTTTATTGAGCTTAAAGAAAAACCTGGATAACTCTAGGCTTGTTTCAGAGAAAACTACGTCGAGTTATCAACAGGAATTTAGAAAAATTGCCATGGACCTTACCATGGTAAATACTTATGAAGAATGGGCAGAATTGTACAAAAAACTCATTTATTGGGAAATCGAGCTGGAAAACATTGAAGATACCGGAATGACGGAAATTCTGGAATCTCAAAAAACAGAAGCCAACACACAATTTGGAAAATTTATTGAAAAAAACTATGAAAACTGGTTTCGGGAAGACAATGGCCCCGTTATGTCTCATACCCTGTTTAAAGATTTAATATCCAAAGAGGTCAACAAAAAAACACCTACTTTGCTGGTAGTTATAGATAATTTAAGGTTTGACCAATGGAAAGCTTTTGAGGGCACCGTAACCAATTACTACAAAAAAGTCAAGGAAGTACCTTATTACAGTATTCTTCCAACGGCGACTCAATATGCCAGAAATGCTATTTTTTCTGGTTTAATGCCTTCGGAAATGGCACGTTTACATCCAAAATTGTGGAAAAACGATACAGACGAAGGAGGGAAAAACTTACATGAAGCCGATTTTTTGACAGCACAAATACGTAGATTGGGACTGGACATAAAATGGGAATACCATAAAATATCCAATTTACGGGCCGGCAAACAATTGGCACAAAACTTTAGGTCGCAAAAGGAAAACGACCTCACGGTTTTGGTGTATAATTTTGTGGACATGCTCTCTCATTCCAAAACAGAAATGGAAGTTGTAAAAGAGTTAGCCGCAAACGACAAAGCATATAGATCGCTCACACAGAGCTGGTTTAAAAATTCACCTCTTATCGAAATTGTGCAGCAAGCCCAGCAACTCGGCTTTAAATTAATAATAACCACAGACCACGGGACTATTAATGTAAAAAGTCCGTCGAAGGTAATAGGCGATCGCGACACCAGCTTAAACCTAAGGTACAAAACGGGCAAAAGTCTGTCTTATAACGAAAAGGAAGTCTATGGTGTTAAAAACCCAAAAGAAATACACCTGCCGAGCATAAATATGAGCAGTTCTTTTATTTTTGCTAAAGAAGACCTATTTTTTGCGTATCCCAACAATTACAACCATTATGTAAGTTATTACAAAAATACATACCAACATGGTGGGATTTCTCTTGAAGAAATTATTATCCCCTTTGTAGTGCTTAATCCTAGGTAGCAAATTTTAATACTAAATGGGGCAAAATGTTAATATTACCTTTATCCTACTGTTTGTAGAAAACCATGTGTCCGATAATCGACTAGTTTCAAGGGTTAAATAACGACTAAATGTTAATTTTTTGTGAAAATGTCAAAAATATTAGTTTCTTGTAGAGTTTTTTTTCTATTTTTGATAAACCCTCAAAATTAAAACAATGGCAAAAGCAATTGATAGAATTTTTTCTATTATCCAATCACTTGGAATGAGCGCAAGACAATTCGACATGTCGATTGGCGCATCGAATGGTTACACATTACGTATGAAAAAGAACAACGCTTCCGTTGGAAGCGACATTCTTGAAAGAATCGTAGAAAAGTATCCATTTGTAAACATTAATTGGGTAGTGACTGGTCACGGTACTATGTTTGGAACAGACTCATCGTCTTCTTCAAGCAGTGACATCGCCCAAGATAAAAGGCTCACTTATAAAGAAGTTGAGGCGATAATAGAACAGAAAATTAAAGCACATCAAGAACAAGAATTAAAGAACTTGATGGACCAGATTAAAAAAGAAATTGCAACTACCAAAAAAGAAATGGAATAGTAATATTTCCTATTTTTGAAATTAGTTGTTAATTTCCAGTAAATTAATAAAAAAGCACTTGATTTAAAAGTCAAGTGCTTTTTTATTTCATCAACTTTCCTTTTAACTCTTCAAGTCTTTTTAAGTACTCCTCAGAAGAATATTTCTTTTTATCCCTTATAAGCATGTTAAGCTGATTTTTCACATCCTCGTGCTGATCGGTTTTATTTTTCCCCAGAAGGGCGACGATATTAAATATCTCCACTTTAATACGTCTTTTTAAATCTTCTACCTTCGTGAAATTCCTAATCTTGAAAGACACCCATAAAAGAAAACTCGTTAGAATCAACAAAACGGGAAAGGCCCTAAATATTTCGTTTTCGTCTATAGCAGTCACTTCCACATTAAGGGTTGTAATAATTTGGTAACTTACCATTATTAACGGGATAAGCAAAAAATATTTCCACCAATACCTACTGCTTAAAAACCATATGGTAATGGTTATGAAAACCGATAGTTTAAGCGTTATAAACCATAAAAAAATGTTTACATTCGGAAAGTTAAAGGAACCTAATCTAAATAATCCTAAATCCTAGTACGCTGTATTGGAGGCTAAACGGTAGAGGTTTGCAAAAACCGGGATAAATAATATCAGTAAAAAAATCAGTACCCCGCTCCAGTCCCTTCTCTCGCTCGGAGGCAAAATTGTGTTTTGAGAATTTGTTTCACTATTGTCTTCTGCTAGTACAACAGCTTTTGCTATTATAGATTTGGCGTCTTGCAAGGTAGAGTTGCCGACTTCTTCATTAAGGCCATTCAAAACTTTGGCATAGTGCCTTGTGTTCTTAAATTTATATCTCAAAATTTCTTCTGCATCAATAGCATCTACATGAAGCCTGCTCCATAAAGGATAATTAAGCTTTTTTCTTAACCAAATAAATAGTAAGCCCCATAAAAATGTTAAAGTATAAAGAATCATTTTAAACTGTAAGCTTGACTTGTCTATCTGGATTTCACCAAATACAACTATTATTAACTGATAAACATTGAATAGTAAAAGAACCAAAATAGCATTCCTCCACCGATATTTACATGTAATGTACCATATTGTAGCCAAAAGCAAGTATGACAAGCTTAGTAAAAGTTGAAAACAATACATTTGAACAGTTTGATAATGGATTATTGAAATATCAAACAGCATAGTTACCCATCTTTCTTTTTCGGGGCATAAAACGTGGGCATAAATCATAAAAGAAGATAGTATAATACCAAATATTATTATCCCTTCATAAAGAAGAAATCGTTTACTTTTATTGTTCAAGTTTCGAATATATTAATTTAAACAGTTGTAGTCAATATACAAATTTAGTAATGTAAATACACCCATCTTCATAAATTTGGCTTATTAAATAATTAGGTTTATTAAATTTGAACAAATTTTTCAATATGCTTGAAGCCGAATACAGCCTAAGCGATATAACCGCCATAGCAAAAAAAATCATTGACAATTCACAGAGCAAAATTCTTTTGTTTAATGGTGAGATGGGGGTTGGAAAAACAACGCTCATTAAAGAAATTGTAAAAGAATTAGGGAGCAAAGACAATGTTTCAAGCCCGACTTTTTCTATAGTAAACGAATATGAAGGCGAAGAAGGCCCTATCTATCATTTTGATTTCTACAGAATAAATAACATTGAGGAAGTTTACAATATTGGATTAGATTATTATCTTCACGAGCAAGCATGGTGCCTGATTGAATGGCCCGAAAAGATAGCCGAATTACTACCTAATGAGGTTACAATTATCGATATAAAGACACAATTAAACGGTAAAAGAACCGTTAATCTAAAATAATATTCTATATTTGAATTCTGCAACATAGCCCCAAACAGGCTGTATATTAAAAACTTACTAATATACGGCGAAGATTTTTATTATCCGCATTTATTTTTTTGGTAGGTTTGTC
Organism: Galbibacter pacificus; assembly: GCF_029603165.1. Taxonomy (GTDB): domain Bacteria; phylum Bacteroidota; class Bacteroidia; order Flavobacteriales; family Flavobacteriaceae; genus Galbibacter; species Galbibacter pacificus. Next base: position 673,773 of record NZ_JAQSVC010000002.1, read on the forward strand.
TCAACAAAAACCAAAAAAACATTCTACTATGTCTTTCAAAAAAATTATTTTCTCTGTAATGGCCTTGTGCCTTTTAGCAATTTCTTTAGTTTCATGCTCTCCAAATAGTGTTGCCGATGAAGACTCTTTATACGACACCCACCAAGGAGTTGAAAAGTCTAAAATTGAAATGCCGCCTAACGGGTAATTTGGACGTTTTATCCAGACTTATAATTAATTATTCACCTAAAAAAACTACTATCATGTCTTTCAAAAAAATAATGTTTTCTGTTTTCGCCGTATTGCTTCTAGCTTCCACCCTTGTTTCATGCTCAAACGACAGTGTTGCAGACCAAGATGCCTTGTACAATAACCACCAAGGGGTCGATAAATCTAAAATTGAAATGCCGCCTAACGGGTAATTTGGACGTTTTATCCAGACTTATAATTAACTATTCACCTAAAAAACCTAATATCATGTCTTTCAAAAAAATAATATTTTCTGTTTTCGCCGTATTGCTTCTAGCTTCCACCCTTGTTTCGTGCTCAAACGACAGTGTTGCAGACCAAGATGCCTTGTACAATAATCACCAAGGGGTTGATAAGACTAAAATTGAAATGCCGCCTAACGGGTAATTAATCATATACCCTTCTTGATTTATTAAATTTGTGTTAAATATAGATTTGTGTATATTTCTTTTATTCATTTAATTTGTGTATATCCAAATCTTTATAAAAGTGAATACTAAATTAAAACCGAAAAAAAGTGATACCAATAAAAATGAGAGAGCCAAACTCATAAGCTTAGGGTCTGCGGTAGCGTTTTTTATAGCCATATCACCATATCTCTTTTATTTATATGAAAGCTTTCCGCTAGAACAAGTATGGGAAACTAAGCTGTACACTTTTAGTACTTCTTATTATTCGTCTTTATATATGGCTGCATGGAACTTTATGAACAAGTTCGTGCCCCTTATGTTGCTTATTATATGGTTCTTTACCTGCAAACACTGGTGGTATCATGTTATACTCATTCCAATTAGCATGTACGTTTTTCAATTGGTTAGTACCCTTAATGCCGATGTTAAATATGTAGACGAATTTGAAATATACTATATTATTCCTGTAATGATGATTGTTATCCCTATTGTATATCTTATCAGGCTTAAATTGTTTGACAAGATAGTCCACGGGATCGACCTTGATAAAATTGACAAAGAACTAAAGGAATATCAACAGAAAGAGACATCCTCTAAAAAAGAAAACAAATTCTTTTAGACATAAAAAGTTTATTTACCTTTGAGCTTTTAAGTGAAAATATGTCGTATCCTAATACTCCGTTTACCAAACAGGAACTTATTCCTCAAGAGGAAACCCTGGAATTGCTAAAGCAAAAGGGAGAGTTATTTATTGGGATCCCTAAAGAAATTTCATATCAGGAAAACCGTGTTTGCCTTACCCCCGACGCCGTGAACGCTCTCACTGCCCATGGTCATCGAGTTATTATAGAGTCTAAAGCCGGTTTTGATGCTAATTATTCTGATGCCGAATACAGTGAGGCCGGTGCAGAAATTACCACCGATACAAAAAAAGTATTCTCCTGCCCCATTATTTTAAAAGTGGAGCCTCCTTCTTTAAAAGAATTAGAACTGATAAACCCGCAATCCATTCTTATTTCTGCGCTTCAAATAAAAACCAGGAGCAAAAAATATTTTGAAATCCTTGCCGGAAAAAGAATTACCGCCCTTGCATTTGAATTTATAAAAGATGAAGACGGCAATTATCCCGCTGTTAGGGCATTAAGTGAAATTGCCGGAACAGCTTCTGTTTTAATAGCCGCCGAACTTATGACCAACGCCAATAGCGGTAACGGACTCATGTTCGGGAATATAACCGGGGTACCTCCTGTTGATGTTGTAATAATTGGTGCGGGCACCGTAGGGGAATTTGCCGCCAGGTCTGCAATAGGCTTGGGCGCAAATATTAAAATTTTCGACAATTCCATTACCCGGCTGCGTTGCATACAAAACAACCTTGGCAGGTCTTTGCACACCTCTACCCTACAGCCAAAAAACCTTTTAAAAGCACTTAAACGTTGCGATGTGCTTATTGGTGCGGTAAGGGGAATAGATAGGGCACCTATTGTAGTTACCGAAACCATGGTTAAAAACATGAAGAAAGGAGCCGTAATTATAGATGTAAGCATTGATATGGGTGGATGTATTGAAACCAGTGAAGTTACCTCGCACGATAAGCCAACCTTTATCAAACATGGGGTTATACATTATTCTGTGCCAAATATCCCTGCCCGGTATGCCAGGACCGCTTCGGTTTCCCTGAGCAATATTTTTACTCCTTATTTATTAAAAATTGGTGAAGATGGCGGTTTGGAACAATCCCTCCGCTTTGACAAAGGCCTGAGAAACGGACTTTATTTTTACCACGGAATTCTAACGAGCAAGTCGGTTGCAGAGTGGTTTGACCTCTCGCACCGCGATATAAATCTTTTGATATTTTAAAATTACTATGCCTTTATTAAAAAGAATCGGGTTCTATCTTATAGGTTTTGCCATCGGGCTAATATTTCTTGCTTATTTCTTTCGGGAAAAACGCTCGGAGTTTTGCTACCTTCCAAATTGTAGGACCCTAAAAGCCATTAGAACGCAAGAAAAAATAGATTTTTCCCCAATGATGCAACAATTATTGGACAACAACACCATTTCAAAAGAACAAATAGATTCGGTACTAACAAATGGCAAAGTAAATTTTTCCAAAAGTGAAGTCGACAGGACCCAGGATCTTTCCCAAGAAAAATGCAGCACTTATTTTATTGATGGAAAGGTGAACAACGAACCCATTGAACTTGTTGTGAAAAATTGCCGTTTTCAGGCTGAAATCATCCGTATTAACAAAAAGTGATTTTTTAAGGTTTCATGAAATATAAATCTTGAAGAAGCATAAAAAAAACGCCACAAATAAGCAATATCTGTGGCGTAACAGCATGTTTTTTACTAAAAAACTATAATTTTCTTCGTTTTCTTTCAGCAGAGAGTAGGCTTAATTCCCTTGTGGTCTGTCCTGCCACCGAGGTATTTTCTTCTGCCCTTCTAATTAAATATGGCATTACGTCGCGCACTGGTCCAAACGGCAAATATTTGGCCACATTGTATGCTTTGTGAGCCAAATTATAACTTATATGGTCGCTCATTCCATATAATTGGCCAAACCATACCCGAGAATCGTTCTTGGCTATACCTTTTTCCTCCATGATGTTTAGTACCAGCATGGTACTGTCTTCGTTATGGGTACCTAAAAATAGGTGCATGGTATCAAGATGCTCCATTATATAATGAACAGCATTGTTAAAGTTGTCATCGGTTTCCTTTTTGGAAGCACAAATTGGCGTTGCATAGCCCATTTCTTCGGCACGGTCGTTTTCCTTTTCCATATAGGCACCGCGAACAAACTTCATCCCGATGATAAAACCTTCTTCTTTTGCCCTTTTGTGCAATTCCTTTAAATAATCCAATCGGTCCCAACGATATAATTGAAGCGTGTTGTAAACAACTGGTTTTTCTTTGTTGTACTTGCGCATCATTTCTTCAACTATGTCATCGGCGGCAATTTGCATCCAGCTTTCTTCTGCATCAATAAGCAAGGCCACGTTAAGCTCGTATGCTTTCTTACAAACAGTATCAAAACGGAACACAATCCTTTCCCATTCTTCTTTTTCTTCTGAAGTTAATTTTTCTCCGGTACCGACTTTTACATAAAGATCGAAACGCCCCATGGCCGTTGGTTTAAAAACAGCATACGGGATAGCCTCTTTTTCGTTAACAAAATCAATAAGCTTTAAGGTTCGCGCCACCACGGCATCAAATTGTTCTTCGGTTTCTTTCCCTTCAACAGAATAATCCAAAACAGAACATACCCCAGCGGTATACAGTGCATCGACCGTTTTCATGCAATCCAGCTCGCTTACGCCCCCACAAAAATGATCGAAAACTGTTGCCCGTATTAAACCATCAACGGGCAAATGTGCCTTAATGGCAAAATTGGTCACGACCGTACCAATTCTTACCAAAGGTTGGTGGGCAATCATTTTAAACAAAAAATAAGCTCTTTCGAGCTCAGAATCGCTTTTTAGTTGAAAAGCGATCTCCGTATTATCAAAAAAGTTTTTCATTTAATAAACCGCTATAAATTTTTGCAAATATACTGTTAGAAAATCTACATTTTTACATGAAAAACCCGTTATTTTGCTATCAAATAAAAATTTATTTTCAATTCAATGTTAAATTCCATATCAGGCACGGGCAGCCAAGTACATTTTGGCGATAAAGCATACAAAAAATTAAACCAACTTTTGGAAACTAAAAATTATTCAAAGGTTTTTCTATTGGTCGACGAAAACACACATGCCCAATGTTTGCCCCCTTTTTTAGAGAAACTGGAAAATGCATATGATATTGAAATTATAGAAATACAATCTGGCGAAGAATACAAGCAAATCGAGACCTGTAGCCAGGTTTGGCAAGCAATATCCGATCTTGGCGGCGACAGAAAGTCGTTGCTCATAAACCTTGGCGGCGGCGTGGTAACCGACCTTGGCGGGTTTGTTGGCGCAACCTATATGCGGGGGATCGACTTTTTAAATATTCCCACAACGCTTTTGGCTATGGTAGATGCGTCGGTAGGCGGAAAAACGGGAGTAGATTTAGGTGTTTTGAAAAATCAGGTCGGCGTTATCATCAACCCGGTCATGGTTATAGTAGATACCGAATATTTAAGCACTTTACCGCAAAACCACCTCCGAAGCGGACTGGCAGAAATGCTAAAACACGGCCTTATTTATGATGAAGCATACTGGAAGCAGTTACAAAACATGGACCAGTTAACGCTAGAAGATCTCGATACACTTATCCATCGATCTGTTGTAATTAAAAATGAAGTGGTTACCAAAGACCCCCGCGAAAACAACTTGAGGAAAATACTTAATTACGGGCATACGCTCGGGCATGCCATAGAATCGTACTTTCTACAGTCGGAAGATAAAACAACTTTGCTACACGGAGAAGCAATTGCCATTGGAATGATTATGGAAACTTATCTTTCTGCCCAGCTCACCAAATTTCCTGAAGATAAATTAAACGCTATTAAAGCAACTTTTCTTCATTATTTCGATAAGGTTAAAATTAACACAGACGACATGGAAACCATTATCGGGCTGATGAAATTCGACAAGAAAAATGCGCATGGAAATATCAATTTTGTCCTTTTGGAAGACATTTCAAAACCCGTTCTGGACATACAAGCAAGCAAAGACCTTATAATCAAATCTTTGGAATACTATAAAAATTAATTTTTTTTCTTGTGTATTAAAAAAATTTAATGACTTTTGTTTCTGTATTTTATAGAATTTAATGAGTTGTTTTTTAAACTCCGTGTATGTAAATATCAGGAAGTCGTATTTACATGTATCTCGTAGAACGAGGTCTCGGTTCTTAAATTTAGCTTCCAAAACCATCATAAAAAACAGGGCCGTACAACCTATGGCTTATCTCCCTGCCTATTTGCGTATTTGAACAGAAATGCTATTTATAACATAAATTTAAATTAAAATAAATATCATTTTTTTAATATTACAAAAAAGCAACTATGAAGACGAAGTATTTCGATCTTATAGATCAAACTTATTATTTTCCACAGGAAGAATTTACACTAGACGATAACGACCATTTAAAATTTCATGATATCGACCTTATGGGGCTGGTAGAAAAATATGGAGCGCCGTTAAAGTTTACCTATTTGCCACAAATATCCAACAATATAAAAAGAGCACAATATTGGTTTAAAAATGCCATTGAAAAACACAATTATCAAGGAAATTACCATTATTGTTATTGCACAAAAAGCTCTCATTTTAGCCACGTGCTCAACGAGGCGTTGAAAAACAACATCCATATCGAGACTTCTTCTGCTTTTGATATCGACATTGTAAAGAGCCTTATTGCCCAAGGCAAGATCAACAAGAACAATTACATTCTTTGCAATGGTTTTAAAAGAGATAAATACATAGAAAACATTGCCGAGCTTATAAATGGCTCGCATAAAAAATGCATTCCCATTATTGATAATTATGAAGAGCTCAACCTTTTAGACGAAGCCATAAACGAGTCTTTTAACGTGGGTATCAGGATTGCATCGGAAGAAGAGCCGAAGTTTGAATTTTATACCAGCCGATTGGGCATTGGTTATAAAAATATTGTCCCTTTTTACAATCGCGAGATCAAAGATAATAAAAAAGTAAAACTTAAAATGCTTCACTTTTTTATCAATACCGGAATTCGCGATACGGCCTATTATTGGAACGAGCTCTTAAAATGCTTAAAGGTTTACATTCAATTAAGGAAAATATGCCCAACGGTAGATTCATTGAATATTGGCGGCGGCTTCCCCATAAAAAATTCATTGGCTTTTGAGTACGACTATGAATATATGGTAAACGAGATTATCTATCAAATAAAAACCGCCTGCGACGAGGCCGAAGTTCCCGTTCCGAATATTTTTACGGAATTTGGCAGCTTTACCGTTGGCGAAAGTGGCGGTGCCATTTACGAGGTACTGTACCAAAAACAACAAAACGACCGGGAAAAATGGAACATGATAAACTCTTCCTTCATTACAACCCTTCCCGATAGTTGGGCCATAAGCAAGCGTTTTATCATGCTTGCCATTAACCGCTGGAACGATGAGTACGAAAGGGTATTATTGGGTGGTTTAACGTGCGATAGCGACGATTATTACAATTCCGAGCAAAACATGAACGCCATCTATCTGCCAAAATACAGCAGGGCAAAACCCTTGTATATCGGCTTTTTCAACACTGGGGCCTACCAAGAAACCATTGGAGGATTTGGCGGTTTACAACACTGTTTAATTCCATCGCCCAAACATGTCCTTATCGACAAGGACGATGAAGGAAACATAACGACCAAACTTTTTTCTGAACAACAAACTGCAAACGACTTTTTAAAAATTTTAGGTTACGATGAATAAGAAAAATTACGCAGGAATACCAGATAAATACGCTCGGCTAGACGATGCTAAAGTGGTATTGATACCTGTACCATACGATGGAACCAGTACTTGGCAAAAAGGAGCAGATAAAGGCCCCGAAGCCTTTTTACACGCTTCTGAGAACATGGAACTTTTTGATATTGAAACGCGTAGCGAACCCTACAAAAAGGGAGTTTACCTAGCACCGCCCGTTACAGAGAACAGCACTCCTGAAAAAATGGTGGATACGGTACACAAAATTGCAAAAAACTATATCAAGCAAGATAAATTTGTAACCCTTTTTGGAGGCGAACATTCTATTTCCATAGGCTCCATAAGGGCCTTTAATGAATGTTTTGACGATTTAACCGTTTTACAGATAGATGCCCATGCCGACCTCAGGGAAGAATACGAAGGCAGTAAATGCAACCATGCCTGCGCCGTATATGAAGCCAGCCAACACACAAAACTGATTCAAGTAGGCATTAGAAGTATGGATATTTCTGAAGTCGTTAATATGGTCGAGGAACAAACCTATTTTGCCGAAGATATCAACCAAGATGATGAATGGGTAAACGATTCCATTAACCAAATGACAGAAAATGTGTTTATTACCATAGACCTGGATGCCTTCGACCCTTCCATCCTCCCCTCTACCGGAACCCCGGAACCGGGCGGGTTACTGTGGTATGAAACGCTGGATTATTTAAAAAAGGTTTTCAAAAAGAAAAACGTAGTTGGTTTTGACATTGTAGAGCTTTGCCCCAATAAAGACGAAAAATCTTCCGATTTTTTAGCCGCAAAGTTGTATTATAAAATGCTAGCATATAAATTTAAGTACACAAACACAAAAAATCAAGAAGACGATGACGAAGCATAAAGGGGCCATCTCCAATTTTATAGAAAAATATTACCTGCATTTTAATGCCGCAGCACTTGTAGATGCCGCAAAAGCCTACGAAGCGCAACTAAACGGGGGCGCTAAAATGATGGTAACCCTGGCAGGGGCCATGAGTACCGGGGAACTTGGGAAAATTTTTGCAGAAATGATCCGTCAAGACAAAGTGCAAATTATATCGTGTACAGGTGCCAACCTTGAAGAAGATATTATGAATTTGGTGGCGCATTCTCATTACAAGCGGGTACCCAATTACAGAGACCTTACGCCAAAGGAAGAATGGGCATTGCTCGAAAAAGGCCTCAATAGGGTTACCGATACGTGTATTCCCGAAGAAGAAGCTTTTAGGAGATTGCAAAAGCATATTTTTAAAATCTGGAAAGATACCGAAGCAAAAGGTGAGCGTTATTTTCCGCATGAATACATGTACAAAATGCTATTATCAGGTGTTTTGGAAGAATATTACGAAATAGATCTAAAAGATTCCTGGATGTATGCCGCCGCCGAAAAGAATTTACCCATTGTGGTTCCCGGATGGGAAGATAGTACCATGGGGAATATCTTTGCTTCCTATGTAATGAAAGGCGAATTGAAAGCCTCGACCATGAAAAGCGGTATTGAATATATGGGCTATTTGGCAGATTGGTACATAAAAAATTCTGATAAAGGAATTGGGTTCTTCCAAATTGGAGGCGGAATTGCCGGAGATTTCCCTATTTGTGTGGTGCCAATGTTGTACCAAGACATGGAAATGGAGGACATTCCGTTTTGGAGCTACTTTTGCCAGATATCCGATTCTACAACCAGTTACGGGTCGTATTCCGGAGCTGTGCCAAATGAAAAAATTACATGGGGTAAGTTGGACATCGATACGCCAAAATTCATCATAGAATCTGATGCTACCATTGTGGCACCGTTAATTTTTGCATATCTTCTCGATATGTAATTAAAAATGTTTCAGAAAACAAAAAAATATCTATTTTTAAAATATACTAACCTACATTAATTATCAACAATATGAGACGCGTAATTGTAGATTACAAAAAATTAACCAATGAGATACTTTCTATGCTAGTAGAAAAGTATCCTGACGGATATGGCGACGATGATATTATAAAATTCAAGAACGCCAACAACGAAACGGTCGAAGCGGTAGAAGTGCGCACAGAAGACACTATTTATCTTGTAAAAGTAAGTACCCGCCTAGCCAATACCATGGAAAAATTTGAAGATGACGATGACGACGATTTTGGAACGGACGATTCGCTGGGCAACGATATCGAAATCCCGGAAGAACAGGAAGACGACGACGATTAATAAAACTAAAAAACCGCCTGAAATTTCAGGCGGTTTTTTTTATACTATGCTTTATTATTAAGCATGCTGTTGGGCATGTTTGCCTTCTTTAACCTCTTCAATTATTTTTTTGTTAAATGCCGGCAAATCGTCTGGATGCCTGCTGGTAACCAAGCCTTCGTCTACAACAACTTCCTTATCTACCCAATTGGCCCCTGCGTTTTCCAAGTCTTTTTTTATGGACATATAAGAGGTCAATGTCCTACCTTCCACAACTTCGGCGTCTATTAAACTCCACGGGCCATGGCAAATGGCCGCAACCGGTTTATGCTGGTTAAAAAAGTTCCTAATAAATTTTTTCACGTTTTCATTAGTCCGCAATGTATCGGGGTTCATTACGCCACCCGGTAATACCAAAGCATCGTAATTATCTGCCAGCCCTTTTTCCACCGTTAGGGTTACATTAAACGATTTTCCCCAGTTACCGTCTTTCCAGCCTTTAATTGAACCGGGCTTTAAGCTCACGATATCTGCTTGCCAACCTTCTTTTTCAATAGCATCCAATGGAGAGGCCAATTCGGATTCTTCAAATCCGTTTGTAGCTAAAATTGCAATCCTTTTCATAATAATTCTGTTTTTATGGTTCTTCTAAAGCTAGCCATTTGTATACAGAATCTCTGTTAGTGAAGTTATAAAATAGCACCCCCCTATTGTTAAACATTCATAAAAGGAAGATATCGGTCCTTTAAAATATTTTCATGGTGCTTTTGGTGGCCACATATAATAAACCCGGCAGCTTTAACGCTCATCGCAACGCCTTCTACCTGGCCACTGTTTTCAAAGGCATTTTCTGGTAAAAACTCAAATAAATTTAGGGTACTATCGCGCACGGCAATAAACTCTTTAATCAAACTTTCTTTGGTACGCATTGAAGCTTCAGAGTTGCCTACATATACATCTTGCTCAAATCCTTTCAACATGGCTCCTTCTTCTCTTGCAAATGTAAATGCGCGGTATTGAAATACCCTTTCTGTGTCAACAATATGCAACAAAAGCTGCTTGACTGTCCATTTTCCTTCCGCATAAGAATACCCATAATCAAACTCGGTTATAGAGTTCATTATTTCAACGATGGAATCTTTGCGGTCCTTTAATTCGGGCAACAGAGATACTTCGCCCAGCGTTCTTATGTAATTGTGGTAAAAATTATTGTACTCGATGGTTTTTAGGGTCGAAATGTGCATGGCTATTTAAGTTGTTTGTTAAAAAGACTAATTTACGTTCAAAATTAATTATTCTATTTGGTTTCTTTATTTTTTTCATAATATTGTATGCAACTCAACCAAAACAAAAAAGAATGGTAAAAAGGTTCAACTTTAATCTATTTTAATTAACCGCCTCGACCAGTATATGAAGTATTAAAAAAATAATATCAATTCATTTCGACAAAAAAGTCGGGTACAAAAAATCCTATAAAAAGGAAAAATATAATTCAATATAAAGTTAATGTTGCAACCGTCTCGCATATACCTCCTACTTACAGCAGTTTTTCTTGCTCAATTTTTGTTTTCTCAGAACAGTCAGCACATTAAGGCTACCTTGTTGCCGGAAACGCACGAAATAGCCATTCAGCAGGAAATCACCTACCGAAATACAAGCAGCGACACGCTTAACAATTTATATCTATACGATTGGAACAATGCGTATGCCAATAAAAATACAGCTTTGGCCAAACGTTTTGCCGAAGAGTTTAACAAAAGCCTTCATCTTGCAAAAGAAGAAGACCGTGGCGCTACCCATATAATTTCTTTAACAGATAAAAATTTTGATTTTTTAAAATGGGAAAGGATTGAAGAAGACGATATTTTAAAGGTTCAATTAAAATTTCCCATATATCCCGGAAAAGAGTATGTTTTAAAGCTTTCGTACAAAATAAAGCTTCCAAGTGCCCAATTTACCGGTTATGGGTTTACAGATACAAACGAATACCAGCTAAGATATTGGTACATAACCCCAGCCTTGTATAATAATGGATGGGAGCTTTACAGCAATAAGAGCTTAAACGACCTTAATATCCTTAACCGTGATATAGATATTGCGTTTAAATACCCGAAGCTATACCATGTAATTACCGATTTAAACACTACAGATACCCAAGATGATGGCCTTACATATATAAAGCACCTTACCGGAAATAACAGGGGCGACATTAAGCTTTATTTTTTAAAGGAAAACAATTTTTCGATATACAAAGACGAAGCCTTTGAGCTTATTTCCAATGTAGAAAGCAAGGACCTTAGCAAAGTTGTCATGGCAATTTCTGCCGAACGGGTTATTAAATATATCGATAGCACCCTTGGCAGTTACCCACATAAAAAACTTTTAATAACAGAAGAAGACTATAAAAAGAACCCTTTGTACGGCCTTAACCAGTTACCCTCGTTCCTGCGGCCGTTTCCAGAAGAATTCCAGTACGAGTTGAAAATACTAAAAACAGCCTTGCACGAATATCTCAACAATACTTTATACCTCGACAACCGAAAGGAAAACTGGGTAAAAGATGGCATAGAAACCTATTTATTGATGAAATATGTTGATGCCTTTTACAAAGATATGAAGCTATTGGGCAAATTGTCCAAGATATGGGGCATTCGGTCATTCCATATGGCGCAAATGGACTTTAACGATCAATACCCGTATTTATATATGTTAATGGCCAGGACATATTCTGACCAGCCTCTAACCAGCCAGCGGGATTCGCTTATAAAATTCAACGAAAGGATAGCAAACAAATATAAATCGGGCGTTGGCCTGGCCTATTTAAACAGTTATTTAGGGAATAATTATATTGATAAAAAGATCAAGGAATTTTATACCACCTACAATAGCAACGATGTAAACAGCAACGATTTTGAGAAACTCTTAAAAAGGGATGCCCCAAAAAACATCGATTGGTTTTTTAATACCTATGTGGCTACCAATAAAAAAATAGATTTTAAGATAAAAAAGTTCAAAAAAAAGGACGATTCTATTTTTGTGACCTTAAAAAACAAGAGGCACACCAATGTTCCCATTACGCTCTACGGAATAGACAAAAACGACTCGGTTTTATTTAAAAACTGGTATGAGGATATAAAAAATAGCGAGACCGTAAGCGTGCCCAGAAAAGACGTAAAGCGTTTGGTTTTAAATTACGACCGTGTTATCCCGGAATTTAACGAAAGGGACAACTGGAAGTCTGTAAACGGTTTCCTGTCGACCAATAGAAAATTAAAGTTTCAATTTTTTAAAGATACCGAAGACCCATACTACAACCAGATTTTTTATGTGCCCGTGCTTAGTTTTAATATTTACGACGGCATAACCCCGGGAATGCGCCTGTACAACAAAACGTTCTTGGCAAAACCTTTTATATACGACATTCAACCATCGTATGCCTTTGGTGAAAATGCACTTGTTGGTTCGGGCACACTTAGGTTCCGTAAATATGTAAACCACGACAATATGTACCTTATCGATGCTTTTCTGGCCGGGTCGTCTTTCCATTATGCCGATGGGCTTCGTTACAGCACCATTACGCCTTCCCTGACCTTCCGGTTTAGAAACGACGATTTAAGGTCCAACGAACGGGAACTCCTTAACATGCGCTTTGTAAACGTGCTCAGGGACTACTCTCCAAATATAGACACAGACCCCGATTACAGTGTATTTAACGTAAGGTATGCATATGGCAATAACGGCATAATAAATTACAAGTCGTGGTTTGCCGATTTCCAGATTGCCAGCGATTTTGCAAAAGTTTCCTTTAACTGGGAATACCGCAAGCTCTTTCAAAACAACAGGCAACTTAACATCCGTTTTTTTGCGGGCAAGTTTATTTACAACCAGACCAATTCAGACTATTTTAGTTATGCCCTGGACAGGCCTACCGATTATTTGTTTGATTACGATTATTTGGGGCGTTCGGAAGATACCGGGATTTTTAGCCAACAACTTATTATTGCCGAAGGCGGCTTTAAATCGAAATTGGAAAATCCCTATGCAAACGACTGGATAGTAACTACCAATGCCAGTTTTAATATTTGGAGATGGATAGAAATGTACGGCGATGTTGGAATGATACGAAACATGAACCAAGATGCCCGTTTTGTCTACGATTCGGGAATTAGGCTCAATTTAGTAACCGATTATTTTGAACTTTATTTCCCCATATACTCCAACAACGGATGGGAAATAGCCCAACCGCAATATGACGAAAAAATTAGGTTTATTGTAACCTTAAGTCCAAAAACACTTATCGGTTTATTCACCCGTAAATGGTTTTGATATTGTATTGAATACATTTAAACCTTCTTTATCCTTATCTTTATTGTTATTCATGTTCTTAACCGTTATGTTAATAAATTCATTGCAAAGAACAATATGTAAAAGCAGCTTCATAATTTATTTGTTTCTGCTAAATATTTCAGCAAAAATTTAAAAAATATTCATCCAAATTGCTTTTTCAACAATCTCACAAAACCTTTAACAAATCCCTATCAAAACAATACAAACAAGTGCTTTTATTAAGATAAATTCAGTTTTAACAATTATTATTGAAAAATTAGCATTTTACAAGACCTTTTTTTAATTGCAAAAATCATTCTTTTTGGCTATTTTTGTTTCCGTCTCATAAAAAACCCTATGCAAACAAAACCCGAAACAAAGCAAGATATTTCCTTTGAAGATTTTAAAAATGAAATACTTAACGACTACAGGATTGCTGTTACCAGTAGGGAATGTAGTTTGTTGGGCCGAAGGGAAGTCTTGACCGGAAAAGCGAAATTTGGAATTTTTGGTGACGGAAAAGAACTTCCGCAACTGGCAATGGCAAAAGCTTTTAAAAACGGCGATTTTAGAAGCGGTTATTATCGCGACCAAACGTTTATGATGGCCATTGGCGAATTAAGCATTAAACATTTCTTTGCAGGGTTGTACGCACATACCGATATTGAAAAAGAACCCATGAGTGCCGGAAGGCAAATGGGCGGTCATTTTTTAACAACCAGCAATAACCCCGATGGGTCTTGGGTAGACTTGACGGCACAAAAAAACAGTAGCTCGGATATTTCCCCGACAGGCGGGCAAATGGCCAGATTGTTAGGGCTTGCACAGGCCTCTAAAATATACAGGCATGCCAAAGATGTTAAAGCCGAAGGTTTTTCGGTAAACGGAAATGAAGTGGCTTGGGGAACCATTGGAAACGCAAGTACCAGTGAAGGCATATTTTTCGAGACCATTAATGCTGCCGGGGTAATGCAAGTGCCCATGGTAATTAGTATTTGGGATGATGAATATGGTATCTCGGTTCATGCCAAGCACCAAACAACCAAAGAAAACATCTCTGAAATCCTAAAAGGGTTTCAACGTACAGAAACCGAGGCCGGTTACGAAATAATTGTTGTAAAAGGATGGGATTACCCTTCTTTGATTGAAGCATTCAACAAGGCCGGAAAAATTGCAAGGGAGGAACACGTTCCAGTTATCCTACATGTAACAGAGCTAACACAGCCCCAAGGGCATTCAACTTCTGGTTCTCACGAAAGGTACAAATCGGAAGAAAGATTGAAGTGGGAAAAGGAACACGATTGTAACCTTAAGCTCCGCGAATGGATGATTGCCAATAATTTTGCAACCGACGAAGAGTTAAATCAACTAGAGAAAAAAATAAAAAAGGAAGTCCGCGATGGTAAAAAAGAAGCTTGGAGCGAATTTTTGGCACCCATCAAGACCGATAAAAAAATGGTGGTCTCCCTATTGGCAGACCTCGCCAATAATAGCGAGAATAAAAGTTTTATCAACAGACTTAAAAACGACCTTATCTCCATTGACGAGCCTGTTAAACGAAATGTAATATCCATAGCAAGGAAAGCCTTGCGCTATACCATACATGAAGATTCTGATGCTAAAAAGGCCTTACAGCAATGGATCAAGTCCTTTTACACAAGGACACAACCGGAATACAGTTCCCACCTATATAGCGAAACAAAAAATAACGCTACCAATATTGCCGAAGTAGCCCCCCAATACAACGAAAACAGTGAACTGGTTGATGGAAGGATCGTGCTTCGCGATAATTTTGACAAACTCTTTGGCAAAAATCCCAATGCCGTAATATTTGGAGAAGACAGCGGAAATATAGGCGATGTAAACCAAGGGCTAGAAGGGCTTCAGAAAAAATATGGAGATTTGCGCATTGCCGATGCAGGTATACGCGAAGCCACTATTGTTGGACAAGGTATAGGATTGGCGTTAAGAGGACTTAGACCGATTGCCGAAATACAATACCTTGACTATATTATGTATGCCCTCTATGTGCTTACCGACGATCTTGCCACGCTTTTGTATAGAACCGTGGGCAAACAAAAAGCCCCGGTAATTATAAGGACCCGTGGGCATCGACTGGAAGGTATATGGCATGCAGGTTCGCAAATGGGCGGTTTAATCCATTTGTTAAGGGGCATGTATGTGTTGGCACCAAGAAATATGACCAAAGCAGCTGGGTTTTACAACACGCTTATGGAAAGCGACGAACCCGCACTGGTAATAGAAAGCCTTAACGGTTACCGCTTAAAAGAAAAACTGCCCGCAAACCTAGGCGAATTAAAAACGCCCATTGGTGTTGTGGAAATCATAAAAGAAGGAACCGACATTACCTTGGTATCGTATGGATCGACATTACGCATCGTGGAACAGGTTGCCAAAGAACTGCATGAAGTCTCCATTGATGCCGAAGTTATAGATGCGCAAACACTTCTGCCTTTTGATATAAATCACGATACGCTAAAAAGTATTAAAAAAACAAACCGTTTATTGGTAATTGATGAAGATGTTCCCGGTGGATGCTCTGCTTATTTGCTACAGGAAATCGTGGAAAATCAAGGGGCGTACAAGTTTTTGGACAGTGCCCCGCAAACGCTTTCTGCCAAGGCCCATAGACCAGCCTATGCCAGTGACGGCGATTATTTTTCCAAACCCAATGCCGAAGATATTTTTGAAAAGGTCTACGCTATCATGCACGAGACCAACCCGGGTAAATATCCAAAATTGCGGTAACGGATAAATGGTAACCGTGTGAAACCATAGAAAATCACGATACATTAAGATTTTTTTGCTGAAGGCTTATTTATTGGCTTCTTTATCTATAAAGCTTAAAGGAAGCTCCAATTCTTTTCCGTACAGTTTAATTTCCTGGATATCGGCCGGCATGTAGTAACCTGCATCTTCCAATGCTTCTTTTATGCGCCGTACAACGTTTCCTTTGGTTATAAGCGCCTGCATTCTAAAATCTTTGGTATCTACCCAAAAAAATACTTTTAAGTTAACGGTGCTAGTCGCCAATTCGTCTTCGATTACAAAATTATGGTGCACCCCATCGTTGATGACCATTGGTTCTTCTTTTAATGCTTTTAAGACCACTTTTTTGGCTCCATCAATGTTATCTTCATAGGCAATACCGATAATGAAATCCCAACGAAAAAAGCCATCTTCAGTGTAATTGGTAACAGGCAAGGTTATAACGTCGCTGTTCGGGATGTATACATCTTTACCATCAAAGGTCTTTAGTTTTGTATACCGGAATTCCAATGCTTTAACCTTCCCAAAAATATCGCCTATCTCTACAGTATCGTCCACATCAAACGGCCGGTTGAAGCTTAATATAACCCCAGCTATAAAATTTTGACCAATATCCTTAAAAGCAAAGCCCAGAATTACGGTACTTGCCCCCGCCGCCGCCAAAATACCCGCAGAAATCCTTCCCATTCCCGCAGCATTAAGTGCCAACATGATAAAAATAATAGAAATTACAAAACGGATGCCCCTACCCAAAAACTTGCTCATTAACGGGTCTTGTGTACGGTGATGTATACGGGCCCTTGCAAAATTGCTTATCCACCCTGCTATAAATATTCCTAAAATTAAAATAAGCAACCCGAAAATGTAATGCGGTATCGAGGCAATAAAATTATCTACAAAGTTTAATACCGACGTTTTTAGTTCGGTTTGTGCATCTTGGCCTTGAATCAATAGAAAAAGCATGGAAAGGAGTTTATGGATTTTCTTAAAATTACTAAATTAAATTTAAAATATCTTTTTAAACCATCTACCAAACGCCTTTCAACAACATACAAAACAAGTTTTAGTGCCTGTTTTAATACCGCGTAGCTTCAAATAAAAAATTTTATACTGAAATAGATACACTTACCAATATTTAAAAAAGATATTTGTTAAGGTTAAGAAGATTTTTACACCCCATCTTCTTTTTGATTAATTTTACTACATTCATTTAATAAAACTCATCAACATGAGAATTGAAAGCGATATTAAGTTAGGGTTTAAAGATGTTATGATCCGCCCAAAACGGTCAACTTTAAAATCCCGAAGCGATGTAAGCCTGGAACGCGAATTTAAATTTAAGCACAGCTCCCACATATGGAGCGGTATCCCTATAATTGCAGCAAACATGGATACAGTGGGTACTTTTGAAATGGCTCGGGTTTTATCGCAGCAACAAATAATTACCGCAATCCATAAACATTACACAGTCGATGAATGGAGTACTTTCCTTTTGAACAAAAACGATGACTTTTATAATTATATAGCGGTAAGTACCGGAACCAGCAAAAGGGATGCCGAGAAATTAAGCGACATTGTTGAAAAGCACCCAAAGCTACAGCTTATTTGTATTGATGTTGCCAATGGATATTCGGAACATTTTGTGGATTTTGTAAAAACAACCCGAAAAACCTATCCCGACAAGATAATTATGGCCGGAAATGTGGTTACGGGAGAAATGGTGGAAGAACTCATTCTTGCCGGGGCAGATATTGTAAAAGTCGGTATTGGGCCCGGTAGTGTTTGTACCACACGGGTTAAAACGGGTGTAGGCTATCCGCAACTTTCTGCTATTATTGAATGTGCCGATGCGGCCCACGGATTGGGTGGCCAGATTATCTCGGACGGCGGCTGCAAAATTCCGGGCGACATCGCCAAGGCCTTTGGTGGCGGAGCCGATTTTGTAATGCTTGGCGGAATGCTGGCCGGGCATACCGAAAGTGGTGGTAAAATAATTACTAAAAACGGGGAACAATACAAGGCTTTTTACGGGATGAGCTCGGAAACGGCCATGAAAAAACATGCCGGGGGCGTTGCCGAATACCGTGCCAGCGAAGGAAAGACCGTGGAAATCCCGTATCGGGGCGATGTAATCCATACCGTGCAGGACATTTTGGGCAGTTTACGCTCTACGTGTACATATGTGGGCGCAGGAAGGTTAAAAGAGCTTACAAAGCGAACCACTTTTATTCGTGTACAAGAACAGCACAATGAGGTTTTTTCTTAGCTGTGTTTCTGTTAAAAAACCCTCGTCATGAATTTCATACCGGAAATTCTTGTTTGTGAACAATTGCATTAAACCCTCGATGGAGAATTAAAAATAGAAAACAACAATTCTTTTAACAAATCGGCCTGCGAAATGTTTACGGCCCCTACCCCTTTGCTCTTTACATCGATTGCCCGAAGTTGGGTTACTATTTTGCTACACTGTTTCATAGGGTAATTTCTGGCGGCGGTTTGGTATTCGCCAACAAAATAAGGATTTACTTTTAAGGCACTTGCCACACTTCCTTTAGAATGGTCTTTTAACCCGTGATATTGCAATAATTGTGAAAAAAAACTGTACAAAAGGGAGATGGTCATGACCATGGGGTTGTCTTTTGGGTTTTGTGCAAAATAGGTAACAATCCTGGTTGCTTTTACAATATCGCGTTCCCCAATGGCCTTGCGGAGCTCAAAGTTGTTGTAATCCTTGCTAATTCCAATATTTTCCTCGATATGTTTTGGGGTAATTTCTTCTCCCTTTGGAATAATTAACTGCAATTTTTCAAGTTCGTTGTTAATTTTCCCCAGGTCGGTGCCCAAGAATTCTACCAACATCTGCGCGGCCTTGGGCGTTATGCTGTATTTCCTTCCGGCAAGGACTTTTCGTATCCAGTCGCCTATTTGATTTTCGTACAATTTTTTGCTTTCAAAAATATACCCGGTCTTGCTTATGGCCTTGTATACTTTTTTGCGCTTATCCAGTTTTTTATATTTATAGCATATTACCAATACCGTTGTGGGCTGCGGATTAAGGGCATAAGCCTCCAACTGGTCTATGGTCCTGGAAAGGTGTTGTGCTTCCTTGACGATAATTACCTGCCTTTCGGCCATCATGGGGTACCTTTTGGCGCTCGAAACAATTTCGTCAACGGTGGCGTCTTTCCCGTAAATCACCATTTGGTTAAAACCCCGCTCTTCTTCGGTAAGGATGGAGCGTTCCATATATTCGGCAATTTTATCTACATAATATGGCTCCTCGCCCATTAAAAAATAAATTGGCTTGATATTTCCCGCTTTTATATCGTTAACGATCTTTTTAACTTCATCCATAAAGAAACATGTAATTTTTGATGGTATTTACAATTATCTTCTGATATTTTAGATATTTGCCATATGCAACAACTCAATTTTCCAGCATATACATTCCGATTCAAAAATAGCGAAAATAAAGTCCATATTTTTGATTCGATCCGTAAAAAGTTTGTACAGCTTCAACCCGAAGAATGGGTGCGCCAACATGTAGTGGCCTTTTTACTGAATGAAAAAAAATATCCCGTTTCCCTGATTAATATTGAAAAGGAACTGAAAATCAATTCATTAAAAAAAAGATACGATGTTTTAATTTTTCAACCGAACGGAAACATCCATTTAATAGTTGAATGCAAGGCCCCGAACGTAAAAATAACCCAGCATACTTTTGACCAGATTGCACGGTACAACCTCTCGCTAAAGGCTACTTATTTAATGGTGACCAACGGACTTGAGCATTATTATTGCCAAATGGACTATGAAAACGAAAAATACATATTTCTAAAGGATATTCCATCTTATATGCTTTAATTTGCAGTCGTTTTGAAAAATCAACATGAAAGAATGAAAATAGCGGTTGTAATATTAAACTGGAACGGAAAAGCACTTTTAAAGAAGTTTCTCCCTTCGGTTATTCAATATTCCCCAAATGCGACTATTTATGTTGCCGATAATGCTTCTGAAGACGGCTCGGTGGGGTTTATAAAAGAAGAATTCCCAAATGTTGCCATTATTCAAAATAAAACCAATGGCGGGTTTGCCAAAGGTTATAACGATGCCCTGAAACATGTTGAAGAAGACATTTTATGCCTGCTGAACTCAGACATCGAAGTTACCCCAAATTGGCTGTCCCCCATAGAAGAAACCTTTAAAAGCAATAACGACATTGCAATTGTTCAGCCAAAAATATTAGACTATAAAAACAAGGAATATTTTGAGTATGCGGGTGCGGCCGGTGGTTTTCTGGACAGGCTGGGCTATCCCTTTTGCAGGGGAAGGATTTTTCAGACCCTGGAAAAGGACCATGCACAATACAATGACATAAAGGAGATTTTTTGGGCCACCGGGGCGTGTATGTTTATTAAAAAGGAAGTTTTTAACACACTTGGGGGCTTTGATGAAGATTACTTTGCCCATCAAGAAGAAATAGACCTGTGTTGGAGGGCCCAGAACAGGAACTATAAAATTGTGTATGTGGGCGTTTCAAAAGTATATCACGTGGGAGGCGCGACCCTAAACAACATGAACCCTAAAAAAACATTTTTAAATTTTAGGAACTCGCTTTTTTCAATTACAAAAAACCTTCCCAAGCGCAAGGTTTTTCCTTTAATCGTTGCAAGGTTATTTTTAGACGGAATTGCGGGAATACGCTTTTTGTTTCAATTAAAATTATTACATTTATTGGCAATAATAAAAGCTCATTTTAGTTACTATTATTATTTTGTAAGAATCTTTAAAAAAAGGGGGCATATTAATAAAGATATTAAGTATTTTGAATGCACTTCGGTTGTAATCAGTTATTTCTTAAAACAAAAAAGGTATTATCGGGAAATTACAAACTCAAGCAAACGTCCATAAACCCGATGATTTAAGAGAAAATTAACTAAAAACCATGTACATCCATAAGCTTTTTATATAATTTTGTTCCAAAATGTTAAAACGTTAATTAAGTAAAATTATAATCATGAAAAGAATTTTTTTATTAGGTGCATTAGGTGCCGTTTTCTTAACTTCTTGTGTTTCTTCTAAAAAGTACGCAGAACTTGAAGCCAAGCAAAAAGAGACGCAAGATTTGTTAAACTCAGCAACAGTTAAGTTAAACTCTTGCCTTGCTGAGCAGGAAAATTATAAAGATCAAATAGATTTGCTTAAAGCAAATAACGACGAGCTCATAAACAATATGGGGAACTTAACAACCCTAACTGCCAAAGGAGCCGACAACTTGGAAAAATCTCTTGAAAGCTTAAGGGAAAAAGACCTTACCATAAGAAAGTTACAAAATGCTGTTACACGTAGGGACTCTGTTAACCTTGCTTTGGTACAGAGTTTAAAAGGTGTTTTGGGTAACCTTGACGACGAAGATATCAACATCAGTGTAGAAAAAGGAGTTGTATATGTAAATATTTCTGATAAATTATTATTCTCCAGCGGAAGTACAACCGTATCTGCAAGAGCAAAAGAAGTATTAGGAAAAGTTGCTACCGTTGTTAAGAACAAGCCAGACTTCGAGTTTATGGTAGAAGGACATACAGACACTGTGCCGATCCATACTGCCAAAATGGAAGACAACTGGGACTTAAGTGTACTTAGGGCTACTTCTGTTGTTAGGATCCTTCAAAACGAATTTGGTGTAGCACCAGCGAGAATGACTGCTGCCGGTAGAGGTCAGTATGTTCCTGTTGCTTCAAACGATACCAAAGATGGAAAAGCTAAAAACCGTAGAACCAGAATTGTTATCTTACCTAAATTAGATCAGTTCTATAGCATGATAGAAGAAGGTATGAAAGATCCTAAGATAAACTAAGGATATCCCGAAAATATATAAATCTAAAAAAAGCATCGCTGATAGCGGTGCTTTTTTAGTATATTTAACATGGAAACAAAATGTTATTCATCTATGCTTAAACCGCTTTTTTGCCTTTTGCTAATAATAGTTTTCTCATTCTCGTGCAAACAGCCTGTAGAAGACATTCACGATCAGGACATTGAAATGGTTAATTGGGAAAGCCGTAACATTTCATTACCTGCCAATGATTCTTTATGGGTCAACGGGCAAACGTACCTTTCTATTTATTCGCAAATCTATAGCTATACGCAACATGGAAAACATGACCTTACAACCACGGTAAGCCTAAGAAATATTAGCAGCAAGGATAGCATTTATATCACAAAAGCAGATTATCATAACGAAAAAGGGGCACTCATAAGGTCGTATGTAAAAAAGCCCGTCTATATCGCTCCGCTGGAAACCATTGAAATAGTTATTGCCAAAGACGACAATCATGGTGGTTCGGGTGGGAATTTTATTTTTGATTGGACTGTAAGCAAAAACACAAAAGCGCCCTATTTTGAAGCCGTAATGATTTCTACAGCCGGGCAACAAGGCCTGTCTTTTACCACTCAAGGCATAAGGGTTAAGTAAGGCTTAATTTAATAACACGGGAAAACCGTCTTTCCATATTATTTCTTTTTTGGACAAATACCATGTGTTTCCATCACCGGTATTATTTCCTTGAAAAAACAAATGGTAATTCCCTTCATTATCCTTAAAAATATCTGGATGACCCGATTCGCTGTTGTTCCAGGTACCCTGTTTTCCATTTTCCAGAAAAGGATGGTTATACAAACGTTGCCATGTAATCCCGTCTTTGCTTTTTGCAATTCCTATTTGCTGGGGTTCGTTGTTGTAACTTCCCGCATAAAACATGTATAGCTCATCGCCCAAATTTACCAATGAAGCCCCTTCTACACAGTTCCTTTCCCAAGCCAGCGTTGGGTATAAAATTGATTTATCCGCGGCCATTGTCCAGGCGTCCCTATTAAAGTTGGAATTTCCAGGGGCAGTTGCCACGCCTTGCATCTGTATTTTCCCTTCGGGGTCTCTTGTGGCAAAATATAGAAAGTATTTCCCTTTAAATTTTATTACTTCGGCATCAATGGCACGCCCATTGTTCCATTTGCCGGTTGAACGAAAAACCGGGTTGGTTTTATTTCTTTTAAAGTGAATTCCATCGGTGCTGGTAGCATGGCATATGGCATCTTTTGGGCCATTTCCGTATGTTTGGTAAAACAAATTAATTTTTCCATTCTCCACATAGGCACCCGGTGCACAAAGTCCATTTTTCTCATATGTTTCTTCCGGATTAATTTCGCCCGTTTTTTGCCAATTTGTTAGGTCATTGCTCTTTGCAATGCCAATCGACCAGCCTTTTTTATCGTTATTGGCAATGGAATAGTACATCCAATAAGCATTTTTAAAATATACAACCGTTGGGTCTTTTGCAATTGGTTTTCCAGATGAAGTGTCGGTATAATACATTTTGGGCTTATCCTGTGCATGCCCGATTAGGACAAAAAATACCATTGCTAAAAGAAACGTGCTCTTGTGCATCATAATTTATAAAATTGATTGGTTGCCCAAATTAGTAGAATATAAAAGAACGCTGCATGCTTTTTGCTTCAATACTTCATCAAAATCATTCAATACGTATATTTTTGGCTTTCTGTAAGCATAAAACAAAAAGCCCTTACCGTTTATGGCAAGGGCTTTCTTAAAAAGAATACTTTTTTATGCTTTAAACAATGGCCTGTGTGCCATTAATCTGTAAACATGATTTTTGGCAGCTTCTACCTTAGAAGCGTCTTCCCTGTTTGTCAACACTTCATCAATAAGGTTTACCACCGCTTCCATATCTTCTTCAACCAAACCTCTTGTGGTTATTGCCGCGGTACCAATTCTTATGCCGCTGGTTACAAACGGGCTTTTATCGTCAAAAGGCACCATGTTTTTATTCACCGTAATATTTGCTCTACCAAGAGCTTCTTCTCCTTCTTTACCAGAAATATTTTTATTTCTAAGGTCGATCAACATCATATGGTTGTCGGTCCCTTCAGAAATAATATCATATCCCCTGTCTACAAAAGCTTGAGCCATGGCCGCTGCATTCTTTTTAACCCGCACGATATAATGCAGGAATTCTTCGCTTAAAGCTTCCCCGAAAGCAATAGCCTTGGCAGCGATAATATGTTCCAGGGGCCCGCCTTGGTTGCCCGGGAATACGGCACTGTCCAACAGAGAGGACATCATCCTTAAATTGCCGTTTTTAAGTTTTAGACCAAATGGGTTTTCGAAATCCTTCCCCATTAATATAAGTCCGCCCCTTGGTCCGCGCAATGTTTTATGTGTAGTCGTTGTAACAATGTGGCAATGAGGGATGGGGTCGCTCAATACACCTTTGGCGATAAGCCCAGCGGGATGGGAAATATCGGCAAATAAAATAGCATTGACGCTATCTGCAATTTCCCTGAATTTTTTAAAATCAATATCTCTTGAATAAGCCGATGCGCCTGCAATAATTAATTTTGGCTGCTCTTTTTTGGCAACTTCTGCTATATGTTCATAATTTAAACGTCCGGTTTCCTTTTCGACCCCATAAAAAACCGGATTGTATAATTTTCCCGAAAAGTTTACCGGCGAACCGTGGGTAAGGTGCCCTCCGTGGGAAAGATCGAAACCTAAAATTTTATCACCCGGTTTCAAGCATGCTGCAAAAACAGCCGTATTTGCCTGAGAACCACTGTGCGGCTGAACATTGGCATAGGTTGCGCCAAATAATTCTTTAGCGCGTTCAATGGCAATACTTTCCACTTCGTCTACCACTTCACAACCACCATAATAACGTTTGCCCGGATAGCCTTCGGCATATTTATTGGTTAGTACAGAACCTGCGGCTTCCATTACCTGTCCGCTTACAAAGTTTTCTGAAGCAATGAGTTCGATCCCTTCCAATTGGCGTTTTTTTTCCGCCTCAATAAGATCAAAAATTTGTTCGTCTCTTTTCATTTTGGAGTATTTCGTTAAAGAATGGTCAAAAATATAAAATAGATTCGGTAAATTGATAGAAATTGGTACCTTTAAATCCAATTTTATGAAACAATAATTAAGAAATTTGTCATGCCTGATACAGCAAATAATCCAAATAGGAGGTCTTGGCTACCAGTAAGTCCGGATTCTGATTTTCCAATTCAAAATATTCCGTTCGGGGTTTTTTTAACCCGCGATGATGTAATTACCATTGGGACCCGCATTGGCGACACTGCCATTGACCTTGGTGCCCTACATCAATTGGGGTATTTTAAAAACATCCCACTTACTGATGATATCTTTTTGCAAGACACTTTAAACGATTTTATTTCTGACGGAAAGAAAACATGGAGATTGGTAAGAAATAGAATTGCCGAAATATTTGATAAAAAAAACGAAACCCTGAAAAATCACGAGGAGCACCGCAATATTGTGTTGTTTACTTTAGATGAAATTGAGATGCAGCTTCCTGTGCAAATTGGGGACTACACAGATTTTTACAGCAGTAAAGAGCACGCTACCAATGTTGGGACTATGTTTCGCGACCCCAACAATGCCCTGTTGCCCAATTGGCTCCATATCCCGGTAGGCTATCACGGAAGGAGCTCGTCTATTGTGCCCAGTGGAATCCCTATTCACCGCCCAATGGGGCAGACCATGCCTGCCGGTGCGACCGACCCAGTTTTTGGCCCGTCGAAATTGGTAGACTTTGAGTTGGAAATGGCTTTTATCACCACAGACGCAAATCAGTTGGGAGAACCTATCCCAGTTGAAGAAGCCGAAGATTATATTTTTGGAATGGTGCTGTTTAACGACTGGAGTGCCCGCGATATTCAAAAATGGGAATATGTCCCGCTAGGGCCTTTCCTTGCAAAAAATTTCGCCTCGTCCATCTCTCCATGGATCGTTACCCTGGACGCTCTTGAACCATTTAGGGTTGAAAGCCCAAAACAGGATCCCAAACCACTTCCCTATCTGCATTTTAAAGGAAAGAAAAGTTTTGACATCAATCTGGAAGTAGACCTCACCCCTGAAAACGGAAGCCCGGTTACCATTACAAAAAGTAATTTTAAATATATGTATTGGAATATGTCTCAACAGCTGGCACATCATACCATAAATGGATGTAAGGTTAACAGTGGGGACATGATGGGAAGCGGGACCATTTCGGGCCCAACGCCAGATTCGTACGGATCGATGCTGGAACTTACCTGGAGAGGCGAAAAACCCATTAAGATGAAGGATAACAGCGAACGTAAATTTATAGATGACGGAGATACTGTGACCATGAGGGGTTATTGTAAAAAAGATTCCATAAGGATAGGTTTTGGGGAAGTTTCCAATAAGCTTTTACCTCCTTTTAACCCTAAAAAGGGCAAAAAATAATAAAGAAGTTTTTTTGAAGATAAAAAAGTTGAGCCTTTCGGAGTTTATCGTTTTATACAAACTCCAAAAGGCTCATTTTTAGTTTATGTCTGCTATACTTTTACTTATGTGTGCAAAGGCCTGCTGTCTGTAGCGTCCAGAGCAGCTTCTTTTACTGCTTCTGCATAAGTTGGGTGTGCATGGCTCATTCTAGAAATATCCTCGGCGCTTGCCCTAAATTCCATGGCCGTTACGGCTTCTGCAATTAAATCGGCTGTACGGGCGCCGATCATATGGATACCCAAAACTTCGTCTGTTTCGGCATCGGCAAGAATTTTTACAAAGCCATCAATGTCCATACTTGCACGGGCACGGCCAAGTGCACGCATTGGAAACTGCCCCGTTTTATATTTTGTTCCTGTCTCCTTTAATTGTTCTTCGGTTTTGCCAACGGCAGCAACTTCCGGCCATGTGTAAACTACGCCCGGAATCAAGTTGTAATCAACATGGGGTTTTTGCCCTGCAAGTGTTTCTGCAACAAAAACACCTTCTTCTTCGGCCTTATGGGCCAGCATGGCACCTTTTACAACATCGCCAATGGCGTAGATATTAGAAATGTTAGTCTGTAAATGCTCGTTTACTGCTATTTGTCCTTTGTCGTTTACCTTTATGCCTGCCTTTTCTGCGTTCAAGCCATCGGTATACGGACGCCTTCCAACAGAAACCAAGCAATAATCGCCTTCAAAAGAAACCTCTTTTCCTTTTTTATCATCGGCTTTTACGGTAACCTTAGTTCCTTTTCGGGTAACTTCTTTCACTTTGTGCGATGTAAAGAATTTTATTCCGCGTTTTTTCAACGAGCGCTGTAGTTCTTTTGAGAGCCCACCATCCATTGTTGGGATAATACGGTCCATATATTCTATTACCGAAACTTCTGCGCCCAAACGGCTGTATACCTGGCCCAGTTCCAGCCCGATAACTCCGCCACCTATTACAATAAGGTGTTTTGGTACTTCTTTTAGCGTGAGCGCTTCGGTAGAAGTTATAATACGCTCCTTGTCAATCTCAATAAAAGGAAGGGTTGAAGGCTTTGATCCGGTTGCAATAATGCTGTGTTTTACCTCTATTTCTTCAGTTTTCTTACCTTGTTTAATTTCAATATGTGTAGCGTCCTTAAAGCTTCCTATCCCGTGATAAACATCTATTTTATTTTTGTCCATCAAGAAATCGATCCCTTTGGTGGTTTGGTCTACCACATCTTGTTTACGGGCGATCATTTTTTTAAGGTTAACCTTTACTTCTCCCGGGATTTCAATTCCATGTTCTTCAAAATGTGTAATGGCATCGTCGTAATGGTGCGACGAGTCTAAAAGTGCTTTGGAAGGGATGCATCCCACATTTAGGCATGTTCCCCCAAGGGTATCGTATTTTTCTATTATGGCAGTTTTCATTCCCAGTTGTGCGCAACGGATTGCTGCTACATAACCTCCGGGTCCCGAGCCTATGACGGCTACATCATATGAGTTCATAAAATGTTTTTAGTGATACTTTTATTTATAGACTAACAAAAATACAAATGTTTTACGGGAAGGCAACTATGTATTTTTCTAAAAATATAAATCTGTTTTTATAGGTACAAATTTGCCCAAAAACTTTTCACAAGGCAAACAACGGGAAGTTGAACTATAATTCTACCACGGTTGTATTTTTTACTTCTTCGATCATGAAAATGCTATGCGTGCTCCCAATATGTTTCAACGAAGTAAGCTTTGAGGTCATAAAATTTCGGTATGCCTGCATATCTGCCACGTTCACTTTTAAAATATAATCGTAATCGCCGCTTACGTGATAGCATTCCAAAACTTCTTCCAACCTAATTACATCGCTTTCAAAGCCAACAACATGTTCTTTGGTATGCTGTGTCAACCTTACATGACAAAATACAACAAAGGCTTTATCTATCTTTTTTTTATCAAGTAAGGCAGTATACCCCTTAATTACACCTTCCTTTTCCAGTTTTCTAATACGCTCATATACAGCTGTTTTAGATAAGTTTAATTGAAGCGATAATACCTTGGTGGTCTGTTTGGCATCATTTTGCAGCAATTCAAGCAATTTTTTATCGATGGTGTCTAGTTTCATAACCGAACATTTTTCTTTTTACTGAAGTAAATTCATCTAAAAAACAAATATAAATCTATTAAAATAAATAAAAATAGAACAATTACCTAAATAAAGGTAATACTATTGAATTTTAACCTAAAATATGATTATTTTGATGTTAATAAAAAAATAAATTATGGCATTTAATCCCGCAGACAAGATACAGGATTTACAATATTTTGGTGAATTTGGTGGCGTAAACCCATCGATTTCCGATTCTTCAACCTATACATTCCTTTCGGCCAAAACCATGTTCGACACCTTTGAGGGCAACACAGAAGGATGCTATTTGTACAGCAGGCATTCATCGCCTTCCAATCTATACTTGGGCGAGGCATTGGCGGCCATGGAAGGTACAGAAACTGCAAACGTGACCGCAAGCGGCATGGGCGCAATTACGGCTGTAATATTGCAATTGTGCAATGCCGGGGACCACATGGTTTCCAGCAGGACCATATATGGGGGAACCTACGCCTTTATGAAGAATTTCCTACCTAAATTTAATATCGGCACTTCTTTTGTGGACACTACGGATTTAGAAAAAGTAGAAAAATCTATTACCGAGCAAACAAAACTAATTTATTGCGAGACCATTAGCAATCCATTATTGGAGGTTACAGACATCAAGGGCTTGTCGGCCATTGCAAAAAAGCACAACATCCCGTTGGTAGTTGACAATACCTTTTCGCCACTTACCGTTGCTCCTGCAAAGTTAGGTGCCGATGTTGTAATAAACAGTTTAACCAAATTTATAAACGGCAGCAGCGATGCCGTTGGCGGGGTAGTTTGTGGAACGACCGAATTTTGCCTTAGTTTGAAAGACGTAAATAATGGTGCCGGAATGCTTTTAGGGAGCACCATGGACAGTTTAAGGGCGGCTTCCATACTAAAAAACATGCGCACGCTCCATATCCGCATTAAAAAACACAGCGATAATGCCATGTATCTTGCAAAAAACTTGGAGCAGGCAGGATTAAAAGTAGTCTATCCGGGGTTAAAATCGCATCCGGGTCACGAAACCCTAAAAAAGCAAATGAATCCCGAATATGGTTTTGGGGGAATGCTAACACTGGATGTAGGTTCCCTTGAAAAGGCCAACCGCCTCATGGAGCTCATGCAGGAAAAAAACCTCGGTTACCTGGCGGTAAGCCTTGGTTTCTACAAAACCCTGTTTAGCGCCCCCGGAAGTTCCACTTCTTCTGAAATTCCAATTGAAGAACAAGAGGCCATGGGATTGAGCAACGGACTTATACGTTTCTCCATCGGGCTCGACAATGATATGAAACGCACTTTTGAAATGATGAAGTCGTGCTTTAAAAAAGTAGGTCTAATGCATTAAAATTATAGATAAAAGTCTTGGGTTTAATTGTTTGCTGCGGAAGTCAATTGCTTTGATTGTCTTCCGCAGTTTTTATTACAGATTAAAAATCAAATACTTCTGTTTAGCGCATAAAATTCAATTTGCATAACATTTTGTAAAATTGTAACATTACAGAATCAAACTAATTTAATGGAAGACGAGAAAGTAATTCAGAACAAAGAGCTTAGCATCTGGGAAGCTCTTATCCCGGTTATAGTTTTAGTAGGTTTATTGGCATTTAATGTTTTTGTATACGGAGACGATGCCCTAAGTGGCTCCAATCAGTTCATGCTCCTTATCGGTGGTGCCGTTGCGGCAATTGTTGGGGTGTTCAACAAGGTATCTTATGAAAAAATGCTGGAAGAAGTGGCCAACAACATCAAATCTACGGCCGGGGCTATTCTAATTTTACTTTTTGTGGGCGCACTGGCCGGAACTTGGCTAATAAGCGGTGTTATCCCTTCCATGATTTATTACGGGTTGCAAATTTTAAACCCGACATTCTTTTTAACCGCCTGCGTGGTTATTTGTGCCATTATTTCGGTAGCCACCGGAAGCAGCTGGACAACATCGGCAACCGTTGGTATTGCCTTGGTAGGTATTGGCGGCGCCTTGGGCATTTCTCCGGGCATGACGGCCGGTGCCGTAATTTCTGGGGCTTACTTTGGGGACAAAATGTCTCCATTGAGCGACACCACCAACCTTGCCCCTGCCATGGCCGGAACCGATTTGTTTACGCACATACGCTATATGGCGCTTACAACCGTACCTACGGTGGTGCTTACATTGATAATCTTTACTATTATAGGTTTGAATCTTGATACTACCAAAGTGCCCGATACTGCGGCTTTGCTAGCTTCCATTGACGAATCTTTCAATATCTCTCCGTGGCTGTTTATTGTACCGATCGTGGTTATTTTTCTTATTGTAAAAAAAGCGCCGCCATTACTGGCATTGCTTGTCGGGACATTGCTGGGCGGAATCTTCGCATTAATTTTTCAACCTGAAATTGTGAAAAATATTACCGGCGCAAGCGAACTTACATTTATTTCGGGATACAAAGGTGTCATGAACGCCATTACGGTAGATACCGCCATAGAAACATCTAATGCAAAGTTAAACGACCTTTTCTCATCTGGAGGAATGGCAGGCATGCTGGGCACTATTTGGTTAATTTTATGTGCCATGGTTTTTGGTGGCATTATGGATGCCATTGGAGCCCTTGCAAGGATCAGCAAAGCCTTATTAACGGCATTCGATTCTGTTTTCGGACTTTTTGCCAGCACCGTAGCAAGTTGTTTAGCCCTAAACGTAACGGCATCCGATCAATATTTGGCCATTGTAGTTCCCGGAAAAATGTATGCAAAGGCCTACCGGGACAAAGGCTTAGCTCCCGAAAACTTGAGTAGAACATTGGAAGACTCTGGTACCGTTACTTCTGTATTGGTGCCATGGAATACCTGCGGAGCCTACCAAAGCAGTGTTCTAGGCGTGGATACTACGGCCTATATAGGCTATGCATTCTTCAATTATTTGAGTCCGTTTGTAACCTTGATTTATGCCGCGTTCAACATTAAAATAAAGCAATTAAAAGATAAAGATTAATTTATCACTCCTGAAGCAAATCGACTGAGAATATCTTAATTTTTAACGGTCCATTTTATCAACTACATAAAAAAAACACCTCTTTTTTAGCGCTATTATCAAACTCTATTTCTTGATAAGTTATTATAATTTAAAACCTATTGTAGCCAATATATTACTTGCTAAATTTGCACTGAAAGTTTAACAAAATAAATAGTAAATAATATGGCATTAGTAGGAAAAAAATTCCCAAATATAGCAGTAGACGCTATGAATGAAATGGGCGACACTTTTAAAATCAACATTTTAGAAGAAGCTGTTAAAAACAACAAAAAAGTAATCCTTTTTTGGTATCCAAAAGACTTTACTTTTGTTTGTCCTACAGAGTTGCATGCATTTCAAGCTGCTTTAGGTGAATTTGACAAAAGAAACACCCTTGTAATTGGTGCTTCTTGCGATACTCCTGAAGTACATTTTGCATGGTTAAACACTGAAAAGGACAATGGAGGGATTGAAGGCGTAACTTATCCTTTATTGGCAGATAGTAACAGAAACTTGGCAAACATGCTACGCATTCTAGATCTATCTACCGAAACTTACAACGAAGAAACCGATTCTTATGTATACGAAGGCGATAACGTAACCTACAGGGCTACTTTCTTGATCGACGAAGAAGGTAAAGTATTCCATGAAAGTGTTAACGATATGCCAGTAGGAAGAAACGTAAACGAGTATTTACGTTTAATCGATGCATATGCGCACGTACAAAAGAACGGTGAAGTTTGCCCTGCCAACTGGGAAGAAGGTAAGGAAGCCATGAACGCCGACAGAAAAGGTGTTGCAGCCTATTTAAGCGCAAACTAAAAACAGTTATGATAGTAGAATTAGAAAAAGATAATTTGGCCGAATTGGTTGCTGAAAACGATACCGTACTGGTTCAGTATTCAGCCGGGTGGTGTGGTAATTGCCGTATCATGAAGCCTAAGTTCAAGAAATTTTCGCAAGAAGCAGAAAACGCAACATTTGTAATCGTTGATGCCGAGAAATTTCCTGAATCCAGAAAGCTGGCAAGCGTTGATAATTTACCAACCTTCGCAGCTTTTAAAAATGGCGAGGTTGCCAAGCAGGTACAAACAAACAAGACAGACGTTTTAAAATCTTTTATTGATGAAGCTACCAGTAATTAAACAGCTTTCTGGCTTTATTGAAGCGAACGACGAAGATTATGTAATTGAAGCCATTGAAACATTGGAAGCAATTACCGAAGTTCCTTCTTTAAAAGATGAAGAGCTGGATACCATTGGCGAGTTAATTTCCAATATGTACGGAGCTTTGGAAGTCCAAAAGATGATAAAAGAAAACGGAATGAGCCAAAAGGAAGCAGTAAACGCTTTCATGAAACGGGTACTTGGTTCTATCGATAAATAGAATTATCCCGGTTGGGAAAAAATTGCAAAGAAAAGAACAGAAAAGGTTGCCAATATTGGCGGCCTTTTTTGCTTTAATACCGCAAATATTAATACCTTTATGCAACAAAAAAATAATTAACATGAGCACAGTAACATTAAAGGGAAACAAAATACACACCTCTGGGGAATTACCTGAAAAAGGAAGCGCTGCTCCCGATTTTTCATTGGTAAAAACAGACCTTTCATCAGTTTCGTTAACCGATTTTAAGGGCAACAAAGTAATACTAAATATATTTCCAAGCGTAGATACCGGAACGTGCGCCGCTAGCGTAAGGGCTTTTAACAAAGAAGCTTCAGAATTAAAAAACACCAAAGTGCTTTGCATTTCAAGAGACCTGCCTTTTGCGCTTTCCCGTTTTTGTGGTGCCGAAGGGCTAAACAATGTCGTATCCCTATCCGATTTTAAAAATCACCGCTTCGGAAAAGATTATGGCCTGGAATTTATAGACGGTCCCCTCGAAGGCCTGTTAAGCAGGGTTGTGATCGTTCTGGACGAAAATGGAAAAGTACTTCATGCCGAACAAGTTCCCGAAATTGTAGACGAACCAAACTACCAAGCCGCACTTAATGCAATACATGCTTAATGAGCTTACTTATAAACAGATTAAAAAGCATAGGGTACGCTTTTAAAGGAGCGTACCTTCTCATAAAAACAGAGTCCAGCATACAGATCCAAACGGTACTAGCCGTTTTGGTAACCCTTGCCGGCTTCTACTTTGAAATTTCCAAAACCGAGTGGATCCTACAAATCCTCACCATTGCCTTGGTTATAAGTATTGAAGGCCTAAATACTGCCGTAGAAAAAATAGCCGACTTTATCCATCCCGACCATCATTATAAAATAGGTTTTATAAAAGACATTGCCGCGGGAGCCGTCTTTATTGCTGCCATAAGCGCCATTGTGGTTGGTTGCATTATCTACATTCCTAAAATATTTTAAAAATATAAATAGAAACTGTACGTTTGTAATTTGTATTTTTGCGATTAAACATAATGTAGCCAATGGCCAAAAAAAAGACTAAAACAAGTAAAACATCTTCCTCTAAAAAACTTCCATCATTTAAAGTTTCCAACCAACAAAAAATTATTTTTGGGAGTTTGTTAATGCTTATTAGCATTGCATGTGTAATTGCTTTTATTTCGTTTTTTTCAACATGGCAACAAGACCAAAGTCTTCTTAAAGAGTTTGGCGACAGGCAGGCCGAGGCCAAAAACTGGCTCAATAAATTCGGGGCTTCCATAAGTCATTTGTTTATATATAAAGGATTTGGTATTGCAGCTTTTATTTTTCCTGTCCTCTTATTCCAAACGGGGTTTTATTTATTTTTAAATAAAAGTTCCAAGCAATTAATCAACAGATGGTTTTGGGGCATTATTGTTAGCATTTGGCTGGCCATATTCTTTGGTTTTTTTGCAGATGATGCTCCCCTATTGGGCGGTGTTGTAGGTTTTGAAATGAACGATTTCCTCAGGGCCTATATAGGCGTTATTGGCGTAGTACTTTTGCTCCTCTTTATATTTATAACTTATTGCGTGGCACGCCTCGGTATAACCCCGCAAAAAATAAAATCGCTGTTCCTTACCACGCAAGAAGAATTCAAGGCCGCTTTTAAGTCGAATAAAGTAAAGGCCGAAGCCGAAACAAACACAGCTGAACAACAGGAAGAAGAAACCAAGACAGCTGCTATAAATTATGCTACGGATGCCGATACCACTTCGGACGTTGATATTGAAAATTCTTTTGAAGTAAAAATAGCCGAAGAAGAAAGCCCGGCCGTTTCAACTAAACATCCATCGAATACTGAAGAAAAAGACGATGAACTTAAAATTGAAGTTGAAAAAGTAGAAGAAGAAAAAGAAGAATCCGACAATTTATCGGATAGGCTGGTAAAGGATTTTGGGGAATTCGACCCAAAACTGGCGCTAAGCAACTATAAATTCCCTACCCTCGAACTCTTAAACGATTACGGCTCCGGTTCCATTACCATAAACCAGGAAGAACTGGAAGAAAATAAAAACAGGATTGTAGATACATTAAAAAACTACAAAATAGATATCTCCCAGATAAAGGCCACCATTGGCCCTACCGTAACCCTATACGAAATTGTTCCGGCAGCTGGGGTGCGTATTTCAAAAATTAAAAATCTGGAAGATGATATTGCACTTTCCTTATCGGCTTTAGGTATCCGGATTATTGCCCCCATCCCGGGCAAAGGTACCATTGGTATAGAAGTGCCCAATAAAAAATCTACCATCGTTTCGATGCGGTCGGTAATCGCGGCCAAAAAATTCCAAAATGCCGAAATGGAACTGCCCATTGCTTTCGGGAAGACCATTAGCAACGAAACCTTTGTGGTAGACCTTGCCAAAATGCCCCACTTGTTAATGGCCGGGGCCACTGGACAAGGTAAATCGGTTGGTCTAAATGCCATTTTGACCTCTTTATTGTATAAAAAACATCCGGCAGAAGTAAAGTTTGTCTTGGTCGACCCTAAAAAAGTGGAACTTACACTGTTTAATAAAATAGAACGCCACTTCTTGGCAAAACTGCCAGACAGTGAAGAAGCCATTATTACAGATAACACCAAGGTTATTAACACCCTAAACTCCCTTTGTATTGAAATGGACAATCGCTATGAGCTGCTTAAAAATGCCATGGTGAGGAACATTAAGGAATACAATGCCAAGTTTAAGGCCCGCAAACTCAACCCGAACGACGGGCACCAATTTTTACCGTATATAGTTTTGGTTATCGATGAGTTTGCCGATTTGATAATGACCGCCGGAAAAGAAGTAGAAACGCCCATCGCACGATTGGCACAGCTTGCCCGTGCTATTGGTATACATTTAATTATTGCCACCCAAAGACCATCGGTGAATGTTATTACGGGAATTATTAAGGCCAATTTCCCGGCACGCGTTGCTTTTAGAGTAACTTCTAAAATAGATTCCAGGACCATTTTGGACTCTCCCGGAGCCGACCAGTTAATTGGCCGCGGTGACATGCTTTATACCCAAGGAAACGATTTAACAAGGCTTCAATGTGCTTTTGTGGATACCCCAGAAGTAGAAAAAATAACCGATTATATTGGCGGTCAGCGGGCATACCCAGATGCACATTTACTGCCAGAATATGTAGGCGAAGATTCTGGCACAGGAGTTGATATTGATATATCAGAACGCGATGCTTTATTTAGGGAGGCAGCCGAGGTAATTGTAATTGCCCAGCAAGGATCGGCTTCCCTTCTGCAAAGAAAATTAAAATTAGGCTACAACAGGGCCGGAAGAATTATAGATCAACTGGAAGCTGCCGGAATTGTTGGCCCTTTTGAAGGAAGCAAGGCAAGACAAGTGTTGGTTACCGATATGGCAGCACTGGACCAGTTATTAAGCAATGAATAAAATTTGTCGATTTTTAAATTAAAATTATCAATAATGAAAAAAGTATTTTTTTTAATAACAACCATCATTTTATCTTTCTCAGTAAACGCACAAAAAGACCCTAAGGCCAAAGCGCTTTTAGACGATGTTTACAACAAGGTAAAAAGCTACGATAATATCTACATAGACTTTAAGTATGCGTTGGACAACAGCGCAGAGAACATCCACCAGGAAACCAAAGGAGATGTTACCATTCAAGGCGATAAATATGTGTTTAACTATCTTGGGGCCACGAAGATTTTTGATGGAAGTAAAACCTATACCATTATCCCTGAAAATGAAGAAGTAGTTATTGAAGTTAACGAAGGCGATTCTGAAGGCAATATTACACCTTCAAAAATGCTTACTTTTTATAAAGAAGGCTATAATTACAGCTGGGACATCCTTCAGGACATAAAAGGAAGGAAAATTCAATTTGTAAAATTAACCCCCATTGATTCCAATTCAGAAATAAAAGAAATCCTTTTGGGCATAGATGCCCAGACCAAACATATCTATAATTTAATAGAAGTTGGGAGCAATGGTACAAAAACAACCATTACCGTTAATTCTTTTAAAACAAACGAACCCATATCCAAATCTATGTTTACCTTTAACCAGGCTAAATACGACGATCTTGGGTATTACATAATCGAAAATTAAGTTACTTAAAAAATACACAGGCACTTACAAAAATTAGGGGAGTGAAAATATTAGACAGATACATCTTATCCCGATTTCTTTATAATTTCATCAGTTCGTTTGTTATACTGATGTTTATCTTTATTTTTCAGGCAATTTGGTTTTTTATAGACGAATTTGCGGGAAAAGATATAGATTTGGCAATTGTGGGGAAGTTTCTGTTCTACTACTCCCCCAACCTTGTCCCCAACGTACTTCCGCTTACGGTGCTTTTGGCTTCTATCATGACATTTGGCGCCCTGGCCGAGAATTATGAGTTTGCTGCCATGAAAGCATCCGGAATATCGCTGTACCGGGCCATGAGGCCACTTATTATTTTTATTACCTTTTTAAGCGTTGGTACTTTCTTTTTTGCCAATAATGTTATTCCCGCTGCCGAATACAAATCGTACAACCTACGCAGGAACATTGCACAGATGAAACCCGCCATGGCAATTACAGAAGGGGTTTTTAGCAATGTTGGCGAAGATTTTAGCATGAAAGTAGATAAAAAGCACGGCAACAACGATAATTTACTGGACAATGTAATTATCCACCAACTTACCGATGGCGGGCTTAACAACACCGTTATCAAGTCCGTGGACGGCGAATTAATAAGCAGTAAAAATTCCAATATCCTTCAACTAAAACTAATTGACGGAAATTACTATAAAGACTTAAAAGCATCTAGCCGCGACAAGCGCGATAATTACCCCTATGCAAAAGCAAGCTTTGATAGTTATACCATTTACATGGACCTTACAAATCTAAACAATGTCGATTTAGAAGAAGAAAAGGTCAAGAACACCTTTAAAATGCTAAATGTAAGCGAGTTGGACTATGCCATTGATTCCTTAAAACAAGACAATAAAAAGATATTTAGCAATTTTGGCGAAAATGTGTATAAGCGCACCGGTGCGGCGAACCTTCAGTTAAAAAAAACCTCAAAACCATCTCCCGTTAAAAAAGACGATATTGCTGAAAAGGAAGAAAAAACTACCGATGTTCAGCAAATAAAGTCAAAAATTGAAAAGAACATAGATAGCGTTGTGACTATTTTTGAAGATTATAGGCAAAATCAGCTTATAGACATGGCCCTTAATACCGTAAAAAATACAAAATCTACATTAGAGGGAAAAAAATGGGACTTGAGCAGAAGGATAAAATTGTACAACCACCATATTTTGTCACTTCACCAAAAATACTCGTTGGCCTTTGCCTGTTTTATACTCTTTTTTGTGGGCGCCCCGCTTGGCGCCATTATAAGAAAAGGAGGATTGGGCCTTCCCATGGTACTGGCCATTGGTTTGTTTCTTACCTACCATTTTATAGGAATATTTACAAAAAACTATGCCGAAGACGGCAGCATTCCTCCTGCAATTGGTGCTTGGATAGCCACAATTATTATGCTTCCGTTGGGAATTTTCTTAACGAGAAGGGCAACTGCAGACAAAGCTGTTTTTGATGCCGGGAATTTAATAGCCAGTATTTCAGGACTTTTTAGTTTTCTTAGGAAGAAAAAGTCAGAAGAATCAAAATAAAGGCCTTTCTGCAAAAGCAACTATTTTAATATGAAGCATAACGGTATGTTTAATTTTCAATGGGAAAAATTTACGTACTTTTGATAAAAATTTGCAATGAACACTCAAACAATAATGTCTACGTCCGATATTCAACTAAACACCATAGAAGAAGCCATTACCGATATAAGAAACGGAAAGGTTATTATTGTGGTAGATGATGAAAATAGGGAAAATGAAGGAGATTTTGTAGCCGCCGCCGATAAAGTAACGCCGGAAATGATAAATTTCATGGCCAAATACGGCCGCGGGCTTATTTGTACCCCGCTAACCGAAAAAAGATGTAAAGAATTAGATTTGCACCCCATGGTGGGCAATAATACCGACCCCATGGAAACTGCCTTTACGGTTTCGGTAGACCTTCGCGGTTATGGCGTTACTACCGGGATTTCTGCCGGAGACAGGGCTAAAACCATTAAGGCCCTAATAGACCCAGACACAAAGGCCTTTGAACTGGGAAGACCCGGACATATTTTTCCATTGGTTGCCAAAGAAGGCGGTGTATTACGCCGTACAGGACACACCGAAGCAGCAATCGACTTTGCACGGTTGGCCGGATTAAACCCAGCCGGGGTTATTGTAGAAATCATGAACGAAGACGGTTCCATGGCCAGACTCCCAGAACTGTGCCAAGTTGCCAAACAACTCGATCTAAAAATTGTTACCATTGAAGACTTGGTTGCATATAGAATGCAGCACGATAGTTTGATTGAAAAGAAAGAAGATTTTGATATTGAAACCCGTTTTGGAAAATTCAGGCTTCGGGCGTACAAGCAAACTACCAACGACCAAGTACATATTGCCCTTACTAAAGGCTCTTGGAACATACACGAACCCGTTTTAACCCGGATAAATTCTACCTTGGT
The DNA here is from genome assembly GCF_029603165.1 of Galbibacter pacificus. Taxonomy (GTDB): domain Bacteria; phylum Bacteroidota; class Bacteroidia; order Flavobacteriales; family Flavobacteriaceae; genus Galbibacter; species Galbibacter pacificus. Next base: position 713,526 of record NZ_JAQSVC010000002.1, read on the forward strand.
AAACAACGATATCCTTGGCACACTTACCAGCAATGCCGATAAAAAATTGGACGATATGTTCAAGCAATTAAACAAAGAAGGCAAAGGCGCCATTGTTTTTATAAATCAGGAAAGCCATTCTTTAAACTTACTTAAAAGATTAACGGAATTAAAAAAATTACAGGCAGAAGGAGAAATGAGAGCTCCAAAAATAAATATGGACGCCAAAGATTTTGGTATTGGTGCCCAGATTTTGCACGATTTGGATATTTCAAAAATCAGGTTAATGTCCAATTCTTCACAAACAAAAAGAGTGGGAATTATTGGCTACGGACTTGAAATAGTTGAATACGTAGGGTATTAAAAGTTAATTTACGACCTAATTATCGCTTTTGCTTTTTCTTTGGCCGGAGTATTTTCAAAAACATATTCCAACAATTTAGCAATTTCCTCGGTGTTTCTGTCGTTCTTTTTATAAAGCTTGAATAAATTTTTATTTAGGCCGTTAAGTAATGCTTTCATTTTAGAACCACTTAAAAGGTAATATTTCCCGGTACTCAAATCCAGTAAAACATTGTTATTTTGGTTCCCTATTAAAGCACCCATTAAACCGAAAGTAAACGACAAGGCGGCAACACTATTTTCATTTACAAAAGTATCGTTAAACAGTAGAAAGTCGTCTACTCTTTTTGTTTTGATATAATGTTTATCTTCCGAATATATTGTGGCGTTTAAATAGATATCGCTCCCGTTGGAATATGCATAAAAGGATGGTTCTTTTTTATTGTCAGATTCAAAGTAAAGCTTGTCATCCTTCCGTTTCTTTTCCTTCAAACCAGAATCGAGAATAGATTGATTTCTGTACAATTCTGAAAATGAAGGATAAAAACCTTCTTTGGGCGGTACTCCTTCAATGAGTAGAGAGATAATCGTTTTATTTTCAATTGAAATCACATTCGTTTCTTTTGATAGCGCTGCAATATTCTCATTGAATTGATTCAATCCATCGTTTAATAATTCACGTAAGCGATCATCATGCTTTGAAGTTGCATCCATAACTGCATTTTTAGTGATGCTCTTTACATATGAATCGAGTAAGTAATACGTGTTCCCGGATTTCTTTTTGAGAAAGTCCATGTTAATAACAGCTGTACCTGTTTCACTGGCAAAACCCGTTTTCTCTGAAACCAATAATTGATTTATCCTTATTGTAATTGCAGATAAGCTATCATTTTTATTGGGAAGTAGTCTGTTAAAATAATTTTGAAGCGTAACGCTAAAACTATCGGGGAACACGGCAGGAACAACTTTATTAAATGGTCCTTTTTGGGCAAACCCTATGTTTTCTTTATAAATTCTATTATCAACAACGTTGTCTATATAAAATGAGGCATGAAGGACTTCTTCATCTTTAAAATCGAGCAAATCAACCACATGATTTTTTCCTTCTTTCTGGGAAAATGCATGAAAGCTGACCAAAATAAATAGAAATAATAGGTAATGTATCTTCATTATAGAATTATTTAGGAACTGCTAATAAATGAAAAAATAATCTACAAAAAAAGCAGTTTCTTATTGAACTGCTTTTTTTATTTAGAAAACTCTATAATAACCTATTATGCACCAACACAACAAGCGTTTAATACACTTTTCATTTTCTGGGCACGTGCTTTAACTTCTTCTTCTGTCCAACTTAATTTTATCAATACAGAAATAGTCCTTCCCAACCAATGGTCTGATTGACCAAAGTCTTGCGAATGATAATCGGGAAGCCCATTAATTACTTCTTCGGGCAATTTTCCTAAGCTTTTTAAATCCTTTAGGTGATCCCATTTTTTTATGTAGTGCCAATTATTGTCGAACCAATAAAAACAACCATCTACCCCATTTTCGCTCAAAGCCTTATGTACTTCCCTGGTCGTGGCCTCGTCTGGCATGAAAAAGCTTAGAAAGGAATAATTTTCTTCTCCGCCATCCGGAACACGCCTCATGCTTACTCCAGGAATGTTTTCAATAGCTTTTCTTAAAACGGTATAATTTTTCTTCTGAATCAACAAAAACTCGTCCAAACGCTGTATTTGTGCCAAACCAACGGCTGCATTCAACTCCGAAATCCTATAATTATATCCAAGGAAAGGATGTGCTTCTGCTCCCCTATCTTTTCCTGTATGGTCATGCCCATGATCGGAATAATGATCAGCATGAACCGCATATTTATCATTATTGGTAATTATGGCCCCGCCTTCACCGCAGGTAATGGTTTTTACATAGTCAAAAGAAAAGCAACCTAAATCTCCATAACTTCCCAGAGGTTTCCCGTTGTAACTTCCACCAATGGCCTGACAAGCATCTTCAAGAAGCAATAAGTTGTGTTTGGTACATATTTGCTTTAATTCTTTTAATTGTGCCATGGAGCCGCACATATGAACCGGCATAACCACCTTTGTTTTGGAGGTAATTGCTGCTTCAACTTTCTTTGGGTCCAAAGTCAATGTATCATCTATATTTACCAAAACAGGAACTGCCCCAAGTGCTATAATCGACTCAAAACTAGCAACAAAGGTAAAAGTGGGCATGATTACCTCGTCTCCGGCACCAATACCTGCGCTAGCTAAGGCTATGGTCAACGCCGATGTCCCGCTGCTTACCAATTGTGTATGTTTTACCTTCATTCTCCCGGAAATTGCTTTTTCCAGTTCAACGGTTTTCCAATGCCCATTACGCATTCCGTCAAAACCATAACGCATTAACACTCCGCTTTCCAGCACATCGTTAACCTGTGCCCTTTCTTTCTCTCCAAAAAGTTCAAATCCTGGCATTTTTATTATTTTATCATTGCTTAATACACAAATGTAGCTAAAAGCACATCTATATGGCAAATTTTAAATGACTAATCCTTTTAGTCGATTTCTATAATACTGTCGCTTATTGGTTTACGAACTTTTTTAAATCCAGAAAACATATCGTCTTTGGCACGGTAACCAACCGGCAAAGCCAATACCGACCTCAGGTTTTGGGTATGCAGATTTAAAATTTTGTCGTATTCATCAGCTATAAAACCTTCCATTGGGCATGCATCTATTTCTTCAATGGCACACACTGTTAAAAGATTGCCCATGGCCAAATATGCTTGGTTTTTTGCCCAATTGATTATTTCTTCTTTAGATTTACTTTCAAAATCATTGATTAAAAAATCCTGAAAAGGCTCCAAAATGTCTTCCGGGGTATTTCTAACATGCTTTACCCGGTTAAAGTAGTTTTTAATATAGACACTATCTATTTGGTCTTCAATACACACAATCAATATATGGGAGGCATCTGTAACTTGCGGCTGGTTCCAGGAAGCTTCTTTGAGCTTTGATTGTAGCGCTTTATTGGAAACCACCAGTAATTTTACCGGTTGCAGGCCATAAGAAGTCGCTGTTAAATTAAACGCTTTCTTCAAAATATCTATTTTATGTTGGGGGAGTATTTTGGAATTATCGAATTTTTTAACAGCATAGCGCCATTCTAAGGCATTAATTACACTCATTATCAATCGTTTTTATACAAAAATAAGGTATTGCGACATATTATGCTTACTTTTTTGTAAGGATATCCCTATAATACAAATTGATAAGAAAAATATCTTTCTGATAGTCAACCCGAAAAAAAATATTTAAAAAAAAGTATATTTTAGTCTTTCATGAATTAAAAAAGGTTTCTATATTTGCACCCGCAATGGAGAAATGGCAGTCCCGATAGCTATCGGGAGGTCGAAGCGGCAAACGCCTCCAATGAGCAGTACTGGAGAAATGGCAGAGTGGTCGAATGCGGCAGTCTTGAAAACTGTTGAGGGTCACACCTCCGGGGGTTCGAATCCCTCTTTCTCCGCTGAGAGCGTAACAATCTCAAACAAAATCCCGTAAAACACCAGTGTTTACGGGATTTTTCATTTTATGGCATTTCATTTAAATTTAAAGAATAACAATAGAAAAGAGAAGAATTCTATTTGTAGTATCCTTTTTATAAATGCATTAATATATTAATTGTAGCCCCGTTGGGGTCTTTTACAAAAAACCTCCTTACGCCCCATTCTTCATTGGTAAGTGGATATACAATTTCAATTTTTTGTTCTTTTGCGCGGTTGTACAGGTAATCAACATTGGAAACTTCCACAGAAATAAAGATAGCTGTATTGTCCAAAGGTTTGTTCCCGGTGTTTTTAAAAACAGAGATTTGGGCCGTTGGGTTGTCGTTGGATATAAATGTTAATATCCAGCCCATGTCCATTGCTAGCTTCATCCCCAGGAATCCGTTATAAAATTGCTTACTGCTTTCTATATCGTTTGAATATATATTAGGAACCACTCTTTGTATGCCAGTATCTTTCATTGAATAGTTTTTTGTTTGAATTTTAGTCACCTTTAATTAATAAAAATATTTTTGGCATATTTTAACAACACATAAGCTTTCCATATTAAAAAATTGCCAAAATATTAATTTTAAGTCACTTACCCTTTAAATTATACATAACTTTAAGTATGTTAATAGTGGCGGATATCCCAATGGTACAGGGATTTTAACCCGCATACTACATTTAAAACACAAATAGAAAGATAAAAACAATATGCTTAAATTCAACAAACTTGGTAAGAAAGAAATTGCTGAAATTGTTACTATCCTGGAGCAGGATGAGGAAGTAAATTGTTCGTTGCCCGGAGGAGGATTATTACATATTGAATCGGGATTACCCTACATGGTGGTATATAGAAGGCATAAAGAAAGAAATCATTTAAAGCGTATTGCCGTAAATGAGGCTTCATATTTACTTATTGGCAATAAGGATTTTAAAAAATTTCAAAAATTAATTATCGCTATTTCAGATGTGCTTTCTGCAAAGTATAAATCGTTTCTAGTCCTTGAACTTTTTCTGGCAAAAAGCAAGACCAAAACCTTCAAGATTAAAGGACCGGAAGATATTTTACCGTCATTTTTAAAAACTTTAAAAGAAGCTTTAGACAATTTAGGCAACAACGCTTCTAACGGGCATCTTACTTCAACCATTGAAAATACTACCAAAAGGCAGCCAGAAGAAAAAGCAGCTTTATTAACAATTGGTAAGGCCAAACAATGCGGGGCATTATTGGTGGGCCTCGAAGTGCCACCCGTTTTTTACGATGAAAAATGGAGGTTTTACCCCGTATATTTTAGAGAATTTAAAGACGCGCTTATTAATGCCATTCACAAAGCTATATTTGAATATGTAAGGGTGCAAACTTCGTGTGGGGTGCAAAGTTATCAAGCCCTTGGTAGGCAATCGTTGAAAGAAAAAGTTTTTGAAATCGATAGGAAACTCTCTAAAATAGAGCGTTCATATAAATTTTTATGGTTGGTATCGCCATCTAACATTTACAATATCAAAAAAACTTTTTTTGAATCGGGATACCATAAAATATTAAAATACCACTACCGCTTGTTACCCATAGACCCCGATATTTTAAAGCGTAACCTCTATAACTTAAGAATTGAGGAAGTAGACGATCCCGCCATGTCTCATTTATTCCGACAGAAAAGAGAGGAACTCGATCTACAGATATCAATGCTAAGTGAACGCGGAACCCCTAACTTCTTTTACAACAGCATTAGACTCTACGGCAACGTCGATGCTATATTGCACGAAACTGCCAAAGCAATACTTACCGAACTCCCGGAAGAAACAGAAAGAGAAGATTGCCCCTCCATGGACGCTATGGAATTTAGCGCCTTTGCAAGAAAGGAATTTGCCTATTTTAAAGACCAGAATACCGATTTTAAAAGCAAGATACACTTGCGTAAGGACGTAAATATTATGATGGTAAACCAAGGCGAATTGTACATTCCTGCCGATTATAAATCTTGTAGAACCGAAGCAAAAGCACTTATACAGCACGAAGTGGGCACTCATGTGCTCACTTATTTTAACGGAAGCAAACAACCTTTGGAACAATTATCTACCGGACTGGCCGATTACGATACCTTGCAGGAAGGCATTGCCGTTATGTCTGAATACCTCTCTGGAGGGCTTACGGTAAACAGGCTGAGAATACTTGCCGGAAGGGTTATAGCCGGAAAGGCTCTTATTGACGGTGGTAATTTTAGGGAAATCTTTAATTTGTTGTTCTCCCAATATGGTTTTTCCAAAGAACACGCCTTTAATATTACCTCGAGGATAATGCAAGGGGGCGGTTTCTTAAAAGATATTATCTACCTAAAAGGCTTGGTGAAGCTTCAGCAATATTTAATTGACGATGGCGATTATGAACAACTATTTGCCGGAAAATTTGGGTTTCACCATATCCACATAATCAACGAGCTTATTCAGCGTAAGGTTCTGCATAAAGGAACATTAAAACCAAGTTATGTATATGAAGACTTTTACGAAGACAGGCTTCAGAAGATAAAAAACGGCATGCCCATCCCGAAAATGGCCATAAAACAGACCGAGATGAGCAATACCGCATAAAAATTACTTAAACAAAAAAAGAAAAAAGATGAAAATATGCTTTGTATTAAATAAAATTGAAACAGAAAAAGCCGCAACTTCTGTAGCACTTATGACAAAGGCCCATGTAAAAGGACATGATGTTTTTGTAATGGGCGTTGGCGATTTTAATTTTGAATCCAGCGGTACAATTACCCTCAACACAAAACAGGTCCCAAAGGGTACTTCAACAAAATCTCCAAAGAAATATTTGGAAATACTGCAAAGTGCCAAGGCCAAAGAGAAAAAAATAGTATCAACCGATGTGGACGTACTTTTTATTAGAAACAACCCTACTGAAGAAGGTGCTACCAGGCACTGGGCAGAACAAGCCGGAATAGCCTTTGGCAGAATGATCCAGCAACAGGGCGTTTTAGTTTTAAATGATGCCTATGCCCTCTCTCATGCTTTTATTGATAAACTTTATTTTGAAGAACTTCCAAAAGACATAAAACCGGCCTCCATAATTACCAGAAAAAAGGAGAATATTTTGTCGTTTTGGGAGAAAAACAATAAAAGAATTGTATTAAAACCTTTGGAAGGATCTGGCGGAAAAGATGTGTATTTAATTGATGAGCATGAAAAAAATACCAATCAGATTATAGAGACCATTAGCAACCATGGGTATGTTATTGCACAAGAATATTTACCTGCCGTGAAAGATGGTGATGTTAGGGTTTTATTAATGAACGGAAGGGTCTTGGAAGAAAATGATGAGAAAGCTATTATTAGAAGGGTCAGCGGCAAGGGAGAATTTAGGAGCAATTTTAAGCAGGGAGCCACAGCCGACAGCAGCGAACTTACCAAAGAAATGCAATACATTATCGATCTTACGGCGCCCAAATTAATTAAAGACGGCCTCTTTTTTGTAGGGTTGGACATTGTTAAGGACAAACTTATTGAAATTAACGTACTAAGCCCCGGTGGCCTTGATAGGTTTTCGGATATTGGCCTTCCCGATTTTACAAATACTGTTATCGATGCCATAGAAAGAAAGCTTTATTATAAAAAGAAATACAAAGGGCAACTATCAAACAAAGTGTTGGCCACAATGTATTAAATTAGATAACTATGGATGTTGAAAGAATTATAGGAACTTATACAAGTAACAATCCAGGTCCGCTCTTATTTGTAACTGCTGGAATTCATGGAAACGAACCCAGCGGGGTTCTAGCCCTGCAAGATGTTTTCAAGGAGCTAAACCATACAAAACCTACAATAAACGGCACGTTGGTGGGTGTTTCTGGAAATAAAACCGCTTTGGCAAAAAATGTACGCTATATCGACGAGGACCTCAACAGGACCTGGACCGAAGAAAATATAAAATCCGGAAAAAATACTTCGCACGAACATACAGAAATGCATGACATTATAAAAATCCTGCAAACATATCTGGAAAAAAAACACAGCAAGAATTACTTTTTGGATTGCCACACTACCTCATCGGCAAGCCTGCCTTACATTTCGGTACAGGAAGTAAACAATAATGATGCTTGGGCACACCGCTTTCCAACTTATATTGTTAGAGGCTTTAGCGATATTATAACTGGCGACATAGACCATTATTTAAGCAGGATTGGCATTACGGGTTTTGTTTTTGAAGCAGGTCAGCATACCAGCAAAAAAGCCATAGAAAACCACGAAGGCATGATATGGCTGGCCTTGAAGGAAGCCTGTAATTTAAAACTGGAAAATTTATCCTGTTATCCCGAATGCGTTACCCGCTTTTCCGTAGACAATGCCCCGGAACAAAAAACTTTTAAAATTTTATATCGGCATGCCCTAAATAAAAAGGATCAATTTAAAATGGAACCGGGCTTTGAGAATTTCAGCAAAGTAAAAAAAGGACAATTTCTCGCTATGCAAAATGGGAAAAAAATAACAAGCAAGTGGAATGCCCATATTTTTATGCCATTATATCAAGCTCAAGGCGATGATGGCTTTTTTATTATTGATGAAGTTGAACCTACTACTGTTTAAGTATTTTTTTTTGACGCAATTGGCATAAAACGTAATCCAATGCCTTTTTAAATCTTTTTTTAGCAGTTTCTTATAAAACATTAAGCAAGTTGTTTTGTATTTTGTAATTACCCCATTGAAAATTAGATAATTGATTATGAAAAATAAGGAATATAATAAAAAAAGGGATTTTTCTAAAACAAAAGAGCCAAAGGGAAATTCAAGAAAAAAAGATACAAACAGTCAAATTTTTGTCATCCAAAAACACGATGCCACCAATTTGCATTACGACTTCCGGTTGGAGATAGACAATGTTTTAAAATCATGGTCTGTACCCAAAGGTCCAAGCACAGACCCAAGCATTAAGCGTATGGCAATCCCCACAGAAGACCATCCTCTGGAATATGCCAATTTTGAAGGCACCATCCCAAAAGGACAATATGGCGGAGGCACCGTTATGATCTGGGACAAAGGAACCTATAAAGACTTAGCGGAAGAAGGACAAAACGTATCCGATTCATACAAAAAAGGCATTATAGAGTTTTATTTGCAAGGAAAAAAACTACAAGGCGGTTATAGCCTTATACGAATGAATTCTGGTAAGATGAAAGGAAATTGGCTTTTGATAAAAAAGGACGATGAAAAGGCAGATGCCCGACGAAACCCCGTTAGTACACAAAACAAAAGTGTAACAAGCAACAGGACACTCAAAGAAATTGCAAAAGAAGAAGCCAAATGAAGATACAAGGAGTACCAATTACACATCCCGATAAAATATTGTTTCCAGAAATCGGCCTGTCCAAAATAGAGATGGTTAATTATTACAAAAGGGTTGCAAAATACATGATACCCTATCTAAAAAACAGGCCCCTTACTTTACATAGGTTTCCCGATGGGGTGAACAAACAGGGGTTTTACCAAAAAAATGCAGCCGATTATTTCCCGGATTTTATTAAAACGGTACAGATAAAAACCGAAGAAGGGGAAAATACCCAAATTGTATGCAACAATAAAAAAAGTCTAGTTTACCTGGCCAATCAAGGTACTATTGGTTTCCATATTTGGTTGTCCAGAACAGATAAATTGCGTAAGCCCGATAAAGTTGTTTTTGACCTCGACCCCTCAAAGGATTCATTTAAAAAATTAAAAGAAGGCGTAAAAATAATCAAGGCGTTTATGGCAAAACAAGGAAAAGAATGTAACGTAATGACAAGCGGGAAAAAAGGAATCCATATCTGGTACCGCATTCGAAGGACTACTACTTTTGAAGATTTACGTCCTAAAATAAAACAATACGCCGAAGAACTTGAAAAATTGCACCCCGAAATTTTTACTACGGCCATTAGAAAAAATAAAAGGAACGGAAAAATTTTTATTGATTATCTTAGAAACTTTTATGCACAAACCTCCGTTTGCCCTTATTCCCTGCGACCAACCAAAAATGCCGGCATTGCCATGCCGCTTTCCTGGAGCGAGCTGGACGATATCCCGGCTTCTGACCATTTCAATGTAAAAAACATTGATAAACGACTTAAGTTTAAATAATTGAGAATGCAGGTTTATACCACATTTTCATCAAAAGTATCTTCTACCATAATGGTTACATCGTGTATTTTCCAATGATAGGCCAATAGTTCGTCCTTGGCTGCTTCAATTTTTCCATCCAGTGCAAAACCCTTCATTGGTATTATGTACAGTTCTCCAAAATATACCATTCCGTGTTCCCTGAACCTAACCCTTACCTGTTTTGCCCAGGGCCATTGTTTTGCCAGTTTTTTAATTTCTTCAACCAGATTGTCCTTTTCATTGTTTTTCACATCCATCGGGTGGCGGTCCATCAAATCGGCTATAGCATTTTTAAGCCCTTTAAAACCATCTTTAATTACCGATATGGATATAAACAATGCGGCCGAGGCATCGGCCCACCAAATTCCAAAACCAACGCCCAAAATACCTATAATGGCCGCAAAGGCTGTCATATAATCCGCTTTTTGAGTAGTTGCATCTGTAAATAATATTTTATTGTGCATTTTTTTGGCCAGTGGCATTTTTTTGTACCCCAACCACATGGCCGGAAAGGCACTGTAACACAATGTTAACATCATTAACCACCCCATCCATATCTGGGTATTAAAAACATATATACTTCCAATAGTGGGCCGTTCTGCCTTAATAAGGGTAATTGCGGAATCTATGGCCAAAAAGCAGCCCATGGCAAACAAAGCAACAGAGCCAGTTAAAAAAGCAATGCTGAAAACCTTATGGAACCCATAGGGAAATTCTTTGGTGGCCGGCTTGTTGTATATACGGCTGGCTATTAAAAAAGATATTGCCGGCAAAATACTCAAGGCATCTTCCAGCCAGGCAGTCTTCATGGCTTGCGAGGAACCCATGACCAAAAACATCAAAACAATAACCGTTAATAAATATCCAACAGTCAACCATTCGTAAAAAATTGCTTTTTTAAGGGTTTCCTGCAAATATGGGGGCAATGCAAATTTTCCTGTTATTTTCATCGCGCTTTATTTTTTTCCATAAAGGATTCCAATTCCATCACCAGTTTATTTTCGCCTTTGGGTACTAACAATACATGTTCTTCGTCGTAGGTTTTTGTTAAACCTGCTTTCTCTTGCCATATGGTGTTTTTTTTAAATCCTCCAATAATGATATGAATATCGGCTTTATTGAGTTTTTTTATCAACTCGCTTTCGGTTCCTTCTATAAGTTGATATGTAATGCTTTTTTCTGAACAAAATTCCTGTAACAAATCAATTTCCGACCCAGAAAACCCTGTATTGTCATGTACGGTAAACGGCGGATTTACAACTACCCCTATTTTTAGTCCGTTAATTTGCGCGTCCAAAACCGAATCTCTTGAATCTTTGGGTAATTCACAGCCTACAAAACTTATATTAATGAACATAAGAAGTAATAACCTTTTTAATATGAATGCCAATTTTTTCATTTTTCTATAATTTGAAGCGTTTTTCAATATTTTACAAGAACTATAACTCCACTTCAGCCTTTTTTATTTATTACAACCTATTAAAGTTAACTTAATTTCCCCATAAAGTAATGCATATCAGATGGATTCAGTCAAGGTAAAAACGGATTGTGATAATTCTCTCGGGTTAATCTGCATAATTTAGGTATCTATCAAGTTAATCAATTTTATCATTATGAATTCTATTAACCTTCCAAAGGATAAAATAGTAAGGAATATTCAAGATTTTATCGTTCATAAAGACCACTCCTGCCTTATGGCTCGATCTGTAATGGCCAGCAATTCATTAAGAACAGTTATTTTGTTGAATAGTTCCATCAATGAAATTAAAAAATTGTATCTTACAATAGAGCAGAACAGACTTAATGATAGCCCTGATCCAAATTCATTCTCAACGATTATTGCTGTTTTCCCAGAAATAAACATTTCTGATGCTATTCTGTTCGAGGATTTTTTATGGGAGGTATTATACAAGCTTAATTCAATGGACAAATATGATTGGGATCCTTCCGTAAGCAAAAAATTACAAGACAACAATTATAGTTTTAGCATTGCGGGAACTGCTTTTTATGTTGTAGGAATGTTTCCCAATAGTCCCCGGAAAGCCAGAAGAATGCCCTATGTTTCCCTTGCTTTTAATCTACATCGCCAGTTTGAAAGACTTAGAAAAATGGGGGCTTACGAACAAGTAAAAAAAAGAATACGGAACAGGGATAAAAACTTACAGGGAGATATAAATCCCATGCTAGAAGATTTTGGAGAAAGCAGCGAAGCCAGGCAATATAGCGGGCGTATGGTAAAGGGACAATGGAAGTGTCCTTATTTTGAAAAACCAAACAAATGATTTACACCATATCCAAGTTATGTGGCACAGCCTTTACCTTAAAGAAAGGACAGTACTTAAAGGTGATCAATCCTGAGGGGGCACAGGTTTCGGATATGATTTTAGTGAATCCCCATGATATTAAAGAAAAGATATCGTCAGGGAAAACATTAGATTTTGAGGAGAGCATTTTAATTTCTACAAACAATTTTTTGTGGAGCAATAGAAGCAATAAAATGATGCAGATAATTGAAGACACCAATGACAGGAACGACTTTTTGCTTGCCCCATGCGACTCCTCTACTTTTGCCCATTTCTATGATATGCACGACCCGCACCCTAGCTGTTTGGATAATTTGGCAAGGCACCTGAAAAAATATGGAATCATGCATGATGAGATACCAACTGCATTTAATATTTTCATGAATGTAGCTTTTGATTCCATGGGAACCATTCGTGTACTTCCCCCAACTGCCGTTGCAGGGGATTATGTTTTGTTTAAAGCCGAAATGGACTTGCTGGTAGCTTTAACTGCCTGTTCGGCAAAAGACAGCAATGGCGGGTGTTTCAAGTCTATTCAATATGAAATTATTAATCCGGTTGACCACTAATGAATTTTACAATTAACAATAGAATATCTGTCTATGGCGGTATTATTACATTTTCCATTACGGGAATTGGCGTATTTTTAGTGGGCAATGTCTCGGGCTATGAGGCCAAACAGCTTATAGCAGCATCACTACAAGGTATAAATATGTTATGCAATACAATTGTTTTGGCTTCTGCCACAATTTTAGCATTGATTTTAACACTTTTGGGAGTAAGTAGCACGGGAACAAAATCTAAATTAAAAAAAGAACATTACCGTCAAGTAATAATAATTGCAAAATTTGATACTGTACTGTTCGTTTCTGCACTTGTCCTTTTTCAATTTTTTAACATTCCAATTACCGAAACGGATAATGTCCCAGCTATATGGTATAAATATGTGTATTGGACTACTTTGTTCTTTTCATCATTTTTAAGCGGCTTTATGGTATCGGTTGTTCTAATGTTGTATGCTACCATTAAAAACATTATTGACATTGTAGGCTTAAACAAAGACCATAGACTGCTCTATAAAGAAGATGACGATAAATAGATTCCGTAAATATCTCCATCATATGTGCTTTTTTAACGCAAACCGTTAAACTTTTAATGCATAAGCACCTAAATTAACTTTTTTTTTAATTAATCCATTTTTAAAGCATACCTTTAGGTAAAGCACTCCCTCCTACTGTTAAAAAATAAAATAAACCATTCAATTCACTTTATGGACAACACGTTGGAATTTGATATTCAAAAAGATCTTGATATCATAAACGATTTAAAAATACTTACCGAAATACTGGATATTATCCGTCTTAAAACAGATATGGGATTTGCCGCCATTACCCGGGTTACCGAAAAAGAATGGATTGTGGCACACATAAAGGACAGCCTAAAATTTAATTTTAAAAAGGGTGACAGGCTGCCCTTGCCACATGTCATTTGCAGTGAGATAAAACAGGTAAAAAAGCCGCTTCTTATAGAAAACATGGACGAATCCCTTAAATATACCTCGCATCCTTTTAACCTTATCCATAAATGCAAAAGTTTTGCGGGCGTCCCGATATACAAAAACAACAATGAATTATTGGGCACCTTGATAGTCATGGACCGTGATGCCAAGTCGTTCAATACGTATGAAATTACTTCCATGCTCAACAAATATGCATGCATGGTTTCGTCGCAAATAGCCATGAAAGAAACAATTTTGCAAACCAACCGCGAGCTTATGGAAGAAAGAAGGCTGGCCGAACTGCGCGACACCTTTATTGCCATTCTAGGCCATGACCTCCGCAACCCAGTGGGAACCACAAGAATGATCTCGGATATCCTTTTAAAACAATCCCTGCCCGATAACATTGTAAAGCAGATAGAAATTATCAAATCTTCTTCCTACAGGATGCAGGAATTAATAGACACCATTTTGGATTTTGCAAAAGGACACATTGCAGATGGCATTCAACTCCATTTAGTGCGTAATAAAAATCAATTGTTATCTACGCTCTCTCAAGTTGTGGCCGAAGCAAAAGCACTTGACCCCTCCCAAACATTTAAGTGTAAGTTTGAAATTGACAAGGATTTTCCGTGCGACCCAGACAGACTTGGAGAGCTTTTGTCTAACCTTTTGAGCAATGCCATAAAGCACGGCGACAGAAAAGAGCCCATTGTGGTATATGCGGGCATTAAATTTGGTTGCTTTGAAATTTCTGTTACCAATGGCGGTAAAAGAATTCCCGACAACACCATTAAAAACTTGTTCAAACCTTATTACAAGGAAATTTCAGAACAGAATAGACAGGGCCTGGGTTTGGGACTTTATATTGTTTCCGAAATCGCCAAGGCGCATTCGGGCTCGGTTGAAGTGTTTTCGGACTCGCTTAACACCACTTTTCAGTTTAAAATGAACATAAAAAAATTACTTTCGGAATATTACAACTTTAATAAAACAAAATATATAAGCAATGCCAAGCTTGCAAATTTGAAAAATTAGCCATTTTATGAAGGAGCATCAAATTTGTATGTAAATTCATTAAATGAGTTAAAAATAATATGGATAGCGTTTATGGTTCTTTAAATATTGTACCAACTTGTATCTTTCTCTGATATTAAAAAATTTGCTTATTCAATGAAAAATCAAAATATATCCATAAAATACGGTGTTATAACAGGAATATTATTAACTGCCTACTTCTTGTTACTCGCCATGGTAAAATTGCATATACAGCCTATATTTAGCTTCTTAAACGTTATAATTACGGGTACGGGGATCTATTGGGCCATTAAAACCCTAAAAAAATCCAATGGCGGTGGTTTTAAGTATCAACATGGGTTTTCTGCCGGGTTAATAACAGGATTTACCGCGACTGTTTTTTATACCATTTTTTTCTCGTTGTATATTATTGAGCTGAATCCCGATTTTACGCATAATTTTATGGCCAAATGGAAATTTGATTGGTTTGCCAATACAGGAATGTTAATAATGACGGTCCTGCTCATGGGGCTTGCCACAACTATGGTGCTGAGCTTGGCCTTTATGCAATTGTTTAAAGATAGCTGGAACACCAAAGAAGGAAAAAAACACACGCTCTCTAACACTAAAGAGGAATAAACGGGGAATTAAAGATTAGGTTAGCGTTTTAATTTTCCTTTTACATCTTTTTCGGTATGTTTTTCTGTAGATTTATTTTCCACAAAATCCTTTATAAGTTCGGTAAATTTATTTTGTTTTTTATCCCAATAATAAGTCGACAAGGGAATTACCTTTATGGCAATCAGCTCTATATCGTCTACACCGCCAAACCATCGGTCGTCCATTTTGGTATATAATTCTTCAAGTAGTTCTTTGTCTGTATAAATAAATGCTTTTCCATACATGCTTAAAAACTGCTTGTTTTCTGGGTTGCTGTATAATAATTGTACCCTTTTATCGGCCAGTATGTTTGAATAATGATCGCTGTTCAGGGAACTTAAAAACCAAATGTTTCCGTCATCCTCAATTTTTTTGGTTTCCATCGGGTTTGCCCCAAGTGGCAATGTGTCAAGATCGGTAAGCAAAATAGCTGTTTTTGTACCCTCTATTATTTCTTTTATTTTTTTTATTGCTTCTGTATGCGATAAATTTTCAGTTTTCATAATCCTATTGATTTGTGATCATTACAAAGCTACAAGACATCATTTTTTATATGTGTTTCAAAAAAACAAATAATTAACCCGTTTAATCATTAGTTTTTTATTCTTTCATCCCAAATTTCCTTATTGAAGCAGAAAAACATGCAAATAGAACTTCATGGTGTTAAACTTTGCTTGATTTGGGGCAATTTTTTTTTATAGAAGGGAAGTAGGTTTGGTATTTATCCAAAGAGAAAATCATGATTATGGATATTTTATATTTTCGATAAATGTAAAAACCCCTCTTTTTATGGATATATCCATATATTTTTCCGAATAATTTTCCAATAAATTATCGTCTATGTGCAATTGTGGGGTTTTGGCTTTTATTTTTGCCTTTTTGGCTTGAATGCATATGGCAAAGTCATTAATATTTTCGGTTTTGTGCTTGTTTTTTAGTTTTGAGCTCAAGTACCTTATAAATGCTTCTCTTTTGCCTTCGATAATGAGTATCAAGTATAAACATTCATCGTTTATGGCAGCATGGGGAGCTAACTGTAAATTAGGGCCTATATGTTTTATTTTCATAAGTTCTGCCAATAAAAAAGAACCTTCAATGTTTATTCCTTCAACTTTAATTTCCACAGTTATGGGGAGATAATTTTTCACCACTTTAATTAAGTGTTCCAAAGCAAGCTTAATTTTTATTTCGGGAGCTTCATTGTTGGTTTTAAGACTCTTCATAATAGAAAGTAATTGCGGAAAAACCCCAAAGCCCATACTTTCTATGAAAAAGTTTTCTTCTTTAAGCCCTTCAATATTTCCATAATTGTACCATACAGCATTGTTTGCATTATAAATTATTTTTTTATTTGGTTTGCCTTTTATGTTGAGGGTTTTAGAGATATTGTTTGCTTTTCCCAAAGGTAATAGTACAACCTGCGGCCCCGTTCTTTTTTCTTCCCATTTAGCATCTAGCATTTTTTCGAACAACTTTCTCACCGTTCCATCTCCTCCGGCCAATAAAATTAAGTCTTCATCTCCCAAACGATATCCTTTCCATGCCTCTTCTTTTGTAGAAATATATTCAATTTCCAATAACGATTCATTTACAAGGTTCATCAAAAAATTCTTGCTATGATCGGCACTTCCCGCAGTTGGATTATGTATTATTACTATTTTTTGCATAACTAACTTGTTAATTGTTGGTAGGTATTAAATTATGATGATATATTATTTTTTTCATCAATTTAACTAGAATTTAAAAAGCTTTAACAGGATAAAAAAGGTTATTTTTTGTAATTTAAAGTTTAAATGAAAATATTAAAAAAATGAGAATCCTTGTAACAAACGATGATGGAATATATAGTCCGGGGCTTGCCTGTTTGGCAAAAGTTGCCTCTACTTTTGGTGAAGTCGTGGTCATGGCCCCAGACATAGAACAATCTTCCATGGGCCATGCAATAACTTCGGGAAGACCTATTACTTATAAAACATCTCCTATAGTTTTTGATGGCTTGGAGGCATATCGCGTAAAGGGTACTCCCGCAGATTGTGTAGCCATGGGTATTCATTTGTTTGAGAATTTCGATCTTGTACTATCTGGCATAAACATGGGCGCCAACCTTGGAAATTCCGCATGGCATTCAGGTACATTGTCGGCCGCGCGCCAAGCTGTACTTTTTAATGTTCGGGGTATTGCCCTAAGCGTATCGTTGGGCGAAGAGGAAACAGATTTTAATGCCCTTAAAACTTTTGTTAAGAAGACCTTGACGGAAGTTATCGATCTTGAGCAACAAAAACTCCTCAATATTAACTTTCCACAGTACCCAAACGGAAATATTTTATGGACAAAGCAATCAATACGTCAATACGACGGAAAGGTCATAGCTAGCAAAGACCCTATGGGAAGAGACCATTACTGGTTTACAGTCGTTCCCATAGAAAGTGAAGAAAAAGGGTCGGACAGATGGACCATTAAACAAGGGGACATAAGTATTACGCCCATGCTTTTGGACTTAACCGATAACAAATATCTGGAAGAAAAAACAAAAAAAATATATATTCGTCCACCAATAAAAAATAAGGTTGTGCCTTAGCCCGGTTTCCATTGTAAATTATCAAAGAACGAAAATATTTAAACCCACACCACAAACAATAGGCTAGCGAACCAAAAATTTGGTAAGCTTCCCCCATAAAATATTTTGCAGCCCCAACCAACCACCCCAAGCCATGATAGTATTTATTATTTTACGGCTTCCCGCCTGCTCACCTTTATTATTTATTACTTCGTTACATCCAACTTCGTAACCGACTATGGCTGTTTTCTTTATTTTCACCTTAAAAGTACTGCTGGCTTCCTTTTTTAAAAAGTGATTAATTTTCTTTTTTTTAGCTGAAAAGGGACTGGAAGTTGGCCGTACTACAAAAAAAGCCTCTAAGTCATTTGAACGGATTTTGGTTACCCTTACCCAGTTATCGGGCAAGGATAAGGGAAACGATATTTTTATATAGCTGCCAAGCTCCAGAATATCGGTTGGTTTAAAATAATAAGGATCATAAATTATAAATTTGGCTACATATGCCGATAAAAACGACCACTGATTAACCTTAAAAAGCTTTTGCCTGGCATACTCAAATTGTTTTTTTGCTATTTCTCTGCTACTATATTCCCTTGAACTGCTAAAGCACCTGTTTCTAAATACAAACATATCTATATGCTAAACCAAAAAAAATCACCCTCCTATTATTGTGCCTCCATTAACGTGCAGTGTCTGTCCCGTCATATACGAACTATCTTCGCTTGCTAAAAAGACATACGCCGGGCCTAGTTCGGCAGGCTGTCCTGCTCTTCCTATGGCAGTATCTTGGCCAAATTTTTTGTAATCATCAAAAGTAGCGGGAATTAAAGGAGTCCATATGGGTCCAGGGGCCACAGCATTTACACGAATTCCCTTATTTGCCAATGAAGCTGAAAGAGAACGCGTAAAAGAAAGTACAGCCCCTTTCGTACTTGAATAATCTATAAGGGCTGGATTTCCGCGATAGGCCGTAATAGAAGTGGTATTAATAATACTATCCCCTTTTTTTAAATAATTCAATGCTGCCTGCGTAATGTAAAATAAAGGGTAAATATTGGTTTGAAAAGTGGTTTGCATATTAATTAAATCTATTTCCGTTAAGTTTTCTTCCTTAAATTGCATGGCGGCATTATTCACAACAATATTAATAGTACCAAATTCATCTATTACTTTTTGAACGGCATCCCTACAAAAAACTTCATCCTTTAAATCCCCTTTAATCAATAGGCACTGGACTCCCTCTTGTTCTATTCTCTTTTTTGTATTAGTGGCATCTTCGTTTTCGTTAAAGTATATTATGGCAACATTGGCACCTTCTACAGCAAAATGTACAGCACAACTTTCTCCTATTCCGCTATCGCCGCCCGTAATCAACGCGACCTTGCCCGTTAATTTTCCGCTCCCTTTATAATTTTCCCTTATTATAATGGGCTTTGTTTTCATTTTGGACTGTTTTCCGGGTTGCTTTTTTAAGTCTTCCTTTATAAATTCTCTTGGATATTCCATTAGTGTCTTTTTTTAATTATACTTTCTTCTCTTTCACATTTTTAGCTATTTCATAAAAAAGAAAAAGCTTCTGTAAATTAATCAATTAAAACCATAATAAACTGTTTTTCAGCTAAATGAGTTAACTAATTTTTTAAATGAATTAACAATAGCGCAACTATTTAAAAGGGATATTATTTTTTTTAAATGAAGCAATTAAAACATGGAAATACCTATAAATTCATTGTATATATTAACCGTTAATAAAAATTAAGATGAAAACACTAAAAGATTTATTAGAGCACCAATTAAAAGATTTGTACAATGCTGAAGGACAATTAATCGAGGCCCTTTCCAAAATGGCCAATACCACCACCGACGAAATGTTGCAGGAAGCTTTTGAAACCCACCTTGATGAAACAAAGCAGCACAAAGTAAGAATTGAAGAGGTTTGTAACGAGCTAGGCATAAGCCCCAGTGGGGAAACTTGTAAGGCGATGAAAGGACTTATACACGAAGCCGACGATTTTATGGAAGAAAAGCCTGAAGAAGATGTACTAAACGCAGGCCTTATCGCGGAGGCACAGAGAGTTGAACATTACGAAATTGCTGGATATGGCACTGCTATTAGGTATGCAAAGGAATTAGGTTACCTAGATATAGCAAAAAAACTGCATAAAACACTTGAAGAAGAAAACAATGCAGACGAAACACTAAGTAGCATAGCAGAAAAGCGTTTAAACAAAAAAGCTATTCATTAATTATTATTTTTCTCTAAAAAGGCCTAAAATGCAGAGACTGCTTTTAAGGCCTTTTCTTTTTCTTATCGCCAGTAAAAAGCATTTAAAATACTATTTTAATCAAAGTGCAAACAAACTATTAAAATCTATTAAACTATGTTAATTACTTACTATTAAAAATATTATGCCCTAAATTAGAGCAACATCATCTCTTTGCATAAAGATGTTCTTCCCTTGCTATTCCCTATTATAATAAAAAAACAGCCAATGAAATCATTAATAATAGCAGATAATAGTATAGAGGATGTTTTTCTACAACTCCAACAAAATATAGATGGCACATTATCTCGGGGAGACGGAATGTTTAATTTTCGAGCAAACGAGATCGGGATTTCGGGAAAGTTCTCTGGGAATTGCTATTCCAATTCGGTGTCCTTTATTAAGTGCAATCTTTCTTTAAAAGAGCCCGTTGCCATACATTTACAACCCTCGCGACATACTTCTTTTTTATATTTTATTTTTTGCAACAAAGGAAAAATAATGCACAAAGGGAAAAAAAGAGACTTATACAGGCCCATATACCAGCACCAAACAACCGTAATCAACCCTGGGGAAAAAGGTATGCAGTTTATCCTTCCGAAAGAGTTGACCCATGAGCTCATTTTTATAAAAATCAATCCATTGATTTATTTAAGAAAGGAAAAATTTATAACTAACCTGGATAAAAACTTACAGGCACTCTATAGAAATTACAACGGTAAAGAAGGGTATACACATTACGGGAGCTATAATTTAAAAATTTGCGATTATTTTAAGGAAATCGACAATATCAAAGAAAGCGGGTTGTTAAAAAATATTTTCATGGAAGGCCAAATAAAACTGCTGTTGGCACTTTTAATTAAACAGTACAATTGGGATATTCTCAATCAAAATAAAATAAGCGACCTTACCAACGCAGAGCTTAAAAAAGTAAAAGAAGTTTCAGATTACATAAAAAACAATCCTTCCTTTGCTCACTCTATAAAAAAACTAACTGCCAAATACCTTATTTCACCTTCTAAACTTCAAAAAGGGTTTAAGGTATTACATAATAGAACCGTAGCCGATTTTATAAAGAACCTGAGAATTGAAATTGCAGAGGAAATGATTAAAAATAGGGACTGTACCATTTCTGAAATTGTTTACGATATTGGTTTTACCAGCCGAAGTTATTTCTCGAAAATATTCAAGGAAAAATACGATTGCAGCCCAAAGAATTATCAGGAAAAATTAAAACTAAGTTTAAATATTTAGTTGAAAACAATTATAGATTATGAAACTCAAGGCACTTTTTTTAAACTGTACATTAAAATATTCTCCCGAAACATCAAACACAAGGGCATTTATAGAAAAATCTGCGGCTATTTTTAAAGATCTTAATGTTGCCACGGAAATAGTGAGAATTACCGATTACCACATAAAATTTGGAACATCATCTGATGAAGGCCCTGAAGACGATTGGCCATTTATCTTCAATAAAATTAAAGAAACAGATATCTTTATCATGGCAACGCCTGTATGGAGAGGCGACAGGAGTTCTGTAGCCAAACTGGTCTCTGAGCGGTTGGATGGTCTTTTTGAGGATAAAAAAGATAAAAACGAGCAATATCCAACCTACAATAAAGTTGCAGGCATGTTGGTAGACGGTAACGAGGACGGTGCAAAAAAAGCCATTTCCAGTATTTTATTCGACCTTGCCGAACATGGGTTTACCCTGGCCGTTAATCCGTTTAGTTATTATGTTGGAAAAGCAGGCCCCGGCCCAAGTTATATTGAAGCAAAGGGCGACAAGCATGAATTTACAAACAATATGTTGTTGATTATGGCTCAAAATATGGTTCACCTTGCCTCTGTACTCAAAGAAAACCCATACCGCATAAACCTTTCTTCGGTTAAAAAGAAGGCCGCTGAAATAAGTAACTAATTTTCTTCCGCATACAAGTTTTCTTGAAACCAACTATCCCAAGGCACGCTATAGGCGGTATTTTAAGATGAAAATTTAAGGGAATTTGGCAAAATAGGACACAAAATTATGCTTTCCTTAATAGCGGATCGTATGATGATTTTGTAAATTTAATACACGACACAAATTCAATGAATTATGAAACAGTACACCGAAAAAATAGGAGATTCCCTCAACGAAATATTAGTAAAGAACATCGATGCGCAAAACGGGTTTCAAAGGGCCATTGACCATACCGACAATAAAGCATTGATTCATTATTTTAGAAACCTTTCAAGAGAACGGAAAGAATTTATCTCGGAACTTCAAGACGAGCTTGTTCTTTACGGTGAAAAGTTTAAATTTTCTGGAACCATTTCGGAAGATATCCATATGGGGTGGATCGATTTTAAATCGCTTTTTACAAAATTCAAGGAAGAAGCCATGCTAGAAGAAGCCATAAGGGGCGAAAAAGCTGCCCTTGAAGAATATAATGAAGCATTAAAATCTGACATCTTTCCAGCGAGTACCGCCACTATTTTGAGATCGCAACGTGATAGGATACAGGCCGGAATTAATAAGATACGCTCCATAAAAGATTTTGCCCTAAGCTAGGCTTTTGGCACGGTAACCGCCCATGAATTATTTTTGCCTTTTCTCCAAGATTTTTTTCTTGTTTTCCTGCCTAAACATAGAAGGCGATATGCCATAAAATTCCTTAAAAATTTTGGAAAAATAGCTTTTGCTGGACAAACCTATTTTATCTTGTATTTCACTCAGGGAATAATCGGTTTCTGCCAATAAAATGGCCGCCACTTTTAACCGGGAGTTTATTATATAATCGTTTACCGTAACGCCGAAAAGCTCTTTAAAACCGCTTTGCAATTTTCCGGCACTTACCCCCACCGTCGTTGCTATTTCGTGTATGGTGCCAAGCTCTTCTAGGTTTTTATAAATATATTTTGCAGATTTTTCAATCAATTCAATATCAGATTGCCTTAATATGGTTCTGTTTTTACCTTCTTGCAAATCGTCTTTATATTGCATTATTTGTTGCACCAGAATAAGATAGGATTTTCCTTCCATGTATAAATTCCACAAAAACCTTTCCTGGGAAAACGCGTCGATTTCTTTAAATAGGTTTGCAATAACCAAGCTGTAAAACCCTTCATAATAAAAAGAATTACTTCCTTCTTGGTCTCTAAATAATTTTAAAATGTTTTTGTCGAGGTTTTTAAAATCGCAATCAAGCCTTTCCTTAAACTCCGAACGGATAATTTCAACGCTGTTCAGGCATGCCCGTGTATTGGCCTTAAACTTCAATACATGTCCTTTTCTTCCTTTGTTGGCCACAATGGCATTTTGAAATTTAGATATCCGGTTTAGCTTGTTACTGTTTTCAAACCTATGGTCAACGGCACCACTGGTACAAAAAAGAAATTTAACCGGATGCACATTATCGACCACAAATTGAAATTCAAAATCCTCCAAAAACTCACAATCGTAAAAAACAATGCCCAATCCCCTACTAAAGTTAAACCCTTTTATGGTTCCGTTACCAAATGTTTCAGGTATTTCTACAGCGTATTCGCCACAGTACTCGCTATAATTGGTTTGAAATAAATTGGCTATATCCTTAATAACTTCGTCAATGGGCAACGATTGTACTTTGATGCTTTTCATTTAGGTTGGCTTGTTTTATAGTTTAGTAAGATACCATTATTTGCCCATTATTCATTTATAAATAGCCTGCAATAAAAAAACTAGAGGTAAAACAACTGTTAAAGTTCTATTTTGTTAATTATAGCTTCTATTTTGTTAATACTCCTTCATTTTATTGTTGATTTTTGGGCTCCTACCGCTACATAACAATCAACAAAAATAGATGAAACCCTTATTTATAGCTGATAAAAAGTTAAAATTCATATACAAGCAAATACAACAGCAAATTGGAGGCGAGCCAAAAGATGGCTTAAACAGGGGCATGCAACTCAAAGGCACACATATAAACGGGCATGTTCATGGCATTAGTTTCTCCAATACAATTTCGTATATAAAGTATAACGTTTCTTTAAAAGAAGATTTGGCCGTTAAGGTTAAAAGTGCCCACCCAAATTCTTCCCTGTATTTTATGTACTGCAACAAAGGTAGTTTCTTGCATATAAAACAGCATGGCAATAGCTATAAGAAAATTTATGAAAACCAAACGGTAGTATTAAAGGCCGGAAAGGCCGGGATACGGTTTATAATACCAAAAAACCAAACCAACGACGTCACCATTGTAAAGTTTAACCCGAAAGGGTATTTAAAAAAAGAAAAACAATGGGCATCTAACCTGCATGACTTTCAACCGGTTTTTAAAATATTAAACGAAAACGATGATTTTTCGCATTATGGAAACTGCAACCTTAAAATAGCCGAAATTATAGAACAGATTGACAAGGTAAAGGAAACAGGGGTTTTAAAAAACATTTTCATGGAAGGGCAGGTAAAATTGTTGCTGGCCTTTCTTATACAGCAATACATAAACGATTTGCGGTATGACACTAATTCTTTTGAACTTTCTAATTTGGAAATACAAAAAGTTAAGAGAATATCCAGCGACATAAGGCAGTCTCCCGAAAAGTCTTATTCCATAAAAAAACTTACCTCTCAATACGCCATTACACCACCAAAGCTCCAAAAAGGTTTTAAGTTGATGTTTGAAAAAACAGTTACAGGCTATATAAAAAATTCAAGACTTGAAATGGCCGAAGAAATGATTAAAAAAAGGGAATATACCATTTCAGAAATTGTATATAAAATTGGTTTTAGCAGTAAAAGCTATTTTTCTAAAATTTTTAAGGAAAAATACGGGTGTAACCCTAAAGATTATCAAGACAACATAAAGAAAAGCCTTAAAAACAATATCAATGAAGCTTAATTTTTTAATAAAAACTACAATTTTATCCATTTAAATGAATCTGGATATGCCATGATTTTCTTTCCCTTAAAGCCAATTTTCACAATCGCGGTTTTTCTGGGGTGTACTTTAAAAGTAGAGTTATGGGTATGGAGCACATAATAAATATCACCATTTTTATTGGTTACCACATCTCCGTGCCCACTACCAAACTCCCCAATGTTTTCCCGGGAAATTAACGGGTTTTCTTTGGCTTTTGCCCAAGGTCCCATTGGACTTTTACTGGTTGCGTATCCAACTGCATAATCGGGGTTTCTAAAATCGTTGGCAGCATAGATTAAATAATACAGTTTGTCTTTTTTTAAAACCGTTGGCCCTTCGGTTACTTTCCAGTCCGAATTTTGGGTATCTTCCCAATCCGCAGAAGCATGGACGCATTCTCTTAAGGTTTCAGGTTTTATGGCTTTTAAGTCGTTTGTCATTTCAGCAACAAAAATCCTATTCCCCTCCTGCAACCTTACATGGTACAAATAAGGAATTCCATCATCAAAAAAAATAAAAGGATCTATTTGCCTTACTGGTGCTTCTATAGCCTCCTTATTGTTGGTAAATGGTCCAAGTGGGCTATCGCTAGTAGCTATGGCTATGTTCTCGTTGGCAGTATATGCCATGTAGTATGTTTTTTTATACCTAAAAACCTGGGGCGCCCAAAACCCTTTTGTGCCAAAAGCATCCCCCTTTTTTAATGCAAAGCCCTCATTAATCCCAGCGGGGCCTTCCCAATTTTTTAAATCTTTAGATGTATATACCAGAAATCCATCTCCTTCTATACGCGCATCGTTCTTTGTTCCGTATAAATAATAAGTTCCGTTATCTTCAAAAATAGTTGGATCGGCCAAATAGATTTGGCTTTCTTCCATCTTTTGCCCAAAAACTTGTGCAGCAAATAAAAATAGAAGAAATATAATTTTATGTAATTTCATTATTGGTTTGGTTCTTTTGAAGGCATCAAATAAAGTCAAGATGCTTTCAAAAGTAGCTAATCCTAGCTAAAAAACAGAAATTAAAATTGCCATTGCACAATCTTGTTGTATTTTCTTATGAATGTAACGTAAAGTAAATAGCATGTAACAAATTACTTTTCTATTTTAGATTGAAAAAAATAATTTTACTCGACATAATTCCAGTCAATGCCCGATAGTGGACACAAGATTTGAAAAAACGATTTAAAACAAGAACATTGAATACTTTTACAAGAATAAGCATCGTTACCGTTATATTTCTGTTTTCCATACAAATGCTTCCTCAAACTGGATATAAACTTTGGCTGGATTATAGAAAAGTAAAAAATAGCGAACTTTTGCAGGAATACCGCAACCAGATCCAATCGGTTTATATCCAGCCCGATACCAAAACGCTGGAAATTGCACAAAAAGAGTTAAGTGTGGGCCTTGCAGGATTATTAGGAGACAAACCCACTTTTTTGGAACGTCAAAATATAAAAAATGCTATAATCGTTGCTAAAATAAAAGACCTGAACAAAGAGTACCAAGCGTTATTTGAATCGTCTAAAATTGAGGAAAACGGATTTCAAATTTCCCATGTAAAAGAAAACATCATTGTTACTTCCAATGATGATATTGGGGTTCTTTACGGTGTCTTTCATTTGCTTAAACACCTGCAAATGAATCTTCCTTTAAAAAAATTACCCATTTTCGATGCACCAAAGATAGATTTAAGAATTTTAAACCATTGGGACAATCTCGACCGGTCTGTAGAAAGGGGCTATGCAGGAAATTCCATATGGAAATGGCATAAACTTCCCGGCTATATCGACCAAAGGTATATTGATTATGCCCGGGCAAATGCATCCGTAGGAATTAACGGAACCGTACTTACCAATGTAAATGCCAACGCCCTTATTTTAACGCCAATGTACATTAAAAAAGTGGCGGCTTTGGCAAATGTTTTCAGGCCTTATGGAATTCGCGTTTATTTAACCGCACGTTTCTCTGCCCCTATTGAAATTGGCAATCTAAAAACAGCGGACCCTTTAAATCCCGAGGTCAGGAATTGGTGGAAGGCAAAAATAGATCGTATCTATAAAGAAATTCCCGATTTTGGAGGTTTTTTGGTAAAAGCAAACTCTGAAGGGCAACCCGGCCCACAAAACTACGGAAGGTCGCATGCCGATGGCGCCAATATGCTGGCCGATGCCTTGGCCCCGCACAAAGGCATTGTAATGTGGCGTGCTTTTGTATACTCTGAACACGATGCTACCGACAGGGCCAAGCAAGCGTATAACGAATTTGTTCCGCTGGATGGAAAATTTAAGGAAAACGTGCTATTGCAGGTAAAAAACGGGGCGATCGACTTTCAGCCGCGGGAACCTTTTCACCCTATGTTCGGGGCCATGCCCAAAACACCATTAATGATGGAGTTTCAAATAACACAGGAATATCTGGGCTTTAGCACTCATTTGGTATACTTGCCCAAACTTTATGAAGAAGTTTTGCAAGCCGATACTTACCAACATGGAAAAGGTTCTTTGGTAGCCAAAGTTATTGATGGAACACTTGATCATAAAAAAATAAGTGGCATGGCCGGCGTAGCAAACATTGGAAGCGACGTAAACTGGACCGGGCATCCCTTTGGCCAAGCCAATTGGTATGGTTTTGGCAGATTGTCATGGAACCCTTATTTAAGTGCCAAAACTATTGCCAATGAATGGCTGCGCATGACCTACTCTACCAATGATGAATTTGTAACCCCTATGATTAAAATGTTGCTAATATCGCGGGCGGCAGTGGTAAATTACATGACACCGCTCGGGTTGCACCATTTAATGGATACCGGGCATCATTATGGGCCCGGCCCATGGGTATCCAACCTTTCCCGGCCAGAATGGAACCCTGTGTATTACCATAAAGCAGATAGCCTTGGCATTGGCTTCGACCGCACACCAACCGGAAGCAATGCCACCGCCCAATATGCCAAACCCGTTGCCGATACTTTTAACAACCTTGAAACCTGCCCGGAAGAATATCTGTTGTGGTTTCATCACCTTCCGTGGGATTATAAATTAAAAAACGGCAATATTTTATGGAACGGACTTGCCTTAAAATATCAGGAAGGTGTGGGTCAGGTAAGAGAAATGCAATCGCTTTGGGAGCAAATAAAACCATATCTTTCGGCAGAACAATACCAAGAAGTAGCTATGCTGTTAAGCATACAGCTTAAAGAAGCCAAATGGTGGCGTGATGCATGTATGAGCTACTTTCAAACATTTTCAAAAAAACCATTTCCAAAAGGCATGGAAACCCCAAAACATTCCCTTAAGTATTACAAATCCTTGAAATTTCCATATGCCCCCGGTATAAGGCCCTCATGGCACTAAAAAATACAGTAGATGAAAACAATGCTTAATACCATGCGTTGGTTTGGCCCACAAGACAGCACCAACCTAATAGACATAAAACAAGCAGGCGCCGAAGGTATTGTTACCGCCCTTCACCACATTCCCGTTGGAGCTGTTTGGAGCGTGGAAGAAATAAAAAAACGGCAAAAAATCATACAAAAAGCAGGAATGGAATGGAGTGTCGTGGAAAGCTTGCCCGTACACGAAGCTATTAAACGTAGATCGGGAGACTATCATCAATACATTAAAAATTATAAAGAAAGTATTAAAAACTTGGCGGCTTGTGGTATTCATGTTGTTACCTACAATTTCATGCCCATTCTCGATTGGGTGCGCACCGACCATAATTACCTTAACCCGGATGGCTCGAAAACATTGTTGTTCAATAAAATTGCATTTGCTTACTTTGACATTCATCTTTTAAAAAGGCCTCATGCCAACAACGATTATTCTGAAGAAGAAAAAAAAGAGGCCAAAGAGTATGGCAGTTCCTTAAGCGAAGCCGATAAAAAAACACTTTTTAAAAATACTTTATTAGGACTTCCCGGTAGCACCAAAAATTTTACTGCTGATGAAATATTAAGCCTTTTAGAAAATTACAGACATATCGACAATCAAAAATTGCGGGAAAACCTAATATGTTTTTTAGCTGAAATTATTCCCGTTGCCGAATCTCATAAGGTAAAAATGGCCATTCATCCCGACGATCCTCCTTTTTCGGTTTTAGGGCTGCCAAGAATAGTTTCAACTGAAGAAGACTTGCTACATATCTTTCAGTCGGTTGCTTCAAATGCAAACGGATTGTGTTACTGCACCGGATCGTTAGGGGCACATCCGGAGAATAATTTAACGGCCATTATAGACCGTTTTGGTGACCGCATACATTTTCTGCATCTTCGAAATGTCATCAGAATAAATAAAAACATTTTTAAAGAATCTCCACATCTTCAAGGTTCTAATAATATGAATATAATCGTGGAAAAAATTATCCTCCTAATGCAAAAAAGAGCAGAAAGGCTCCCCATGCGCCCCGACCATGGTTTTTTGCATACTTTGGAAGAAGGTAAAGAGCATTATCCTGGATATTCCCTTATTGGCAGGCTTAAAGGACTTGCCGAGCTACGTGGACTGGAACAAGGAATATTACATAAACTTGAAGAAAGTTAATTGATTATTACCCTTTTCTTTACTTAAAATCTTATTCTGTAAACCTGAGTTGTTATTATTTCTTTTTACCCAATTGCATAGGTAACCTAGTTAAAAGTCTGAAAAAGTATTTATTAACACTAAATGTCAACCTAGTCTCCTAGTATACATATAGCTATTCAATGATTTACATATAGACAACCCTCCTAAACTTTTGGGCAGGGAAAGGATATTTTATGCTTTTTAAGTGCCTATTTTTTGTCCATAAACTAAATAAAGTATAAATACATTTAAAATAAAATATAAACATTAATAAGAAAGGAAAATATTGTTATATAAAAGTTAATTTTTATACATGTAACCTACCGAAAACTAAATGTAACAAAATGGCAATCAATAAATAATGTAAGCTCTAATTTTAAAATCATAAAAGTTTATCCATAAAAGAAAACGTTGTAGTAGGCCAAAACAGCCTAAAAGAACATTTTTAAACAGCATACATAAACTAACTATAATTAATAAGTCTAACCAAACAAATTAAATCTATGCAAAACTCAATTTTACGATTTTTTTCGAAAAAAAGTTGTCGCTGGCATATCCTGCCCGGATACTTTTTAATATGGCTGCTGATGTCCATGAATACTGTTCACGCACAATCATCGGTTACCGGAACTGTAGTAGACGATTCGGGAGTCCCTATCCCCGGCGTTAATGTTATTCTAAAGGGCAGCAACACTGGAACAACATCCGACTTCAATGGGGAGTATACCATTAATGTGCCCAATGAAAGTGCAATCCTTGTCTTTTCGTTTGTCGGTTTCGACACACAGGAAATCCCCGTTGGGAATAAAACCACCATCGATGTACAAATGGCCATAAGCACCTCTACTCTTTCAGAAGTAGTTGTAGTTGGTTACGGTAGCCAGCGCAGGGAAGATGTTACGGGTTCCATTGCTTCCATCAAAGGCGGACAATTACAAGAAGTCCCGGCACCAAATATCTCCCAAGCCTTGCAAGGAAGGGTTGCCGGTGTAGAAATGACCCCTACTTCTTCCAAGCCCGGAGCTTCCATGCAAATCCGTATCCGTGGTACACGCTCCTTAAATGCCAGTAACGACCCATTGATTGTTCTTGACGGAATCCCTTTTGCGGGATCTATTGGAGATATCAATCCAAACGACATTCAAAGTCTTGATATATTGAAAGATGCATCGGCATCGGCTATTTATGGGTCAAGGGGTGCCAATGGCGTTATCTTGATTACCACCAAAAAAGGACAAGTTGGACAAGAAGCCAAGATAACTTACAACGGATATTCCGGAATTAAGACCCTCTTCTCAAGGTTCCCAATGATGAACGGAGAAGAGTTTGCCGCCTTGCGTGCAGAAGCCGGTCAATATCAAAATACATTAGACGAATCAGACGATATCAACACCGATTGGCAAGACCTCATTTTTGAAACAGGAGTGCTCATGAGCCATGACATAGGGATTACCGGAGGCACACAAAAAGGTAGTTATAATTTTGGACTCGGTTATTATAAAGATGATGGTGTTGTTCCCTTGCAGGAATACGAGCGTATTTCGTTACGGGCAAATCTTGACCAAAGAATCGGGAATATTTTTCGGGTTGGTCTAACAACCAATAACAATTATGCCATTACCGATGCCAGTGGGATACCCGCCGTTGGAATGGCATTGGGCAGATCGCCAATAGCAAACCCGTATAATGAAGATGGAAGCCTGAAAAATACCATACTTGAACAAACATCGGGGGCACAATGGGTTCCTACCAATGACCGTTTTTATTCTTTAGGCGATAAATATATTAATCAAAATAGGGCCTTTAGCTCTTATAACAGTATTTTTGGAGAAATTGAAATTCCATTCATAAAAGGGTTAAAATACCGGATTAATTTAGGACTTAACTACCGCCAAAGCAACGATGGAAATTATACAGGTGAAGGGGTTTTTAGCGGTAATCCGGAAAATGTGTCTACCGCTTCGGTAGCCAATTCGCATACCACCAGTTGGACCGTGGAAAACCTTTTAACTTACGAAAGGACCTTTGCCGAAAAACACAAACTCAACTTAACTGCATTATACTCATCTCAAGAGGAACGCTACAATAGGTCGTATATGTCGGCCATGGACATTCCATCAGATCATTTTCAATTTTACAACATTGGCCGTGCAGAAGGACAGATAAACGTAGATCCTTCCCAGCAATGGTATTCTGTATGGGGCCTAATGTCTTATATGGGACGGGCCATGTATTCTTATGACGATAAATATATGTTAAGTGCTACTTTCCGTTCAGACGGTTCGTCAAGATTGGCAGATGGGCATAAATGGCACTCTTACCCTGCCGTTTCCGCAGGATGGAACATTACCAATGAATCTTTTATGGAAAATAGTAGAAACATCGACCTGATAAAATTAAGGGTAGGTTATGGACAAACGGCCAATCAAGCAATAGATCCATATAAAACATTAGGGTTGCTCAATACAAGGCCTTATAATTTTGGCGATCAATTTACTACGGGTTATTATGTGTCCGAACTTCCCAATGCCGATCTGGGCTGGGAATATTCCGAAACATGGAACTTTGGATTGGATTTTTCATTCTTTAACAACAGGCTTTCGGGAACTGCAGAATATTATATTCAAAATACAAAAGATGTACTGCTTGGGGTAAATCTTCCATCTACATCGGGTGTAAATAGTTATACCGCCAATATCGGGCAGACCCAAAACAAAGGGGTCGAGCTTTCCTTAAACGGTGTAATTTTTGACAATCCCGATGGGTTTACCTGGGAGGCCGGGTTAAATATCTATGCCAATAGAAACAAATTGGTGTCACTGGCCTCTGGACAAGAACGCGATGAAGCTAACGGGTGGTTTGTGGACCATCCTATTGACGTAATTTACGATTATGAAAAAGTGGGGCTTTGGCAGGAAGACGACCCTTATTTAGACATTCTGGAGCCCGGTGGGAACCCAGGAATGATTAAGGTAAAATATACTGGAGAATACAATGCAGATGGCACCCCGGTACGGGCAATAGGGGCCGATGATCGTCAGATTATGAGTCTTCAACCAGATTTTCAAGGCGGATTTAATACGCGCTTGGCTTATAAAAATCTAGACCTTACAGCAGTTGGCGTTTTTAAAAGCGGCGGGGTTTTAATTAGTTCGCTGTATTCATCTTCTGGTTACTTGAATACATTAAACGGTCGTGCCGGAAATAATGTTAAGGTAGACTACTGGACTCCCGAAAACACAGATGCTAAATATCCAAAGCCTGGCGGAATACAAAGTAGCGACAACCCAAAATATGGAAGTACTTTAGGGTATTTTGATGCTTCTTTCTTAAAAGTGCGCACCATATCGTTGGGGTATAATTTTGATCAGGATTTTATTACAAATGCAGGAATAGACAGGTTTAGAATTTACTGCACCGTGCAAAACCCATTTGTACTTTTCTCTCCTTATCACGACGAATCGGGAATGGATCCCGAAACCAACTCCTATGGCGATGAAAATGTAGCCGTTGAAGGCCAAAGGCGCTTGCTCATAATCGGGACAAACACACCGGCAACACGCAATTATTTGGTGGGTATAAATCTAACATTTTAAAAAAAGGAACAATGAAACGTATATACAAAAAGAGCTTTATAGCAACAGCATTACTGATATTTTTCCTTGGATCGTGTTCTAAAGATATTTTAGAAGAACAACCTCGGAGTATTTACGAACCGGGATATTTTAAAACTGAAAATGGCGTTCTTGGTGGCTTAACGGCCATGTACGCACATTTACGGTATATATATGGGCAGGCCTATTACTATAATTCGTGCCTTACCGGTACAGATGAAGCCACCTATGCCCAAAGTGCCGATGGAAATTTTAAGGACATGGACCTTTCGGGCGTGGGGCAATTAACGGCCGCCACAAGTAGAGCTGATGTTCTTTGGGGTACAGCCTTTACCAATATTAATACGGCAAGTGGTATTATTGAAAATGCTTCTGAAGTTGAAAATATTTCGGATGTCCTTATTGCAGAAGCGCGCTTTTTTAGGGCTTTCGATTATTTCTTATTGGTGCAGACCTTTGGCGGTGTCCCGTTAGACTTAGGTGCCGGGGAACTTAAATTCAATACTTCAACATCAAGGACTTCCGTTAGGAATACGGTTCCGGAAGTATACACAAAGGCTATTTTTCCAGATTTAGTTACTGCCGTTAACGACTTGCCCGTTGACGGACGCGTAACCGGCGGGGCTACCAAAACCCTTGCCCGGCTTTATTTGGCCAAGGCATACCTAACATACGGATGGTGGCTGGAAAACCCAAACAATATCCCTACATATCCAGAATCTGGCCGTACCGACTCGGACGGTCATGATGCACAATGGTACTTTCAACAAGCCTACGATGTGGCAACGGCAGCCATAGACAATCCCGGGCCATTTATGCTACAGGAAACTTATTACGACGTAAATCTGGCCTCCAATGACAGAAATAGTGAAATATTGCTATATGCCGACCATACCGAAGATAGCGAACTGTACAATGGCGGAAGCCTTACATACGGAAGTGGTGCTGCCCCCGACAATTTTGCCGTTTGGATGATGACATGGAACTATACCAACCTTAAAAGCGCTTTAGATGCTGCTTGGACCCAAGAAGCAAGCTCTGTACAGAGAGAGGCCGCTCAGGCATACGGCCGTCCGTGGACCCGTATGTGCCCAACTATTGATGTTGTGGAAAATACTTTTGCCGATAAAACAACCGATTCCAGATACGATGGAACCTTTGTAACCACCTTTCGTGCAAACTGGCCAAAAGCAGGCCTTGATGCGGCTTTCATGTACGGCGCCAATTCAATGGAAATATACCCCGGAGATGCCGTATTAACCTTCTTGGACGAAGAGCCATCGGGAAGCATAGACTATTCCAACACACAATACAATAGCGGAATCGGTGCCGGCGTATTGCCTGGCAGGCCAGACTTTGTAATTTCCCCGCAGGGAATAAGTAGGTTTACATATCCGGGGCTCTGGAAATTGGGTACCTATCGTACCGATAATGGTGATGGATTGGGGCAGCCTAATGCCGGAAGCACACGTCCTTTTAATATTGCCAAGTTTTCCGAACTTTACTTTGTAGCGGCCGAGGCGGCTGTTAAAGGAGCTTCGGGAAGCAGAAGTGCCCGCGATTTGATTAACGTTATTCGAGAACGTGCCGGAAAATGGCGTTGGGACAATAACGGAAATGAAGAAAAAATTGCCGATTACAGTGCCGATATGGCCAGTGCCACGCCAACAACTATAGACATTGATTATGTTTTGGCTGAACGCTCGCGGGAATTTTACGGAGAAGGATACCGCTGGTTCGATCTGGTACGAACACAAAAGTGGCAAGAGCTTGCTGCTTCCTATACTATTTGCGGACCCGAACTGGGTAATCATACGCCTGAAACATTTACAAGGACCATTGAAGATTACCATTATTTACGTCCTATCCCCCAAGGGCAACTGGATGGTATGGAAATGACAGAGGCCGAAAAAGATGCTTATCAAAACCCGGGATATCAATAAGAATAATCAATCATCAGCAGTTGGATGTTAAATTGATTAGTTTATTTAGTTAGCGGATTGAAATAGAGCCTCTCTTGAACAGAGTAGCTCTATTTCTTTCTATTTTTAGAAAAATCATTCAACTTAAAAATAAGTAAGTATTTTTCTCTTATCAACAACCAACAGAATTTAAATTCATGAAAATTAACATTAAAGAAATACTCCTTATAGTTTTTGCTTTCCTTGTTATAAACAACCTACAATCGCAGGAAAAATATGTGGTCAATACATCCATCGATAATGGTTTTGCCCTTGCTGAAAACAATAATGTTGCTTCTATTTTATATAGCGACATGGATTATAAAGGGGTGCAAAAAGTAATTTTGGACTTGCAGAAAGATATTGAAAGTGTTTCTGGTGCTACCCCAAAACTTTATACAGGTATCGATAATTTGAAGGATTTTCCCATTATTGTGGGCACGCTAGGTAAAAGCCCTATTATAAATCAATTAATTGAAAAAAAGTTAATTGATGAATCCAACTTGAATGGCAAATGGGAGAAATTCATTATAAAAACCATACAAAATCCATTTCCTGGAATTAAGGAAGCTTTGGTCATTGCGGGATCAGACAAACGTGGCACCATATACGGAATTTACGATCTGTGCACACAAATTGGGGTATCGCCGTGGCATTTTTGGGCTGATGTCCCCGCTAAAAAAGCCTCAAAAATTTATATAACTCCGGGAACGCATACATTGAACGAACCTAAGGTAAAATACCGAGGTATCTTTATTAATGATGAAGCTCCGGCACTTTCGGGTTGGGTGCATGAAAATTACGGGTCTTTTAATGCTGAATTCTACAATAAAGTTTTCGAACTTATTTTAAGACTAAAAGGCAATTATTTATGGCCTGCCATGTGGGGGCGTATGTTTTATGTAGATGACCCAAAAAACAAAGACTTGGCCGACGAATATGGCATTGTAATGGGCACATCTCACCACGAACCGCTAACAAGGGCCCATGCCGAATGGAAAAAATTTGGAACCGGTGCTTGGGATTATAGCACCAATACAAAAAACCTGGAAGCATTTTGGCGTGCTGGAATGGAAAGAATGGGAAATACAGAAACCATTGTTACCATTGGGATGCGTGGCGATGGCGACGAACCCATGACGGAAGGCACTGCCATTGAACTCTTGGAAAATATTGTAAAAAAACAACGGGGGATTATTGCAGATGTTACCCAAAAAGACATTACCAAAACACCTCAATTATGGGCACTTTACAAAGAAGTACAGGACTATTACGACAAAGGGATGCGGGTACCCGAAGATGTAACCCTTTTGCTCTGCGACGACAATTGGGGGAATATTAGGAAACTGCCCGTCCCGTCTGATACGCTTCGCCCCGGTGGATACGGAGTCTATTATCATTTTGACTATGTTGGCGGACCGAGGAATTATAAATGGATAAACACCAACCAGATTGAAAGGACTTGGGAACAAATGCATTTGGCATACAAGCACGGGGTAAAAAACATATGGATTGTAAACGTGGGCGACCTAAAACCTATGGAACTGCCAATTTCGTTTTTTTTAGATTTTGCATGGAATCCAGAAAAATGGAACGCAAATAACCTTCCGGATTATTATGTGCAATGGAGCCGCAGCATTTTTGGGAATATGCATGCCGAAGAAATCGCCGATATTCTTATGAAATACACAAAGTATAATTCCAGAAGAAAACCCGAGTTGCTTTCTGCTAAAACATACAGCATTGTTAATTATGGTGAATCCGACCGTATTCAAAAAGAATTTGAAGCATTATCTAACAAGGCAAAGCATATATATGAGAAAATTCCCAAAGACTACAAAGATGCCTATTATCAATTGGTGCTGTTTCCGGTATTGG
Organism: Galbibacter pacificus; assembly: GCF_029603165.1. GTDB lineage: Bacteria > Bacteroidota > Bacteroidia > Flavobacteriales > Flavobacteriaceae > Galbibacter > Galbibacter pacificus. Next base: position 750,737 of record NZ_JAQSVC010000002.1, read on the forward strand.
CAAGCGCCAATTTAAACAACCTGTACATAGAAACGGCAAAAAATAATTATTATGCCGCTCAAGGAAGGGCGCTTACTAATGAAACTGCTAAAAATGTAAAAAATTTATTTGCCAACGATTCCATTCTCACCAATTATTACCATACAAGCCTAGCCAACGGAAAATGGAACCACATGATGTCTCAAACCCATATAGGGTATATTTCCTGGCAAGAACCCAGATATAATGTAATGCCAAAAATAAACCACATAACCATTAAGGATAAGGCAGCAATGGGCATTGCCATTGAAGGTTCCAACAATTGGTACCCAGAAGTTAAGGAAGGATTGGAACTTCCCGAATTTGTATCTTATGGAAACGAAACGCATTTTATTGAAATCTTTAATAGCGGAAAAGAAAGCTTTAAATACAACATTAAACCTGCCAACAATTGGTTACGGTTTTCCCAGAGCAAAGGCACCATAAAAGAGCAAAAAAGAATATGGATAAGCCTACAGCAGGAAAAAATCCCGAAAGGGCAACATGAAACCTATTTTACAATACAAAAGGGTACCGAACAAGTAAAGGTTAAAGTAAAGATTAATAACCCTCAACAAACAGATATTAATGGTTTTATGGAAAACGACGGTTATATTTCCATGGAAGCAAAAAACTATTCCCGATCCGTGGGCACAGAAAATATAAATTGGATTACGGTACCAAACCTAGGGAAAACTTCTTCTGGGGTAACTACCCTGCCCGTTACCGCTGGCATTGAAAAAATTACGGAAAGCTCGCCAAGGCTGGAGTTCGACTTTCATTCATTTTCCTCAGGTACGGTAAAAATCCATGCTTACTTCTCCCCCACGTTAAATTACAACCCAAGCATTGGCCACTATTACGGTATTGGCATCGATGAGGATGCCCCAAAGGTCATTAACTTTCATGAAAACGACAATGAACACAACTGGAACCAATTGGTTGCAAACAACATAAAAATTATAACAACCAAACTACCCCTTGATAAAGGGGACCATACCCTAAAATATTACATGAAAAACAGTGGTTTGGTGCTCCAAAAAATAGTCATTGAAACCCAACCGTTAAAAGAAAGCTATTTAGGGCCCAAAGAAAGTGTTGAAATAAAAAAATAATTATTTTACTGATAACAAATATATGCACCATACACGCAACAGAATAAAAATAGTTTGGCTTCTTGCCATTGTTTTAACAGGATGCCAAACAACGGCCAAAAAGCAACAGGATACTAAAAGCACTGCTCAGGCAACACCAAAAAATATGGAAACAGGTTCCCCAAAACCTTTAATAACCAACTTGTATACCGCCGATCCCTCGGTACATGTGTTCAACAACAAACTCTATATTTATCCTTCGCACGATATCGACTCCAAAATTGCCAACGATGCAGATGGAAATCATTTTAATATGAGGGATTATCATGTTTTTTCCATGGACAGCATTCCCGGCAAGGTAACCGACCATGGAACGGCATTGGACGTAGACCAAGTGGCTTGGGCAAAAAAGCAACTATGGGCTCCCGATGCCGCCGAAAAAAACGGTACTTTTTTCTTTTATTTTCCCGCCAAGGATGCCAATAATGTTTTTAGGATTGGTGTTGCCACTGGAAAAAAGCCCGAAGGCCCTTTTAAGGCGTTAAACACTTATATCTCGGGTAGTTTTAGTATCGACCCTAGTGTTTTTAAAGATGATGATGGTAGTTATTATATGTATTTTGGCGGTATTATGGGCGGTCAATTACAAAAGTGGACAACTGGAAGCTATGCTTCCGAAGATGTCTATCCGGCCGAAGACAGCAGTGCCCTCTGCCCCAAAATTGCCAAACTGTCCAGCAATATGATAAATTTTGAAGAACCCCCAAAAGACATTCAGATTATCGACAAAAACGGGAAACCATTGTTGGCAGGAGACCATGAAAGGCGTTTTTTTGAAGCAGCTTGGATGCATACATACAATGGGAAATACTATTTCTCGTATTCTACCGGAGATACACATAAAATTGTGTATGCCACTGCAAACAATCCATATGGGCCATTTACTTACCAAGGCGTTATATTAAAACCCGTTGTTGGGTGGACCACTCACCATTCCATTGTAAAATTCAAAGGAAAATGGTATCTTTTTTTTCACGACAGTTCCTTATCAGAAGGAAAAACACATTTAAGATGCATAAAAGTTACCGAATTACATTATAACAAAGATGGAAGCATACAAACCATCGATCCATATTCAAAATAATAAGAACATGAAAAACCTAAGGCAAATTGTAGCTATTTTATTCATTTTAACAACCTTCAATTTATCAAGTCAAATAAGCCTTCCCAAATTAATTTCAGATGGAATGGTATTGCAACGTGATATCCCCATAACGGTATGGGGCTGGGCTTCCGCAGAAGAAAACATAACTATTTTGTTTAAAGGAAAAACCTATCATACCAAAGCCGGCCAAAATGGGAATTGGGAAGTTGACCTTGAAGCTGGAAAAGCTGGCGGGCCCTATACAATGCGCATTAGTGGCTCGAATACCATAGAAGTAAACAATATTTTGGTGGGCGATGTATGGGTATGCTCCGGACAGTCTAACATGGAAATCCCCATGTCGAGGGTAAAACCTTTGTATGAAGCTGAGATTCCAAAGGCCAACTATCCAACGATTCGTTATTTTGAAGTACCTAAAACCTATAATTTTAGTGGAGAACAAGAGCAGATTGAAGGGGGTAAATGGTTAAATACCACGCCAGAAACCGTACTTAACTTTTCTGCAATTGCCTATTTTTTTGCAAAGGACCTAACAGAACGTTACCAAGTCCCTATTGGCTTAATCAATACTAGCTTGGGAGGCTCGCCAGCCGAGGCATGGTTGAGCGAAGATGCCCTAAAAAAATTCCCGAAAGCCTATAACGAGCTGTTGCTGTATAAAGACAGCACCTATGTTAACGGCATTATTTCCGGGGACCGGGAACGAATTGCCAATTGGTACAGGGAGGTAAACACCAACGATCTGGGAAATGCCCAACATTGGGAAACATTGAATATCGACTCGGCCAAGGATTGGACAAATATGCAAATCCCCGGCTATTGGAACGACCAGATAGAGACCCGCTTTAACGGCGTTGCATGGTACAAAAAAGCCTTTAAAATTTCCCCTGCCCATAAAAATGCTTCGGGCAAGCTTTTGCTGGGCCGTATTGTCGATGCAGATTCTGTATTTATAAATGGTCATTTTATAGGCAATACCACATATCAATATCCGCCAAGGAGATATAATATTCCAGAAAACATTTTAAAAGAAGGTGAAAACCAAATTACCGTAAAGGTTATAAACGAACGCGGCAAAGGCGGATTTGTGCCCGAAAAACCTTATCAAATAGTACTAAACGATACTACCATTTCCCTTACTGGAACTTGGAAATTTAAAAAAGGGGTTGCTAAAGAACCTTTAAAACCGCAAACCTTTGTGCGATGGAAGCCCGCAGGCCTTTTTAACGCCATGATTGCTCCATTACTAAACTATAAAATACAGGGTGTTATTTGGTACCAAGGAGAATCCAATACGGGCAGCCCTGACGAATACCAAGCCCTTTTTTCCACGCTTATCAACGAATGGAGGATACGGTGGAACCTCGGTAATTTTCCGTTCTTGTACGTGCAACTGGCCAATTTTATGAAGTCTACCACAAATCCCGAGGAAAGCAACTGGGCAATGTTAAGAAACCAACAATTAAAAACCTTAACAACCCCTAATACCGGAATGGCCGTAACGATAGATATTGGAGAGTGGAACGATATTCATCCGTTGAACAAAAAAGATGTTGGGCACCGTTTGGCACTCTTGGCAGAAAAAATTGCATATCATGAGAAAAACACGGTGGCTTCTGGACCCCTATATAAATCTTCTGAAATTAAGGGCAATAAGATTGTTGTTTCATTTAACGGCATTGGCAGCGGATTGGTAGCAAAGAACGGAGATTCCTTACATTCTTTTGCCATTGCGGGAGCCGATAAAAACTATGTGTGGGCAAAAGCAACGATACATAACAATAAGGTAATTGTTTGGAGCAATTCCATAGCCAACCCAAAATATGTTAGGTATGCATGGGCCAATAACCCAGATAAGGCCAATTTGTACAATAAAGAAGGGCTTCCCACCAGTCCTTTCCAAACTGAATAGTACTTTAAGAATAGTTATTCTTGGGCAATAACAGGTTTTTTAGGTATCTCATAATGTTGTTACCCCACCCAAAGGTGGTTCTAACCTGTTTGTAAATGGTTGATAGCCTCTTTAAACATGCCTCATTGCCCTTGCAGAGAGCCTCCATGTGTCTCCCGGTATGGGTAATGGGGCATGCTGGAACGGGGTATGCCCCCTTTCTTTAAAGCCCCTACCCCCTACCGGAAGGATGCAGCAGCCCACCCAAAGGTGGTTCGAAGCACCTTTGGGTGGGCCAAGGAGTATGTTTAAATAGCCAATAGACATGTCCGAAAAGGGTACATCCCCTTTATTTAGAGCCCCCGGCCCCATGCCGCAAGGGGGCAGATGTCGTTCTTTTTAGGGCCCGTACCCCCTTTTAAAATGGGGCAATGGGCATGACCAAAGGGGGAATAAGAGGCATAAAAAGGCCATGCCCCCCTTGTTTATCCTAAAAAAGATATTTTGTGCTATGCCTTTAACATGGCCCACGTATCTAACTTGCCATGGATTCATGCGTGTTTATATATTCTTTTTTAAGATGCGAATCTTTATACACTTTTGGCGAAACCCCATAGAACTCTTTAAAACTTGAAGAAAATTTAGAAACATGCGAGAAACCGGTTGCATAAGTCACTTCAGAAATACTTAAATTTTTGGTGGCCAACAAATCGCCGGCTTGTTTTAACCTGATGTTCCTCACATAATCACGCGCCGATTGATTGGTTAGCTCTTTAAGCTTTCTATATAGGTGAACCCTGCTTATACCAATTTCCCTGGCAATCATTTCTACGTTTAAATCGGGGTTGTCCAGGTTTTCGTTAATTAATTTTGTAACCCTATTGATAAGTTTTTCGTCGGCCGACCTAATTTGGATGGTCTCCAGTTTGTCTTCCGGGATTTGATTTCCGCCATATGTATTTTTAAGCATCTCCCTGTTATGGATTATGTTCTGGACGGTCTTCTTCAAAATCTCCAGATTAAACGGTTTGGAAAGATAGGCGTCTGCCCCGATATCGAGACCGATTATGTTGTCCTGCTCTCTGGACTTGGCCGTCAATAAAATTAATGGGATATGATTTACATTAATGTTCTTTTTTAATTTCCTGCACAAGGTAACACCGTCCATCTCCGGCATTTTTACATCGCTGATGATTAAATCCAACGGTTCCTGAAGAATAATGCCGTAAGCCTCTTTTCCGTTGGAAGCCTCTAAAATATGGTATTTTAAAGACAGCTCCCTTCTAAGGTAATTTCTTATTTCGGCATCATCGTCTATAAGGAGTATGGTGTGTTTTCCTTTACACGGGGCATCTTCCCCATTAGAAACACTATTGGTATTGAACAACGACAAAACGGGTTGCGGTTTGTAACACTTTGGAGCCACGGAGCCTGTTAATGGCAAATGGTCTAGTTCTTTAACATTGGCATTTGCCTTTTCCAGCGGTATTTCCATGATCAGGCTACAACCTTTTTGATCTTTATTGTTCTCTGCATAAACCTTTCCGTTATGTAAATTAACAATAGAGCGCGTTAAGTGCAGGCCAATTCCCGTACCTTCTTTTGGGTGCATTTCGTCTTGGGTAGCACGGTAAAAACGGTCGAAAATCTTTTCAATGGCATGTTCGTCAATGCCTTTGCCGTTATCTTTTACAGTTATTTTAAAACATTTCTTGCCTGCTTCATTTACAACACTTTCAAGGTTTATTTTAATGTGTCCGCCATTGGGCGTAAACTTAAAAGCATTGGATAGTATGTTCTGGATGGTCTTATCAAAATAATTGGGGTCTATTGCTGCATACAATTCTTCTTGGTCGTTATGAAATTCCAGGTCGATTTCCTTTGCCTTTTTCTGATCTTCAAAAAGGAAACATATATCTTTTATTAAAGAGACCATTTCTACCTTTTGATACTTTAAGTCTATTTGGCCTTTATCAATTTTCCTCATTTCCATTAACTGATTGATTAAATGCAGGATACGTTCGGAATTTCGGTGCATGATACGGTATGCTTTTTGGCGATCGGGGTCTATATCGCTCTTCATCATTTTTTTCAATGGGTTTGTTATGAGCGACATGGGTGTTTTTATTTCGTGCGAAATGTTTGTGAAAAACTGAATCTTAGCTTCGTTTATCTGGTTTTCATATTGCTGAAGTCGTATTTTTTCTTTAATCTTATACCGTTGATGAATTTGGTTGTATACGGCCCAAGTAATTAAAACGACGATTATTGTATAGCAAATTTTTGCCCATAATGATAAAAACCAAGGCGGCCTTACAATAATGGTGAAGTTTTTAACCGGCGAAAACGACTTAAATTCTTTTGCCTTTACGCGCAAAGAATAGGTTCCCGGAACCAAATCGTTAAAAGTCAGCATGTTTGATCCCTGCTGAAGGCTTACCCATTCCTTGCCGTTGAGGTTGTAAAAATAAGTTAGCCGTTGGGGTTCTATAAAGTTGGTGGCCGCAAACTCCAGATTAAACGTATTGTCTTTATGCGATAAAAGCAATGTATCGGCCTTCATGATATCTTTTTCAATAATGGCACGCCCGTTTGATTTTGTTGCCGTTGTTATCTCTTTGTTCTGCAAATAGCAGGCCGTTAACCTAATATCGGGTATCTTTCCTTCATCGATAATCTGTTCGGGTTTAAAATAGGTAATGCCGTTAATTCCCCCAAAATATATGGCATTTTGGTCGTCGTAGGTAACTGCTCCTTTGCTAAACTCGTTTCCTTGAAGCCCGTCGTTAAAATAAAAATTGGTAAACTGTTGGCTCGCTTTGTTAAACTTAGATATTCCATGGTGCGTACTAATCCACAGGTTGTTCTGCCCATCTCCCTTAATGGCACATACCACATTGCTCGACAGGCCGTCTTTGGTAGAAAAGTTTTCTAGTTTCCACGAGTTTTTGGGCTTGAGGAATATTCCTTCTGAAGTTCCTATCCATAAATTCCCTTCGGCATCTTCATAAAGTGAATAAATAATTTTATGCGCCAAAACCCGGTTAAGCCCATCAGAAAAAATAAAACTATTGGTTTCAAGGTCAAGGCAACTAAGTCCGTTATACGTTCCTATATACAATTTGTTTTCTTTGGAATACAGCAGCGTATTGATCCAAAAATTCTGCATTTTATTGTTTGGGTTGTAAGACAGGCCAATGGTTGTTCCCGTATTCCTGTCCTTTATTTTCCCGGTCTCGAGGTCTAAAGAAAAAAGGCCCGAGCCCATGGAGCCTATCCATAAGGTTTTGTTGCCATCTTCGGTGATACTGTATATTCTTTCTACTTTATGTGAGTTTTCATCTTTTATTTCATAATTAAAGTTAAACTCACCGGTGTTTTTATTTAGCGAAGCTATTCCGTTTAAATAAGAGCCCACCCAAACCGTATTGTTCGAATCTTCATAGACACTCATAATGGTGGTAACTTCTTTGTTGAGATAGTGTTTTTTTAAATTCCCCGCATTGTCCAGGCCGTAAACCCCATCTCCATCGGTACCCACCCATAAATTGTTGTTCCTGTCTTCGTGAATGGCCATAACACTATTGGATCCAATGGTGTTGTTGTTAATGGATTGATATCCTATATATTTAAAATTATTCGGTTTGTGTGGGATTAGGGCCACCCCTTTTTGGTAAATGCCCAACCATAGGTTATGCGACCTGTCTTTAATGATGGAGTGGACCTTGGTCTTGGAAAAGTCGAATTTGTTGATTCCCAGGCTAACATCTGAAAATGTTTCTGTATACGGATTAAAAACCTTCATCCCGCTGCTGTCGGTACCTATGTATATTTCATCAGGAGAATTTACATAAAGGGTCTTGATAGATAAATGGCATTGCGTATATGGTATTTTTTTAAAGCTTTTGCTCTTTGGTTCAAACTTGTACAAGCCTTCATTTAGCTTTCCAATATAGATATTCCCGTTGGGTGCCTGGCATATACTGGAGATATTGGCTTCCGACTCGTTTTTATAAAAATAGCGGGATATGGTGCCGTTTTCTGCAATACAATACACTCCTTTGTCTTGTGTTATCACCCAAAGGTTTCTCTGTTTATCCTCAAAAAGCTTTTGAATAAACTCTGATTTAACAACTTCTACGGCTAATCTTCCGGCTACAACACCATTCTCGTTATGCAACTTAAATATACCACTCCCGGAAGTGGCAATTAACAACTCCCCATTTTTACGTTCCAAGATGGAAGAAACATGGCAATGTTCTTTTGATCCTTGCTTATCAAATAAATCAATCTCGCTAAAACTTTGTGTTCCCGTGTTGTATTGTTGCAGGCCATTGAAAAAACCGAACAGTAATTGCCCATTTAAAGTTTGGTACATACAACGTACGTAATTGTTTAAAATGGAGGTACTGTCCTTGGTGCTAAATTTATAGGTCTTAAACTTTGCCCCGTCGTACCTGTTAAGGCCGTCTTCGGTAGCAACCCAGATAAGGCCTTCTTTATCTTCCAGTACTTGATTGATAAGCGTACTTGAAAGCTTGTTGTCCGTAGAGTAAAACTTGGCGGTTTGAGCCGGAAGCTGAAGGCATATAAGCAAAAAATACAAATGCCATCCCTTGGCATGCCCTTTTGCATTAAAAAACAACTTTAATGCGCTTTTATACATAAAAGTACAGGTTCTGGTTAGCGTATTTATCATGGGTGTAATTGTTAGTTTTAGCATTTGCAACATTGCACAAACGCAATCGTTTGCGTGATTCAATCAAATTAAATATGCATCAGTTCAAGGAATATGTTTTTTAAAAACTGCTTCATATAAAAAATCTTTTTTAAATCGGAATGTTATGTAATAGTTAATTTGACTACAAGGTATGTTAATTTAATTATAATTCACAATTTTTTATCGAAAAAATGTGAATTATAGAATTTTTAAGGGTCATTAATTGATATTATGATAATTAAATAGTGAAGTAAATATCGTTTTAAAGGTATTCCTTACCTATCTATAATGCATAAAATTGAAGAAGTAACCTATTGATAAGGATTGGTAACATGGAAATATAACCGAATACAAACAATGCATTACATTTGAATATTGAACAACGGCATCATTGCAAAAAACTATTGAAGATTGTTTTTCCAATTATTGGGACTTGGTTTTAGAAATAAATAATTGTTAGTTTTTCAAGCCCAATAATTAATTAGCTAGTTAAATAGCGTAGGCTGTTCCATAAAAGGAGCAGCCTATTTTTTTATTATCTGCTGAAGTTATTATTTATAAGTCTAATGATTTTACTTGCTCAACAGCGGAACCCGCTTTTTGGTAGCATACACCCCTATGTTAGTACCCGTAAATCCGTATGAATTTGCTGTAGATAAGTAACGGGCATCTACTCCCGTTTTTAGTGTTTTCCATTCTGAAGTGTTGCTTGCATATTGAAATTCAAAATTAAGACCGTTTGAAATTACCTTTAAATGAAATAGTTTTTCACCGGTTTCCAGATTTTTTTCGGTCAAAATTTCCCGACCATCTTTCGTTATTTTTTCAACAAGTATTTTTGGGCTTTTTTCATTTCCGGTCAAGGTAAATGCATACTGATGTGTTTCATCTTTCATAAGAAGAATGCCAGCGGCCTCATGCAAACCTGAAGGCTCAAAATAAACCGTGGTTTCTGCTTCAAATTTATGGTGTTGAAGGCGGCGGGAAACAAAGGCCGGGGTTTTTAGTTCTACCGTATTTACATCGGCACAGGAAAGTGCCAAATAGCCCGGAATATCTTTTAAAGAATATAAATTCTTTCCATCTCCCCGAATGGTAACCCATTCTTTTGGAAGCAGGGAATCTGTAAAATCATCGGTTATGCTAAAATTGCCGTAAGTTGTTTTTTTAGCACGTATGCTACCGGGCATTTTTATAATTCTAGGTATTGTTTCATTTTCTCTGGTCATGTATGGAAAACCGCTTTCATCCCATTGTACGGGCATTAAAAAAGTTTCCCGGCCCAGGTTTTCAAAATCGTTGTCTATGGGGCGGCATGCCAAAAATACGGCCCACCAACTACTGTCTTTCTTTTGGATAAGGTCGGCATGCCCGGCACAGGTAATGGGCAATGGCCTGTTTGGGTCTAAGTGTTTCTGGGTAAGTATGGGGTTTTTGTTCCACGGTTTGTAGGGACCCAGCACCGATTCGGACTTAAATATAACTTCGCGGTGGTTTACCGAGGTTCCCCCTTCTGCACACATTAAATAATAACTTCCATTAATTTTATACACATGGGGGCCTTCTATCCAAATAGGTTTTTCTGATAGGTCAACCCCGCCGTTAACAATCATTTTTCGCGGCCCCTTCATTGTTTCCGTTTTTACGTCAAACTCCTGTATGCGTATAGCCCGGTGCCCTTCGTATTGGCTGCCGCCATCTGGGGCATCGTTGTTAACCACATAGGCTTTCCCATCGTCATCAAAAAAGAAAGAAGGGTCAATACCTTGAACTTCCGGCAACCAAACCGGATCGGACCAACCCTTGAAGGGGTCTTTCGTTTTAACAAAAAAATTGCCCTTTTTTATGTTGGTCGTTATCATGTAATATGTTTTGTTATGGGGGTTATAACTTATGGCCGGGGCAAAAATCCCTTCGGTAATACGCTGGCCATCCAAAGGCAATTGTTCCGGCCGGTCCAAAACATGCCCTATCTGTTTCCAGTTTACCAAATCTTTGCTGTGAAAAATGGGAACGCCCGGATAATAAGAGAATGTGCTGGTTACCAAAAAATAATCTTCTCCGTTGGAACATATACTTGGATCGGAATACCAGCCCGGCAAAATAGGATTGTAGAAATAAGAATTGTCCGGCAGCGTATTTTCATTATAAAAATCGTCTTTTCCAGTATATTTAAAATCATCAAAATATGCCGTTGATTTTTTAAATGGAATAGTCCCGATTTCTTTTTCATTTGATTTTGAACCCGTATTACAAGACTGGAAAAAAATCATGATAAAAGAGACGAACACCCATAAGCGGTACCCATTTTGTTTTTTTAATGAAAACATAGACTTTTTCTTTTTTGTATTGAATTAAATATTTTTTACCGCACCAATTCAAAATATTGATGCTTTAATCTGTACCGTTGATTATTTTAATGGTACCGTCTTCATTATATTCCATTTCGCATACCTTCAAGCTCCTTAACCATGTTCTACCTCCGGACGGCACGCTATCGTGATGAAACAAATACCATTTCCCCTTAAAGGAACTAATTCCGTGGTGCGTAGTCCATCCCACAACCGGGGTAAGGATTACACCTTGGTAGATAAAAGGGCCGTAAGGGTTATCACCAATGGCATAACAAATACGGTGCGTATTCCCGGTGGAGTACGAAAAATAATATTTCCCTTGATACTTGTGCATCCATGAAGCTTCAAAGAAACGCCTATCGTGGTCTCCTGCGGAAATGGGAACCCCGTTAACATCTACAATTACAATTTCTTTAGGGCTTTCGGCAAAAGACAGCATATCTTTAGACAATTTGGCAACCCTTGAGGGCAATGCAGGGCTATTGTCTTCTGGTTCGTGTCCGCATTCTATGGCCTTATTGTTTCGGTAACGCTGCAATTGTCCGCCCCATATTCCGCCAAAATACATGTAATGCGAGCCATCGTCATCCTCAAAAACACACGGGTCTATAGAGTAACTTCCCTTCATTGGTGCATCAACTGGTTTAAAGGGACCGTATGGCTGATTGCTTACGGCAACTCCTATTCTAAATATGTCAAGTTCGTCCTTTGCAGGAAAATACATATAATATTTACCGTTTTTATGGGCTACGTCGCAATCCCAAAGTTGCCTGTTGGCCCAAGGAATATCTTTAATGTCTAAAGCCACGCCATGATCGGTAATTTCTTCATCAATGGTTTCCATAGACAATACATGGTAATCTTTCATGTTGAAGTGATCGCCATTATCGTTTTCGGGAATGCCCGAATCTATGTCGTGCGAAGGATATATGTACAGTTTGTCATTAAAAACATGTACCGAAGGATCGGCCATGTATAAATGATCTAATAAGTATTTCTTTTGTTTCATCTGTTAATATTTTATTGTTTTTAATGGTCAGATGGAATGTGCCTTTAATTATTATCCCGGTCGGTATCTAAAATTTAGTTATGGGCATTTTATAGTAACCGGGTTATTCTGAAAGCGTTTGCTTAATTATTTTGTCTACTATGGGTTTTGGGGCATAATTTCTACTAAATAGCAAAGGATAATCCTTCCTCCCGGGAACAGGCCAATTATTTTTCCAACTATTGGCATCGGTAACGCCCCATAAAGTAACCCTTGTAACGGCTTTTTTATGTTTTTCAAAAAGTTTAAAAAACGATAAATACCTTTGCTCAAAAGCAGTTGTAACCGAGTCTGGAACCGATTCCCGATAGGGATCCATTTGTTGTTTGTACTCAAAACTTTTTGTTACTTCTGCCCCCGCATTTTTGTCGGGGAAAGGCAATATGCTTATGTCCATTTCGGTAATCATCACCTTACATTCCAGCGAAGAAAAAGCCTCTAAACTGGCTTCAAAATCTTTAATATCGGGATTGTCCAGGCCCAAATGAGATTGCATCCCAATGGCATCTATGGTTATTCCCTGCTTTTGAAGTTTTTTCACCATGGCCACTACCCCATTCCGCTTTGCGGGAATAGACATGGAATAATCATTGTAATACAGTTCGGCATCGGGATCTGCTTCACGGGCAAATTGAAAAGCCAGTTTTATATAATCCTCACCTATAATTTGATAAAATTTTGAGCTCCTGTATGTTCCATCATCGTTAATTGCTTCGTTAACAACGTCCCATCCCTTTATTTTTCCTTTGTAGCGTGTCACGATGGTTTGAATGTGATTTTTCATTCGGGCTATTAAAGTTTCTTTTGAGACCATTTTTCCAGCATCATCAACAAAAAACCAGTCTGGAGCTTGAGAATGCCAAATCAAGGTGTGGCCCGTTACCACCAAATTATTGTCCGTACCAAATTGAACAAACTTATCTGCCAGGGAAAAGTCAAATTTATCTTCCCGGGGGTGAATCCTCTCGCTTTTCATACAATTTTCGGCAACAATGGCGTTGAACTGCTTTTTTATAATATTGGTGGCCGCCGTATCTTTTCCCATTATTTGATAAGCGTTCATGGCGGTGCCAATTAAAAACTTCCCTTTAAATGCTTCTTTTAGGGTTAACGAAGTTTCTTGTGCATTCACATAAAAAATTGTGAAGCATACTATTAATATTGTCTTTATTAATTTCATCTATTTAAAATTTCATTTGTATCAAGTTATCCAACCCGGCGTTTCTCTAAATCTTCTTGAATTTGCATTTCTTTACGTTTGCCAATTTCATACATAAACAAACTTGCAGCGGCCAGTAAAAAGGTAATGGCCGGATATATGCTTACGGATAATTGTATTCCTAAAACAGCTTTTTCTGATTGTTCGGTTAAAAGCTCGTTATAACCGTAAAACCCAAGAATCCCGGCCACCAATGCTCCGCCAATGCTCAATCCGGCCTTTAGGCCAAAAATCATGGCCGAAAAAATTATGGCGGTGGCACGGCGGTTGTTTTTCCATTCTGAGTAATCGGCAACATCAGCAATCATTGCCCACAAAAGCGGTGTGGAAATTCCATAAAAGAAACCATGTATGCACTGTGTAACAAAAACCAGGTAAATAGCTGAAGGACTGTAAAAATAAAAAGCAATCAAGGTAATTGCAGAAAGTACGATGCTGTAGCCAAAAACATTACGCTTTCCGTATTTATCGGCAATGGGCTTAGAAATTCCTATTCCAACAATCATCATTACAATACCAATAGCGTTAAAAATGCTAAAACCAGAAGTAGCGGGATCGTCTGGCCATTTAAAGCCATGCATTCCCATGGAAACAAGAAGCTTGTTAAGATTTGCTATTAAGGAATTGAAGCCAATATCGTTAAGAAACTCCTGAAGGCCGGTAACGCTTAAATAATTATCAAAATAATAAACATACATGCCCCCCTTTAGGGAAAGGGTTATAAAAATAAAAATGGTGGCCAACAGCATGGCAAACCAAGGTTTGTTTTTAAATAAATCTTTTAAATCGTCCTTAACGGAAGTTTTTTGTTCCTCCTTTGGTTGGATCCGTTCCCGGGTGGTCAAAAAAGTAATAATAAAAAAAATAATTCCAATAATGGCAAACATGGTAATAGCCCTTTCAAACCCGAGTGTTTTACTTCCGTCACCAAGAATATAAACCAGTGGCAAAAGCAAACTTTGCACGAGAAACTGCGCAATCATAACCGCAGTAAACCTATAGGAAGATATACTGTTCCTTTCTTTCATGCTACCCGTCATGACACCGCTTAACGAGGCATACGGAAGATTGTTTGCCGAATAGATAACAACCAGCAATATATAGGTAATCAAGGCATAGGTTATTTTACCATTTAAACTGTATTCGGGGGTCCTGAACGCCAAAATTGCCATTAATCCAAAAGGAATGGCCGTCCATAATATCCATGGCCGGAATTTTCCCCATCGCGTTTGGGTCCTGTCGGCAATAATTCCCATAACGGGATTAAAAAAAGCCCCTGTCATCCCGCCAACAAAAATTATGGTAGATGCAATGTTTGGCAGGATTTTGTATACATCTGTATAAAAAAATGCCAAAAAGGTCATTAGGGTTTGAAAAATCAAATTGGCAGCCAAGTCGCCTAAACTATACCCCAATTTTTCCAAAAAGGAAATTTTTTGTTCGCTTCCTCTCATCTTAATCATGGTTACAATTGGTTGACAGCTTAACAGAAATGCTATTTACGAATGAATTTTTCACACGTTTAAATGTTCGTTTCATCTATTTAATACGTTTACTTCTGAATAAAAAAACTTAGCCCTTTCCATATATCCATGGAAATGGACGTGGTAAACAAATTTATTTTCAAGCTTTTAATACTGCTGAATTATTTGTTACAATTAGTTTACAATAGGTTACACAAAGCATATTTCTTGCTCTTTACAAGCTTTTTTGGCTACCTAAAACATTTTTTATGCTTAAAAAAACTATTACGGTGCTAACTGTTCTTTTATGTGGAAGTAATTAAAGTCTGCATACCCGCCTGCTGTTTTTGTAGCATAATTAAACAGGCCAAAACGGTAGCCCATAAAGTGGGAAAGGGTATATTTCATTTTTAGTTGATTTCCTATGGAATGCCATGATTTCCCGTCCAAACTATAATAAAATTGAGCCGTGTCCTTCATTTCATTATAATTGCACGCAGCGCTGAGGTAAACGGTATTGACAGTTATTGGAATTTTTGCATGGATCGTGGGTTTACCAGATTCATAATTTACCTGAACGATGTACTTTTTCCCGTTTTTATATTGAACCCCTACATAACCGTAATATTCCTGTAAAAGAACCAGTCCGGCCACATCGCCTTCTTTCATTTCAGAAATATCAACAGCAGTGCTGCCGTTGCATATGGGGCCAAAGGTACGTTGGGTCAAGGTGTTTTTTGTTGCCACCACGGAAGAGTCCAAACGGTTGGTTGTCAATCGAAGATACCCCTGTCTATCGGTAACCGACCAATAATCTTCATCCGGGTTATGGTTCCATTGCCATACCAACGGCAAGAAAGGTTCGTTTGCTTCTCGGTTAAACTCGTCGGAATTTACTATTCCGGGAATCAAGCCATTGCTAGCCGGAAGATTTAACGTTGACGGGACTTTGCCGTTAACCCCTAAAACCGGCCAATTATTTTCCCAATGAACAGGAACCAAATAAGGAATGCGGCCTACAGCGCCATTATCCTTAAAAAGATAGGCAAACCATTTGCCATCGGGTGTGTCAATTAATCCTCCTTGAGCTACACCTTTGTCTTGAAAGGTTAACCTACCTTCATATGGACCGCCAATTTTATCTGCCCGGTGCACGACCACTGTTCGCATACCCCCTTTTGGCCAGGTAATATTGAATAAATAATATTTGCCCTTCACCTTAAAAAGTTGAGACCCTTCTGCTGGGAGTGCAATATCGTTACCTGCCGGTGCGCTTGCATTTGTTATAAGCGTTCTTTTGGTGCTTTCTTTAAACCCGGACAAATTTTCTTTTAGTTCTACTATTTTAAGGTCTCCGCCACCATAAATCATGTATATTTTTCCATCATCGTCAAAAAACAAGGTATTATCGTGAAAGCTCGGCTTAAAAGAAAGTTCTTTCCATTTGCCACTTTCTATATCATCGGTTGAAAATATATACGTTTTCCCGGTAGTCGATGAAAAAGTAGAAACATAAAACGTACCCTCGTGATAACGCAAACTGCTCGCCCATGAGCCTTTTCCGTAGGCATTTTCGCCGCTTTCCAGATTTAGGGCATCGGTATTCCCCAATGTTTCGTAAGCATAAGATGCCAATTCCCAATTTATCAAGTCGGTAGATTTCATAATGGGCACCCCAGGATTCATATGCATGGTCGTACTGCTCATGTAATAGGTATTTTCAACACGGATCATGGACATATCGGGAACATCTGCATAAATAATCGGGTTTTTTGCGGTTTCTTGCCCGGTCGCTATTTCAGAAAAAAATAGAACGAGTAATATTTTTAGATAAATTTTCATATTTATTTTTTGATATTTTTCTACTGATTGGTTTATAGTTGTCTGTATGCTTACCTACCAAGGTTTAAAACAAATATAGGGTTTGATGCTTTTAAATGATATTTGTATGTTACAAATCCTTAATAATGCGATACATAGTCTATTTACCTACATAAAATGACACCAGTGCTAAGAATCTTCAAATAAGCAAAGGCACTTTTATATGATTTTAAATTTGAACTTCTGCCATCTTTTCTACTAAAATTATTGCCTATATTGCAGGCTTTAACTTATTAAAATTAAAATATGAAAGAATTAATTAGTAAAATCGAAACCGAAATCGAAGCCTTTCAAAAAGATGCAAACAGCCAATTGGAAAGTGGTAATAAAGCAGCTGGAACTAGAGCCCGTAAATCGTCTTTAGAACTTACAAAATTGTTCAAGGAATTTAGAAAGGTTTCTTTGGAAGCTTCAAAAAAGTAAATAAAAAAGAAGAGGTTGCCTTGTCGGGCAACCTCTTTTTAAATAACTTGCTAACTAATTATTCAAAATGTGAAAACTAACTCTCGGCACAAAGTTGGATATATATTTTTTAAGGCATGTTACCTGTAAATTATCAAAATATTAATTTGATCCAACAACTATCCCAAAGCCGTTTTCAGTAAGAATTATTTGTTAATAGCCTTCCATATTTTCTTAAAAATCGATGTGTTTTCAAAAACACCCTTAAAATTTTCCGCTTGCGGGCCATATGCAAAAACGGGCACCATAATTCCGGTATGGTCTACGGTCAAAAAATCGGCCTGTACGGTACCGCTTTCTATATCTCCACCAACAATGCCCAAACCAGAGGTTTCATGGTCGGCGGTAATTACCACCAACGTATTTTTATGAGTATCTGCAAAACGAAGTGCTTGGGCTATGGCCCGATCGAAATCAAGCATTTCTTTAATTATACCCTGAATGTTATTGGAATGTCCGCCATTATCTATTTGAGCACCTTCAACCATTAAAAAAAACGGTTCCTCTTTAGAACCAAGCACTTCAAGTGCCTTATGGACACTATTTGGCAACGCATTCTCTCTTCCATTTATCATCGAAGGGGCTTTTTCGTCCCCAAGATAAACCGCGATTGGCTGATTAAAATCGGTAAATGAGTCAATCGTTACCGTTTTAAACTGCTTTCCAATGGTATTTTCTTCATTTTTACCCCCTGCCATAAAAAAGTCAAGTTTGCTATGCACAAGGTCCTCCACGATTCCATCTGTATTATCACGCTCTGCACGGTACGCATAAAAAGATGCTGGGGTTGCCCCATAAATGGCATCGGTAGAAACAATAGCGGTATTAAACCCCTGCTGGTTTGCCATAGTTACTAAATTGTCAAGCGCCTTTCCTGCCGGGTCCACGCCAATGGCCCGGTTGTTGGTTTTAGTACCGGT
The DNA here is from genome assembly GCF_029603165.1 of Galbibacter pacificus. Lineage (GTDB taxonomy): Bacteria > Bacteroidota > Bacteroidia > Flavobacteriales > Flavobacteriaceae > Galbibacter > Galbibacter pacificus. The sequence continues at coordinate 768,972 of NZ_JAQSVC010000002.1, forward strand.
AGCCATTGCAGTTGCGCCTGCGGCCGAATCGGTTATTAAATTATCAAAAGATGCGGTTTTAGCCAATCCAACATCCTTAATTCCGGTTAGCGTAAGCTCCCCACGGTTGGCAATCATGGCAGCCGATATTTGTGCAAGCCCGTTTCCGTCGCCAATCATTAAAATGATATTTTGCGGGGTTTCGTCCTTGTTATATCCATAACCCGGTTTATATATTTTTATTGGCTCTTTTTGGCTATAAGTATTATTGGCAAGCTTGCTTAAATATTGTTTTGCAAGTGCCGGCTCATCGGTATTTATGTAGTCTACGCCCAGCTTTGCCAAATTGGCCCATGCCGTTTTGGTATCGGGAGTTGCCCAGAACCTAAATGGCTTTGAAACATCATGTGCCTTTTTAATGGCGTCTTCTACCTTTTCCTGCTCCTTGGCCACCATTCTTCCATAACCGTTCCATACAGTATATGTTTTAAAGCTTACACTTACCAAGGCTACTTTTTTTAAGTCTATTTTGTCCAGATTGTTCAGGTTTTGATGGTCAAACCATATAAAATCGGGATAATTATTGTAGTCTTCAGGCTCAGGCCGGTTTCCCGAAATTACAAAGCGTATTTTTTTATTGTCTGTAACGGATGGGTACCTTTTAAGGACTTCGACCAATTTATCAAGGGTTTTATAGGCATCAGATTTTATATCGACCAATAATTGCAATTCCCTTAACTCTCCCAACGCCGCCAAACTTTCCAATTTTTTTAAGTACATGTTCTCCAAAGTGGCCTTGGCAACTATCTCATCTTCGCTATGCGTTACATAAAGTTCATTGTTTTTAAGAAAAATGTCGGCTTCTATGGAAGCGGCACCATTACTAAAAGCATACCAAAACGGGAGTTGCTGTTCGTAATCGTTGTGGGAATGTACCTTAAAGGTTTCCTGAGCGAATAACGTACAATTGATTCCGTTGGAAAGCAATAAAAAGTAGGCCAAGGTTAATTTTAGAATATTCTTCATATTTATTTACAGCTTGTTTTATTTATAGCATTCTGGTTTTTTTACCCAAAAACACTAGTATTTCATACAAAAATAAGTATTAGTACCCTTCGTTTTGTTCTAAATATCCCGAAACATTGGAAGCACCATCAATGGCATCCTGCGGGATTGGGAATAGTCTATGGTGTACATCTGCATCGGTTTTTTCTGTCCAGGAATCTTCATAATGACCAAAGCGGATTTGGTCGGTTCTTCTAAAACCTTCCCAATATAGTTCAAAACCACGTTCCCTATAAAGCGTCTCTAGGTCAACAGCCGGTAAAGCCGCTGGAATTGGCGCACGTGCCGTTCTGGAAGTGCGTACCACATTTACATCGGCCAAGGCTCCTGCATTGTCGCCATTTCTCAATTTGGCCTCTGCACGCATCAAATAAATTTCGGCATACCTCATTAACACCAAATCCACGCTACTATAATTATTTCCGTTAGGCGAAGTATGGCTAAATTGATATTTAGAAGTACGGTAACCATTGGCATGGCGCCTTCCTTCGTTTGAAAAATCAACTTGCAGTACGTGGTTTACATAGCCCACATCTTTGTCGGGGCCATTTCCTTTTGTCTGTTTTACCGGATAGATACGATACCCCCCGTCGCAGGTATAAAAAGACCCGTTTTCGTCTTTTCTAGGCCCCCAAATAATGCCACGTATTATTCCCCTGTCAATTTCAAAATCTTCCGCAGCAGTACAATAATAATGGTCTTCATCGTTCAACGGTGAAAGGCCGGTAAGGTCTTGAAGTGCTTCCGGGATGTCTTGATTCTTTTTATAGAACCTTGCATCGGCTTCTGCTGGGTCTACATTTCCGTAGGCATCTACCCAAGTTTGATAAAAATCGGATGTAATTGCCGGGCCATCGGTACCGTCTGCGCTAGGAAATTCGGGTCTTGGAAACCATGAGCCCGCAAGCGACCAATATGCCCAACGGCTATGTTCGTTGTTCATTACGCCCCGCTGGTCTGCCGCAAAGATCAGCTCGGGATTGTCATGGTTATCGTCGTTGAACAAATCGAAATATTCTGGAGAGAATGAAAAATTGCCCGAATTTATTATTTCATTGGTATAGGCAATTACCTTGTCCATATCTTCATTGGTGAAGCTTGGAGTTCCATATGGATCGCGATATACGGCCGCATTAAGATACAATCTTGCCAAAAACCCCAAAACAGCCGCTTGGGTTATCCTTCCGGGTCCTTTTTGGGTATTTATTACATCTACCACCGAGATTAATTCGCTCTCAATATAATCAATGGCTTCCTGCCCGCGGAGTATCTGGGAAATTTCTTCTGAAGATTCTTTTTTAAACGCAATTCCCCAGCTATCCAATGTCAACATATTCAAGTATGCCCTTAAAGCTATCATTTCGTTAAGAGCTCCTTCGGCCTCTGTATTTCCCGCCTCGGCAAGTGGTTTTAATACTTCAATAGCCGAAAGGGTCCTGGAGATATTTTTGGTAAGCTCGTTCCAGGAACTTCCCACCAAATCGTTGCTTGGGGAAATATTATGTGTATGCGCTTCCAGAAATTTCCCACCATCGTACCAATCTGTACCGCCACGATAGGGCAAAATAGCCTCATCGGCAGGGATTAACTGCAATCCGTAATAATTGGTATGCCTCCAGGTCCACGCAATCTGGCCATAAGCCGGGGCTATGGCTCCACTTACAGCCTCTGCCTGCCCGCTACCTTCCAAGGATTCGTCTATAACTTCTTCGTCTAAATCGGTACAACTTAAATTGGACAATAAGCTAATCCCGAAAAGTGCAATTATAATTTTATTCTTCATTTTTGAAGTCTTTTTTTGATTAAAATGATATGTTTAAACCGAACAATAGAGTTCTTGTTTTTGGGTAGTTGAAATAATCGATCCCGAAAGTCTGAATACCGTCAATAGTAAGGTTTGAATTAATTTCAGGGTCAAATCCGCTATACTTTGATATTACAAACAAATTCTGCCCTGTAACCGAAAACCTGATGTTATGGATTAAATCTCCCATCCCTAATAACTCCGGCCTTAAATTGTAGCCCAATGTGGTGTTGTTTAACCGCAGGAAATCACCATCTTCCAGATAACGTGTAGAAACAGTGTTAGAATTGGTAATATCTTCGTTTTCGTATTGTGTTACAATATCGGTGGTATTAAAGTTGGAAGCCAATAGTCCTTTTGTAAAGAGGGACATTGCCGTATGGTTGTATACCTTGTTTCCGGAAACCCCATTAAAGTTAATCCCCAAATCGAAATTCTTGTACTTTAGATTTACGTAAAAGGCATAAATAATATCCGGCAAGGCGCTTCCGGCCACCCTACGATCATCAGACAAAATACTTAGGCCGTCGTCTCCAATGCCCATAAATTCCTGCATGTAAAAAGACCCTATGGCCTCTCCGTTAAGGTTCCCGTTAATGGTGGCATCGGTTTGCCCGGCACCTTGTGCAGCTCCCGTTGTTAAAACTTCATATGGAGAATCTACCACTTCATTGTTGGTGTAAGAAATGTTCCCGCCTATATTAAAAGTAAAGTTATTGCTGAAGTTTCCATTGTAGTCCAAAGAAAATTCTACCCCGCTATTTTTAATTTCCATGTCCGGAATATTGGTCCAATATTTATCGGTTGGCTGAACCGGGTCTGCCGGGGTTACTTCAAGCAATATATTTTCTGATACTTTATTGAAGTAATCTATGGTTCCCGTTAACCTGTTATTAAAAAAGCCAAAGTCCAGACCGATATCGGCTTGTGTTGAAACTTCCCATTGAATATCGGGGTTTGCCAAGCGTGTGAAAATTGTACCATACGGATAATCCTCAATAGAACTTTCGTCGCCGTTTATCGGATAAGAATCGTTATCATCTTTACTATCGGTATAACTTAATTTGGTGATTTTTGATGGAATTTCCTGATTTCCGGTCTTACCCCAACTGGCCCTTAATTTTAGGTTGGTTACCACGCTTGAGGCGCTTAAAAAATCTTCGTTCATGATGTTCCACCCCAATGCAACCGATGGAAAATAACCATATTTGTTGTTCTCCCCAAATTTTGAAGAACCATCTCCCCGCATGGTTGCGGTTATTAAATACTTGTCGTTATAAATATAATTAAGCCTCCCAAAAAAAGACTGAAGCTCGTTTTTAACAGCATACGTGTCCATATAAGTCGGGGTGCTCTCTCCACTAATCTGGTCTTGGTATTTTGGGTCGACTCCATTATCAGAGAATCCTTCCATTCTAAAACTCTTTTGCTCCTCGTATGTCTCTTGGTATGTTTGTCCCACTAAAAAAGTGAAGTTGTGCTTATCCTTAAAGAAATTATAGGTCAATGTATTTTCCACCAGCGTATTCTTATTGGTGGTGTAAATAGAATTTAAAGACCCGTTTGTATAATCTTCCAACAAAGAATATGGTTTGTATTGAATATCCCTATTGGTTGAAGAATAATCTACGCCAAGGCTCAACTTATAGGTAAGCCCCTTTACTATTTTTATTGAAGGGGCAATATTTGCCAAAATACGGTTGTTAACCGCCTCATCGCTATATATTTCTTCTCTGGTAAAAGGATTTAGCATATTTTCCAACAAAGTAGGCTTACCATTGGTATAAACTGGCGTTGTAGGATTAAGTTGAAGCATGTTCCCAACAATTGATTGAGCATCTGCCCTTGCGTTTTCGATCCTGTTGGCCGTTAAATTGTACTCTACCCGCAAATGGTCGTTGAATGCCTTTTGCATAAGGTTTAAGCGACCGGAATACAATTTTAGGTCGTTGGACTTTAATATACCCTCTTGATCGTTTACACCCAACGATGCACGGTACGAAAAATTATCGGAAGCATTGCTCAACGAGAAATTTACATTTTGAGAAAAGGCTGTCCTGGTCAATTCGTCCTGCCAATCTGTGTTGGCCCCGCCATCATCTAAAGTTCCCCCAACAGCTACCACTTGCTGCCTAAATTCATCGGCACTAAAAACATCCACTTTATTGGCCAAGGTAGAGAAACCGGAAGTCACGCTCAGGTCCATCTGGGCCTTATCGGTTTTTCCATTTTTGGTTGTTATCACAATTACCCCATTTGCACCCCTCGACCCGTAAATGGCCGTTGCCGATGCATCTTTTAAGACATCTATTTTTTCAATGTCCTGCGAGTTGATAAAGTTTAAAGGGTTGGTGGCAACCCCTGTGGACGAGTTGTCCAGTGCAAAGCCATCGATAACGTACAAAGGTGTTGTTCCCGAACGCAAACTACCTACCCCGCGGATAATTACATCTTGTGTGGCACCGGGTTCGCCACTAACAACCGACACATTTACACCGGCAACCTTTCCTTGGAAAAGCTGACCGGGGTTTGTTGCCAATCCCTTATTGAAGTTTTCGTTATTAACCGAACCGATAGCCCCTGTAACATCGGCCCGCTTTTGGGTACCATAACCAACTACAACAACATCTTCCAATTGCATTTGGTCGGTCTGCATCGCTATTGTAAGCGGTTGGCTGCCCGTAACTGTTATGGTTTGGGACTGCATTCCAAGATAACTAAACTTAAGGACATCGCCCCTTTCAGCTTCTATGCTAAATTTTCCGTCAAAATCGGTAACGACCCCTATATTTTTCTTCTCAACGGTTACATTAACACCTGGAATGGGGGAATCGTTTTCGTCTAAAACTAGACCTGTAATGGTAGCCTGCGACCAACTTACGGAGGTCCAGCCTATCAATACTAAAATTACTACTAAATTTAGGTTTTTAATCATGCTATTTTAATTAGTTGAATATTAATCAGCGAAGTAATAACATGAATTACTAAGGCGGGTTATGCTTAAGTAATGAAAACACTAATGTTTGTAAAGGTGAACGTTAACAACTTTAACAAAAAGTTATGTACGTAAAAAGAATAAGAAATCCCTTGGCATAAAATAAACCTATAACCTATTACTTATCAGGTATTTGATGTTTATTTATTCCGAAGGAAAAAACTTAAGTTATCAATGTTTCTTTTTGAATATTTTTTTAATAAGAATCACCACGAAAACTGTTACAGAACCAACGATTAAACCAGTAAGGAAGTCTTTAATTATTGAAGGCATGTTTGGAAGGATATGATGAAGGTACTCGATATTATGATTAAAGATCCCTCCCGAGACCAATAAGAGCGCAAGTGTTCCCACCACCGACAGTCCTTTTATAACCCATGGCAAAGAATTTACGAGGAATTTTCCTATTTTATCGGATATGGTATTGTCCTCATCGTTTAACTTAATGAGCTTATACCCATAATCATCCATTCTAACAATAAGCGCTACAATTCCATAAACCCCGATTGTGGCCAAGATGGCAACTATGCTAACCACAAGAATCCTTGTTTCCAAAGGTTCTTCAATAACGGCCCCCAATGCAATTATTACAATTTCTATGGAAAGTATAAAATCGGTTAGTATTGCCTGTTTTATCCTGCTTTTTTCAAATTCTTCAAGTTCTTCCTCGGGAATGGTCACTGGCGTTTCTTCATCAACGGTTGGTGCATGCGGGAAAATAAATTCGTATATTTTTTCGGCTCCTTCGTATGCCAGGTATATTCCGCCCAAAATCAAAATAACAATAATGGCAACTGGTAGGTATGCACTAAGCAAAAAGGCAATGGGTAAAATAATGAGCTTGTTAAGGAAAGACCCCTTTGTAATGGCCCATAATACAGGTATTTCCCTATTGGCTACAAAACCCGTAGCCTTTTCTGCATTTACTGCCAGATCGTCGCCCAATATCCCGGCGGTCTTTTTGGTTGCTATTTTGCTCATGGAAGCAACATCGTCCATTAATGCAGAAATATCGTCTAATACCGCAAAAAAACCTGATGCCATAGAAATATAATTTTTATTGATTGATTAGCTCTTTTTACTCACTACGCGAGATTTATAATGCCTCGAATGTTTGCACCGAGGTTGTATACTTCAAACAAAATAAAAGAATATTATCCAAATAGTATACAGAACATGTTATTTAATCGAAAAATTTTTCCGAGTGCCATGTTTCGGTAGAATCTGCTGCGTTGGCAACTATTAAATATCCTTCTATTTCGGGATCGTTTTCAATAAACTTCTTGGATTTTTCCTCGCCCATGGCCATACAGGCTGTAGCATACGTATCGGCAATAGCCGATGATTTAGCTTTAATGCTAACGCTAAGCAGGTGATGCTCTACCGGAAATCCGGTTTTGGGGTTTACTATATGCGCATGTTTTTTGCCAAGGCTATCGTAATAAAATTTGCGGTAACTCCCAGAGGTGCTAAGTCCGGTATTTTTTAAGCGAACGGTACTTATAACACTTCTTTCTTTAACCAACGGGTCAAAATTAGGGGCTTCAATACCAATTAGCCAAGTTTTGCCCTTTTGGTTTAAGCCACGGCACTGCATTTCGCCACCAATTTCCAACATATAGTTTTTTACCCCGCTTTTGTCCAGAATTGAAGCCAAGGCATCTAGCGTATACCCCTCGCCCATGGCACTTAAATCTATTGCCGCATTTGGTTTTAAAAAAGTTATTTTAGTTGTCTCCACCGTCAAGATACTGTCAAAAGCTGTTAAACCCAGTAATTTGTTTACCTTAAGGGTATCTATCTCTGAACGGTTTTCGAATTTTGACTTCCATGTACTTATTAACGGATAAATGGCAGGATTAAAATAACCATTTGTCTCGGTATAATAATGCTTTGCTTTATGCAGCATATCCAAAAAGGTTGCCGAAGGATTGTTGTAAATCCCTGTTTTATTAAGAATAGATATTTGAGACTCGGCAACATACGTATTGGCCGCAATATTAACTTGCTGAAAAACGGAATCTATCTGTTTTGTATAATCTTTTTCTGAATCTATTTGAAAGTGATAATACGTACCAAACACATCTCCTTTTAAATCTTGATAGGTGGTACTTTTTTCTTGCTGGCAGGCTATTATAAACAGTGCTGAAAATATGCCCATTGCAACCTTGTAATACATTTTATCTATAATTTTAATGGAATGCAAAAGTAACCAATTTAGTTAATGATGTTTTTTAATTTTTTAACCCTGCCCGATTGCCGTTCGGGCAGCGTGGTTAAAAATTCACTCCTAACTTTAAGGCAAATCGGTTTCCTTCCTTAGAATTAAACAGAGACATATCCATATTAATTAGCTTGCTTGCCACTATAAAAACACCTCCGCCAAAAGAGTTGTGCCAAAGTCCGGAGTCATCGTTTTCCAGCCACACCCTTCCACAATCGGCACCTCCGTACAGCCCCAATTGAATTGGGAGTATCCTTGTTTTAAAAGAATTAAAGGTATAACGGACATCGCCATTGAAAACCAAACTGTTTTTTCCGGTAAACCTATTAATTCTATAGCCCCTTAAACCACTGTTCCCGCCAAGAAAGGGCGCCTGATAAAACTCAAAATCATCGCCAAAGTTTAATTGGCTTTGCACATTTGTTTTTAAAACCAGTTTGTGGTCTTTGCTTAAACGGTTATAAAATGTAAGTTGAGGTTTTAGGTAGACAAACCCATGCCCGGAATCGGATAAATTGAAAGTATATCCCGTAATTGCATTAAAGAACATCCCCCTGCTCGGGTTAATACCAAGGTCGTAACTTTTGTATGTATAGCCCAATTCCAATGTAGTAAAGTACTTCCAGTTGAAAAAATCATCATCTAAGTTGTATTCCCCTATAAAGCGGTCCGGAGTATCATCAACTTGGGCCCCTTCAAAAATAAAGGTTCCTCTAAATGTGCTTCCATACGGCGATCTTTTGGTAAGCCCCAAATATCCTTTAAGGTTACTTAAATTTGTTCGGTAGTAATCCATCCCGAGATCGTCTTCCAGATTTTCGGTTTCATTGCCATATCCATAGAAATTCCTTGCATATGTAGGGCTGTTATATTTAGCGCCAAAAGAGAGGTTTAATTTTTTTAATAAACCTGCCACTTCTCCATCATAAGTAAATTCAACACCTTGTGTTGCAAAATGATAACGTGCCCCAAAGCTGTGCTTTGTAGAAAAAGGGTTCCTTTCAAAACCATAATTGGTTATTGTATAGTTTAAGCCCGCTATAACTCCGGCATCTGGATTAAAACCTAGCCCGGGAACCAATGTATATGTTGAATATTTGTTTTTATTGTACGTAAAAATATTGTTCTCGTATATATCAGTAAAGCGTTTCACACCTCCATTGTTAACCGCGACGGTATTGTTTTTTGATTTATAATCGTAAAAACGCACTTTTTTGCCGTTATTGATTTTAAATGTGTCGTTATTTTGGCCTCCAACCAAACGTACCATTATGGGATTTTTAGCCTTGCCGCTCACTTCAAATATATCTTTATCGTCCAAGCCATAAATCCATATTTCCTTGGTAATATTGCTGTTAAAAATCCTGTCTACTATTACATCGGCTTTTTTTCCGTCTTTTATCCTAGAAATAACTACGTGTGTTTCTTTATTTTTGGCACGTATTACTTCAATATAATCATCTTTATCGGTACCAAACAATACGGCTACTTTATTTAATGTTTTGTAATAATTGTTTGCAATATTCCCCAAAAGCACTTTTCGTTCTTTTAAGGTCGTTTTTATTTTTTCTAAAGATTGGTCCTGTACTTCCCGGGGCACTTGTTTAAATGCTTTTTCAATTACATCATCTGTAAGGTTTTCTTGTATATAGGCCGCTTCTTCCTGCCAAACGGGCAAAGTGCTGTTTTGAATAAGAACACGGTCCATTGGCATTGGTTCGGTATTAAACCATTCTATATTTTTAAGCTCAGGTTCGTAACGCTGCATCATTTTGGCCGGTGCTACCAATGTTCTTACTGAACTCAAGAAAGCACCATCAAAATCGGAAAAAGCCTGATCTCTGTCCCTCGGTATGGGGCGGTATATTTTTTTATTTCCTTCATTAAACTCTGCCCACCGCCATTGATCGGTATGCCTGTCCCAGTCGCCAATGAGCATGTCGAACAAACGCGCCCTGATGTATGCCCTTTCATCTAAGGTATATTTCTCGTCTTCCCGTAAATTATCAAAAAGGTCGTCTGTACTTTCAATATCATCGGGTCGGCCAAAACTTTCCAGATCTTGGTGCTCTTTTCCGGGCCGTTCTTCTATTAAATACAGTTCGTCCCCATATTCATCGTTATACTTTCCAAGCCTTTGTTGTTTGGGTATGTAATACAATTTAGGATTTGTATGATAAACCCCAACGGCATTAGACAATATCGGGATTGGATAGGCAGCATATGGATGTGCCGATGTATAGAAATCCAGCAAAAGATCTTCTGGCAGGGTTTGGGTAAGATCTTCCGTAGTTAAAATCTTGTCTTTCAGCACAACACTTTGCAAAAACTGAACGGCACTTTTTTTAACCGCCCTCATGTTGTATTCCTTGCCTCGCTTATCTACAAGCCTTAATGTTTTTGTTTGATGCCCGCCGCCCATGCGTATTGGCGTGAGACCACCGTATAGCGTATCCAGAACAGCTACTTTTGCCTTAATGGACGTTCCATATATCTCGCGGTAATGGTCGCCCCAAAAGCCTTTGTAGGTATTTGAAACTTCTGTTTTCTCTTTGGGGTAAACCGAAGTGGTAATGTAGCTCGGGTAATTTTTAGGGAAATTATAGTTTTTAATGGCCGGAGTAGGCGGATAAACTTCCGTTTGAAAAGCAAGCATTTCCTTACTGTCTACAGCCGTAAAAAACCTCACCCATGAAGATCCGTCTTTATAAACGTCAATAATGGCATATCCCTGTTTCCCCGAACCAAAAATTGCATTTCCGGTTAATTTTGTTGCTGATTCTTTTGAGCCGGAACCTGCAATTACCTGTTTTATTTTATTGTTGACGATATATTGTAGGGAATGGTCGTGGCCCGATGCAAATATTACATTTGCCGGCGCTTCTATGGCAATGGATTCTATTCTTTTTTTAAATTCCTGATATCGTTGGTTTTGAGTATCTTGAATAGAAACTCCGCCAGATTTTCTAACATGCTCGATCAATGATGCTATTCCGGGCATGGGAACCTTGCTTTGAAATGGAAACAATTGTTTCCCGGCCGCAAAATACCCACCATGTGTTCCATATGTAAACAATGGATGATGAACCGCCACAATGATGGTTTTTCCTTCATTTTTTTTCAGCATTCCTTCAAACTCGATAAAAAATTTCTTTCTCGTTTTTATTTCACAATCGTCGTTTATGGTCGGGTGCTTGTCCCAATCTTCTAAAAACCACTGAGAATCTATCGTTATTAAATGAACCGCTTCAGAAATTTCTATTTCGTCCAAACCGCATACATCACTTGGTAATAAAACTCTTTTTCTTTTAATAATACCCTCAATAAAATCTTCTTGCCTTTCTATTCCTTTAACCCCGCCATTGTACCAGTCGTGGTTCCCGGGAATAAAAATTACTTTGGCAGCTACATCTTTTACGGCATTTATTTGGGTGGTTAATTGGTACTCGGCATTTTCCCTATTTGCCCCGTCTTCCGGGGGCATTCCATCGGGATAGATGTTGTCGCCCAAAAAAATGGCAAAATCATTTTTAGTACTTTTAGACACAGCCTTCCGGAAAAGCTTTAAGGCATCAGACGGTTCGCTGTTGTTAGACCCTCCCGCATCGCCTATTAAATAAAAACGCCGGTCTATTTCTTTATTTTGGGAATCTTCCTTGTAATTTTCCCTTACAAATTTCGACTGGTATGTTGCACAGGAAAACAGGCAGCACAAAAAAAGGAAGAGGAGGGTTTTATCAAAGTATTTTTTTATCATATTTTCAATTAAATGCAGATTTTATCGTAATATTATATTCAAAGATCTAGATATTAAAATTCCATGAACGATATAGTTGATAAGTCGTCGGACTATGTAAAAAACTTACTAATTACGAAGTTAGGTAAAAACTATTTATATCATAATCTGATCCATACAGAAAGAGTAGTTTCGAGTGCAAAAAAATTATGCGAAGCACTTAAAATATCTGCTGAAGATGAAGAAATTATTATGCTTGCTGCTTGGTTCCACGATACGGGATATACGCAAAACCCTACCGAGCATGAAAGGGAAAGCTGTAAAATTGCCAAACAGTTTTTAGAAGAAAATGGCTACAATAATACCGAAAAGCTCAACAAGGTATGCAGTACCATTATGGCCACTAAAATGGGCGCACTGCCCCAAAATATATTGGAAAAAATAATTAAGGATGCCGATAGTTCCCATTTGTCAAAAGAAAGTTATGTTAATACTTCTGAGATACTGCGACAAGAATTGGCCGCTACCGGTGTGGCCGATTTTTCCATGGACGAATGGAGGAACAAAAACATAAAGCTTTTTGCAACCATGCACCAGTATTATACGGCTTATGCTATTGAAAACTGGAGCGAGGGCAAGATTAACAACCTAAACCAACTGATTAAAAAAAACAAAAAGGACAAACAAAAGGAGAAGAATGAAAAATTAAAGGCCAAGCTGAAGCAGGAAAACCCCGAAAGAGGCGTACAAACCCTCTACAGGGTTGCGCTACGCAACCATATTCAGCTTAGTTCTATTGCAGATACAAAAGCAAACATCCTCCTTTCCATTAATGCCATTATTATTTCGTTGGCCCTTTCCAACCTGATTCCAAAATTAGATAGTCCCTCCAATAGCCATTTGGTGTTGCCTACTTTGGTACTGGTTATTTTTAGTGTTATCTCGGTAGTTTTTGCCATCCTTTCTACCAAACCAAATGTTACAAGAGGAGAATTTACCGATGAAGATGTTGCCCAACGCAAGGTAAACCTGCTATTTTTCGGTAATTTCCATAAAGTTCCTTATAAAAAATATGAATCGGTTTTAAGAGAAATGACCAAAGAAAAGGAATATATTTACGAATCTTTGACCATGGACCTGTATAATCTTGGGCTTGTATTGGCCAAAAAATATAAACTCTTACGAATTACTTATATGGTATTTATGGTAGGGTTGATACTATCGGTCTTTTCTTTTATTATAGCTTTTTCGTTTATTTAGCAATTACCTTCATAAGATCGTTAAACGTCAATGGGCTCTTTCCTTCGGCATAGGTATACAATATTTCTACCGACATGGCCTTTAGCCCAATAACGCCCTGTAATTCCTCCAGTTCGTTAATTTCAACATTGTCGTAAAGCATGCCCTTTGCCTGCAATAAACGTATGTACCTTAAATATTCTTCTTCTTCCTTTTTTTGAGAATACACAATGGTAATCTTGCCAGGTTTGGTTATGCGTTCGTTGGTGCCTTTAATATGTGCCTTGTCTATACGTTTCTTTATTATTTCATATCTGGCATTGTAGGTCCCGTCGACATCAAAGCGTTTTTCGTCCATTCTAAATTTAATAGTAAGCGGAGAACTGTGCACCAAAATCAAGGAAGTAACGTCCAAAGGCACTTCAAGGCTTGGTTTTAGCTCGTAATATGCATTTTCCATGGCACACATTACCACCAATTGCCATAATTTTAGGTTTTGAAGGTATATATCGCTGTAATTTTTTGTAGGCGCAATAGCATTTCCGATATACATGGTGTGGTCTACCCCATCGGTTTTGTACCTTTCAAAATAATGGGGGAAAATATGTTGGGCCTCGACTTGTTTTTCATCCAGTATCCTGGCCATTTTTTTGTTCATGCTTGTAACGGCATCATCATATTTTCTACGTTGGTCGTAAATCATTTTCAAAGATGGGTCCAACGCCTTTTCATAATGAGCCACCATTGCTGCCAGGGAATTGTTGAATATGGCTATTTGCTCCAACGATGGATGTATTTCTTCTTTTAGAAAATCCATCACAATTTGTTCGGTCCCTGTTTTAAAAGATTTTTTTACTTCTTCTAAATACGACAATACCCTAAATTGATATTCCTCATAAATTGGGAATTTCATCAAACTGGTGACACGGTCGAATATTAGGCTTAACTGTTCAAGCTGCGTTATTAAATCTTTTTGGGTTGCCTTGTTCCTGGCTATAGACGAGTTTTTAATGTCTATTTGCCCATACAAAGGAAATACATCCTTAAAAACAATATCTTTAAAAGAAATAATATTCCCTCTGCTTTTTTCTTCCAAATAATGTTTTACCTCTTTTACAAATTTCCACTTTACACTTTCGTGAATGGAAGTATACTCATTTTGAATAATCGCCTCTATGGCATTGGCATGCTCGTTTTTATTACGGATAACCGCTGCGGTGATATACGGAAGAACATCGTTAAGCTTGTTGGCATTGATGCTGTTTAACTCGTATTTTCTTTTAGAAACCAGTTCTAGTACGCCCAAAAGCTCTTTTTCGTTTGTTATGGGAATTAAAATGGCGCTTTTATATCCTTGGTGGTATAATGCCCTATATGGCATTGCGCCTTGCGATAATTTATAAGCTTTCTCAATATCTGAAATTGAAAAGTATTTTTTTTCGCCTTTGAGGATCTGACTCGATTTTTCGCACAAAATGGTGTCGCAGTCTTCTTCATGCTTTTCCCATAGCAAATAACTGGGCAGCCCTTTGGTTAATTTTTCAAAAACATACGAATGCTCATCGTATCCAGAGAAACCCGTTTGTAAATCGCTAATATTGAAAATAGACCGGAATATTTCCTGAAAACGGTTTAAAAGTATGGCATCGCTGGACGATTGTTCCAACAAGGTCGTTTTTAAGTCGGAAATAGAATCGTCTATGGTTACGTCAAAAATATTAGAAATAACAAAGCCGCTCGCAATCCAACTATTGGGCGGAAATTTTTCTTTCCATAACTCAAGGTTGTCAAAACCATCCAAGAGTTCTTCGATATCTTTATCGGTAAGGGTCTTTGCTTTATCGGTCGGGAGAAATTCCATAAAGTCTGCATTGTACTGTATTCTATAATGCCTTAAAACACCGTTCTTGTCTGGAATGTCGTAAAAAAGTGGTTTTTTATAGGCCAGGTCCCCTTTTTTATAATAAAACGATAAAATTACGGCACATTGAAGAATGTACATTTGTTCCTCGGGCACGTTCCTAATTTGCAAATCATAACCGTCCCCGGCATCTTTTAATATTTTTTTAAAGCGTTGAGAAGATTTAAAGATGTTATTGTCAAAAGGAAGTCCGGCCGTTTTTATTTCGTTGTTGGAAAGTATGGGCGAAAACGAATCCTGTAAAAGTATTTCTATTTGTTCTTTGTAATCCCCGCATTTGTTTAAGTCTGAAAAACCATGCCTCAATTCCGGATAAGCATCTGCCATTTCAAGTATTTGCCTTGCATTTTCGGCCTGAAGCTTCGAGCCGTTCTTGGCTACTTCTTCGTACATTTCCAAAAGTTTATTAAAACTAATGCTTATTTTAAATGGGGAATCGTGTAAATAGCTTTTCATGCCAAAAGTATTATATCTTTATGTCTGTCGGTTATTCCTACAAAACTTACAATAGCATACTGTAAAAATACAAATAAAATATACGCAGCAATAAAAAGAAATATGCCCCGATAGGTATGTTCAGGGCATTAAACCATATAAAATATTAAGGCCAAGCTTAAAAGATAGCCTTAAATGTGGTGGCTTCATTCACTTCTTCATTTTTATTGTCTTCAAACATGTCCATAAAGTTTTCGGCACTTGTCCAAACGGTATGCAGCATTCCTTTGTACCTGTCTTTCATTTCATCGGTAGCGTTGCTTCTTAAATCTTTAAGCATTTGTTGTTGTGTTTTTGCCACTTCGGGCTTTCTCCAAGAGCAAGTGGCCACATCAAAGCCGTGCATGGCAAAATAAGACGCCGTTGGGTCTGCCCTTTCGTAATGCCAATCGCAAATCATTACATCTTTGGGGATCAAGTTAATGGCCCTATACGTATTGTTCATGCTTGCTTCCCACATTCCCATTCCGGTTGTTTTACCATCAATAAGCCTATCTCCCCAAATCCATAAACGCTTTCCCGAAGCTGCCAAATGGTTCCTTATTTTTGTTACTTCTCCAGCATATAGCTCGGCTTTGTCCCTTCCGCCACATCTGGGACAATTTGGGTCTGCTATATAAAAAACTTCGTCCATTCCCGCATGAAAAGCATCTGCTTTAAAAGCGGCAGTTATTTCATCTACCAAATCAAATACTACTTTGTGCACTTTTGGATGAAGCGGACAATAGCTTTTACAATATAGCCCATCTTTATTTGGCCACTCGTATTCTTTGGGCATTTCTATTTGTGGGGTTTCGTCAAATTCCGGGTATATTTCCAAAAGCTTTCCCAAAGATTCCGCCCAGGACTGATGCCCCAATAAATTTATCTGCGGAATAATTTTAATACCGGACTTCACGCATGCTTCAACAATTTTATCAACATCGGCCTGTGTCAAACCATCTTTTTCAGCCAATTCGGGATGCGATTGGTATATGAAGTTATAATCTACCCTTAAAACCATGGTATTGACCTTCCGTGGGGCAACTTCTTCTTCTATAAATTTTACAAACCTGTCCACGCTTTTATGTTGGGGCGCTGCTATGGCCAAACCCCTTAAAGGCAAGGTGTCTTGCGCCAATAAAGTAAAGTTGATGCATAGAAAAAATAATAGCAAATACGTATTCTTCATTTTTTTATAATTTAAGTTTGATATTGATTTTTGATAAAAGGGCGGCAAAGCCAATCATGGCAAATGCCCAAACAACAGAGCCCAAAACTGCCAGTAATACCGATTCTTCCTGCTTGTAAAACAAAATATTCAACCCCAGTCCCCAAATGGTAAAATAAATAATATCGGGGGCAAGATATGTGGTAAGCGAGTTTTGCCCGGCGGGTTTAAATATAGCGCTCCATTTTATAAGCTTTAAATAATCTATTATGAAGAAAAGAACACAAAAAACCAAAATGCTTATACCGTTACAGATCATGGCCCAGCTTGGAGTTCCCTGAATTTTTGAAATAATAAACCAGTTTCTCAATACAAAACCGCTTGCTAATACCAATATTCCAAAAGGAAGCAATATTTTAAACAATTTATCTGGTTGAAGCTTGTATTTTTTTAAAATCATACCTATCAAAAGCCCGCAAATAACAATTGAAGGTACATTGCCACTCACCAAAACTCCAAAATAAAGTGCTATCCCGTCTAAAAAAGTTAAAAGTCCAAGCAGTGATAGTACATTCAAGGCAATAAAGAGTACCCAGATCAAGCTAACCTTTACAAAGCTTCCTTTTGCAAGCAAATAAGTAACCGAAGTGGCAAAATACCCCCAGCCTATCAAGCCTAAAATGCCCCACCAACTGGTAATTAACCATTGCGGGTCATTGGGGGTTCCTGCCTTAAAAATAAAGGCAAGTATAATTAAACCAATAACGCCAATGAGTTTTAATGCCTTGAAAACAATATTGTAATATTTAGAGTTTGGGTACGTATTCCAAATTAAAAATATAGAAACATAAACCAATATGGCCCAAAGGTTTTGGTTTATCCCGGCCAATTCCGGGTTTAACCTATGGATATTGACCATCAAGACCCCAATTAACAACAAGCTCAGGGTTCTAACTACAATGTGCCAAAGAAGTTTGGCCGTGCCCTCTCCTTTTTTTTGTCTGGACATAAAGGCAAATGGTATGGACAAACCAACCATGAACAAAAAGCCCGGAAAAACCCAGTCGGCTAATCCCATGGCGTCTTCGGTAGCTTTGGTATGCACCATCCATTTTGGCACACCGGGTTCGTATAAGTCGTTAACAAAAAGCATGAGGAACAAGGTAATTCCCCGCATTATATCGATAGCTAATATCCGATTGAAGTTTTTTGCATTCATCAATTAATATTTAAATACATTTCCTTTTTTATCCGTAGAAACCACATATTTTAAAGCAGCAATTACCATCCTGTTTTGAACAGCTTCCTTAAAAATCCTGCTCCCGTGACCTATATTCATATAAACCATCCTGTATTTTGTGTGCGTCCAAACTACTGGGGTATCACCACCTTGAATAATGTCTTTTAGCCCAAATGGATAGTTGTCTTCCGAAAGGGATGCCAATACTTTTACATCGAGATTTTCGCGCGGGCTGGGTTTCCACTGGTACCATTCATTAGCTGGTGCTATATAAGTTTTGGGCATGCCTTTGGTTACGGGGTGCATTGTATCTTCGACTACGATTTTTGCTGGCATTGGCGGCCAATTATTGGTATAAAAAACAGCGCCGCCCAAAAAATCAACAAACCATGGCCAATTGGTAGTTTTATCGTTGTATGCAGATACATGAAACCCGAGCCATCCACCGCCATTGTCCATATATTTTTCAAAAGCTGCTCTTTGCTGTTGGGTATGCGGAAAATCGTTTAACATGATTATCAACGAATACGATTGCAGATCGTCCAACAATAAATCGTCCATATTGGTTGTTGTTTCCAATATAAAACCATCTCCAATGGTTAAATCTTTTAAGTAAGCAATTGCGTCATTAGCAAAATTTACATGGGCTTCTTCTACTTCCGTGCTATAAAAGGCCAAGGCTTTAAACCTGGGGAACTGTGCGAAAGAATAAAACGAACATAATAGAACAAAGAGATATAGATTTTTCTTAAAAAAAAGTTGTAATAACATGGTTTTAGGTTGGTTGAATTTACTGAATTCATCTTGACTTTTTTGATTGAAGCTAAGATGAGTTCGTTATAAAACGTTCCTAAATTAAATATTAAATTATTGTAAACAATTAGTTTTCCGCAACTTTTTTTTGCGGTAAAATTATCGAGGTTGTTTAGCTACAATCTGCTGTTGTTGGTCTAAAAAACAATGTTCGGATTATTTAAAATGAAGATATTAGTTGTTTTTTCATACACTGGGCAATTTCGGCCTGCCCCGTCCCAATACCAAAAAGCAATCAAAAGGATGCTTATTCTCGGCAACGAAACTTAAATTTCCCCTTGAGGTTTTATAGCACGGTCCAAATGCACATATCCACCATCTACATACAGCAATTGCCCGGTAGTATGGCTGGATTTAGAAGAAAGTAAAAAAGCTGCTGTATTGGCTATTTCTTCCGGGGTTGTCATTCGGTTTTCCAACGGAATACGAGCTGTAATTTCATTTAACTTTTCTTCTGGGTTCGAAAACGTATGAATCCACTTTTTATACAAAGGGGTATAACTTTCGGCAACCACAATGGCATTTACCCTTACTTTATAAGGCAATAATTCTACCGCCCATTCGCGCGTTAAGGCATTTCGGCCACCATTGGCGGCGGCATAGCCCGAAGTCCCGCCTTGCCCCGTTTCTGCCGTTTTAGAGCTTATGTTTACAATGGCTCCTTGATTTTTCTTTAATTCCTTCAAACAAAAATGTGCCATTAAGTAGTAATGGGTCAAGTTCTTGTTGATCGATGCCATAAAACTTTCAAAATTGCCATTTTCGAGTGAAACCCCATCGTTAACCCCGGCATTATTTACCAATCCGTGAATGGTTCCGTGGGTTTCTATTACTTTGGCAACAACCTTTTTACAAGCATCCGGATCGGTAAGTTCTGCTAAAACGTAATCGGTTTTTCCGCCATTTTCTTTAATTTCTGTTACGGCCTTTAAAACATCTTTTTCCGTGCGTCCAACAATAATAGGCAATGCGTCCTCCTTGGCCAAAACCCTGCTAATTCCAAGCCCAATGCCTTTATCGCCTCCGGTTACTAGTATAATTTTATCTTTCAATGCTAAGTCCATATTCCTAATCTTTTAGTATGCCAATTTCTGCATAAGTTGCCCGCACATCGTCGCCCGCCACTTTTATTGCCTTCAATTTAATATATTGCGCTTCAACGGGAGCAAAATTTACCTCCTGTTTTATTCTGTTGTTTACAATATTCCCAAATTCTCCTAGGGAGATTTTCTTCCAGTTTTCCCCGTTCGTGCTTACCGAAAACTCATAATCGGTTATAATCCCAAACGGAAATCGGGCCTGCATCGGTGTGTACGAAAATCCTTTTACAACTATATTTTCCCCAAAATCTATACTAATTTCCCTTGTCGTATCGCTGGCATCGGTCGTCCAATACGTTTCAGGGTTGGCATCTATTACCTTTGCAAGAGCTGTTTGTTCTCCAGAAGAAGCTTCCAGCACCTTCCAGTTCTTTTTGGCGGTTTCCAGTTTTTTGGTCAACACCCCTGTTTGCTCCTCTGTTTCGGGATTGTATGCAATTACTTTTAATATTTTTGGTTCGTTCACCATAAAAGGTCGGGAATATTTAGGTGAATTTAAAGTAGGTTCTGTTCCGTCAACGGAATAATAAATTTCTATGGCATCATCGGGAACTTGCAATGAAACCATTCCATTTTTATTTCTTTTGATGATGGGCTGCACCAATAAATTAGGGGCATTGTACAAGGCAATATTCGACAGCAAAATAGATCCTTTTGATGCTTCTATTGCTATTTTCACTTTTGATGCCTCTATCCTATCAAACCTTAAAATCCGTTTATAACCAATAGTTGTTTGTTCGTCAATAAGTTGCCATTTTCCATCTACTTTGGCTTCTATTTTAAACTTTTTAACGCGCTGCCCAAGCGGAATGTATTCCTGCAATAAAACCCGGTTTACCATTTGTGGCTTATGGAATGAAAGCGTAACGCTTGCCGAAGTAACCGAATCTTCCGTTGCCCAATACGTGTTTTGGTTGCCATCAATGGCCATGTGGGCCCTGTAATTTTTGCTGCGGCTATTGGAAGCCTCTGTTTTTGCCTCCGAAGCCACATTTTGGGCAAAATCCTTATCCAATTGCCTGCGGAGCTTCATCAGTTGAATTGAATCTTTTTCGTGAACCAGCCCACGTTTGTCTACAGGGATGTTCAACAAGAAAGATGCATTTCTTCCAACCGATTTGTAATAAATATCCACCAATTGCGCCAAGGTTTTTACTTGATGATCTTCCGAAGCATGATAATACCAGCCCGGCCTTATGGAAACATCGGCTTCGGCAGGCAACCAATGTGTACCATCTTCGTGACCGCTTCGCAATTCTTTGTAGCGTGGCCAGCCGGGGTATATTTCATCGCGCCGCATAATGCTCCAATTGGTTTCGTTTGCCCAGCCTTCTTCATTGCCCACCCAACGTATATCGGGGCCGCCATCGCTAAAAATAACGGCTTTTGGCTGTAGTTCCCTAACAATTGCAATGGCCTTTTCCCATTGGTAATAGGTTTTATTGTCTATTTTGCGTTCTTCATTGGCACCGCCGTAATACCCCGTTCCGCCGTTGGCCCCGTCAAACCAAACTTCAAAAATATCGCCATAATTGGTCAATAACTCTCGTAACTGCTGATGGAAAATAGCAACGTATTCGGGTTTACCGTAATTTTTATTGTTTCGGTCCCAAGGAGAAAGGTACACGCCAAATTTCAATCCGTTTTCCTTGCAAGCTTCTGCCAATTCTTTAACAATATCCCCTTTTCCATTTTTGTAAGGCGAATTATTAATGGAATGCTCGGTAGTTTTGGTAGGCCATAAACAAAACCCGTCATGATGTTTTGCTGTTAAAATAATGCCTTTCATCCCTGCTTTCTTCACTGTTTTTGCCCATTGCCGTGTATCGAGATGGGTGGGGTTGAACGTTTTAGGCGATTCGCCTCCCAAGCCCCATTCCATGTCTGTAAACGTATTCATATTAAAATGAACAAACGCATAATACTCCAACGGTTGCCATGCCAATTGCCTTTTGGAAGGTATTGGCCCGACGGGTGCAGGTTCTTTCTCGGCACAGGAAATAAAAGCAAGTGCGGTAAAAAATAGCAGGAAAACTTGTTTTGTCATTTTACTTTTCAATTTTATTCAGCCCTTCGCCCAAATACATTTTTGTATTTGCCTTTAGGTTAATTGTTTTTGTAGTGCTTCCGTATTTTACATCAACAGATTTATTTATCGGGGAAAGCAAGGTCAATGTAACCAATTTCCCGTTATTCCACGTTATGCCTACCTCGATATTTCCTCTTGCTATAAGTCTGCTTATCTTTCCTGTTTTCCAGTTTTCCGGCAACGTTGGCAGAATGCGCAAGAAACCTTCATGCGATTGCAGGAGAAGTTCTGCAACTCCTGCGGTATAGCCAAAGTTCCCGTCGATCTGAAATGGCGGATGCTCGTCAAACAAATTATCGGCCAGGGAAATTTCAAAAAACTTATTGATATTTTCTTCTGCCGATTGTTTATCGAGCAACCTCGCATTGAAATTAATCATCCATGCCCTGCTCCATCCTGTACCGGCACCACCATGTTCCAACCGGTATGCTATAGTTTTTTTGGCAGCTTCAAAGGCTTCAGGGGTTGCTTCGGTAATATCGTCTCCAGGATGCAGTGCATATAAGTGCGATATGTGCCTATGCCCTTTCTCCGGTTCATCATATTGTTTGTCCCATTCTAAAATACGTCCGTCTTTGCCTATAATTACCCCCGATTTTAAATCTTTTTGCTTTGCTTTTACTTCAGCAATAAAATCATCTTCAATATTTAAAACGGTAGCCGCCTGTAAAGTATTGGCAAACACCTCGGCTATAATCTGTTGTCCCATTGCCGTGCCTCTTGACACGGCCGCGGGCTTTCCATCGGTAGCGAGATAGGAGTTTTCGGGAGATGTTTCCGGGTACGAAATCCATTGCCCCGTGGCTTGGTCCTTTTGTAACCAATCCAAGTAGAACAAGGCCATTTCCTTTAAGTACGGATATGCTCTTTCCTTTAAAAAAGCTGTGTCTTGCGTAAAACGGTACTGCTCCCAATAATGTTGGGCAAGCCACCCGCCACCGTGTATCCACGACCCCCAAAAGGGCTGTGCCGCGCGCATAAACGTAGGCGCCCATATATCGGTGGTATGATGCACCACGGCACCGCGATTGATTCCATATTGTTCTTTGGCCGTAACTTCCCCCCTTTTTACCAGTTTATCGGCAAAATCAAATAGCGGCAGTTGGCATTCACTTAAATTGGTAACCCCGGCGGGCCAGTAATTCATTTGTAAATTGATGTTTAAATGATAATCGGCATTCCACGGCGCAACAATATGGTTGTTCCACAGCCCTTGAAGGTTTGCGGGGTTGGTTCCCGGCCTGGAACAGGAAATTAATAGGTAACGCCCATACTGGAAAAGCTTTGCTTCCAGGTCCAGATCGGGCTTCCCGGCTTTAAATTTTTGCAACCGTTCGTCTGTTGGAAGCGAATCCAAAGTTTCCCTGCCCAACTTAAAAGCCATACGGTTGTATAACTTACCAAAATCTTCGGTATGCTTTTTTAAAAGTTCATCAAACGGTTTTAAAGATGCCTTTGCCATATTTTCTTCGGCTACCTTCTCAAATTCTTCGTGATAAAACGAGGTTTGCGTTACCAAATAGATTACCGCCTTTTTCACGCCCCGTAATTCCAGCTTCCCATTATTGGATTTTATTGTCCCCGAGTCTGTTTTTGCCTTCAAACGGGTTTGAAAGTGCACCCCATCCTTCATTGGGTGCGGCTGATCGGCTACTTTTCCTTCCAATTGGGTAACGGTGCCATTCATTACCATTTCGTTTTCTTCCGGTGTATGTATTTCCACGGTTGGTTTCCCTGCATCGTCGGGCCTTGATAATTGCAGGTCGAAATCCATTCCCGCGCCTGCCGATGTTTCCAATTGAATAACCAATGCATCATCTGGCCGGGAAGCTATTACCTTTTCGGTATATAATTCCCCATCTACTTCATACGTTACAGAAGCCAATGCGTTTGCAAAGCTCAATCCGCGTTTGTATTTGGTAACTTTACCCTTGTGCTTAAAATCTATAAGCAGGTCTCCCGCAGTTTGGTGCGACCTTGTAATCCCTTTAAACGAAAATTTATCAACAATAAACTTATCGGCTTCATGCACTTTGCCTTCATCAATTAATCTTCTCAGTTCTTTTAAATCTTCGGGGGTCCCTTTGCTGTTCCCAAGGTTAGCGCCCCCGGGCCACATGGAATCTTCGTTTAACTGTATGTGTTCTTTATTGGTATCTCCAAAAACCATGGCACCCAAACGCCCGTTTCCCACTGGAAGTGCCTGCATCCAATCTTTTGCTGGCTGTTTGTACCAGATATCGGTTGTACTGTTCTCTTTTTGTACCGATGCCTCCTTGCAGGAAGAAAGAAACATTGCCATAAAAGCTAGGCCAAGGTATTTTAATTTCATGTTGGTCGGTTTTTTTAGTTGTCTATATTATAAAATTGTATGGCATTTGTACCCATTACCCTTTCCAGTTGATTGCCTTTGAAGTAATTGGTCATAATTTCCTTTACCTCTTTGTATTGGGCAGCGACCAGGCAAACAGGCCAATCGGAACCAAATAGTAATCTTTCCGTTCCAAAGGCATTGGTTGCCACCTCAAGAAAGGCAGTAAGGTCTTGCCCGTTCCATTTAAAGTTTTCTGCCTCGGTAACCAGGCCGGAGACCTTACAAGACACATTTTTATGCATGGCTAGCCCGGTAATGGCATCTTTCCATTGTGTATCCATACCGTTGGATACTGCCGGCTTTGCCATATGGTCGAGCACAAACTTTTGCCGGGGGAAACTACGTACCAAATTAATTGCCTCGTTTAGTTGCCAGGGCTTAATTAATATATCGTAACTTAGATTATACTTACCCAAGGCCTTTATTCCCCTTCGGAAGTTACTTTGTTCCATAAATCCCATAGGTTCTGCTTGGACAATATGCCGAACTCCCTTAAATTTTTTATATGATGTAAAATGAAGCAGCCGTTCCTCCACATTTTCGGCCAGCAAATCTACCCAGCCAACGACCCCTTTTATAAAATTGTGCTCTTCTGCTAGTTTCAACAGGAAATCAGTCTCTTCTTCCGACTGATCTGCCTGAACTGCCACGCAACCATCCATATTATTTTGCTCCAAAACATCTTTTAGGTCGGCGGGCATAAAATCCCTGCGGATTTCCTTCATAGCATCGGTTATCCAAGCATCACGAACCGGGTTGAACTGCCAAAAATGTTGGTGGCTGTCTATTTGCATTGTAATTACACTTTTTGGTATGCCTTTGCCGTTTGTTTGGAAACGCCCAAGCCTTCTATTCCCAATTCTACCTCATCGCCGGGCCGTAAATAACGTTGTGGTTTTAAGCCCATCCCTACACCAAAAGGGGTTCCCGTGGAAATAACATCTCCGGGGAGCAATGTCATAAACCCGCTAATATAACTTACAAGGGTCGGGATATCAAAAACAAAGTCGGACGTGCTGCTGTCCTGCATCATTTGTCCATTAAGCTTCAACCATAGGTGCAGGTTGTTTGCATTAGCAATTTCATCTTTGGTAGCAATAAAAGGTCCCAGCGGTGCAAAAGTATCGCAGCTCTTTCCTTTTACCCATTGCCCCGATCGTTCTATTTGAAATTCCCTTTCGCTATAATCGTTGTGCAACACATAGCCTGCAACATGATCCATGGCATCTTCTTTGGCAACATACGAAGCTTTTTTACCGATTACAAAGGCAAGTTCTACTTCCCAATCGGTTTTTTTACTGTCCTTTGGAATAATTAGATCGTCGTTGGGACCCACAATGGCCGATGTTGCCTTAAAAAACAGTACCGGCTCCTTAGGAATGTCCATCCCGCTTTCTTCGGCGTGTTTTGCATAGTTAAGTCCAACGCATATCAATTTTGAAGGCCGTACCAAGGGCGGACCCAAGCGTACCTCGGTTGAAATTTCCGGGCAGTTGGCCTTGTTTGCACGCAACCATGCAAGCAATCTATCCACACCCCCGTTACCAAAGAAATCTTCGTTGTAATCTTCTCCAAAAGCAGTTACGTCTATGCGCTTTCCATCTTCAAGTTGTATTCCCGGTTGTTCTTTACCTGCTTGTCCAAATCGAATTAGTTTCATCTATATATTTTTTGTTGTATTTATCCGTTTAACTTTATAAACCCGCCATCAATGGGGAAATCTGTTCCCGTAATAAACGATGCCTCATCGCTACACAGGTACAGGGCAAGATTGGCAATCTCCTCTGGCTTTCCCATCCTTCCCATGGGTTGTGTTTTAGACAACTTCTCAAACATTTCCTTTTCTTTCCCAGGATAATTGCTGGCAATAAAGCCATCTACAAAAGGTGTGTGTACCCGTGCCGGGGAAATGGAATTACAACGGATGTTCGCTGCAACATAATCCTTTGCTACCGAGTATGTCATGGTTAACACCGCACCTTTGGACATGGAATACGCAAACCTATCGGAAATCCCTACCGAAGATGCTATGGATGCCATATTGATAATTACGCCGCCGCCATTGTTTTTAAACACTGGCACCAAAGCATGCATGCAATTGTATACCCCTTTTACGTTCACGTTGTAAATACGGTCGAAATCTTCTGCCGAAGTGTGTTCCACGTTCCCCACATGCGCAATCCCGGCATTGTTGATTAAAATATCCACTGTATGCCCTGCAACTATCTCTGCTACAACGCCGCTTACCTGTTCCTGGTTGGATACATCGCATTTTTTCCAGCTTCCCTTCCCTCCTTTGGCAAGTATGCCTTCTATGGTTTCCCGCGCATTGACCTCGTTGTGCTCCAAGATGTGCACAAAGGCGCCGTTTTGGGCAAAATTCTCGGATATCGCTTTCCCGATACCGCTTCCGCCACCGGTTATAATAGCTGTTTTATTTTTTAAACTGAATCCCATGTAAATAATCGTTTCTGTTATACTGATTTCCATTCCTTTCCTTCCGGAAAGCTGTAATCTTGTATTGATTTGCTCTTCATAGTAATGCTGTACCCCGGCTTTTGTGGCGGCATGTACGCACCGTTCCTTATAACTACCGGATCTAGGAAATGCTCGTGCAAATGGTCTACATATTCTATCACCCTGTTATCCATAGAGCCGCTTATGGCAATAAAATCTATCATCGATAGGTGTTGCACGTATTCGCAAAGTCCAACGCCCCCGGCATGCGGACAAACAGGTATGTTAAACTTGGCCGCCATGAGCATTATGGCAAGATTTTCGTTTACCCCACCTACCCTACAGCTGTCTATCTGGCAAATTTGCATGGCGTTGGCCTGCATTAACTGTTTAAAGATAACCCTATTCTGGCAATGTTCTCCGGTAGCTACTTTTATGGGAGCAATAGCCTTTGCAATCCTTGCGTGGCCCAGAACATCGTCGGGACTGGTGGGTTCTTCTATCCACCAGGGGTCGAACCTTTTAAGGGATTCCATGTTTGTAATGGCTTCATCTACGTCCCACTTCTGGTTGGCATCCATCATTAGCTGTAGGTCCCCGCCTATCTCCTCCCGGATAATGGTTGCCCGCCTTATGTCGTCTTCCAGGTTAGAACCCACCTTGATTTTCATATGTTTAAAGCCTTCTTTCTTTGCTTCCCGGCACAACCGTCGCATTTTTTCATCGGCATAGCCCAGCCAACCCGCAGATGTGGTATATGCCGGGTATCCTTTTTTAAGCAAATAATCAATCCGTTCCTGTTTTCCTTCTTCTTTGGCCTTTAAAAAGGCAATGGCCTCTGCCGGGGTAACAACATCGGTTATATAGGTAAAGTCTATGCACCTTACCAGTTCTTCGGCAGGCATATCTGCCAAGAGTTTCCACAGGGGTTTCCCTTCTACCTTTGCATAGAGGTCCCATACGGCATTTACCAGGGCGCCCGTGGCCAAATGGATAATTCCCTTCTCTGGCCCGAGCCAGCGCAATTGGCTATCGCCCGTTATTAGTTTCCAAAAAGCCCCCATGTTGGCGGTAAAACCCGATAACTTTTTGCCTTTTATTAAATACGACAACGATTGTATGGCCGCTGCGCACAATTCGTTCCCCCTACCTATGGTAAAGGTAAGCCCATGCCCTTCGTACCGTGTATCATCAGTTTTTAGTATTACATAAGCAGCAGAATAGTCTGGATCGGTGTTCATTGCATCAGAACCATCCAAAAATTTACTGGTCGGGAACCGTATATCCTTCACCAGCACATCTATAATAGTAATTTCTTTATCCATCGTATAAATTATCCTTTTCAAATTTATTTTAGAAGGATATTAAATTCCACCCCTGAGATTACAAACCATGATACTTTTTTTGCCCTTGGCGTCTATTGAGCATATAAATTGAGAAATTCAGTAGGCGACATCTTCTTTATCTTTTTAAACTGCCTATTAAAGTTGGAAATGTTGTTAAACCCGCTATCGTAACAAATAGATAGTATCTTTTGTTTCCCCTCCAACAAAAGTTTGCAGGCATACCCTATTCTAATCTCGTTTAAATAGGCTGTAAATGTTTTACGGTGGATGCGTTTAAAGAACCTGCTAAAAGCCGAAGGGTTCATATGGATAATCCTGGCCACATCTATGGCACTTATGGGGTGATTAAAGTTTTTAAATATGTACTCGTAGACTGTTTTTAGGTTTTTATTGTCCCCTTCGCTAAAAGAAGTCAGGAAACCCTTGCTCGATAGTACACTATAGCTCTTATGACGTGCCAATTGGTCCAGCACGTCGAGCAATAACAACAACTTTTTAAAAGGCGACAGCGACGCATCGGCTTCTGTCTTCTTCAATAGGTCTACAGTTTGGGTAGGAAGGTTGTGGAACACCATACCTTGCTGTGCTTTGTCCATAAGATGGTTTATTTGCCTTAACTCTTTGGTGCCCATAAAGGAATTTCCTAAAAAATCCTTTCTAAAGTGAATAGAAATGGCATCTGCACGTAGTTTGGACCCATCTTGGTAATATGTGGCATCGTTTATCCACATATGCGGAAGGTTTGCCCCTATTAACACCACGTCTCCCTCATGAAATTTCTCGATACTATCGCCAATAAAGCGTGTTCCCGTACTTTTTAGTACCAACACGAGCTCTAATTCGGGATGATAGTGCCAAACTTTGAGAAAATGCTTGTGTTTGTTTCTGGTAACCGAAAAAGAATTGAACTCTGCGTCTGTTCTGTCTAAATAATGAAGCTTCATGGTGGCCCTGTAATACTGCTATTTAAAAACCGAATGTACAAATATTTATCTTTTCTATCATTTTACCTTTTTTGGGTATCAAAAAGCAGTTCTTATGTATTTTATGTACCTGCACACGCATATTTTTTGCCTGCAATCGTATTTTTCACCTCTGCACATGCACATTTTACCTCTGCAATCGCATTTTTTTGCCTGCTTATCCATTTTTTTGGCTTCCCACGTACAAGTTTTAACTTCCTATGTATCTTTTTCCCTTCCTCATATATATCAAATAACTACTAAATAGTTATAAAGTGTCATTTTTTCTTCTGAAGGAAAACTATGTTTAAGAAAGATTGTATTTTGTGATGCATAACCTAATTAATGTCAACCAAAAAAGAATATTTAAGCAATCTTATAACCTAAACATCGATGAAAAACCGTTACTTACTTATAATTACCATTTGCTGTTTGCTGTTGTCGTGCCAAAAACAAGAAACAAACTTGAGTACGCAAATAGATAAGGCTTTACAAACAGCCGCAGAGCAATACATATACATGGCCAACCGCCTGCCCGATGGCCGTTTCCCTAAAACATACCATAAAACTACCGATAGCCTGGAAACAAGCAACTCTGGGTGGTGGTGCAGTGGTTTTTATTCGGGTACGCTTTTATATTTATATGAAGCGATGGGCGATGCCGAATTAAAAAACGAGGCCTTAAAATCGTTGCAGGCCCTTAAAAAGGAACAATACAATACTTCTACGCACGATTTGGGGTTTATGATGTACTGTAGCTTTGGCAATGCCGAACGGCTTGAAGACTCCAAAGCATATGAAACAATCTTGATGAACAGTGCCAAATCTTTGGCTACGCGCTACAACGATACCGTTAAGGCCATACGTTCCTGGGACAGCGCCCCCTGGAACAAGGCCGAAAAAGGCGATCTGGTTGTTATTATAGATAATATGATGAACCTAGAGCTCCTCTTTTGGGCAAGCAAGCATAGCGGAGACCAAAAATATGCCAACATAGCCATTGCACATGCCAACACGACCTTGGAAAACCATTTCCGGGAAGATTACAGCTCGTACCACGAAGTAATTTATAGCGAGGCCACGGGAAAGGTAAAGAAACGCATTACCAATCAAGGTGCCGCAGATAATTCGGCATGGGCCCGCGGACAGGCATGGGGACTTTATGGATATGTGGTTATGTACCGGGAAACAAAAAATGAAAAGTACCTGCAACAGGCCACCAACATTGCACATTTTATACTGAATCATCCAAATTTCCCCAAGGACGGCGTACCTTATTGGGATTTTAACGCACCGAATATCCCGGATGCCCTACGAGATTCGTCGGCCGCAGCAATTATAGGCGCTGCGCTCATGGAACTCTCTACCTATACCGATGGGAAATACCTTGCCGAAGCCGAAAATATATTAAAAACCCTGCTCTCTCCCGAATACCTTGCACAAAAAGGTACCAACGGCGGATTTATTTTAAAGCACGGCGTAGGGCACATGCCTGCCAACTCGGAAGTAGACGTTCCCTTGACCTATGGCGATTATTATTTGGTAGAAGCTTTGCTAAGGTATAAAAAGCAACAGGCCGCCCAGTAACGGGAACGGGATGTTAAATACATTATAATACCGTTGCCATGTGGCCGGCGTGCGTATCTATTTAATATCTTTGTAACAGTAAACAGCTATACACAACATGGAGCACCTGGAGGACAAGAAAATTATATTATTCGATGGCGTATGCAACCTTTGCAATAGCACCGTGAATTTTGTTATTGAAAGGGACAAGAAAGACGTGTTCCGCTTTGCTTCATTACAAAGCGATATAGGAAAAAAGCTGTTATCCGAAAGAAATATAGACCCCTCGGTTACAGATTCCATTGTACTTATAGAGCCCAATGTGGCCTATTATGTAAAATCGTCAGCCGCCTTGGAAATTGCAAAGGAAATTGGCGGTTTTTGGAGCGTTCTTGGTGTTTTTAACTATATTTTGCCAGAAAGCCTCCGCGATGCCCTGTATAATTTTATTGCCAGGAACCGCTATAAATGGTTTGGCAAAAAAGAAGGTTGCCCGCTCCCTACCCCAGAACTTAAAGCAAAGTTTTTGGACCAGTACCCATAAAAAAAAGGGAAACCAAGCCATATTGATTGCCCTTTTTATATGTTTCGTACGAACATTTATACCAGCAACTGGTAACTTTGCTTGGCTATTTCCAATTCTTCGTTGGTAGGGATGACCAAGACCAATACCTTGGACGATTCCTTGCTAATAATCCTGTTCTCGCTGGAGCGTACATTGTTTTTGTAGTTTTCAAGCTCTATGCCCAAATAATCCATATCCTGACAGACCATGCGCCTCAACACACTGCTGTTCTCGCCAATTCCCGCGGTAAACACGATTACATCCAGTCCGTTCATGGCCGCCGCATAGGCACCAATGTACTTTTTAATCCGGTAAGCGTTCATTTCCAGTGCCAATTGGCATTGCTGGTTGCCGTTGGCGGCGGCTTCTTCTATTTCGCGCAGGTCGCTGTAGCCCGTTAGGCCCAACATGCCACTTTTTTTATGGAGCAGTTCGCTAACATCGTTGAGGGAATACCCCAATGTATTTACCATATAAAAAATAATGGATTGATCTATGTCGCCGCTGCGCGTACCCATAATAAGGCCGTTCACAGGAGCAAAACCCAGCGAATGGTCTATACTTTTCCCGTTCTTAATGGCGGTAATGCTGCAACCGTTCCCCAAATGGACGGTAATTACCTTTGATTTCTTTTTACTGATAAAATCCTGTGCCTTCTCTGCAACATATTTATGGCTTGTACCGTGAAAACCGTACACCCGGATGTAATTTTCGTCTAATAATTTATTCGGAATGGCATATCGGTATGCCCTTTCCGGCAACGTTTGATGAAAAGCCGTATCGAAAACGGCAATTTGCGTTGCATTGGGAAATACCTGTTCGGCCACCTCAATGCCCGTATAATTATGCGGGTTGTGCAGCGGGGCCAAGGAAAACAAGCGCTTTATAGTGGCCTTTACATCTTTGTCTATTACAATGGTATCGGCAAAATCTTTACCGCCATGTACTACGCGGTGGCCAATGGCATCGATTTCTTCTATATTGGCAATGGCGCCTTTCTCGGTATCCATCAATAAAGCAGCTATTCTTTTTAACCCTTCTTCGTGATTGGCAATTTTAACCTGCTCGGAAATGTTCATCTTCTTCGATTTGTAATGAATGGCCGAATTGTCCAGGCCAATTCGCTCAACAAGGCCGGCGGCTATTACTATTTCACCCGGCATTTTAATAAGTTGAAATTTTATGGAAGAACTTCCCGAATTGATGACTAATATTTTTTTCATATTTCCTTATTCTAATTCTCTGTTTCCTTTATTTTTATTTCTGCTCCCAGTTATATTCCCTGCGCCTGTATTGCGGTTATAATAACCGTATTAAAAACATCGTCTACGGTACAGCCCCGGCTCAAATCGTTCACCGGTTTGTTGAGGCCCTGCAACATGGGGCCTATTGCCAAAGCACCGGTTTCCCTTTGCACGGCTTTGTAGGTATTGTTTCCCGTATTCAGGTCGGGGAATATCAATACGCTTGCCTGTCCGGCTACTTCAGAGTCGGGCAATTTGCTTTTTCCTACGGTAATGTCTACGGCGGCGTCGTACTGAATGGGGCCTTCGACCTTTAAGTCCGGGCGTTGGCTTTTTACTATTTCGGTGGCCTGCCGCACCCTGTCCACATCGGCTCCTTTCCCCGATGTACCGGACGAATAGGAAAGCATGGCTATTTTAGGTTCGATACCAAAGGCGCTACTGCTTTCGGCCGATGAAATGGCAATTTCGGCAAGTTCTTCGGCGGTAGGGTTTGGGTTAATGGCACAATCGCCAAAAATAGACACACGATCTTCGAGGCACATAAAAAATATGGAAGATACCACCGAGACCCCGGGTTTGGTTTTTATAAACTGAAGTGCCGGGCGAATGGTATGCTGTGTGGTATGTACCGCGCCAGAGACCATTCCGTCTGCGTGCCCTTTGTAAATCATCATGGTGCCAAAATAAGAGACATCGCTCATCCAATCGCGGGCAATGTCCATGTTTACGTTTTTATGCTTCCGCAGTTCGTAGAAAGTAGTAACGTAATCGTTAAAATGTTCTGATTCTGTAGGGTTTACAATATGTAGTTTTTCAACATCGAGCACAATTCCCAGATTGTTTATTTTATCCAGGATCTTGTCCTTCTCGCCAAGCAAGGTAATATCTACAATATCAATGGCCAGTAAACGGGCCGTGGCGTGTAAAATCCTGTCGTCGGTACCTTCGGGCAGAACAATGTGCTTTTTGGCCTGCCGTGCGCGGGTTATAAGTCCGTACTGAAACATTCTTGGGGTAACCCCTTTTGTTTTTTTAAAGCTGGTAAGGCGTTCTGCAAGCGTATCTATGGAAACATGGCTCTCGAAAGTACTAATGGAGGTTTCTATTTTCGGAATGCTATCCGCATAGATATTCGATTTTATATTCCCTACCTTATTGGTTACGCCAAATGTACCGCCTTCAACCGAAATAATGGGAACCACCTGCGACAAACCGTCTATTAATTTTAAAATAGGTTCTTCCGGGATAAGCCCGCCCGTTAAAATAATACCCGATATGCGCGGATAATTACTGGATATGTTGGCCTGCAAGGCGCCCAAAATAATGTCTGCCCTGTCTCCGGGGGTAATAACCAAGCTGTTGTGCCTTAATTTGGTAATGTAGTTTCTTAATTGCATGGCCCCAACACCAAAACTCCCTGTTTGATTGTCCAGGAATTCTTCTCCAAAAAGTACTTTCCCGTCCAGCTCCAGAACAATTTCTTTTATAGTTGGGTTCGCCAGCGATTCTAGCCGCGGAATTGCAAATACATCCACATCTTCCGGGAGAAAATTTCTAAGCTCTTTTTTAGCAACTTCCAAGTTTTCGGCATTTATTTTATTGGCAATGACCGCTATTACGTTTACATCTTTATTGATAAATGTATTGTATGCCAATTGCAAGCTCCCGGCCAAGTCTTCTTTTGTTTTATGCACGCCACTGGCAACCAAAATGGCAGGAATGCCCAGATTCTTGGCTATTAACACATTTACATCGAACTCAAAAACGCTTCCTTCACCAGAAAAATCGGAGCCTTCCACCAAGATAAAGTCGAACTGTTCTTCAAGTTGCTTGTATTTTTGAATAATGGTATCGATAATTTCTCCAGACTTTCCTGTATTTCTTTTCTGGATTACTTGGTTTCTGGTAAATGCATACGCATCATCATAAGACATATCAACATCAAAATAAGAAAGTACCGTATCTATATGGTTGTCCTTTTCTCCTTTTTTATCGTCTATAACCGGCCTAAAATAACCTACTTTTGCCGTTTTCCCCAACAAGGTGCGCATTAAGCCCAATGTTATGAGGGATTTACCACTATTGGATTCTAACGTAGCAATATAAATGCCTTTATTCATTGTTCTTTTTTATAATTTGGAATAAACGCGGGGGATGGTATCGCTTATATTTTTCATTTTCATATCAAAAATACGCTATATAAAACAGCTTTCCTAAATGTTTTAATACCTTTATCGCCTAATTTGAATTTATAAAGATGTCCGCACGGAAATTTAAACTTTGTTCAGCAAAAATTAAGATTTCATTTTTTGTGCAAACAGCTGAATTTTAATTAATTTCAATATACATGAAACGATTGTTCATAAATATAAAAGAATTATTGCAAGTAAGGGAAGCCAACATCCTTAAAGTAAGCGGAAAGGACATGAAGGTATTGCCAAGCCTTAAAAATGCCTTTCTCCTTGTTGAAGGCGATACCATTGCAGCATATGGGACCATGGGCTCGGCCGATACAAAAAATGCAGATGAAGTAATTGATGCTACCGGAAAAACGATACTCCCTACATGGTGCGACAGCCATACACATTTGGTATATGCCGGAAACCGCGAGCAGGAATTTGTAGACCGGATAAACGGGTTGACTTATGAAGAAATTGCCAATAAAGGAGGCGGGATTTTAAATTCGGCAAAAACCCTGCAACAAACCCTGGAAGAAGAACTTTATGAACAATCCAGAAAACGGCTGGAAAATGTTATGAAACTGGGCACCGGGGCCATTGAGATAAAAAGCGGTTACGGACTTACCGCCGAAGCAGAAATAAAAATGCTCAACATAATAAAAAAGTTAAAGGAAAACTATCCGGCAACCATAAAAAGCACCTTTTTGGGTGCCCATGCCGTTCCCGAAAACTATAAAAACAATAAAGACGGGTATGTACAAAAGGTAATTGACGAAATTTTACCGGAAGTTGGCAAAAGCAAACTGGCCGATTATATTGATGTGTTTTGCGAAAAAGGCTATTTCTCGGTAGCCGATATGGAAGCCATTTTAGAAGCCGCAAAAACACATGGGTTGACACCCAAAGTCCATGTAAACCAATTTAATGCCATTGGAGGGATTCAAGCTGCCGTAAAGCACCGTGCACTAACGGTAGACCATTTGGAGGTAATGCCAGATGAAGATATTGAAGCCCTAAAAAATACCGGGACCATGCCCGTGGGGCTTCCGTTATGCTCTTATTTCCTGAGCATTCCTTATGCTCCGGGAAGAAAGCTTATTGAAGCAGGACTGCCTTTTGTTCTGGCAACCGATTACAACCCCGGTTCATCGCCCAGCGGAAACATGAACCAAGTTGTTGCGGCCGCCTGCATAAAAATGAAGCTTACCCCGGCAGAGGCCATTAACGCGGCTACCATAAACGGTGCCCATGCCATGGGCGTATCCAGAACCCACGGAAGTATTACCAAAGGAAAGAAAGCAAATATTATTTTAACCAAGGAAATACCTTCATACGGATTTTTACCATACGATTTTGGGAACAACAATATAGATAAGGTGATGATAAACGGAGAGTTTGTATCGTAATTCTAAACAAGTTACTTATAAAAAATCAACATTCAACTTTCTAACATTCAACTTTCTAACATTCAACTTTCAAACTTTACAACTTTCAAACTTATAAAAACACATGAAGACCACTCAACCAATAGCCATCATAATTATGGGGGTTTCCGGATCGGGAAAAACAACCATTGGCGAACTGCTTTCATCCAAAACCAACATTCCCTTTGCCGATGGCGATAGTTTTCATCCGCAGAAAAATATAGACAAGATGGTGGCCGGGCATCCTTTAAACGACCAGGACCGTTTAGGCTGGCTACAGGAAATTAATAAGTTTTGCACCAAAAACATTAAACAGGGCAAAAGCTGTATTGTGGCCTGTTCTGCCCTGAAACAATCTTACAGGGCCATTTTGCAAAACGGCATTAAAGAACAAATGGTGTTTGTGTATCTTTTGGGCACTTTTGAACTTATACAAGAACGCTTGGGCAAGCGGAAGTCTCATTTTATGCCTGCATCGCTGCTTAAATCACAATTTGAAGCCTTACAGCCCCCAAAAGATGCAATTACAATGGACATTGACAATACGCCGACTGCAATTGTGGAAAAAATCGTGGAGCAATTGCCATAATTTTATAAAAAAAGCATCAGTTGAAAGGACAACTGATGCTTCTCTATGTAAATTGGTTAGTTACTATGTTTAGCGTAGGTCAAACTCAGTAGAACCCAGTTCTTTTAAATTCTGGTCGTACACTACAACGCTATATTTTCCTTCAACAAAATCTTCCCCTTCTTTATTGATAAAATCGCATACATCCAACGTAGTATTTTCATAATAAAAGCTGGAAGCCTTGCTATAAGTCACACTTACAGACTCGGTAGTTTCATCGCCTTCTTTGGCGGCTACGGCACGTTCTCCCATTATAGTCCCTTGAGGGTCTGTTACCTGGATATAAAACTGCTTAGCACCTGGCTTTGTAATTTTATTGGCACCTACGGTATAGCATATTTTAAGTTTATCTGCCCTTCTGTTGTTTTTTACCGAAACAATTTTACCGCTATTACGCTCTTTTACGGCTTCAGCAGAAAATTTTGAAAGCCCTAAAGCAGCTCCGGTTTCTACAACCTTGGCCAATTGTGTGTTTTGCATAATTAAAGAATCTGCAAACATGGACTGCTCTTGTAAAGCAACTTTCGTGCTGTCTCTTTGCATGGCCAACATGGTATTTGACGTTCTAAGCGAATCGTTTTGGGCAAGCAAATATTCGCGTTCTTTGGTAAGTTGCTGTACCTGCCTTCTATAACGGGAAAGCGAGCTTATATCGGCTTTCATTTGTTTTACAGAGTCTATATAGGTAGCAATTTTATTACGTGCTTCTACCAATTCGGCATTTGCCGATTCACTTTCTGAAATAGCCCTGTCGTAATCCGACTTTAAGTTATTAAGGTCATCTATCACGAGGTTTTTCTCTTTATTAAGCTTCTGTGTTGTTTCTTTCTTATTGTTATACAGGCTAACTGTATAAATAAGGGTACCGATTAAAGCGGCAGCTAGCAAACCTGCTATAACTTTTAAACCATTATTGTTCTTTGTTTCTGTCATAAGTTTGTTTTTTTTAAAATTTGGTTCAGCAATTTAATCAATCTTTTTTAAATTGCTTTACGAATATATATACGCATAAAAAAAAGATTTAGATTATTTACATTCTTTTAATTGTACCTTAACATTATCTTATGGCATCTAATTTGGTTGTATACGACCTAAAAAAAATAACTACTTTAATTGCTCCCAGAAAGGGAGAGCAAAAGCTGGGGGAACACATTGAACTGCTTCATGTAAACGATACTTTGGAGACACAGCTTAGCAGTTCTGATGCTAAGTATGTATTACTGGGAATACCCGAAGATATTGGCGTTTCCGCAAATTTAGGCAAGACCGGTACCCGAAATGCATGGAATACTGCCCTGCCCTTTATTTTAAACATACAGCATAACAGCCACACAAAAGGAAACAAAATACTTTTACTTGGACATCTTGATTTTTCTGGGGAACTTGAATATATAGATTCCTTGAGCGGTGAAGAAAAAATAGAAGAAGCCAGAAAGATTACCGAAAGCATAGACAAAGAGGTGGCCGACCTTATATATAAAATAACAGCCAGTGGCAAAAAGGCCATTGTTGTTGGCGGTGGCCATAATAATGCCTACGGATTGCTAAAAGGCACCTCGCTCGCAACGGGAAGTGCAGTTAACTGCCTGAACGTAGATGCGCATACCGATTTTAGAAAACGGGAAGGAAGGCATAGCGGGAACGGGTTTTCGTATGCTTTCCACGAAGGTTTTTTAAACAATTACTATATTTTTGGAATACATGAAAATTATACATCAAAAAAAATATTCAAGGCCATTGAAAAGAAAAAAAAGATCAAGTACAGTACTTTTGAAGACCTTTTTATAAGAAGGGACAAAGGTTTTGATTTTGAACTCAATGAGGCCATAGACTTTATAAAAACCGAAAAATACGGCCTGGAAATCGATATGGACTCTATCGAAGGGATGCCCAGCAGCGCCAGGACAAGTTCTGGTTTATCATTAAATATGGTGCGGGAGATTGTTTTTAAAGGTAAAAAAAGTAAAAACAATGCCTACATACATATTTGTGAAGCGGCACCCAATACAAAAAACAATACCGAAATAACCCAAGTGGGCAAGGCCATTGCGTATTTGGTATCCGATTATATAAGAAAATAAATGAACGTTGAAATAATTCCCTTCCGGCAGGAATATGCTATTGATTTTAAAAACCTGAACATAGAATGGCTTGAAAGGTTTTTTGTTGTAGAACCCCATGACCACGATGTACTGCTTCATTGCAAGGAAAACATTATAGACAAGGGCGGGGCCATATTTTTTGCGAGACTCAACAATGTCATTGTTGGCTGTTTTGCCCTTATGAAAATAGAAAGTGGGGTATTCGAGCTTACCAAAATGGCAGTTTCTCCCAACTACCGCGGCCATAAAATTGGTCAGAAATTATTACAGTTTTGCATAAGCCATGCAAAAGAACAAACGTTTAAAAAAGTTGTCCTGTACTCCAGCACCAAACTGGAAAATGCCATTTATCTGTACCGAAAATATGGTTTTAAGGAAGTACCGTTGGAAAAAGACAATCCATACATGCGGGCCGATATTAAAATGGAATTGGATGTTGCTTTGTACCCAACAAACCACCTCAATAGGTAATTACAACGCTTTTTCAAAACATACGCTCATAGCTACACCTTGATATTGCCCATAATTAGGGATTGGTAAATATCCGTTTTTTCTATATATATGTATGGCCCCGGCATTATCCTTGTCGGTTTCCAAAACACACTTTGAAAACCCCAATTCCACAGCCCATTTTTCCAGTTCGTTAAGTACTGACAGTGCAATTCCCTTACCCCTGTATTCGGCACGGGTATACATCCTCTTTACTTCCATAACTTCAGGATTATACTGCTTTATGGCCCCGCAGCCAACGGCCATCTTGCCATTATACGCCAATACAACATGTTTTATGGCGTCAAGGGTATTAAACTGACCATAAAACTCCTGATTTTCACCATTCTTTTTGGCCAAATGTTTATCTAATTTCCCAACCAAGGAAATAAAGTCCTTATCGGTAGACGTTGTCCTTCGGTAAACGAGCATGCTATACAAATTTTGCAATTTCTCTGGCGTCAATCTGTCCATGGGATTCATTATGGACAACCTTTCCGCCTTTTATAAGCAATAATTGCGGACTTTCGTGAACGATGTCGAATTTTTCGGCCACCGCAATTGATATGTCCCGATACGCTAAAATATCCAAAAAATACAACTTTGCCGAGGCTTCCGGAATATCGTAAGAAGCTTCAAAATTGTTCAATGCAAACCTGCTAATGCCACAACGGGTACTATGCTTGAATATAACCGCGCAGACAGATCGGGATTCTTCTATAATTTCATCAAGCTGTTCCATGGAATTTAAAGGATTCCATACAAGGCTTTTTTTATTGTTTTCTTCGGAGCTTCCAAAGATAGATTTAAAAAAATTCATAACTTTAAAGTATCTATTTTCCTACTACATTATTCATAAAAATGTCAAAATGACGTTTATTTTTCTTAGAAAAATGTCAAAATGACAGTTATTGAAATCGGAACGCAAATTGCTAAAACAAAGAAAAGTAATTAACATACAAAAATACATATGAACTTAAATAATTTTACAATAAAATCTCAAGAAGCCATTCAACAGGCCCAGCAAATTGCGCAGGGTTATGGGCATCAACAAATAGAGAACG
Organism: Galbibacter pacificus; assembly: GCF_029603165.1. Classification (GTDB taxonomy): domain Bacteria; phylum Bacteroidota; class Bacteroidia; order Flavobacteriales; family Flavobacteriaceae; genus Galbibacter; species Galbibacter pacificus. The sequence continues at coordinate 809,226 of NZ_JAQSVC010000002.1, forward strand.
AGCATATTTTTAAAGCCTTGTTTGATGTTGACGAGAACGTGCTTCCCTTCATCTTAAAAAAACTAAACGTAAATGTACCCTTGCTCAAGCAGGTTTTAGACAGTACCTTAAATAGTTTTTCCAAGGTAGAAGGCGGAGAACTTATGCTGTCCCGTGATGCAGGGGCAACATTGAACGAAGCAAGTATCATTGCAAAGAAAATGAACGACGAGTTTGTTTCGGTTGAGCATTTGTTATTGGCCATTTTCAAATCCAAAAGCAAGATTGCCCAAATTTTAAAAGACCAAGGCATTACCGAAAAAGGATTAAAAGCGGCCATTGAAGAACTCCGTAAGGGAGACCGTGTAACTTCTGCAAGCGCAGAAGACACATACAATTCTTTAAACAAATACGCCAAAAACCTTAACCAGTTGGCCAACGACGGCAAACTGGACCCCGTTATTGGCCGCGATGAAGAAATACGCCGTGTATTGCAAATACTTTCCAGAAGGACCAAAAACAACCCCATGCTCGTTGGCGAGCCAGGCGTTGGTAAAACTGCTATTGCCGAAGGTCTGGCACATAGGATCATACAAGGCGATGTGCCTGAAAATTTAAAGGACAAACAGATTTTCTCTTTGGATATGGGCGCGCTTATTGCCGGCGCAAAATACAAGGGTGAGTTTGAAGAGCGTCTAAAAGCCGTAATAAAAGAAGTCACTTCTTCAGACGGGGATATCGTACTCTTTATTGATGAAATCCATACGCTTGTGGGCGCCGGGGGCGGCCAAGGAGCCATGGATGCCGCCAATATTTTAAAACCGGCACTGGCACGTGGGGAATTGCGTGCCATTGGAGCAACCACCTTGGACGAATACCAAAAATATTTTGAAAAAGACAAAGCCCTGGAACGGAGGTTCCAGAAAGTAGTGGTAAACGAACCAGATACCGAAAGTGCGATTTCTATTTTAAGGGGGATTAAAGAAAAATACGAAACCCACCACAAAGTCCGCATTAAAGACGAGGCCATTATTGCCGCCGTAGAACTGTCGCAACGGTATATCACAAACAGGTTTTTGCCCGATAAGGCCATCGACTTAATGGATGAAGCAGCTTCCAAACTACGAATGGAAATCAATTCTAAACCAGAAGAACTGGATGTACTTGATAGAAAAATCATGCAACTTGAAATTGAAATCGAAGCCATAAAAAGGGAAAACGACGAAACAAAACTGAAATCCCTTAATGCCGATTTGGCCAACCTTAAGGAAGACAGGAACGAAACCTTTGCCAAATGGAAAAGCGAAAAAGACATTGTAGACGATATACAGACTACAAAAGAGAATATTGAAAACTTTAAGATTGAAGCCGAACGCGCCGAGCGTGACGGAGATTATGGTAAAGTAGCCGAAATACGCTACGGAAAGATAAAAGAAGCCCAAGAAAAACTGGAAACGCTCCAGAAACAGCTTCAAGAAGAACAGTCTCACGGCAGCAGTTTAATAAAGGAAGAAGTTACCAACGACGACATTGCCGAAGTGGTTGCCAAGTGGACGGGCATACCCGTAACCAAAATGCTGCAAAGCGAACGCGATAAACTTTTAAAACTAGAAGATGAGCTCCACAAAAGAGTTGTTGGCCAGGAAGAAGCCATACAATCGGTTTCTGATGCCATTAGAAGAAGTCGTGCCGGGCTTCAGGACGCAAACAGGCCCATTGGCTCCTTCCTTTTTCTAGGGACCACGGGTGTTGGTAAAACCGAGTTGGCCAAAGCGTTGGCAGAATATCTTTTTGACGATGAAAGTGCCATGACACGTATCGATATGAGCGAGTACCAAGAACGGCATTCGGTAAGCAGGTTGGTGGGCGCACCTCCGGGATATGTAGGTTACGACGAAGGCGGCCAACTTACTGAAGCGGTACGCCGCAGACCATACTCGGTAGTTTTGCTCGACGAAATTGAAAAAGCGCACCCAGATACTTTTAATATTCTTTTACAGGTTTTAGATGAAGGAAGGTTGACCGATAACAAAGGTAGGCTGGCCGATTTTAAAAACACCATTATTATCATGACCAGCAATATTGGTAGCCATATCATCCAGGAAAAGTTTGAAGCCACCAAAGATATTGAAAGCGCAACCGAAGCCGCTAAAGTTGAAGTGCTCGGGCTATTAAAACAAAGCGTGCGCCCGGAATTCATCAACCGGATTGACGATATTGTAATGTTTACACCGTTAACACAGGCAAACATCAAGGATATTGTACGCCTTCAGCTTAAAGGCATTACCAAAATGGTCGCCAAGCAAAACATTACCCTGGACGCAACCGAAGAAGCAATTATGCATCTTTCTAAAATAGGGTACGATCCACAATATGGAGCCAGGCCCGTAAAAAGGGTTATACAGAAGGAAGTGCTAAACAACTTATCCAAAGAAATCCTTAGCGGAAAAGTAAATGCAGACAGCATTATATTACTGGATGAATTTGATGGGGAACTGGTTTTTAGGAACCAAACAGATTTAATAGAAAATTAACACTTGTAACGTGTAAGAATATATAACATTAAGCGACTGAACAGGTGAATGTTATGTAGAATAATAAGCACTTTGGTTAGTGAGTAATAATATTTAAGATTAAAGTTAGGTAGTTCGTTTAGAATTATTTAGTTTTAAGTTGGTTGGTTAGTTAAGGCACCCGTGATTTTCATCACGGGTGTTTTATTATATAATGTTACAAAACAGATAAATAAAGCGTGCCATCGTAAAAAACATACCTTTCAGTATTATTTTATTATATTTGATTATAATTCCCATAAAAGCAATGACAACCAAAGCAGAAAAAACTACCCAATTTATAATTAAAACCGTTGCCCCCATTTTCAATAAAAAAGGCTATACCGCTACCAGTTTGAGCGACATTACAAAAGCCACCGGACTTACCAAAGGGGCCATTTATGGAAATTTCGACAATAAGGAAACGCTTTCATTACATGCATTTGATTACAATGTAACAATGATACTTTCCCGTATAGAGCAATACATGGAAAAAGGAAATACCCCACTTGAAAGGTTGATGTATTTTGTAAGGTTTTATAAAAATTATTACGACTTTACCAGCAATTTTGGCGGGTGCCCCATAATTAATACCGCAGTAGATGCCAAAAACATGCACCCGGAATTATTGGAAAAAGTTCAGGACGCCATTAATAAAATCGAGGGTTATATAGCTTCTGAAATCGAAAAGGGAAAAATTATCGGTGAAATACGCAAGACCATCCCCGGGGATGTTTACGGAAAACGCTTTTTTAGTTTGATACAGGGCGCCATATTCATGAGCCAGACCACGAACGACAAATCTTACACCACCGATTGTTTAAACGTAATTATAGACACCATTAACCAACGGTTTAAGTAGTTTATGGGAGGCTAAAATAAATGTTAGCTTCTTCATTTACCTTAATTATTATACATTTAATCCAATTTTTTCTTAGGTACCCGAAATAATAACACGATTCCTAATAAAAAGAAAATAAACAGGAACAAAATAGAATTACGCATACTTCCGGTAATTTGATCTATTGTCCCATAAATCAACATACCAATTACAATTCCTATTTTTTCGGTAACATCAAAAAAGCTAAAATATGATGTTGTATCTTTTGTTTCGGGCAAAAACTTAGAGTATGTAGAACGCGCCAATGCTTGAATACCACCCATTACCAAGCCCACAATTGCAGCTGCTATATAAAATTCCATGGGTGTTTCCATAAAATAGGCATAAAAACATAAGCCCATCCAAATAACATTTACAAATATTAAGGTTTGAATATTACCAAATCTTGCAGATGCCCTTGAAGTTAAAAACGCCCCCAAAATAGCTATAATCTGTATGATTAAAATACTTCCTATTAAACCCATTGTTTTAGCTTCACTACTTCCCCATTCAATTTCCTCTTCACCAAAATAAACTGCTACCAACATAATGGTCTGAACAGCCATACTAAATACAAAAAATGCATACAAATATCGCTTAAGCCTTATATCTTGCTTAAGGGCTTTCCATACCTTTTGTAATTCCTTTATTCCGTTAAAAATTACTTTTTTAGTGACTTTGTTTTGTGAAGAAACTCCTTTTGGCAACCAATAAAATGTATATTGACTAAATAATATCCACCACAGGCCTACAGTTATAAACGAGTAACGCATCATCTGTATTTTAGCGGCCCCATCTTCGGGAATCATTACCATTACCAGATTTATGATAAGTAAAATAACACTTCCAAAATATCCTAATGAAAATCCTTTGGCGCTAATTTTATCTTGTTGTTCCGGGTAAGCAATATCGGGTAAATAAGAATTATAGAACACCAAACTGCCCCAGTAACCTATTAGGCCCATAAAGTAAAATAATATGCTAAGATATATATGTTCTAAGCTAAACCAATACAAACCTATACACCCTATCCCTCCGATATAACAAAAAAACTTTAAAAAACCTTTTTTATTGCCTGCAAAATCTGCAATTCCAGACAAGATGGGCGATGTAAAAGAGACTACCAAAAAAGTAAAAGCCGTTACAAATGTTATTAAAGCCGTACTTTTAAAGTCCATTCCGAAAGCCTGTACCTTCTTTATTTCTGAAACAAATAACGCAGAGTAAAATATTGGAAAAATTGAAGAAGCAATAGTTAATGTGTATACCGAGTTGGCCCAATCGTAAAAAGCCCATGCATTTAATAATTTTTTGCTTCCTTTTTGTAGTTGTATTGCCATATTTTAAAAATTAAAAAGCAAGACATGTTTGTATGTCTTGCTTTCAAATATACTTAAATATAAAATTTCCAAGGTTAAAAAAACATTATTCAAAAGAGGTAACGCCAAATTTAGCGGCTTCCTGCTTGGCCGCAGGCACCAGTTGCTTTAAATTTTGAATCCTTGTTTCGTTAGATGGGTGGGTGCTCATTATTTCCGGTGGCGCCTCTCCTCCCATTTGACTCATACGTTGCCACAATTTTACGGCCTCCTCTGGATTGTACCCGGCAATGGCCATTAAGCGCAATCCAATAGCATCGGCTTCAGATTCATGGCTTCTGCTAAAAGGGAGCATTACCCCTACTTGAGAGCCAATGCCATATGCTTGGTTAAAAAGTTCTATGGTCTGTGCACTGCTGCCGCTCATTCCCAGGGCCAAATTTCCGGCCAAAGCACCATATTGTTGCAATGTTGCGGCGCTCATACGTTGTGCCCCGTGGTTTGCCAAGGCGTGCGCTACCTCGTGCCCCATTACCACTGCTATTCCAGTATCGGTTTTGGTAATTGGCAAGATACCCGTATAAAACACTATTTTGCCACCCGGCATGCACCATGCGTTTACGGCTTCATCTTGTACCAAGTTATACTCCCAACGGTAATCTTTTAAATATCCTTCGTAACCATTGGCATTGAACCAACGCTCAGCAGCCTTGGCTATTCGCTGCCCCACGCGTTTTATAGATTCGGCATCGGCCGTGCCCGTAATTACTTTGTGTTCTTTTAAAAACTGATCGTATTCTGCAAATGCTGTTGGAAAAATTTGATCGTTCGACTGGAAGTTCAGTGTACTTTTACCCGTAAAAGGGTTTGTTGAACAAGAAACTACCAAAACGGCAAATATTAATCCGGAAATAAATTTTCTCATCTCTTATATTAATTTGTTGCTTTATGCAAAGTTATACCTACAACACTAAATTAAGCAAAATATTATAATCCTTTAATATGAAGTTCTGTGAAATCTTTTTTTATTGTCATGTTTGTATCGCCATTGAGGATGATGTCTTGTAACGGAATTTCGACGTTGTCTACCTGAACCGATTTTACTTTGAAAGGCAATCCTATTAAATTGATTTTAAATACCTCATACGGGGTTTCGTATTTCCCTTCCTTAAACTGTTGAATGATGAGCTCTTTTTCTTTTCCGGTCAGTTTAAACATCCGTAAGCTATATCTTCCTTTTTTATAGTCGAAACCATCGCCGGTATCTTCAAAAACCTGCGATTCTTCTTTTCCCAACTTATAATATATGTCCAATGTAAGCTTGTCTATTTCTTTTTCGCCCACATATTGCTGTACTGGATATTTCGGGATAATGGCGCCTTCTTTTATGAAAATCGGGATTTTATCAATATCTGCTTCCACCCAACATTCTTTTCCTCCTTTGGTGATTTCCCCGCCCCAGAAATTATACCAGTTTCCTTGCGGAAGGTACATCCGCCTTCCTTTGGAATTGGGCTCCAAAATAGGACAAACCAGTATTTGGTTCCCGAATATAAACTCGTCATTCCTGTAATGGGTATGTGTATCTTCTTGATCGTAATATACCAGAGATTTCAACATGGGGATCCCGTATTCTGTATATTCGTAGAACATGGTATATAAATACGGAAGCAGCTGATATCTTAACTCAATAAATTTCCGGGTAATGTTTGTTACTTCTTCATCAAACGACCAAGGTTCCTGGCTTCCATGATCTCCGCTGGAATGGACCCTACAAAACGGATGGAATACTCCTAGTTGAATCCACCGGGCAAAAAGCTCTCCCGATGGTTGCTCTGCAAAACCCCCGATATCGGTACCGGTAAAAGACATCCCGCTCATGCACATTCTCTGTACCTGCACGTTGGCAATCCATAAATGCTCCCAAGTGGCCACATTGTCGCCGGTCCATGACGAGGTAAACCGCTGTGTTCCCGAATAAGCCGACCTTGTTATTACAAAAGGACGTTTGGGGAACGTAAACTTTTTAACGCCCTCATGTGTAGCCCTTGCCATTTGCATTCCGTAAATATTATGTGCCTTCCTATGGCTGCAATGGTGCCCGTCGTAATTATGGCGCACATCGTCCGGAAATGTTTTTCCGGGCACTTCCATCACGGCAGGTTCGTTCATGTCGTTCCAAACACCTTTTATTCCTATGTCTGCAATCAATTCTTTATAAAGTCCTGCCCACCATTCCCTTACTTTCGGATTTGTAAAATCGGGGAAATTACATTCCCCCGGCCATACTTTACCTTTCATATAAGGTCCATCGGCCCTTTTACAGAAATAATCGTTTTCAACAGCTTCGTTGTATACCCAGTAATTTTTATCAATTTTAATCCCGGGGTCGATAATCGCCACTGTTTTAAAACCGTCTTCGGCAAGTTCGCTTACCATACGCTTGGGATCCGGGAAATATTCTTTGTTCCATGTAAAACACCTAAAGCCTTCCATATAATCGATATCCAAATAAATAGCATCGCAGGGTATTTTTAAGTCCCTGAATTTATTGGCAATTTCTTTTACTTTGCTTTCGGGGTAATAACTCCATTTGCATTGGTGAAACCCGAGTACCCATAAAGGCGGCAATTCTGGTTTCCCTGTTAGGTCGGTATAGCCCCCAACCACTTCGGGCATGGTAGGCCCGTAAATAAAGTAATAGTTCATCTCTCCCCCGTCGGCCCAAAAACTTGTAATGTTGCGCCGTTCATGACAGAAATCGAAATGTGTTTTAAAAGTATTGTCGAAAAAAATTCCGTAGCCAATGCTATGGTGCATCCCAATATAAAAAGGGACCGCCTTGTATAACGGATTATGGTCTTTACCAAACGCATATTGGTCGGTTGCCCAATTGTGCACTCTTTTTCCGCGTAGGTTTAATTGAGAGGGCTTATCGCCCATTCCGTAAAAACTTTCGGATTCCTGAGAGAACTTACTCATTTTCACTATGTTTCCCCCAAATTCGTAACTTTCTTCCCAATGAAAGCCCAGTTCGTCTTCATTTAAAATATTGCCTTCAAAGTCTAATATTGCCAACCGAAGGTCTTTTTTAGATACCTTGACTTCCAGTTTTGAGGTTTTCATGGCAAAATGGTCGTCGTTTTCCTTAATTTCCAAATGGTTGTATCCATACGTAGCATCTTCTGAAATTGCATAGGAAAAATCGGGCTCAAAATCCTGTTCCACCGCGTAGCGGAAACGCAAAACGCTGTCCCTTAAAAATGAAATTTGCAATGCTACATTATTCCGGGTATAAAACGTTATTTTATCGACTTCTTTTTTATGGTCTATAATTTGGGCAGGAAATAGGTTCCCTTTATACTCAAGTTCAGTATTGGTAATCATAATAATTTCTTTTTCAATAGTTTACAAAGAAACTAATTTGTGTTCAATAAATAAATCGATGTTTATAAAATGTTGAAAACGGTTACAGCTAATGGCGGTAGAATGATAGCTGCCGAAAACTCCCTTCCGTTGTATGGAACTGCTTCAATTTTAACTTCTTTAGCGTTGCTCACGCGACTTCCGTGGTATTTTTTAAAATCGCTATTGAAAATCTGCTTTAGTTTTCCATTCCTTGGAACTCCAATGCGATAGTTTTCCCGTACAACTGGCGTAAAGTTACAAACAATTATTAAATCATTTTCAGCATCATGCCCTTTTCTTATATATGAAAGTACAGAATTATCAGAATCTCCATAATTTATCCATTGAAAACCTTCGGCACTAAATTGTTTTTCATGCAGGGCCGGTTGTTTTTTGTACAATTTGTTTAAATCTGCCACTAGGTTTTGTACGCCTTTATGTCCATCGTATTGCAATAAGTGCCAATCGAGGCTGTTTTGGAAGTTCCACTCAGAAGATTGTCCAAACTCCCCTCCCATAAACAATAAATTGGCCCCGGGGTGTGTAAACATGTAACCATAAAGTAATCGGAGGTTGGCAAAACGCTGCCATTCGTCTCCCTGCATACGTCCATAGAGAGATTGTTTTCCGTGTACCACCTCATCATGGCTTAAGGGCAGCATGAAATTTTCGGTAAATGCGTAGGTCATACTAAACGTAATGTCGTTTTGGTGGTAACGTCTATGCACCGACTCCTTTTTAAAATATTCTAGGGTATCGTGCATCCAGCCCATCATCCACTTCATTCCAAAGCCAAGACCGCCCAGATAAACCGGTTTAGAAACCATTGGGTAAGAAGTGGATTCTTCAGCTATTGTTTGTATACCTTCAAAATTACCATAAACGGCTTCGTTCATTTCCTTTAAAAAAGAAATAGCTTCCAGATTTTCCCTTCCGCCGTATATATTAGGTTCCCATTCGCCGTCTTTTCTAGAGTAATCAAGGTAAAGCATCGAGGCCACGGCATCGACCCGCAGTCCGTCTATATGATATTTATCCAGCCAAAAAATGGCATTGCTGATTAAAAAAGAGCGTACCTCGTTCCTTCCATAGTTAAAAATAAGGCTTTTCCAATCGGGGTGATACCCACGCCTCTTGTCGGGATGTTCATAAAGATGTGACCCGTCAAAAAAACCCAACCCATGCGCGTCATCGGGAAAATGCGATGGAACCCAATCCAAAATAACACCAATACCTTCCTGATGAAGCCTTTCTATTAAGAGCATTAAGTCTTCGGGTTTACCAAATCGTGAAGTTGGCGCAAAATACCCGGTTAGCTGGTACCCCCATGAAGGATCGTATGGATATTCCATGATTGGCATGAACTCTACATGTGTAAAGTGCATTTCTTTTAGGTAATTTACCAGTTCATTGGCCAGTTCCACATAATTAAGGGCGCGCCCGGATTCTTCTATTTTTCTTCGCCATGATCCCAAATGGACTTCGTATACCGAAAATGGTTTGTCGAGCGCATTTGTATCTTTTCTAGCGGCCATCCATTTATTGTCTTTCCAATCATGCTTAGCTTCCCAAACAATAGAGGCCGTTTGTGGTGGCTGCTCGCAAAAAAACGCAAAGGGATCGGCTTTCTCTGTTTTAATATCCTGATTGTGCGAATGTATCTTGTATTTATATTTGGTACCTTGCTCTATGCCCGGTATAAAACCTTCCCAAATACCAGATTCGTCCCATCTTACCTGTAGCGGGTGGTCGCCTTCCAACCAATAGTTAAAATCGCCTATCACAGAAACCGATTTTGCCGTTGGCGCCCAAACGGCAAAATAACAGCCTTTTACACCATCCTTCTCCAAAAGGTGCGCACCCAGTTTTTCATAAAGCCTGTAATGCTTCCCTGCTTTAAAAAGGTCAATATCGAAATCTGTAAATAAACTATGTGAAATAACGTTGTTCATGTGCGTTGTTGGTTAATTTATTTATTATTTGGAAAACCAATATTCATTTCTTCATAGGCACAGCACGGCATTATTCATCTTCTTTTAACAAGCTCATAATTCCGCCCAACGGGATTACCGCCCACCTTGGCCTAGAGTTCATTTCGTAACCAAGTTCGTATACCGCTTTTTCCAGCATGCAATACCTCAACAAATAAACACGTTCCTGTACATACCCAATATTAAGGTTATTTTCTTGAATAAGACTTACGTATGTTTCCAAAAATACGCCAATAAAATAACGATACAGTAATTCCCCGGCATGAAAAAGGTCTTCTTGCGGATATGGGTATTTGTTGCCATTGTTAAAAATCGTGGCATATATTGCATAATGAAACGACCTGAACATTCCGCCTACATCCTTGAGCGGGGGTTGTTTTACCTTTCTGTCGCGAATGGTGCTTTCGGGCTCTCCTTCAAAATCGATTAAATAAAAATCGTCGTCTTTAACCAAAACCTGCCCCAAATGATAATCTCCGTGTACGCGTATGCGCTCTCCCTTCAATTTTGTCCAGTCGAACGAGACAAATTGCTTTCTTATTTCATTTTTGCGCTCCAAAAATTCGTTTGCCAGCTCTAAAGCCAATCCTTCCAGTTTATGCAGATTGTTCTCTACACTGTTAATCCTGTTTTGAAATTGGTACAACAGCCTGTTTTTAAGCCAAACCGTATAGTCGTCGTTAAAATGTGTTGGGGTAAAGGCGGTATCTTCAAATTCCGACCCAAGTGCAATGTGCATTTCTGCGGTTCGTTGTGCCAATTTTTGGAGCTTTAAAAAAATATTAAGCCCTGCCCAATCTATAATTTCCGGTGGAACATCGCGAATTTTTAAGCGTTCGAACAATTTTACCTTCGGAAGCTGATATACGTTTATACTTTTGTATTCAAGGTTACTGTATATTTTATGAAGCTCGTCCAGCATAAATTTCCATGCATCGCCCTGATTGGGCAACATTTCCTGCATAAGCGCAATGGTCACGTTTGTATTGCTTGCATCCATAATGCTTAAGCTTCCGCTATAGGTAGGAACATTTTTAAATGCTTTTTTTTCCGACAGAAAACGGCTCATTTCGTAATCGGGGTTCTTGCTTGCATAAATCCTCCTAAAGAACTTAATTATATATTTTTCGTTGATAATAATGGAAGTATTGCTCTGTTCCAGCCCCATTGGCCGGGAGGACACATATTCCCGATCGGTTAAAAATTCGCTTTTATGGTATCGTACACGTGTGGTATCGTTAGGAACTGAATTCAATATTCTTTGAAACACCAATTTATTGAACGATTCCAAGTTTACCGCATCAATAATATTGCCTTCAGTGCCATTTAATGTAATTGGCAGGATAGCGCCCATTTGGGCAAACCGCTCATCGGTTACAAATGCAATGGGCAAAAAATAGTGCTGGTAAAATGCCTCTTTAAAATTCACGTCCAACAAAAGTCCGTAATACACCTCTCCATCCTGCTGGATTTTAAAATATTCCTGTAGTTCTATATACTTTAACTTGCTCGATTTGCCGCCGTACCAACGCTGATTAACAATATATTTTTCCAGCACATCTGATAAGAATATTTTTAAAAACGGTTCGTTTTCCATTAATTCCTCCCATACCACATCAAATTGATACGGTGGCTGTAAAATTGGAGTCTCTTTTTTCTTTGCCATAACATATTTATTTATGAATTTTAAACAAATGAAAAGGCAAAGCAGGATGTAGCTCTATATAATTCCATTCTTTATCCCAGATATAACTGCTTCCGGTAATAAGGTCTTCCATTCTAAGTTGATGTCCTTCCTGTACGCCAAGTTGATGCAGGGGCATCTTTACCCAACCTTGTTTCATTTGGTTTGCATCCATGTTAACGACCATAAATGTTTCGTTACTTTTTTGGTCGTCGTATTTATAATACGCCATGAGCATATCATTATCGGTATCGCAAAAATCAATATTGTTGGTCTGTTGCAAAGAAGTATTTTGCTTTCTAATCTGGTTTATCTTGGCTATAATACGGGTAAGCTTGTTTTCCAGGTTCCAGTCCCAATTTTGTATCTGGTATTTTTCAGAGCTATTGTATTCTTCCTTTCCCGGAACGGCATCGCAAACCATTTGCTCAAAAACAGGTCCGTATATGCCCGTGTTCGAGCTTAATGTAGCCGCCAAAAAGTATTTTTGCAAATACATGGCCTCATTGGCAGTTTGCAGTGCATATGGGTTAATATCCGGCGTATTGGGCCAAAAGTTAGGTCTGTAATATTCTTTTTGCTCTGTTTTGGTAAGTTCGTTTACATAGCTTGTTAATTCTTCTTTTGTATTCCGCCAGGTAAAATAAGTATAGGATTGCGAAAAGCCCTGTTTCCCCAACTCCTGCATTACTTTTGGCTTGGTAAATGCTTCGGCCAGAAACAATACTTCCGGATGTTTTTTCTTTACTTCGGCTATCAACCAGCCCCAAAAATTAAACGGCTTTGTATGCGGGTTATCTACCCTAAAAATTCCAATTTCACACTCCTCCACCCAATACAGTGCAATGCTCAATAATTCTTCCCAAAGATTTTTCCAATCGTCTGTTTCAAAATAAATAGGCAATATGTCCTGATATTTTTTCGGTGGATTTTCGGCATATTGAACCGTGCCGTCCGGCCGCCATTTAAACCACTTTGGGTGTTCTTTTACATAAGGATGGTCGGGAGCGCATTGCAGGGCAAAATCCATGGCAATTTCAATTTTGAAGTCCTTTGCCTTTTTCACCAGTTGCTTAAAATCATCCAGATTGCCCAAATCGGGATGAATGGCCTTATGACCACCGTGTTTTGAGCCTATGCCCCATGGAGAACCAACATCGTTTTTTTGGGCATTGGTGGCATTGTTTTTTCCTTTTCGGTTGATTTCCCCAATAGGATGCACTGGTGGAAAATAGAGCACGTCAAAGCCCATTTCTGCAACCTTGGGCAATAACCGTTCGCAATCCTTAAAAGTTCCGTGTTTATTTTTTTCTTCTGAAGTTGATCTTGGAAAAAATTCGTACCACGTTGAAAAACGGGCCTTTAAGCGTTCAACATTAACCCCAAATGAAGCCGAGCTGGTAATGGTAGTCTTCACGGGATAATCAAGCAACAACCCGTGAAATTTTTCTGAACTTACTTCTGTTATTGCCTGTTGGTATTTTGAGCTGTCTCCAAAAACGGCAATACAGTTGTCAATATAAACATGCTCCTTTTTGGGCGACAATTTTTTTATGGCAACCAAATATTCTGCTCCTTCCAACAGTTCGGATTGTACCTGTTGACCGTCGCTTATTTTTAAAACAATTCCGTGATGCCAGTTTAATGCATGATCTACCCAACCTTCTACAACATAGGCATACAAACCCTCCTTTTCAACTATAAAATTGGCCTTCCATGCATCGTTTACGGTAGGGGCCATACGTATTTCCCGCCATTTTTTATCTTTTTGGACCTTGTATTTTACAGAAGCCGATACAATATCATGCCCGTCAGAAAAAATATCGGCAGTTACCGTGACCTTTTCACCTGGCACCCTTTTTATATAAAACGCACCTTTATTAACTTGCGGTTGTACATTTTCAACAATTACACGTTCTTTATTTTGCATATAAACATGGAAGGTTAGTATATTATCTCTATTTTTGAGCTTTCTATAGTTTACAGAAAGAGCCATTGTATTTTTTAAAATGACCGATTTTCAAATAAATACACGTGCTCGTATTAAATGTATAAAAAAAGTATTAAAATTTTACGCATTTCATAATCAAATTCATACTAAATGGCATTAAAAGAGAAAGAAAACTATCAACAAAGCGTAAAAATCCCCAAACCAATTACCTATTCTGCCAAAGCCTTACAGGCCATTTCAACAAAGCTTGCCAGTAAATTTGTAAAAAAACTATTTGCAACCCCCATAAAACACCCCATTCCAAAAAGAGAGCTTTCCATGGATGCTGCCGCGCTAAAAGAAAAAATGTATGTGCCGTCAATAAAAAAGGAAATTGTAGTTTATAGCTATGGAGAAAATACAAAAAAGGTTCTTTTGGTGCATGGTTGGAGCGGTCGTGGCACCCAATTGGCAAAAATAGCCGATGCGCTGTTGTGTGAAGGTTTTTGTACCGTTAGTTTCGATGCCCCGTCGCATGGGCGATCGCCGGGAAAAACGTCCAATATGCTGGAATTTATTGATGCCGTAATAGAAATTAACAAACATTATGGCCCTTTTGAAACGGCCATTGGTCATTCCCTCGGGAGCATGGCCCTGCTAAATGCCGTAAAAAAAGGACTCCCCTTAAAAAATATGGTCTTGATCGGGAGCGGCGATTTAATAAACGATATTATTTACGATTTTACCCGCAAGCTCGGGCTCAAGGATAAGGTAGGCAAAACACTTAAGCAGGAATTTGACAAGCTTGCCAAGGAAGACGTAAATAATTTTTCGGCCAGCATTGCAGCAAAAGACGTAGCAATTCCTGTATTATTGTTTCATGATGAAGATGACCCCGACTCTCCGATAGCCTCGTCCAAAAACATACATAAAAACCTAAAAAACTCCCAGCTTATTGTTACCAAAGGTCTGGGGCACCGAAAAATACTAGGAAACGACCAAGTAATTAATAAACTTGTTGAGTTTATTAAGAAAGATTGATAGAAAAGTTTTAATTTTATTTTCTCAAATCTCCTGACCAGAAATGAAAAAGATTTATTCAAACTTGGCATGGCATTTGTTAAAAACATAGATATAAACTCAAAAAACAAAAAGATTATGAAAAAAATATTCACATTATTATTTGTATCAGTATTTGCATTTACAGCCTGTGAAGGGCCAGAAGGACCGGAAGGTCCTCCGGGGGAGGATGGTGTTAATATAGTTGGAGAAACTTTTGAATATAGCAATATAAATTTTTCGTCTCAAAATGATTATACTTTTTCTGATTCATATGACCCTCCCCTAGTGGAAGGAGATGTTATGCTTGTATACCGTCTCGAAGGAATTGAAAATGGATTAAAAATATGGGAACCCTTACCTACTGTATTTTTTAATTCAGATACAGGTGATGACTTAAGACACCGATTTAACTTTACTAATGTCGATGTAGAAATCATTATAGAAAGTTCAAATTTTTCTGCTTTTGGGCCTGATTTATTGAGCAATCAAAGTTTTAGAGTTGTTATAGTCCCTTCTGATTTAATTAATTCGGTTGACACATCTAACATAGATGCAGTAATGAAAGCCGCAAATATTAAATCGGTTCAAAAACTGAACTAAAATTATATTTAATACCTCAAAAAAGTCCGAAGCAAAAAACTTCGGACTTTTTTATGCCCTAAAAATGCAAGGAACATAAAACGGTACCGACAAAATTTTCGTAAATAGTTAAAAAAGAAAGATGAAACATTTTATGCTATCGCTTGTATGTATGGCGCTGTTTAGTTGCAATACCAAGGCACAAAACAAAAAAGAAACAACTTCGCAAGAAACTCAATTCCCCATTACCAAAACCGATGCCGAATGGAAGGCTCAACTTACTCCAGATGAATATGCCGTGCTTCGCCATGAAGCCACCGAGCGGCCTTTCTCAAGCGATTTGCTGGAAAACAAACAAAAAGGCACCTATGTTTGCGCTGCTTGCGGTAATCCGCTGTTTAGAAGTGAATACAAATTTAACTCGGGGACTGGCTGGCCAAGTTTCGACCGTGCCATTGAAGGGAACGTTGCTTATGGGGTGGACAATAAAATCGGGGTTCCAAGAGACGAGGAACATTGCGCGCGCTGTGGCGGTCATTTAGGACACGTTTTCGACGATGGACCAAGTAATACCACCGGAAAAAGGCATTGCATAAATGGCGTGGCACTAAATTTTGTTCCCGATAAGTAAGGGGTTTCTAGTTCAAAGTTTAGAGTTAAGGGTTGAGAGTTTAGAGGTTGTTACGCTGTTATGTTGTTAAGAGTTGAGAGTCCAGAGTTGAGAGGTTCAGGTTTCAAATATCGGGAGCCAACAATTAACCATTAACAAATAACTAATCCCTTTTCCCCTATCACTAATCACTATTATTCAAGTTTTTTTCGTTGTTATGATGTTACGATGCTATGTTGTTAAGGGTTGAGAGTCCAGAGTTCAGAGTTTCAGGTTTTAGGTTCAAGGTTCAAGGTTGTTACGCTGTTATGTAACTATGATGTTATGTTGTTCAGATTTCAAAGGTTCAAAGTTGCAAAGGTTATCTAACAACTATCAACGAGCAAAGATCCAGTTACTTTGAGTCGCTTTCCATGCTTTTAAATTGTTTTATGGCATCGTTGGGGGCTATAATGTTGTATCCTTCCCAAAAACTCGGGTCGTAATTTGGCAAATACGTTGGAATTATATCTGGTTTGGGCTCAAAATCATCAAAAGTGGCCTGTTGAAGGTCGTCTGTTTCAAAAACCACTAATTCCCTTTTAACAGTATTTGTTAGTGTAAAGTCTAAATGTGTACTCACTTCGTTTTGTTTCCTCCTTCCTTTTACATGTTTGTTCTTTTCAATGATTTTTATAGGCCTGTCAAAGCCAATTTTATGCGCTTCGGTTTCTTCCTGATATTTTAAACTGTATTTATCGCGGTTATTTTTAGCATATAAAAAAGTGCCCTTTTGTTGGTAATGCATGTACGAAACCCCAAAAAGGTTAAACTTTTTCAATGGTTTTACATTTTCATAGTCAATACGTATCACCGCAAAATCATCGGCGTTTACATATAGCATCCCTTTATAATCGGCTCCTCCACGGGGCTCAAAGCTAAGTTTGTACACCAGGTCGTCGTTAAGGTAAGTAAGGGCTTTTAGTTCAAAATTATATTTTCTTGATTTATGAATTACATTAAAATCGGTGTCTTCATATATAAAATTATCTTTCAAAAAGCCCGAAATGCTCCCCGTCCGGTATTTTAAAAAGTTTTCTTTCTTTTCTTTTTCCTTCTTCCGTTGTGCTTCCACCAAGGTATCGGCATCATCTTCAAAAAAAGAAGAATCTATTTCGGTCTTGCCACCTATTATCCCCGATTTTATTTTAAAGTAAGAGTCGCGCTTTACGTGTTTCCGCATAATCCCCTGTAATTTTTCTTCAACGGCATCAAAAGTCAGTTCATTATCTTTATCATACAGTTCGCAAGCCTTTATAATATCCAGTTTTACCTGTTGTTCCTCTGCTTTCATTTTTCCATAAAGGTTTCCTAAAATTTCCACATGGTAGGCAAAATCATTGGGATAATTATTGGTGAGGCTATCAACAAAGGCCTGATTGATTTCCGGAATGCTGCTTTCCTTTATTTTTACGTTTTTTTCAATAATATGGTTATAGTCCGATGCACGATAAAATACCTTTTGCTCCACATAATCGGTATCGTAATTTTTTTCAAGGCTGTCCTCTACCCTTTCCATAATCTCATCGACCGATAATTCCCTGTTCAGCAAAACAATTTCATCAAGTTCAATGTCTTCATTGTTTAAATAAATAACGGGGTTTTTTACCTGTGTTGCCGCAATGCGTCTCTCTTGATACCCTAAACAGCTTATAAACAGCGAATCTTTTTCTGTTGCGGGCTGGTCCATGTTTAAAATAAACATTCCGTCTTCGGCACTTACAACCCCAATTTTATCATTTAGTGTAATGGTTGCGAACGGAACGGGTTTTTGAGTGGCTGAATCGATAATTTTTGCTGAAATGGACTGCTGAGAAAAGCCTTTAAAGCCAAGGAAAGCACTTATAACGAAAAAGTAGTAATGGTATTTCATGTACAATATTTTTGATGAAAATAGTTGAAGTATGTAGAATAACGAAACTAATTAAGCTTTTATTAAACAACATTAGCAATTATTTAACAGGAAGCTGGGGTTAGGTTTTTTGTTGTTGAGGGTTCAGAGGTGCAGGGGTTTCTGGTTTCAGGTTTTAGGTTTTAGGTTTCAGGTTTCAAATATTCCTAACATACAACAATTAACCATTAACTATTTCCCTAACCCCTTTTCCCTTTTCCCTTATCACTATTCAAGGTTGTTACGTTGTTATGTTGTTATTGCAGAGGTTCAAAGGTGCAAAGGTGCAAAGGTTCAAAGTTGCAGAGTTTCAGGTTTCAGATTTCAAATATCGCCAAGAAAGTGTTCAATTAACTAATCCCTAATCACTTTTCACTTTCCCCTAATAACAATTAACCATTAACTATTAACTACTCCTAAATAATCAGAAGCATTAAACAGACAATGACTACGCCAAATCTTCAAAAAAATTTACCCTTTAGAAACTTATTGCTTAACTTCGTATCCGCAAAAATTAAGATCATTAAAAAATCTACAATATGAGTAAATACGACGTAATCGTTCTTGGAAGTGGCCCCGGCGGATATGTTACAGCCATTCGCGCTTCGCAGCTTGGTTTTAAAACGGCTGTAGTTGAAAAAGAAAACCTCGGCGGGGTATGTTTAAACTGGGGGTGTATCCCAACCAAAGCCCTGTTAAAATCGGCTCAGGTTTTTGAATATTTAAAACATGCCGGCGATTACGGTATCAAGGTGAAAGATGCAGACAAAGATTTTGAAGCCGTGGTAAAACGTAGCCGTGGCGTAGCCGATGGAATGAGCAAAGGCGTACAGTTTTTAATGAAAAAAAACAAAATTGACGTCCTTGAAGGTTATGGAAAACTAAAGCCCGGTAAAAAAATAGACGTAAAGGATAAAGACGGAAAAACCACCGAATACAGTGCCGACCATATTATTATAGCAACAGGAGCGCGTTCACGCGAATTGCCAAGTTTGCCACAGGATGGCAAAAAAGTAATTGGCTATCGCGAAGCCATGTCGCTCAAGGAACAACCTAAAAAGATGATTGTTGTTGGAAGTGGCGCCATTGGTATTGAATTTGCCTATTTCTACAATTCCATGGGAACCGAAGTTACCGTGGTAGAATTCCTACCGAACATTGTTCCCGTTGAAGACGAAGATGTATCCAAGCAATTGGAGCGCAGCTTTAAAAAGGCCGGGGTAAAAATTATGACCTCTGCCGAAGTGACCAAGGTAGATACTTCTGGAAAAGGTGTTAAAGCAACCATAAAGACCAAAAAAGGAGAAGAAGTTCTAGAGGCCGATATTGTACTTTCGGCAGTTGGCATTAAAACAAACATTGAAAATATTGGACTGGAAGATGTTGGCATTGCAACCGACCGTGACAAAATATTGGTAAACGATTATTACCAAACCAATATCCCGGGCTATTACGCCATTGGAGACGTTACGCCGGGACAGGCATTGGCACATGTTGCTTCTGCCGAAGGCATCCTTTGTGTTGAAAAAATTGCCGGTATGCACGTGGAAGCATTAGACTATGGGAACATCCCCGGATGTACATATTGTATGCCCGAAGTTGCTTCTGTTGGACTAACCGAAAAACAGGCCAAAGAAAAAGGATACGATATAAAAATTGGTAAATTTCCCTTTTCAGCAAGTGGAAAGGCCAAGGCCAGTGGAAATGCCGATGGCTTTGTAAAAGTTATTTTTGATGCCAAATACGGCGAATGGCTTGGCTGCCATATGATTGGTGCCGGAGTTACCGACATGATAGCCGAAGCCGTTGTAGCCAGAAAACTGGAAACTACCGGACATGAAGTATTAAAGGCCGTGCACCCGCACCCAACCATGAGCGAAGCTGTAATGGAGGCCGTTGCCGATGCTTATGATGAAGTAATTCATCTATAAAAATAAACAACCCACTTCTTGAAAACTGCTTAAGACAAAATACCTTAAGCAGTTTTTTTTATTTCTATAAACATCATTTACAGACCTAATAAAAACAAGTATTTTCATATATAAATGTTAAATTTATTTTCTAAACCTTTGAAATATAAAATCATACATTTTAATTAAAATTAAATAGTATAAAAACTTTCTATTTATAAATATTTTCTACATATGTTTGCACCGTATTTATAAATTTTAAGAATCATGAAAAAACTTTTTTTACTTGCTGTGCTTTGCTTAGGTACAGCAATTACTATGAATGCTCAAGAATTTTATTTTGGTCTTAAGGGAGGGACAAGCTTGTCTACCATTTCTGGTGAGAATAAGCTTATGTCGAACAACTACCGAACCGGACTTTATGGAGGAGTGTTTGCAGAAGTTGTAATGTCTGAAAAAATTTCTATACAACCGGAAGTCCTCTATTCAATGTTGGGCAGTCATGAAACATATAAGCAATTTTTAGCAAATGGTGTTCTTTCTAATGAAATAACCATCAAATTAAGGTACATTGATGTTCCCGTAATGGTAAAGTACCGTGTTTACAAAGGCCTAAGCGTTCAAGCAGGGCCACAGGTTAGCTTTTTGCTGGATTCCCAAGGAGAATACGAAACCGGGTTTGCAGGGCTGGCAACGGGCACAAGCCGCACAAACCTAAACGAATACTTTACTGACGCTGTTTTGGTGTAAACTTTGGACTAGGATATGAGTTTGACAGTGGATTATTTGTAGACGGAAGATATAGCTTGGGTGTTTCTAACATTGCCCAAAAAGAAAGTGAAACAGGAGAGCTTAACAATCATTTCTTCGAGTTTGGGGTTGGGTATAAATTCCTATAAAATACCCCTGACTTAAAATCAACCTTCCCGAAAAGGAGTTTGGTTACTTATTTTTTTACTATTTTCGTTTAAATTGCATAAGTCCCTAAAACCAAATTTTTAGGGGCTTATTTTTTATAAAGATCGCAATACCAAAAAGCCGTATCCCAATTTACAGCATCCTTAAAGCACTCATCTTTATTGCCGTTTATCTTAAACTCCTTTAATACCTTCTCTCCTTTTTCAAAATCTACGGGCTGCTTAAAAATGGGGCCGTCAAAAACAAGAGTGTGGAACTCGCCGTTTTCCCCACACGGATCAACATTTTCTGGTAAATCTTTTAAAAAATCTTCATCTATAATTCTTCCAACAAAAGACTTATTGAGCAATTTGGCATTTACACTTACGGTAATTGCTTTAAAACCATGTGCTATAAATTGGTTTATCAGTTTTTTGGTATCCTGTTTCCACAACGGAAACTCGGCGTCAATTCCAACTTCTTTTAATTTCGTTTCCCTAAACGCTTTAAGGTCTTCCAGAAAAATATCGCCAAATACGGTATGTGTATATCCTTGGGCCTTTATACTTTTCATAAAATCTTTCATTATGGCATTGTAACCTTCCATGGAAACCTCTCCGGGCAATTCAATTGTTTGTAGTGGCAACCCTATTTGTTTGGCCTGCTCTACCAAGAGCTCATTCCTTAAACCATGCATGGACACACGGTTTAGCTCAGTATTGACCGTTGTAACAAGGGCATCTATTGAAAAACGGGGATCGCTGTTCATTTTATAAAGCGCCAAGGCACTATCTTTCCCGGTGCTCCAATTAAAATAGGTTTTATGTGCCATTATTTGGTATTGTATCTTTTGGAGTTTAATTGGGAATTTATTTCCCGGATTTCTTTAATCGATTATTTATTTAAAAAACTTTGAATGGCCAATTCGTAACTCTGCATCCCGAAACCTAAAACTACCCCCTTTGCATTTGGGGAAATATACGATTGATGCCTAAAAGACTCCCGCCCAAAAGTATTGGAAATATGGACTTCTATCACAGGTGTCGCAATTCCCTTTATGGCATCGCCAATAGCTACCGAAGTATGGGTATAGGCTCCGGCATTAAGTATAATGCCATCATAATCAAACCCGACTTCATGTAATTTATTAATGATTTCGCCTTCTACGTTCGACTGGTAATAATCCAACTCCAACGAATTATACTTTGTTTGAAGCTTCTTGTAAAAATCTTCAAAAGTATCGGAACCATAAATTTCGGGTTCGCGTTTTCCCAAAAGGTTGAGATTGGGGCCGTTTATGATGATCAATTTCATGTATGTTTTTTTACTTCCTTTAATCTTCAAATGAAACATTCATGTTTTACAACGTTAATGTTGAACTGAAAATATGCATGGATATTTCTTTGAATTGCTTAGTTTTTAGTAAAAGTAAAAAATTAAACATAAAAAAACGGAAGCAATTGCTTCCGTTCCTATGAATTTGTGGTTTGGCTTCTATAAAAAGAAATACCCAACAGCAAATTGAAAAACACCGTTTTTCACATCGCCATCTTCGTAATCTGCTATATTCGAAAGCCCTAAATTATACCTTCCATCTATAAACAAACCGTTTTCAAATTGATAGCCAAGTCCGAAGTTTAAACCAAAATCAATTGATTTAAAATTATCTTTAATGTCCTCTTCCGCAGAGAAATCTCCAACTTCAGCCTTTGATTTAGCCGATACCAAAAAACCAATTTGCGGGCCCGCTTGTATGCTAAAACCTGGAGCAACATAATATTTTGCCATTAATGGAAGATTTATATAGTCTAACTTAGCTGTTAAATCAATATTCCCCGAAAGAGATTCGTCATAATCTGAAGCATCTTCTTCTCCTTTTGCTCCTTGTGCAGAATATAATAATTCTGGTTGGAAAGAGAATTTTTCAGAAATAGGGAATTCGGCCACTGCTCCTAAGTTAAAAGAGGTTCTTGAATCTAATTCTTCTAGGTCGTCACCTTGTAAACTGGCAATGTTTAACCCTACTTTTGCTCCAATTTTAAATTCTTGTGCGGTTGTAGTAAACGCAAATGCTGTAATAGCAATAAGTACTAGTAAAGTTTTTTTCATTTTAAATTTGATTTTTAATGATTTAAAGTGCTAATATATATTTTTTATTCTATAAGTGAAATTTTTTTCGCACAAAAAAAGAGGCAAAAGCCTCTTTTAAATTGTAATGTTTTGATTCTTAAAAGAATAAAGAAAATCCTACATTTAGTGATAATCCACTTGCTCCGTCAGCATCATCGTTAATATCTATATCGTAACGGATACCAGGCTCCAATGCAATATTATTGGCCACAAACCAAGCGTATCCACCTTGTAGGCCTAAAAATAGCGGACTGTAATCATCTCCAGTGCTTCCGTTAAAGTCAATCTGTACCGGGAACTGAGAAACTACATAATATTTGGCGCCAACCTTATAGGAAAAATTCCCGTCAGAATTATCGCTGTCGCCATAGCCCAACCCGGCTTTAAGTGCAAGGTCGTCCATAATAAAATAACCGCCTTCAAAACCTATGTTCCATGCAGTATAATCGTCTGAAGTATTTAAACTAAAACTTGTGTTGGCGGCATGTGCCCTCCCAAAATTGGTATTGGCCTCTACCAACCAACTTCCTTCAGACAAGGCACTGTTGGATGTACTACTTTGAGCATTAGCTGTTAAGAATGCTC
This sequence comes from Galbibacter pacificus, assembly GCF_029603165.1. Taxonomy (GTDB): domain Bacteria; phylum Bacteroidota; class Bacteroidia; order Flavobacteriales; family Flavobacteriaceae; genus Galbibacter; species Galbibacter pacificus. Next base: position 832,672 of record NZ_JAQSVC010000002.1, read on the forward strand.
CCACTACAAAAGTTGCTGTTAATAACGCTTTTTTCATGTTTATAATTTTTGGTTTATTAGATCAAAACTAAAGACATTCGCTACAATTTCCAATGATATTTGTCATTTTATAACTTTAAAATTATCTCCATTTACTAAATTATATTAGTAGTTTTAAGGCATGAAATGGATGGATGCCATAACCGATTATGAAAGCTATTTAAAGATAGAACGTGGCCTGTCTTTAAATTCCATCGAGAATTATTGCCTGGACATTCAAAAATTGTTGAAGTACTTGGAAGTGCATCAAATAACCGACTCGCCCCTTCAAATTTCAGCTGAAACGTTGCAAGGCTTTATTTACGAAACCGCAAAAAATATCAGTCCGCGGTCGCAAGCAAGGTTAATTTCCGGTTTAAAGAGCTTTTTTAATTATTTAATTTTTGAAGATTACAGGGCCGATAATCCGCTCGAACTCATCGAATCTCCTAAAATTGGCAGGAAACTTCCCGATACGCTTTCAGAAACAGAAATAGACCAAATTATAAAAACAATAGACCTTAGCACGCCCGAAGGAGAACGAAACCGGACCATGCTGGAAACCCTGTACAGTTGTGGGCTTCGGGTTTCGGAGTTGGTTAACCTAAAAATTTCCGATTTGTTTTTTGAGGAAGGTTTTATAAAAGTAAGCGGAAAAGGAGACAAACAACGCTTTGTGCCCATTGCGGCAAATACCATAAAATACATAACCATTTATGTAAAAGAAATACGCCCCCTTATTCCTGTTCAAAAAGGGTTTGAAGATTTTGTTTTTTTAAACCGAAGGGGAAAGGGCCTAACACGGGCCATGGTTTTTACCGTAATAAAAAGAACAACCGAAAAATCGGGCATCAAGAAAAATATAAGTCCGCATACGTTTAGGCATTCTTTTGCAACCCACTTGTTACAAAACGGGGCGGATTTAAGGGCTATCCAGCAAATGCTGGGCCACGAAAGCATAACCACCACCGAGGTCTACATGCATCTAAACCGGAAAGACCTAGCCAAAGTAATTGATCAGCACCATCCGAGAAAGGATTTTTAACTTTTCCTTATCTACTTTTTTGCGATTTTATATTGAACTTTACTTGATAATCGAGCATTTGGTTGCTCTTGGTTTTACCTCGGAGTCAAAATATTTTTCCAGATAAATGTTTGGTGAGCTTGTCCCCGAGGGAGTTTATTTTTATTACCGAATTAAATAAAATTGCACTTATATGAAATTCTATACATTAAAGAACGAACAAAAACTTCCAGCAATTGGGCTGGGGACATGGAAATCGGCTCCGGGTGAAGTTGGAAAGGCAGTAATAGAAGCATTGAAAGCCGGGTATAGGCATATAGACTGTGCGGCAACATATGGAAATGAAGCCGAAGTTGGTGAAGCCCTAAAAACTGCTTTTGCACAGGGAATTGTAGAAAGACAGGATATTTGGGTAACATCCAAACTATGGAACAACGCACATGAAAGCGACAAAGTAATTCCCGCGCTGGAAAAAACGCTAACCGATTTACAGTTGAATTATTTGGACCTCTATCTTATCCATTGGCCGGTTGCCTTTAAAGCCGATGTAAATTTTGCTACCAAAGCCAATGAATTTTTAACCCCCGATGAAGCCCCCATTATAGATACATGGAAAAAAATGGAAGAAGCTTATGAGGGCGGATTGGCAAAAAGCATAGGAGTATCCAACTTTAGCATTCAAAAATTAAAGGACCTCATGGTAGATGCCACCCATCAACCCGAAGTAAACCAAGTGGAACTGCACCCATTATTGCAACAAAACGAACTTTTGGAGTTTTGCAATAACAATTCCATCATTATTACCGGATATTCTCCTTTAGGTTCGGGAGACCGCGCCACAAGCATGAAAAAAGATAACGAGCCTAGTTTGCTTAACAACAAGATCATTAAAGAAATAGCCAACGACCATAACTGCACTTCGGCACAGGTATTAATTGCATGGCATTTAAGCAGGGGTACCGCCGTAATACCAAAATCTACCAATCCGCAGCGGATAAAACAGAATTACGAAAGCTATGAAATAGAACTTACCGATAGCGATCTGGAAAAAATTGCTGCCATGGACAAAAATTACCGATATGTAGACGGTACTTTTTTTGAAGTAGCCGGAGGCCCCTATAAAAATATTTACGATGAATAGCCACAACTAAAAAAATACGACCATAAAAAACAAAAAAAGGCCTAGGCCTTTTTTTGTTTCATGGTATTTACCTTCATTTTTGGTTTTTTATAAGGGCGGATAATTAAACGGGCTTCGCGGTCAAAACGTACATAATTATAGACCCAATTAATAAATACCACCGCCCTGTTCCTAAATCCAATTAAAAAGAACAGGTGCACAAACATCCAAACAAACCAGGCAAAAAAGCCCTGAAATTTATATCGGGGCAAGTCTACAACGGCCTTGTTCCTGCCTATTGTTGCCATGGTTCCTTTATCATGGTATGCAAAAGGCTTCATGGAACCTTTTTTTTCGATTAACCGCAACAAGTTATCTCCCAAATGAGCGCCTTGTTGAAGTGCAACCTGTGCTACCATTAAATGGCCGTTTGGCATATCTGGCGTAACCATGCAGGCCACGTCGCCAATAGCAAAAATATCATTAAAACCCGTTACTTGGTTGTATTGATTTACTTTTACACGGTTGCCGGGCACCAAAAGTTCCTTGGCATCCAGTCCATGCACGGTCTCTCCATGAACCCCTGCCGCCCAAATTAAAGTAGCGGTCCTAAAAGTAAGGTCGGTTGTCGTGGTAACCATATCGCCATCGTACCCAATTACCCTGGTATTTTTCCATACGTTTACACCCAATTCCTCCAAAAAATCTTCCGCCTTTATAGATGCTTTATCGCTCATCCCCTTAAGAATGGTATCGCCAGATTGTACAATGTTAATCTGTGCCCTGCGCGTATCTAGGTCGGGGTAATCTTTTGGCAAAATCCCTTTTTTTATTTCGGCCAGTGCACCTGCCAATTCTACCCCCGTTGGCCCGGCACCAACAATTACAAAGTTCATTAGGGCATCTTGTTCGTCTAAGCTATCGGTGAGCAATGCTTCTTCAAAATTTTCTAAAATCAAACTCCTTAAGTTGAGCGCTTCCGGTACGGTTTTCATGATCATGCTATTGGCTTCAATTTCCTTGTTTCCAAAAAAATTGGTACGAGAGCCCGTTGCTAGTACCAAATAATCGTATTTTAATTCACCTATATCCGTATTTACCTTTTTCTTGGCAGTGTCTATGGCTTCAACCAGCGCCAATCGGAAATAAAAATTGGGGTATTTAGACAATATCTTTCTTATGGGGTAAGCAATAGAATCGGGTTCCAGACCGCCGGTGGATACTTGGTACAATAAAGGCTGAAAAGTATGGTAATTATGCTTGTCCAGCAATACAACCTGCATTTCCTGCTTGGCCAATTTCTTTGCCAAGGCAATGCCTCCAAAACCTCCTCCTATAATTACAACTCTGGGGTAACTTGTTTGTGGTATATTCATATATACTGTTTATTACTCAAAAATAAAGTTAATAAGTGAGAATACTTCATATCTCCTTATTTTTATGATAATCAAACAGATATTAACTAAATTTTATAAGTAGTAATTAAGCAAGCCGAATAGAACTATTTCATGTCTGTTCTTTTTTAATCCATTTAGGCACGATTACGGGTTGGTAGTTTTTCATTTTAGTCAGTAATCCATCTATTGTTTCGTCTATAAGAAGAAGATCGTAGTTTTCCTGTTTTAAAAAGCCTTTGGCAACCATTCCGTTAAACAAAGCTATCATATCGTTGTAAAACCCGTTAATGTTTAAAATACCAATGGGCTTTTGGTGCAGGCCCAGCTGCCCCCAGGTAACAATCTCAAAAAGTTCTTCCATAGTGCCAAAACCGCCCGGCAGCGCTATTACTGCATCCGAAAGCTCGCTCATAAGCAATTTGCGCTCGTGCATGTTTTGTGTAGTGCGGATTTCGCTTATTCCGGTGTGCACAATTTCCCTGGTTTTTAAAAATTCGGGAATAACACCAATTACTTTTCCATTGTTCTCCAGGGCCCCTTGGGCTACTTTTCCCATAAGGCCAAGTTTGCTACCGCCGTACACGGTTACAAGTTTATTTTTAGCCAATGTGCTTCCAAGTTCTTTGGCCATTTCTCCGTATATGGCATCGTTTCCTTCACTGCTTCCGCAAAATATTACTACACTTTTCATTATTGTTATTATTTATTTTACAGCTTTTAGCATCCTATCGTTACCAAAAAGATCTTTTCTAAGTTCAACTTCATGAAAGCTGTTCATTTTTATAAGCTGTACCATTTCCGTCCCTAAATACTGGTTAATTTCAAAGTACAATTTCCCACCTTTTTTTAAGTTTTGTGTAGCCAATTGTGTTATTTTTTTATAAAATATAAGTGGGTTTTCGTTGTCTACAAACAAGGCCGATTCCGGTTCGTGCCTTAAAACATTGTTCTTTATTTCTTTTTTTTCAAGGAGACGGACATATGGTGGGTTGGAGACAATAACATCAAACTTAATTTCCTCTTTAAACAACTCCGAGAGGCTTTCTGTATGCAATATGTCTTTTTCCCTGAACTTAATTTCCACCTCATTGTTTAAAGCATTTTTTTGGGCGGTTTTAATAGCTTCCCCCGAAATATCTACCGAAAATACTTTAGCCTTCGGAAGGTGTTTTGCCAAAGTTATGGGGATGCAGCCCGAACCAGTACCAATATCAAGTATATGCCTGCTTTTTTCTTTTGATGTTTCTTTAATGATCCAATCGACCAATTCTTCGGTTTCGGGCCTTGGGATTAAAGTATGTTTATTTACTTCGAACTCCAATCCGTAGAAATAGGCTTTCCCTAAAATATATTGTATGGGCTTTTCTTCCTTTAGCTCTTTTAAGGCCAATAAAAATTGATTTTTCACTCTACCTTCCAAATAATCATCACTGTTTTGAGTAATTTGATATGGCTTATATCCCAAAAACGATTCGCACAACCAATTAAAAAAGGTTTGGATCTCTTCTACCGGATAGATTTCCTTCAGCTCATTTTTAAACTGCTCTTTTATAGCTTTTAACTGTATATTTTTGGTTTCTTGCATTTTTCCTCGTTTCAGGTTTTTTTCGTTGTTACGCTGTTATGATGCTATGTTGTTGGTTGTTGAGGGTTGAGAGGCCAGAGTTCAGAGTTTCAACAATTAACAGTTAACCATTAACAAATAACTTTTTCCTTATCACTTTTCCCTTATCACTATTATTCAGGCTTTTTTCCTTGTTACGATGTTATGTTGCTATGTTGTTGAGGGTTGAGAAATGCAAAGGTGCAAAGTTTCAGGTTTCAGGTTTCAAATATCGCTAACATAAAACATTTAACCATTAACAATTAACTACCCCCCTAATCACTTTTCACTCTTCACTTTTCCCATATAACAAATAACGGTTAACTCTTAACCCTACACTATAAACTTCAAATAACAATCAATAATTCGTGCTACAAATCTTTCAGCATCCAAACCGGACATGAATAATGACCTGTATTTCCCATAGGTGCATCGATATAATAAAACCCGGCTTTTTTATATAATTTTTGTGCATCTGTCATATACGGCATCGTTTCGATATAGCATTTTGAAAAACCAAATTCACGGGCGGCACTTAAGCACGTTTCCATCATTTTCATCCCGTACCCTTTCCCCCTTACGGTGCTTAAAAAATACATTTTCTGCAATTCGCAAACGGTTACCCCCTCGTTGGGCAAATGTGCTATCCCGGCCCCACCAACAATTTCGTTTTGATCCTCGATTACAAAATAAACAGCCCTCTCTTTGTTGTATGTGGCAAATAGATCGTCCAGGGCCTTATCTTCATATGCGGTACCAACTTTAGGCGCTCCCATTTCTACAATAACTTCCCTTACTATTGCAGCCATGCGTAAATTATCGGTTGGTTGAATTTTTCTTATGTTCATAAGATTTTTACAATGATTTAATAACCTGAGTTCGGTTATTCTGACTTTGTCAAAACGCTTTTAGATAGTGAGATGCAAGGCTTAATTTTTTTAATAAAGCATCTGCTTCCTAACGTTAGTTTTTCATGAGATAGCGAGCTATCCCTTAGAAAACCTGCCTTGTAACCAAATACTTTTATTAATTTTGACTTTGTAATAATAATCGAACTCAGGTTAATAGTATTTTTGCTTCTATAAATATCGGGATGAAGATACATGAATTCTACATAAAAAGAGCCATTCAACTGGCCAAAAATGGACTTGGAAACACGTATCCAAATCCTATTGTTGGCTGTGTTATCGTTGCTGACGATAGAATTATAGGTGAAGGTTTTACCAGCCCAGCGGGGCAAAATCATGCCGAGGTAAATGCCGTGCAATCGGTTAAGGACCAAACGCTATTAAAAAAAGCCACCTTGTATGTTACTTTAGAGCCGTGCTCTCACTACGGAAAAACGCCTCCTTGTGCCGATTTAATTATAAAGCACAGAATTCCAAATGTTGTTATAGGTACTTTGGACACCCATGAAAAAGTATGCGGGCGGGGCGTAAAAAAATTAATGGAAGCCGGTTGCAAAGTAACCGTTGGCGTTTTGGAAGAAGCCTGCAAGGAGGTCAATCGGCGTTTTTTTACCTTTCAGGAACAAAAACGGCCGTATGTTATTTTAAAATGGGCACAAAGCGAAAATGGATATGTGAGTCCGCTTCAAGATACACAAAACAGGGCTCCCATATGGATTACCAATGAAATTTCCCGGCAGCTTGTGCATAAATGGAGAACAGAAGAAAACGCTATTTTAGTGGGCACGAACACTATTTTAAAAGACAATCCAAGATTAAATTCTAGGGACTGGAAAGGGAATTCGCCCATTAGAATTGTAATTGATAGGAGTTTGAAAATCCCGAAAGCTTCTTTTGTTTTAGATGAAAGCATTCCGACGATTTGCATTACCGACAAAAAAAACAAAAAAAAGCCACAAGGCAACTTACTTTTTGAAGCTATTGATTTTAACCTCCCCATTGCAGGACAAATAGCCGGAATATTGTACAACAACAACCTGCAAAGCGTTATTGTTGAAGGCGGAAGCAAAACCCTACAAACTTTTATAGATGAAGGTATTTGGGACGAAGCAAGGGTTTTTGAAGGAAAAACAATAATTGAAGAAGGCACGAAAGCTCCTTTACTGAACAAATACAATACTGTGGAAAAGCATCAGTTTATGGAAGATGTTTTAAAAATTTATCAGAAATGATCAAGAATATAATATTCGACTTTGGAGATATCTTTATCGATTTGGAGAAAGCGACTTCCTTGAACTTAATTCTTGAAAAATATCCTGATTTTAAACTTTCCAAAGAAATCATTCAACTAAATAATCAATACGAAATGGGGCTTTTATCTACAGATGCGTTTATAGCAGCCTACCAAAAATTTCTTCCGAAGGAAAACAAAACGGGATTAAAAAATATATGGAATTCCATAATCCTACATATCCCGGAACATAGAATGGAGTTTATCGAGACCTTGGCCAACGAGAACAAATTTCGCCTGTTCCTGCTTAGCAACACCAATGACCTGCACATAGAACAAGTAATAAAAAATATAACCCCTGCCAATTACGAGCGCTTAAAAAACTGTTTTGAAAAATTTTATTTATCGCACGAAATAAACTTAAGGAAACCAAATAAAGATATCTTTGAATTTGTTTTAGAGCAAAACAAATTAATTGCCCAAGAAACCCTTTTTATAGACGATACCGCAGAAAATATAGAAACTGCCAAAAAAATTGGGCTGCATACATGGCACTTAATTCCAGGGAAAGAAGATATTGCATCCTTATTTAAAAAAGACTTCCCTTTTTCTTAAAAATAGTGTTGGTAACTTACCTTGGCAATTATTAACAATTACTAAGTTTGTAAAAACAAAAAGGAGCATTATTTTGAAAGATACTTATAAAACTATTGCCAAAAAAGCGCCCGAAGTTTTGTTCAAGGACAAGGGAAGCAAATTTTTTGGTTATGCTTTTCCTGTTTCTACCGAAGACGATATAAAATTATACCTGGAAGAAATTAAAACAAGCCACAACAGTGCCCGCCATCATTGCTATGCATGGCAACTTGGTACCGGTGACGGGCAAGTACAATACCGTGCCAACGACGATGGAGAACCGTCCAACACAGCTGGAATGCCAATTTATGGGCAAATACAATCGTTTAACGTTACCAATGTCCTTATTGTTGTGGTACGCTATTTTGGCGGAGTGAAACTAGGTGTTGGCGGACTTATAAACGCATATAAAACAACCGCCCAAATGTGTTTGGAAGCATCTTCTATTATAGAAAAAACGATTGATAACCGGTATTTAATAGCATTTCAATATAAAGACATGAATAATGTTATGAGGGTCATAAAGGAAAAAAACTTACAAATAGAAAGTCAAAAAATGGATTTATCATGCAAAATAACCGTTAGCATTAGAAAAAGTGAAGCCAAGCAAGCAATAAAGGCATTCGAGTCTTTTTATGAAGTAAATATAACAGAAGTATAAAATTTTTCACAATTTGTTAAGAATATAATCAGGACATCTCATTGGTCGAAAGGTTTTAGCATTTATGAATGCCAAAACGGTATTCCCTTCGGCTATTATTTTGTTACTTTCATCGAAAATTGTATAGTCAAATTCAATCTTAACAGAAGGTGTGTTTTTAAGCCTTGCCTCCACCGTTAAAACATCGTCGTACCGTGCAGATTTCCTATAATTAAGCTGCAAGGAAACAACCGGAAGCATAACCCCATTTTCTTCCATCCACCTGTACGAAACGCCCAGTTCCCTTAACCACTCTACACGTGCCATTTCCAGATATTGCGCGTAATTCCCGTGATAGACCACCCCCATCTTGTCAGTCTCACTATATCTAACTCTTATGTTAATTTTATTTGTTTTTTCCATATAAAAATGTATTTTACGTATGTTAAGAAAGTATGAACAGAAAGTTAACAAGCATGCGAAAAAAAAAGCATAAATTCAACCCCCTTTCATTTTTTTTTTCAGTTTTTTGTTCACATATTTGTTAAACCTTTTACGATAGTTGATTTCTAAAATTCTATTCGCTATCAAACCTGACTAACTATTAAAAAATAATATCAAAGAATGAACGTAACTGCGGAATCCGTATGGGAAAATTGTCTACATTTTATAAAAGACAACATACAACCCCAAGCATATAAAACTTGGTTTGAACCCATAAAGTCTGTAAAGTTAACCGATAATGCTTTGAGTATCCAGGTTCCCAGTAAATTTTTTTATGAATGGTTGGAAGAACACTACGTTAAGCTTTTAAAAGTTGCCTTAACGAGGGAGTTGGGCGAAAACGCCAAATTGGTATATGTAATAAGAATGGAGAATACGTATGGCAACAAACAGCCATTTACAGAAAGTATTCCCAGTTCCAACCGGGCAAATATGCAGCCACAGGAACTCGATGTTCCCGTAAAGCACAAAAACCCCGAATTAAAAAACCCGTTTGTAATTCCGGGAATACGGAACATTAAAATAGAATCTCAACTCAATCCTAATTATAGTTTTGATAATTTCCTGGAAGGCGATTCCAACAGGTTGGCGCGTTCGGCAGGACTGGCCGTTGCCAATAAACCCGGCGGCACCTCTTTTAACCCATTGTTGGTATTTGGTGGTGTTGGTTTGGGGAAAACGCACCTTGCACATGCCATCGGGGTTGAAATAAAAGATAAATACCCAGAAAAGACCGTGCTTTATATATCTGCCGAAAAATTTACACAGCAATATATAGAATCCGTAAAAAAGAATACCCGAAACGATTTTATACATTTCTATCAATTAATAGATGTGCTTATTATAGATGATGTCCAGTTTTTTTCGGGAAAATCCGGGACCCAAGATGTGTTTTTCCACATCTTTAATCACTTGCACCAAAATGGAAAACAGGTTATCTTAACTTCGGATAAAGCTCCGGTAGATATGCAGGACATTGAACAGCGTTTGCTCTCCCGTTTTAAATGGGGGCTCTCGGCCGAATTGCAAAGTCCGGATTTTGAAACACGCATTTCCATCTTAAAAAACCGATTATACCGTGATGGCGTTGAGATGCCGGAAGAAATTATAGAGTGCGTTGCCAGAAACATAAAATCAAACGTTAGGGAACTGGAAGGCGCTATTATTTCTTTAATTGCTCAGTCTTCTTTCAACAAAAAAGAGGTAACCATAGAACTGGCAAACCAAATTGTTGAAAAATTTGTCAAGAATACAAAACGGGAAGTTTCCATTGATTACATCCAAAAGGTAATTTCTGATTATTTTCAAATGGATGTGGAAACACTTCAGTCAAAAACAAGAAAACGCCATATTGTTCAAGCCAGGCAATTGGCCATGTTTTTTGCTAAAAAATACACCAAGGCATCCTTGGCCAGTATCGGTTCGCAAATAGGGAAAAGAGACCATGCCACCGTGCTGCATGCATGTAAAACTGTTGATAACTTGGCAGAAACCGATAAACAATTCAGGAAATATATTGAAGACCTCAGTAAAAAATTTGCCCAGTAATGCAGGTTAGAGTTCTTATGGTATGTTTGGGAAATATTTGTAGGTCGCCACTTGCGGAAGGCATTTTAAAATCTAAAATAAATACCGAAAAAGTTTTTGTTGATTCTGCCGGAACGTCCAATTACCATCTTGGCGCTAGTCCAGATCCTAGGTCAATACAAACCGCTGCCAAATATGGAATTGATATTACAAAGCAAAAGGGAAGGCAGTTTAGCAGTAAAGATTTTGACGATTTTGACCTGATTTTTGCAATGGACAAGAACAACTACAAAAACATTCTACAACAAGCTAGGAACGAAGCCGATAAAAATAAGGTGCGCCTTATTTTAAACAAACTCACTCCCGGTGAAAACATGGACGTCCCCGACCCATATTACGGTGGGGTTTCGGGTTTTGATAATGTTTACAAAATGCTCGACGAAGCCACGGATATTATTGTAAAAGAGATTTCAGTTTTATAGTTTCTTTGTATCTTCGGTTGTTATAAATCATTTTCCCAAATGAACACAACAAACAGCAACAAAGGTAAACTCTATTTAATCCCAACCACTTTGGGCGATGTAGAACCGTTGGAAGTATTACCACTTTCCATAAAACGGGTTATCGAAAACGTCGATTTTTATATTGTTGAAAACGAAAAGACCGCTAGAAGATTTATAAAAAGGATTAGCCCTAAAAAATCTCAACCCTCCCTCAAAATTCAAGTCCTAAACAAATATACCAAACCAGAGGAAATCCCTACTTTTATAACGCCATGCCTTAATGGTTACGATGTGGGAATTATCTCTGAGGCAGGATGCCCCGGCGTTGCCGATCCCGGTGCCGATGTTGCCGCCATAGCCCATAAAAAAAATATTCAGGTGGTTCCCTTGGTTGGCCCCTCCTCTATCCTTTTGGCCTTAATGGCCAGTGGCATGAACGGGCAAAGTTTTGCCTTTACTGGATACCTTCCCATTGACAAGTCTGAAAAGAAAAGGACCATCAAAAAACTAGAAAAAACTTCCAAAGACTTCAACCAGTCACAAATTTTCATGGAAACTCCTTATCGAAACGATAAACTTTTGGCAGATTTAATAACAACATTATCTCCAAATACCTTGTTGTGTGTTGCCAGCGATATTACCTTGGGTACCGAGTATATTAAAACCCAATCTGTAGCACAATGGAAAGGATCCTCGGTGGAACTTCATAAAAAACCCACCATTTTTATAATCCATGCAAAGTAAGTAAAATACATAAAAGAATCGTTGCCATAAACCAAAAATGAAAGCATAAATCCCGCCCAAAAGCGGGGTTCGTTCGACTCACGAATTGCAATGCGCCTTCGGCTTTTGAAATTCGGGTCTCACGAAAAAAAAAGGCCTCAAAACATTGTTTTGAGGCCTTTATAAAGATCTTTTGTACCTATTATATCTTAGCAGCTTTATTAGCTTCTACATGCGATACGTCGTACCCTGAGAATTTGCGCATATAATATCGTATAGATGCGCCGTTAGCGTCAGCAAATCCACTTGCTCCATGGGTTCGTAAATATCTTTTTACATTTCCAGGTCCAGCAAGGTGTGCTGCTGCCAAAATTCCCGATTCTGTAACTTTTACACCGTTGAATGTTCTACCAACATACCACTCTATATCGCGTCTTAAAACCCATTTGTTTCTTTCAAGATTGGCTATAAATGCTCTTTCCTGCAATTCTGGATCATTAAGAAAGTCTGATTTAGAATGAACGCCTATTGTTCTCAATGTAGAGGCACCAAATTGGTATTTTCCCATATACCCCAAAGAGTTTACCGTAAAGTAATCTCCTCTGGACTCTTTAAAAGCCAATGCTTCTTTAAACCCGTTAAACGACTTCCCTAAAAATGGAGGCTGCATTGGGGTTTCTTCTACATCACTGCTTTCTAAAGATACCGTATACGCCAAAGGCTCAGTTACTCTATTAATGTTATGAACGTTTTTTTTGGCTTTTTTTAATGAAGAAAAACCTAAACTCCCTGCAATTACTAAAATTAAAACAGCTACTAAAACATTAAATTTTAATATTTGTTTTTTTCTCATGCTTTTTTATTTCTTTAAGCCTTACATTTTACATAATTTACTCTCATGTATAACCGCTTAAAATTGAGCATGCAAATATACATAAAAATTAATAATCAGAAAACCAATAAGTTAAAGTAATCTTAAAGTTAAATTTTACCGCTTTATAGCCTGAGAATTAAGCCATTTTACATACGCTTGTTTGTTTACATTATGCTGGGAAAGGGTTTTGGCAAATTTATGATACCCAAAATTATTGACATCCGCCACAAAATACAGGTAGTCATTTTTTTCATAATTTAACACAGCATCAATTGCCGAAATATCCGGCATTGCTATCGGGCCTGGCGGCAATCCTGCATATTTATAGGTATTGTAAGGAGAATCTAATTCCAGGTCTTTATACAATACTCTTTTTATCACTTTATCATAATCGTTGGCTTCTTTTCGCAAAGCGAAAATAACGGTGGGGTCTGCCTGTAAAGGGATATTCCTGTTCAATCTGTTCATATAAACTCCCGCCACACGTGGGCGCTCGTCTACCATTGCCGTTTCTTTATGGACTATGGAGGCAAGGGTTACTACTTCTATTGGTGATAAACCTATGGCTTTTGCCCTGTTCAGACGCGTTTGGTTCCAAAAACGGTTGTATTCTTTTAGCATGCGGTCCCTAAAAGTTTCAGCAGAAGTGTTCCAGAAAAACTCATAACTGTTCGGTACGTACATGGCTATGGCAGTTTCGTTATTAAACGGACTGTGATCCATAAAATTAACATCCGTAAAACTATTCAATAAAGAAATACTGTCGGCCTCAATTTGCAAAGCTATTCTTCCGGCAAGCTTTGCCAATGTTTCCTGATTGTTAAAAGAAAGTGTTACAGGTAAATTTTTACTGCGGAGGGAATTAATAATCTCGTTATTGTTCATCCCTTTTCTAATAGCATATTTCCCAGCTTTTATGTTGCTTACATAACCTTTGCGTTCGGCTACCTTACTAAAAGTCTCCATATTGTCGAGCAAAGGCGTAAGCTGATCTTTTACATTAACAAAGCTACCGTCTGATTTTATATAAACAAAGGCTTCTTCATTTTGAAAAGCTGTATTTGGTGAAAAAACGGCATTGTACACATAATACACAAAAATAAAGCCCAGAATCCCCCCTATTAGCGCTATGGCCACTAAAATTTTTCTTATATACATTATTTATTGATCTTTTGATATAGAATTTCGTTTTGAAATTTTCCTGAAGTATAATTCCAGTCTTTTTTAATCCCGACCCTTTCAAATCCTAAATTTGAAAACAATTGAATGCTCGGTTTGTTTTGTTCGGATATATTTGCGAAAAGCTGATGCAAATCTAAATGTTTAAAGGCATATGCTATTAATAATGAAAGGGCTTCCCTTCCAATCCCCTTGTTCCTGTTTCCTTCTTCTAAAATTATTATTCCCACTCCCGCCCTTTTGTTTTTCGGGTTAAAATCATACAGGTCGATAAAGCCCAAAAGTGTTTCGGCATAATTGGAAATAGCCAACCGTAACTGCTTCACCTCAAAAATATCCTTATGGCTGTTGGCTAGGTATTCTTTTAATATGTATTTGGAATATGGTGCCAAGGTTTCACTAACCTCCCAAACCGTCTCGTCGTTTTCAAGCTTGTACAGAAAATCCAAATCCTCTGGTTCCAGAGCACGTAAATAAATGGTATTTCCAGACAGTGTTATCATTATATGGTGATTGTACCGGAGAATACTTGTGTAGCAGGCCCTACCAAATGTATGTTTTTATACCCGCTCCCATTCTCCTCAAATGAAACTTTTAATTCCCCTCCCGGGGTTTTTAAGGTTACGCTTGAACTTTCTGTTTTCTTTGTTTTGTGCATAGCAATTGCTACTGCCGTAACACCGGTCCCGCATGAAAGCGTTTCGTCTTCAACGCCACGTTCATAGGTGCGCACAGCAAAAACACTGGAATCTTTTTGCTCTACAAAATTAATATTGCTTCCGGTGCTCCCATATTTGCCGTAACGCAATTTTGCACCATCACTTTTTATGTCCATTTCGGTAAGGTTCCCCACCAATTGGACATGGTGCGGCGAGCCCGTATTTAAAAAAGTATAATTATCAAACAAATCAATGGTTTTTACATCTTGCATGGCTAGGCTAACTATACCATTATTAATGGTTGCATGGTGCATGCCATCTACGGCCATGAAAGCACAACTCCCGTTTACGACTTCTAGAAAGTTGGCAAATGCCACCAAGCACCTTCCCCCATTTCCGCACATGGAACTTTCGTTTCCATCGGCATTGTAATATACCATTTTAAAATCGGCTTCATTACAATTTTCCAAAAGTATAAGTCCGTCTGCACCGACACCAAATTTTCTGTCGCATAAAAAATTTATCAATTTGGTATCGTTTTTTGGAAACACTAGCTCACGGTTGTCAATCATAACAAAATCGTTTCCGGTGCCTTGGTATTTATAAAAGTCTAGTTTCATTTTTTAATTGTTATGGATAATGATTTTAAAGGTTTTGTTAAAAACGCCGCCATGGATTTTTTTTATAAACAATTGCAATTCAACTAAAAAAATTCCCGCAATAATTCATCAATCCCTTAAATAGGATAGAAATAGCGTATTTTACCTCTTTTCATCAATTTACAAATATACAATATTGCATATGGATATTTCATTGTTAAAGTGCGTTAAAGTTGAAAAAAACACTGAATTATAAAGTAATTTTATGTGTTAATTAAAATAAATATAGTAGATAAAGCCATGAAAAAATTTTTGAGTCTATTACTAGTATCCATGCTGGGTGGCGCTCTTACATTAGGTATATACAAATTAGCTTTTGAAAAAGAGATTCCCCTTTTGGAAAATCAACCAGCCCAATCAAAATTCGTTACCGCAAGTTATAATCCAGCCTCCACGGCTGCCGATGATGTAGATTTTACAACCGCTGCCGATAAAACCGTGCATGCAGTGGTTCACGTAAAAAACATGACCATCAGCAGGGGGCCATCGAGCATTATGGACTACTTTTATGGTTCGGGAGGGCAACCAAGGGCACAGATCGGTACAGGATCGGGGGTAATTATATCCCCCGATGGATATATTGTTACCAATAACCATGTTATTGCCAATGCTACCGAATTGCAGGTTACCCTTAATAACAACAGGACGTACCGTGCCGAACTGGTTGGTACCGACCCCGAAACCGACATTGCGCTAATTAAAATTGATGCAGACGAAGACCTTCCTTATCTTGCCTTTGGAGATTCCGACAATTCTAAAATTGGAGAATGGGTATTGGCCGTGGGAAATCCATTTAACCTTACCTCTACCGTAACCGCAGGTATTATTAGTGCCAAAGCAAGGGATTTGAACGAAATGGACGGCAAGTTCCAGTCTTTTATTCAAACCGATGCCGCCGTAAATCCCGGGAACAGTGGTGGTGCCTTAGTAAATACCAACGGCGACCTTATTGGCATTAATACAGCCATAACCTCACAAACGGGATCTTATATAGGCTATTCTTTTGCTGTTCCCAGCAATATTGCAAAAAAAGTGGTCGATGATATCATGGAGTTTGGAAACGTACAAATGGGCACCCTTGGCATTAAAGGACAGGATTTAGGAGTTTTAAGTAACAGTGAAGAAGATTACAATGAATCGCAGGGGATTTTAATTGCCGAAGTATTTAAAAAATCCGGTGCGGACAAAGCTGGGCTAAAACCGGGCGATATTATTAAAAAAGTAGACCACATTCAAATAAACAAATTCTCCGACCTTACCGGATATTTAAGAAGCAAACGCCCCAACGATAACGTACAATTAACCATTTTACGAGACAACAATACCATGGAGCTGCCCGTTACCTTGCTAGATAATAGCTCTTATGTGTACACCATTGATGAAATTGGGATTTCGGTACAGGAACAGACAAAAACCGACAAAGATCGTTTTGATGGACAAAATGGCGTTGTTATATACGGTTCGAATGAATACAATAGAAGGTTGGGATTGGACGGAAAACTCTTGATTGGTATTAACGACGATAAAATTAAAAATGTAGACGATGTAAAAAAAGCTGTTGCCAAAGCAAAATCATACGGAATGATGAGCATTGTATACATTAACGAATATGGGGAACGCGAACGTTTGGTTTTTCGTGAGTAAATTAAAATTACAACAACATTTAATTTTTTAAAAATTTATGAAAAAAGAGCTTCTTGTACAGGGCTCTTTTTTTTATGAAATTTCCTTTACGAAAACGTTTGAAATATATACTTTTGCAAAAAAATTAAAACACTACAAACTAAAATACCATATGGCAATTAAAAATGACACCTACGAAAAAGAACTGGCTTTTCAAGCAGACCGTAGACGGGCAACTATTGAATTTATAAAAATTGTAAGCGACCTTTGGTACGACAATGCCATTGAGCTCGTTCTTTTTAGAAATCAGTTGATTGATAAAAGCGTGAGCGAGATTATGAACCTGCATAAGTATGCCGGGGAATTTGTTCAAAAACCCATTTCCATCTTCGATTCGGTAGATATTGCCCAAGCAATAAAAAACATGAACCTTCCTTCTTCCAAAATAGACATCGGGAAGCTCACCTATGAATACCATTTGGAAGACACCAATCACTCTGATGCGGTTTCTTTTGTGATTAATAAGTTAAAAGATGCCCACAAAACCAAGGAGATAGAACCAAAAGATGTAATTCTGTATGGTTTTGGAAGAATTGGTAGGCTCTTGGCCAGAGAACTTATGGCAAAAACGGGCATAGGCTCCCAACTACGGTTAAGGGCAATTGTTACCCGTGGCGAAATTACCGAAGAAATATTACAAAAAAGAGCTTCGCTACTCGAAAATGACTCCATTCACGGCTTCTTCCCGGGAACCGTAACCATAGATATTGCCAAAAAAGCACTTGTAATCAACGGTACTACGGTATACTTAATAAACGCTTCAGCCCCTGAAAAAATAGATTATACCGTTTATGGAATAAAAAAGGCATTGGTTATAGACAATACGGGTGCCTACAGAGATGATAAATCCCTGGCCAAGCATTTAAAATCCAAAGGTGTAGAAAAGGTCCTGCTTACCGCCCCCGGTAAAAACGTGCCCAATATTGTTTACGGCGTCAACCATGCCGAATACAGCCCTAATAAATACGATATTTTTTCGGCCGCTTCATGTACAACCAATGCCATTACGCCCATTTTAAAAGTTGTTGAAGATGCACTAGGGATTGTAAAAGGACATTTAGAAACCATACATGCCTATACCAACGACCAAAATTTGGTAGACAATATGCACAGTAAATACAGAAGAGGCCGGGCAGCCGCACTTAATATGGTAATAACTGAAACAGGTGCCGGTAAAGCCGTTGCAAAAGCGCTGCCCAGTTTGGATGGTAAATTAACATCAAATGCAATTAGGGTACCGGTTCCAAATGGCTCTTTGGTGGTTTTAAACCTGGAAGTGGAAAAGCCTACTTCAAAAAATGCCATCAACTCAACCTTAAAAAAATATGCCCTGGAAGGAGATCTGGTGGAACAGATTAAATATTCTCTTAACAATGAGTTGGTTTCTTCGGATATCATTGGAACTTCCGCTCCAGCGATATACGACAGCAATGCCACCATTGTATCTTCCGACGGAAAAAATATTGTACTTTACATTTGGTACGATAATGAATATGGGTATAGCCACCAAGTAATCAGGTTGGCAAAATATATAGCCAAAGTAAGAAGGTTTACATACTATTAAACCCGACCCGAGTTTGATTGTTCCATTCATTGATAAATAAAAAGAGAGCCTTACATTTTTAACATAGAATAAAAACAAGGCTCCTTTTATATTACGTATTTATTAGCTAATTTTAGTATCTTATTACTATACGTATTAAGTATGAAGCTAATAATACCAACCTTTGTTTCGAAAACCTTTATATCTGTTGGCTTTATATTCTTAATGGGCAATTTTTTATGTGCCCAGGAAAACGACAGTATTTACGATCACGATATAACCAAGCAGGCATGGTTTACCTTCCAGCCGGGATGGCAAATTAGTGAACGGGTTAAATTAAATACCGAAATAGGCTACCGTACCGTAAGCCCAAAAAGCTGGAACCGTTTTAATACCAAAGCCGAACTAAGTTATGCCCTGGACGAGTTTAATTTGAGAAAGTTTATTTTCGACCAGCGTTTGGTTAGCGGGGTTGGCTATTATTACATTCATAATTTTAATGATATCGACGCTTTCGAGCTACGTATTTACCAAGGCTATAAAATTGGGTTTAACCTAACCAACAGAATAGATTTTTTACATTATTTTAGGCTGGAAGAACGTTTTACCAACCCTTTTAGGGATGATGGCTCGTCTTTTGGTTTAAGGTTGCGCTATAAAATTACGGGGAACATTAACCTTGAAGGGCTTTTCGTTTCTAAAGGGCGTGGTTTTTATATCCCGATAGATGTTGAATTTTTCTTTAATATAAAAAGCTCCAAACAAATTAACGACATTATACGCTTGTCCCCGGGAGTTGGATATGTTGTGGACCCTACCTTTAAAATCCAGTTCAATATATCGTACCATTATACCAAACAGGAATTTGAAGAACTCGTAAGGACAAACGATATCATTTTTAGGTTAAGGGTATACAAAACCTTTAAATTGAAAAAAGACAAAAAACCCGGAACTTTATAAAATCCTTGAAGATTTTTTTATTATTAAAAACAATATCTTAATATTGTGCTCGTTAGCAGTAAAAACGTAACTTTGCAACCCCAAATTAACATTTTAACGAATGAAGATGACGAGAAAGACACTTTTAACAGCAATCACATTATTTCTATTTTCAATCTTTTCGGTTAACGCGCAGCAACAATCAGAAGAGGAAGAACTGTCTTTAACAAAGGGAAGTATCAACAACCAGTTTGAATACATTTTCCAAAAGGCCAACAATTATCAAGACTATAAGGTAGTCAAGAAAAATTGGCTTTATCTGTTGAAGAAAAACACCCTCGACTCTGTTGCAAGGCTCGAAAAAGAGTTGGCTGCCTCCAAGCAGTTAACAGGCACCCAGGAAGGCAAAATTGGAAGCCTAAACAAAGAACTGGCATCTACAAACCAACAATTAACCACGGTAACCGAAGAAAAAGATAGCATTTCTTTTTTCGGTGCTTTAATAAACAAGCCTGCGTACAAAGGCATTATGTGGGGAATTGTAGCAATTTTAGCGCTCATTCTCGGGTTGTTTATTTACAAGTTTAAGAATGCCAATGTGGTTACCCAACAGGCAAGAAAAGCACTGGCCGAACTCGAAGACGAGTACGAAGAGCACCGACGAAAAGCCCTTGAAAGGGAACAAAAAGCAAGAAGGCAGCTTCAGGACGAAATTAACAAACAAAAATTGGCAAAATCTAAATAAGGTTTTGGATTTTAAGATTTTATTAGACTCCCCTTTCGGGGAGTTTTTTTATCTTAATACTTTCTCAAATAAAAATACATGTCCAAAAGAAAAAAGTTATCTTATATAGTCTTAACCGTTGTAATAATATTGATAATCTTTAGGCTATTGCTGCCCGGCATAGTTAAACGCTATGTAAACAATACACTTCAGGATATTCCGGGGTATTGGGGGCATGTGGAAGACATCGATATTAATTTATACCGCGGCGCCTATGTAATCCACCAGTTAAAACTGGATAAAATAGACGGCGAAAGCAATATTCCTTTTCTGGATTTTGAAAAATCGGATATTTCCATTCAATGGAAATCTTTATTCAATGGAAAAATAGTAAGCAAAATTAATTTATATAGGCCCAAGGTAACCTATATTTTCGAGGAGCAGGTCAAAGACTCGGTAGAGCCTACCAATGAAGATTGGAGCGAAGCTTTAACCGATCTGGTCCCGATAGACATTAACAAACTCACCATTGAACAAGGAAAAGTGGGCTTCCTTCAGTTTAACAAAAGTCCGGACGTAGACCTTTACATCGACCAAATATCCCTTACAGCCACAAACTTGCGGAATGTGGTAGACAAAGAGCAAGAACTTCCATCTTCTGTAAAGGCAACGGCGATAAGCATTGGGCAAGGTAAAATTAATTTGGATGGCAAAATGGACCTCGTCCAGCAAATTCCCGATATAGACTTTGATTTTTCGCTTGAAAAAGCCAATGTTACGGCATTGAATTCCTTTACACTGGCCTATGCCGGGTTCGACTTTGAAAAAGGGAATTTCGACCTTTTTAGTGAAGTTGTAATTAACGACGGATATTTAAAAGGCTATTTTAAACCCATCTTAACCGACACAAAAATCGTAGATGCCTTTGGCAAAGAAGGCAGCAACATTTTCAAAAAGGCATGGGAAGGCTTTGTCGGTTTCTTTAAATTCATCTTTAAAAACCAAAAACAGGACACTCTGGCAACGAAAATACCAGTTGAGGGCGACCTAAACGATGTAGGTTCAAACATTTTTACTACTATTGTAGGCATTTTTAAAAATGCTTTTATCAAAGCCTATAAAGGCGAAGTAGACGAATCTATAGAATTTAATGATTTAGAAAAAGAAAAAGAAAAATAGCACTTTCACTCAACACATAACCATGAGAATAGATATTATTACCGTACTCCCCGAATTGCTTAAAAGTCCGTTTGAAGCCTCAATTTTAAAAAGGGCCATAGAAAAAGGGCATGTAGAAATCCATTTTCATAATTTAAGAAACTATGCTACCAATAATTACAAGACAATAGACGATTACCAATTTGGCGGTGGTGCGGGAATGGTCATGATGATAGAGCCGATAGACAAGTGCATTTCAGAACTTAAGGCAGAGAGAACATATGATGATATTATATATATGACTCCCGATGGACAAACACTTAACCAAAAAATAGCCAATGAACTTTCCCTTAAAGGAAATTTAATTGTATTGTGCGGGCATTACAAAGGGGTCGACCAACGCGTTAGGGACTTATTTGTAACCAAGGAGATTTCTATTGGGGATTATGTGCTTTCTGGTGGAGAACTTGGTGCTGCCGTGTTGTGCGATGCAATTATTAGGCTACTTCCCGGTGTTTTAAACGATGAAACCTCGGCGCTGACCGATTCCTTTCAGGATAATTTACTGGCGCCCCCGGTTTATACAAGGCCAGCCGATTACAAAGGGCATACCGTTCCGGAGATTTTATTAAGCGGAAATTTCCCTAAAATAGAACAATGGCGGGAAGAAGAAGCCTACAAACGTACCAAAGAAAGAAGACCGGACCTTTTGGATGAATAAAAATAAAAGTGCTTTTGTATGGTTATTGGGTATTACGCTGTTATGATGCTATGTTGTTGAGAGTTGATAGATTCTAGGTTCTAGTCACTTCGACGCTAGGAGAAGTCGCATACTATTTATAAGTTAATGAGGAAAAGGGTTTTCTAGTTGATTGTTGAGAGTTGATAGTCTAGAGGTGCAAAGCTCTACAATTAACCATTTACAATTTCCCTAGCCCCTGTTTCCTATTGAGGTTTATACTCATATTTTATTCCTATTTTTAGGTATTCATAAAAATCAACCTCATGAAACTAAAGTTCACCTTCTTTTTATTTTTGATTATCGTGCCTATGCTGCATGCACAAGTTAAAATTCCTGCTTATTATCAGCAAGAAAAAAGCTTTACGGACGCCCTTGAAAAAATTATAACAAATGCCGGACTGGACGGCAGTTATGATGCTGGCGAGGATGGAATGGAGAAAATATCATTTGCCGTAATAGACCTTAACGGGAAACAACCTGTAATTGGCGGTGTTAATATGGACAATTTTATTTATCCGGCATCTGTTTACAAAATGTATGTTGCCATGGAAATCCTGAAACAAGTAAGCAATAAAGATTATTCGCTGTACGGAACCTATGTAATAAAGTCACCAAACGACGTAGACACAGCAAAAGAAATATTCAACGACCCCCGCCCTTTGCTCAAAAATGGAGATACCGTTACCGTTAAATACCTGTTGGACTTAATGATTACCCGAAGCGATAATTCGGCTGCCAATTGTTTAATCGACCTTGCCAACCGAAAACACATAAACAAAACCATGCATGCCTACAATTGGCACGGGAGCGAGGTTACCCGTAAATTTTTAGGCAGGCAATTTGAAGACCCCGGGTACGATACCATTAGGGGAACAGAAACCTCTGCCCTGCATGCAGCAGACTTTATGTACAAAATAAACACCGACCAACTTGTTAACCCATGGGTTAGCATGCAATTAAAAGTACTACTCGGCGGGCAATTGGATAAAAGTAAACTTGCCGCGGGATTGCCGGACAATGCCATGTATTACCACAAAACGGGCTGGTGGAGCATTTATACAAACGATGTTGGCATTGTAGACGATGGGAAAATTAAATATATCATTGCACTTTTTACACCGATACAAGAAGAAGAAGTGGCCTTGAAAATGAAAAAAGTTTCTGACGAAGTTTATAAGTTAATCAGCAAAAGAGCAGCTAATTAATGAAGCTTTCTAGATTAGCTCGATTTTTAGATAATCGAGTTAAACTTTGAACATTATGCAAAAACAAATGATATGCCCAAGTTGAAATTAAAAACAGATCCAAAAGTAGAAAAGGTTTTTGCCCATTATCCCGACTTTGTTAGATCTAAAATGCAGTATTTAAGAGAATTGATAATAGAAACGGCAGAAGAAATGGATGACGTAATCGTTTTGGAAGAAACCTTGAAATGGGAAGAGCCAAGTTTTGTTACCAAAGACGATAGTACATTACGAATAGATTGGAAAAATAAAACACCCGACCAGTATGCTATGTATTTTCAATGCACGAGTAGATTAGTAGATACGTTCAGGTTTGTTTTTGACAAAAAATTCCAATTTGAAGGGAAGCGGGCAATAGTTTTTCAACTAAATCAGAAAATCCCTAGAATGGAATTAAAGGAATGTATAAAAGCTTCTTTAAGGTATCATAAAGTGAAAAAACAAATAACATTGGGAATATAAAAAGCTTATTGCAAGCATTGTTTTACCTATTAAATAGTTTGTTAGGTTTTAGGTTCATTGTTATGCTATAGTACTACGTTGTTATGTTGTTACGTAGCTATGTCATTATTCGCATTAATTGAACTGTTAAGAGTCTAGAGTTTCAAAGGTTCAAAGTTCATCTAACAACAATCAACGAGCAAAGTTCCGGTCACTTCGACGAAGGAGAAGTCGCATAAAGTAATGAGAAAAGGAAGTTTTCAAGTTCAGAGTTTAAGGTTATTATACTGTTACGATGCTATGTTGTTGAGAATCCAGAGGTGCAAAGTTGCAAAGGTTCATAAGTTCAACAATTAACCATTAACAAATAACTAATTCCCTTTTTCTTTTCACCAACAATTACAACCGCCCAATTAACACTTATAATATGCTCAGTATCCGGCTGCATAAACCATTTATAGAGAATAGCTATAAAAAATTAATCATAAAAGATTGTTTTTTAAGGAATAATAATTAATTTTGCATCCAATTTCAGATTAACCTCTGACGATAATCGTGAACGTTAGTTTGAATCAACTTTTATAAACATAGCACGATGGAAGCTTTAGTAAAATTTGTACAAGACGAATTTATAGAAAAAAAGGATTTTCCTCAATTTTCAGCAGGGGATACCATTACGGTTTACTACGAAATTAAAGAAGGCGAAAAAACACGTACACAGTTCTTTAGGGGCGTAGTTATACAAAGAAGGGGCGCTGGCGCTTCAGAAACCTTTACCATTAGAAAAATGTCTGGTACCGTAGGCGTAGAAAGAATTTTCCCTGTCAACATGCCGGCACTTCAAAAAATAGAGATCAATAAAAGAGGTAAAGTACGTAGAGCACGTATCTTCTACTTTAGAGGTCTTACCGGTAAAAAAGCTAGAATTAAAGAGGTTAGATCATAACCCTATTCAAAATAGAATTTCAAAGTCACGCCAAAAGCGTGACTTTTTTTATTAACAATTGTTAATAACCCCTGTTTGTATCTTGTTGATTAATAAAAAGTTAAAAAATTGCAACCTATTCGCTTTTTGTGCTATATTTACAATAATGTTTTAAGGAATATTATATGTTCTTAAAAATAGTTGTTTTTAAAGTGTCTCAAGGATAAAGGTCTTACGACCTCACTACCGACAGAAAGTTTGAATTTAGCACGTAAAAATGCTAAATCAGTGCCGAAAAAGTTGAAACAAAGGTTTTAAGCTTAAGTAGGATGAGAAAACAACAATGAAGCATCTGGGTTAGGTCTTGATTACATTGTTGAGAAAACTTGAAGATGTTTCAATAGAAATAGGAATATTATAAATTATGGAAAATTCAAAATGAATCTACATAATCACATAAGAAACTATTTCTAAGAAAGCCATGTCAAAACATACATTGTATTGACATGGCTTTTGTTTTATCACTAATTTTATCTAATTGGTTAGCTTTCTATTGCATAAAAAATGTTTTAAATTGTATATTTGCCAAGTTTAATTTAAAATTAGTTCTTCAAATAAATGTCACAAACACCAAAAATTCTTTATACCAAAACAGACGAAGCGCCAGCATTAGCTACTTATTCATGGCTTTCGATTGTTAAAGCATTTACTGCAACATCAAATATCGAT
This sequence comes from Galbibacter pacificus, assembly GCF_029603165.1. Lineage (GTDB taxonomy): Bacteria > Bacteroidota > Bacteroidia > Flavobacteriales > Flavobacteriaceae > Galbibacter > Galbibacter pacificus. Next base: position 858,005 of record NZ_JAQSVC010000002.1, read on the forward strand.
ATAGAAACAAAAGATATATCACTTGCCGCTAGGATTTTGGCTATTTTTTCTGATATGCTTTCAGAAAACCAAAAAGTTCCCGACGATTTGTTGGAATTAGGGGAAATTGCAAAAACCCCGGAAGCCAATATTATTAAACTTCCCAATATCAGTGCCTCTATCCCGCAACTTGAAGACGCCATTGAAGAGTTACAGACAAAAGGGTTTAATATTCCTAATTACCCGCACGAACCTAAAAACGACAAAGAAAAAGAGATTAAAGCTCGGTTCGACAGTGTAAAGGGAAGCGCCGTAAATCCGGTGTTAAGAGAAGGTAATTCTGACAGGAGAGCGCCAAAAGCGGTTAAAAATTACGCCAAGAAAAACCCGCACAGCATGGGTGCATGGACCTCAAGTTCCAAATCGCATGTAGCGACCATGGAAAGTGGCGATTTTCGTTCCAACGAAAAATCGTTGACCATACCTAATGCGCAAAGCATAAAGATTCAGTTTGTAGATAACAACAACAATAAAAGCATTCTTAAAGAACAAATAAAGTTGTTGGACGGCGAAATTATAGATGCTACCGTAATGAGCAGGAAAGCATTGGTAGATTTTCTGGAAGAACAAGTAAAAGATGCCAAGGAAAAAGATGTATTGTTTTCGGTCCATTTAAAGGCTACCATGATGAAGGTTTCAGACCCTATTATCTTTGGGCACACCGTAAAGGTATTTTTTAAGGAGCTATTTGAAAAGCATGGTGCCCTTCTGAAAAAAATAAATGTTGAAGAGAACAACGGTTTGGGAGACCTTCTTGAAAAAATAGAAACTTTACCCGATACCGAGAAAAAAGAAGTAAAAGCTACCATTAACAAAATATTAGCCGAACAACCAGATTTGGCAATGGTAAATTCTGATAAGGGGATTACCAACTTACATGTTCCAAGCGACATTATTATTGATGCCTCGATGCCTGCCATGATTCGCAACTCCGGTCAGATGTGGAATGCTCAAGGCAAAAGCCAGGACACCAAAGCCATTATTCCGGACAGCAGCTATTCCAGTATTTACCAGGCAACAATAGATTTTTGCAAAGAACACGGAGCTTTTGACCCCACTACCATGGGTACCGTTCCCAATGTAGGCTTAATGGCTCAAAAAGCAGAAGAGTACGGATCGCACGATAAAACATTTGAAATTGCAAGAGATGGTGTTGTTCAAGTGCTGGATGCAAACGGAAATGTTATTATTGAACACCAAGTAGAAGAAGGTGATATCTGGAGAATGTGCCAGGTAAAGGATCTCCCTGTTCAGGATTGGGTAAAACTTGCTGTAAACAGGGCAAGGGAAACAAACACCCCTGCCGTTTTTTGGCTGGACAAAAACAGGGCCCATGATGCGGAACTGATAAAAAAAGTAAATCTTTATTTAAAAGACCATGATACTTCAGGTTTGGACATTAGAATCATGTCGCCTGAAGAAGCAACCTATTTTACGTTGGATAGGATTAAAGATGGAAAAGACACCATTTCGGTTACGGGTAACGTGTTAAGGGATTACCTAACAGACCTCTTCCCTATCCTAGAAGTAGGAACCAGTGCAAAAATGCTTTCCATCGTGCCTTTAATGAACGGTGGCGGTCTTTTTGAGACCGGTGCCGGCGGCTCTGCCCCAAAACATGTTCAACAGTTTTTGGAAGAAGGCCATTTACGTTGGGATTCTTTAGGAGAATTTTTGGCACTGGCTGTTTCCTTAGAACATTATGGAAACGTAAACAACAACAACAAGGCCATTGTGCTTGCCAACACGCTTGATGATGCTACTGGAAAATTCTTGGAAAACGATAGATCGCCCTCAAGGATTGTAGGTGAACTCGACACAAGGGGAAGCCATTTTTATCTGGGCTTATACTGGGCGCAGGCATTGGCCACCCAAAAGGAAGATAAAGACCTTAAAAATGTTTTTTCTCCAATAGCAAAAGAACTTACGGAAAAAGAAACCGCTATTGTTGAAGAACTTAACAATGCACAGGGAAAACCTGTAGACATTGGTGGTTATTACCTTCCTAATATTGAAAAAATAAGAAAGGCAATGCGCCCAAGTGCTATATTTAATGGCATATTGGATAAAATTTAATAACATAGCATCTTAATATTGTACATATAAGGCCTTCTTTTTGAGGGCCTTTTCTTTTTAACCTGAACTCGATTATTCTAACTTTTTCAAAATGCTTTTGGATAGTGAGATGTAAAGCTTGTTTTTTTAATAAATCGTTATGAGATGTTTTCAATTTTATATGAATATAAATGCCTTTAACTGAGAAAATATTATTGAGTTTTGTTATAATAGTGTGAAATTCTTATCGTTTCTTCTTTATTCGTCCTATTTTTAATACCAAAAGAAAAAGAATGACCAACCACATAAAAATTTGCCTTTTCTTTTTATTCGGAATTGCATCGGCATACGCCCAGGAAAAAGTAACGCTGAGCGGGACCATTGCCGAAGCATCCAGCAACGAAACCCTTCTTGGGGTAAATATCATTATCCCGGAACTAAACGTAGGAACATCTACAAACGCTTATGGTTTTTATTCTATAACCATTCCTCCCGGAACCTACAAAGTGCAGGTAAGTTATTTAGGTTTCAAGAATATAGTGGAAACCATAGCCATTAATGATGATGTAAAAAAGGACTTTTACCTCATGAACGATGCCGAAGAACTTGATGAGGTTGTTATTGAAGAGGACATCGAAAAAATTAGCATTAAAGAACCGCAAATGAGCGTAAACACGCTTACAACGGCCACCATAAAAAAAATCCCGGCCGTTCTTGGGGAAGCCGATGTTATAAAATCTATTTTATTGCTCCCCGGGGTCAGCAATGCCGGTGAAGCAGCTTCCGGGTTTAATGTGCGCGGTGGCGCCGCCGACCAAAATTTAATCCTCTTGGACGAGGCCATTATTTTTAATTCAGATCATTTATTTGGCTTTTTTTCCGTTTTTAACCCCGATGCCATAAAAAACATAAAGCTGTATAAAGGCGGAATCCCCTCAAGGTATGGCGGCAGGGTATCATCGGTACTGGATATTTATCAAAAGGACGGGAACAGTAAAGATTTTCATATGACGGGCGGTATCGGCGTGGTTGCCAGCCGTCTTTTGGCAGAAGGCCCCATAGTAAAAGACAAAGGCTCTTTTTTAATTGGTGGGAGAAGCTCGTATGCTCATCTTTTCCTAAAACTTACCAACAATGAAAATTCTGCTTATTTTTACGATCTCAATACCAAGCTTTCATACAAATTTAATGACAACAACAGTTTGTACCTCTCGGGTTATTTTGGTCGGGACGTTTTTAATATTAGCGACAGTTTTAACAACGTTTATGGAAACGCGGTGGCAAATGTAAGGTGGAACCATTTATTTTCAGATAAGCTGTTTTCAAACCTATCTTTAATATATAGTGATTACTATTATGGGCTCAGTTTGGATTTTGTTGGCTTCAACTGGAATAGCGGCATTAAAAACTTCAACTTTAAATACGATCTTAAACATTACTTATCCAATACCCTTAAATTGCATTACGGGGTTAATAATATCTATTACAAGTTCAATCCCGGGGAAATAGAACCGGAAGGAGAAAACTCTGGGGTCAACTATTTTAAATTGGTAGATAAATATGCCAATGAGGCTGCCGCTTACATAGATATTGAACAAAATATTACGGAAAAACTTTCTGTTGAATACGGAATAAGGTTCAGCAGATTCGACAGGTTGGGGCAAAGCGAAATTAATGTATATGAAAACAACAATCCGGTAACATATAACCAAGACCTCGGGATATATGAAAAAGCAACGCCAATAGATACCATTAGCAAAAGTAAAAGTACATCCATTGCTGCATTTAACAACCTTGAACCCAGGCTTGCGGTATCTTATGCCATAGACGATTCGCAATCGGTTAAAGCAAGTTACAACCGGATGACACAATATCTACATCTCATTTCAAATACCAGCTCTCCTACCCCGCTGGATGTATGGGCACCCAGCGGTCCCTTTATCAAGCCTCAAATATTGGATCAGGTTGCTATTGGATATTTCAAGGATATCAACAACAATGCATACTCTTTGGAAACCGAAGCGTTTTATAAAAAAATTAAAAATAGGATTGATTATATCGATGGGGCCGATCTTATTGCCAACAATGCCATTGAACAGGTTATTTTAAACGGTGAAGCAAAAGCCTACGGAATAGAGGTCTTACTTAAAAAAAATCTTGGCAGGCTTCAAGGCTGGCTTGCCTATACACTATCTGAATCTAAACAGCGAACCCCCGGAAGAAACAGTACAGAACCCGGTATTAACAATGGCGATTGGTATTTTACTCCTTATGATAAAACCCACGACATATCGGTTACTGGATCTTATATGCTTACCAATAAATGGAGTTTTGGAGCCAATTTTATTTTCCAGACCGGAAGACCCGCTACTTTTCCTTACGGACAGTATGAATACGAAGGGATAAACATACCCAGTTACGGCCCAAGAAACAACAATAGGCTTCCCTTTTACAACCGCTTAGATCTATCGGCCACGTACATACCCAAGCCTAAAACAAATAAAAAATGGCAAGGCGAATGGGTTTTTAGCATCTATAATGTTTATAACAGAAAGAATGCCGCTTCTATTACCTTCAGGGAGAATATGGAAGAACAACGAAATGAAGCTGTAAAACTTTCCATTTTTGGCATTGTCCCGTCAATTACTTATAATTTTAAATTTTAGTGTCATGAAATCTCCATCAATTATACATTCGCTAAACAAAATAATAAACAAGGCTACATTTTCATCTCATATATCAAAAAAGATAAGCCCTTTGCTTATGCTCCTATTTTCCTTGTTTCTAATTTCTTGTGAAGAAGTTGTGGACGTAGATCTTGACACAGCACCACCAAGATTGGTAATAGAAGCATCCATTAAATGGGAAAAAAGCACTTCTGGTAATGTTCAACAAATACATTTAACCACTACCGCGCCTTATTATGCCGATGAAGTACCCCCGGTACATAACGCCACGGTATATATAACCGATGAAGAAGGGAACCAATTTGATTTTATCGAAGAAGACAATACCGGATTTTATACAACCGATAGTTTTATCCCTGTAATGAGCACTACATATAACCTTACCGTAGTGCATGACGGAGAAACCTATATGGCCAAAGAGACACTCTTGCCGGTTTCGGACCTTACGTATGTTACACAAAATAGCGGTGATGTTTTTTCAGAAGAATACATAGAGATAAAAGCATATTTTAACGATCCCGCCGATGAAGAAAACTATTATATGTATACTTTTGATGCCGAAAAAGACAATACCATCGACGTAATAGAAGACCGTTTGGTTAATGGAAACGAGGTTTTTGCATTTTTTGTTAGTGAAGACATCCAGTCTGGCGAAGATGTGGACATTTCCCTTAGCGGAATATCCAAACAATATTACAATTATATGTATACATTGCTCGCCCAGGCAAATGAAGGCGGTGGCCCATTTGAAACCCAACCGGCTACCGTTAGGGGAAACATTATAAATACAACCAATCCCGATAATTTTGCGTTCGGCTACTTTAGATTGTCGGAAACCGATAAATATACCTATACTATTGAGTAATTATTTTTACTTTTGAAGCATGAATTTTACTAAAACCACAGAAGAACCGTCTAAATATAATCACCTTGAAAAAATGACGGTTAAAGAACTATTGACCAATATAAACCAAGAAGATAAAAGTGTACCTCAAGCAGTAGAAAAAGTAATTCCCGCCATTGAAACTTTGGTACAGGAAATTGTGCCAAAACTTAAAAATGGCGGACGCTTATTTTATATGGGAGCAGGCACCAGTGGACGCTTAGGTGTTGTAGATGCTTCTGAGTGCCCACCAACATTTGGCGTTCCTTACGACATGGTTATTGGCATTATTGCTGGTGGCGATATAGCCATAAGAAAAGCTGTAGAATTTGCCGAAGATTCTTTAACCCAAGGTTGGGAAGACCTCCAAGAATACAATATTTCCAAAAAAGATGTTGTAATTGGCATTGCCGCATCCGGTTCTACCCCTTACGTAATCGGAGCCCTAAAAAAATGCAATAAAAACGGCATCGTTACCGGATGCATTACCTGCAACCTACATAGTCCAATGGCCCGGGAAGCGCAGTTTCCTATAGAAGTAATTGTAGGTCCGGAATTTGTTACGGGAAGCTCCCGCATGAAAGCTGGAACAGCCCAAAAACTGGTATTGAACATGATTTCCACCTCTGTAATGATACAATTGGGCCGCGTGGTCGGCAACAAAATGGTAGATATGCAATTAAGCAATCATAAATTGGTAAACAGGGGAATTAAAATGATTATGGACGAAATAAATGTAGACAAAACCACAGCTGCAAATTTACTTGAAAAATACGGAAGTGTTAGAAATGCCATAAATGCCTATAAAGATGAAAAGAACCAATAGAGAACTTTTCTTTAAAAGCCTTAAATATTTTGCCTATACAGTACTTTTAATGTTTATGGCGCCCACCGTTATATATCAAGCATTTAAAAATCAAACGCACCCATGGTACTGGCCCGTTTTAATTTTGGGGCTGTTATTGGCCATTGCAGCTATTATCATGGGATTTTACAGTTTAAAAATTATTATGAAATCTTTTTTTGGGGATGAATAAATAAAGGCAATCATAAAAAGCTCAAGGGCCGGACATACAAGTTTTCACTTCTATGCCGGCCCTATCGCATTAATTAACAAATTGCTTCTTTAAGCCTTTAAAGCTCTTTTATTTTTATATCCTTCCAATATACTTTTATACCGCCCCCATCGTGTATCTGCAATGCAATTTTTCCATTGGCCTGTCCAATTTTATCATCGGTAAAGCTAATCATCTCATGCCCGTTCAACCAAGTGGTAACATGATTGCCTTCTACTCGGATTTTCATTTTGTTCCAATCTCCATACGCTAAATATTTATCTTTTTCCTTTTCGGGCTTAATAAGCCAACCACGCCCATAAGATTCGTAAATCCCGCCTGTGTCATGGTCTGGCGGGGCTACTTCGGCCTGCCATCCGCTTATTTTTGTTCCTTCAATACTCGACCTGAAAAATATTCCGCTATTTCCATCGGCTTCTTGCTTAAATTCAGCGGTCAATTCAAAATCGCGATAGGTTTTATCAGTAGCTAAATACCCATATTGCTTATCGGGTCCACTTTCTGAAACCAACAAGCCATCATTGTCTACATACCATTTTTCTGTTCCGTATATTTCCCAACCATCAAGATTCTTGCCGTTAAATAAAGAAGTTGAAGAGCCACAAGCCATGGTGAGAAACAAAACGGTCAATGCCGCTATATGCCTTAATTTCATAATTTTCTAATTTTTATATTCTTAAACCATATAAAACTTCCGTGATCCTGCAAACCGATATAGCCGGTTTTGGCCTTTCCATAATCTGGATAATCTTTCCATTTACCGCTTTCCTTTCTTTTTTGCCAATCGTCGGACCAAGGAACAAAAGATACCGTTTGCTTACCGTTTAACCAATATTCAACTTTTTCATTTGTAAAAACAATCCTTGTGGTATTCCATTCGCCAGCCTTTTTTACCGCTCCTTCATAATCGGGGTTATACATACCGTAATCGGCACCGAGCGACTGCCATGACTCTAATTTCTCAGGAAACCCTATTTGGTCTATCATTTGGTATTCCGGTGCATTAAAATAAGGGGCTTTATACTGCTCTCCTTCCAGAACATGATAAAAAAGTCCGCTATTGCCGCCTTCAGATATTTTCCATTCAACAGAAAGTTCAAATTCACCATATTTTTCTTTTCCATAAATAATGTCACCGCCTATATCGCCTCCTTTTCCCAACGATTTTAGCATATCTCCTTCCAGCACCCATCCTTCGGGCAAGGTTTCGGCATTATAACCTCTCCAACCATCTGTGCTAGTCCCATCAAAAATATATTGCCAATCTCCTTCTTTCCTTTCGTGAATGGCTACTTCCTTGACTTCTTCTACAGTGGAAGAATCTGTATTTTCTTTTTCTTTGCTCTTACAAGAAATACTTGCATAAGCCATTATAAGTGCTATATATATAATTCTTTTCATTATAAATTAATTAGGTTTATTATATTTTTCGGGTCGTAATTACGATTTTAGCTTCATGTTTACCGGATCCCATTCCATAAATTTATTTTGCCTATAGCTATCGTTGCACAATAATGCAGGAGCTGCGGCCCTAAAAGCAAACACAGGATCTTCTACAACGCTTCCACTGTTGCGTATGGCATTAAAGAAGTTGGAAAAGTGATCGTAATGAGCGCCCTTATATCCATTTTCGGCTTTGTAAACAAGTTCCAATGGCGGCACCATATGTTTTCTATCGGATAGTTGAGTTTTGCCTTTCATCTTTTCTTTGGTAAATGGGTCGTCATCGTCAAAAGAATTGGCATTTCTTTTTAAAACAACTTCTTCCCATTTCACATCCATAGAACCTTTGCTTCCTACAATTTTTAAATACGTACTCCCGCTGGTCCCATCAACAAAATTACACCGCAAAGAAAGGTCAAAACCGGGATGTTGCTCCGTATCTGGGTAATCAAACATCCCCAACAACACATCTGGCACCTCACGTCCATCTTTCCAATACCTTAGGCCTCCAGTAGCCGATATTTTTGTTGGCCCGTAAGAATTTGTAATGAAATGCAAACTTGAAAAAAGGTGTACAAACAGGTCGCCAGACATTCCGGTTCCGTAGTCTATATAATTACGCCACCTAAAAAAACGGTTTGCTTCATATGGGCGTTTATTGGTATTTGCAATATAGGTATCCCAATCTACTGTTTCAGGAGAAGCATCGTCTGGAATTGGGTACTGCCATGCCCCAATAGGCGAGTTTCGTGCCCAAAACCCTTCAGCATAATTAATATCGCCAATTGCTCCATTTGCCAAAAGTTCCTTCGCTTTTTCATTTCCCAAGGAAGATAACCCTTGGCTTCCTACCATGAATATTTTCTCGGACTTTTTCCATGCGTTGATAAGTTCCATGCCTTCGCCTACAGAATGTACCATGGGCTTTTCGCAATAAACATGTTTTCTTGATTTCAAGGCATCGATCCCAATTTGTTTGTGCCAATGGTCTGGAGTACCAATTATAACGGCATCAATATCGTCTCTTTTTAATATTTCCTTATAGTTTTTGGTTGTAAAAAGATGGCTTCCCCAATTTGCTTTGGCCGCATCGAGCCTTGCCGTATATAAATCGCATACAGCCTTCAATTCAATATTGGGGTGCTCTAAAGCGGTTAGCGTATCGGCTGTTCCCATGCCTCCGGCACCTATTAAAGCTATCCGTAGTGTACTTAAATCATTATTTCCATTGGTTCTTTTTAGAAACTCAAAAGGCTTGGTTTCTTTTGCAAAAGCCATTGGCGAAATTGTTGCAGCTGCCCCAGCAACACCAAGTTTTTTTATAAAACTCCGTCTATTTTTTTTATCCATAAAAGTGTATTAGTTGAATTAATAACCCTAATCTACTGATATAGGATGTACTAAAAGGGGTAATAAACGGGGTAATGTATAAAAATAGAAGGATTTAAGTCTAAAATAACCGATGTGTTATTAGTTTGAAAGCAGGCTTACATCGTATGGTTCCTTATAAAAGGATTCATAAAGTTTTTTATAGCTATCCATCACTTTTTTTGCCGACATGTGTTTCCCCTCGTTAACATAAAGTTGAATTTTTTTCTTAACAGCAGTTTCATACAATGGGTCAATAACCAAAATGGCGTCTATAATATTGAACAAGGCCTGATGCTCAATTTCTAGTTCTTCTTCAATATACGGGGTTAATATATCAAGAATGGTATTTCCGTAATCGGCCTTAAAACTATCTAGCCATTCCAAATCCAATTGGGGTAAAAAGGGGCCTTTATTGACCAAATGGGAAATGCTCATTACTTTTAACTGTTTGGTGCTGTGTTTTATATTATTGAATAATTCTGGGATAAAGTGCTTTAATTCTAAAAGATCAATTCTAATGTCATTGGGGATTATCAAGCTCCATTTTTTATCAGAAAAAACAATATCGACGGGCAATTTACCCTCCAATATTTTTCTTAATTCCTTTATTTGTGTACTTCTGTTATTTTTTATACTTGCAGGAGTAAAATTGGGCCATAAGATTTCTCCCATTTTTTTCGAACTTATCCCTCCACTTTTAAGGGTAAATAGCAATAACAACAAAAATAGCTCTTTCCTTTTGGGCGATAGCAGGTGCGTTATATCTTCCATACCATTGTCACTTTTTAAAACCAGACCTCCCAATAACTCAATATGGTAATCTCCCAAAACTATTGTCTCCTCGTTTTCAATCTTTACAATCTTTCTTGAAAATTTCTTTCTTCTTAATATCCAAACTATTATAAATACAATTAAACATATTCCCGCAAAATAAGCCCAAACTGGTGATTTTGCATTATTGCTCTTAACAGGAATGCCTTTTTGATATATGCTGTATATTTCATCATCGCTCAAGGCTCGGTTCCACATAGCAAAATCGCTCATTAAACCATTATAATATTGCCCCCATAAATTACTGCCTATTAAAACGGAATGGTCTGTATTGGCAATTGTTGATGCCTCTTTCTGGTCTATTAACCGACCATTGAGATAGAAAAAAACTTTGTCATTTGGCATATAAACATACGCAACATGAATCCATTCACCCGGTTTTATGTTTACTGCATAACTTGTATGGTCCTTAATTCCCGGGGTGGTAAACTGTAAGTTTCCATTGAATATCTTGGCAGAAAAAACTTCTCCCTTCCCAATAATACTATTGCTACCGGAAACTTTTTCGGGTTTGAGCCATACTGAAATTGTCAATTCCTGAAAATTTGCATCATCTGAACCATAATCAATATAACTGGAAACCCCATTAAAATAAGCAACCTTACCCTTATTGCTCTTTTTGTATTCAATATCAATTGGTGTTGCTCCATTCTCCAGCAAAATATTTTCAAGAAGGTTTTCCTGAAACGGAAGGTGAAATTTAAGCTTATCGGTTAAATGATATTTATAGGCCCTAAAAATTTTGGCGCTGTTTGTGTTATAATCATCAAAATTAAATATGTCGGGGGAAAAACGATACCCTCTTTTTTGCGGCGACAATTTTGCTTCAGAAGTAGTAAATACCCCTGTCGTAATTAATCCCGGCACCTCTTTCCAACCTACACCCTTTAATGGCTCTCCGTTAATCTCTACATTGACCGAATGTTCTTGCTCCAATATATCATAACCCTGCGGAAAAACATTAATGCTCCACAAAAAAGCAAACACCGCAATAATATTAAAGTTAGTTTTCATTAATTGGTTTAGATGATTACAACTAAAATATAAAAAACTATTGAAGCTATGGCTATTTAATGAATAATCATGGTAACACCCTTCATTTACAACCTATAAAGAAGCCTTATAAAAAACTTGTTGCAAAGAAGGTCTAACATTTAAGTTATATAGGTTTCTGTGAGTTCGTGTTGGGTAAACACGGTTGGACAAGAAAATAAACAAAAGCTTATTTACCGGATCTGCCCATACGTATGTTCCGGTAAACCCACCATGCCCAAAACTTTCCGGACTTACTTCTGGTGCTGGGGATGCATGGGCGATATCCAATTCCGAATTATTAAGTAATGGCTTATCAAAACCCAATCCACGTTTATTTCCGTTTTCGGGGTATTGTACTTTTGTAAATTCCTTCAGTGTTTTTTCAGAAATATAACGTTTGCCCCCATAAGCTCCCATAGACTGGTACATGTATATTAATTTAGCCAAATCGTTGGCGGTTGCAAACAAACCAGCATTTCCCGAAACACCACCCAATAAACTGGCATTTTCATCATGAACCCAACCTTTTACATATGCCTTTCTGTATATGGTATCCAGTTCTGTTGGAACAATAAGCTTTTCTGGATATTTACCACTTGGGTTAAATATTAAATTGTATGCACCCAAAGGTTTGTATATGCTGTCTATAACATAATTTTCGTAAGGAACGCCTGTTAATTCTTCAATCAATTCAGGATAAATTAAAAAACTCATCCCGGAATATTTATATTTTTTTACATCCGAAACTTTAGACTTCCCAATAATTCTATACATTTTCTTCCTAAAATTCCTATTTAGATATAGGTCTTTGTATATCTTTACCGGAAAACGCTTGCTATATTCAGTCCGTACATACCTCCTCTTAAAATGTCCTTTTTTCAAAATTTCATTTAAAAAAATATAATAAGGCTCCAAACCTGCCTGATGCGCCAATATTTCCCGGACTGTTAAGTCTTTTTTATCCTTAATATGTGACCAGGGCTTCCAATAAGTACTGAATTTTTCATCAACATCTATTTTACCTTTATCAACCAGTTGCATCAAAACGGGCAATGGCCCTGTTATTTTTGTAACCGAAGCCAAATCGTATAAGTCGTCATTGGAGACAGGCTGTAGATTATCAAAGGTATGATACCCAAACGATTTATGATAAATTACCGTATTATTTTTGGCTACCAAAAGCTGGGCTCCGGGAAAAGCCTGCTCCCTTATGGCCGTATCCATAATAGAATCCACCTTTTTATGTATATACGAAGCATCCAAACCCTCGTCCTCGGGCTTTCCATAATTTAAGCGGATTAAGTTTTTTATTGATATACCCGCTCCCTTCTTAAAATGCCCTTTTATATCCGCATTAAGTTTTCCACTACAGCCAACTCCACCAAAAATAAGCGATGCTGCATTATTCAAGCTTTCTTTTTCGCCATCGGCATACTCAATAAGTGTATCTGCATTAAAAATATAATTGTTATAAATAAAATTATCCAGTTTAATAAAAGAGACACCTATAATCTTCGCTTGAGGCAAAAGGCTATTTATTTTATAGAGCAGTTCCCAATTAACTTCTTTATTGGCAATAGAAAATATAACAATATCGTGCCTGCCCAATTGCTGTAAAATATCTTCAGAATCTGTCAAGTTAAACACATCGATCTTTGCATATTTCTTGAGCGTCGAATTAAACTCCCTTACATCGGCATTTCGACATAGGTTAACGCTTGCTATTTTATTGCCAAGATTTATAATAGGAATTACATTGGCATCATTCTTAAGGAGAATACACGGTTCAGCACCGTTTTGTGCATATATAGACGAGGTAAAAAGTAAAAAAAGGAGTAAAAGTTTGGGAGTAAATTTCATACATCAATAATTTATATTGCAATTTACTAAATGAAAACAGATATAAGTTATCAATATGCATTTTAATTATAACGTACCCCTTAGCGTAGCGCACCGGGCACGGTTGCCAAAAAAAAAAGGCAAAAAAAAGCCCCGATGTCCGTCCGGGCATCGGGGCTCAAAAGAAGGCGGCGACCTACTCTCCCACTTGCGTAGTACCATCGGCGCTGGCGGGCTTAACTGCTCTGTTCGGAATGGGA